>NZ_CP072330.1:0-1988281 GCF_018127765.1 Prevotella veroralis | reverse complement strand
TAACGATATATTGAAAACCTTTCCTTGTTTATGGGAAAGGTTTTCTGTTTATACCCTACCCTGCCCCACCCTATCTTCTGTAAAATGCTTTTTTCAGTTATTGTTATAGAAGTCTTGGAATGAATGTCATGTTATTCTTTGTTATAATAAGCCATTAAAAACAACCATAATAATTTGTGTTTGTAACTAATAATAGTTACTTTTGTACACGAGAAGACTATTATGAATAAGAAAGGTAAGCTACTTAAACGTTTCAATGAACTCCCAAAAGACTTCTCTTTTGGTGAGATGGAAATGTTATTCAAGCAGTTTGGTTTCCATTTAGAACATAAAGGTTCCACATCGGGATCACGTGTTATCTTTGTAAATGAGAGTGATGGTAATCGTTACATTATGCACAAACCGCATCCAACTAATATTATTAAAGGGTACGTGATGAAGCAAGTAATGATATTCCTAAAGGTTAATAATTATGTAAAGTAGGGAGGATACAACATGGGAACAATGACTTATAAAGGTTACATAGGCAGTGTTGATTATAGTGAAGAGGATAATTGCCTTTATGGAAAGGTGTTAGGTATGTGCAAGGATGCCATTACATACGAAGGTGAAAACGTGAATGATCTTCGTAAGGATTTTGAAGGTGCAGTAGACGACTATCTTAATAGTTGTGCAGCAGCAGGTATACAGCCTCATAAGTCATATAGTGGAAACCTCAATGTACGCCTTACTCCAGAGATTCATAGTCATATTGCACTATTAGCACAACAAGCAGGTATGACCATTAATGCATATATAAAAGAAACCTTGGCAAAGGCTGTTGGCGTTGCATTATAATGTTTTTTGCGAGGTAGACCTTAGTCTTTTATGTTGTTCTAAGGTCCACTTTTGAAGACTTCTTACCATTAACAAGTATGGTTAATGGTTCATTTATTTGGGCTTTCATAGTCTTTTTTGTACTTTTGTAAACTTTAAAAGGATATAAGAAAAGACTAAAAAAGACGTAAATAGCTATGGTAAAAGATGACAAGGGACTAACCCCAATGATGAAGCAGTTCTTCTCGATGAAGGCACAACACCCTGATGCAATGTTACTCTTTAGGTGTGGTGACTTCTATGAAACCTATGGTGAAGATGCTGTGGAGTCAGCTCGTGTACTTGGTATAACCCTTACTCGTCGTAATAATGGGGGACTTAGTGGTTCTATAGAGATGGCTGGTTTCCCTCATCATGCCCTTGACACCTATCTACCTAAGCTCATCCGAGCTGGTAAAAGAGTTGCTATTTGCGACCAATTAGAAGACCCTAAGAAGAAGCGAGAGGCTATTAAGGGTAAAAAAGGCTTATCCGCAATGGATAAGATGGTGAAACGTGGTATCACAGAGTTGGTTACTCCAGGTGTAGCCCTTAGTGATAACGTGTTGAACTATAAGGAGAATAACTTCTTGGCTGCCATTCACTTTGGTAAAAGTGCATGTGGTGTCAGTTTCTTGGATATATCAACTGGTGAGTTCCTAACGGGTGAAGGAACCTTTGACTACGTCGAGAAGCTGTTTGGAAGTTTCCAACCTAAGGAGGTATTATTCGATCGTTCGAAGCGAAGAGACTTCGAGCGTTACTTTGGAACACGCTTGTGTACGTTTGAGATGGACGATTGGGTCTTCACCGATCAGACTGCTCGTCAAAAGTTACTAAAGCACTTTGGCACTAAAAACCTTAAGGGTTTCGGTGTTGAACACTTGTCTAATGGTGTGATAGCAGCAGGTGCTATCCTGCAATACCTTGACCTTACACAACATACACAGATAAATCATATCACCTCATTAACGCGTATTGAAGAGGATAAATACGTGCGAATGGATCGCTTTACGGTTCGTTCTCTGGAGCTGGTAGCCCCTATGAATGAGGGTGGATCGTCTCTTCTTAATGTCATCGACAATACCATCACCCCTATGGGTGGGCGTATGCTTCGACGCTGGGTGGTCTTTCCTTTGAACGATGTAGCGGTTATCAACGAACGATTAGACATCGTTGATCATTTCTTTCGAGCCTCCGATTTCCGTAATAACATTGATGAACAGTTCCACCAGATGGGTGACTTAGAACGAATCATATCTAAGGTAGCTGTTGGAAGGGTATCTCCACGTGAGGTGGTACAGCTGAAGAATGCTTTAAAAGCTATCGAACCAGTGAAAGCAGAATGCCTTTCTACGAATAATAAGTCGCTGAATAGGATAGGAGAACAGTTGAATCTCTGTGCGAACCTACGTGATCGTATAGAGAAAGAAATCAATGTTGACCCACCACAACTGGTCGCTAAAGGGGACGTGATAGCGTCTGGATATGATAAGGAATTGGATGATTTACGTTCAATTCGTGATAATGGAAAGCAGTATCTACTTGAGATACAAGAGAAAGAGATCGCACAGACGGGCATAAGTTCGCTTAAGGTGGGATTCAATAATGTGTTTGGTTATTACTTAGAGGTGCGTAATACCTTTAAAAATAAGGTTCCTGAAGATTGGATCCGTAAGCAAACACTGGCACAAGCAGAGCGTTATATCACACCAGAACTTAAGGAGTATGAAGAGAAGATACTGGGTGCTGATGAGAAGATATTGGCTCGTGAGGGGCAACTCTTCATGGAGTTGATTCAAGACATGCAACCTTTTATCCCACAGATACAGGTTAATGCCAACCTTGTGGCACATCTCGATTGCTTGTTGTCATTTATGAAGATAGCCTTACAACAGCATTATGTGCGCCCGACAGTGGATGATTCTGATGTATTGGACATACACCAAGGGCGTCATCCAGTTATAGAGACTCAGTTGCCAATAGGCGAACAGTACGTTCCTAATGACGTCAAGTTAGATACCGAACATCAGCAGATTATGATGATAACAGGTCCTAATATGGCTGGTAAATCAGCCCTTTTGCGTCAAACAGCACTGATAGTTCTCTTGGCACAAATAGGTTGTTTTGTTCCTGCGGAGCGTGCACGTATTGGTATAGTAGATAAGATCTTCACACGTGTGGGGGCTTCCGACAATATCTCATTGGGTGAGTCAACCTTTATGGTAGAGATGACTGAGGCCGCAAATATCCTCAACAATGTCACGCCGCGTTCGTTAGTTCTCTTTGACGAGTTGGGTCGTGGCACCAGTACATACGATGGAATAAGCATTGCATGGGCGATAGTTGAGTATCTACATGAGCATCCTAAAGCACAAGCCCGAACGCTCTTTGCGACCCATTACCATGAATTGAATGAGATGGAGAAGAGCTTCTCTCGCATCAAAAACTATAATGTTTCTGTGAAAGAGGTAGATGGTAAGATAATCTTTCTTCGTAAGTTAACACGAGGCGGAAGTGAGCACTCTTTCGGTATTCATGTGGCTGAAATCGCTGGTATGCCACGCTCAATAGTAAAGCGGGCAAACGTTATTCTAAAGGAGTTAGAGGCTGATAATTTACAAGTGGGAAGCGTTGGTAAGGCTGCTGTTGAGCATTTGGAGAAGAGTAGGGAGGGCGTTCAACTCTCTTTCTTCCAGCTTGATGACCCTGTACTTACGCAGATTCGTGATGAGATTCTTGGACTTGATGTCAATAACTTAACGCCTGTTGAAGCTCTTAATAAGCTCAACGACATTAAGAAGATACTGAACGGATAGATTCGTAATAAGCACTTATAATATAAGCCAATACATACTGGTCTTGCATAGACTGGCGTGTATTGGCTTTTTTGTGTATTATAGTTTGATGAAAAAAAGGGATAGGCTTATATTTGTAAGAAACCACATTAATATAAAGGCAGCCATCACAGGCTCACTTCCCCATACTGTTTTCTTAAAGTGTTTGAGTACTCTTTCCCTTCTGTTATTACGTTCGTATAGCTTAGAGATGATATAGTTAGCAGTTAGAAAGACAATCAGAAAAGCTATACAAAAGTCCCATTTGGGGCTTATTACGTATATGTTTAGCTTGAAGAATAAAATCATCAAGGGTATAAAAAGAGGCAGACAAATCATAAATGGACCATCCATTCGCCCTGTGTACTTCTGTTCTCCGACATAATAAAGGTAATCAATAAAGTGGTAATGTATCTTCTTTTGCGGTATTCTCATAGGATGAAACTATCTATATTATCAGTTGTTACGACTGTAAAAGTACTATCCGTATAAGCGTCAGAAAAACTTTTTGGCTGCTTAACATGCGCTTTTTTAGTATTCCACTTGAACTCGAAACTATTGAATTGACCGTTCTTTTCCTCTATATAGTCTATCTCTTGCTGTTGTTGAGTGCGCCAGAACCATTTGTTAGCAAAGCTTCCTTTGATGTTAAGGAGCTTTAGTCGCTCCGTAATGGCGAAGTTCTCCCATAGAGCCCCTACATCGTTGCGTAATTCCACTTGCTGGAAATTGGCAATGATAGCGTTCCTTATGCCTAGATCCCAGAAGTAGATCTTACGCGAAACCTTAAGTTCATTACGCAAATTACGCGCTAGGCTGCCTAAACGAAATAGAATGAAACTCTTCTCAAGAACGTCTATGTACTTCTCAACAGTCTTTGGATTCAACCCGATAAGCTGCCCAACTTCATTGTAAGAAACCTGCTCTCCTATTTGTCTTGCTAATGCTTGTAATAGTAAGGAAAGCTTATCAGGCTTATTGATGTTGTCTAATGAGAGAATATCCTTGTATAAGTAACTGTTTGAAAGTTCCCTTAGAACATCTTGTTCATCGCCTGGCGAGGTAACAACCTCTGGGTAGTAACCATAAACCATGCGGTGTGGTATCATCCTATGTTCGTCTAATAAGCTAGTATGATTTACCATTTCTTGATAAGACAAGGGGGCTATGTGAAACTCTCTCTTCCTACCAGTTAGAGGCTCATTAACCTGTGATGCAAGTTGAAAAGACGAACTTCCTGTTGCTACTACTTGTACGTTTGGAACTTGATCAGTGATGAGTTTCATCTTTAATCCTATATTAGGAATGCGTTGCGCCTCGTCTATTACAACCCATTTCTTTTGTCCAATCAAGCTGCGAATACGTGTTGATGTCATGTTCTCAAGCATTTGTCGGACATCCCACTCATCCCCGTTCAACCACATAACATCGTCTTTGCTAGTAAAGAGTTGGTTTAGTAGGGTTGATTTTCCCACCTGTCTTGCACCGAGAATGATGATTGCTTTATCTCCACTCAGTAACTTCTCTATCTGTTCTTTTTGTATTCTTTGTATCATTCTAAGCCTTCTTTCAATTCTACTGCAAATATAAGAATTTTGTAGTGGAGTACAAAATTATTATAAGATATTTGTATTGCAATACCAAAAAAACATAAGATTTTTGTATTCTGGGGTTTTTGCTGCTTTCTAACTCATGGTTTCCTCTTCTCTTCTTAACTTGTTGTTCTGTTCCATTTGTATGTTTTTAAGTCTGCTGCAATTATCTTTCTTTCTGCAATACAGGCTCTGGCTCTGCTCTTAAAAGTGACCTATAGCAATGCAGCTAATGGGTACGTATAGAAAAGGAAAAGCCTTTTAATGATAGCGTAAAGGCTTATTTATATCATAGATAGGCTCTTTGTCTATTAAAAAACAGATTAATAAGATATTATAAATAGATTAATAATAGTTACTTTTTAATTTAATAATTTAATTAAAACAGGGTTTCTTTGTGAATAGACAGGCGTTTCTAATGATTTAATAGTTGGTGTGCCGTAGGATAGGGGAGGCTCTTCTTGTATGAAAAAGAGCCTATATTTCTAACGTTCTAACCTATAATCTTGTTCACTGGTAAGATCACTTCGCCGAGTTCCATCATAGCATTGAAGAGGCTAATCTGCTTGTAGTTAGGGAGGTCGGAAACGAGGAGTTCACGCTCTTGTAGTAGTCCTCTATCCAGCAAACTCTGCCTCATTGTACCTCGAAGGAGTGGGGTAGAGGGTGTAAACCATTGTTTGCCATCATAGAGAGCCACGTTTGTATAAGAAGTATCAGTGATGTGGTTATTGCGAATAATCAATATTTCGTCACAATCTCCTTGCTTTTCTTTGAGTTGATTAAGGGCAGACCGATCCACACTCTTGTATCTGTAATCAATGTTGTTGGCTGTTACAAGACGTAAGGAGTGTATTTCTTTGCGTTTGTAAGGCGTACAGCTCATGTCATGAATACCTGTCTCATCATAAATAAAACGTAGCTTAACAAGCCCAGAAGGAGCCTTTACGTTCTTTAGAATATCGTTAAGGAGTAGGGGAGTAGACTGTCCGAACACTTCTAATCGTGTTTTGTTCATTCGCTGTTGATGGCAGGTAAGGTTGCAGATGTGCCCATCCACGACCCTTAAAGACTCAATATATTGGCACATAAACCTTTTCTATTACCTCGTTGTATTCGTCATCATTATTGCTCTGAGCCGTTATACCGCCCCCAGCCTTATAGTAGTAATGCCCTTGCTCATCCTCATCTATGAAGCGAATCATCACTGCGCTATCCAGCGAACCATTGCTGTAACAACCCATAACACCCGTATAGAAGTCTCGTTCATAGTCTTCCGCCTCATGGATAATCTCCATGGTTCGCCGTTTAGGAGCACCCGTTATTGACCCAGCGGGCAGTAGGCGGAACAACAAACTACCAATTCGTTCTCTATAATCGTTGGGTAATTGCCCTGTAATCTCCGAACTTGTCTGCAATATTTGTCCTTTATTTGTCGCCAAACGGTCGATGTATCGATAGCGAGAGACGCTTACTTTACTTGCAATCATGCTCAAATCGTTGCGGATGAGGTCAACGATTGTAGCGTGTTCTGCCGCTTCTTTCCTGTTGTCTAACAGGGTTTTAGATGCGTGGGGGACTGTGGCAGCGATTGTTCCCTTCATCGGATAAGAAGAGATAACGCCCTTCTCATTGATACGGACAAATATCTCGGGGGAGAAACAGACGAACTTTCCCTTCATCCAACAGCGATATAACGCCTTTGAACGTAGGAAGATGTCATGCAAAGAGAGGTTTGTTTGAATGGGAATCTTGCATGTGAGATTAGCTAAATAGCTGTCTCCTTGTTGTTCGTAATGCTTAATGAGATTGATGCGAGGCTCATATTCGTCTCTTGTGAGTGGTTGGATTTGCCATTCCACCTCCTCGTTATTACAGGATTCGTTGCTTGGAACGTTATCAAAAGAGGGAAAGGAACATAATAACTCCGTAGGATCTATATCGGACGTCTCGGCTACGTAAGCCCCATTAGCCTCATAATTGATGATGAAGACAAAGTCTTTATTCTCCTTCGCCAGTCTGTTCATGTGTTGTATGGCATCTTCCCTATTGTATAATCTCATGTTTTGTTTTATAGTTCCATATTGTTTTTGCACTTGAATCATCCCCACTCTTTAATGCTCGAAAGGTGTGATAGTAATCTTCGTGCGGTATATGTTGCGGTCAATGACTTGATGGATGCGATAGTGGCGAGGGTATATTAACTCTAACCGGCGGTACATATTCTCCAGTCCAATGCCTTTCCCACTCTTGTCAGTGGCGTTCTTTGGATAGTTACTATTCTCTGATAAGAAGATGATGTTACCGTCTTCTTCAATGATAGAGATGTGTATGAACGATGGATTGGTGGCACTGATACCATGTTTAAAAGCGTTCTCAACGGGCGTAAGGAATAACAGTGGGGCTATTAATAGCTGTGAGTTCTGAATTGTGAACTGGCTGGTTATCTCTACATTAGCCCCCGAACGAAGGCGCATGAGGTTGATGTAGTTCTTAATAAAGGCTATCTCGCCCATCAAACTCACCTCTTTTGGCTGCGTGGCATACAATGTGTAGCGCAATAACTCTGATAGTTGACCTATTGCCCGTTGTGCATTTGCAGGGCTGGTCTGCGTTAGTGACGCTATATTGTTCAGTGTATTGAAGAGGAAATGAGGGTTTAGTTGGTTCTTCAACCAGGCTAACTCTGCCTCTGTCATCTTCTGTTTCTGTTCTCTTAGCTGTCTTTTCAATGCGTTGTGACGGATATAATAACGCACAAAGATGGCTGCTACGACCATAGCATAGTTGAGTATCATCCATAGAACACCGAACTGATAGAATCCAATTCGGGTGGTATCGGATGGCAAGGTGGCATTATATATGTTGAAAAACTGCTTATCCCAGAGGATAATAAACACTAAATTGATAATCCAAAAGATCCATTGTTTAATCCTATCTTTTGCTTCGAAGAAGTAAGGAACAAGTAGATAGAAGTTGACCATGAAGACAATTAAGAGCAAGAAGAGTACTAAAGCGTTGATGCGAATTGACTCTTGAATGGTGTTGATATCATGTTCTATGAGCATGGTGACCAGTGTCCAGATAGAGACAAGAGCAGCATATACGCCTACCTGTGCGCCTAATATGGATAGATTATAGCGTCTCAGGGGTTGTAGCTTAAACCTCTTTAGTACCTTCATGGTGCAAAGATAGGTGATAAAAAGGAAAGATACAAGCGATTAATATACTACCTTTTTACTTTATCAACATTATTACCTTTTTTAACAGATACGCCTAATTTGCTCTATATAAGTGCCTTATACATGATGAATTCATTACAAAAAGCCCCTCGAAAGGGGCTTCTCTTGATGATGGGATATCTATTACTTGTTCTTTTCTGCTTGGTCAGCTCTTATCAAAGCAAGCAGATGCTCTACTGCTTCCTCCTCTGGTATGTTATGTTCAATGCACACTTGTTTACGATAGAGGCTCACCTTCTTCGGTCCAGCACCAACGTATCCGTAGTCCGCATCAGCCATTTCTCCAGGTCCATTAACGATACATCCCATGATACCTACTTTAAGTCCTTTCATGCCTTTAGTGGCTTCTTTGATGCGAGCAATGGTGGTTCTGAGGTCGTAGAGGGTACGTCCGCAACCTGGACAAGAGATGTATTCGGTTTTAACCATGCGTAATCTGCCTGCCTGAAGGATAGCGAAAGCAGTCTGTTCAATATCTTCCTGTGCCAAATCTCCATTATTCATGAGCCATAAACCATCGGTGAGTCCATCCATCATGAGTGCTCCCATGTCTGCAGCAGCTTCTAGTTGGAATTGCTCTTTGGGGCTAACTATTAACGAAGCAGGCGTATTGGCTGGTTGTATCGGTGCATCCGTCGTAGAGTGTTGATACATTTGTGCGAAGATAAGAGGGTTCTTCACGCCTGCAATCATCAGTTGATGAGCCAGTGCGCGTTGGTCTCCAAGGCGGTTCTGATGGTTAGTCATGCAGATAACAACCACCTCTGGATGAGCTTTTAAGCATGCTAAGAACTCCTCGGAGGGTGTTCCAAACTTCAAAACAAGGAACTTTACATCCTTATTAATTGCACTGATGAAAGGCATACCAGTAACTGGAAAGATGGGATAAACGTTCTCCAACGATTGACAACCACTATTGGCAAGATTCATATAGGCATCATAATCGAGGATATACCTTTGCTTCTTCTCTTGTTTCTCTGGTAGTTCGCCCTGCACATAGATATAGTCTGGACTTGGCAACTCGGCTGATGAAACCTCAACAGCAGCTTGTTTAGGGTGACGAGTAGCAATGACTACAGGAACGTTATCGCCTCCTATGTTACCAGCAGCCACTGTCTTACGACGTTCGGGACGCAAGTAATCAAAGCCAGCATAGGCTTCGCCAGGGATAAGAATATGTTTCTCGTGACGGCGAAGATACCATGCAAGGTACTTGGCAACGGGTATCTCACATTCAGGTTCCTCACTTAACGATACGCGAATGGTGTCTCCTATGCCATCAGCAAGCAATGCGCCAATACCAACAGCACTCTTGATACGACCGTCTTCACCCTCTCCTGCCTCTGTAACACCTAAGTGTAATGGGTAATTCATGCCCTCTTTCTCCATCTCGGAAACTAATAGTCGGACAGAGCGAACCATCACTACGGTATTAGAAGACTTGATAGAGATAACGACATCATGGAAGTTATGCTTGCGAAAGATGTGTAGGAACTCCATACAACTTGCCACTATGCCCTCCGGAGTATCGCCATATCGATTGCGAATGCGGTCTGATAAGCTACCATGATTTACTCCTATGCGTACTGCCGTATGGTTTTCTTTACAGATATTGATGAATGGAACGAGTCGATCCTCAATCTTCTTCAACTCCTGCGCATACTCTTCGTCAGTATATTCAAGCTTTTTGAACGTTCGAGCTGGGTCCACATAATTACCTGGATTGATGCGTACTTTCTCTGCATAGAGCGCTGCTACGTCTGCAACATTCGCATTGAAGTGAACGTCTGCACACAGAGGTGTGTTATAGCCAGCGGCTCTCAACTTAGCATTGATATGTTTTAAGTTCTCTGCCTCACGCTTTCCTTGTGTGGTAAGGCGCACGAGTTCGCCTCCAGCATCAATGATTCTTTTGGCTTGAGCCACACTTCCTTCTGTGTCATCAGTGGATGTTGTGGTCATAGACTGTATACGAACTGGATTCTCACCACCGATGTTCAATGCCCCAACATGGGCTACTGTGGTCTTCCTCCTGGCATAGTTAAATAAATCAATCATTGTCTTTTATCTTCTTAATTCATACCCCATCACTCAAAACTCACGCCTCTCTCTATGCTTGGTAAGTGATTGTAACAATCATGAAGGATGAGTTTTGAATGGCGAGTTACGGCAAATAAAGTTGCTTAGCACTTATACTTATAGTCCTGAATGGCTGCTAGTTCCTTATTAGCCTTCTCTATCTTCTGTCCTAAAGACGCCTTCCAGTTGTCAATCTTTTGTGCAATAGCATCGTTACCAAGGGCTATCATCTCTGCAGCAAGTATCGCCGCGTTCTGTGCGCCATTGACTCCTACGGTTGCAACAGGTATCCCTGGAGGCATTTGAATTATCGATAACATCGCATCGAGACCATCAAGCATACCCTTGATAGGCACTCCGATGACTGGTAATGGGGTTGATGCAGCAATGACACCAGGTAAGGCTGCTGCCATACCAGCACCTGCGATGATTACTTTTACGCCTCTTCCCTTAGCTTCCTTAGCAAAGGTTTCAACGGCATCAGGCGTTCTGTGTGCTGAAAGAGCATTCACTTCGAAAGGAATCTCTTGCTGTTCTAACCACTTACAAGCCTTTTCCATTACTGGTAAGTCGCTTGTCGAACCCATAATAATACTAACTAATGGCTTCATATCTACTTCGTGTTATAGTTGAGTTAATGCTTATCTCGTTTACTTATAAGTTTATAATCGTAAGGAATGAACTGACGATTCCAAGGAAGAAGCCCGATGTCACTTGTTCTAAAGAGTGTTGTCTAAGGATCATCCTACTGCTTCCAACCATCCCTGAAACTATCAGTGTAAGGCATAGCCACCACATTGGATCAAAGTTATATAACAATGAGAAGGCTATCAAAGAACCTGTTACTCCACCAATAGCTGCCGTGTGTGTCGATATTTTCCACCATATATTAATGATGGCACAGAGTATCTGTATGACCAGAGCAACTATGAGTATCGAGGTCAGCATGTGCGGTAGATGAAGTAAGTTCATGATGTAGAAGCACGTAAAATAGCACACAATGGATAATATATAAGGTACTACTCGCTTCTCTTTCTGCCCTAATTGTATAGGAGTCCACCCCTGATACTGACGGTAGAGATGGATAAGAACGGTGGGAAAAAGCACTGTAAAGGCATAAACCAATAGGATATAAGAGAGCTTAGCTTGCCATGGGAACATGCTAAGATAGCTGAAGGTAAAGATAGCAAGAATGCCTACTACGGGCAAGTAAAAGGGTGTGAGCACCATACTCACTACTCTTGCGGTTAATATAATATTCTTTTCATTCATCTCAAATGGTTCTTCTAATACCTTTACAATCATTCTTTTCTAAGCCTTGCAACCGGTAAGCCCAGTTGTTCTCGATACTTAGCAACAGTGCGCCGAGCTATCGGGAAGCCCTTTTCCTTTAGTTGTTTTGCTAATGCGTCATCGCTAAGAGGCTTACTCTTATCCTCTTCCTTGATTAGATCTCGCAGTGCTATCTTGATCTTCCGAGTAGACATTTCCTCGCCATCAGTGGTTGTGTAGCTATCAGAGAAGAAGAACCTAAGTGGGAAAGTGCCCCACTTTGTTTGCGCATACTTGATGTTGCTCACTCGAGAAATCGTCGAGATATCCAGTCCGGTGCGGTCTGCTATATCCTTAAGAATCATTGGCTTCAATTCAGCCTCATCCCCGTCTTGGAAGAATTTACGCTGAATATCAATGATAGCACGCATTGTTACTTGTAGAGTATGGCGTCTTTGCTTCACTGCCTCAATGAATCCTTGTGCCTTATCAACCTTCTCTTTGGCATAAAGCAAGGCTTCCTTCTCTTGTCGATTCATACCTGCTTTATTGTTCCGATAGGCTGCCAGCATCTCATTAAAGCTCGGTGAGACGTGTAACTCTGGTAGATTACCATGATTAAGACTAAAGGTAACGGTGCCATCATCCTCTGTTTCGATGATAAAGTCAGGTGTTATCTGTTGTAGGTTACGCCCTTGTGTTTCACCCATAGATGCTCCCGGCTTTGGATTTAACTTGCGTATCTCCTTTTGCAAGGTCTCCACTTGAAGATCAGAGAGCCCCATTGCGACCTTAATCTTATCCCAATGCTTCTTCGTGAAAGCATCGAAATGGCGTGTGAGAACCTGTTTCACATATTGATATAACTGTCCGTCGCGTTGCCACTCGCCGTTTTCAACCTTTCGCTCTACTTGCAGTAACAAACATTCCTGCAAACTTCTGGCACCGATACCAGCTGGATCAAAGTCCTGCAATAGCTTTAGTACATCCTCAATCTCTTGTGTTGTAGCATCAATACCATGGTAGATTGCAAGTTCATCACTGATGGTGTCCAAGTCTTTCCGCAGTAGTCCATCGTCGTCCAAACTACCAATAAGATACTCCAGAATATCCCTTTGCCGTTCAGTAAGCTCCAGTTCGCCCACCTGCTCATTGAGTTTATCGATAAAGGAAGTGGTATCTCCGTAAACAATCTCCTCATAGTCAGCATTGTTGCGTTGCTGTCGTGCATCGTAAGTCGGCAAGTCGTCATCCGATTGCATACGTTCCAAAGCAGAGTCAAGGGCGTCTTGTCTCTCCTCACGTTCCTGTTGTGAGTCGAAATCATCATCCTCTCTCTGTTCTACGGAATCGTTTGTATCAATGCTATCAGACTCCTCTCCACCTGCTTCTAACGCTGGGTTATCATCTAACTCGGCGTTCACAGACTCTTCCAGTTCGGTGAGTGGCATCTCCAAGAGCTTCACTTGCAACATTTGTTGCTGTGAGAGACGCTGCACCTGTTGCTGTTTTTGGGTCTGAATCTGTACTTGTTCTTGTGCCATTACTATACCTGAATTACGCTACAAAAGTACTAAAAAAAAGCATGAAAATCACTGGAAGTAATCTTTTAATTGTGCAGCTAGGGCAGAAAGTCTATCTGGGTTATCATTACCATATCGGTTCCATATATCCTGACAAGGCAATAACAGGGGCGTAATCATTAGTTCTTCGCGATTGAGATAAGGGTCACAAACCTGGAAGACATCCATTACCTCCACCACAGAATGGGCTTTTATCTTCATCAACTTAGCCATTTCACGTATCTCGGGAGTCTCTTCTACCATCGTGATAGGCGTCAGTCGGAAGTAAAGATCTAATATTATCACGAGCATGAAAGGTCTCAATTCATTATAACCATCTATTGGAAGGAAGTCATGCTCAAATGTTTCTCTTAGTTGCACACCATTATAAAACTCCTTCGCTTTGCCGAATCCCTTCATTGAACGCAGTTTCTTCACATCCTTATTGAGCTTGCGTGTGTTCTCAGCGTAGGTTTCCCAGATAAGTTGTAACACTGGTGTGTCACGGTGACGCAGCTTGAATTGCTGTTCATAGAGGCTCTTTGGCGGTATATGAAGTTCCAAACTAAGCTCTACCAACGCATGGGAATACATTGGCTTCATGCCCTCCGGCTTCTTTAAATACAGCTGGAGGAGGAGTAACCAGTAGTCGTCAGACCATAAGGGATGTGTTGCCATATATAGAAAGGAGTATCTTTGTTTTTCGCAAAGATACTCCTTTTTATATTAATAAGCAAATTTTTGCTCACTTCTGATAGCCCTCTCTATTGCTTCGTACCGCCCACTAAGTCATCATTCTTTATGCTCCTATCAACTTTCTTCACGTTTGCACGCAGCTTTCCGAAGTTCCATGAGAGGCTAATACCAAACTCTCTTGGCTTACCCCAAGACTTCTCTTGTCCTATAAAGTCGCCTTTCACGGTACGCGTGTTATACTCCTGTCGTTTCGTGAAAGGCATTTTGCTATAAAGTGTAAGGGTAAGTTTATCTTTGAGGAAACGTCTGGTAAGATTGAATACATAGTTGTTCCAGCGTTCCCCATATAGGTAAGGCGTATATACAGGGCGTCCGAATTGCACATAAAGGTTCGCCTCGAAAGTCAATTTCCATGGTAACTTCTGTTCCACATCGAAGTATATATCCCCCCAACAGCCCCTGTTCTGTATCGCAGGAGAGGGGATGCTGATCCGTGAATAATTAACCGAACCATTCAAACGAAGGCTCGTTCCTGTGAAAGGTTGCCATTGCGTGTAAGAAGATAAACCCAGACTTTTCTTCTTCATAACGTTATCGTATGTTGCAACAATATCCTGTCCATCTGTGTAACGGGTTCCTGTTATATCGTTATTAGTGAAGGTGTAATAAGGAGTGAAGCTCCAGGTCAGTTTCGGAGTGATTAATGTATAGGTCATTTGGAGCTTTTGGTTATGACTACTTCCTAAGTCGGCATTACCATAAGATACATAGTTCGGCGTGCGAACAACAGCCGGATTAAGATACTTGATACCGGGTCTATTGATGCTTGTACTATAACTGAACTTTATCGTTTGGGCGTCTGTTATCTTGTATTGAACGCTTGCGGAGGGCACCCAGTCATGGAGATTGGCATGGAAACCCGTACCGCTTCCATCGGGAAAGTCGGCTTTCATATAGCTATACTCATATCTCAAGCCAGCCCGAGCAGACCAATTACCAGCCGTAAAGAGGTAAGACAGATAGGCAGCAGCCACCTGTGTGTTATGCTTAAACTCCTTGTCTTCGTTCGGCATAGAGCCTGTGTAATCTGTACGTGTGTGACTGTTATTGTTACGAAAGATGTATTTTAGACCGCTTTCGAGCTTATGCTGTTTACCAAAGGGGCGCACGTAATCTAATTGGAAGGTGTGTTCAGTGAATCGCTCACGCGAGTGTAAGTCACAAGCAGTGTAGTTGAAAGGTGCATTCACAAGGTTACTTAACTCTATACGAGTAGTCCTTCGATGGCGTGTAGCAGCCAACATGTAAGACAGTGTGAGCACTTCTCCATCCAAATGAGTCTTGTGCTGATAGTCTAACCGCCCTCCGATGTTGAAATAAGAGTAGTGAGGTATCGCTGTGGATTCGTCATATTGATAGAGAAGATGGTTGTTCTTGTCCCATCGTTCATAGTTCGATATAACCGTATTGCCCACCTTATAACCGAAAAGAGAGGCCGATGCAGTCAAGAGATTCAGTGAGTCAAGCTCATAACTGGCACTGACGTTACCGATATGAATGTTCCCACTCGTGGCGTGGTGACTCTTTTCAAGAGATTTCTCACCCGTCTTGAGGTATGTAAACGAGCTTTCTACCTCTCTTTCCGTTTGCTTCCCTGCCTGATAATATTCCATGTAGTTAATGGTAGTAGTGAGCTTTCCCACCTGCGTAGTGAGCGATGTTCCAAGTCCAGCAGAGCCGTATGAACTTACATTTGTTTGTATATTGCCTGATAATCCTTGCATTCGTACGTTACTCATCATTACGATGTTGAGTATAGTTGACGTCCCTTCGGCATCATACTTAGCACCAGGATCGGTGATAACCTCAATCCTCTTGATGGTAGAAGCAGGCATTGCTTTCAGTATCTCTTTGAGACTTTGCCCTGCAAAAGCAGGGTCGGGGTGCCCGTTCTTATATACTTTGAAGTTCGTAGAACCTTGTACTTTGATATTGTCCTGACCATCGACAGTGACGAAGGGAACCTTTTTCAGCACCTCTAACGTGTTCTTCGTTTGTGCCGTCACATCGTCTTTCACGTTGTAAGTCAGCTTGTCAATATCATTCTTAATCAGCTGTTTTTGATGCGTCACAACGACTTCTTTCAACTTTTGCGTCTTCGTTGTGTCACTCTTAGTGGCTTCTTGTGCCGATAAAGGGGTTGTCAAGAAGAGGATTATTGATAGTAGGATGGCGTTTCTTCTCATAATGGTATCCTTTCTAAGATATAGTTAATAATCGGAGACAAAGATATGTTTTTTCTTTCAACTTGTCAATAGTTACTACTTGTTTTTTTACGTTTTTTTACCTTTCCCAGCCTCCCCTAAGGGGAAAGAAGAAGCCTCACTCCCGTCCCCTCTCCGAATGGTAAAACCTCCCCCAACCCCTCCCAAGGGGAGAGAAGAAGCCTCTCCCCCAGCCCCTCTCCGAATGGAGAGGGGAGTAGATAGTATTATTTACAAACAAAGAGGGCGTTTCTTCGATGTGAAGAGACGCCCTTTTCATGGCAAGGAAACGCCCTCTTCATATTGAAGAAAGCGTTTCTTTATTTAAAGAACATGCCAACCTGTAGGGACAGACGCCCTCGTCTGTCCGCCAGAGCACGCCAGATCTGCAACCAACTTCCCCGCTTTATGCGGACAGACGAGGGCGTCTGTCCCTACTTTGTGGTATCCTTTTGTATAGAAAGAACCATTCCAATTAGCTTCCGTTAGGCACTCCTCCCCTTGGGGGAGGCTGGGAGGGGTTTCCAGACGGGGGCGTCTGTCCCTACTTTGTGGTATCCTTTTGTATAGAAAGAACCATTCCAATTAGCTTCCGTTAGGCACTCCTCCCCTTAGGGGAGGCTGGGAGGGGTTTCCAGACGAGGGCGTCTGTCCCTACTTTTTGGTGCTTTTCTTGTGTGGAGCCTTGTTGTTCTTACAAACGAGGTAGGGTCTGGTTACACAGCGATGAGGCTTCCCCCGATTTGCTCCCGTTAGGTTTCCGTGCGTTCGATGACCTTTAGGTCTCGGTGTCACAATGCCTCTGTGAACTCCTTATATTCGTGTATTCCGTGATAAAAATATGTACAATCCCTATTTGTTCGCCGTGTGCCTCTTGTCTAAAATCATGTTCTTTCTGTTCCAATCCATCTTTTTTAGTGTTTTAATCGTTGGTCGTTAAGCGAATTAAAGACAGGTAAATAGCATTAGTATCGAATACTTTTTGTAAATTTGCACATTAGTTATAACAAGTGAAAGAATGGAATACAACTTCAGAGACATTGAGCAGAAATGGCAACAGAAGTGGGTTGATTTGAAGACTTACAAGGTTGTTGAGGATAAGAATAAACAGAAGTTCTACGTGCTAAACATGTTCCCTTACCCATCTGGGGCAGGCTTACATGTGGGGCACCCGTTGGGTTATATAGCCAGTGATATATATGCTCGTTATAAGAGACTCAAGGGTTTTAACGTCTTAAACCCTATGGGTTATGATGCTTATGGGCTCCCCGCAGAGCAGTATGCCATACAGACTGGACAGCACCCAGAGGTTACGACGAAGAAAAACATAGCCCGTTACCGTGAGCAACTGGATAAGATTGGCTTCTCATTCGACTGGGATAGAGAGGTAAGAACATGTGATCCGCATTACTACCATTGGACGCAATGGGCTTTCGAACAGATGTTTAACTCCTATTACGACAATCGTTTGCAGAAGGCGCAGCCTATTTCTCAACTCGTAAAGCACTTTGAAGAGGAGGGAACTCTCAATCTCGACGTGGCTAAAAGTGAGGAGTTTGTATTCTCAGCACGCGACTGGATGAGCATGGATGAGCATGAGCAACAGGAGAAACTGATGAACTATCGCATTGCTTACTTGGGTGAGACGATGGTGAATTGGTGCCCTGGTTTGGGTACAGTGTTGGCTAATGACGAGGTTGTCAATGGTGTTAGCGAGCGTGGCGGATACCCAGTTGTGCAAAAGCTGATGAAGCAGTGGTGCCTAAGAGTGTCTGCTTATGCCCAGAGACTATTGGATGGTTTAGAGAAAATAAACTGGTCTGATTCTATTAAAGAGACCCAGAAGAACTGGATAGGACGCTCGGAAGGAACAGAGGTGGAGTTTAAGTATGTTACTCCAAATGGTTCTGAAGGACAGAAAGAAGGAAAGTTTACCATCTTCACAACGCGTGCTGATACAATGTTTGGCGTCACTTTCATGGTTCTTGCACCAGAGTCTGAACTTGTAAAAGAGCTTACCTCGGATGCACAGAAAGCTGAGGTGGAGGATTATCTGGCTTATGTAAAGAAGCGCACAGAGCTTGAACGAATGTCAGATCGTAAGGTGACGGGTGTCTTCTCAGGCTCTTATGGCATTAACCCATTCACTGGTGAGCAGCTTCCTATATATGTGTCTGAATACGTACTAGCGGGTTATGGCACTGGAGCAATTATGGCTGTGCCTGCTCATGACAGCCGTGATTATGCCTTCGCAAAGCACTTTAACTTGCCAATCGTACCTCTGATTGAGGGCGCGGACGTGTCGGAAGAGAGCTTCGATGCGAAAGAAGGAATCGTTATTAATTCTCCTGCAGAAGGCAAGGAGGCGGCTTTGGAGGGTTTCTCACTCAATGGGCTTACGGTGAAAGAGGCTATCGCAAAGACAAAGAAGTTTGTTAGTGAGAGAGGAATCGGACGTGTGAAGGTGAATTACCGATTGCGTGATGCCATCTTCTCACGCCAACGCTATTGGGGAGAACCATTCCCTGTCTATTATAAGAAAGGGATGCCTTACATGGTACCAACGGACTGCTTGCCGCTGGAGTTGCCTGAGATAGATAAATATGAGCCTACCGAGAGTGGCGAACCACCATTGGGTCGTGCGAAGATGTGGGCTTGGAGCGAGAAAGAAAACAAGGTTGTTGATAAGTCATTAGTAGATGATGAGACCGTATTCCCGCTTGAGTTGAATACAATGCCAGGTTTCGCAGGTAGTTCGGCATACTATCTTCGCTACATGGATCCGCATAATAACGATGCACTTGTGGGTCGTGAGGCTGATGAGTATTGGCAGAATGTGGATTTATATGTGGGTGGTACCGAGCATGCCACAGGTCACTTGATATACAGTCGATTCTGGGATAAGTTCTTATTCGATATTGGTTGCAGTTGTAAAGACGAACCATACGAGAAGTTAGTGAACCAGGGTATGATTCAAGGACGCTCTAACTTTGTTTATCGAATCAATTCCGATGACCATTCAAAGGCTCCTGTCTTTGTTAGCTTAGGGCTTAAAGACAAGTATGAAACTACTCCTATCCATGTCGATGTGAATATTGTTCATGCTGATGTGCTCGATGTTGAGGCTTTCAAGGCATGGCGTCCTGAATACAAAGATGCCGAATTTATCTTTGAAGATGGTAGTAAATCAGCTGATAGAACATCGAATGAGAGTACCGCAGGTAACGCTGTTTACAAGTGTGGTTGGGCGATAGAGAAGATGTCAAAGTCCATGTTCAACGTTGTCAATCCAGATGATATTGTGGAGCAGTATGGCGCCGATACGCTTCGTCTCTACGAGATGTTCTTAGGTCCGGTAGAGGCAAGTAAGCCTTGGGATACCAATGGTATTGATGGATGTTTCCGCTTCTTAAAGAAGTTCTGGAAGCTTTATCAACAGGAACTGAACGATGAGGAGCCATCGAAGGAGTCGTTGAAGAGTGTGCACAAGCTCATCAAGAAGGTGACAGGAGACATTGAGCAGTTCTCTTACAACACGGCTATTTCAGCGTTCATGATATGTGTTAATGAGCTAAGTCAGCAGAAGTGTGCTAACAAGGAATTGTTGAAAAAGCTGGTAATTGTCATTGCGCCATTCGCACCACACATGGCAGAAGAGTTGTGGGAGCAGTTGGGTGGTGAGACAAAGAGCGTTTGTGATGCCGCTTGGCCAGCTTGGGACGAGTCTTATTTGGTGGAGAATGAGGTGCAACTGACCGTCTCTTTCAATGGTAAAGCACGTTTTCAAATGACTTTCCCAGCTGATGCTACGAAGGAAGACATCGAGAAGTGCGCATTAGCAGACGACCGCAGTAAGCATTACATAGATGGTAAAACGATTGTAAAGATCATCGTTGTGCCTCGAAAGATTATCAACATCGTTTGTAAGTAACTAATATTATAACCAGAGAGGATGTGTGTTTACACTGCACGCATCCCCTCTATATACCTTTTAAAACCTATGACTATTAATCAACAGCTTATCCGTTCCGAAGCAAAGGATTATCTCTTTCTTACGTTGGGACTGCTTCTTTATGCCGTAGCCTTTACTATCTTCCTCCTTCCCTATGAGATAGTAACGGGTGGAGTAACGGGTATGTCCGCCATTGTTTACTATGCAACTGGATTCAAGATAGAGAACACTTACATGATAATCAACATCTCCCTGTTGGTTGTCGCACTAAAGATTCTGGGCTTCAAGTTTATGATGAAGACCATATATGCTATCTTCGCGCTCTACTTTATGCTGAAGTTTGCACAAGACCTGATGCCTGTTGATGCTCATGGACACTTCATTAAGGTGCTCGGGGAGGGGCAGGATTTCATGTCATTGATTATTGGCTGTTGTATAACTGGTACTGGTCTTGCCATCGTCTTCTTAAATAATGGAAGTACAGGAGGCACTGATATCATCGCAGCCTGCGTCAATAAGTATCGCGACATATCGTTAGGACAAGTGTTGATGGGCGTCGATATATTGATAGTAGGTAGTTGTCTCTTCTTCCCGCAGTTTGGTTCTATGGTCGACCGATTGCATAAGATGGTCTTTGGATACTGCACTATGTTCATCGAATGCTTCATGCTTGACCACGTAATGAACATGAGAAGGGAGTCAGTACAGTTCCTTATCTTCTCATGGAAACATGAGGAAATAGCCAAAGCTATCGTCGATGAGACGGAGCACGCCCTTACTATACTCGATGGACACGGTTGGTACACAGGCAATGACATGAAGGTTATATGCTTACTGGCGAAGAAGAACGAGAGTAAAACTATCTTCCGTCTTATCAAGATGGTTGACCCTACGGCCTTCGTAAGCCAGAGTTCGGTCATAGGAGTGTATGGCGAGGGCTTTGATCAGATAAAGATTAAGGCAAAGAAGGATAAGAAGAAGCAGATAGAGAAGCTGCAACAAGCTGCCGAGAGTGTGCCTGTAAACAAAGAATAAATGGCTTTTTGAGATGAAAATAGTATTCGCAACGAATAATAAACATAAGCTTGAGGAGATAAAGGATATCCTTGGTAAGGACTTTGAGATTGTCTCTTTGGCTGAAATAGGCTGTCATGAGGATATTCCAGAGACAGGTTTAACATTGGAGGAGAACGCTCGCCAAAAGTCAACCTACATCGTTGAGCATTACAACCACGATTGTTTTGCGGATGATACGGGGCTTGAGGTGGATGCTCTCAATGGTGAACCCGGTGTACATTCAGCTCGTTATGCAGAGGGAACTGACCATGATAGCGAGGCAAACATGCGTAAGTTACTATCGAAGATGTCGAATGTTAAGGATCGTACAGCACGTTTCCGCACGGTTATCTCATTAATCATTAATGGTGTAGAACATCAATTTGAAGGGCGTGTCGAAGGGCGTATTGCAACCGAGAAACATGGTAAAGAAGGTTTCGGATATGACCCTATTTTCATCCCAGAAGGCTATGATAAGAGCTTTGCAGAGCTTGGCGAAGAAGTGAAGAATCAGATTTCTCACCGTGCAAGAGCCGTTAAGAAGCTCGCAGAATACCTATCCTCATCTTGCTAAAGCATTCATCTACGTGCTATCAATACTCCTTCCTGTTTATAAATGTAGCTGTGTGGCTTTGGTAACAGAGCTGCAACGGCAATGTATGGAGTGTGGTATTGCGTATGAGATTATCGTGGCTGACGATGGGACAATGGCTGATACTACGAATCAGTACATCGTTGAGTGTAACAAAGTCATTGGTCAGTTAGAGGGCGTGCAGTATATTATAAGGCAGGAGAATGTCGGTCGGTCAGCCATTCGCAACTTCCTTTTCTCACAGTCAAAAGGTGATCGTATCCTCTTCATAGATGGTGATTTATCCCTTGATAACCCCGATTTCATTCGTAGATACACGCAAGCAGAAAGCGATGTGGTCGTTGGTGGCATCAGAATAGGTGGCAATCCAGAACAATGGAAAGGGAATCTTAGATACAAATATGAGTGTGCGTGCGAAGCTAATAACACCATAGAAAAACGACAAAAACAACCTTTTCAACATCTTGCAACTAATATCCTCATACGAAGAAGTGCATTAGGTGAATGTCCATACGACGAGCGCATTAATCGTTATGGCTATGAAGACGTGTTGTTGGGGAAGCGTTTTCAAGAGCAAGGACTTACTATTAACCACATTGATAACCCCGTTCTGTTCTGTAACTTTGAGTCTAATGAGGCATACATAAGCAAGACCGAGGAGGCATTACACACTCTCTTCCAATTCAGAAAGGACTTAATCAACTTCTCTTCACTGCTCAAGATGGTTGAAAGAATCCATCATTTCCACCTCGCAAAGCTCCTCTTTTTGGCTTTCAAGTTGCTTCATAAGCCCTTAAAACATCGTTTAGAAAGCAATAAACCAAGTGTCTTTCTGTTTAATGTATATAAGCTCATGTATTATATAAACCTTGAGCAGCAAGCAAGATAATATTCATTTCGACAAGAACCCACTATGACAATAAAACGAATTATCCTATCTTTTATCATTCTTATATCCTCTCTCTCTGCCATTGCAGGAGGTATTGGGACATGGAAGTCTTACCTTTCTTATGCCAACATACAATGGGTTGAGCAAGGAGGCAATCGGTTATATGTACTTGCATCTAATGCCCTTTACACTTATAATAAGGCTGATCAAAGTATTCAGACATACGATAAACAGAACGGACTAAGCTCTATTGACATCCGATTCATTGGTTGGAACGAAGTCGCCAAGCGCCTTGTTATTGTCTACGAAGACAATAATATCGATCTAATGGACGCTAAGGGGAACGTTACGAACGTACCCGACTATTACTTAAAGGCTTTGACTTCCGACAAGACTGTCTATAGTATTGATATGAATGGGGCTTATTGCTATCTCTCAACAGGCTTCGGACTTGTCAAACTGAATGTTGCTAAGGCAGAAATAAGCGACAGTTACAACCTCTCCTTTCCAGTTAATTACAGTTATCTGGATGGTTCTTACATCTATGCCGCAAGCCAGTCTAATGGGCTATATCGTGCTCCGTTAACGGCAAACTTGCTTGATAAGAACAACTGGACACGGGTTGGTGACTATGTGGCAAGACCGAAGACGATGGATGCAAACCTCCTTAATCAAGCGAAAACATTGAGTCCTGGAGGTCCAAAGTATAATAGTTTTGCCTATATCCAATACCTTAATAACCGCTTATATACCGTTCCGGGTATGTTTAAATCAGGTTATGCAGACTCTAATACACCGGGTGCTGTACAGATTCTACACGATGGTGAGTGGACGAATTATCAAGAGAATCTATCGTTAAAAACGGGCTATGACTATCTAGATAACAATGTTATAGCAGTTGACCCACGTAATGCTAACCATGTATTTGTTGGTGGAAGGACAGGCTTATACGAGTTCCTTGATGGACAGTTAAAGGCTTATTACAACAAAGACAACAGTTTGTTGCAAGGCGCAATGGACCGAGGACGAGAGTTAGGAAACAACTATGTGCTTATTAATGGACTTTGTTTCGATAATAAAGGCAACCTTTGGATATTGAACAGTCAAACCTCCAGAGAGAATCTCTTGCGTCTTTCGGCTGATGGACAGATGACTTCTTTCAGTAAGCCAACCCTCATGAAGGATGGAGTAGGGGGCTCTGTCCTAACAAGTATGGTCTTCGATAACCGCAACAACTTATGGTTCTGTAACGATCACTGGGGCTATCCTGCTTTGTTCTGTTACCAACCAGCAACCGACAAGTTGCTTTCTTTCACTCGATTTGTCAATCAGGATGGTTCGAACTTAGACTTAGTACCCCATAGCGTGACACCTTTGTCGAATGGAGATGTGTGGGTTACCACTACGATAGGACCACTTCTCTTGTCTCGTTCGGCTATTGATAACCCTGAAACAGCCGTCTTTACACAGGTGAAAGTACCTCGTAACGATGGTACCAACCTTGCCGATTACCTTCTGTCAGGCATTGATGTCACCTGTATGGCTATTGATGGAGGAGGCAGAAAATGGTTTGGAACAAAGGCAAATGGTGTTTATCTCATTAGTGCCGATAATATGACACAGGTGAAACATATCCTCTCTTCAAATAGTCCGCTCCTATCGGATAATATCCTTTCTATCGCTATCAACAACGCAACAGGCGAAGTATTCTTCGGTACGGACAAGGGTTTATGCTCTTACATGAGCGATGCGACGACACCATCCGACCGACCGAGTAAGGACAATACATACGCTTATCCGAATCCAGTTAAGCCCGGTTATACAGGTCCAATCACCATTGTTGGACTCTCAATGAACGCTGATGTGAAGATTGTTACGACAAATGGTGTACTCGTCGCAGCGGGTACTAGCAATGGTGGTAGCTTTGTTTGGGATGGCAAGGACAAGTTCGGCAAACCCGTTGCATCAGGTGTTTATATGGTTGAAAGTGCTGATGAAGACGGCAACAATGGCGTTGTTTGTAAGGTGGCGATTGTTAGATAGAGAGGAAGTATTAGTGTTTTTATATTGATCTGACTATAAGGGACACCTATAATGGAGGGTTGTCAATAGTGCAAATGATGGTAGAGAGGGAACATTGGATAGACATGCTGCGTGGTTTCTGTATGCTGGCAATATTGTTGGATCATACTGAAATCTATTATACAGGAGGTAACCTTATTCCTTATGATTGGTATGTTTCGAATGTTCTAATCGTCTTTTTCTTTCTGTCAGGATACCTCATGTACAAACAGCAAGGCTTTTCTTTGAAGCATAAGCTGACTTCGATAGGGCGCAGTCTACTTCTTCCTTACCTCCTTTTTACTGCTGTTTTGGTACTTCCGAAAGCCTTTGTACATGGTCATAGTATAGACTGGGAGAGTTTATTATTGCCTATCTTGACTGGTAGAGCCTCTTGGTTTATAGCTGCCTTGATAGTTTCTGAAGTTGTTTTTAGCCTTTTCTTGTGGATAACTCGTGGAAAAGTTATACCCTTATTCATTCTCTCCTTTTGTGCTTTTGTTGGTTCGGTATTTTTAACGAAACAATCCACTGATTATCCTTGGTGTATCAACAATGCCCTGCAAGCAGTCCTTTTCCTTTATATCGGATGGTTTTATCATTATCGAAAAGAAGTTTTCAACCGTATCAACACACCATTATATACGTCATTTCTCTTTATATTTCTTATAGTAATAAAAGGTTATGCAACGTGCAAAGGGGTGCATACGATGATATACCCAATAGGTATAGACTCTTATTTCCTATTCTTTCTTGATATGTTGACGAGCGTCTTCTTACTCGTTAATGTTTGTGAGCAACTGTCAAGGTGTAAGCCATTAGAGTGGGTTGGAGCGCATAGTATTGTCTATTATTTCGTCTGTGGAGGTGTTCCCCTTTGCTTATCTTTAGCACTTCAGAAGGTGGGTTTAGGCTATCATGGGGCTTATTATAGTGTACTGATAGCCTATGCTCTGGTCTGCATAGTGGCAAGCTGTATTGTAGCAATCGTCTATCGCTACTTGCCATTTATGCTTGGAAAGTGTCATTAAGCCCTTTCTTTACCTTGCATGAGGTTATAACTGTTATAGACGTATAAACTCACAACAAATGAAGAGACGCCCTTTTGAGGGCAAAGAGAGCCTCTCCTTGATGTGAAGAAAGCCTCTCTTCAAATTGAAGAAAGGCTCTCTTTGAATCCATCTATAATCTACTTCCGTTGGACGTGATGCGAACCAGTAGGGACAGACGCCCTCGTCTGTCCGTCAAGCAGATGGCTCTTTGTTAATTAATTGGGGTATTGGGGCGGACAGACGAGGGCGTCTGTCCCTACTTTTAGTACTTATTTCCAGTTAATAATAACTATACGAATTAGCTCCCGTGAGGCACTCCTCCCCTTGGGGGAGGTTGGGTGGGGTTTCCAGACGAGGGCGTCTGTCCCTACTTTGAGGTATCATTTGGGAGGAAATAGTTATTGCGAAGATACGGAAGCTAACTCCTCGTGTAATACATGAAAACACTCTTCTCAAATGGAGAAAAGACTGAGAATAAGTGGAAAGGCTACTT
This sequence comes from Prevotella veroralis, assembly GCF_018127765.1. Lineage (NCBI taxonomy): Bacteria > Pseudomonadati > Bacteroidota > Bacteroidia > Bacteroidales > Prevotellaceae > Prevotella > Prevotella veroralis. The sequence continues at coordinate 1,961,787 of NZ_CP072330.1, read as the reverse complement.
TTGAAGCCCAGACTTCTTATCCTTAACCTTCTTAATCTTTACCTTCCCTTGTAGTATATCTTCGCTTGGGAGGTCTATACCGAGGCTGCGGGCACGCTCCAGATTGCGACTTCTTGCCTTACGCTGCGTATCTGCCTTCTGCTTAGTAATTGCTCCAGGCTTCTGTTGATAGAGCGGTAGAAGGCGTGGATTCCACGTTCCCTGCACATCACGTTTCGCCTTGCACTCTATGGATTTAGGGTAGTAATACACCGCCTCAGGCTCTCGCTGCGTTGCATAATCGCCTCCGTCCCACTTGCCGTTATCGTTATCATCAACAATGAGACGCATGTAGTACGTGCCAGGCTTTATGTAGTAGAATGTCGCCTTATCGTCTTTTGCGGTTGTTTCCCTTACTGGTTTATCGCTTTCGTTGAGCAGTTGTACGAGGCAGTTCTTGCCCTTCATGCCCTCAAGAGACATCACTAAGGTGCCATACTCATCAACGGAAGGGATGCGAATACCCTGTTTGTACTTCTTAGAAACCCTCCCGTAGATATCCGTGAAGGCTGCCGAATCAAGCTCCAAGCTGTATTCTTTGCCTGTATCCCACGCACTGACGAGTTGTAACTGACGTGGTTTTCCAGGTTCAGTACCCAACTGGTACTTCGCTCGATACCATGAGCTGTCTACCTTCTCATAGAGTTGTATCTTGGAAGTATCGATCTTCTCTATCGGAGCAGCAATCTCGAAGGATAGATTCTGGTCTGGACTCATCTGCGACGGGACGTTATATTTCACGTCAAGGGGCTTTGCTGGCATCGCTGTCTCATACGCTTTCCCACGTTCCTTAGCCTTATCTTGCTTCTTTTTCCACTTGTCGTATTCCTCTTGTTGGCTCTTCAAGCGCTTTGCATAAGGTGTTTTGGCAAGTAGCTCAAGCGTCTCGGTCTGTGGAACAAGCCTCCCGGTGCTGTCCGTCATATTGTAAGTCATCTTCATACGCAGGGTGTCTTGATTGATAAGCGCAGAGTCACGAAGCCAATAAGTAATGGTATCTTGGTTCATACTTGGCTCTTCCAAGAAGGCATCCTTAGCGTTGAAATTCAGTGGAGTAAGCTGTGGTAGGCTCGCATCTCCATAGCTAAAGAAGAGCGTGAAATGGTCTGCATCCTTTCGTTCTGACTTTATGAAGTATCGATCCGTTTGTACTGCTGTGAAGGCAGAGAGCGTTACGTCGTCTGGAAGAAAGTGGGTGTAAGGCACCTGCTTAATGTCTTTGATGTGCAAAGAATCCGTCCACAGCGTGTCTTGTCGTATGTCCGGCTTCCACGAAGGCATGATAACTTCAGGCGTGAAAGCTATCTCTTCGCTCTTTTGATCATACTTGTAGTTGCCGTCCGCATCCTTTAGAGCATAGATGCGATAGTCTCCTTTAGCAACACCACGTATCACAAAGTGCCCTCGACTATCGGTTCTTGAGACGCGCAACATCGGTAGTTTCTGGAAAGCAGTGTCACTTTGATTGCTGTAAAGACCCACGAGTATACCCTTGATAGGCTCTAGATTCTCTGCTTCCAACACATAGCCAGATACTTCGAGAGTATCAATATGATCGCCAGTAGAGAAGCTGTAAGTGTAATTACCTAGTGGATTGCCCTCGTTGTTATCGGAGATTGCATCCGAGAAGTCGATAGTGTAGGTTGTATTTGGCTGTAGTTTGTCTTGCAAAGCGACAGAGATATGCTTGCCTTGAGCCTTTATCTCTGGTGCTTCCAGCTGTGGCGGAGACACAACAACCTTCTCTGATGCGTTCTCTAACTTGATGAACTCATCGAAAAAGATGTTCACTTTCTTACTGTTTACATCGGTTGCTCGATCAGAGGGAGAGGCTCCTACGACCTTAGGAGGCGTCTCATCAAACCATCCACCATCGGGTTGTCCCATCTTAGCACACGACACTAACGATAGGAGAAGGAGGGTTATAAGACTATATGCGAGTGTTATTTTCTTCATATCTTATTGAACTTTTGTAGTCGATGAGGGGTGTATTCCAAGCATTCCATGAGGGTATTTACAATTAAGAAGAGCGTATTTACTGGTTCATTGTCAGTAATTCTTCGAGGTTAGAACGGCTGTTTGACAAGCGAGGAATCTTGTGTTGACCACCGAGCTTACCCTTTGTTTTCAGCCAATCATTGAAGAGATTCTTACGAGCAACAATGATTTCGAGGGGCTGAAGGGTCACATTATGATAGCGTTTAGCCTCATAATCAGAGTTGATCTCTTGTAGTTTGTTATCAAGGATAGTGGCAAACTCTGCAATAGACGCTGGTTCCTTAGCAAACTCAATGAGCCATTGATGTCGGCACTTAGCCTTTGCATCCATATAAATAGGTGCTGCGGTATAGTCTAATATTTGCGCTCCTGTAGCCTTACAAGCGGCATCAAGTCCCTTTTCTGCATTGTCCATGATGAGTTCCTCACCAAAGGCATTGATGAAATACTTGGTTCTTCCAGTGATAATAAACTTATAAGGACGGGTGGAAGTAAACTGTACTGTGTCGCCAATCTCATATCTCCAAAGACCGCAGGAGGTACTAATAAGCATAGCATAGTTGCGTCCTACCTCTACACCAGATAGTGGAACGATGTTAGGATGATCGTTTCCAAACTCGTCCATAGGCAAGAACTCGTAGAATACTCCATAATCAAGCATGAGCGACATACTGCTATCTGAAGGGTCATCCTGTATTCCGAAGAACCCTTCCGAGGCGTTATATGTCTCCATATAGTTCATTCCCTGCTTTGTTATAAGCTGTTCGTATTGTTCACGATAGGGTGTGAAAGCAATGCCACCATGGAAGAATACCTCTAAATTAGGCCATACTTCTTCAAGATGTCGTTTACCACTTAGCTCCATAACACGCACTAATACGGATAGCATCCATGATGGTACTCCAGAGATATTAGTGATGTTTTGCTTAAGAGTTTCCCGTGCTATTCGATCGCGTTTCACCTCGAAGTCACTCAATAGAGCAGTCTCTTTCTTGGGGACACGCACGATATTTGCAAGTGGATTAATGTTCTCTATGAGTATTGCACTTAGGTCTCCAACAAGTGAGTTGTGCAAGTTGTAATTGGGAGAATGACTACCACCAAGGATCAAACCTTTGCCATTGAAGAGCTTACTCTCTGGGTGATTACTAAGGTAATAAGCGATTACATCCTTACCACCTTGGTAATGAATGGTTTGCAGTCCTTCGTGAGTTATGGGTATAAACTTGCTCTTGTCGTTTGTAGTTCCTGATGACTTAGCATACCATCTAACCACTCCTGGCCATAGAATATCACGTTCTCCATGACGCATTCTATCGATGTCGTCCTTCAGTTCTTCATAGGTATTGACGGGCACGTTATGCACGAAATCATCATAAGAAGTGATGGTTGAGAACAGATGTTTGCGTCCGTATTCTGTATCTTTAGCCCGTTCTATAAGGTATTCCATAACCTCCTGCTGTATAGCTTCACCATCAGTTGTATAGCGATCTAGCTCCTTGCGGCGTGGTTGGAAGTATAGTTTGTTTACTAAACTAGTAAGACTCATTCAAATTTCATTGCTTGATTAAATTACAAAAGTACGCCAAAAATGCTAGATGTTAAGGCTTTTCTATCTTTTTAACATTGCTATAAGCAGTCTAAAAAGTGGTTTGTTAGTGTTTTTCACGTCGTTATTAACATGCCATTTAGCTGTCTCTAAGAGTTGGAATGGTTAACGGAAAGTCTCCTAAAGTTCCTCTGAAAGAAGGGATGTAAAGCTCCACTCAATCTCCCAAGTAGGGGAGGAATAGTTAACGGGATAGTGTGCTGTAAAGAAGGAAAGGCTCTCCTTGATTTGAAGAGGGCGTTTCCTTACTGCGAAGAGAGGCTTCCTTTGATGCAAAGAGACGCCCTCTTCAAATCGAAAAGGTCGTCTCTTTGGTTATTGCTTATTGCATTTTCCCTGTTAACAATTCCTTGTTAAGATAGTCATAGACGTATCCAGTACTCTGGAAATAAAGCCCTGTTCGGGTATCCTTGAGCTTTTCGTATGTGTCAGAATTATAGAGAGTATCAACTGCCTCTTGCATATCCATGTCCTTATCAGACATGAGTTTGAGAATGAGGTCACGTGTTATACACTCTATCATATACTTTGTTTCGTTCATAAGCGTTTAAGTAGTTGGATGGACTGTTGGGTTCCGAAGAAGTATTGAAAGGTTATTCCTTTCATGTACTTCAGCCTTTCTAGGAAAGTTTCGAAGGTTATCTCTTGTTCTATATAGCGTCTGATCTGTAGTCCGACACGGTCATTTGCGATTGGACCAATGACAATATCATAGTCATGTGTACTTTCACCGTCTGCAGAGTTGCGGTTGGCAAAAACGAACTCAGCCCATTCCTTGGTATATCCTTCAAATCTTTTGACCTTTAGGTTGGGGTTATCTAATTGCTTTTCGTCGAACTCATAGACATTTAAAATAGGTTTACCACCATTGGTGAAGGTCTTATATTCTGCCATCTCAAGGGCTTGTTTCTTGTCAGCACTTAGGTAGAAGCCTTTACCAAAGTCCTTGTTTGGTTTGGACTTAGCAAAGTCTATGACCGTTATTATCTGATTGGAACCATGGTATAAGGTCATACTAATGCTCCTCCTTGCCTTTGACAGAATGTTATTAAGTCATTGATAACGTCTCGAAAGCTCTGCGTGTGCATCACACCATAGAACCGATCAATGAGTTCAATAGCCTTATATCGTTTCAAATATCTATAGGCTTGTTTGTCAGTGAGATTCTTTCTTTTTGCGAACTCACTGATGATAGCAACGAAATATTCCGCTTTGTTCTTTGTTTCTTCCTTATCCATAACTCTGTTTTAAGCTATAAATACTAATGGAAATAACCCTTAATTGAGGAAGTTAAGTTTGTTTTTAGCACCATTCTCCTTTGATCCTGAAGAATTGAAAAGAGCCTTAATGTGCTTCTAACCAGTTCTTTCCCCAACCAGCATCAGCTATTAGTGGGACATTGAGGGGATAGGCATTCTGCATCTCTTCGAGGACTATTTTCTCCACCTTCTCACGCTCATCTGGATAAACAGAGAAGTTGAGTTCGTCATGTACCTGTAGTATCATCTTTGAACGGATACCCTCTTCTTTGAATCGATTCCATATCCGCACCATCGCAACCTTTATAATGTCTGCCTCTGTCCCTTGTATTGGTGCGTTGATAGCATTGCGTTCATCGAAACCACGGATGGTACCATTTCGACTGTTGATATTCGGTAGATAGCGGCGACGATGGAACAAGGTTTCTGCATAACCTTTGCTTCTTGCAAGCTCTTTCGCATGTTCCATGTAGGCTTGAACCTTAGGGAATGTGCGGAAGTAGTCCTGTATCAACGCCCTTGCCTCATTGTTGGGTATCTCCATCCTTTGGGCTAATCCAAAGGTAGTTATACCATATATAATACCAAAGTTAGCCTGCTTTGCCTTCTTTCTCTGTGCGTCCGTCACGTCATCAAGAGCCTCATGCCAGATCTTGGCAGCCGTCGCCCTGTGTATGTCGTAACCCTCTCTAAAGGCCTCCATCATATTGTCATCCTCTGATAGATGAGCCATGATTCGCAGTTCAATTTGGCTATAGTCAGCTGAAAAGAACATACATCCTTCCTCTGGAATAAAGCACTTTCTAATCTCTTTCCCATCGTCTGTTCGCACTGGAATATTCTGTAGATTAGGGTCGCTGGAGGATAGTCTTCCCGTTGCAGTTAACGCCTGATTGAATGAGGTGTGGATGTGTCCTGTACGGGAGTTTATTAGTTTCGGCAAGGCTTCGACATAGGTACTTAGCAACTTCTTCATGCCTCTGTAGTTCAGTATATTACGTACTATTGGGTGCTTAGATTCGATACTCTGCAACACTTCTTCACTAGTGACATACTGCCCAGTCTTGGTCTTCTTGGGCTTATCCAATATCTGCATCTTACCGAAAAGGATGTCTCCTACCTGCTTTGGGCTCGATATATTGAACTCCTCACCAGCCTCTTTAAAGATCTTCACCTCATATTGCCTCATACGTTCAGTGAATATCTTTGACGTTTCTTTTAACGCTTCCGTATCAATGCGAACACCGGTAAGTTCCATGTCAGCCAGTACACGGACAAGGGGCATCTCAATGCTCCAGAACAACTCTTCAACATTGAGTTCTTTCAGCTTAGGAGCGAGTACATTCTTTAGACGTAAGGTGATGTCGGCATCCTCGGCAGCGTATTCATAGATATCGGTAGGGCTCAAGTCGCGCATATTCTTTTGCTTCTTTCCTTTAGAGCCAAGCAACTCTTCGATGTGTATGGTTTGATATCCAAGGAGTGTTTCAGCCATGTAGTCCATGTTGTGACGAAGCTCTGGTTGGATGAGATAGTGTGCTATCATCGTGTCGAACATCGCTCCTTTCAATTTCACCCCATAGTTGCTTAGCACCTCATAATCGTACTTGATGTTCTGACCAACCTTTAGAATCGACTCGTTCTCATATACTGGCTTGAATATTGCAACACGTTTCAAGGCTTCTTCGCGGTTCTCTGGAATAGGGACATAATAGGCTTCCTTTTCCTCAACAGAGAAGCTCAAGCCCACCAATTCAGCACTGATAGCATCGGTAGAAGTGGTTTCTGTGTCTAAACTAAGTGTTTTCTTTGTTAAAAAAAGCTCACATAAGCGATGCAGATCAGCCTCATTATCAATGAGTTGATAGTTGTGTTGGGTTGTTTTAAGGCTCTCAAAACTCGCTTTTTTCGCTTCGCTTGGGGTGTCGGGCGTAAATTCTGCAAATAAATCAAGCTGATTTTCGACAACTTTTGACTTCTCTTTATCTTTGTTAAGAAACTTGTTAATAAGTGTCTTAAACTCTAATTCTTCAAATATTGCACGTAGTTTCTCCTCGTCCGGTTGCTGAACTTTCATATCATCGAGTTCCAACTGTATTGGAACATCCGTGCGGATTGTTGCAAGGAATTTAGATATTTTGATGTCCTCGACGGCAGCTTCAACTTTTTCTCGTAGTTTCCCCTTTATCTCATCAGTGTGAGCAAGCATGTTATCAATGCTCCCGAATTGGCTAATCAACTTCGCCGCAGTCTTCTCGCCAACCCCCGGACAACCGGGAAAGTTGTCTGCTGTATCGCCCATCAACGCCAGAATGTCTATGACTTGGGCTGGGGTAGGGATGCCATACTTACTTTCTACCTCCTTTTCACCAAGTGTCTCGTATCCTCCGCCATGCTTTGGACGATACATGTAAACGTTTGGTCCAATCAATTGACCATAGTCCTTGTCAGGCGTAAGCATAAAAGTTTCGATTCCATCGGCACCGAATCGGGTTGCAACAGTACCTATGATGTCATCTGCCTCGAAGCCATCTACCTGCAAGATGGGGATGTGCAACGCCTCTAATATTTGTTTGATTAAAGGAACAGAGAGCTTAATATCCTCTGGTGTTTCCTCTCTTTGCGCTTTATACTGGGGATACGCGTCGTGTCGGAAAGTCTTTCCATGATCGAAAGCAACCGCTATATGCGTTGGTTTCTCCTTCGTCAACACCTCATTCAGAGTGTTACAAAAGCCCATAATAGCCGATGTATTCAGTCCTTTGGAGTTAATGCGAGGACTGCGAATGAGTGCATAATAAGAGCGAAAGATCAGTGCGTATGCATCAAGAAGAAACAGTTTTTCCATAAAAGTAAATATGTATTTTAAGCTGTAAAAGTACTAAAAATATTCCATAATATGCGATTTATTGACTAAATTTGTATCAAATTTGAAGTCAAAGATGGATACCCTTTCACTAATAAAGCAACCGATTGAAGCAGAATTAGTCGATTTCATCGACCTTTTTAATAATGCTCTTGACCATGAGGACGGGCTTTTACAGATGGTTTTGAACCATATTAAGCAACGTGCGGGGAAGCGTATGCGCCCCATTCTAATTCTCTTGATAGCTAAAAACTTTGGTAAGGTTTCAAGCATAACACAGCATGCTGCAGTGGGATTGGAGCTTCTGCACACAGCATCACTTGTCCATGATGATGTCGTGGATGAGGCTGCTGAACGTCGAGGACAGGCTAGTGTGAATGCTGACTACGATAATAAGGTGGCTGTGTTGGTTGGTGATTATGTGCTATCAACGGCACTTTTGCACGTTAGTTATACCCATTCAGAGATGATAGTGCGCCGTTTAGCTGAATTGGGGCGCACCTTAAGTGATGGAGAAATACTCCAGTTATCTAATATACAGAACAAAGAAGTAACAGAAGAGGTATACTATAAGATTATAGAACGTAAGACTGCGGCTCTTTTCGAGACCTGTGCTGCGATTGGAGCAGAGTCTGCTGGCGCTACAGAAGAGCAGGTTGAGGCTGCAAGACTATTCGGTAAAAACCTCGGGATAGTGTTCCAAATCCGTGATGATATCTTCGATTACTATGATTCGGAGGTTGAGATTGGTAAGCCAACAGGCAATGATTTTGCAGAAGGTAAGCTCACTTTACCTATCATATATGCGTTGAATGCAACGCAAAATGAGGATATGATGAGGCTAATTCATAAGGTGAAAGCACATAATGTGACACATGAAGAGGTCGAGACCTTAGTTCGGTTTGCAAAAGAAAATGGTGGAATAGAATATGCGCAACGCCGTATGTGGGACTTCCATGCCGAAGCGCAAGGCTTCATCGACAAGTATGTTAAGGATGAAACGATACGTACTTCTTTGCAAACTTACCTTGATTATGTTATCAAGAGAAGGAAGTAATCACTCTTTCTTGTAGATTGATAGCACTCAATACGACGTCAGTCAATTTCGCAATCAAGCTATTTTATTAGTTATAAAAACGCCCTTCTTCAATGGATATAACAATTAGTTATCTTGGAGAAGGGCGTTTGGTGTTTTGAAAAATAATTTATTTATAAATTAATAATAGACTAATAATACAAAATTAATAATCTATTTTTAAAATTACGAAAAGCCTTTTTCTAATTTTAGGGAATGTTTTCTCTGATAAAGGTAAGTGTTTCTTGCTGTTTAAAGAAGCGTTTTCTCTTATAGTAATAGGTGTGTGGCAGGAATAGAGAAATGGGCTACAATGAAAAATCCCCACGCCTTTTATGAAAGGGTGGGGACGTTATGTGTTATGGTGTCAGTCTAGAAGAACTTAGTCTCCGAACCGATGATCTCACTTAGAAGAAGGTTTGTCAATCGACTTGTACCCATTCTGAACCAATAGTTAGTGAGCCACTTTTCACCTAGAACCTCTTTAACGATAGTATAGTAGATAACGGCATCCATAACCGTATTAATGCCTCCTGCGGGCTTTAAACCGATCTGTATGCCAGTCTTCTTGTGGTACTCCTTGATGGCTTGACAGAGCACATAAACCGACTCGGGAGTAGCACTAATCTTCTCTTTACCCGTACTTGTCTTCAGATAGTCAGCCCCGGCGTACATAGCGAGGATGGCTGCTGTCTTGATATCATGTGCATTGCGGAGGTCACCAGTCTCTAGAATTACCTTCATGGGGACGTCTCCACAGGTCTGTTTAAGTTCACTGATGGTATCACAAACGCCCTCGTAATCGCCTGAAAGGAACTTACCTACAGGCATAACAATGTCGATCTGCGTTGCACCATCCTTGATGGCAAGTGCCGTCTCAATGGTTTTTACCTCGAGAAGAGCCTGTGATGAGGGGAAGTTACCCGTCACATTCGTAATGTCAACACCATCTACTTCGAGGCTATCAGCGATGAGCTTCGTGAAACAAGGGTATGCGCAGACAGCTGCGACATGCGGAAGATCAGGGTATTCGCTATCGAACTTGTTTACTTTCTCTACCATTGCGAGCACCTTCTCTTCGGTGTCTGCAGTGCTAAGAGTGGTTAGTTCGACGCTACCAAGCAAGAATTTCTTTACTTCAAGATTATCATTCTCTGATACTTTCTCGGCTATAATCTTTGTCACAGCAGCCTTTACTTCCTCATCAGTGATGTTGAGGTTGTATTGCTCTAAAGCCTGATCGTACTCGCTCTTCTCAACGATTCCATTCGCTTTCTGCGCCTGGATATCCTTTGAAACGGTGTCTTTAATGATTCCCATATTGTTTGTTTTGTAATTAAGATATAGATGTTTTATTTATTAGTTTATGCTTTGTTTGATTGCTGATTATCAGTGAGTTTAGGGTTATTCTTGTGCCTGTATTTGTCACGTGACGTCTTTTTAGCAAAGCTGCGTTGCAGTTCTTCTGTGAGATTAACGCCTGTCTGGTTTGCAAGACAGAGCAAAACCCACAGAACATCAGCCATTTCTTCACCGAGGTTGGGCTTTTCTCCTGCCTTAAAGCTCTGGTCTCCATAGCTTCGAGCTATGACTCTTGCCAGCTCGCCAACCTCTTCTGTGAGGCAAGCCATATTGGTTAGTTCGCTAAAATAGCGTACACCATACTCCTTAATCCACTTGTCTACGGCCTCTTGAGCCTCTTGTATTGTCATTATTCCTTGTTTTTAGTGTCCATGCAGATGGTTACCGGACCATCATTTAGTAGTCTCACTTTCATGTCGGCACCGAACTCTCCCGTGCCAACGGGCTTTCCTAATGCTTCGCTTAACGCCTTGCAGAAGTAGTTGTAAAGTGGGATTGATACTTCATGGCGAGCTGCGTGGATCCAACTGGGTCGGTTTCCTTTCTTGTAACTAGCCATTAGGGTGAATTGAGAAACAACGAGTATCTCACCGTTGATGTCCATAATGCTGCGGTTCATTATGCCTTGTTCGTCATCGAAGATACGAAGTCCTATAACCTTATTAACCAACCACTTAGCATCTTCCTCAGTGTCTTCTTCACCAATGCCAAGCAAGATGAGTAATCCTGCTTGAATGCTTGACTTCACTTGCTGTTCGATAGTTACGGACGCTTCAGATACCCTCTGTATTACAATTCTCATACGGCAAATGTACAATAATTATTTGGTTATCTGCTTATTCAGCATGAAAATAATTGTAAACTAAGCTTGCTTTGCTTGCTCCTATTATACTCGTAAGTATCTGTCTATCAGCTTCTTTTATGTTCTTAACACTCTTCAGTTTCTTTAATAACATGTCTTTCGTCTTCGGACCAATGCCTTTTATGTTGTCTAACTCGCTGTGCAGCTGATGTTTAGAGCGTTGATTGCGATGGAAAGAGATAGCATATCTATGCACTTCGTCCTGTATCTGTGTGAGAACTCGGAATAGTTCGCTTTTCACATCAAGTGCTACTACCTGTTGCGGAAAGCCGAAGAGGAGTTCATTGGTGCGGTGTTTGTCGTTCTTGGCAAGTCCAGCAATAGGGATATTGAGGTGCAGTTCATCCTCAATCACCTCTCTTACGACTTCCATCTGTCCCTTGCCACCATCTGTAATGATGAGGTCGGGGAGGGGAGAACCTTCTTCTTGCATGCGGATGTAACGCCTTCTGACGACTTCTTGCATGCTTGCGTAATCGTCGGGACCTACTACTGTCTTGATGTTGTACTTACGATAATCTTTCTTAGAAGGCTTCATTCCTTTATAAACAATGCACCCGGCAACAGCGTCGGAACCGGAGATATTGGAGTTATCAAAGCACTCTATTTGGTAAGGGAGCTTCGGTAACTTTAGCTTTTTTTGCAGTTCTCGCATCAAGCGGGTCTGTTTCTGCTCTGGATTTAACTTCTCCATCTGTTTCAATCGATCGAACTTGTATTGCTTAGCATTCATCTCTGATAGTTCGAGAAGATGCCATTTATCACCGCGCTTAGGTATGACGAACTCCGCATCTTTTATCTTAAAATCAAGTTCAAAAGGTACTATTATCTCCTTAGCGGTGCTTTTGAAGCGTTCGCGAATCTCTAAAATAGCCAAGTTCAAGAGCTCTTCATCGGTTTCATCGAGTTTTCTCTTGTATTCATAAGTGAAACTTTGATTGATTGCGCCATTCTTAACATGAATGTAATTAACAAATGCGTTCTTTCGAGAATCATCATCTATGATGGTGAAAACATCCACATCTGTGATGGTATAACTAACGATCTCGTTCTTTGCCGCAAAGTTATCGAGGGCAAGATAACGCTGTTTACAGAGTTCAGCATCCTCAAACTTTAGTTCTTCTGCATATTTCTGCATCTTCTGTTTGAGCATTTGTTGTACGTTACGAGTATTTCCCTTTAATATTTCTTGTGCTTGTTTGATGGCTTCCTGATAGTCTTCATAACTTTGTTTGTTGATACATGGAGCTCCACAGTTATGTAGATGATATTCGAGGCAAGGCTTATATTTACCCTGTTCTATGCCTTCTTTTGTGATAGGGTAGCGACAGGTGCGGGGCTTATAAAGTTTTTTTATGATCTCTAAGATGGCATACATGCTTCCAATATGGCTGTATGGACCATAGAATGTACCGGAATGCTTGTTGATAGTACGCGTCTTGAATATACGTGGGAAATACTCATTTGTGACGCAGATACTCGGATAGGTCTTACCGTCCTTGAGTAATACGTTATACTTAGGTTTGTACTGTTTGATAAGTTGGTTCTCGATTAGTAAGGCGTCTTCCTCTGTATTGACAACGGTGTAAGATATGTCATGAATCTTAGAAACAAGTACCTTTGTTTTGAATCGATCCACCTCTTTGTAGAAGTAAGATGATACACGACTCTTAAGGTTCTTAGCCTTTCCTACGTAGATAATTGTATGTTCGGAATCATAGTACTGATAGGTTCCGGGCTTCTCTGGTAAGCTCTGTACAATACTCTTCAAATGGGCTAATCGCTTCAAGTTATCTTCTTTATTCATTTTGTGTAACTGCTTTGTTTAAAGGTTGTTTAGTGCCTTTCGTTTCACGTGGAACGTTAATATGCTTGCGAGAGTGTGGGTTCTGTTATGTGAGTTATTGTTTGTTTTATTTGTCACTAGCCTTGTCTCTACAGCCTCTGCTTGTTCACTTGAATGTGAGAGTCGCCTTATAAGGAAAAAGGAGCAACCCTATTTGTTGGATAGCTCCTTTCTTCTCGTTTCTTATTGGCTCTTTCTTGCTATATTAGAATTGGAGCAAAGAGGTGACTTCTATGTCCTTGCCGAATTGATTCCGACTATCAGGAAATTCGCTATGAAGCTCGATGATGAAGTTGCAATATACTTTCTTCGGATGGAACTTCTTGACTAAGTCGCATGCAGCTTTCATTGTTCCACCTGTTGCGAGTAGGTCATCATGCAATAAGACTATGTCATTCTCGTTGATAGCATCCTTATGGATTTCGATAGTATCAACACCATATTCCTTTGCATAACTCTCTTGAATCGTCTCGCAGGGGAGTTTGCCTGGTTTACGACAAAGCACCACTCCAGCACCAAGACGGGTCGCCACGGCTGAAGACATGACGAAGCCTCGACTCTCAATACCGACTATCTTGGTTACACCCTTGTCTTTGTAGAGGTCTACCATCTCGTCTGTAATTTCTTGAAGAGCCTCTGGTGACTTGAATAGGGTGGTCACATCGCGAAAGTTGACACCCTTTATTGGCCAATCAGGGATGCACCTCAAGTTGTCTAATAACAGTTTCTTGTTCATTTTCAGTTTGTTATATAGTTATGTTTTATGCGTTAGTTTCACGTGAAACGAGGTTCGTTTGTACGTGAGTTAGGCTATCTCCCCATGAGAACAAGTAGCACATTTATATCACTGGGACTTACTCCTGGGATACGACTTGCCTGTGCTAACGTCTCTGGTTGTATATGTTCAAGCTTTTGTCTACATTCTGTTGATAGGTCATGTAGCTCACTATATTTGAAGTGACCTTTAATCTTTATATCTTCTAAACGGTGCATCTTCTCAGCAAAAACACGCTCTCTATCAATGTAGCCTTTGTACTTTAATTTGATTTCTGCAGCCTCGGCAATTTCCTCCTTGCGGTTAGGTGTAGTCTCGATAACCTCTTTAAGATTTGGCATAACAGCCGAAAGGTTCTCGAAGTTGACCTGTGGTCGAGCAACAAGGTCGGTTATCTTTGTTGAACCTTTTATAGGAGATGTTCCTAATTGTACTAGGAAATCATTTACCTCTGTAGGTTTAACGGATGTTGTGTTACAGTAGTTAAGGATGCGATCAATATTCTCCTTCTTCTGAATCCACCAATCATAGCGATCACGTTTGGCAATACCTATATTATATGCACGCTCTGTCAATCGTGCATCTGCATCGTCTTGACGTAATAAAATACGATATTCTGCACGTGAGGTAAACATACGATAAGGTTCATCAACTCCCTTTGTTGTTAGGTCATCAATAAGAACTCCGATGTAACTTTCGTCTCTCTTCATAATGAAAGGATCCTTCCCTGTGCAGAGTAGGGCAGCGTTAATACCAGCAACAATGCCTTGTCCGCCAGCTTCTTCATATCCTGTGGTTCCGTTGACTTGTCCTGCAAAGAACAAACCATCAATGATTTTTGATTCAAGTGAGTGTTTCAACTGTGTTGGATCAAAGTAGTCATACTCGATGGCATAGCCCGGACGATAGATCTTAGCGTCTCGTAAGGCTGGAATCTTGTGTATTGCTGATAGTTGAATGTCCCAAGGCATACTTGAAGAAAAGCCATTTAAGTACATTTCATTTGTATCCGTTCCCTCTGGTTCGAGGAAGAGTGGATGGCTATCTTTGTCTGGGAAGGTCACAAGTTTCGTCTCTATCGAAGGACAATAACGTGGACCAGTACTCTGAATCTGCCCATTGAAGAGGGGAGACTCTGCCAATCCGCTACGCAAGACATCGTGTACTTCTTCGTTCGTGTTACATGTCCAGCATGGTAATTGTGGTAGATGTCGATATTGACCATGGTAAGAAAACTGGTGATAATCGCTTTCTCCAGGTTGTGGTTCCATCTCTTCAAAGTGTACGGAACGACGGTCTATGCGCACTGGAGTTCCGGTCTTCATACGTGCCGACCGAATACCATGGCGTGTAATACTCTCTGTAAAGTTGTGAACAGCGGGTTCTGCACATCGTCCACCTTCCACTTTTCGCTTACCAATGTGCATGAGTCCGTTGAGGAAAGTACCAGCGGTGATAATAACTGTGCGTGCATATAAGTCTATTCCCCATATTGTCTTGATACCCAGAACTTTATTGTTATCAACAAGTAGTTCGTCTGCTTGATCTTGAAAGATATCAAGGTTGTCTGTATGGTCAAGTCTCGTGCGCCATTCCCAGATAAATTTACCACGGTCACACTGCGCTCTTGGACTCCATACAGCTGGTCCTTTTGATCGATTCAGCATACGGAATTGAATCGCTGTAGCATCGGTTACCAGTCCCATGTAGCCCCCAAGAGCATCTATCTCTCTGACTATCTGCCCCTTAGCAATACCTCCGATTGCTGGATTACAGCTCATCTGACCAATCTTATTCATATCCATTGTTATCAAACAAGTCATTGCACCCATGTTGGCAGCTGCTGTAGCAGCCTCACAACCTGCGTGTCCACCGCCGATAACAAGTACGTCATACTTGAATTTCATCGTCTTTTTACAAAAGTATAGGGGCGCAATACCCCTAATTTATATCGTCACAAAATTAAGAAATAAATTCGAATTATATCTATATTATGGATAGAAAAGTTCCTTTCTAATTCCCCTCTCTTTTAATTCATCAGCCACGCTATACCTAAACCAATGTTACTGTATTGTGGTTAAAGTATGCCTTATCTGCGAAAAACAATGTCGTTTCGCTATCTGTCTTACGGCTAATAGCAATTCTTTCCATTCCTTTTTATTGCCGTGTTAACGTCCCACACATATCGTGCTGACACCCCACACAAGTGTTGCTAATGCTCCACACCTTAATAAGAAGAGTGTGATATAGAAGAAAGTAATTAAACGTTTAAAAAGAAGCCAATGCTTTATTGTTATGGAGACATACGTTCTTTGTTTATCAAGATAATGTGTAACTTTGCATGTTCGGAGATAATAACAAACAAATGGAACTAAGTAATAAGACAGAAGAAAGCAACGAAGAACGCACAGCCTTAGGTATTCTGCTCACGATAAGTTTTTGTCATCTCTTAGATGACACAATGCACTCAATGCTTCCGGCTATCTATCCGATGTTGAAAAGTGAGTTTGGATTATCCTTCTTTCAGGTGGGTATCATAACGTTAGTACTACAGTTAACCTCCTCCATCATACAACCCTTCGTCGGACTCTATGCTGACAAGCATCATGGTTGGTGGCAGTTGCCTGTGAGTATGGTGTTCACGCTCATCGGAATCTTTATGCTTTCGTATGCCGATAGTTTCCTTGTCATCTTAGTCTCTGTGTCGTTGTTTGGCTTAGGCTCTTCTATCTTCCATCCGCAAGGATCGCAAGTAGCGCAGCAAGCCTCTGGTGGTCGCAATGGTTTAGCACAAAGTATTTTCCAAGTAGGAGGCAATGGCGGTTTCGCTGCAGGTCCATTGTTTGCAGCATTGATAGTGATACCAGTCGGTCTGAGTGGTGTGCGCTGGTTTGCTTTTGCAGCCCTTCTTTTAGCTGTAATACTGGTTTATATAGGGAAGTGGCACGTAAAACAACTGAAAGTTGTGCGTAAACGGAGTAGGGCACGATGGACTACTGCAAAGAGTTATACGCGTCATCAGATCTATGGATTTGTCTTTATCCTCTTCGTATTGATGTTCTCTAAGAACTTTTATACAGAGAGTATGGTCAGCTATTTCACCTTCTTTCTGATCGAGAAGTTCGAAGTTTCTATTCAAACTTCCCAACTTTGCCTGTTTGTTTTCTTAGCAGCAGAGGTCATCGGAACGCTTCTTGGAGGCTGGATAGGCGACCGCTACGGGCGTAAATACGTGATATGGTTCTCTATCTTTGGTGCAGCACCATTTACAATCATGCTCCCTTACGTGGGTAGTCTTGCTGGAACGATTATCTTGTCGGCTATCATTGGTCTCATCATAGCGTCAGCTTTCTCAGCAATACTGGTCTATGCGACTGACCTTATGCCCAATCATATCGGTACGATAGCCGGTATCTTCTATGGACTCTCGTTCGGTCTTGGTGGTATTGGAAGTACTTTTTTTGGTTGGTTAGCCGATCAGACGAGTATTCTCTTTGTCTTTAAAGTAAGTACCTTACTCCCGTTATTAGGTATTATAGCCGTCTATTTGCCAAAGATGAAGCGTGAGTAAGCCAGTAGCCATCAAGAGATCTCACTCCATTTCTACGTTTCCTGTCATTTCTGTCATCCTTTTGTTGCTTATAAAAAGCTGTCTGTAAGTAGTTTATGCAAAATGTTAAAAGTGACAGCAACTTACTTTAAAAATAAATTAGGGATATTAGGTGCTGTAGAGATGAAGGTATAATCAATTTCAAATAGTTCTGTTATGGAACTAAAATACATGATAATATCAGTCAATATAGCAATCGAATAAACAAGTATCAGTGCCAAGATAACTACATCAAACCCACTACAATAACTAACTCTCATGCCCTTCTATTCCCTTCAAATAGCGTGTAATCTAATGTGATGAGCGTTATTTACGATGATACAAGCCCTTTTATTCCAATTAATTCCTTATCTTTGTAGCATAAATCAAATATATTACGTAATAACATTCATACATGCTTGTCCGTGTTGATAGAGGGCAGGCAGGAATCTAAACATTAAAAACCTACATGATTAAAAAGAAACTTTTAGTTACGTTTGCAGTAGGGCTATGTGCCTTAACTGCGGCTCATGCGCAGGATAATGAGTTCGATTTAGGTAGTCAGCGTTCGGAGATTCAGTTGGTAAATCCCGTTCCTGGCAATCGGATTGACCATCACGGACTCGTTATTAATCCAACTCCTCGTTCGTTGAAGATGATGAATGGTGAGACAATCGACGTCAGTAATGGTGTTCAACTCATCAATCCTGTTACGAACAAGAAGGTCAAGAGCATTGATTATCAGCCCGACCTCAACTTCATTCCATTGGTTAAGAAGGGGCTACCTCTGCGTATCGAGTTAGTGAAAAATACTGCCCAATTCACAAAGGATATGGCTGGTGTAGCTGCAACTAATGGTGCTTACGTGTTGAAGATAACTAAGAATGGAATCAACATACAGGCTGAGAATGACTTAGGAGTGTTCTATGCCATCCAGACCTTGCGCCAGATGATGGAGAGCCCAGCCGTTGAGATGGGTAAAAAACTACCTTGTTTGGAGATTACCGACAGTCCCGTTTTCCCTTACCGTGGCGTTGTTGAGGGCTTTTATGGTACACCATGGTCACACGCTGTGCGCCTTTCTTTGATTGATTTCTATGGCAAATACAAGCTCAATACCTATATCTATGGTCCGAAGGACGACCCTTATCACAGCTCACCTAACTGGCGTTTGCCTTATCCTGAACGTGAACAAAAGAACATCAAAGAGCTTGTTGATGCTTGTAAACGGAATCGTGTAGACTTCGTTTGGGCTATTCATCCGGGCAAGGATATTAAGTGGAACGAGGAAGATTATCAGAATCTTGTGCATAAGTTCGACCTTATGTATGCGGATGGTGTGCGTTCGTTCGCTATCTTCTTCGATGATATTGAGGGCGAAGGAACCAATCCTAACAAGCAAGTTGAGCTTTTAAACCGCTTGACTAAGGAGTTTGTAAAGGCGAAGGGCGACGTTTCCCCATTGATAATCTGCCCTACAGACTACTCCAAACTATGGGCAAAACCAGGTGAGGATGGCCCGTTGAGCATTTATGGAAAGACCCTTGATCCATCCGTGAGAGTGTTCTGGACAGGCGATGTAGTGTGCAGTGACGTTACAAAGAGCACCCTTGACTGGGTAAACAGCCGTATCAAACGACCCGCATTCTTCTGGTGGAACTATGCAGTTACCGACTATGTGCGCAACTTAATACTGCAAGGTCCGGTCTACGGATTGGACACCTCGCTCACAGCTAATGATATGTGCGGGCTCGTCAGCAACCCAATGGAACACGGCGAAGCCTCTAAGTTGTCCCTATATAGCGTTGCCGACTACACGTGGAATCCGTCTGCTTATAATGCAATAGATAGTTGGGAACGTGGATTAGAGGTCATGATGCCACACGCAAAGGCTGCTTATCGCACCTTCGCCATCCATTCTGCCGATACAGAAACGGGCTATCGTCGTGACGAATCATGGGAGACTGAACCCTTCCGATTGGCTGATTACTCCAAAGAAAAGCGTGATAAGCTCTATCAAGAGTTCCAACGTGTGGCAGAGGCACCAGCTACTATAGAGGCAGGATGCACCGATTCGCTATTGCTCAAAGAGTTGAAACCATGGCTTGTAGAGTTTGGTAAGCTCGGAGAAAGGGGTAAGAAGGCTATCGAACTCATGGATCTCTATCGTTCAGGTGACGCTGGAAAGTTCTGGAAAGCGTATGTGAATAGTGGTATGACTGCGGCAGATAAGCAGGCATACGAGGCTCATAAGTCGGGAACAATGAAGTTACAACCCTTCTACGAGCACGCTATGTCCGACTTAGGCGATGCTTTTTACGAGCAGCAATCAGGTCAGAAAGCATTTACCTTGCGTGGGATTGGCTCTTACAAAAGCCTTAGTACTACCCAAAGTAAATTGATGTTAGATGGTGACAGCATCACTTTCTACACCTCAGGAGAGAGCCAGAAGGCTGGAGACTGGATGGGTGTCGCCCTCCCAGAACCTATGTCTTTGCGTGAGATACACGTA
This sequence comes from Prevotella veroralis, assembly GCF_018127765.1. Taxonomy (NCBI): domain Bacteria; kingdom Pseudomonadati; phylum Bacteroidota; class Bacteroidia; order Bacteroidales; family Prevotellaceae; genus Prevotella; species Prevotella veroralis. The sequence goes on along the minus strand of NZ_CP072330.1, from coordinate 1,941,995 downwards.
CTTCAAGGTAGAAACTCTAAGGATGATTGCGACTTCTACGACCATGCAGCGTTGGAGTATTCCGTTGATGGCAAGACCTGGAAGCCGCTTTTGACCGACTTGCACAACCAGTATGACATCCAGTGGAAGTCTGATAGTCCTATTGAAGCACGCTTTATTCGTTTGCGTCGACTCGATTCTGATCGTAAGAACTGGGCTTCCATTCGTTCGTTCGTAGTCACTCCTGTGGGGGCTGCTGATACAGCAACTGATGCGCTCCAGTTGGCGTTCGACCATCGTCCAGAGACTTCTTTCCATAGCACAGGCAGCCTTTCTTTTGAGGTTCCGAGCGGTATTACGGCTTACACCTTCCTACTTTCATTGCCAACGAACGAAGCTGTTTGCTTGCGACAATACGACAAGCGCGGTCGCTTGAAGGCGGAGATAAAGACCAACGAGCCGTTCTTCACCGCTAAAGTTGATAAGAAGGTGACCCGTATGGAATTAGTTGGTAAGGCTGATGTCTACGAGATTATACCTAAGAAATAAGTTCATTCTTTATACGTTTTATCGCCCTTCTGCGATAGAACTAAAGCCAAAAACAGGGATACACAAGCGTGTATCCCTGTTTTGTTGATGATATTCTCCCTTGCTTAAAGCCTATCGTTCTCTATGAGTTCAGCACATTCCAGATTATTACAAAAGGCTTGTAATGATTCTCCAAGTGCTTTGTAATGGTTCTCCAAAGCACTTGTAATAATCTGGAATGATATTTTCTGTTATTTTAAAAACGTTCTTTGTCCAAAGAAAAGACGAGAGAGTCCAATCTTATCCATCACCCACGTGATGGCAAAAGAGCCCGTTATGGCAAAGAGAACGCTTATGAGAAGGAACAACATGCCCGTTGGCTCTATCTTAATCAGTAGGTTTTGATAGTACTTGGCAAGCATGGTGAAGATGGGAGAAAATAGCAATAAGGGGAAGGTGTTGCGCCCAACAAAGAGCATGATACGGCGTAATTGCGTTGGAATTCGTAGGCGATAGAGCCACAATAACGTACTGATTACAAGATAAACGATACATATTCCGCCGTATGAAGCACGATTATAATTGTTGACATCAAGGCTAATTATGATCAAGAGAATTATGATCCACCATTGAGTTGGGAAACTTTTGCGGAAGTCTCCAACCCCTTGTCGGATGATGACACCGCCTAGGAAGTAGGCTGCATTAGCCACTGAAAGGAGTTGACAACCATGGGATAGGAGCCAAAGAAACAAGGTTAAGAGGATAGTTCGACCTATCCAGAGTTGTTGAGGCTGGTTAAGAGTGTTGATGAAGTTTGCTATTTTACCCTTTTTAGAGCCTTCTCTCGGCTTTAAATCCATATTGGTTGTATCTGTACCACTCGTCTTGAAAACTCGTCCTGACGGCGTTTTAAATGCCAAATAATAGGACAATCCACATAGAATTAACGTGTGTAAGTACCAATAAGGACCTATTGGATGTAGGAAGATATGGTCTAAGAGGATGGCAGGCGTTAGATGATTGATGTGTTCCCGAATGGGTAGGAGCGCCGCCATTAACGTGTAACTCGATTCCATAATGGCGTAAGGAATGAATATCCAAAGAAGCGTTTTGCCCAAAGCCGACCATGATTTGCGCACGTTAAAGAGGTAACCAGAGACTAAGAGAAAGCCTGGCATGTGAAAAGTATATACATATTGCTTAGCAACGGGATAGGTGTTACCGATGTAAACAAGGTGGAATGCAATCATTAAAGTTATGAAAACGCATTTGAGGAAGTCGAGTTCTTCCACCCTGGGCTTGGCTTTGTGTAATTGAATTATCATTTGCGCAAAGTTATGAAAAAGGTTGAGAATGACAAAGAAGAGCGTCGGTTTTCCTGTAAGAGAGGGTTTTCTTGTGGTTTTATACGGTATGAAGAGAAGGGCAGTTGTTGCTTTGTTTGAGGATAGATAAAAGGAAAGTGGATGTGTAGAAACCCTTGTTTTGACGCATCCACCTAATTTGTTTGTATGTGTTCAATAGACTTTATCGCCTATAGAAACGCATGAAATTTACTTTACTTGATATGCTCTTCCGAGTGAAGCATGTGCTCTGGAGATAGAATCGCATCCAACTTCTCCTTAGAAAGAATATTGTGTTTGAGGACGAGATCATAAACAGAACCACCTGTTTCGAGGGCTTCCTTGGCAATCTTTGTGCTGTTCTTGTAACCGATGTAAGGGTTCAGAGCGGTTACAATACCTATAGAATGCTTCACCATCTCTAGGCATCTTTCCTTGTTAACTGTTATGCCATCGATACACTTCTCACGTAGTGTGTCCATTGCATTAGGCAACCATGTGAGGTCTTCAATGAGGCATTCTGTGATGATAGGTTCCATGACGTTCAACTGGAGCTGACCTGCTTCTGCTGCAATCATAATGGTTGTGTCGTTGCCAATCACCTTGAAGCAAGTCTGGTTAGTGACCTCTGGAATGACTGGATTCACCTTTCCTGGCATGATACTTGAGCCTGGAGCCATAGGTGGGAGATTGATCTCGTTCAATCCACAACGTGGACCAGAAGCAAGCAAGCGGAGGTCGTTGCAGATCTTAGATAACTTAACTGCTAGACGCTTCAAAGCGCTTGAGTAACTAACATAAGCACCAGTGTCTGGGGTTGCTTCTACCAAGTCTGAGCCAGCAACAAACTGATACCCGGTTAGCTCTGAGAGCTTTTCTGCACAGATCTTAGGGAATCCTGGGGCAGCGTTCAAGCCTGTTCCTATGGCAGTACCACCCATGTTGATCTCATGTAAAAGGGCTGCATTGCGGTTGAGATTAGCGACTTCCTCCTCTAGAGTGTTTGCGAAGGCGTTGAACTCCTGACCGCTAGTCATAGGCACAGCGTCCTGTAGTTGGGTGCGACCCATCTTGATGATGTTCTTAAACTCATTGCCTTTTTTGCGGAAGGCATTGATCAAATGGTTTAGAGACTCAATCAGTTTGCTATTGAGAAGGATGAGAGTTAGACGTATGGTAGTAGGGTAGACGTCATTAGTTGATTGACCACAATTAGCGTGATCATTCGGTGCGCAGTATTGGAACTCGCCCTTCTTATGACCCATAACTTCGCATGCGCGGTTCGCAATCACTTCATTGGCATTCATGTTAACAGACGTTCCTGCACCACCTTGTACCATATCAGTAACGAAGTTCTCATGCAACTTCCCACCAATAATCTCTCGACATGCTTGAGCCATCGCATCGGCTACTTCGTTGCTAATCTCACCTAATTGTCGGTTCGTCTCAACGGCTGCTAGCTTCACATAAGCTATTGCTGTGACATAGTCGGGATAGTCACACATGCGCTTACGTGATATGTGATAGTTGTTGATGGCACGCTGTGTTTGTACACCATAGTACGCCTCTTCTGGTATTTGAAGTTCACCTAGAAGGTCACTCTCAATACGAAATTTCTTTTCTTCCATTGCTTAATTAATATTTTGTTTAGTATTATTTAGTATGCTTTGATACGATATATTAGTATGCTTTAATGCGATACATGAACCCAAGTTCAATGCGGTTTGTATTGTAGTTACTCAATCCGCTGAGTTCAGTAAAGCGTACCTTCTTATCTATATAAGCGAGGAACACACGTAGATCTTGGCTCTTGATAGGGTAGTATTCAACGCTTCCTACATAGCCATAACTCTTGCGGTAATCCTTCAAAGAAGGGATATTTTTGGCATTGACAGTCTCATACATGCCCTTAACCATTAGGTTCCAACGTGGTGTGAATTGCCAGTTTATTTTCGTAACAAAGGTGTTGTAATGCACACCAGCAGCCCACACGTTATTGCTATAGACGTTTGGACTGGCTGTTTGCATATCCTTTGAGGCGATACCAGAACGGTCGACTCCATCCGACGAACCTACATAATCGAAGTAACATTGTAGCTTCTCTAAGTTCAATCTCTGCCCAAGTATGACCATACGACTATACTTCTTACGTGCTTCCCCTTGTATTCCACATGCCCAGCGAGTCTGTAGTTTGTCACCAAAGAAGCTACCATTCCAGTTGACGATATAGGTTAATGGATGGCGGGAGGGCTTTAGCGGTTTCAGATTTAAGCCATTCCCATCCTCATACATGGCGTTTTCACCATAGATATCAGCGAACTTATTACTATGAGAGTTAGATACCTCAAAGGCAAACTCCTGCGTTGGAGTAGGGGTGTAAGCCACTGTCACACCAGCAACAAAGATGTCCATCTGCGAGAGAAAATCGGAGTATTGATAGATAAACAGCGGATTTTCATCATATTCGAAGCCTCCCCATATCTGCCCCATCTTACCTAATTCAACCCTCCAAGCGTCCGATACCTTATAACCAAGCATCATTAAGTCGGTCGCTTTAGCAAAGTTATCCTCGCTGGTAGCACCATTCGACTTGTTTAAATGGTGTCGGAAGCGGTAGTAGAGTTGGTCTGTTAGATGACCTTTAACCTCTATTCTTAGTTGTCTGTTGGCAAAGTGTGAACTCCAATCTTTGCTTGCGTCTTGGTCAAGTTGCGCGCTTGCAGCATAGTTGAAGTACACATTAAACTTGTCATTAGACTTCTTTAGCTTCACAACCTCCTCTGCTAATGATTTGAATTGGTCATCATTAGCACCGTAGCCAGTGTTGTCTTGCGCGGTTGCTCCCAACGACAAAGCCAAGAGCAAGGCGCAAAGTAAGGTCTTTTTCACGCTTCTTAGTTTCATTATAGATAGTTTCTTCTCCCACACGAGCACCTATGGAATAAGTGTCAAGGTAGATTTTAGTTCTGCAATTACTACTATTATAACCCTATCAGAACCATTGTTTTCTGTGTATAGAATTGTTTTCACAAATGTAGGAAAAATATCCATACATACAGAGAAGGGGGCGAACAAAAGTCAAGGAATTAACAATCTTTAGTATCACAAAGTAATCTGTCGAAGCCAACAAGGCGTTTTTCCTATGGTAAAAGTTACATTATGACAGGTCTGTCCTTCTGTTTCCTCGTGGAGAGATGAGGTTCGATGAGCGGCATTCGGAGTATTAATTCGTTACATGGATATGCCAATTTATTCCCTATAAAGTCGATAGACTCGATGAAAGCAGTTGGTTGATTCTTCGTTACTTAGCATGTAATAAGCATCTAAGGAAAATGACAAAATAATATTAAAAACCTATTCGTCTTCAGAAATAAATGCTACTTTTGTCCATAGTATGAGATTAATAACAAAACTTTTCACGCTTTTGTCGCTGTTTGCCTTTGCATCGGCAGCAATGGCACAAGACCATATCAACCCCGAAGACCGACCTGTTGACATGGATTCACCGACGTTTGTTCCGATGGTACACATCGGTAAAGCGAAGGTAGGAAGCGATAGTATTCAATACGTAAGGACAAGTAATGTGTATGTATTTCCGCCTATGGAGTTCAAAAACAAGTCTCAGGAGATGGCTTATAACCGCTTGGTTTATAACATAAAGAAGGTTCTTCCCATCGCTAAAGAGTGCCATCAGATCATCCTCGAGACGGGTGCTTACCTCGAAACTATCCCTACGAAGAAGGAAAGAGATGCGCACATGAAACGTGTGGAAAAGGAGATTTGGAATACATATAAGCCTCGCATGAAGAAGTTAACATTCACTCAAGGCAAGTTACTCATCAAACTCATTGACCGCGAATGTAACTCTACTTCCTACGAATTAGTGCAAGCTTTCCTTGGTCCCGTTCGTGCTGGTTTCTATCAAGCGTTCGCTTGGGCGTTTGGAAGTAGCCTAAAGAAGCGTTACGATCCACAAGGAGCTGATCGCCTTGTAGAGCGTATTGTACTGCAAGTTGAGGCTGGTCAATTATAGTGGCAAGCCTTAACTATTACCCTGAAAACACTTAGCAATACTGCAAAAGAGGCTTATCAAACTTGGAAAATAAACTAAAAAGTGGTGATGAATAGGTTAAAATACTAATAAAAATAATCTATTTTTTCAGATACGAAAAGGTCTTTTGCAGGATAGATAGGCGTTAGCAGTTGTTTAAAGAAGCCCCTTTTAAAAGAAAGAGAAGAGTAGGTGGTGTAAAGGCTAAGGCTTTCTAAAAGGAGAAAAGGGAGTTGGGAGGAAAGGAAAAAGGTTGTTTCAATGCGATAACCAATCGGTTAACATGCGTTGAAACAACCTTTCTCATTATAAGAATAAGACACTCTCATTGCCTTGATTAAATAGCAAGTCGAGGATACTCAAGTTCGGTTGGAATCCGTACTTATGCTGGTAAACCTGATAGTAAGTACATGGCTTGAACTCGTCATCACGCCCCGGATGCTTCGGGCGAATCGTTTCTCGGAAATCAATCACGCCCTCCGAGGGTTCCAGCTCATAGCTATCTGTACGCCTCATACAGGGCATTATGTCGATAAGTTCGCACATCTTCAACGTGATCTCCCAGTTGAAATCATAGAGAAAGTCCCACTTTCGTTCAAAGAAAGGGCGTATATCGTCCTCGTAATACTCGAAGAATGGACTTTCCCCATAGGCTGATTGCAACGCATACCAGTGCTGATGACGCCAGTTGGCATGGTCGCTTATGCGCACATCTCTCATCTCGCACTTCGCTCCCTCAAACTTCTCCACAGGGATGGAGAGCGTTTGTAGTCCGTTGGTGACTGCTATCACGCATCTATTTCGATAGGTTTGCTTCACGAAATGGTCGTGTTGCTCTATCAAACAAGTATCGTATCTATTCAGCTTCTGATACCATTGAACGGGACCAAAGTAGGTTGATGAAAGAAGTGCAGACGCCATTCTTTACTTGATATTATCGACCCAGTTGAACAGACGATGCCAACGAATGCCACCGAAGCCCTTACGATCTGGATCGCTAGACCACCATATAAAGATAGGCTTACCCACGATATGATCTTCTGGAACAAAGCCCCAGTAACGACTGTCGGCAGAGTTATGACGGTTGTCACCCATCATCCAGTAGTAGTCCATCTTGAATGTGTAACGCGTTGCAGGGCGTCCGTTGATATAGATCTTGCCGTTCTTTACCTGCAAATCGTTCTTCTCGTAAACCTTAATACAGCGTTCGTAAACAGGGAGGTTATTGAGGGTGAGGGTGATAGACTTACCCTTTGCAGGAATCCAGATAGGCCCGTAATTATCACGAGTCCAGCCTGTGAAAGCATTCAATGGATAGTAAGGACCTGAGTAGATGTCCTTATCTGTGACAGGACGAATAGCCTTGATGAGCCCCAAACGCCTCATTTCTGCAGCGGCTCTCTTGGTTAATGGCATGTAACCATCATACTCTAAGGCAGCGTTGTTAAGTACTATTCCTCTGCTAATATCGCTTCCGTGCAGGTTTGTTAGACACTGAACATCCTCATTACTAATCTCTAATTCCTTGCGAAGATCATCATATTGAGCACCGAGGAGGTCGGCTGTTGTGATGTTATTGAGCTTTACAAAATAGGTATATTGTACCTTTTCAGGTTCCTTGTTAGGCTTGCCATCAAGATAGATAATCTTATTCTTGATTTGAAGAGTTTGTCCTGGAAGACCCACACAACGCTTCACAAAGTTCTCACGGCGGTCAGTTGGACGCCAATCCAACGTGCCATAAGTACCCACATTATTAATAACGTAGTTCCGACCAACAGTGTAAGCATTATCATAAAAGGCACGTTGTTGAGCTATACTCATCTGATTCAACTTGATGTTCGGATGCTGTTGTGCCAACGTATTCTCGCCTAATGTGTAGACAGTTTGATAATAGTCTTGACCTTGATAGTTCGGTTCGCTCATAATCGTGTCACCTGCTGGATAATTAAAGACAACGATGTCGTTCAATTCAACCTTGCCCAATCCCTTTACACGGCGATAGTCCCACTGCGGCCAAGAAATGTAACTCTTCGTATTGATAATAGGGAGAGTATGCTGTGTCAAAGGCATTGTCAGCGGTGTTTCCGGTATACGAGGACCATAGCTGACCTTCGATACAAAGAGGTAATCACCAGTAAGTAGTGACTTCTCAAGAGACGATGATGGGATCACATAGTTTTGAAAGAAAAAGAGGTTAATGAAGTACACTGCGACCAAAGCAAACACTAGTGCGTCCACCCAACCCATAATGAATCGGACTGGACCTTCAGCCTCCTTCCACCACTGCCAACGTATCTTCTTGGTGATATAATAGTCGTAGATGAATGGCACAACGACTAATCCCCACCAGCTTCCAACCCATAGTAGGAATAGAAGATATAGAACAGTAACACTAATAAACTTCGCCCATTGCTTCTTAGGATCTAGGGCTGCTTTTTCCTTATCTATCATATCTTGAAATACAGTTAGAACTTAAATAAGTCGCTTGTAGTCAATAGACCGGTATGGTCTTTGGTGTATTCTGCTGCTAAGACAGCACCCAATGCAAATCCTTTTCGACTATGAGCATCATGTGTAATGGTTATCTTGTCGGCATCAGAGTCATAACTAATACTATGAATACCAGGCACTTCGTCGCGTCGAATAGATGCAATAGGCAGTTCGTTAGGAGCTACTTCGTTCGTACCAGACTCTGTACCATCTGCATTGTGCTGAAAGCCCTTCACCCACTTATCCTTTCGATCGATACAGTCGATGATGTCCTCTGCCAATGTGATAGCAGTACCTGATGGAGCATCGAGCTTATGCACATGGTGCACCTCTTCCATTGCTACATTGTACTGTGGGAAACCGTTCATGATCTTTGCTAAATAGCGGTTGACGGCAGAGAAAATGGCTACTCCTATGGAGAAGTTGCTCGCCCAGAACAATGTCTGACCACCCTCTGTACAAAGTCGTTCTACGTCCTCCTTGTGGTCATTCATCCAACCAGTTGAACCGCTCACTACCTTGACATTGTGTGCGAAAGCACGCTTATAATTGCCGAAAGCTGCCGTAGGGTTGGTGAACTCAATAGCTACATCTGCAGACGAGAAAGCCGGTGAATCGAAGTCATCGGGATTGTTTACATCTATAATACTAACGATTTCGTGACCACGTTCGAGGGCTATTTGTTCTATCATGTGCCCCATCTTACCGTAGCCAATCAGTGCTATCTTCATAATTAATACGTATTAAAAACAATGCAAAGGTAGCTGATTTGCGACATAAAACAAAATTACTTCACTTATTTTAAGTAAGGTGTAAGCAAGCAAAAGATAAAAAATAAGTATGCAAGAAGGGCTTTATAATCAAAAAATTCGTATATTTGTCTTCTGTTAATAAGCCACGAATCTATGATGGAACAGCTCATCCACTATGTATGGAAGCATAAGTTATTTCCTTTAAAGGGACTTCAGACTACCGATGGTCAGACCGTTGAGGTCATCGACCCAGGACTTCCTAACCGAAACGCAGGCCCCGACTTCTTCAATGCAAAGGTGAAGATTGGTGGGACGTTATGGGTGGGTAATGTGGAGATACACCTCCGTTCGTCTGATTGGTACCTGCATCACCATGACAGAGACCCACATTATGATAATGTAATACTACATGTTGCAGAGTCAATCGACCTTGCCGTCAAGACCAGCCGAGGTGATTATCCACCGCAAATGAGACTCGCTATCCCAGAAACTGTGCGTGACCATTATCAAGAACTACTATCAACCGATGACTACCCAGCCTGTTACAGGATTATACCCAACCTCTCCAAGCTCATGATTCATGCGTGGATGAATGCCTTACAAGCCGAACGCTTAGAGCAGAAAGCACATGCCATTACAGAGAGGCTACAGTCATGTAATGGTTCATGGGAGCTTGCTTACTTCGTAACCTTAGCCCGCAACTATGGCTTCGGCATAAATGGTGACGCCTTCGAAACGTGGGCAAAGGCTCTACCCTTGCATGACGTCGGTCACCATAGGGATGACTTAATGCAAGTGGAAGCTTTCTTCTTGGGGCAAGCAGGGCTACTCGAGCAGAACTCGATACCTAAGCGTTATCAGCAGGAGGCACTCAATGATGCTTATTATCAGCGCCTGAAGACGGAGTATCAATATCTATCTCATAAGTTCCAGTTGCACCCAATGGATGCAAACCTGTGGCGATTCCTACGATTAAGACCGCAGAATTTCCCCCACATACGCATCTCTCAGTTAGCAAACCTCTATTATGAGCAGCGTTCAGGACTATCTTGTCTATTAGAGTGTGAAACTATCAAGCAGGCACGCGAGCTTCTTTCGACGCAGGTAACAGCCTATTGGGAGACGCATTACATGTTTGGTATTGAGAGTAAAAGGAGTGAGAAACGACTGACAAAAGCCTCGTTAGACTTACAAATTATCAACACGGTCGTCCCCATTCTATTTGCTTATGGTAAGCACAAAAGCAATGAGAAACTTTGTGAACGTGCCTTCGACTTCCTTGAAGCACTAAAGGCTGAACACAACCACATTGTCCAGATGTGGGAAAAAGTGGGGCTATCGGTGGAGACGGCGGGCGACTCTCAAGCACTCATACAGCTCAAGAAAGAGTATTGCGACCCCAAGGACTGCCTCAGATGCAGGATAGGTTACGAGTATCTAAAGGCTCAATCCGTATCCACCCCAACAATGGGTGAGATGGAGAAGGGCGATATTTCAAACAATAGAAACTAATTAATTATCAAACTATAAAGCCTCATCAGATACATAGAGAATTGTTGTAAACGGCTTACAACTGCTGCTTTTACAGATGAGCTAACACACTTTTACAAACATGAAGACTAATTACATCTTTGAAACAAGGATGGAGGTTCGTGATTACGAATGCGACATTCAAGGGATAGTTAATAATGCCAATTACTTGCATTATACCGAACATACACGTCATAGATTCCTCCGTTCGCTAGGTGTGAGCTTCTCTGCTCTACACGAGAAAGGCGTTGATGCGGTCGTTGCAAGAATGCAACTGACATACAAAGTACCACTGACTTGTGATGACGAAATCATCTCTCGCATGGGACTCAAGAAGCAGGGGCTACGCTGGGTGTTCTCTCATGACCTCTTCCGAGCTAGTGATGAGCGCCTGTGTTTCCATGCAGATGTTGACCTGGTAGTGCTTATCAATGGGCGATTGGGCTCTAGTCCTGACTATGACGAGGCTTTCGCCAAGGTCTTAGAAACGGATGCGTAGTTTCAACATCCAACTCTTATCTCTGACAAAAGAGGGATAAGAGTTGCACAATAAACCTCTAATTCGATAAGAAAACCTAACCATTATGGAAGCACTCAACGCCATTCTGCTAACTCGCCTAACCCGTTTTCACCTCCGTGAGATAGCCGAATTGTATCGCAGAGCAGGCTCTGCAACAGCAGTAATAGAGCATAAAAACGATATTCGAGAGATTCTCCCTGATGCGTCCCAACATCTTATAACTGCACTCAAGGACGTGGATCGTCTTCGTGCAAGGGCTGAACAGGAATTGGATTATTGTCAGCAACATAACATCCGAACGCTTTGCATGAATGATGAAGACTATCCACAACGAATGAAGGAATGTGTGGATACCCCTCTTCTACTCTACTTTCAAGGTAATACAAACCTCAACGCACGCCATACCATCAACCTCGTTGGGACGCGCCATTGCTCCCCTTATGGGCAAGACATCATCCGCTTATTTATGAAGGAATTGAAGGCTCTGTGCCCAGATGTGCTTATCTTTAGTGGACTAGCATACGGGGTGGATATCCATTCACACCGAGCTGCACTGGAGAATGGCTTTGATACGGTAGGAGTATTAGCTCACGGGCTGGACGACCTTTACCCTCGTGGACATCAAGAGACTGCCCTCAAAATGATAAAACAGGGTGGTTTGCTCACGGAATACATGACACATACACAGCCCGTAGCCCGTAACTTCGTGCAACGCAACCGCATTGTGGCTGGTTGCTCGGACGCAACTATCCTCATAGAATCGGCTGCTAAGGGTGGAGGACTTATCACTTGTGGGATTGCCCGCAGCTATGGTCGTGAGGTATTTGCCGTTCCTGGAGCTATTGGAGCTACTTATAGCGAAGGCTGCAACAATCTTATTCGAGATAACGGGGCAGCCCTCATCACTTCAGCAACCGATTTTGTGAAGGCGATGGGATGGGATGAAGAGCAGAAACTATTGCTTGTACAACAGCAAGGAATCGAACGGGAACTTTTCCCTGATTTGTCGCCAGAGGAGGAGCGGATCGTTCGTACCTTACAAAGTAACAATGACTTACAGATAAATATGCTATCCGTAAAAACAGACATTGCCATCTCTCGCCTCACAGGTATTCTATTCACTTTAGAGATGAAAGGTCTCATCCGCGCCATGGCTGGTGGTTGTTATCACTTCATGGGGTAGTAGGGTAAGATGGAAAGAAAGCCCTTCTGTAATTCAAAATTATGGTTAGATAAAGTTGACGAGTACACGAGTTAACAGGTTAACAAGTTATTAGTTCTATTCAATGTAGTACCAAAAGTAGGGACAGACGCCCTCGTCTGTCCGCCCATAGTACCCTATTCTTTGCTAAGTAAATTGTTGAGCTTGCGGACAGACGAGGGCGTCTGTCCCTACTATGAAGCATTCATTTCAATCAACGAGGGTACTTCTTCTAATTCAAAATTTATAATTCATAATTCAAGATTATGATTACTTCTGTTGCTGAAAAGCGTCAATAAGTTTTTTGCTAAGGTATTTTTAACACAGAATACACGGATGGCACGAAGCCTGAAGGCAACACAGAGTTCCTAAAGGAACATGGGAATCCACGGAAGCTGACGCCCATGTACAATTCAAAGTTCAAAGTTCATAATTCAAAATTGTGGTTAGTACTATTTGAAGGGGGCGCTTCTTCAATGTGAAGAGACGCCTTCTTCATAGCAAGGAAACGCCCTCTTCAAAGCTAAGAGGGCGTCTCCTTGTTTTTACCCAGACTATTCCAGCTGACGAGACACAGCCTCGTTACACACCAATCCTACCTCTCCAGCCTTGCGAACTAGGCTTCCGTTAGGCGCTCCTTCTCTTTCGGACAAGTTGTGTGGGGATCCTTTTGTAATCTTCAAATAACTTGTTAACCTGTTAACTCGTGTACTCGTCAACTTGAAGTAACCACAATTTTGAATTAAAAGAAGTACCCTCGTTGATTGAAATGAATGCTTCACAGTAGGGACAGACGCCCTCGTCTGTCCGCAAGCTCAACAATTTACTTAGCAAAGAATAGGGTACTATGGGCGGACAGACGAGGGCGTCTGTCCCTACTTTTGGTACTACATTCAATATAACTAATAACTTGTTAACCTGTTAACTCGTGTACTCGTCAACTTGAAGTAATCACAATTTTGCATTTTGAATTATGAATTTTGAATTACAGGTGGGCGTCAGCTTCCGTGGATTCCCATGTTCCTTTAGGAACTCTGTGTTGCCTTCAGGCTTCGTGCCATCCGTGTATTCTGTGTTAAAAATGCCCCAGCAAAGAACTTATTGATGCTTTTCAACAATAGAACTAATCACTCGTCAACTTGTCAACTTGTCACCCCGTCAACTCTACCTAACCATAATTTTGAATTATGAACTTTGCATTTTGAATTAAAGAAGGCTACAGCATCAACTCCTTCACCACCCTCTCTTGTTCCCGATAGTAGGCTTTCTGATCCGCATCAGAGACGGGATTCACCTCCGAAAGACTAGCTGCTAAGTTCTGCATAGCCCATGTGATGGTGAAACCAGCCTGTCGCCTCGCCTCAAGACACTTGTCTAGTTCGTAACGCGCACGGGCTTTGTCTTGTCTAAACAACAATTCGGCAAGCGTGAAACGCATGCGTTGTCGGAACTTCTCATCCCTCTGCAACGTGATAGCCTTGCATAATAAGGCTATCTTATAACGCTCATCATCAATGAGGGTAGCCAACTCTTGGAATAGAGTTGACTTCTTCGATCTACTTATCAAATGCCGATAAATATTGATGGCTTTGTCCTTCTTGCCCATAATCTGGTAGATGATGGCCTTATAACGTTGGTTATCTCGGTTATAAGGACTATGTTTCAACGCTTCAGCAAGGATGGGGGCAGCCCGTAAAGCCATATCGACAGTAGGATTAGCAGCTACTTCCTTGAACACTTTCCCTACAATTCTCATTCCTGTGGAGGGCGTCACAAAGCCTTCATGCTGCGTCCCCTTCCAGTCGTCCTCAGTAAGTCGTGTGATGTCCCAATGCGTTATGAAGTCGAGCATTGAGAAGCTATTGTTATGTTCGAAGACCTGAATAGCAGCCCTCATCATCGCACTTTGCCCCTTTAAATCCGTGTCTTTCATTGTGGGATAAAGCCTCATTAGACTCTTAAAGATCTTATATGCCTCCTCTAAACGGCGTTGTTGATACCGTAAACGCATCATATCCACACCCACCCAGAACATGGCTATCGTTGTATAATGCCCCTTGTGAGCAGCATACAAAGGTAAGATTGCAGCGTAAGCATCCTCTGTTCGCCCCTGTCGTCGTAGTTCGAATACATCCTTCACATCCATAGTAATAGTAATAGATAGTTGTTGTTGCAAATATAAACAATAATCTTGAAAAATGCAGAAGATGGTGAACTAAATCGCAAGGAACGATATTTTCTGAATGAATTGCAGTACCTTTGCCTTAGAAACAAACAACAGAAAGAACATGAAATATCTATTTGTATCAGACATCCACGGCTGTTTGCCGACCATAGAGAAGGTGTTGCAATTCTATGATCGGGGGCATTATGACATGTTATGTATCCTTGGTGACATCCTAAACTATGGTCCGCGCAACTCTATTCCAGCGGGTATTGATGCCAAAGGAATCGTTGAAGTATTGAACAAAAGGGCGCAAGATATAATCGCTGTAAGGGGTAACTGCGATGCAGAAGTTGACCAAATGCTCCTGAAGTTCCCCTTGATGGCAGACTATATCATGCTCGTTGATGAAGGAAAACGACTCTTCCTCACCCACGGACACATATATAATAAGGAGAAGATGCCCATAGGTAACATTGATGCCATTGTATATGGACACACACATCTATGGGAGTTAACACATCAAGAGGATGCTTTGGTCTGCAACTTGGGATCGATCACCTTCCCTAAAGGAGGCAATGTTCCAACGTTTATGACATACGAGCATGGTGTCTTCACAGCCTATAACTTGGATGGAGAAGTCTTAAAGCAAGAACACATATAAGCCGTATCTGGCGAAAAAGAAAGGGATTGAACGTATAAAGCTAACGTTTAATCCCTTTTAAGTTTATCTTTATCAGCAATAAAGCTAACCTATTCTCTCAATCGCTCTCGACAGTCTTCAAGAATTGACATAAGCTCGTCTACCTTCGTAGCACGTAGCATGGAGATACGCATCTGTTTGAAGTCTGGAATGCCTTTAAATATCGGTGAAGCCGCAAGGTGGCGTCTTGTATGCAAGATACCACGGTATTCATCAATGCGTTCAACGTTGATCTTGAGCATTTCCTCTAGTACATCTATCTTCTCATCGAGGCTTATCTCTTCTGCTCGTGGGCTGAAGATCCATGGACAACCGAATGTTGCTCGACCAATCATAACGGCATCTACGCCGTAAGTATCGAACTTCTCACTTGCTTCTAAGCGATTCGTCACATCCCCGTTACCAATGATTGGAATCTTAATACGTGGGTTCTTCGTCACTTCTCCTATGAGTGTCCAGTCCGCCTGACCTGTGTACATCTGCGAACGAGTGCGCCCGTGAATCGTTAATGCTTGTATGCCGCAATCTTGCAGTTGCTCTGCTAGGTCGGTAATGATGAGGTGTTCGGTGTCCCAACCTAGTCTTGTCTTCACCGTAACAGGTACATTTACAGCCTTAACAACCTCTCTTGTGATCTCTAAAAGCAGTGGGATATTCTTCAACATACCCGATCCTGCCCCCTTGTTAGCCACCTTCTTCACCGGACAACCAAAGTTGATATCTATCACGTCAGGCTTTACTTGCTCCACAATCTTGGCTGCTTCAACCATAGAAGCTACATCCCTACCATAGATCTGTATGCCTACAGGACGCTCACTATCGTCTATCACCATCTTAGAAAGCGTCGACTTGATACTCCTAATGATTGCATCTGCCGACACAAACTCGGTATATACCATTGCAGCCCCATATCTCTTACACATCTTCCGGAAGCCTATGTCAGTCACATCTTCCATGGGTGCAAGGAACAAAGGACGCTCTCCTAAATCAATCGAACCTATCTTCATGCCTGCAAAGGTAACAAAAAAGCGAAAGAGAAAACGCCTAATTTAATAAAAAGAGGTAGCATCTTTGCAACTAGGTTGCGAAAGTTTATGCTTAACTTTGCGGCAGAATATTAATCATGTAACAGACTTTTAGCTATGAATAAGAAGTTATTACGCATCATTCTCACCGCTATCCTGCTTGCAGGAGCATGGCTGGTGGAGCATTATGCAGGACTTGCTATGTGGCAGGTACTGCTTGTTTATCTCATTCCTTACCTCCTCATTGGTTACGATGTATTGTCAGAAGCAGTGGAAGGAATCATGGATTTGGATCCATTTGACGAAGACTTCCTGATGGCATTAGCAACGATAGGAGCCTTACTCATTGGTTTCTTGCCTGGAGCAGAGCCTCAATTCGTTGAAGCAGTGTTTGTGATGCTGTTCTTCCAGTTGGGTGAGTTGTTCGAAGACTACGCCGAGGACAAGGCAAGAGATTCGATAACTGAGTTGATGGACATACGCCCTGACACTGCAAACATCGAACGGAACGGGCGCATTGAGGCGGTTAGTCCTGAAGAGGTAAGCGTTGGTGACACCGTAATAGTTAAGCCGGGAGAGAAGATACCACTTGATGGTACGATCCTTGAAGGCACTTCCAGTCTTAATACTGTAGCCCTTACGGGTGAGAGTCTACCACGAGATGTGCAAGAAGGAGACGCTGTTATCTCTGGATGTGTCAATCTCTCGGGCGTTCTGAAGCTCCGTGTCGACAAGTCCTACAGCCAGTCTACAGCTGCAAAGATTATCCAGTTGGTGGAAGATGCAGGTAATAACAAGTCGAGAAGTGAGTCGTTTATCCGCCGATTTGCACGTGTTTATACGCCAATCGTGGTCATTTCTGCCCTTGCACTGGCACTTATTCCACCTTTCTTCTACGATAGTTATGCCCCAGCCTTTGCTACTTGGCTATACAGGGCATTAACCTTCTTGGTTGTTAGTTGCCCTTGTGCACTGGTGATTTCCATCCCATTAACCTTCTTCGCAGGTATCGGTGGTGCCTCACATAAGGGTATTCTTATCAAAGGAGGCAACTATATGGATGCCTTGGCAAGGCTTCAGACCATCGTATTTGATAAGACAGGAACATTGACATACGGCACTTTTGAGGTGGAGGCAGTGCATCCTGACAACTGTTCGGAACAAGAGTTACTACACCTCGCAGCGCATGTTGAGCGTTATTCAAGCCATCCCATTGCCCTCGCCTTACGACAGGCTTATCCCCATGAGGCTGATAATTGCAGTATAGAAGATGTGCATGAAACGGCTGGACAAGGCGTTTCTGCAACGGTCAATGGGCGAGTTGTCAGCGTTGGTAACGACAAAATGATGAAAACATTAGGGCTTTCAATCCCCGTATGTAGCCGTTGTAAGAATCATGTAGGTACTATCGTGCATGTTGCCATCAATGGTGTTTATGCCGGACACATCCTTATCTCTGATAAACTGAAAGCTGACGCACGTGAGGCAATCAGCTCTTTAAAGACCTTAGGAGTGACCCGCACGGTCATGCTGACAGGTGATAAGGAAGATGCCGCACGCCAAGTAGCTGCAGAAACAGGCGTAACGGATTATCATGCCGAGCTGCTCCCAGCTGATAAGGTAGCACGTGTTGAACAGCTGTTGAGCGATAAGAATGAGAACGGAACACTTGCTTTTGTGGGTGACGGAATCAACGATGCACCTGTATTAGCGCGTGCCGACGTGGGGATAGCGATGGGTGCTCTGGGTAGCGATGCCGCTATTGAAGCCGCAGATGTTATCCTCATGGATGACAAACCATCGAAAATCTCGCTTGCAATCAGGCTCTCCCGTCGCACCATCTTCATAGCGAAAGAGAACGCATGGTTCGCTATTAGCATTAAAGTGGCAGTCTTGCTCCTTGCCACCTGTGGCTTTGCAAGTATGGGATTAGCCGTCTTTGCAGATGTTGGTGTAATGGTTTTGGCTGTTCTCAACGCAATGAGAGCACGATAAAGAACGTACTTTATTGGTCGAAATAACACACGACTCGTTTGTCTGAAGCCAATCGCGACTTGCTGACAAACGAGTCTTTTTATTCGTAAGATAGGATTTATCACATTATCAAAAACGCTTATCTTCACTTTAAATAATGTTAGTATCCTTTGTAATTAACCAAAAATTATCAACAAAGGAAAGCACAAACGGAAACTTTTATATAGCTTTGCAGCAAAGAAAGGAAAGGACTTCTCACAAGTTAACGGACTATTGATGAATTACAGCTATGGATAGGTTATACTCGGCGATACAGGGTTCTCACATGGAAAAGAGCTATGATAACATTCGTATCATGGCTTTATTGCTGTGGTTATTGTCGGTATCTTCCATGGTAGCACATGCCCAGAAGACGTTGGTTTGTGATGCTGCTACACACTTTCCCATACGTGATGTGCTGGTTAAAGTGGATGGTCGTAACCTCGGAATGACCACTTGGCAAGGACTAATCAACCTACCCGATACGTTCCAAACAGCCACTTTTAGTAAGAAAGGATACGTTCCCGAAAAATTGTTTAGAGCCGAAATTCTACGTGATACTGTCTTTCTTTATCCTGCAGAACATTACTTGGATGAGGTTATCGTGACGGGTCGGCAAACTACAGATGGGCGTGCCCTGCTGGAGAAAATGCCGAAACGTGACATCTTAGAAAAGCGTCCGAAGTGTAAGATACGAGAGTTTGATCTAGGTTTAATGCTCGATAGGAGATACCGAAGAGACAAACAGCACGTGGAGCAACTACGTAAGATTTTCAAGAAGATGGATGGAGTTGAAGACCATGAAGACCCTATTTTAAAGGCTTATAGACAAACGCTATTGGATCAGAGGAACGATTCCCTCAAGCAAAGTATGCAACGGAAAGAGGGGAAGAGTGAGCCTTCTAAATAGGAGAAGAGCATGAGCTAAAAGAGAGGAAACACTTAGTTAAGTGCGAGAAGAGCAAGTTTTGTTTGAAAAAATAGCTTATTTTATTTTTGCTTCTAATTTATTATTTCTCTATTTTTAGTCTATTTTTGTATTTACGAAATGCTTTTTTCTGCTTTACATTAAGTTCTTCTCCTTCGTAGAGGGATGTTTCTTGGAGGATAGAAGAGGGTAGGGAGGGCTGTGTAAAGCCTCATTCGGGGTAGCGATAGGTGTGCTTTAATCTTTTGGGGAACGCTTTTCACTTGGCTTGAAAACATATAGTACGAAAGAAGGCTAACGTCTTTGAGATTACTCAAAGAGTTAGCCTTATATGGAAAAAACTTCTTTCTCTTATTTAGTATATAGAACTTGAATGATGGTCTGACCCACTGCCTGCAGTGTATTCTTATCAATGTGTTCCATCGTATCATTGATGGTGTGCCACGTAGGACCAAAGCTGCTCTGTGCGCAATCAGGGTAGTATGGGATAATATCTATCGTTGGTATGCCTGCATTCTGGTTCACTGGGATATGGTCATCAGTAATCATTCCACCCGGAGAATCAGGGAAGTAAGAGCCAAAACCAGCCGACTTTGCTGCTGCCCACACCTTCTCAACAATGTTATTAGCGTATTGCTGTGACATTCCTTCACGATAGAACTGAGCGCCTTCACCGCCTACCATGTCCAAGAGAATGCCATATTCGGGCTTGATAGTGCCTGGGAAGTGTAGAGAATAGTACTGCGCACCGAGTGCCCAGCTGTCTCCTGTGTCCTGATAGTTGGTTTCCCACTGCGGAACTCCCCAATCCTCGGCATCGAAACAAACGAAGTCTACACCTATAGTAAATTTCTTATCCGCCTGTAACTGACGTGCAATCTCAAGCATAACAGCAACTCCACTAGCGCCATCGTTGGCTGCCATGACTGGTTTACGGTGGTTGGTAGAGTCTGGATCATTGTCTGCCCAAGGTCTACTATCCCAGTGTGCGCAGAGAAGAACACGTTTCTTTGCCTGTGGGTTGAGCCTGGCAATGATGTTAGTAGACTTTAGAACTGTTCCGTCATAGCCCTTTAAGTCTGCCTTTTGTTCCTCTACTTCACATCCAAAACGCTTGAATTGCTCCACAATCCACTTGCCGCATTGCTCATGGGCAGTAGAGTTCATGGTGCGAGGACCGAACTCGCATTGCGCAGCAGTGTATGCGTAAGCAGAGTCGGAATTGAACTTTGGACCAATAGGATGCGCTGTTGTAGCAGTATCAGCATCCGATGTTGCATTGTTATTACTTGCTTTTCCTTTGCATCCATAGGCTACGCTCGTCAATGAGAGTACTATGATGCACCCTAAAAGAATCCTTATTTTTGTTTTCATCATTGTTTATTGTAATCAAAAACACTATCTTACACTCTGCACACGAGCCATGACACGCAGCCAGTTACCACCCCATATCTTCTCAATATCACGTTCGCTATACTTTCGACGCAATAGTTGTAAGGTGAAGTTAATCATCTCGCTGGCATCAGCTAAGCCCCTTATCGTACCATCACCATCGAAGTCGGTGCCTATTCCTACATGGTCGATTCCCATGATATCTATGGCATGTTCGAGGTGAGCAATAGCGTCCATGATGGTTGCCTCACCGTCCTTCTTGAGGAATCCATGATACATAGTTATATGTGCAACACCGCCCTTCTTTGCCAGAGCACGCATCTGATCGTCAGTGAGGTTACGGGGAACGTCGCATAGAGCTTTACTATTGGAATGACTGCAAACTATCGGTTGGGAACTGATGTCAAGAGCGTCATAAAAGCTCTTCTCACCCCCATGACTCAAGTCGACCATGATACCATTTCGATTCATCTCTCTTATGACTTCCTCACCAAACTTACTAACTCCTCCATGTGTGTTACAGCCTCGTGCCGAGTCACAAATGTCGTTATCTCCGTTGTGACAAAGCGTGATGTAAACCACACCTCGTTGTGCGAAGTGCTTGATGTTCTCGATCTTATGCTCCAAAGCTAAGCCGTTCTCTATGGCAAACATAATACTCTTGCGCCCCTTGCGCTTGTCTTCGTAGAGGTCGGAAGGAGTGCGAGCTATACTGATGTAACGCTGGTTCTGCTTCACAATCTCCTCTATCTTGTCGAAGATGAGATCGGCATATACCGCAGGAGAAAGATGGTCGAGAGCCTTAGAGAGAGTAGGGTTGTAATGCTTCAATCCAGCGACATCAATCTTAGAAGAGAAGCTCTCTCCAATCTTTGGTTGTGGAAGATAAGCAGCCATCGTTACGGCATCTTGATGTCCTTCCGTCATCTTATGAAGATCGTAGAGAATACGTGGGTCGCGTTGGTCAAAGCGCACTCCTTGAGGGAAGAACATCGGTGTATCGCAGTGCGTATCGAGGGTTAGTACACGCTTATGAAGCTGCTTGGCGATATAGAAGTTGTTAGCTTGTGTGACCAACCAAAGGAACAGTTTGCCTCCATCCTCACCCAAACACTCAGGGTGCCACTGCACTCCCATGATGGGTTTAAACTCTGTGCTCTCCATTGCCTCGATAACTCCATCAGGTGCAACAGCCGTTACCCGAAAGCGTTTACCGGGTGTTTTGACAGCTTGATGATGGAAGGAATTGACGTAGATGCGCTCTTCCTTGTAGAGAGCATAGAGTATTGATGACTTGTTAAGCGTAACGCTATGCGTCCTCTCACTGCGTTCTGCGTCTTGAGAATGCTTGATGGTTGCAGCATGGAAGGTTGTGATTGTCTTATCCTTAGCTAATTTCTTCTCAACAGTAGCATCTGTTCTGATATAATCCTCATAGATATCCTGTTGTACAGAACCACCCAAGGCAGCAGCAAGCGTTTGTATTCCTCGACAGATACCCAGCATAGGTATCTGGCGATTGAAGGCTAATCTGGTAAGCATGAGTTCGGCTTGATCACGCTCAGCGTTGATACCATGGAGATGAGTAGAGGGTTCTTTGCCTACCCAAAGTGGGTTAATATCAGCACCACCAGTCAATAGTAGTCCATCAAGATGGTTTAGTGTATTGACAAGAACATCCTTATCAGCAACTGGCGGGATGAGTATTGGAATGCCACCAGCGGTTACTACTTGTTTATAATAGACGTCTCTTAATGTGGCATCACGCTCTGTAAAGTTGGTCGTGATACCTATTATCGGCAGACGCTTTGCCTCGGGGTAAGTCGCATACACCTTGTTAAGATGCGACTGAAAGTCGTATTTCATCTTTCCGCTCTATGTTCTATAATTCGTTATATCGTTGTTATCAAGTCTAAAGCAGGCTTATAGTTCTTCTGTTATTGGTATTTCACGCTTGATACTCTGCTCTAATGAGATGAGAGTCTCCGTTGAAACAACCCCTGGAATGCCCTGTAATTGGTTGTTAAGGAGGTCCATCAATTGCTCATTATCACGTGCATATAGCTTTAAAAGGATGGTATATGGACCAGTTGTGAAGTGACATTCCACCACCTCGGGGATGGCACTAAGACGCTCAACTACCTTTTTATACATAGAACCACGTTCTAAGTTGAGCCCGATGTAAGTACAAGTTGTATAGCCCAAGCTCTTTGGGTTGACATCAAAACCACTCCCCGTGATAGCTCCATTCTCGATGAGGTGTTGTACACGTTGATGTATTGCAGCACGCGAAACACCGCATTGTGCGGCTACATCTTTGAATGGCATACGTGCATTCTGCGATAGAATGCTTAAGATCTTCTTGTCTAATCGATCTACTTTCTCCATCTCCTTTGATTGATATAATTGATTTGTAACGTAATTAAAGATGCTTAATTGATATGAGCAAAAGTAGATAATAATTATTGAACAAGCAACAAAATGATAAACAAAATGCACCTCTTGGGTGCATTTTGTTTATATAGAAGCTAATAGTAAAGTGTTTCTTCAACTTTTAGCTTACGTTTGTTTAATTCAATAAAAGCAATCAGTCTATTTATTTGCCTGCTTTTGTTGTATTCTTCTTAGCTGGCTTTACAGTCTTCTTAGCTACTATCTCCTTAGAAGGGGTTACTGTTGAAGGTTTTACCTCATGCACTCCATCAATGTCTTTAAGCTCCAATGTGAAGATAAGAGTTGAATAAGGAGCGATGTCGCGACCTGCTCCACGCTCGCCATAAGCCAAGTTGTAAGGGATAAAGATTTCCCACTTAGAACCTACGGGCATAAGTTGTAAAGCCTCAGTCCAGCCCTTGATGAGTCCACCAACGTTGAAGGTGTCGAACTCAGTGCCGTGTTTTGCAGTTGAATCGAATACCTTTCCGTCGATAGTCTTGCCTTCATAGATTACCTGAACATCGTCAGTAGCCTTTGGAATGGCGCCTGTTCCTTTCTTAATAATGCGATATTGCAAGCCACTGGGGAGTGTTACGACCCCTTCTTTAGCCTTGTTTTCAGCCATGAAAGCCTCGTTCTTTGCCTTATTCTCAGTCTCTCTTTGCTGTCTGATAGCTATCTCTTGTTCCTTAAAGAACTTTGCTGCGGTTGCAGGAGACATCGTTGTTGAGTCCTTGGACATAGCTGCTACGACTCCACGGTATAGTATCTCTGTGTCAATAGGGCTCTTTAACTCTTCGAAGTGACTAACCATATTTGGGAGCAAACGGCTTTCTATCTGGCGACTAACGGCTATTCCTACTCCATAAGCAGCGAAGTTCGCATCCTTGCGTTTGCTGATTCCTTCCTTCAAGCCCCTGATGAAGTCGGGCATTAACTCCTTTGTTATACCGAACTGTTGCTCAAGATAGGCGTCCAAGCCGTTTGACATGGTCATACCTGTTGCGTAACTCAATGAATCGGCAGCACTCTTCAATACGATAGGTGCCGTCTTGCAAGTCTCTGAACACTCTGTTGTAGCTTTGTTCTTCTTATCTTTTTTCTTACTCTGAGCACTTGCTGTGTTTAAAGCTGAGCCTGCCGCAATAAGCAAAGCCAGCATGATTACTTTCTTCATAACCTATATTTATTTAATAAAAGATGTTTCCCTTTCCTATAGAAGATACTTTTTTGGACTCGTGTGTCCAACCGATTATACACGTCTGTATAACTGATTATACACGTCTGTATAATTGATTATACTCGTCTGTATAATTGATTATACCCGTTTGTATAATTCCCTATTCTATAAAAGATGATTGTTTACTTAAAAGGAGATGATTCAAAGAAGGTCAGGCTATGCACCTGACCCTCCTTATTTATTATCTTAAGATGTCTTGGAATTACTTTCCAGGCTTACCGCTAACCTGCTCTGGCATACCAGCAGGCATACCTGGCTGACCTTGTGGAGCCTTCTCAATGCCCAACAACTCAACCGTGAACACAAGTGTTGAGAATGGCTTGATGTCTGGGCTAGGCTGTTGTGCACCATAAGCAGCACTGTAAGGGATTGTAATCTCCCACTTAGAACCAACTGGCATAGTGGTCAATGCGGCTGTAAAACCAGGTATTACACCACTGACAGGCATAGTTGCATCATTGCGTTGATCAAACACTTTGCCCTCGATAGTCTTACCTACGTAGTTGACTTTCACTACATCTGTAGCCTTCGGAGTTGCGCCATTTCCAGCCTTAAGCTCTCGAACCTGTACACCCTGCGCAATGGTCTTTACGCCTGCTTTCTTTGCATTGGCTGCCATGTAAGCATCGCTCTTCTTCTTGTTAGCACCGTATGTTTTCTCTGCGTACTTCTGCTGAATAGCCTTTGAAACGGTCTGCTCTATGTTGCGAGCCTGTTCAACAGTCATCTTCTGATTCTTGCCCTTTGCACTTGCAGCAAAGCCTGCCAAGAAGTTCTTCAGAGAGATAGTCTTGGTTGAATCCTCACCAAAGATCTGGCGGTTAATCTGCTGTTTAATGACCATATTCATCTGCTGTCCGACACCGATACCAGCGTTATAAGCAGCCTTCTTCTTGTCATCTGCACCCTGAACACCATCGTTCATACCCTTGACGAACTCGTCAATATAAGCGGTATCAATCTGCATCTGCTGTAGATACTGTTTAACACTTTGACCCTGATCTACGCCGAATGCGTAGCTTAAAGAGTCTACATCAGACTTCAAATCCTCCTTAGGAGTAGAGTTGCCACAGGCTGTGAAGCCTACAGCTGCCATAGCCATTGCGGCTAAAAGATAAACTTTCTTCATTTATTTTATTGTTTAGTTTTTAGGCATTAATACATGTTCTGTAGGGCTATCATAAGTTATTAAGAGTACTTATAACGCCCTACCAGATATTAATTTATAATACTTTGAGTAATTCAACATCGAATACAAGTGCTGCAAATGGTGGTATCTGTGCACCTGCGCCACGCTCTCCATAAGCGAGATTGTAAGGTATGAAGAAGCGATACTTAGCCCCTTCCGACATCAACTGTACGCCTTCTGTCCATCCAGCAATGACTTGGTTGAGTCCAAAAGTGGCTGGTTCGTTACGTTGATAGGAGCTATCAAAGATCGTCCCATCGATAAGTGTACCCTCATAGTGGCACTTTACCTGATCAGTTGCGCTTGGTTTCTTACCGTTACCCTCCTTTAGTACTTGGTACTGGAGACCTGAAGGCAATACAACCATACCCTCTTTCTTTGCGTTATCAGCCAAGAATGACTCTCCAGCAGCCTTTGCTACCTTCCCAGCCTCAGCCGCCGCAGCACGTTGCTTATCCTCTTGTTCCTTGAAGAAAGTCTGTACCAAGGACTGTGCCTCAGCGTTATTAACCTTCAAAGGAGTACCTGATATTACATCTTTAACAGCCTGTGCGAAGTCGTCGATATCTAATCCCTTCGCTCCCATACCAGCGAGTTGGGAACCGATACCGATGCCCAGTGCATAGCTTAATTTATCCATTTAGTCTTGAAGTTATTTATTATTAGTGTGCAAAGATACTATTTTTTAAGGTATTGAATCACATTAATCGAATTAAAATAACTAAATTTGTGGAATTGAAACAAATGTAAGGGCGTATGAAGAAAATAGTATTCTTAACGGGTGCAGGTATGTCCGTCGAAAGCGGCTTCAAGACTTTTCGAGGTAACGATGGGCTTTGGGAAGATTATCCCGTTGAACAAGTGGCTTCTCACGAAGGCTGGGAAGCGAATCCAACATTGGTTAACAACTTCTATAACAGGCTCCGAAAGAAACTTTACACAGCATTGCCTAATAAGGGGCATCAGCTGATCAAGGAATTAGAAAAGGCTTATGATGTGGTTGTAATCACGCAGAATGTGGATAATCTACACGAGAAGGCGGGGTCGAGGAAGGTAATTCATCTGCATGGAGAACTATCTAAGGTGTGCTCAAGTAACAATCCTTACGACTTGAGATACATAAGAGAGTTGCCCCCAGAAGATTGTGAGGTAGCCCCCGGAACACTGGCTGGTGATGGTTCTCTGGAGCGTCCTTTCATTGTCTTTTTTGGTGAGGCTGTGCCCATGATAGAGCCTGCTATGGAGGAAGCTGCACAAGCAGATGTGTTCGTTATCATCGGTACTTCGCTGAATGTCTACCCTGCGGCAGGGCTCGTGAGATATGTTCGTTCAGGCGTCCCCATCTATCTCATCGACCCTGATAACGCCCCTGCTGGTAGTGCTGGGCACGTAATTCACATTCAAAAAGGGGCTACTGAAGGTATGGAAGAATTAATAAAGTTATTATAAAAGAACACCCACATTCATTGCAGCTACTCGATGAGTTTCGAAGGAGATTTGGCTTGGATGTGAAATAAAAGAGTATGAAAAGACTATTATCATTAGTTATCATTGCGTTGATGGCATTGCCTATTATGGCGCAGAAAAACGTTTATAAGTTCAGTGTAAAGGATGGCAATGAGAAGACCATCAAGTTGAAAGAGTATAAAGGAAAGGTGTTACTCATTGTAAACACAGCCACAAAGTGCGGCTTCACACCGCAATATGAGGCCTTACAAAAGCTCTATGACACTTATAAAGATCGTGGTTTTGTCATCTTAGACTTCCCTTGTAACCAGTTTGGAGCACAAGCACCTGGATCGCTCAAGGACATCCACTCCTTCTGTACGGGTACTTATGGCATCACGTTCCCACAGTTTGCTAAGATTGTAGTAAATGGTAAGAGCGAGTCACCCTTGTACACTTACCTTAAGGCACAACAGCCTTTTAAAGGCTTCGATACGACCACTCAGATTGGTAAATACCTTGATGAAAAGTTCAAGAACACTAATCCTAATTATGCAACAGACCCTAATATTAAGTGGAACTTCACGAAGTTCTTAATTGATAGAGATGGTCATGTCATCGATCGTTTTGAGCCTACTGCGGATATGAAAAACGTTGAGGCTGGTGTTAGAGCAGCTTTGAAGCTGTAGAGAAAGCCCCACCCAGCCTCTCCAAAGGAGAAGGAGTGCCTAACGGAAGTCGGTTAGGATATGTGGAGGGAAGAGATGGATCGTGTGTAGTGAGGCACTACCTCGTAAGCTGCGAACAAGAGGCTACACAGAAAGAGACGCCCCCTTCGATTTGAAGAGGGCGTCTCTTTGCTATGAAGAAGGCGTCTCTTCACATTGAAGAAGCGCCCCCTTCAAATAGTACTAATCATAATTTTGAATTATGAATTTTGCATTTTGAATTAGAAGAAGTACCCTCGTTGATTGAAATGAATGCTTCATAGTAGGGACAGACGCCCTCGTCTGTCCGCAAGCTCAACAATTTACTTAGCAAAGAATAGGGTACTATGGGCGGACAGACGAGGGCGTCTGTCCCTACTTTTGGTACTACATTCAATATAACTAATAACTTGTTAACCTGTTAACTCGTGTACTCGTCAACTTTATCTAACCATAATTCTGAATTATGAACTTTGAACTTTGAATTGTACATGGGCGTCAGCTTCCGTGGATTCCCATGTTCCTTTAGGAACTCTGTGTTGCCTTCAGGCTTCGTGCCATCCGTGTATTCTGTGTTAAAAATAACTTAGCAAAGAACTTATTGATGCTTTTCAACAATAGAACTAATCACTCGTCAACTTGTCAACTTGTCACCCCGTCAACTCTACCTAATCATAATCTTGAATTATGAATTATAAATTTTGAATTAGAAGAAGTACCCTCGTTGATTGAAATGAATGCTTCACAGTAGGGACAGACGCCCTCGTCTGTCCGCAAGCTCAACAATTTATTTAGCAAAGAATAGGGTACTATGGGCGGACAGACGAGGGCGTCTGTCCCTACTTTTGGTACTACATTCAATATAACTAATAACTTGTTAACCTGTTAACTCGTGTACTCGTCAACTTTATCTAATCATAATTTTGAATTATGAATTTTGCATTTTGAATTAAAAGTATAGCCGTTCAATTCTGCTACTGATGGTTACCTGCTTAACATCTATTTATGCTTAAAAGTCTGTAACTATGCTTTATATCATTTTTTTTTGCTAATTTTGCGCACAGAGATACATATTAACTATTTAAATGCGATCGATATCAATGATAGATAAGAACCATACATCCAACCAGTCGTCACAGACAGATGAAGAGCCTTTAAAGGGTAGTTACACAGATTATGAGGTGATTCCTTCACAAGGATATAGCCTTATTGTGAAATGTCACAAGGGTGATCAGACTGTCATCCTCAAGGGTTTAAAGGAGGAGAATAGCAAGCGTATGTTGCTAAGAAATGCCCTGAAGCGCGAGTTTAAACAATGTCACCGATTGAACCATACGGGCATTATACGCTATCAAGGGCTTGTGGAGGTTGAGGGCTATGGGCTTTGTATAGAAGAGGAGTTTGTAGAAGGTCGCACACTACAGGCTTATCTTAAAGAACAACACACGGATGATGAGAAGATCGCGATTGTAAATCAGATAGCAGATGTACTCCGTTATGCTCACAGTCAGGGGGTGATTCATCGCAATCTAAAGCCTTCTAATGTCCTTATCACTGCTCAAGGCGATCATGTGAAGCTGATAGATTTCAATGTATTGTCGCTTGATGACGTTAAAGCAACCGCTGACACGACACGCTTCATGGCACCAGAACTGAAAGACGAAACCATGACTGCCGACGGAACAGCTGATATCTATTCGCTCGGAACGATAATGAAAGCGATGGGGCTAACGCTTGCTTATAGTGAAGTGATCAAGCGTTGTTGTGCCTTCAAGCGCAGTGATCGTTATGCAAACATCGATGAGTTCCTAACCGATCTCAATCATGAAGGGTCGTCATTCACCATGCCTACGATAGGTAAAGGCACCGTTATGGTGGCTGTGATCGCTGTGATTGTGATTGTTCTTGGCGTTCTGACATATAATTATGGTGGTGCTTTGCTCAATCAAGTGGGCAAGATTGATGTCTCATCTGTCTTTAAGTCGGATGAGGAGACAGCTCCCGAAGATAGCGTAAAGGTCACTTCTCCTAACGAGCAGACCAACGATAGCACCCAGAATACGGCTCCAACGACAGGGAAACTCGCTTTCCTCAACACAATGAAGCCTGCTCTCTATCACGATTTGGATAATATCTTCAATAAGAACTCAGCCGATAAAGCCAAGTTATCGAAGGCTATCAAGAGTTATTATCATGGACTTATTCAAGCCAATGACACACTCGACTCCGAGCAAAGGGCTGAACTCGACCGTGTCTTCGGAGACTATGTAAAACAAAAGAAAGCGGCATTGAAATAAGCAATAGATAATATTTCCGCAGTGATACAAGCAATAACAGATCAGGTTCTATGTATTCCTTCAATCAATCATGGTTGTAAGAAAGCATAGAACCTGCCCTTTTTTAATCCTTACCTATTAGTCTGTAAAAGAGAAGTTGATGATGAAACGAATCTATTATGCACTACTCGCACTATTCCTTTCCACCACTTATATATATGCACAGAAGCCTGTACAGAGTCGTCGCTTGGCTGCTGGTCAATCTATGGAGAGGCAAGGTTTGGTGAATATTAAGCGTGTTGTGCCCTCAATAAAGGTTGCTTTAATGTATGCACGCACCGATAACTTCTGTAATAAACAGCTCTATCGCGATCTTCGTGATGCTTATGTTCTACCGAATTGTGCGGAGGCTCTGCGCAAGGCACAGGCAGAATTGAAGCGTCGCAGACCTGACTTGAGTCTGTGTATATTTGATGCTACACGTCCAATGAGCGTTCAGCAAACAATGTGGGACGCTGTGAAGAACACATCCAAGTACTTCTATGTGTCCAACCCAGCGCATGGTGGAGGTATGCACAACTATGGGATGGCAGTGGATATAAGTATTTGTAAGGCTTCATGGAACGATGCCACATGGTGTGAGGGGGCTGCACGTTGCCACATAGACACAATCCCTATGGGTGCGAAAGTTGATCACATGGGTGCTGCAAGTCATATAGATAAGGAACAAGGATTACTTACTCGGGGTATTATCTCACGTGAGGCACTTGCTAACCGACGGTTACTTCGAGAAGTTATGACCGCTGCTGGCTTCATGCCAATACGCACTGAATGGTGGCACTTCAACCTTTGTACGAGGGAATGGGCGAAGAGTAACTTGAGAGTGGTTCGATAGAAAAGCCTCAACAAAAGTCCCAACAAGCCTCACCCCCGCCCCCTCTCCGAATGGAGAGGGGAGTAGATAGTACCATTGGCTATTGTTAGATGGAAAGGGAAAGGTGTATAAGTAAGTACAAAAAGAGATGGTAAAACAGCAAAGGAATACGCTACAACAAGGAGAATTTCCTCTTCCGAGATACGTGCAAGAGACCCTCGACAAACATAACATACCACTTCCTTCTCCACTCGGAGATGGTACTGGGGTGAGACTCTTAGCCCTCCAAGCGCATAACTATCCTGACATTGACATGCCATTCTTGCTTAATCAGCTCACAGGATGGCTGAAGGCGCGCACCAAGTTGCCCTCATGGGCTGCGCAAGAGGATATTATCTATCCGCCACATCTATCTATGGAGCAGTGCTCAAGTGAGCAGACTGCATTGTACAAAACCAACTTGATAAAGGAACTAAGCCTCCGTAATACAGCCTCAGCATCCACTCGCTTTGTTGATCTCACGGGTGGTTTTGGTGTCGACTTCTCGTTTATTGCACGCAACTTCACCCATGCCACCTACGTAGAACGGCAAGAGCAGCTATGCAAGACAGCACAACATAACTTCAAGGTGTTAGGTTTGAAGCATGCAGAAGTGGTCAACACGGATGGCACGGAATACCTCCATCAAATGCAACCTGCCAATGTTATCTTCCTCGATCCAGCACGTCGTAATGAGCAAGGGGGCAAGACCGTACTGATAGAAGACTGTTCTCCCGATGTGTTGACAATAGAGAAAGAACTCCTACAGAAAGCAGACACTATCGTTCTGAAGCTCTCGCCAATGCTTGATTGGCAACGAGCTGTAAACGAACTAAACGTTATTGGCAACGTTGTACGTGAGGTTCACATCCTCTCTGTGCGCAATGAATGTAAGGAGTTATTGATTGTTTTGCAGAAAGGAGAGACCCTGTCAGACACTACAGCAGCCTCAATACCTAAACTCCGCATCGTTTGCGTGAATGATGGTGAGGTCGTTTCCTATTATGAAGAAGAGACAGCAGGCATCTTACCAAGCATTCTTTCAACCCCACCTACAGCTGGTCAATATCTCTATGAGCCTAATGCTTCACTGATGAAAGCGGGTTGCTTTGCCCTAATCAGTCGTCGTTATGAGGTTTCCGCACTAAGTGTAAATTCTCATTTATTTGTCTCCAATAGCCTTATTGAGCACTTCCCTGGTCGCTGTTTCTGCCTTGTAGCCGTTTCATCATTCAATAAGAAGGAGCTACGTTGCACCTTATCATCTATCAAGAAAGCTAATCTTGCCGTGCGCAACTTCCCTATGAGCGTTGCAGACTTGCGTAAGAAACTCAAGATAAAAGAAGGAGGAACAGATTATCTCTTCGCTACTACCGATGCAAATAACAATCACCTCTTACTCATTTGTACGAAGGTGTAAGCAATAAACAACGGTTATCTCTTCAGTAAGAAATTATCATCAATATTCATCAAAATAAATTATTAAAAACTATGAACAGGTTATTTAAAATGGTTATCGCCACGACATTGATAGGAATATCTATGTCGGCGAATGCTATCGACCGCCAAAGTCTTAAACAGTATGCCGCCTCTTTAAAAGGACTAAAGAAGGAGCAACTAAAGAATGCACTGCACACTCTGATGGACAAAAAGGATGTCTTGAAGTATGGCAGTGGTAACAAACGCACATGGTGGGGCTTTTGGTACACCGATCGTGACCCTAAAAACAATGAATGCTACAACCGTTATAGCGACAAGAAGTTCAACTTCGTCGAACACAACGGAGCAGCTATTGCAGGCATGAACATCGAACACTCGTTCCCAAAGAGTTGGTGGGGAAAGATCGAGAACCAGGCTTGGTGCGATCTATATAACCTCTATCCATCTGATGCAAAGGCTAACAGCGACAAGAGTAACTACCCAATGGGAGTCGTAGTAAATGTTACCAAGCCTGCTGGAGATGGCTATGATAAGGTCGGAACAGGCTATGCTAATGGACAACTCGTGAAGATGTGGGAACCGGGTAACCGCTTTAAAGGTGAGTTCGCACGCAGTTATCTGTATATGGCAACCACTTATCAGCACCTAACATGGGTGAAGACGGGACTGCAAAGCCTTGAGAATAACAGCTGGCCAACGCTTAGGGAATGGGCTTATAAGCTCTACCTCAAGTGGAGCAAGCAAGATCGTGTAGACCAACAAGAGATTGATCGCAATAATGCAGCAGCCAAGATACAGAATAATCGTAACCTCTTTATCGACTATCCCAACCTCGCTGAATATGTTTGGGGTGATAGTGTGGATGTTGCTTTCAACCCCGATCTATCCATAACGACGGCTTCTGACGATGCACGTTACACTGGTGCGGTTGTTCCACCATCAGATCCAAGCGAAGATCCAAGCAACCCCGGCGGTGGAGAAGGTGGTCAAGTAACTCCACAAAACGCTAAGACTTTCGTAAAAGCTACGGCTGTTCCCGCCGTTAATAACCAGTTCCTTCTTGTTGTAAAAGTCGGTGAGAACCTCTTTGCAGGTAAGACTATTCAAGGTACAAAGAGCTACGGTTATCTGAGTGGATCAGTATTAACAACTAAGAAAGAGATTATCTTTACTTCCGATGAAAACCTATTCTTTACATTAGAACAGGCTGCGGGTGGTTACTACATCAAGGACGCTAAGGGGCGTTACTTCTATCAGGACGGTACGCATAAGAGCTTTAATGTAGTCAATTCAACCGATAAAGCGACCATTTGGACTATAACTCCAAATACTGACGGAACATTTGTTATCACAAGTTCTGATGGTCACGTCGTACAGTACTCAACGCAATATAAGTCGTTCGGAGCATATAAACCAGCTAACACAAGTAACCTTTCTCCAATGCTGTATGTCTATGATCCGACAGCAGGAATATCAACTACTAACGTTGTAAAGAGCGATGATAACGCTGTTTACAACCTACAAGGAGTACGCATGCCAAAGGATGCGCAGCTCGCACCGGGTATCTATATCCGTGGTGGAAAGAAGTTTGTTGTAAGATAGGACATCGGTTTTGAAAGCCTCCCAAGCCCCTCCAAAGGAGGGGATGTTGCCTAACGGGATGTTATCAGACAGTTATTTAAAATAATAATGATACTATCCACTTCCCTCTCCAGGCGGAGAGGGAAGTGGAGTGAGGATTCTTCTCCATTTGAAGAGGGCGTTTCTTTGATGTGAAGAAACGCCCTCTTTGAATACAAGAATAATATCCCTTGTTTGAAAATCATGATTTAATGTAGGGACAGACGCCCTCGTCTGTCCGCTTGAACCTCCTTACCTCTTTGTGAAATACGTCCTCTTATGCGGACAGACGAGGGCGTCTGTCCCTACTTTGTGTACTATCATCGTATGCAAACGACAGCCTCACCCCCGCCCCTTCTCCGTATGGAGAGGGGAGTGAATGGTGCTGTTTGCATACAGAGAGTACATCGGTTGGTGTGTAACGAGGCGGTGCCTCGCTATCTAAAACAGCAAGACTAAAAACAAAGAGACGCCTTCTTTCAATCGAAGAGGGCGTTTCTTTCATTGCAAGAAGGCGTTTCTTTGATGTGAAGAAACGCCCTCTTTGAATACAAGAATAATATCCCTTGTTTGAAAATCACGATTTACTGTAGGGACAGACGCCCTTGTCTGTCCGCTTGAACCTCCTTACCTCTTTATGAAATACGTCCTCTTATGCGGACAGACGAGGGCGTCTGTCCCTACTTTGTGTACTATCATCGTATGCAAACGACAGTCTCACCCCCGCCTCTCTCCGTATGGAGAGGGGAGTGAATGGTACTGTTTGCATACAGAGGGTACATCGGTTGGTGTGTAACGAGGTGGTGCTTCGCTATCTAAAACAACAAGACTAAAAACAAAGAGACGCCTTCTTTCAATCGAAGAGGGCGTTTCTTTCATTGCAAGAAGGCGTTTCTTTGATGTGAAGAAACGCCCTCGTTGAATACAAGAACAATATCTCTTGTTTGAAAATCACGATTTACTGTAGGGACAGACACCCTCGTCTGTCCGCTTGAACCTCCTTCCCTCTTTGTGAAATACGTCCTCTTATGCGGACAGCCGAGGGCGTCTGTCCCTACTTTGTGTACTATCATCGTATGCAAACAATACTATCTACTCCCCCTTTCCATTCGGAGATAGGATGGGGGTGAGGCTCCTTCTCTAATAGAGCGAATCAGTTAAAAGATACGTTAAATTTGCCCATCTGCTGTTTTTTTAGTATTTTTGCACGTTTAAGAAAAGGAATATAACGAACATAGAATATATATAATGTCATCAATTCAGATTAAGAGAGTAGAGACGAAGAAAGACCTCAAACAGTTTATTGAGTTCCATTACGACCTCTACAAAGGGAACCCTTATGATGTGCCCAATCTCTATAGTGATGAAGTAAATACACTATCAAAAAACAAAAACGCAGCCTTTGACTTCTGCGAAGCTGAGTATTTCCTTGCCTTGAAAGAAGGGAAGATAGTAGGTCGCGTGGCTGCTATTATCAACCATAAAGCAAACGAGAAATGGAAGAAGAAGGACGTTCGCTTTGGTTGGATTGACTTCATTGATGATATTGATGTATCGCGTGCTTTGTTTGAAGCTGTTGAGGAGTATGGTCGGAAGAAAGGCATGAATGATATCGTTGGACCACTTGGCTTCACCGATATGGACCCTGAAGGAATGTTGACCTGGGGCTTCGATAAGCTGGGAACAATGGCAACCATCTATAATTATGAGTATTATCCACAACACATGGAAAAACTCGGTGGATGGGAGAAGGACAACGATTACGTTGAATACTACCTCGTGGTGCCAGAGAAATCACCTGAGAAATATACGAAGATAGCCGAGATGGTGGAGAAAAGATACAATCTCCACGTGCGCAAACTGACGAAGAAAGACATCTTCCAAGGCGGTTATGGTAAGAAACTCTTCGACCTCATCAATCTCACATACAGTGATCTTTATGGGTTCTCGGAGCTTACGGATCGTCAAATTGACCAATATGTCAAGATGTACTTTCCATTAGCTGACCTCAACCTCGTCACTGTTATTGAGGATGGAAACAAAGACAACCAACTCGCCGGACTTGGAATTACGATCCCATCGTTGAGCCATGCACTTCAAAAATGCCGTCGCGGGCGTCTGTTCCCATTTGGTTGGTGGCACTTACTACGCGCTATTAAGTTCCATAAGACCGATGGTGTGGATCTTCTCTTGATGGGTTTTCTACCCGAATATAGGTCTAAAGGAGCCAATGCACTGCTCTTTGCCGACCTTATCCCACGTTACGTCGACTACGGATTCAAGTGGGGTGAGACGCAAGTAGAGATGGAGAGCAACGAAGGAGTGCAGAGTCAATGGGGACCGTTAGACCCTATTAACCATAAGAAGAGGCGTTGCTATAGAAGAAGTCTTACCCTCGCACCTGTTACAAGGGCAGAGGGAAGTGAATAATTCGATGTTCTGTCCTTTCGTCTCGGTATAACAGTTATTGTTTAGTAATACATTAATTTTAGAATAATTAAGTAGCTTCTATCTGACAAAAGAGTGTATGTTCCTTTGTTCACGCATGGTTACATACGACTCTCCTCTCCGTTCGGAGAGAGATTAAAAGTGAGCTTTTAATATTTATGGACGAATTAGTTAAACCCGTAGAATACACCGATGACAACATCCGACACCTCTCGGATATGGAACACGTGCGTACCCGTCCGGGCATGTACATCGGTCGTTTAGGTGATGGAAAGTTGCCCGAGGATGGCATCTATGTGCTTTTAAAGGAAGTCATAGACAACTCTATCGATGAATTTAAGATGAATGCGGGCGATAGAATAGAGATAGATATTGAGGACAACCTGCGTGTTAGCGTGCGTGACTATGGTCGCGGTATTCCACAGGGAAAGCTCGTTGAGGCGGTATCAGTGCTGAATACGGGTGGTAAGTACGACTCTAAGGCATTCAAGAAGAGTGTCGGATTGAATGGAGTTGGCGTCAAGGCGGTTAATGCACTTAGTTCACACTTCGAGGTGAAGAGCTTCCGTGAGGGTAAGGTGCGTGCGCTCTCATTTGAAAAAGGTAATCTTCAAGGTGATAAAACAAAGAAGACTAACGATGAGAGTGGTACTTACATCTACTTTGAACCTGATAACACGCTATTCAAAAACTACTCTTTCCATGATGACATAGTTGAGGAGATGCTCCGCAACTACACGTATCTTAATACGGGGCTAACCATCATGTACAATGGTAGACGCATATTGAGTAGGCATGGACTAAAGGACTTGCTGACGGATAACATGACGGGAGATCCATTGTATCCTATCGTTCACA
Source organism: Prevotella veroralis (assembly GCF_018127765.1). Lineage (NCBI taxonomy): Bacteria > Pseudomonadati > Bacteroidota > Bacteroidia > Bacteroidales > Prevotellaceae > Prevotella > Prevotella veroralis. Next base: position 1,904,800 of record NZ_CP072330.1, on the reverse strand, counting down.
TGAAGGGAGAGGATATCGAGATTGCTTTCACACATACCAATCAATATGGTGAGGAGTACTACTCTTTCGTGAATGGTCAGCATACAACACAGGGCGGTACACATCAGACTGCTTTCAAGGAGCATATTGCCAAGACGATAAAAGAGTTCTTCGGCAAGTATGAGTATGGTGACATTCGTAATGGATTAGTGGCTGCTATCGCTGTTAACGTTGAGGAACCTGTGTTTGAATCACAGACTAAGATCAAGTTAGGTTCAACCCTTATGGCTCCCGAAGGAGAGACGATTAACAAGTACGTAGGCGACTTCATTAAGACAAATGTCGATAATTACCTTCACATACACAAGGAGGATTTCACCGACATATTGGAGAGTAAGATCAAAGAAACCGAACGGGAACGTAAGGCGATGGCTGGTGTTACGAAGCTGGCACGCGAGAGGGCGAAGAAAGCAAACCTACATAATCGTAAGTTAAGGGACTGTCGTATTCACTTCTGTGACGTTAAGAACGATCGGAAGGAGGATAGTTCTATCTTCATAACGGAGGGTGATTCGGCCAGTGGAAGTATCACTAAGAGCCGCGATGTGAACACTCAAGCGGTGTTCTCATTGCGTGGTAAGCCGCTAAACTCATTCGGTCTGACGAAGAAGGTGGTGTATGAGAATGAGGAGTTCAATCTCCTGCAAGCTGCTTTGGATATTGAGGACGGTCTCGACTCACTGCGTTATAATAAGGTGATAGTGGCTACGGATGCCGATGTCGACGGTATGCACATTCGCTTACTGATAATTACTTTCTTCCTTCAGTTCTTCCCTGAGCTAATAAAGAAAGGGCATGTATATGTCCTTCAGACGCCCCTCTTCCGTGTTCGCAACCGTCGGACAAAAATCAAGGATAAGCAGGTTCTTGCTGATGCCGACGCTCGTCGTGCGAAAGGAGAGAAGAAGAACGACTTTATCACACGCTACTGCTACTCTGAAGAGGAGCGTGTGGCAGCTATCAACGAGCTTGGCCCTGAACCCGAGATAACACGATTCAAAGGTCTTGGAGAGATTTCTCCTGATGAGTTTGCACACTTTATAGGACCCGACATGCGCCTTGAGCAGGTTACACTCCATAAGAATGATCAAGTGTCAAAGTTGCTTGAGTATTACATGGGAAAGAACACTATGGAGCGTCAGAACTTCATCATTGACAACCTCGTAATCGAAGAGGACTTGCCAGAAGAGCAAGGGGAGATGTAAAGGAGGGCTTCGTCATAAAGCTAATTTACTATCTTCTCGTCTCTAAAGCATAGTCGATAGGGACTTTCAAATCAGTCGACTGATTTTTAAAAACACTCGACTAATTTTTCAAATCAGTCGAGTGTTTCTCTTAAAAAGGTCGTTAGTTCTTTCGGAAAAGGTCGTCTGTACACTCCGCAATCGTCATAAATACGATATTAAACAAGCAATAGCTGTTAATAACATCAGCGAAATAGAAGGGCGAAAGAAGGGCTCGAATAGTAGTCCTATGCGTCGTCTTTCAAAGGAAATAGAGTTTCATTAAAATACAATATTAGTCTATGAGAAGGTATATCTGTCTTTTACTCTTTTACATCTTTACCTTTTTACCATTGTCAGCGCAGCCGAAGAGCAATTCACCCTTGCGTAAGTTGCAATTGGCGGAGATGGCAATAACGAACTTCTATGTGGACTCTGTGAATGAACAGAAGCTCTCGGAAGATGCCATAAGAGGGATGTTAAAGGGCTTAGACCCGCACTCTACTTATACAGATGCTAAGGAAACGAAGGCAATGAATGAGCCTTTACAGGGCGACTTCGAGGGTATTGGCGTCCAATTTAACATGATTGAGGATACGTTAGTGGTGATTCAACCCATCGTGAATGGTCCTTCTCAGAAGGTAGGAATACTCTCTGGAGATCGTATCGTTAGTGTGAACGACTCAACGATAGCGGGTACTAAGATATCACGAGTGGACATTATGAAGCGTTTGAGGGGTAAGAAAGGAACGAAGGTGAAGTTAGGTATTGTGCGTCGAGGCGTCAATGGTATCCTAACATTCGTTGTCACACGTGATAAGATACCTGTTCATACGCTCAACGCAGCCTATATGATTCGCCCAACTGTGGGTTATATTTGCTTAGAAAGCTTTGGTATGAAGACCCACAAAGAGTTCATGGATGCTGTAAAAGAGCTTGAGAAGCAAGGTATGAAGAGCCTGATACTCGACTTACAAGACAATGGGGGCGGTTATCTTCAGGCTGCCGTACAGATTGCCAATGAGTTCCTAAAGGATAACGAGATGATTGTCTATACTGAAGGACGCAATGTTCGACGCCAGAACTACAAGGCTATTGGCAATGGAAGACTACAAAAGATGCGTGTTTATGTACTTGTGAATGAGTTCACAGCATCGGCTGCAGAGATTGTTACAGGGGCTATTCAAGACAATGACCGAGGCACAGTTGTTGGGCGCAGAACCTTTGGCAAGGGGCTTGTTCAGCGTCCGTTCGACTTCCCTGATGGTAGTATGATGCGTTTGACTATCGCCCATTATTATACACCAAGCGGTCGTTGTATTCAGAAACCATACAAGAAAGGCGACTTGAAAGACTATGAGATGGATCTTGAGAAACGTCTGAAACATGGTGAACTAACCAATCCTGATAGTATTCACTTCGACTCTTCTCAGAAGTTCTACACGCTTCGCAACCATCGAGTAGTATATGGTGGTGGCGGTATTATGCCCGATTACTTCGTGCCTTTAGATACAACTAAATACACGAAATATCATCGTCTCTTGGCTGCAAAGAACATCATTATGAATGCTTATCTGAAGTATGTTGATGCAAACAGAACAACTCTGAAAGGACTTTATAAGTCATTTGACACCTTCAATAAGAATTACGTAGTACCACAATCATTGCTTGACACGATTATAGCAGAGGGTAAGAAAGAGAAGGTGGAACCAAAGGATAAGGCAGAACTAACGGCTACCATGCCTTATCTCAAAGTTCAATTAAAAGCACTCGTAGCACGCGATTTGTGGGATATGAACGAATACTACCGCGTTTGGAACGAGCAGAGTGACATTGTGAATAAGGCCATTAAACTGTGTACAGCACCTAATACGGACAGGAGTCTGTAATTGATGTTTTAATCAAAAAGCGATATAAAAGACATTACAGGCTTCTATCTTGAAGAGAAGAACGTATGTAATAAGAAAAAGCGGCATGTGTGGTTTGACAAAGCCATACGTGCCGTTTTCTGTAAATTCACATATTCTCTGCCCTAATTTTACGTGTATTTCTATTCCTACTTGTTTCCCGCTATTTACAAATGCATGGGAATAAGAAAGGAAAGGAGACTGGGATTTGAAGCTATTCAGCCATCTGGAGGATTGTTCATTACCATAAAGAGTCCTTTTCCATTCCCTCTTTCATTCTTTCTTTGATACTCTCCATTGCTGTGGTGTCATGCCTTCCAGTGCTGAAAAGAGGTGAGAGAAATTGCTGACCGATGAGAAGCCGCAGGTCTGAGCAGCCTCTGTAATACTGAGCGAGGGCTCATCAATTAGCATCTGTTTGGCTTCATTCAGGCGCAGTTGGGACAGCCAAGTACCGAAAGGCATATTCAGCTCCATGTTGAGATATTGTGAGAGATAGGTGCGATTGGTATGCAGTTGCAGTGCTACTTCGTTGAGCGTTAGCTGCGTCTTCATGTATCGTTTCTTCTTTATCCACTGTTGGATCTCTTCTTCTATCTTCCTTTTTCTCTTCTGCCTCCCTGATAGTACTACCGCTTGTTGTGCCAGTGTGTTCTTTTCAAAATGCATGGCATAGTTGAGAATAGAGACAAAAAGATGGCAAAAGAAGATGACAAAGTTGAATAGTAGTAATATGGCAATCTTTTTACTGACGACCATGACTGCAACACCCAGCACTCCAGTGACAACACCCCAATACATGGGTAGTCGTAACCACAGTATGAAAGCTTGGACAGAAGGGTGTTGCCTTTGTGTCTCCACCCGCTTGTTAAGCGATCTTCTCATCAAAAGACTAAGGGTGAATGTCTCAACGAGAAAAACGACAGAAGCAATGACAAGGATGACAATGCGAACTCTGTCGTTGCCAAATCCTCCTCCCCACAGGGTTATGATGCAGGCTATAACGGGGATGAAATTACGTTCCATGTGTTCTGACTTGATTTCTTCTTCGCTGATAATAGCGGTGAAAGCCATGATAAAAAGAGTAAGGGCAGGGAAAAGTACGCCTATGGTGATGGCAATAGAATAGTAAGAAGAAAGTTCTCTGAGGTGAAAGTACCAGTGGATGAAGCTGAGGATAGCGACCATCAGCAGCCCTGTGGCAATGGCATAACGAGCCTGTCGGTAGCGACGTTTGGTAGGAGTATGGGGAAAGATAATGGAGAATAGGTTCAAGGCAAAGATGCACGCAACGATTGCCAGATAAAGTAGCAGGTAGTTATAGATACTATTGAAAAGCAAACTGTTCATTTTGTTCCCTCCTTATTAGTCTGATTGATCCGTTTTCTTGTGTCGAGTTTGCCTGCGCCATCTTATGGGTGAAAGTCCCTCATGTGCCTTGAAGTAATGGCTGAAAGCGGATGACGATGTGAAGCCTGTAGCCTCAGCAACTTGCTCCATGCTCATGATGGCATTGGATGCCAGCAAAATCTTAGCTTGCTTAAGGCGGATTTGTCCTATCCATTCACTAAAGGTTAGGTTCAGATAGGTATTGAGGTAAAGTGAGAGGTAGGTGCGGTTGGTTCCTAACTGACGAGAAACATCATTGATGGTTATGTTCTTCGTCAGGGCAGCAGGTGTCTTTTGCCAGCGTAGGGTACATCGCTGGAGTTTCTCTATGGTACCTTTATCAAGCCGTACATTCTTCTGCGGAAGTGTGATATTCAATACGACAAAATTGGCATTGAACATATAGTTAGTGAATGACAAGAACATATAGATAATAGAAAGGAGGCAGAGTGCCTTGTAGATTTCAATGCCCCAGTGAGGGAGAATAGACGGAATATAACTGGGGAATCCCAGTGCAATGACAAGCGTTACCGAACGTGCGAGCCAGGCGATAGACTGCTTGAAATTGTCAGCATAGAAGTTAGCCATCTTTTGTTGCGCCTTTCGGTAGTAGCTGTAGAAACGGATTCCCAAAAGAATAACCATTGTTAAGAGAACCACCGTTACAGTTATATGGCTGATCAGTCTGAACGTTCCACCTATGATGGCTCCGATGCAGAGGAAAGAAAGACAGCCAGCAAGGAAGATGATATTGTGGAGTACTCTTTTTCGAGTAATGTAATCAGGTTGGACAAACGGCAGGTAGATCATAGAAAGGAGCACCGTAACAATAAGATACAAGCTTAGGCTAATGGTCTCTGGATAGGGAATGCTGTAGATTTCTTCCTCCTTCAGCCAATACAAGAACGGCTCCATGGCAAAGATTAGGAAGTTGATGGCAAGCAGTTGACGTGCCCTCGTATATAGTTGGTAAGCTGGTTTCTTCTGCTTTTGGAGTACAAGGAGACAGATGCCGAATGTGACGAGTGTTGTCCATTCTGCAAACAGAATACTTTTCAAGAGGTCTATTTGTTGGTTCATCATTATACTTTAGACGGTTGGATCCTCGCTTCTGGTCAGCCGATTGGCTGCCCGCCACTGGCTGGTTCTACTACTGAAACCCGACTGACTGGCTATCTCGTCTTGACTGGCTTCTGGGTGTTCGCTGGCATACTGGGCTGCATATTCCAATCGTAGTCGGTTGATGTAGTTATAGAATCCACCGAACTCCTGCTTGAAAACCTTTGATACATAAGTCCGACCATAATCAGTCTGTGATGCTACGTGGGCAAGTGTTAGGTGAGGATTGAGGAAGCCTTTCTTCTGCTCCACAATCTCAAGAATGTCCGCCTTTATCTGGTTTACCTTCGCTGCGCTAATACCTTCCGTATTCTCAGGCTCTATATCTTCAGGTGATGGGATGAGGTTATTTCGTCTTATGTATTGCGATATAACTTCATCCATCTTTCGCATTGCCTCGGCATTGCTGCGGTTGGGATGGAGGGAGGCGAGCAATATGATGATATGCCAACCACTGAGCAGAAAATCAATCCAGGCTTTAAGTAATCGGCTGTCTGTGAAAAGAACAATCCATCCCGTCAGTGTGTAAGCCAGCGGCTGCCAGAGTACATAATTGGCAAACCGTACTGGGAACTCCTCCTCGTTGGAGTAGTTGTCTTGGTTGTATTCATTGGTCTTGCGATAAAGCCAGAAGGTAGAATAAACAAGATAGGCGAACAGGGATGCGCCTACTCCTATACAGACGTAGGCAATCTGACCACTCTGGTGTTCTGACAACTTCTTCGGAATGATGCTTAGGGCAAAGAGCAACAAGATAATCAGTACTGGAATCGATGCCATCAGTCGCAACCTATATTTCTCCCGCTTATAGCCAGAAGGATCAAAGTACTTGTGAAACAGTATGATCCATGTCGTCGGCATGAAGAGAATCGCATAGAACTTTGCCAGCATCCAAGTCTCTGTACGCATCGGATTGAGTACGTAAGGAAATAGAGCGATAGAGAAAAGAAGAAAGAAAATGCTTATTTTTCGTGCTGGGAAGAACTTGTCTGCGTATTTTGCATAGGGAGAGCACACGTGCCCCCATCTTATTGCTGCAAAGAAGACGCAGGAGAGGATAAAGGAGAAGCAGCCCAAAGAATATATCAGGATGTTGCTCATGAATAGGTGTTATTATTTATGTAAAGACAGATGTAAAGGCAGACAATATGCCCTTTTTGTTGTCTGTAGCACTGCAAAGTTAGTAAAAAGAAACGATAAATTACCTCTTTCATTGTTTAGTTTTAATCCTAAAGTATATTTCTATTTAGGCTATCATTCTTTAGTCATCATACTTAATTATGGTATAACTTCTATGTTTCTCAAACGTACACACTATACTTATTTTGTTTCTCCAAGTACTTTGGAGAGGTTCTCCAAAGCACTTGTAATAGTTGTACAAATGCCTTGGAGAAATAAAGAAAGACATTTGTATTGACCTTTCGAGATAAAACTTAAGGTTCTTCCGTTAAATGCGTAGATTGTTAATAGAATGAGATTAATCCACATACATGGTATGATTACCTTCAATTAGATGGTTTTACAAAGGGGGATAAACTACATAATAAACGTCATTAGGTGTGATGTCTATCTGTCTTCTACAAACAACTTATCCCCATGCCATAGATTTTTGTAAACTATTTTCACGCAGCTCTATACTAATACATGCTATTTGGGCTTCCAAAAGGCGCCAAATTGGCTTGCAAAAGATGCCCTTTAAGACCCTTACTAACGCCCTTTTGAAGTCCACTTAAGCACCTTTTACGTTACCACTTTATAACTAACTGGTATCTTGTTGGTTACAAGCCCACCCTTTTTATGTGCTTTTAGCCTTATTGATAAAAGTTTTATGTAATATTATGTAAAGACTTTTCAAGGCATTGTCATTGGATTTTCGAGTATTAAAAAGAAAAAAACTGGTTCGGAGGATGAGAAAAGAATAGATAGTTGATAGTCTTGGCTATGTCTTTGTTAAATGAGTACGTTATGTTCTGCCGTTAACACTATACAAAAAGTATCCACACATTTAACGGAAGAACCAAACTTAATTCCTCAACACTCTATTAGTTGAACTTGTAACCACCCTCTTTTGAGGAGCTTCATGTGTCCTGTTCCGTTACTACTTTGTACTGATTGTAGCAATTTTTGTACACTTTGAACGCTTCAAATTAGTATTTTTGATTCCATGGATAGTTGAATGTCCGTTAATATATGCACAGACGCATATTAATGATAGCCACAGAGTCTATCGTTTGTAAAGTTATTTGGCGACATTAAGTTGTTTTTTTATTTTTGTGAAAGCAACTATTGAGACCAAGAGACATTTTACGTATCAACTCCACACAATATATATCAGATTAATATAAGTATTTATGAACTTAAAGAAAAGAATTATGAAGCACCTGTCTTTATCATTAAAAGGGAGAGGGCGGCGGCTGATTCTGATTCAGCGGACAATGGTATTATTGATACTATTTGCCTCTTTCTCGGTTTCCAAAGCACAAAACGTGACTATAAGTCCCCAGTCTGGGAAGTTGGTTGCAGGTTTGACCTATGAAAATGAAGTTGGATTCCAACATGGTTGGAGTTCGTTGTGGCGGCATAATCAGTTGCCACTAACACTGACTGTTTCCGACAAGACGGAACTGGTGGAAGGGGGACAGCTGAAGGATCCAGCAGGTAACATCTCTTTAGATAACCAACAAGGAATGTATGTTGTGATGGGTGGAAAGAACGTTACAACCTGTATGAACATTTCTCTGCCCAAGGGCTTTCGCTTTACTCGTTATCGCATCGTTCTGATGAATAATCTTAATGGTAAAACGGTCAATACCATGCAGATTAAAGGCATGAATAAAGTTATGTACGAAACAGATGAAAAGTTTAATCAGAGTATTCCGAAAGCAAAAACAGACGTAATGGGATCATACAATGATTCCAAAGAGTATGTTATTGAGCGAACCAGTAAGGATGATGCCGATATGGGTAACAACCTTTATTTTTATTTCTGGAGGCAGTGGGACGAGTTCTATGGTGTGACTATCAAGTCATGCGAGCTTTACTTCACCGCTGAAGGACCATTTCAGGCAAACGTAGCTCCAGGTTCACCTTCTATGATTATCAAGGATGGTGTTAATATGGTGGATGTTCCTTTTGCTACCAGTAAGCTGGACTTAGGAGAAATAAAGCCGAACCAAAAAAGTGGCGTGACCTATTTTAGTTACGACTATCGTAATGTCAGGGAACTTATGGCGAACAATCATTTCTATCAGCAGGATGCTGTCACAAGTGACAAGAAACTGCCAGCAACAGCTAATACTGGTGACATCCAGGCATTAAACAATGATGGAAAGCTCTATTATGCCGTTGGTAATAACACCTATTATATTGAGACACCCACTTCAACCAAGTCGCAGGATGAAAAAGACATTCCGCTGGGTTATCGCATTACGAGTGCCAAAATCAAATATCACTATGGCACGGCTGCAAATTCTAGTAGTGTTCCTTACAATGATGGCTTCTATATTACGGCAAAAGGAGGAACCTTTGGTTTGAAGACATACTATCTTCAGCCAGATGGTAAGTGGAACGAGAACAGACCAGTAGTCTGGACAATGACTGGTGAAGGTAGTGGTAAACTCTACAGTGGGGGCAGTTATCTGTATACTCATTATGCAAACAAGACGTATTACCTGTATCCGACAAACAGTCCTACGAAGGCTTCGGTATTTCAGAAAATTGATGATCGTATCAGGAGAGTTGTTGATGGTAAGACTTTGTATCTCTCTATGCCTGACAGAAAGGGCAATGCCCAGCTGCAAGACAAGAGCAATGCTTTTGCCACATACTCACAGGCAAATGGAATAGTAGACAATCCAGCCTTCACTCCTTCACCTTATACTTTAAAGGTATATTCTACCGACAAGAACACCCCTTATAAAACTATTAAAGTAACCTCAGGGGCTGACGGAACCATTGAGATACCCAATCTAAACAACGATGCTGTCAAGTTTGAGGTGTCTGGTCTGGCTTCTGGTTCAAAAGCTCTTGTTACCTTTGAACTAACCCTTGAAGCACTGGATCCATTCATCAACTCTATTGACATCATCTGTCATTCGTTGAAAGCAAACGGTCCTACGCTAATGCAACAGTTCACATCCAACGATTTCCAAGTATCAGGGGGCAAGTTTCTTTTCTATGTGCCAAAGGATTTCATGGGGGATACAGAGAGATGTAAGTTCACGTTTGAGAACCTATACAGTAAGTATGGAGACAACACTTATCCCGGTGGAACACGCCATGCACGCTACTACTTCGCCAAGTCAGACTATTACAACAGCTTCGGTGATGGAAAGCAGTATATGGCTACTGGTATGGAAGAAGCCGACAAGAAAGTGAGCACTAAGATGTGCGGTGACAAGCCTTTCAAGTATAGCAACATTGATGAACTGAACAACAATAATACCAGTTCGAGCCCGACAACACTCAAGGAGTACCCTTATTCTGAGTCACTTTATAGAGAACAGGGCGGAACATTCACCAGCAACATTGAAGTTGCCATCAATAAGTCCAAGGAATGTTACCTTTTCACGGGAGATGAAACACGATGGAACATAGCACCGACCACTGCATTGGAGCATCGCTACTATGCCTATTACCTCATGGACATCAAGCTCATTGTTAAGGACTACAAGGCGCAGTGTGAATTGACAAAGATCTATGACCATACTTGCTACAACCTTGAAGGCAAAGATACAGATAAGCCTATGTATGGTGGCAGATTCGTTGCCCTTGATGCGCAGACAAATCAAAAGATACCTACAGGTAATGCTTACCTAACTGTTCCGATGATGGAGAAGGCTCTCACGGAAGCACTTGCTGCTAAGCATGCTACGGGATATGAGGTACTATATCTTGACTATACTGACCTTTATTCTGTCCATATTCCAGAGAAGAAAGAGATGGATCGCATGAAGGGACTGCTGAACCCGAACTGCTTAATCTACTTCCCAGAGCGTTCCAATTACAATGAGGATAACTATGTGCAGAAGACGAAGAGCGGAGACTACCATGCCTGCAAGAACATCGTTATTACTGACAGGCAACCATTCTTTGCTCCATACAAGATTACTGTTCCGAGGGAGAATTATGCAATCTATCAACGAGAGATCACTATCCCAAAGAATGGTAAGGTAGCGAATGCTTCCATTATCCTGCCGTTCACGCTCTCGTTGACAAATGGCATACACACTAATGCCACTGCGGATGCCTGCTCGTTCGAGGTGTTGAGAATGCACGAGGAAGACTGCCTGTTCCTGTCAGATCCCGAGACTGCTTCGTCCCGTAACTATTACGCATCGGCAAAGTTCGATCGTGTTGAGGGCAGCAGTACCGAAGCTAACGTACCTTACATGGTCAAGGTAATCAATGCACCTACCGATGAAAAGATTTCCTTCATTGCCACACAATATGGTGCGGATGTGATGGCATCTGAGGACAAACTGGAAACTTCAGGCTACACCTATTCGGGTGAAAAGGCAACAGGCAAGATTGCAGGCAATGCTTATCAGTTCAGCAACTGCGGTTCTTATGCAGGCATGAAGGTAGACAGAAACACAAAGAACGTATTCTACTTCTCTGGGAACATGTTCCTTAGTTCTAAGAATCTTCTCCTAATGTATCCGTCAGTTTACGTTTATCCTTTCCGTGCATGCTACCTCTACAACAGAAGTAGTCAGGGAGCAAAGGAGATGATAGGCTTTGATGTTATAACTGATTATGACGGTATGACAACAGGTATCTCCGACCTTACCCATGAGCCAGATCTTGCTGTCCAGACGGGCAGGGGACACATTATGGCAACGGCTGCAAAGTCCGTACATTTCAGTATCTACAATGCAAACGGAATGAAGGTCGAGACTGTGACGTTCAATGCTGGTGAAAGTAGAACGATAGAACTACCAGCAGGACTCTATCTTATCAATGGTACAAAGGTTATTGTAAACTAAATAATTCAATGTTATGAAACGAACGTATATTCCGCCTAAGACTTGGGAAACTCTGGTAGCATCCGAACTCCTTCTCACTGTAGGTAGTGGAAGTAGCAATGACCATGCTGATAGCAAAAAGAATCCTTTTTGGTCTGAAGGATATGAAGAAGATGAATCTCTCAATTCATCTTGGTCGAGAGTAAGAGGCATCTGGGAAGACTAATTGTCAGAGATTACAAACTTTGGTCTTGACAAATATTGAGATCGAAGTACCTTTCTGGCAAAGATTCCAGACAGAGGTTGTATTCTTTTAATTTAGAATCTGACACTTTAGTCAGATTAAAGTACTCTATATAAGATTTAAGGAAAGCGACACGCATGGTTCTTTGAAACCATACGTGTCGCTTTCTAGTATTTTATGTATCTTCTTTTTAGAAGCTAAGTGTGTAATATTTTACTATCGAAACAAGGGCTGATAGAGCAGAAATAATTATATGGTGCAGCCTTTCTGCAATTATGCTGAACTATGGGAGTACAATACAGGATGGCTGGTATAACGATAGACTACCTATTTCTCTGTCTGCATTCTCTTGAGAAGTGCAAGCGCCTTGTTCTCGTTCTCTTCCATAATCTCACGTTCGCCCGGACCCTTGTCATTGATTCCACAGAGATGAAGAATGCCATGTATGATAACACGAAACAGCTCTTCCTCATACAACTTACCAAATAGTTCAGCATTGGAGCGCACTGTGTCGAGTGAAATTACAAGGTCGCCATTCAGCACATCACCCTCATCATAATCAAAGGTAATGATGTCTGTGTAGTAATCATGCCCCAAGTACTCATTGTTCACTTCGAGTATCTTCTCGTCATCAACGAACATATACCCTATTTCCCCGACCTTCCTTCCGTAGGTAGCAGCGACTGCTTTAATCCAACGAGAAGTATCACGTTTCCTGATTTTAGGCATCTTTACGCCTTCTGCACTATATGTAATCATTTGCTTCAGTTGTTTTTCTATTCTTGTTAATACCCCTTTGGAAGGAACTCCGATATATCTCTTCCAAAGTGTTGAAGCTCTCTCACCATAGTAGAACTAATGCTTGACAGCTGTGGTTCAGCATAGAGGAAAATGGTCTCAACGCCTGACAATAATCTATTCACATCTGCTTGCTCCCGTTCATATTCGAAGTCTTTCACACTGCGAACACCTTTTATAATATATGTCGCTTGCTCTCTACGAGCGAAATCGATGGTTAAGTCGCTATATGCTTTTACTTCTATCTTGGAATTATCAGCATAGAGACGCTTGATACGCCCCACTCGCTCCTCCGCATCCAACATATACTTCTTCCGCTCATTCACCCCAACACCAATGATAATATGGTCGAAGAGCGGTAAAGCACGGCGTACAATAGAGGCGTGCCCAATAGTAAATGGATCGAAACTACCAACAAAGAGTCCTTTATTCATCTATTATCTCCCACCTAATCTTCTGTGCCAACATCTCCAAGAGAGCATTATCAGCAGCAGGAATACTTATTGTTCTATTCATCTTAACCTCCTTGTTTCTACCGCAAATATAGTTTATTTCCATTAGAAAACCAAATAGATAACAACTTTCTTATCAGTCGAATAGACTGGGTTGAAGCGGGTTGTCATGGAAAGAGTTGCGTCCTAAGTGGTCATAAGCAAGCTGAGTTGCAACACGCCCACGCGGTGTTCTCTTGATGAAACCTTCCATAATCAAGAATGGTTCGTACACCTCCTCAACCGTTCCGGCATCCTCACCTATGGCAGTAGCAATGGTTGATACGCCAACAGGACCACCTCTGAACTTGTCAATAATGGTAAGTAGTATCTTGTTATCGATCTCATCCAAGCCATATTGATCAATGTTCAATGACTGCAAGGACATCATTGCTATTTCTGGAGTTATCGTTCCATTGCCCTTCACTTGGGCGAAGTCTCTCACACGTCGAAGCAATGAGTTACAGATACGAGGCGTCCCACGCGAACGTCGAGAAATCTCAACTGCAGCCTCATCAACGATTGGAACCTTCAAAAGATACGCCGACCTCTTAATAATACGTTGTATTGTTTCGGGGTCATAATACTCTAGATGCAGGTTAATACCAAACCTCGCACGAAGCGGAGCAGTAAGAAGTCCACTGCGAGTAGTGGCTCCGACGAGTGTAAAAGGGTTCAGATCAATCTGTATGGAACGTGCTGAAGGACCCTTATCAATCATTATATCGATGCGATAGTCCTCCATTGCAGAGTATAAATACTCTTCAACGACAGGCGAAAGACGATGAATTTCATCAATAAAGAGTACGTCGTTGGGTTCTAATGATGTCAGAATACCAGCCAAATCACCTGGTTTATCAAGCACCGGACCAGAAGTTATCTTAAAGCCAACGCCTAATTCGTTTGCAATGATATTACTCAACGTCGTCTTACCCAGTCCCGGTGGACCATGCAAGAGCGTATGATCGAGTGGTTCTCCCCTGTACTTCGCTGCTTCAACGAACACTCGAAGGTTCTCAACAACCTTCTGTTGTCCACTAAAGTCATCGAATTTCAATGGGCGGAGAGCGTTCTCAAAGTCTTTCTCAGCCGATGAGAGCCTCTCTTCATGTATATCAAAATCTTCCGACATGTTATCTTTCTGTTTTAGAAAAAAAGAGTACTTGCGAACGTGTCAAACATCCTTATGTAGGGAAAAAACGGCTCGTTCAATATCTATTGAGTGTTTGTAAGATTCCAGTTATATACTCTTTATCAAATTGGATATATGACCTATGCTCTTTACAAGTGCTATTTATTTTCTGCAAAGGTAGTGTATTTTTTCCGTGCAGGTGCTTTGTTTCGGAAAATTTATCTAAATTTGCAACATGAACTAACGCTTTATCCTTATACGTATGATCAACAGAATGAATAAGAAACTACTTTATCGTGAGATCCTCGACTACATCATGATAGCCGCAGGAATGCTCTTCTACGCAATCGGTTGGACTATCTTTCTATTGCCCAACCACATTGGCAATGGTGGTGTAGCAGGTTTTGCATCTATCATCTATTGGGGAAATGGAATCCCCGTAAGCTGGACTTACTTCTGTCTGAACGCTATTTTACTAGCTGTGGCACTAAAGGTTCTCGGCTTAAAGTTCTGTATTCGCACCATTTATGGTGTAGTAGTTCTTACCATCTTAGTGAATGTCTTGAGCCAAGCCTTCCCTCATCCAATGCTCTTGCATGGGCAACCTTTCATGTCAGCAATCATCGGAGCAGTCTTTTGTGGTGTTGGTCTTGCTTTCGGACTATCGTATAATGGAAGTTCAGGTGGCTCCGATATCGTTGCAGCTATCGTCAACAAGTATCGCGATATATCGTTAGGTCGGGTCATCCTATTGGTTGATATGACGATAGTAACAGGTAGTTACGTCGTTCTTCATAGTTGGGAGCAAGTGATTTATGGCTATGTAAACCTCATCATAACATCCTTCGTACTTGATCAAGTCATCAATTCAAGTCGCAGATCAGTACAGTTCTTGATTATTTCTGAGCGTTATAAGGAGATATGCGATATGATTTCTCAAGCCCAGCCACACCGCACCAGCACCATTATTGACGCTAAGGGCTATTATACTGGGCATGACTTAAAGGTTGTAATCGTGGTTACACGCCAGCGAGAAGCCTCTTACGTTTATCGTATGATAGATGAGATTGACCCAGACGCATTCGTTACACAGAGTCAAGTAATGGGTGTTTTCGGTAAGGGATTCGATAAGTTTAAGGTGAAACGTAAGGCGCATAAGGAGCAGATAACATCGACAAGTAAAGAATAACATCAGTTCTGGTTGTAACGAAAAAGAGTGACAGGAATGTATTAAATATGCCATAATAGGGCTGTTTGATACATTCTTTTTTATGCTTATTATCAGCCTTTTATCTTAATCTAAGGCTCATATAAAACTAAGGAAAAGCCCTCACCAATTAGAGAGAATACGCCACAAAGTAGGGACAAATGCCCCATTCCACGACCTCTCTTCGAATGGGGAGGAGAGTAAATAGCCTCATGTGCAAACAACGGGGGCGTTTCCTTGCTATGAAGGAAGCCTCTCTTTGCGTCAACGAAACGCCCTTCTCAAATGGAAGAAAGCATCTACTCCTATTTAAATGATGCAACAAAATAATCCCCCGTTAGGCTCTCCTTCCCTTGGGGGAGGCTGGGAGAGGGTTTCCAGACGAGGATATCTGTTCCTATTTTGTGGCACTATTTGGGATTAAAAGAACCTGTTCAAGATAGCTTCTATGATGCACTCTTTTTGAAAAGAAAAGCGTTTACTAAAAGTGACTAAAGCCCCATGCAGGTCATGTGTGGCACTTTTCTTGTCTTATTCTTTATGTTTGGTTTGTTTGCAAAGATATTGCTCTTGTTATGAAAAGATGTTTTAGAGAGATGTGCTTATTGCCCTTTGTGAGTATTACTGACGACCTCCTGTTAAGAAATAGAGTGAGATTGGAGTAATACGTCGGAGTAATATAAATGGTAAAATACAAGTTGCTGTAAGGATAACAGGGGAAAGAAAATAGATAATTAGTAGACTTGTAGCCCCAGTGATAGGTAACCATTCCAACTTGAGAGACCATAAGATGATACCTTGAGGGAGTGTGTGTGCTGCATAGATAAAGAACGATGAATCCGTTAATATATTAGGGATCAACTTTGGAGTAAGCCCTTGTTGCTGTCTACGATCAATGATGTGTGTGGTCAGAGAGATTATTGTAACGATTAAGGCAGCATACATGAGGTTAGTAAGTTGTGCCCAATAGAAGAAACAAGCACCGATGATTCCATATATTCCGTAGGACTTAAACGTCTTTGTTACGTCCCATTTTTGAATGGAAAAGGTTGCTCCAAGACTAAAGAATAATAGGCTCTGCCCCCATTCTTCCCATTGATCGGGTAAATAATGGATAGCATATAGAAATATTATAAGCACGTATAATGCTAATCTTTTGTGCCTTCGAGAAAGGAAACGGATAGCAGTATAAATGAGCGGAGAGGCTAATGACAATACCATAAGGTTACGGACGAACCACAAAGGGATGTCTATTGGAGTAGCAATGCCGCCTTTATGTCCAATAAGACTTGTGTTCCAAAAGATTAAAAGATAATCTTTAAGGGTGAAATCAGATAGCGGCTTATCAATAATAGCAGTCCATCCTGGGCGTAAAGAACTACCAATGGCGATGATCAGGAGGAACAATAAGTTCCATAATATATAAGGTATGAGTAACGACTGCAGCCTATGACGGAGCTTGTTGATATACACTTTACGTGTAAACTGTTTACAATGAAAGAACAACAAGCCACTAATGAAAAAGAAAAACGGGTTCGCTAATGGAGCTAACGAACCCGATATAAAGTCGATGAATGTTTCTAATGATAGGTTGATATTACCTATTGGGAGCGAAAAAGATGCTTTTAGAGCGTTGTCCCAAGCAAAGGATACACCTTTGAAGTTAGAATGAACGAACAAAACTAGTACGATGAGAGGGAAGCGTAAAGCCGTAATAACCTGTGAAAGAGTGTTAGTTGTGTCCGTTTTAATCATCTTTTCCCTCTTATTCAGCCAATAGCTTAGCAGCCATCTCACGTCCTAAGCGAGCACATTCAGCCTTGATTTCTGGTGTGAGCGCCTGCTTCATCTCAACAGGTTCGCCCACCTTCTCGAAGTGGAGACGGTTCTCATTCCATTCGCCGATAGCAGCAACAGCCTTTGAAGCCCATGAGTAAGAGCCAAACCAACCGATGTAATGGTTCTTTATGTCACGATTGGCAACCTCTTGGAGTAGTACGTCCATCTCGTGATAAAGCCCTGCATTGTAAGTAGGAGCACCCACGATGAGACCACGGAAGCGGAAGATGTCTTGAAGAATGTAGCTATGGTGCGTCTTTGATACATTATAAAGACGAATGTCCTTAACGCCTGCTAAAGAGGCTGCACGTGCTATTTGTTCTGCCATTCGTTCGGTGTTTCCATACATTGTACCATAGCAGATGACCAAACCAGGGTCTGTCTCATACTTTGACATGCGGTCGTATAAACCAATAACCTTATCTACATACTTATGCCAAACGGGCCCATGTGTAGAGCAGATATAGTCTATATGAATACCAGCGAGCTTCTTCAAAGCATTCTGAACAGGTGTGCCATACTTTCCAACGATGTTTGAGTAATAGCGAACCATCTCTAACCAGCACCAGTCGGTATCAATCTCTTGATCGATAAAACCACCATTTAATGCACCAAAACAGCCGAAGGCATCGCCTGTGAAGAGGTGAGCAACCTCACCTTTACACAATGTCATCATTGTTTCCGGCCAGTGAACCATAGGTGTCATAAAGAACTGTAAGGTGTGAGCACCTAGTGAGATCTCCTCTCCGTTCTTAACTTCTATGGTGTTATCTTTGATTCCGTAGAAGCCAGACATCATGTCGAAGGTCTTCTTGTTACCAATGACTTGTATGTTAGGATAGTACTTCTTCAATAGAGCTAACGACCCGGAGTGGTCTGGCTCCATGTGATTAATGACGAGATAGTCAATCTGTCGGTCGCCTAAAACCTCTCGGAGCTTTTCAATGAACTGTACGAAGAAGTCTACCTCAACGGTATCAATAAGGCAAACCTTCTCATCGTCGATGAGATAAGAGTTGTAACTAACACCGTAAGGCAATGGCCACAAGCCCTCAAAGAGAGCCTTGTTCCGATCGTTAACGCCTACGTAATAAACTTTATTGGCAATTTCTATCATTTTTATATCATGTTTAGTGTGGTCTGTTCGGATGTGTTTTAGGAGTGAGAGAGCTTCATTTTCTCCCCAAACTCCTTGCTTACATAGTTGAAGATGTCCTTACAACAATCAGCAGAGAAGGCTAAGGCACATTCAATCACCTTGTCCCATTGTTCTTCCGTTAAGCCCCTTTCGAGGTCAGCACGTGTAATGCCATGTTTCAAGATACCGAATATAATGCCTGCATTGAAGTTGTCTCCGGCACCGATGGTACTAACAGTATTCGTGTTAAGAACAGGGTATGACTTCTTAAAATCACGTCCACCACGTACCTCAACAGGTTGACTTCCGTGTGTATAAACAAATTGTTTGCAATAGAAAGAAATCTCTGCATTATACACCTTATCGGCTTCCTCCTTTTTATAAAGCGTCGCAAAATCCTCATGACTACCACGCACAATATCTGCATAATCGAGGTTCTCTATCAGATTAGGCGTTATCTTGATGACCTCATCCTTATGAACTGGTCGGAAATTAACGTCATAATAGATGATAGCTCCATGCGAACGAGCATAATCAAGAAGCCCCATTACCTGTGGACGAATGACTGGATTCACTGCATAATACGAACCGAAAAGAACGATGTCATCGGGTTGTATATCTGGATAAGTAAACTCTAGTTGGTCATGAGGGTGGTCTTTATAGAAGATGTATTCGGCATCATTGTTCTTATCAAGGAATGCCAATGACACAGGAGACTTCGAATCAGGGAAGATACTGATGTTATCAGTACTCACACCATTATCCTTTAAGAACTTAATAATATATTCTCCGACATGGTCATTGCCTGCTTCTGAAATAAACGTAACGTCCACTCCGCATCGACCCAATGAAGTGATAGCATTGAAAGTAGAGCCACCTGGCACTGCTTCTACAGGTTTATTATCCTTGAAGATGATGTCTAAGACGGTCTCACCTATACCTATAATTTTTCGCATTTGATTGTGAATTACGATTGTGTTCCACTTTAGTTGTGCAAATATAGTGTAATTTGAGCGGACTACAAAAAGATTCCCTCTTCTTTTTTCATTGCTTATTAAAGACGCAAACTATCTCATTCTTTTTTCTTACTTTTGCACTATGATACACTATCAAACGGCAGTTTTGGATAACGGACTGCGTATTATCGCTCTTCAAACAGCCTCACCTGTGGTCTATTGTGGCTACCAAATCAATGCAGGAGCAGCCCATGAGCAGCCGAATGAGGAAGGAATAGCCCATTTCTGTGAGCATGTTACATTCAAGGGAACCACTCGTCGCACCGCTTTAGACGTCATTAACTGTCTTGAAGAGGTGGGAGGTGATTTAAATGCATTTACCACTAAGACCGATACGGTGTATTATTCGGCTATCTTGAAAGAGCACCTTTCACGTGCGATAAGCCTTCTTACGGATATAGTCTTCCATAGTGTCTATCCACAGAAAGAGATTGATAAGGAGGTGGAAGTCATCTGTGACGAGATAGAATCGTATAACGACAGCCCTTCCGAACTGATTTATGATGAGTTCGAGAACCTTATCTTTTATGGACATCCATTGGGGCATAACATCTTAGGGACGTCAGAACGTGTGCGAAAGTTCACTACCAAGGATGCACTTCACTTCACTCATCAACATTACCGACCTGATAATGCCGTCTTCTTTGCCTATGGTAACGTTGATTTCAACATGCTTTTGCAACTTTTGTCACAGGCGAATGGCACAAATGTGACCACGATTGGCGAACTTAATAAGCATTTGGAGAAGCCGCTACCAGTGTTGAGTGCATACGAACCACAGACAATTAAGATTGACAAACACACTCATCAAGCACATGTAATGATAGGTAATCGTGCCTATGCAGTGCATGACAAAAGGCGAATGGCACTCTATCTCTTGAATAATATATTAGGTGGTCCTGGCATGAATGCACGTTTGAACCTTGCATTACGCGAACGGAGAGGGCTGGTGTATACGGTGGAAAGTACGATGGTAAGCTACTCTTCAACTGGATTATGGAGTATTTACTTTGGTTGTGATGCGCAAGATGTGGACGAGTGTATGGCTCTTGTACGTGCAGAATTAGACCATTTCATCGACAAACCATTGACTGATTCAGAGCTAACAATAGCCAAACAGCAGATTAAAGGACAGATTGGTATTGCTTGCGACAACCGTGAGAACCTTGCACTCGACTTCGGTAAGGGCTTCTTGCACTATGGTTGGAAGAAGGACATCACGGCACTTTATTGTAATATTGACGCTATTACGGCAGAGGAGATACAAGCAGTTGCACAAGAGTTGTTCGTTGAAGAACAACTTACGAAACTAATTTACGAATAGGAATTGATTGATAAGAAACAGAGGTGTTTGACGTGTTTTTCTTCAAAAGAAAGATGGTCTTGGCATGATATTCTCTGTTTGCTCTAATATAGAAAATAGGTAACAAACATACGAAACATAAATAGTACAGGATAATGAAAGCAAACATTGCGCATACAGATAAGCAAAGAGTCGTTATCGTTGGAGGTGGACTTGGTGGATTGGAACTGGCTTCTAAGTTGGTTGATAACGACTTTCAAGTGGTCTTGATAGATAAGAATAACTATCATCAGTTCCCTCCCTTAATCTATCAAGTGGCATCAGCAGGACTCGAACCAAGTAGTATTTCGTTCCCATTCCGCCGTATCTTCCAAGGAAAAGACGATTTCTTCTTCCGCATGGCAAAGGTGGAAGCAGTGGACGCAAGCAATAAGATGATTAAAACATCAGTGGGTGACGTCCATTACGACTACCTTGTTTTGGCGGCAGGAGCGAAGACTAATTACTTTGGAAACAAGGAAATTGAGGCAACAACACTCCCGATGAAGACGGTGGGAGAGGCTATGCGCCTTCGTAATACCATCCTTCACAATCTTGAAAGAGCAGAGACTGAAGAAGATCCAGTACGCAAACAGGCTTTGATGAATATTGTTGTTGTGGGTGGTGGAGCCTCCGGTGTGGAGATAGCAGGTGCTGTTGCCGAGATGAAAAAGAACATCTTGGAGCGTGATTATCCTGATCTTGAGGCCTCACAGATGCACATTTATCTTGTAAATGCAGGTGACAGACTCCTTGCAGCGATGGATCCTGCATCCTCAGCAAGGGCTGAGCGCGATTTGAAAGAGCTACATGTGCATATTCGTCAGCCACAGTTTGCAACAGAATATAAGGATGGTATCTTGAAAACAAGTGCTGGGCTTGAGATTCCGGCAGAGACTGTTGTCTGGGTGAGTGGCGTCTGTGCGAACACTATAGAGGGTTTGCCGAAGGAAAGCATTGGGCATGCTGGCAGAATCTTGACCGATCGTTTCTGTCGCGTGAAGGGCTTGCAAGATGTCTATGCTATAGGCGATCAGAGTTTGATAGAGGGTGATAAGGACTATCCTTTGGGTCATCCTCAGTTGGCACAGGTGGCTTTGCAGCAGGCAAAATGTGTTGCACAGAATCTTAAAAACCAACTGCAAGGCAAGGACGAAGAGCCATTTAAATATAAAAACCTTGGTGTTATGGCAACCATCGGACGCAATCATGCGGTAGCAGAGATTAATGGTAAGAAGTTCGGTGGATTCCCTGCTTGGCTCTTATGGTTGGTAGTTCATCTTCGTTCCATTTTAGGAGTAAAGAACAAAACCTTCATTCTTTTGAATTGGATATGGAATTATCTGAATTACAAACAGAGCTTACGTCTGATATTGAAAGCTAAGTAATCAGTAGGTCTATGACCTCGGTACGATAAGAGATGACCCCTTGATACAATGTTAGATACCTTGTTCTATCATGTATGAAGGGGGCTTTTATTGTCCGCTGGATACTTCCTTTCGTTTGAAAATATGCTTTCCTTATCGAATAAATAGTTTAAAAAGTGGTATTAAATAAACTGATTCTCACGAGAAAATAGTTTATTTTTGATTTTCAATAACGCCTTTCTCCATCATAGAAGAAAGTTATCTCTGATTGAAGAGATGGTTGTTAGGAATAAAAAAAGGCTTC
The DNA here is from genome assembly GCF_018127765.1 of Prevotella veroralis. NCBI lineage: Bacteria > Pseudomonadati > Bacteroidota > Bacteroidia > Bacteroidales > Prevotellaceae > Prevotella > Prevotella veroralis. The sequence continues at coordinate 1,882,279 of NZ_CP072330.1, read as the reverse complement.
GCATCACTGCGAAACCTTGATTTAACATTAAACTTACTCACGTAAGTTGCATGTTTCTGTACTAACTCAAATAATTAACTTTAATAACGACTATTTTTCTATTTGACGTTACAAAGGTACGAAAAAGGTATTAAATAAGTGCATTTTAGTAAGTAAATTCTCTTCATTTTAGACTTTATAACAAAAAGAGGAGGTCGTCTGTATAGATTTGATGTATATATGTCTTTTGTCTATAATATTCATACTTTATTTCCCAGGAAGCCTGACTTATAGTTAGTTTTATTTGTTTGTTCCAACTTCTTGCAGTACCTTTGCACCCCATAAAGGTAGCATGCCACCTGAGAGTCTGCGTGTTTTAGTCGAAGAGAGGAGCGCAGGCAAGTGTCTTTCTGTGGGTTCGTTTGGTGGCGAGTTTACCTTTTCTATAGGATAATAAATAATAAACAAACGAATTTGAAGACATTTGAAGAGTTGGGCGTGAGCGAAGAGATTCGCCGTGCCATTAGTGAGCTTGGATTTGAACATCCAATGCCTGTACAAGAAGAAGTAATCCCTTATTTATTAGGTAATCGAAATGACGTTATCGCCTTAGCGCAGACTGGTACTGGAAAGACGGCTGCCTTTGGCTTACCACTGCTTCAGAGGATTGATACAAGCAGTAAGTCGACACAAGCGATAGTGCTTAGTCCGACCCGAGAGTTATGCTTGCAGATAGCAGATGACCTCAAGGACTTCGGTAAGTACATCCCTCATCTGCACATCGCAGCCGTTTATGGCGGTGCTTCCATCGATACCCAGATCCATCAGTTGCGCCATGGTGTACAAATCATTGTGGCTACTCCGGGTCGATTAATCGACTTAATGCACCGTGGAAAGGCTCGTTTAGACCAAGTACGGAACGTTGTTTTGGATGAAGCTGACGAAATGCTGAACATGGGTTTCCAAGAGAGTATCACCGAGATACTCACTGGTGTGCCTGAAGATCGTAATACTCTTCTCTTCTCAGCAACGATGAGTAGGGATGTAGAAAAGGTGGCAAAGGGTTACTTACACGACTATAAAGAGATTGTTGTGGGTAGTCGTAACGAAGGAGCGGAGAGCGTTAACCATATCTATTATATGGTGAATGCACGCGACAAGTACCTTGCTTTGAAGCGATTGGTGGACTTCTACCCTAAGATCTACGCCATTGTATTCTGTAGAACGAAGGTAGAAACACAAGAGATAGCCGATAAGTTGATTAAAGACGGATACAATGCTGAGTCGTTGCATGGCGACTTGTCACAGCAACAACGTGACCTTACTATGCAGAAGTTCCGCTCCCATCTCACACAAATCCTCGTTGCGACTGATGTTGCAGCACGTGGATTGGATGTGAATGATTTGACGCATGTCATCAACTATGGGCTTCCTGACGATATAGAAAACTATACGCACCGTTCGGGTCGTACAGGTCGTGCGGGCAAGAAGGGTACTTCCATTTCGATTATCCACTCTCGTGAGAAATATAAGGTACGTAACATTGAACGTGAGATAGGTAAGGAATTTATTGATGGAACGCTTCCTTCGCCTGAAGAGATATGCAAGAAACAACTCTTCAAAACGATGGATAACATCTTGAAGACGGATGTGGATGAGGAGCAGATAGCACCTTACATGGAGGATATCAACCGCCAGTTTGAGTATATAGATAAGGAGGATCTGATCAAGAAGATTGTTACGTCCACCTTTGGACGCTTCCTCGACTATTATAAGAATGCGCCAGAGATTGAGAAACCATCGGCTCGCAGCAGTCGTGAGGAGGGTCGTAGTGGGCGTAGTGAGGGCAGAGCAACACGCAGCCGTGGCGCACGTAAGGCAGAAAAGGGCTTTAAGCGACTCTTTATTAACCTCGGTAAGAATGATGGCTTCTATCCTGGTGAGGTAATGCAGTTCATTAATAAGAATATGAATGGGCACCAGGCAGTGGGGCATATAGACCTTCTTGCGAAGCAAAGTTACATCGAAGTGCCTGAACAAGACGCCCAGAAAGTGATGAAAGCCTTAGATGGTGCTGTCTACAAGAGGCGTAAAGTGCGTTGTAATGATGCTGATGAGCCAGGGCACGGACGCTCGGCTGGTGGTCGTTCTACTGGTGGTCGTGGTGGTTATGGAAGCCGTACTGAAGGACGCCAAGACGATCGTGGGCGCAGAGGTCGTGGGCGTCGTCAAGCAGAGAATGACGCTCCGTTTGCTACACATAAGTTCAAGAAGGACGATTGGAAAGAGCTTATGAAAGGTGCACCAGCAAAGCTGAAAGGTGAAGAACCCGACTTCTCAGAAGAGGGGTGGGCACGTAGACGCCCGAAGAAGTAAGTCTTATCAACCTTAGTCCGCTGTTATGTTCTATTGTCGTTACCAATCTCCCTTGGGCATACTCGTGCTTGCTGAAGCTGAAGGAAAGCTAAGATATTGCTGGTGGGAGGATGTTATGGAGAGGAAGATAGGCGATGATTGGACGGAAGTCGTTTGTTCGGATGATTCCTTATTGGCTGAGGCTTGTCGGCAGTTAAACAATTATTTCTCTGGCAAACGAGGCTCATTTGACTTACCATTGGGCTTTGACGGAACACCCTTCCAACGCCTCGCATGGCAGACCTTATTAACCATTCCTTATGGAGCGACGCTCTCTTATACCGAACAAGCCCGAAGAATGGGACGAAAGAAGGCTGTAAGAGCAGTTGGGAATGCCAATGGTCATAACCCTTTAATGCTCTTTGTTCCCTGTCATCGAGTCATTGCTTCGAATGGAACTCTGGGTGGTTATGCGGGTGGAACAGACCGAAAAAGACAATTACTAAGCATAGAGAAAGAGGATGTGTCAGATTAGACACATCCTTTTTGTTGGTAGTAAGCAACCTGTCTCACGCTCCTTAATAATAATGAGTAGACTTCGCTTTGATGGAAGTAAAGCTGTGTTATCACCGTTGTGATATTTCAGTATCATGTGGGTGATACTCCAGTATCATCAGCGTGATATTCCAGTATCATCGGCGTGATATTCCAGTATCATCAGCGTGATACTCCAGTTTCATAAGGATGAAACTCGGTTGGATTGGTAGTTCCTATGTTGTATTACGATAAGAAGCAGGGCTTTGATACCTATCTTGCGGTTTGTTCATAGCTAAAAAGAGGCTGTATCACATCCTTTTATCAATCGTTTGTATTGATAAGAGAACCGATACAGCCTCTTGGTTATTTGTGTTACGCTATCTGGTGATTGATATTCTCTTCATCAGATAACCGATTTTACTTGTGCTTATTGTGGATTGATCTCCTTTAGTAGGCGGTCAGCATGTCCCCACTTATCCATGAGATAGAGTACAAAACGGATGTCAACGCCAATGCAACGAGCAAGTTTGCGGTCGAAGTTGATGTCACTTGAGAGGCTATCCCAGTTGCCATCAAAGGCGAGACCAATGAGTCGTCCCTTGCCATCAAACATCGGGGAACCAGAGTTACCACCAGTGATATCATTGTTAGTAAGGAAACATAGTTGCATCTTACCAGTCGTCTTGTCAGTGTAAGGACCGAAGTCTTTGGCACTCATAAGCTCTTTCATGATAGGTTCTACCTGATAGTCCTCTATCTTCGAGCCCTCATCCATCTTCTTAACAATGCTCTCTGCGGTTGTATAATAGTTGCTGTTGAAGCCTCCAATCATGTATCCTCCCACCTGTCCATACGATAGGCGCATGGTGGAATTGGCGTCGCTATAATGTGGCAAGTCCATCTCCATTTGTACTTTAGCCTCACACAACTTCTTCTCTTCAGCATCAATCTCTTCCGTCTTATTGCTTAGGTCGGCAAGAATGGCACGATAATTCATGAGCAAACCAACGCCTAACATCACTCCAGGATCCTTGAGCGTCTTCTCGTTCTGATAGAACTTTTGACCTTTCTTGAGTAGTTTGCTATGTGAATAGAGCCACTTGGTGTACTTCTCATAATCGTTGCCGAACTTCGTCTTGATGATCTCGTAGAAGTCAGGAAGGAACTTAGCTGGCACATGTTCACCATAGTTCTTTAGCATGGCAGCCGCCATCTCTTGGTCAAGGGCAGGGTTCCATTCATCTTGATTATCCTCATATACCATGTATTGCTTCTTTGGTTCGTTCGCAGGACCATACACCTTGAGGGAGCCACGAGCCATATTAAGTGCTCTGGTGAATAACTCTGACGTTCTCCAGAACGACTCCATCCAATACATACTGGCAAGTTTTGCATCATTACTATTCGAATAGAGCTTAGCCAACTTATCGAAGTCAACCTTTACAGTTGGGTCTTGGATATTCTTCTCTTGGAGCCATGCACGAATGCGAGCTTCGTACTCTGCCTTCTGACGAATCAGTCCGATAGAGTCGATACACTTGTTCATTCCCATGGAGTTCTTCCAATAGTTCGCAGCCTGGACATACCTGTTCTCGTATTGTATACGTGTCTTCTCGTTCTTATCCATGTACTTCTTCATGAGTGCGAGTTTGATATCTCGGGCTTGGACACGTACTGAATTGTCGATGTCACGGCGCTGTTGAATACCATAAGAAGACAAGTAACGACTTGTTGAACCAGGGTAACCAATGGTCATAGCGAAGTCCTTGTCCTTGTAACCCTGCATACTCACGGGTGCCCAATGGGCTGGGTGATAAGGCACATTGTCCTTTGAGTAGGCTGCAGGACCATTCGTTTTAGGGTCTGCGTAGATGCGGAATACAGAGAAGTCACACGTCTGTCTCGGCCACATCCAGTTATCTGTCTCACCTCCAAACTTACCCATACTCTTAGGTACAGTGAATACTAAACGGACGTCAGGGAAGTCTTGATAAGTTGTTGCATAATACTTGTTTCCCTCGTAGAATGGGTCGATATTGATGTGCAAAGTCTTATCGATTGCCTTGATTGAGTCGGTTAGATGATTCGTGAGAGAGTCTAATATGGCTTCAGTCTGTTCTGCGTTCTTTCCTGCGATGAGCTTGTTCACACGTGCCGTAACGTCCTCTTGCTTCTTCATAAACGACACATAGAGGTTCTCGTTAGGTAGTTCTTCAACGTAATTCTTTGCATAGAAGCCATCCTTCATATAGTCATGTTCTACAGTGGAGTGGGCGTTGATAGCACTAAAACCGCAATGGTGATTGGTGAAGACCAATCCATCTGGAGATACGACAACGCCAGAACAGTAACCAGAGAAGCTCACAACGTAATTGCTAATAGCGTTGGGAGAGTTGTAAATCATGTCACATGGCAACTGAAAACCCTCTGCCACCATCTGTTCGTAGACAGCATCTGGGAGGTTGTGGAGTGTCCACATACCTTCATCAGCATGGATAGAAGGACTGCTTAAAGCCAATGACGCAGCAATAAGTAAGGTTGATTTCTTCATGTTTAATATAATTGGTTGATGATATTCTTAGGTTTCTTTCATTCCTCAAACACTCTCCTTAACTCTTATGTCTCCGTATCTTTATCAGTGGAAGGTCGTGGTAAAGGACGTGAGCAACGAAGAGTAAGATGATAATCGTGTTCACTGTAAGGGCGAGAGGGGCGGATAAACGTTCATTGCTGATTGTTATTCCCGCAAAGAAAAGACCGCCGATGAGCACATAAACAAAGATACTCTTCAATGGATAAGCAATGGGATACTTACATTGACCGACGATATAAGAGAGTATCATTGCCGTTGCATTGCCTAAGAAACCAGCCCATGCACAGGCAATGTAACCATAACGTGGTACGAAGATCACGTTGATTCCAATGATTACAGCACATCCAATTCCAGAGAAATAGGCACCCCAGATGGTCTTATCAATGAGCTTATACCAGAAACTAAGGTTGAAGTAAACGCCCGTCATGATACCGCCAGCCATCACGATAGGTACGACCTTCAGTCCAACCCAATAGTCACGACCAATGATATGACGCAGAATATCCATGTAGCCCATTACCACCAAGAAGGCAAGTAAGGTAAAGATGATAAAGAACTTCATAGCTCTTGCGTATGTCTCTTTGTTGTCTTTGTCTCGAGACTTACCAAAGACGAAGGGTTCATAAGCGTATCTGAATGCCTGCGTAATCATTGACATGATCATAGCAATCTTACTGGCGGCACCGAAGATACCGAGTTGTGTATGTGCATCGTTATTCTTGTAGACATAAGGAAAGAGTATGTAACCAGCCGTCTGATTAAGTATTCCGGCAATACCGAGGATGAGGATAGGCCAAGAATAGGATAGCATCTTCTTTGCGAGAGGCATATCAAAGAGCTTCCCACTGCCGAAGAATCCGTCTTTCAGCTCTCTCCAGAAGCAGAAAGTGATAGTTCCTGTACATGCCAAGTTGATGTAGAAGGCATAACCCACCTCATGTCCACCTAATACGAGATAGTAAGCAAGGTTCAAGATGATATTCAGTGCGATGAATAAGAGTTTGAAAGCTGCAAACTTGATAGGGCGTTTCTTATATCTAAGATACGCAAAGGGAATGCACTGGAAAGCATCGATCGCTACAGTGATGGCCATTGCCCATACGTAAGAGGGGTGCTCCGAATAGCCCATAAAGTTACAGATGGGCTGTATAAAGATGAATACTAGAGCAATAAAGAGCAGGGATGTGAAGCCTACAAGCGTCAATGTCGTTGAATAGACACGCTTTGGATCCTGATCACTCTTATTGGCGTAACGGAAGAAGGTGGTCTCCATTCCGTAAGTAAGGATGACGAGTAAGAGGGCAGTATAGGCGTATATGTTTGTGATAACACCATATCCTCCGCTCGCCGCACTAATCTTTGCGGTGTAAAGGGGTACGAGAAGATAGTTTAAGAACCTTCCGATGATACTGCTCATACCATAGATAGCAGTGTCTTTTGCAAGTGATTTTAAATTTGCCATTGCTTGTTTTTATTATTAGGCACCCACTTTTAGAGAAGTAGTAACCCCTAATCGTCTTATATTTGTTACTAGAAGAAGATATAACAGATAGCGATTGCAGCTATTACACCAGCCAAGTCGGCTAGCAATCCACAGGCTACTGCATGTCGAGTGTACTTAATGCTAACACTACCGAAGTAGACTGCTAGAATGTAGAAGGTGGTATCTGTTGATCCTTGGAAGATACAACTCAATCGTCCAACGAATGAGTCTGCACCGTATGTCCTCATTGCTTCAATCATTAATCCACGTGCCCCGCTACCTGAAAGAGGTTTCATAAGAGCCGTAGGGAGTGCATCGACGAATCGAGTGTCCAGTCCGCAGATTTCGACAAACCATCTAATACCTTTCATCATAAGCTCCATACCACCTGAAGCACGGAATACTCCGACAGCTACTAAGATAGCAACTAGATAAGGAATAATGCGTACTGCCGTATGAAAACCCTCTTTTGCTCCTTCAATGAAAGCGTTATAAACGTTGATCTTCTTTAGTAGTCCGGCAGTGATGAATAGGACGATAATGGTCATCAAGATGAGGTTTGAGGCAATAGAAGTTACTGTTGCCATGGTCTGCTTGTCCATTTGTCCAAAGCCCCAGATGACTACTCCGACAAAACCCATCAGTCCGATGAGCCCTAAGAGGAGCGTGGGTTGGAAGATATTAATGCGTTGCCAGCCTGCAGTAATCAGTATTCCAACCAGTGTAGCGACGGTAGTTGCCAATAAGATAGGGATGAATACGTCCGTTGGTTGGGCTGCCCCGTACATGCTTCGATAGCCAAGAATAGCTGTTGGAATGATGGTTAGTCCTGAAGTATTCAGCACTAAGAACATGATCATGGGGTTTGTTGCTGTGTCTTTCTTCGTGTTTAGCTCCTGCATTTGGCTCATCGCCTTTAGTCCGGTAGGCGTTGCTGCATTGTCAAGACCCAACATGTTGGATGCAATATTCATGAAGATCGACCCCATGACAGGGTGGTTTCGTGGGATATCAGGGAACAGCTTTGATAGGAAAGGGCTCAACATGCGTGCAAGGACATTGACGATTCCCGCTTGCTCACCTATCTTCATGATGCCCAACCACAATGCCAAGATTCCAGTTAGGTTCAGTGATGTTGTAAAAGCGGTCTCAGATGATTCGAAGGTAGCCTTTACCATCTTTTCAAATATAGTCGTGTCGCCCATCAGAAGAGAGATAATTCCAAAGATGAAAGCGATGATGAAGAACGCTATCCAAATATAGTTCAGTACCATTTAACCTATTTGTTACTGTTAATTCTTTGTCTTTTGATTGATGAAGAGGGAACTACTGGTAGCGAATGTGCCATTCTTCCCATTGCAAAGATACGCATTTATGCGTTAACATGGGGCATAATAAAGAAAAAAGATAGGTGCTTGTGGCGAAAGAAAGGGGGATGATAGGGGTAAAGGTATGCTCATTGAAAGCCTCCCCAACCCCCTCCGAAGGAGGGGAGGTGCCTACGGGGGATAGAAAAGGAACGCCCTTCTCGATTTAAGAAGGGCGTTTCCTTACATTGAAGAGGGCGTTCCTTTGGTGTGAAGAAAGCACTTCCTTGATTGTACCTATTATCCATCTCGAAAAGAAACATCGTCTTAACGTAGGGACAGACGCCCTCGTCTGTCCGTCAAGCGGATGTTTTCTTGTTAATAAATTAGGGTGTGAAGGCGGACAGACGAGGGCGTCTGTCCCTACGTTATCGTGTCATATCGTGCAGTTAGTCCTAAGACTCTCTAAAAAATATGATGTCATATCTATTAGATTGTCCTATTACTTTGATTAGTAAGTGATAGGATTGAGGAAACATCGTGGTTGTGCTCTCCTTGTTTATTCCTTATGGATTTATGGCTGTCCCTCGTAGTTCCTGCCTCGTTTTTGTCTTATTGGATAGTCCCGAAATATCCTATTTTATTTTTTATTATGGTTGCTGTCAGTTTTAACATTTGGTGTGATGCACACGTTTTCAATGACTTATGAGGACGGAAGGCGTGACAGATGTGACAGCAAATTCAAAATGCGTCATAGCGATAGATACGAAAAGAGGATATGTCAACGGGTGACATATCTTCTTTGTTATGTTCGTGTTAGTAGTTTACTAACCTATTACATCGGATTAATCAGCAAACTTTGCCTTGATGAACTCACGATTCAAACGAGCGATATTAGCAATCTTCTCGTTCTTAGGACATACTGCCTCACAAGCACGTGTGTTGGTACAGTTACCGAAACCAACCTCATCCATCTTAGCTACCATAGCCTTTGCACGCTTAGCAGCCTCAGGCTTACCCTGTGGCAAGAGAGCCAACTGACTAACCTTAGATGATACGAAGAGCATTGCTGAACCATTCTTACAAGCTGCAACACAAGCACCACAACCGATACATGTTGCGCAGTCCATTGCCTCGTCAGCATTGTCCTTAGAGATAAGAATAGCGTTTGCATCCTGTGCCTGACCAGTACGGATAGATGTGTAACCACCTGCCTGAATAATCTTATCGAAGGCTGTACGGTCTACCATACAGTCCTTGATAACTGGGAAACCAGCTGAACGCCATGGCTCAACAGTGATAACATCACCATCGTTGAAACGACGCATATAAAGCTGACAGGTTGTTGCACCACGCTCAGTCTTACCATGTGGAGTACCATTAATATATAGTGAACACATACCGCAAATACCCTCGCGGCAATCGTGATCGAAGACGAATGGTTCATCACCAGCCTCTATCAACTCCTCGTTAAGGATGTCAAGCATCTCAAGGAATGAGGTGTCGTCTGGGATGTTCTTCATCTCATGTGTATCGAAATGACCCTGATCCTGTGGACCGTTCTGCTTCCAATACTTAATAGTGAATGATATATTCTTTGCCATTTTAGTTCTTGTAATTACGTGTTTGTACCTTGATTGCCTCATACTCAAGAGGTTCCTTGATAAGCTCTGGAGTCTTGGTGTCATCACCCTGATACTCCCAGCAGCCAACATAGAAGAAGTTCTCGTCGTCACGCTTAGCCTCACCTTCCTCAGTCTGGTGCTCCTCACGGAAGTGACCACCACAGCTTTCCTCACGATGCAACGCATCATAAGCAACGAGCTCACCCATAAGGATAAAGTCACGAAGGTGAATTGCCTTATCAAGCTCAACGTTCAAGCCTTCCTTCTTACCAGGGATAAAGAGATTAGAGTTGAACTCCTCGCGAAGAGCCTTCAACTGCTTGAGACCTTCCTCGAGTCCTTCTTTGGTACGACCCATACCTACATACTCCCACATAATATGACCCAACTCCTTGTGGATAGAGTCAACAGAACGCTTACCATGGATATTCATCAAGCGATCAATCTCTGCATTGACGGCCTTCTCAGCCTCTTCAAACTCAGGGCGATCAGTTGGAACCTTTGCCCAGAGTGCCTGATCAGCAAGATAGTTCTGAATAGTATATGGCAATACAAAGTAACCATCAGCAAGACCCTGCATCAAAGCAGAAGCACCAAGACGGTTAGCTCCGTGGTCAGAGAAGTTACACTCACCAATAGAGAATAGACCAGGAACGGTTGTCATCAGCTCGTAGTCAACCCAGATACCACCCATTGTGTAGTGGATAGCAGGGAAAATCATCATTGGATTGTAGTACTTCACGCCGTTAATCTCATTTGCCAACTCACCTGGGTTGACGTCTGTAATCTCCTCATACATATCGAAGAGGTTACCATAACGCTGAAGAATTGTATCAATACCGAGGCGGTTGATAGACTCGGAGAAGTCCAAGAACACAGCCAAACCAGTGTTGTTTACACCGAAGCCCTTATCGCAACGCTCCTTAGCAGCACGTGAAGCAACGTCACGTGGTACGAGGTTACCGAATGCAGGGTAGCGACGCTCCAAGTAGTAGTCGCGGTCTTCTTCTGGAATATCAGAGCCCTTCTTTGTACCAGCCTGCAATGCCTTAGCATCTTCGAGCTTCTTAGGAACCCAGATACGACCATCGTTACGCAGAGATTCTGACATCAATGTCAACTTAGACTGCTTGTCGCCATGTACAGGAATACAGGTTGGGTGAATCTGAACGTAAGATGGGTTAGCCATGTAAGCACCCTTACGATAGCACTGAACAGCGGCTGTACAGTTACAACCCATAGCGTTGGTTGAAAGGAAGTAAGTGTTACCATAGCCACCAGTAGCTATAACAACTGCGTTTGCAGAGAAGCGCTCCAACTTACCAGTTACAAGGTTCTTCGCAATGATACCACGTGCGTGACCGTCAACGATAACGACGTCTTCCATCTCATAACGTGTATAGAGCTTTACCTTACCAGCCTGAATCTGTGCGCTTAATGATGAGTATGCACCAAGCAACAACTGCTGACCTGTCTGTCCCTTAGCATAGAAGGTACGACTTACTTGAGCACCACCAAAGGAACGATTAGCCAACATACCGCCATACTCACGGGCGAATGGCACGCCCTGAGCAACGCACTGATCGATGATGTCGTTAGACACTTCTGCCAAACGATAAACGTTCGCTTCACGAGCACGATAGTCACCACCTTTCACTGTATCATAGAACAAACGGTAAACAGAGTCACCATCGTTCTGATAGTTCTTAGCAGCATTGATACCACCTTGTGCAGCGATTGAGTGTGCACGGCGAGGTGAGTCTTGGATGCAGAAGTTCAATACGTTGAAGCCCATCTCACCGAGAGAAGCAGCTGCACTGGCACCAGCCAAACCGGTACCAACAACGATAACATCCAGTTTCAGTTTATTCTTTGGGTTAACCAAACGCTGATGTGCCTTGTAGTTGGTCCATTTCTCAGCTACTGGTCCTTCTGGTATTTTGGAATCTAATATCTTTGTCATGATTGTTTTGAATTTAGTTTTCAATTTAGATACTTAACTATGCAAGGCTAGGAGCACATCCGAAAGCGAATGCGAGTACTACAATAAGGAAGCACAACATCAATAATGTCACATAGACAAGACCGATGGTCTTCCAGCGATTGAACCATACTTTACCATTGACACCTACTGTTTGCATAGCACTCCAGAAGCCGTGTGAGAGGTGGAACCACAATGCACAGATCCAGATAACATACAGAACTACGTACACAGGATTGGCAAATGTGTCCTGAATGAACGCAAAGCCATCAGCTGGGTGATGTGCTACTGTCATGCCAACAAGCTCTGCAAACATCATGTTATACCAGAAGTTGAACAAGTGAAGAGCGATACCAAGCAAGATGATGATACCCAATACGAGCATGTTCTGGCTTGCCCACTCCACCTTTGCAGGCTTTTCTGTGACTGCATAACGGTTGTCGCCACGTGCACGACGGTTCTGTGCTGTAAGGATGAAGGCGTAGACAATGTGACAAACAGCCAATGCGCCAAGACCAACTGTTGCAACAACTGCATACCAGTTAGCACCCAATAGCTCACAAATCATATTGTAGGCACTACCAGAGAAGAGCGCTACAAGATTCATACAGCAGTGGAACGTCATGAATAGAATAAGGGCTATACCCGTCACGGACATAATCACCTTTCTACCAATAGATGAATTGATTAACCACATAAATGTTTTGATTTTAAATATTTAAACTGTTAGAATTATTACTTCTAATGGTTATCAGGAGGCAAGATAATTATTAACTCCCACCTAAAAGACTTCGTTCTCTCAGAGAGATACCAAAAAGTTGGTATGCAACGAGGGCTATTTTGCTGCAAAAGTACTATATTTTAATGATTTAACAAAGCTATTTCATCAAAATGTATAGTATTTAGACTTAAAATAAGGAAACACTATCTATCCTAACAAATGAGGATAGAATAAAAGTTATAAAAAGCCTTTTTCAATCCTATCTTTTCCCTATTTAAAATCCTATTTATCATCCCTTATTTTCAAGAAGAAGTTCTTTCTGTTTCATCATGGTTATGTTCTATCAGATAGCCAAGCCTTAGGTCTATCTCAATCATAGTTTCTTACTATCGGAAAAGAGGCTTCTAAGAACGAGAAAATAGATTAAAAAGTCCAGAAAAATGAATTAAAGTAGAACTAAAAATAGTCTATTTTCCTGAGTAGATAAGTCTCTTTTCAAAGATAGACAAGTGTTTCCTCCGTTATTCATAGGTGTATTCTGTGTTTTTATCTCTGTTTTCTTATGTGTGAATCAGCTATTCTTCTTTTATATAATTCATCGCTTCGAAGTTATACAATTCATCGCATCAAAGTAGGGACAGACGCCCTCGTCTGTCCGCCAGTTACCCCTACATGATAGCCCGTTAGGCAATATCCCTCTTTTCAGAGGGGCTTGGAGAGGTTTCTGTCAGTTGTGTTTGGGCGGACAGACGAGGGCGTCTGTCCCTACTTGTAAAATCTCATTCCCTATCTATATCAATGGTTATTGACTAAAAGGAAGTAATGGAAAGGAGAGTAAACAGTGCCACTTTAAACAGAACCAATAACTTGCAAACTTGTCAACCAGCCACTTCGTAAACTTGATCTAATAACTTGTTAACTTGTCAACCAGTCAACTCGTCAACTTGATCTAATAACTCGTAAACTTGTCAACCAGCCACTTCGTCAACTTGATCTCATCATAATTTTGAATAAAAGAGCCATGTTACTAACCATTCTGTTCTTATGTTACTTTGTCTTATCTGTGCATTACTAAAACAAGAAGTTTCTATGCTCTCTGTCTTAATTGAACCGTTACTCTGTCCTAAAACTACATGAAAATAGGGACACACAAGCTGTGCATCCCTATGAATCTATACTTTGTTATGGTGTTTATATCGGCTTATCGTCTTGCCATGAAGTAGCTTGTACCAGCCTGTGCCTGCTGAAGTTCATACAAACCAGTGGCATCTGGCGTTACATCAACCGTCAAACCGTTGTTGAGGAAAGCCTTAACAGAACCATTACCATTAAACTGGATCACCTTCTGCTCTTTGCCTTCTGCATTCATATACCATGTGTTCTCTTGCTTATTATATGTGAAGTAGTAAACCTGACCATCGGGTTTTGTGATCTGATAACCATTCTCTAAGTACTTAACAGCATAGATGAGACCATCGTCACCTTTGATGTTTCGGGTCTTACCAACACGATTGGCAACAGGGTTGTCACCCGTCCAGAACTCAATAGAGTTAAGTACTAACGTGTCTGCCATACCGCAGAATGCGTATGCAGGAGATATTACTAAGAAGATAATCTCATTGATGAACTTAGACTTAGTGGCGTGTTTATTCCACTGCGCAAGCTTGTTGAACAAGGCAAATGAACCTACACAAGAACTCATGAGGGTTGCTGCTACGAGCAAGCTAACCACTGTTTTAATACTTTTTGTCGTCATACTTTTTGTTTTAAAGTGAATAATAATAATGTTGTTAATTAATTTGTTGTTTCTTATTAGTCGTTTTCAATGATCGTACACAGCTTTGCCACTTCCGCTTCAAAGTCTGTTTTGTTGATAGCTTTGGCTTTAAGTGCAGAGCGATAGTTGTATATTGTCTGTGGAGAATAGAACAGTAAGTCGGCTATCTCGGCACTTTCTTTCACGCCAAGGCGTATGAGTGCCATGATACGTTGGTCTGTTGTTAACTCGTTGGAATGGGTGTTTTTTATCTGATAGTTCGCTTTTAAGAGTGCATTTAACTCTTTCGTGAAACTTGGATAGAGGTCTAAAAAAGCCTTATCAAAGCGTGAGAGGAATGTAGAAGCATCTTCTTCGGAGAGCCGTTCGGATGAGAGTTGACTCAAGAGTTCGCTTGTTTGGTTGGCTTTTATCTTCCTTTTCACCAGCGTTTGTTGCCGTTTTAAACGTGAGATATACTTTGCGCAGAGGTCGATATACAGCTTTGCCAGTCCTTCCCGTTTACGGTTTGTGTCCATTAATAGGGCATTTAGCTTGTGTAACTGGGTGTTCAAGTCTTTCTGTCGAGTGTTAAGTTCCGACAAGCTATCATTGTTCTTTTGTAGTTCTCGTTGTTGCAAACGTAGTCGTTTGGTCTGTTTTACAATGTAAATGATGGCTACGAGGAGGAAAAGAAGGAGCAGTGATACAGCTATGATAGCGATCATTTGTACCCGATTACGTGCATTCAAGGTCTGTTGATAGCTGTTGACAATAACTGGCAACTTGTTTGATATCTCAATAATGCGCAGTCGGTTGTTATAGAACCGCGCATCTTCCAACGACTTCTGAATATACTCCTGCGCTCGATCAATTCGGCTTTTATCGTGCTCAAAGATGTACATAGCGAGCGTTTGTAAGGCGTAATTCTCCATCGTGCAGTTCTCTGCATCAGCGATACTGGACAATAGGAGATACTTTTCTTGCTGATCCGTTCGCCCTTCATTGGCGTAGTTACCAGACAAGGCAAAGCATGCCATGGCAAAAAAACGTGAGTGGGAGGGAAGCTGATGGATTGCTTTTAGGTAATGCAAGCGTGCTTTCTTCGGGTCATTCAGTACGAAAACGCAATACTCGCCGTAGTAGTATTCGTAAGTTTTGGCGGTTTCATCGCAATAATCCATTGCTTTAATCAATGCTTGCTTAGCCTTTTCACGATGGATGGGAGCGTATTTCTGGTCATTACAAAAGTCTGCCCAATAAGTGTGAATACGGAAGATAGAGAAGTAAAAGTCGAACTTCTGCGTATTATCCAATGCCGTTGTATCCACTAAACTCATGGTTTCTATAGCCTCACCATATAGTCCGCCGATAGAAAGAAGCTCCGCTTTATGAATGAGATTATTGTTATAATAATAGGTGTTTGCCGTTTTTTCTGCCAAGGTGATGCCCTTATCAAGGTAAATCATAGCTGAATCAAATTGGAAAACATAGTATTCTTGATAAAGCAAGTCGTATGTTTGCAATCGTTTTAAAGCCCTTTCTTCTGTAAATAATCCCCTTTTTATTTGGTTAATAGTCTCATTCTTTCTTTTAATATGAGCTGTTTGCTGGCTCAAGAGAAGGTCTAACTTCTCTTGTAAATATTGTGTTTCATTGTCAGCAAAGAGGCCTGTTGGCAATGCTAATAAGGATATGTATAAAAGTAATCTACGCATCTTTTAATCCTTTCTGACTGCAAAGATAATACATTATGATCAATTAAAAGGTATCTACCTGATATAATTATTATACTTATGTAAGGACTTGATTGATAGCATCCTAAGCGATTCTACTTGTCAGATTCGTCTACTTGTTGACTACTCAAAGAACCTTTTATCCACTTTTTTAGTTATCTTTGCAAATAGAGATAATTAAAAATTGAAATCCAACTTATACTTTTAACAAAACAATGAAGAAGACCAGTATTGCCCTTATAGGGCTTTTGATGGGAATGGCAAGTTATGCTTCAGCGCAGACGGTGACCTCGCCTAATGGGAAGATAGCTGTTAAGTTCTCACTTACAGGTAATGGTGTGCCAACCTATGAGATGACTTACAAAGGTAAGGAAGTCGTTAAATCCTCTCATCTCGGTATAGAATTAGCAAAAGACAAGCACGCTAGTAAGGGACTAAATGAGACTAATTTGATGGATGGCTTTCAAACAACTAACACCAAGAAAACTACCTTTGACGAAACATGGAAGCCTGTTTGGGGTGAGACATCAACGATTCGTAACTATTATAACGAGCTTGAGGTAGACCTCAATCAACCCAGTAGTAAGCGCAACATCATCATTCGTTTCCGCGTTTATGACGATGGAATGGGCTTGCGTTATGAGTTCCCACAACAGAAAGAGTTAAATTACTTCGTTATAAAAGAGGAACACACGCAGTTCGCAATGGCTGGTGATCACACTGCATGGTGGCTTCCTGGCGACTATGACACACAGGAGCAAGAGACGCAGGAAAGCAAGCTCTCTGAGATACGCTCACGTTTCCATGATGCTGTGAATTGGACGAACTCTTCTGTAGGAGTATTCTCTGAAACGGGCGTTCAGACCTCTTTACAGATGAAGTCAAACGATGGTCTCTACATTAATATACATGAGGCTGCATGTGAGAACTACGCTACGATGCACCTTAACTTGGATGATAAGAACATGGTGTTTGAGTCTTGGTTGACTCCAGATGCTACTGGTTTAAAAGGTTTCATGCAGACACCTTGCACAACACCTTGGCGTACGGTCATGGTGAGCGATGATGCACGTGATATGTTAGCAAGCAATTTGATTCTCAATCTCAATGAACCATGTAAGATTGAAGATACCTCTTGGATTCATCCAACTAAGTACTGCGGTGTATGGTGGGAAATGATTGCTGGTGGTAAGTCATGGGCTTATACTGATGATTTCAACTCTATTCAACTTGGTAAGACAGACTATGCTCATGCCAAACCAAACGGTCATCACCCTGCAAACACAGCCAACGTGAAGCGATACATAGACTTTGCTGCAGCGAACGGATTGGATCAAGTGTTGGTAGAAGGCTGGAATATCGGTTGGGAAGACTGGTTCGGGCACTGGAAACAAGATGTGTTTGACTTCGTAACTCCCTATCCTGACTTTGATATAAAGGCTCTTAACGAGTACGCCCATTCGAAGGGTGTGAAGCTGATGATGCACCATGAGACCTCTTCAAGTGCTCTTAACTATGAGAGACACTTAGAGGATGCGCTCAACCTGATGAATAAGTACGGTTATGATGCAGTAAAGACTGGATATGTCGGAGACATCATTCCACGTGGTGACCATCACTATTCTCAATCAATGAACAACCACTACATGCATGTAATTAAGGAGGCGGCGAAGCACCATATAATGGTGAATGCACATGAGGCAACGCGTCCTACAGGTCTTTGCCGTACTTATCCGAACATGGTGGGCAATGAGTCTGCACGCGGAACAGAGTACGAAGCATTCGGAGGAAGCGACCCTAACCACACTGTGATATTGCCTTTCACACGCTTACAGGGCGGTCCTATGGATTACACTCCTGGTATCTTAGAGACTCAACTGTCTACTTGGTGCAGCAACAAGAGCTGGGTTCACACCACACTCGTTGGTCAGCTCGCTCTTTACCTAACCATGTATAGTCCATTGCAGATGGCTGCCGACCTTCCAGAGAACTATCAGAAGTACAACGATGCATTCCAGTTTATTAAGGATGTAGCCGTTGACTGGGACGATAGTCGTTATCTAGAGGCAGAACCAGCACGCTATATTACAGTTGCAAGAAAGGCTAAAGGCACCAATAACTGGTTCGTTGGAGGTAAGACGGGACTTGCTGCTCACACGAGCAACATCAAGTTAGACTTCCTTGATAAGGGTCGCAAATATGAAGCAACCATCTATGCTGATGCTAAGGATGCCGATTATGAGAAGAATCCAAAGGCATATACTATCACGAAGCGTAGCGTTAAGAAGGGTGATGTTCTTAAGTTACAAGAGGCTCGTGGAGGTGGTTTCGCCATTAGTATTAAGGCTCTTTAAAGAGAATGAAACACATTACGTGTAAATAAGGTATTGGCGAGTCGCATGACTTATGCAGGTTTCCACGGGTTATTCTCGTGCCAGTCATAAGTGTTGCGACTCGCTATTTTATCTCTCTTGAATACCCTTTTTCCTTTGAACATACTAAAGACTCAGAGTGTACGTATATATATTGATGAATTCAGTTAATAGGTATTTTCCAACCTTTGCAAAGGATTTTAATGCTCTATTAAAGCCCAACGAACAGATCATACCGAGGCAATTAAGACGCCTGTCAACTAATCTTCGCATTTTCGCCTTCATCCGTCTTGGCGTAAAAGAGGTGAATTGATCTGCTCATTCCAGGCGTTGTTCCAAGACCACCATCTATACTTATCACTCGCGAGTACGCCTTAAATCTATCAGTCCTGATAAGTTTGATGATCAGGTGATGGAGCTCTGATCAGTTAAAGATAGCATTGAGAAATATTATAGCTGATAGTGAGAATAGACGATAAAGTAAGTTTTTATCGTTATATTCCTACTATCTATTGAAGTATTTCCACTACTTTTATTCGATGGAATGGGGCTTTAGTAGTTTTCTTTCCCCTGCTTTCCTGTGGTCTTGTTGATGCCTTGTTATTCAATAGGAAACGCCCCTTTATGATGAAGCTAATATCCGATATACTTTGTAGATAGGCTCTTTAAAACAGAAAAATAATCTATTTACCCAGTTATTTTAATCTATTTATAAATTATTTTTAATCTATTTTTTATTGAACAAAAGCCCATTTCGCAGTAGACGTATCGTCTCCGTACTATTAAAGAGGCACTCTCTTGGCATGTAGGACACATAGAATACACTCCTAAAAGACTTCCTTTACCTCTATAAAGTCATGGTAATCTCCACGAATCATGTTGCGTTGCTGGAGGTCGTCTAATAGGGCGATAAGACTATTCCAAAAGCCTTTCATATTGTATAGAACCACCTTTTTATGGTGATAACCGATAGTGTGTGAGGCCGTAATAGTAAATAGTTCGTCAAGAGTTCCTATTCCACCGGGTAGTACGTAGAACACATCTGCACGCTCCATCATAATAGCTTTGCGGTCTGTGAGGTCTTCGCAAGGGATCTCTACATCCACGTAATCACTCATTCTGCGCCCTTCCTCCATGATACGAGGGATGACGCCGATGGTTCGCCCACCTGCTTCATGAACGGACTTACCGATACATTCCATCAGACCAGAGTTCCCTCCGCCATACACTAAGGTGTGCCCATTCTCGCCAATCCATCTTCCCAGCTCCTCTGTCAATCGGAAGTAATCTGGATCGATGTTGTTATTTGCTGAACAAAATACTGCTATCTCCATCTTATTGCCTATGTTTTTGTTAGTCTGCAAAGATACTAAAAATAGATGAATTGAGTACTGACTATTGCTTTCTAATTCATTTCCTTGCTTCTATGAGAGTCTCCCCAAGCCTTTCCGAAAGGAGGAAATGTCTCCCACGAGGCGTGGATGTGACCTGAAATAACACCCACAAAGTAGGGACAGACGAGGGCGTCTGTCCCTACTTTGTGGCATTTCGTATAGCAAATAGAAGCATTCATTGGGATAGAGAGAACCATCCTAACTAATTTCCGTTAGGTACTCCTCCCCTTAGGGGAGGCTGGGTGGGGTTTCCAGACGAGGGCGTCTGTCCCTACTGTTCAGCATCATTTCAAGCAGAAGTAATCATAATTTTGAATTTTTGAATTATGAATTATGAATTAAGAGAGGGGCTTGTCGGGAAACAAAAAGGCTACATAAGCGATTGCGCAAATGGTTGCAAATCGGCTTACGTAGCCCATGTTTTAGTTTTTAAAAACCTTAAGTCTATAAGAATTACTTCTTTAGCTTCAAGTCATAATTCATGTCCTTGCTGTTAACAGCAGGCTCTTCAAAGTCAGAGTTAACCAATCGGAGGGTTGAATCATTTACTACGAGAAGGTTGGTAGTGTTGCCCTTGCCCAACTCAAACTGGTAGTAAGTATTCTTCTTACCCTTAACATCCTTCTCTACAACCTTATACTTACCTGTGTAGCTGTAAGTGGTGTCTACCTCGGTATCAGACTTCATATAAGCCTCTGAAACGCTGTAGCCATTGGTTGAATCTTTCGCTAATGCGACATGATACTTGATACCCGCAACGTCTGCAGCAGGTGTCATTCCTTCATAAACTGATGAGTCAGCTGCAGCAGAATCCTGCGTTGTTGAATCCTTACTCTCTGCGTTGGTTGTAGTCTTGCCATTGTTGCAAGCTACCATAGCTGCGCATGCAGCTACTAATAACATTACTTTTTTCATAACTTTCTATACATTAGTATGTGATTAATCTTTATACTCTTGGGCTGCAAAGATATTATATTTTCTTTGAAAGAAGCAAGTTTTTTAACCTTTATTTTATCTTTATAGCCATTGCACGCAATTGTTGGTTGCCTGTTTGATCGGTAACTCTAATGACGAAGTGATAATCTCCTGGGTCAATATCTGTTGGTATTTTGATATCTTGCTTAGCATCGAAAGTCTTGTTACCTACAGGAATTTTGAAGTCTTGTTGGTAGAGGAAAGGCTTTACAGGCTTCTTCTTTGGATCCATAGAACAGCCTTGAGCCTGTGTGCCATGCGTGTGATGGTCGAAGTTGTTGTGTATCTCTATGTTGTAATTACCTAATTCGTCATTATCAGTAAGGCGATAACGGAAAGGAATAATGCCTCCTCTTTGAAATACATCACAATCCATTGGAACGGCAGTAATGCCTTGATCAGTGATAGTTGGTAGTTGGTTGTCTTTTACAATGTCGTCGTTATTGGTGCAAGCTACTGTTCCCAATAGCATTACAGTGGTTGTTAAACCAAATAAAACCTTTCTCATAAGTCTCTTGTTCTATGTTTGTTCGTTGTTAATTAGTTGGTTCTTCGTAAAGATGTAAGGTATATGTGCCCGCCACCTGATAGAAGGGTAGGGCGGACACATGTGCTGTTTACTCTTATTGTTATTGATGAAGAATATTACAAGGAAGTTATTTTACGATAAAATCCTCAATCTCTTCGGTTGTCTCGCGACCATCAACATCCTTCACAGTGAAGTGTATGTGGTACTTTCCTTGTTTACATTCAGCAGGTACAGCAAGCTCTTTGTTAAAGGTAACCTTACCTGTTTTGCCATTGAGATCATTGACTTCCATCTCATGTTCCTTGTCTCCGTGGAACTCTACCTCAATCTCTTTAATGGCTGACGTTGTCTCTATATTGGCTTGGAAAGTAAGCTTTTCATTAGGTGCAGCAGTCATCTTGTTTACCTTTAGATTGGTTATCTTCGGTGCCTTAGGATCGACAGTCATCTTCTTTAACTGGATCTTTTCACCGATGTAACGAGTGGTGTTATCAACCGTTGTAACTGCAATAATACAAGTATATTCACCTTCTTCGAGGTCGTTTGAGAGCTTGAGATGCTCATGGAACTTGGTGTTTAATACGCCAACATACTTTGCATCTGTGTATGATTGAAGCTTTACTTGCCTATTATCCTTTAATAGGGCAACTTGGATAACACGGATTTTTGCACTTGAGACAATGTCACACTCAAGGTGAATATCACCTCCGATGATACCTATCTTGTTGTTGTCATGACCGAACTCTGGGTTCTTAAACTCAATAGTACTTGGTGTAACATCATCGTTATCACATGATGTCAATACCATTGCAAACACACTTAAGAGTGCTAAAGCACCAATAAATAATTTCTTTTTCATTGTTTAAATTGTTTTAAGTAAGGCTTTCGCCTTGTTTTGTAATCTTATAACTTGTCTTTGATGACTTGTTTATTTATGTTTAAGGAAAGGGAGTCATGGGGGAAGAAGATGTGTATATGTCTGCCCACCACGCTCATCCTTTCACTGTCTCAGATTTGATTTATAAGATTAAGTGCTATTTCTTCTTTAGAAGTCCAGCCCTACCATTAATGCTACATTGCGTCCCGGTTCAGGTACATTGATGAGTCGATAGAAGCTAGTATGGTCGTAATACTTTCGGTTCAAGAGGTTTTCTGCATTGAGATTAATGCGTAGTTTCTTGTTACCGAGGTTGAAATTCTTTCCTGCATTGAGGTTTAGAGTGTAATAACCTGGCGTCTGCTTCTCTGGTGGAACTATATTGTTTTGCCTACCAGTGACATGCAAGTTGAATGCTACAAACCCTTCATTACCCATCTTCTCACGACAGAAATCATACTTGATAGTGGCATCTGCTGACCAAGGAGTACTGAATGGAAGAGTGTAACCCTTCTTTGCTCCTGACAACTGTTCGGCATATAGATATTCACCCTTTAGTTCCGTGCTCAGAGAAGGGAGTATCTTCCAGTTTAATTGTAGCTCTGCTCCATAGCGAATTACGCGACTTTGTGTATAAAAATACCATTGTAAGCCTTCGTAGTAATCGGGAGTTGGATTCATGTAGATGTAGTTTGGGAAGTAATTGAGGTAGGGATCGAACTGAACGGAGAGTCGATCATTGCCCCAGTGAATACCTGCATCCACTTGATAAGACTCTTCTGGTTTGAGGTCTGGATTACCTTTCTCGTATCTAAAGATGTGATAATTGACACCATCTGTACCGAGTTCCTTTGGTATTGGAACACGGAAACTCTTACCGATATTGAGCTTCAATATCCATTGCTTGACTGCATAGTTTACACCAGCTGACCATGTCAAGCTATTGAAAGAACGGCTAAGATTGATGGAGCGTTCCTTATATACGGAGTCAGTAGCATTGATTGGTGTCTTGAACCAGTCGTTGTAACTGTGCAAGTGAGTATGTACGTGGTCATAACGAACACCAGCATTCAAAATCAAGTCGTTCGTTACCTTAAAGCGGTCGAAGGCGTAGGCTCCGAATGAACTCGTCTCGAAGTCTGGAATAATAAAGCCCCATCCTGCACGGCGGTTATGCTGATATTCACTGTTGATACCCGTTGTCAGTGTGTGTCGTTCGCCCATTGTGAGGCGCATAATGACGTTGGCTGTGTAGGTATCTTTCTTAAATTCACGTTCAAGCGTATGTGGAGGAATTGGCATATAACCATGTGATACCGCTTCTGCAAGTTCCTTTCTATGGTTGTTCTGATAGGCTATGTTGGCTTCAAGAGCTAGGTTACCATGTTGATAAACAGTGTGGCTCATTGCCTTAAAATGGTTCACACTCTGATAGGGTAAGTCGATGTCTCGACGTGACTTATCATAGTCAATGCTTGACAATCTGACCTCCAGACCATGTGCATTAGCAAAGAATCCGCTCTTTGAATATGTATCAGAAAACTTCAACTCTGTATGGAAGTTATAATGCTTGTAACCAATGGTTACGCTCCCATCACGCTCTAATCCAGCTGTGTTACGAAGTCTTTTCTTATAGAGAGGGATGTCGTAAGAGAAGTACTGAATACTATTGGTTGGTACTTTGTAATCGGCATAATCAATGTAAGTTGCGTTTGCCTTCCAATAGAAATGCTTACCAGTTCCTTGCAAACGGGCTGCTGCTCCAATTGATGCGTTATTGCTTCTCGTGAAGAGAGAGGCACTTCCTTCAAATGGTTTTGTAGGTATGAAGTTGGTGTAAAGGTTGATAACTCCACCAATAGCGTCCGATCCATAGAGTAGAGCAGCTGGTCCTTTGATCACTTCGATACGGTCGATAGCGAACTGATCAATCTCTAATCCGTGGTCATCTCCCCACTGTTGTCCTTCATGTTTGATGCCATCTTCGGTTACAACCATTCGATTAAAACCGAGTCCACGTATCGTGGGTTTCGATTGTCCGGAACCGATACTCATTGCCTTAACTCCTGGTATTCCGCTGAGTGATTGCATGAGACTTCCTGTGAAGTTTGTCTGTAAGTACGATTTGTCAATATGTATGGTATTGACTGAAGATGACATTTGTGTCTCTTTCTGACGATCGCCTAATACGGTGACATTTTGCATAACAATACTACTATCAACGTCGCTTTTTTCTTTCTCTGGAACGACTATTGATGTGTGTTGTACGGCTACTGCTGTCACACAGATAGGTGATAGAACGAAAGCTAAAATAGCTTTATTCATTATCACGTGTTCTAATGTTTAAATAAAAGAAATGCTGTTTCAGCTCTCCTTTATATGCGTTGGAAGCAATATAAAAGAGGGTGTTTGTGCGCCATGACGACAGATTATAGACTTACAATAAGGCGTATTCTCCCCTATACGAGAGGATGCAATACTACGCTATAATCCCTGTCGTGATGACGGAAAGAGGGCTTAATAAAAGATAATAAGCTGATAATCAGGAAGGCTAATAACAGTGATTATCATTTATGAACGTCCCCTTTAAAGACGTGTAGGGGGAGCTCTAAGGCTGGTGACTTCAACTTCTGGGCGTACATAAGAGATGTGCGTAAAAAGGAAGAGGAAACCCAATAAGATAGGAGTTGCTGTTGCAAGCAAGACATCCGCACCTTTTACAAAGTTGAAAAAGGCAAAGTGACAGATGGAACAAGAGTCAGGATTGTGGCTTTGACCTTGTTGTCCTGTTGCGTGATGACCATTAGCAAGCTCAGTTTCAACCTGACATACATGCACAGACTTTACTACCATTGGCAACATGAAGAGTGCCAACAGCAGCCATGCAATAAATGTCTTTTTTGCGTTATAAGCCTGCTTTGTCATCTATAATCTATCTATTTGGAAGCAAAGTTATTTATTATTTCGTTATGAAGCAAGTATTATCTTTCCTTTTTGATATTCTTAACATTGAAGTTGAGAATACCAATTTTGTTGGTTAGTATAGGTCGATGGGTATTTAACTATTGGATATAAAATACCCTCGAAAAGCCAAGTAGTGGGCTTTCCGAGGGCAAGGTATTATGGAAAAATCTTATTAATTGTTATTCTCTACATCGTTATTCTCGCGACGTGGGCGACGCTCTTCATGACGATGCTCACCATCACGACGTGGACGACGGTCACCTCTTGGGCGACGTTGAGGCTCTACATAACCCTCTGGCTTCTCAAGCAATACACGACGAGAAAGCTTGTACTTACCAGTCTTAGGATCGATGTCGAGTAATTTAACCTTAATCTTGTCGCCTTCCTTGATACCTGCTTCTTCAACTGTCTCAAGACGCTTCCAGTCGATTTCAGAGATATGGAGCAATCCATCTTTACCTGGCAGAATCTCTACGAAGCAACCGTATGGCATGATAGAACGTACAGTTCCTTCATATACCTCGCCAATCTCTGGAACTGCAACGATTGCCTTTATCTTACCAAGAGCAGCATCAATAGAATCCTTGTTAGGCGCAGAAACTTGCACCTTACCTATTCCCTCTGTCTCTTCGATAGTGATAGTAGCACCTGTTTCTTCCTGTATCTGCTGGATAATCTTACCACCAGGACCTATCACTGCACCAATGAACTCCTTTGGAATCTCCAATTGGATAATACGTGGAACTTGTGGTTTCATTTCCTGACGTGGCTCTGCGATAGTCTCTGTCAATAGGTTGAGAATATGCTCACGACCAGCCTTAGCCTGCATCAAAGCCTTCTCCAAGATTTCGAATGATAGACCATCACACTTGATATCCATCTGTGTTGCAGTCAAACCATCCTTAGTACCTGTAGTCTTAAAGTCCATATCTCCTAAGTGATCCTCATCACCAAGAATATCGCTCAATACTGCATATTTGTCCTCGCCTGGGTTCTTGATAAGCCCCATTGCAATGCCAGATACAGGCTTCTTCATTGGAACACCTGCATCCATCAATGCCAATGTTCCTGCACATACGGTAGCCATAGAAGAAGAACCATTAGACTCAAGAATCTGGCTAACTAAGCGTACTGTGTATGGGAAGTCTGCTGGAATCTGACCTTTCAAAGCACGCCATGCAAGGTGACCATGACCAATCTCACGACGACCAACACCACGTTGCGCCTTAGCTTCACCTGTACAGAATGGAGGGAAGTTATAGTGTAAGAGGAAGCGTTGATAGCTCTTATCTAACACGTTGTCAACCATCTTCTCGTCCATCTTGGTACCGAGTGTACAAGTTGATAAAGACATCGTTTCACCGCGTTGGAAGATAGCACTTCCGTGTGGCATTGGTAGAGTATCTACCTCACACCATATTGGTCGAATCTCATCCGTTGCACGTCCATCCATACGCTTGCCAGTGTCAAGAACACTGCGACGCATAGAGTCACGTTGAACATCAGCAAAGTATCTTTCTATTTCTGCGTGTTTTTCTTCGAGGTCGTCTTCACTTAAGTCAGTGTGTGCTGCATCGTATGCTTCAATGAAATCAGACTTGATTTTCTCGTAGGTTTCCTCACGATGTTTCTTATCGTTGTCACCGCTTTGAGCCTCAGCATAGCAAGCATCGTATGTCTCTTTGCGTACCTGTTCGCGTAAGTCTTCATCATTGATTTCGTCGTCATACTCACGTTTCACGTCAGTACCACATGCCTTAGAAAGCTCTTCCTGCATCTCACACATAGGTTTGATAGCCTCATGTGCTGCCTTCAATGCGCCTATAAGATCTTGTTCAGAAACCTCATCCATCTCACCCTCAACCATCATAATGTTGTCCTTAGTGGCACCCACCATGAGATCCATGTCTGCATGTTTCATCTGCTCGAAAGTAGGGTTGATGACATACTCACCATTAACACGTGCAACGCGCACCTCTGATGTAGGATAATCAATAGGGATGTCAGAAGCTGCTAAAGCTGCTGATGCTGCAAATCCTGCGAGAGCGTCTGGCTGATCAATGCCATCGGCTGATAACAGCATTACCTGTACATAAACTTCGCAGTGATAATCTGATGGGAATAGTGGGCGAAGTACGCGATCCACAAGGCGTGAAGTAAGGATTTCATCGTCATTTGCTTTGCCTTCGCGTTTGGTGAAACCACCTGGATAACGTCCTGCTGCAGCATATTGCTCGCGATAATCAACTTGCAAAGGCATAAAGTCTGTACCCGGAACTGCCTCTTTAGCTGCACAAACAGTGGCGAGAAGTACTGTGTTGCCCATGCGGAGCACTGCGGCTCCGTCTGCCTGCTTTGCAACCTTTCCGGTTTCAATTGAGATGGTTCTTCCATCTGGCAATTGAACTGTTTTCGTAATTACGTTCATCTAAAATTAAAAATACTTATTGTTTTGACCAACATCTAGGGAACAAAAAGTGATATGTACGTAAGGTTTGATACCTTCTAACGTCCCTTTTCACGCATCCCTTCAAAATTAATCCGTGCAAATTTACCTATTATATATGTAACAGACAAATAATTATGGCTCTATTTTAATAGTTGTCAGTTATAATATATCGTTATGTGTGAGTAACTAATAAGCTTGACTTATATTTTCCTTTCTATTATATATTTGTATTGCCTTATGAGAAACTTGACGGCATTTTAATCTTAGTAGGATGTTCAAAGAACTTACAGAAAAAGTCTCATATTGATATTTTTTAGTACCTTTGCTAATCGGTTATCATGGTAGTCATTTGCTCTATTGTTTTTAGATGTAGACGAAAGTGGGGATGTTTAATGATGTGTCGTGATTAAAGCCGTTTTCAATGTACAGTGTTTAACTAATTGTTTAGTAACTGATGGGAAATATTCTAACTGCAATAACAGCGATTGTGGGCAACTCCTTGGAACTCTCAGGGAATGCGCTGGGGGAAATACAGAATAGGGTAAATCAGATGGGGGCAGCTCTTGAAGATTATGTGAAGAATGCTTTTGCCGACTGTATTGGGAAAGATCAAAGAACAATTAATTCTCTGCGTAACTCTACATTCTCGTATTTGGGTAATAATACAAATCCCCCTGATGCAATGTTAAAGGGTAGCGACGCTATAGAGATAAAGAAGGTAGAGTCTGCTAAAAACACCTTACAGTTTAATAGCAGCTATCCTAAGAATAAATTAAGTTCAGGTAATCCGAAAATTTCAGTAAAGTGCAAGAATTGCGAAGAATGGAATACAAAAGACATGATTTACGTTGTAGGGCATGTTGAAGAATCCATTTTACATAATATATTCTTTGTATATGGAGATGTTTATTGTGATGCCCACAATGTTTATGAAAATGTAGAGAATACCATCAAAGAGTGTGTTCAGTCATTAGATGGTATAGAGTCGTCTGAAACAAGAGAACTTGGAAGGGTAAATAAAGTTGACCATCTTGGTATTTCAAGTCTCAGAGTAAGGGGAATGTGGGTTATAGCCTCTCCTTTCAAGCAATTTGAATATTTGTATGAAGATAAAGCTAAGGAGGAAGGTTATTCCTTTAGGTTGATTGCTATTATTCCTGTAGATAAGTATGACACTTTTAAGAATAAATCAGATTTTGAAACTTTCTGCATGGATCATGCAGTAGTTGTCAACGATGAAGATATACCCGATCCTCAAAATCCTGCAGAAATGATCAAGTGTAAAGTCGTAATATATAAGGTACAATGAATTTAATAAGTTTGTTCTCTGGTGCTGGTGGTCTTGATAAAGGCTTTCATAATGCTGGTTTTAGAACTATGGTTGCTAATGAATTTGACCCGAAGATATGCCCAACATTTAAGGCTAACTTCCCTGATACAAAATTAATTGAGGGAGATATCAGAAATGTAAAGGACGGTGAATTTCCTAAGCACGTGGCTGGAATTATCGGTGGACCTCCCTGTCAATCATGGAGTGAAGCTGGAAGTTTGAAAGGTATTGATGATGCACGTGGGCAGCTGTTTTATGAGTATATACGTATTTTGGAGGCTGTTCAACCCTTGTTCTTCGTTGCGGAAAATGTATCTGGTATTCTTGCAAAGCGCCATTCGGAGGCGGTCAATGGTTTCATGAAACTTTTTGATAAGGCTGGCTACGATGTAAACTTGAAAATGATAAACGCCAATGATTTTGATGTCCCAGAAGACCGCGATCGTGTTTTTTTTATTGGTTTTCGTAAGGATTTGAAAATCTATGATTATGAATATCCAACTCCATGTATGCATAAGCCAACGCTTCGTGAGTGTATTTGGGATCTCAAGGACAATGTAATCCCCGCTCTTGATAAGAATAAAACCAATGGCGACAAATGTGCCGTACCTAATCATGAATACTTTATGGGGGCATATTCGCCGATATTTTTATCCCGGAATAGAGTTAGAAGTTGGGATGAGCCTGGATTTACCGTTCAGGCAAGCGGTCGCCAGTGCCAGTTACATCCTCAGGCTCCAAAGATGATAAAGATAGAAAAGAATAAACAGATATTTGTGCCAGGAAAAGAAGAACTTTATAGACGTATGTCTGTTCGTGAAGTTGCGAGGGTGCAGACTTTTCCAGATGACTATATTTTTTTATATACTGATGTTAATATGGGGTATAAAATGATTGGCAATGCTGTCCCTGTAAATTTGGCTTATCATGTTGCGATGAGTATTAAGCATATACTTGACAAGTATGGTATAGGTTATAGGGATTAGGGTGACAGTTTGAAATTGTCTCTTTTGTGGTACAATGATTATTTGTTGTATAAACATTCAAGGTAGAAGTGTAATGGATGATAGCAAGAATTGACCTCCGTGTTGGAGACGGACGTTCTTGGCGCGAAGCGACAAGGTTGTCTGCCTCCAATACGTAAAAACGACCGGCGATGCAGAAAAATTAAAAAGGAGACTACTGTCTCCCAAAGATTCATTACTTTTGTATTGTTATATGTATAAGCATTTAACCCGTGAGCGAAGGTACGCAATCTACCTGGAAAACAAAGAAAACAGACCCATAAAACAATTGCTTAGCTCATAGGGACAGAGCAAATCAGCCGTGAGTCGGGAGCTAAGCGCAATGCGACAAAGAACGGTAAGTATGTCTGAGACAAGGCTGATGCCCTTTCTCTGAGCCGTATACATCGTGTAAGATGATCTGTAACGATACAAGCGATACACTTGCTGCAAACTCCGACATAAGATGAAGTATCGCCACATCCCCCAGTACAGACATGCGACCAAGGCTCCAGGCATCAGGAACAGGGTGGGTGTACACGAACGTCTCAAGGAGGCTGACGGCAGCCGGTTTGGAGATAGGGAGATAGACTTGATTGTCGATAAGGACAGCAATACCATTCTAACGATGGAAGAGCGCAGCACGAATTTTCCTCATTATGGAAAAGCTCAAGTATGGTAAGAAGGTCATGCCTCTTGCCAAGATGGTATGGCTGCTGCTGCCCTACATGGGAGAGTATCTTAAGACGATCACAACGGGTAACGAAAGTGAGTTTGTATAGCATGAGTGGATTACACGCAGGTTGGCATTGGATATCTATTTCACGGATGTATACGCCTCATGGCTGAAAGGAACTATCGAGAATACTAACAAACTTTCATTATTTCCATAAATCATACCTTCATTCTTTCGTTATTTCAATAATTCTTCTTACCTTTGCGCCCGTTTAAAGTGAATTAACTGATTAACGATGATGTTACAAGCAAAGAATTTCGATACAGCAAGTGCTTGCGCCTTGTATAATAAAGGTGTAAATACATCTGTCGTTACCTTGGATTCTTTAACACATCAAGATGAGAAAAAGATGGCAAATTATTTGGTAGTCTCAAATAATTGTATACTCTCTCTCTCTCTCTTCTCTCTCTCTCTAGTAGAGCAGGCTTATATTACATATTTTTTCTTCTCGCGTACGCGCGCGCGTGGCGTTGCGTGATCCCAGTAAACAAAGGACTTCTAGGAGTTTCCTTTGTCCTTTTTTATGTCCTTACTTAAAGTAGAATATAGAGAAATTAAGAATGAAATAATAACTATTTTTTCAATAAAGCAATGAGAAATAAACAAATGAAGACGGATTATTCTGCGCCTAATTGCATGATAATCCGAGTAAATGAGACCACTAATTTGATGTATACGTCTTTTCCTAGCCAGCATAACCCAGGAATTCACGGTACAGGTCCTTCTAGTGCGAAAGCTGCAACTATATGGCAGGAAGAAGAGGAAGATGGCGATACACAGAACGCCTCTTCTTGGAAAGACTAAGAGAGTTATAAGCAAGAATCAGAAACGAAACAAAGAAAGAATGAAAACAAGACAATTATTTAAAACCCATCTATTATCTTTTGCTGCAATTTGCAGTATGGTACTGGCGACAGCTTCCTGTGCCAATGAAGATATAGCACAGAATGGTACAGGTGGCAATAAAGATAAGAACTTTACAACCTTCGTTACAGGCGAGCCAACTAAGACACGCACCTCAATGGATTACAACGATGGTGCTTTCTATTGGGAGGAGGGCGACAAGATCTATGTGAAGGATGATGACGGACATTGGCAGACAAGTAATGCTGTGGATGCTGCTCATGCACATTCTGCCTCTTTTACGTTTAAAGTGCCTGGTAAATTCAACAACAGTGGTTCTTATAAGGTTTATTATCCAGGTAAGAACGGAAGTAATAATCAGGTAAGCATACCAGCTAGCCAGACTCAGACAGAGCCGAATACAACCAAGCACTTCGGCGAATCTGGCGACTGTGGCACGGCTGATGCGACTGGTACTATTGGTGGTAAAGTCTTCAGCTTTCAACTTAATCATCAGGCTTCCATCCTTGTCTTCCAGCCTTCTACGAACAATGACGTGTTGAAGCACTGCTATCTGACCAAGATAGAGGTAAGCTCTAATAATGATATTACGGACACCTACACCCTGGACCCTACTAATGGTGAACTGACAGGTACAGGTAGTGGAAAGACAATTGAGCTCACGACTAAAGGTAGTGGCACTTATGCCAATGGCTTCCCTTTGAATACAACTTCTCCCAACATTGCTCTCAATGGTGCCTATATGTTCATTAAGCCAGGTCCACATATACTCAAAGTGCGCTATTGGGTAAAGGATATGGTAACTGGCACAGAAGGTACGGTTACCAAGATTCTTAGTTCATTTAATTATCAAAAGAACACCTACTATGATATGACTGCTAACCTGAATATAAGGGACTATGATGGTGGTCAATACTATATGTGGGATGCTAAAGACCAGTATTGGAAAGGTTGGGAATGGACAACGAATCTTTCTGATCGTCAGCCTACTGTGAATGATGAAAAAGGCGAGAACTATCCAAAGACCAATGGTGACAGTCGTTGGTATAGTGAAGTTTATCCAGGTTACAATGTTCAGAATGATGCAAGTAAGAACTCTCTATTTACAGCTCTCCCCAATGTCAACGTAATGGTATGGTATGCCATGAAGGGTGACCCACGCTGGGATGCTGAAGAGCTTTGGACAACTATGGGGCATTTGTACAAGGGTGGTATGTGGTTCTTAAAGAAGGAAAAAATAGCCAGCAAGAACAGTACGACTACCGCAGCTATGGCTAACGCAGATCCTAACGGAATAGACTGGCGTAAAACAGGTAAGGTTGAGTCCAACACTACCCTCAATTCTGGTCAGCCTTCTGCCGGTGAGATAGGCAATTACTTCTACCTTCCTGCTTTGGGTGACTATGGAGATGGTAAATTGACTAGCCTTCAGAGTAAAGGTTACTTCTGGTCGGCTAGTGGTAATCCTATAGACCCTAAGGGTGCGTATGCTCTGAATTTCGAAAGTGGTAGTGTCACAGTGCGTTACTATTACCGCTCCCACGGATTCAGAGTGCAGACGTTTGAATAGGATGTTTCCTCAAACTCCAAGGATAGATATAAAACAAAGATATGAGAACATAAGAGTATCATAACGTAAATCTGAAATATGGGCGGTCAATTCTGACCGCCCATTTGTAAATAATATTTATTAGTCTGTTGAGAAGTGATATTGGGGATAACTTTTTTAGAAGTTCCTACAAAATTGATCTCAAAAGGGAGAATTACGGAAGTAGGACTTGTGGGGCACGGAAGTACGACCCGTGGGGCACGAAATGTACTTTCGTGCCCCACGAAAGTACATTTCGTCGATGTTAACAATTACACCCCTTCGTTTAACAATATTTTACCCACGAAAGTTCTCTCCTCAGAATATAGCCTTAAGAATCTTATTTGTTCAATTGAAATAATTTGTTAGAAATTTTCATTAGCCACTTCATTGTTAGTCGGACTATGCTTGAGAATTAAGATGCGATAGGGGACAGATAATATTTGATACTAATTGCTTTGCTGTTTTATCAATTTGAGTTACCTTTGCACGAGACATTAAAAGTTAAGAACGTAATATCTATTAATCAATGAAGTATACTACTGGAAGATTATTCGTTGCAGGCATAGCTGTTGTGGGATTGATGGTGCTGACAAGTTGTGCTGGTGAGCAATTTCATGTAAAGGGAACCATCGCAAATGCTAAGGATTCAGTGCTCTATTTTGAGCATAATGGACTAGAAGGTTTCTCTACGGTCGACTCTGTTAAGCTCAATGAAAAAGGCGGTTTTTCGTTCTCTTCAGATAAGGTTGATAACCCAGAGTTCTATCGATTACGTATAGCCGGACAGATTATTAATATCGCTATAGACTCTACTGAAACGGTTAATGTACAGGCTACTTATCCGCAGATGGCAACGGATTATTCTGTAAAAGGATCTTATGAGAATGAGAAAATAAAGGAGTTAGCTTTGAAGCAAGTTGACTTGCAAGCCCAGTGTCAAACTATTTATGCCGAGCGTCCAGATATTGCCGACTCTTTAGTGAATGTTCTTGTTAGTGGTTATAAGCAAGACGTGTCACGTAATTACATCTTCAAGGAGCCAATGCGAGCTTATAGTTATTTCGCTCTGTTCCAGTATATTGTTGTTGGAAATGAGGCTCGTTTGATATTTGATCCTACTAAGGATGCCAAGGATAATAAGGTGTTTGGGGCAGTTGCAACGAGTTGGGACACTTATTACCCAGGTTCGGATCGTACACAGAACCTGCATAATATTACCATCAAGGGTATGAAAGACGAGCGAATTGTGCAAGCACAGAATAAGCCTGTAGAGGTTGATGCGAAGGAGATGGGAGTTATTGACTTGCCATTACGCGATAATCGTGGTGTAGAACATCATCTAACTGATTTAAAAGGAAAGGTTGTTCTGCTTGACTTCCATGTTTTTGCGACAGAAGGATCAACTGAGTATATTATGAAAATGCGTGAACTTTATAACAAGTATCATGATCGTGGATTGGAGATATACATGGTTTCCCTCGATGATAACGCCCATTTCTGGAAAGAACAAGTAGCTAATCTTCCTTGGATAAATGTTTATGACGATACGGGTATCAGTCGTGCATATACAGCTCCAGCGCAGACTATGCCAATCATCTATCTCATTGATCGTGGTAATAACGTAGTGAAGAACCCTTCACAGATAAAGAATTTGAGTGAAGAAATAGAGAAACTATTATAATAAAAGGTTGTAGATTTAATAAGGAGGGTGTGCCAATAACTTTTGACACACCCTCTTACATCTTATCTGTATAACAGTTTACTGTTAGTATTTCGTTTCTATGGATACAGCAGGGGAAAGTACTTAAAAACTCTTCAACCATGCTTTGAGATCCATCATTAGTTCTTCGTGATAACGGAAACCAATCTTACTACCCCAACCATGACCACCACCAGGGTAAACATGGAGTGAAGCGCGAACATCATTGCGATAAAGTTCCGTGTAGTAGTTAACACCATTTGCTGGTGGAACAGTATCATCATCGTCACTAAGAGCGATGAATGCGCGAGGAGTAACACGACTAACGTTCATATCTGCACTGTATTTCTTCTCGTCACGTTTGCTTGGACGCTTACCTAAGAAGTTGATACGACTCCCTTCATGTCCATAGCCTTCTACCATTGAAATGACAGGGTAGAAAAGAATCTGGAAGTTTGGTTTTGCCTCACCTTGGCTACATGTTGCAATAGTTGCTGCAAGGTGTCCACCAGCAGAAAATCCCATGATACCAATGTCATTACGGTTAATCTTCCAACTGGTAGCATTCATACGTACCAACTTCATTGCTTGTTCGGCATCAGAAATAGGTACATTGGGTTCACCATGTGGTAAACGATACTTTAGAACGATGGCAGCTATACCTTGATTCTGAAAGAATTCCCCCCAATCATAGCCTTCTTTATCCATAGAAAGAGAGGTGTATCCGCCACCAGGGCAAATGACAACAGCGCGCCCAGTGGCTTCTTTTTCTATTGGAAGGTATACACGTACCTTTGCTGTGTCCTGTGGATCGCCGTTATCATAAGGTGGACGACCATTATAGAGTTTAACATCAAAAGCCCTCTGAGCCGACATTGACATTGCAATGGCAGCTAATCCAGCTACAAGAAAAAGTTTTCTTAATTTCATTCTAATATAATGTTTATTTGATTCTAATCCACTAAGATGTAATAATCAAAACTTTAATTAATAATGACGGTTGAGCCTCCTTCGCTATCACCTAATTGTAGCGCATTGTTGCAAAGATAACAAAAAGAAAGGATTAAACTATTGCATGTTTAGAGTTTTTAGTATATTTGCAGGCAGAAGAAACAAAAGGCATAGTGCCTAAAGGTATTTTAAAGATTGCGAGGTTTCTGTTAATAACTGTTCTTGAATAGCTCATTTAATGTTGAAGAAGTTGTACCCTCACAATCCATCATTCATTCCCAATCATAGTCTATGCACGTATTAGAGAAGTTTAAGTATTGTCCTGTATGTGGAAGTAAGCATTTTGTTGAACAGAGTGAAAAGAGTAAACTCTGCGAGAGTTGTGGCTTTGAGTATTTTCTAAACCCTAGTTCTGCGGTTGCAGCCTTTATAATGAACGATAAAGGTGAGCTCTTGGTGACACGAAGAAAGTTTGATCCAGGACGTGGAACGTTGGATCTTCCCGGTGGTTTCTGTGATATTGGTGAGACGATCGGAGAAGCTTTATCACGTGAAGTAGAGGAAGAAACGAACCTCATCATCAAAGAAAAGCATTACTTCTGTTCGCTTCCGAATAAGTATCGTTATAGTGGCTTTGATATTCCGACATTGGATACCTTCTTTGTTTGTAAGGTCGAAGATGAGGCGAAGTTACATCCCGCAGACGATGTAGCAGAAGCCGTTTGGACACCTCTAAAGGATATTCACACAGAACAATTTGGGCTTCGCTCCATCCGACAAGCCCTTCATGATTTTCTTCATAGGCATACTGAATACTTAAAAAAGTAGAAAATTTATCTATTAAATAAGGTGTAAGCAAAAAGTTTAAGTACTTTTGCGCTCTTGAAAAAATGTACAATTAGTGATTATGCAAGAGAATCTGGTAATAGTAGAGAGTCCTGCAAAGGCTAAAACAATTGAGAAGTTTCTTGGTAAAGACTATAAGGTGATGTCTTCTTATGGTCATATTCGTGACCTTAAGAAGAAGGAGTTGAGCATAGATCTCGATACGTTGAATCCCGACTATGAAATCCCTGACGAGAAGAAGAAAGTAGTTAGCGAACTGAAGAAGAATGCTAAAGCAGCAAAGAAAATTTGGTTGGCTTCCGATGAGGATCGCGAGGGAGAGGCTATTAGTTGGCACCTATGTGAGGTGTTGGGACTTGATGAAGAGAAGACCAGTCGTATTGTTTTCCACGAGATTACCAAGCCTGCTATCTTGAAGGCGATAGAGACTCCACGTCATTTGAATATGAATTTGGTCAATGCACAACAAGCTCGTCGTGTATTGGATCGCCTTGTAGGCTTCCGTCTATCACCTGTTCTTTGGCGAAAGGTGAAGCCAGCTTTGAGTGCAGGTCGTGTACAGAGCGTTGCAGTTCGACTGATTGTTGAACGAGAACGTGAGATTCAGAACTTCCAAGCAGAACCTTATTATCGATTGAATGCTGTTTTTGCTGTGACTGGAGAGGATGGTACAAAGAATGAAATTAAGGCAGAACTGAATAAGAGATTCAAGACACATGATGAGGCTATAGCATTTTTGGAGTTGTGTAAGACGTCAAAGTTTACGGTTTCATCGATAACGAAGAAACCCTTAAAACGTACGCCGGCTCCTCCTTTCACTACGTCTACTCTACAGCAGGAAGCTGCTCGTAAACTTGGATTTACTGTTAGTCAGACTATGATGGTGGCGCAACGTCTGTATGAAGCAGGACGTATCACTTACATGCGAACCGATAGCGTTAACCTTTCGGCACTAGCCATTAATACAAGCAAAGCAGAGATTGAACGCTTGTATGGGGCAGAGTATAGTAAAGTTAGAAAGTATCAGACGCATAGCAAAGGTGCTCAAGAAGCACACGAGGCTATCCGTCCTACTTATATGGAGAATGTTTCTATTGATGGAACAAGTCAAGAGAAACGACTTTATGACCTTATTTGGAAGCGTACCATTGCTTCTCAGATGGCTGATGCACAGATAGAGAAAACGACGGTAAACATTGCTTTAAATACGGAAGGAGGTAAAAGTCAGACTGATTTGCAGTTTGTTGCAAATGGTGAAGTTATCGCTTTTGAAGGCTTCTTGAAGGTTTATTATGAGTCTACTGACGATGAAGATGGGAGTGAGGAGTTATCACATGCATTGCCAGTAATACATGAAGGTGAAGAGTTGGAACGTCGTGAAATAGTCTCAACAGAGCGTTATTCACAAGGTCCAAATCGTTATACAGAAGCCAGCTTGGTTCGCAAATTGGAGGAACTGGGTATAGGTCGTCCTTCAACTTATGCCCCAACTATTTCAACCATCCAGCAACGTGAATATGTTCAGAAAGGTGATCGTAAGGGTGAGGAGCGTAAGTATGCCATTGATTCTTTGCTTGGATTGAAGATAACATCTAAGAATAAGAAGGAAATGGCAGGTGCTGATAAGGGAAAGTTGATACCAACTGATGTCGGCATCGTTGTTAACGACTTCCTGATGGAGAACTTCCCTGATATCATGGACTACAACTTCACTGCCAAAGTGGAGCAAGAGTTCGATAAAATCGCAGCAGGTCAAGTAGAGTGGAATAGGGAGATGAAACTCTTCTATCAGAACTTTGAACCAGAGGTGGAGAAGGTTATGAATGCCCGTTCTGAGCATAAGGCTGGTGAGCGAGAACTAGGTATAGACCCAAAGAGTGGTAAACCTGTATTCGTAAAGATTGGTCGTTACGGTCCTGTTGTACAGATTGGTAGTGCTGATGATGAGGACAAACCGCGTTTCTCACAACTCCCTGTTGGGAAGAGTATGGAGACTATTACTCTTGGAGAGGCGTTGGAATTGTTTAAGTTGCCACGTACACTTGGACAGTTTGAAAATTCTGATGTAGTTGTTGGTGCTGGTCGTTTCGGACCGTATGTACTTCATGATAAGAAATATACATCAATTCCTAAGGGAGAAGATCCATTAACGATAACACTTGGTGCAGCTATTAATCTTATTCAGACGAAACGTTTACAAGAGGCACAACGTCACTTGAAGACTTTCGCAGAAGATGCCAAGATGGAGGTGATGAATGGGCGTTATGGTCCTTATATAGCTTATGATGGCAAGAACTATCGTATGCCGAAAGCCCTTCATGATAAGGCTGCTGAGCTAACTTATGAACAATGTATGGATATTGTTAAGAATGCTCCAGAGCCAAAGAGAAAGAAGTAAGGTTGATGGTATATCTTCTATAATATAATGTCCATCACATTCATTTTAATATACAGAAGAAGTATAATGGAACGTTAAAGTATCGTGGGCATGTCAGACAATAAGGCTGGAAACATACCGCTTCGGATTATTCTTATCGGCTATATGGGGTCTGGAAAAACTACCATTGGGCGTGCTTTATCGAAAGAGCTAAATATCCCTTTCTATGATCTTGACTGGTATATAGAGAGTAGGATGCGTAAGACTGTAAAGCAGATCTTCGATGAAAAGGGTGAAAATGGCTTCCGAAAGATAGAACAGTCCATGCTTCATGAGGTGGCAGAGTTCGAGAATGTTATCCTCTCTTGTGGTGGTGGAACACCTTGTTTCTTCGATAATATGGATTATATGAACGCCCAGGGGGAGACGGTCTACTTAAAGGCTACCCCTGATGTGTTATATGGTCATTTAAAGATGGGCAAGTCTGTTCGCCCTCTATTATTGGATAAAACACCTGAGGAAGTAAGCCTGTTTGTTCGCAAGCAATTGCAAGAACGTGAACCATTCTACACCAAGGCAAAGCATACATTAGACGTTAGTTTGATGGATAACTATGCGAAGATACAAATATCGGTTGATGGTGTCTGTCAATTGTTATCATTGGATAAGACATTAAACACGTGATAATGTGTAATAACAATAGAACTTATAGTTTAAAAAAGATATACAAGGGATAGAGAACTAAAATGAAAAAGTGGACGATTGAAGATTCTCAAGAGTTGTACAATACCTCTGGGTGGGGTACTTCTTATTTTGGTATTAATAGTAAAGGGGACGTCTATGTTACACCATGTAAGGACAATACACAGATAGATTTGCGTGATGTTATGGATGAATTAGCCCTGCGTGATGTTACTCCCCCTGTATTACTTCGTTTCCCAGATATCCTTGATAATCGAATAGAAAAGACTTCTTCTTGTTTTGAGAAGGCTAAGAAAGAGTATGATTTTAAAGCTGAGAACTTTATCATCTATCCTATTAAGGTAAATCAGATGCAGCCAGTTGTAGAGGAAATTATCTCTCATGGGCGCAAGTTTAACCTTGGTTTGGAGGCTGGTTCAAAGCCAGAGTTGCATGCAGTAATCGCTGTACAGTGCCAGAGTGATTCGCTCATTATCTGTAATGGATATAAGGATCAGAGTTACATAGAACTGGCTCTATTGGCACAGAAGATGGGTAAGCGCATCTTTATTGTTGTCGAGAAACTCAACGAGATAGACCTTATCGCTCGTGCAGCAAAGAAACTTAACGTTAAACCAAACCTCGGTATTCGCATAAAACTAGCATCTAGTGGCTCTGGAAAATGGGCAGAGAGTGGTGGTGATGCATCAAAGTTTGGTCTTACTTCATCTGAACTTCTTCAAGCCTTAGAGACGCTTGATGCGAAAGGCTTACATGATAGTTTGCGTTTAATACACTTCCATATCGGTTCACAAATTACAAAGATTCGTCGTATTCAGACGGCTCTTAATGAGGCAGCACAATATTATGTGAACCTGAGAAAGATGGGTTATAATGTTGACTTCGTTGATTGTGGTGGTGGACTTGGTGTCGATTACGATGGTACACGTTCGTCCAGCAGTGAAAGTTCAGTAAATTATAGTATTCAAGAATACGTCAACGATTGTGTTTACACCTTTGTTGATGCAGCTAACAAGAGTGATATTCCACATCCAAACATTATTACAGAGAGTGGTAGAAGTTTGTCTGCTCACCATTCAGTATTAGTTATTGATGTTCTTGAAACAGCTTCTTTACCAGAGATGTCGGAAGATTTCGAGGCGAAGGAGACCGACCATCAGTTGGTAAAAGACCTTTATGATATCTGGGATAACTTAGATGCTCGTAATATGCTCGAGGATTGGCACGATGCAGAACAGATTCGTGAAGAGGCTTTGGAATTGTTCTCTCATGGTATGGTAGACCTTCGTACACGTGCTGAAATTGAAGCAATGTATTGGAGTGTATGTCATGAAATCAACAACTTAGCAAAGAACATGAAGCATGTTCCTGATGAATTGCGTAACATGGATAAGCTTCTTGCAGATAAGTACTTCTGTAACTTCTCCCTTTTCCAGTCTCTTCCTGATAGCTGGGCAATAGATCAACTGTTTCCTGTGATGCCAATCCAACGTCTCAATGAGCGTCCGAGTCGTAATGCCACATTGCAAGATATAACCTGTGACAGCGATGGTAAGATCTCAAACTTCGTCGCTATGGGGCGTAGCAGTCATGTATTACCAGTTCATCCATTGAAGGCAAATGAGCCTTATTACCTTGGTGTTTTTCTTATCGGAGCTTATCAAGAGATTCTGGGAGATATGCATAATCTCTTTGGTGATACTAATGCTGTACATATCTCAGTGAAGGACGGGAGATACCATATCGATCAGATCTTTGATGGTGAGACTGTAGAAGAGGTCTTGGAGTATGTTCAGTACAACCCAAAGAAACTTGTCCGCCAACTGGAGATATGGGTTACTAAAAGTGTAAAGCAGGGTAAGATTTCGTTAGAAGAGGGTAAAGAGTTCCTTAGCAATTACCGCAGTGGACTCTATGGCTATACTTACTTAGAATAAAAAGCTCTCTCTTAATGGAAGAGGTAACCTTTTCTTAGAGAATGATAGACGCATGGTTTCTATGTCCTGATATTGTTTCTTTAATGTAGACATACGAACCTTACGTCTTTATTCGATAGAGAGATAGAGCCTTGTTATTATGGTTGATTTATGATGAAGGGTTGAGGGTAAATCGTAGTAAATGTGTTAATGAAGATTAAAGAATGAACTTTTGACCTCTTCCGTTGTAACTTCTACCTAACTATAATCGTCATTTAAACAGAGAGAAGATGAAGAATATCAGTTTCCGAGATGATGTCTTACCGTTAAAGAACGAACTCTTTCGGCTTGCACTTCGTATTACACTCAATCGGTTTGAGGCTGAGGACATCGTACAGGATACGCTGATTAAGGTTTGGAATCGTCGATCAGATTGGAATGACATAGACTCTATTGAGGCGTTTAGCTTGACGATATGTCGTAACCTCTCACTCGATCGCATCAAGAGAAAAGAGAATAATAACGATTCTTTAGAAGATGTGAAAGGAGCAGAACCTTTGGCTTCATCTAATCCACAAGACCGAATGATTCAAGCGGATAGGGTGGGTCTCATCAAACAGATAGTGGACTCACTTCCGGAGAAGCAACGTAGCTGTATGCAGCTAAGAGACTTCGAGGGGAAATCTTACAAAGAGATTGCAACGATCTTGGATATTACTGAAGAGCAAGTAAAGGTGAATATCTTTCGAGCACGACAGGCGGTCAAACACAAATATATGAAACTAGATAATTATGGATTATAAGTACATTGAACAGTTACTGGAACGCTATTGGCGTTGTGAAACTTCTCTCCAAGAAGAGGAGATTCTACGTGCGTTCTTCTCTCAAGAGGACATTCCAGCGGCTTTACTACCTTATCGTGACCTCTTCACCTATGGTCAGAGAGAGAAGGAAGAGAGCGTACTGGGCAGTGACTTTGACCAAAGGGTATTGGGTATCATAGAGAAGGATGAGCCTGTGAAAGCACGTGTTATCACGATGCGTCATCGTCTAATGCCTCTCTTTAAGGCTGCAGCTGTGGTCGCAATTATCCTCACTTTGGGGAATGCTATGCAGGTGGCTCTCTCTGACGAGGATGCTTCACGTGCAGTACCAAGTACAGCTACTGTCAATAAACCCCATAAAGGTCCTTCTGTTGCAAAGGCAGACTCAATGAAAGTGGATACCTTGCAGCATAAGATGCAGACGTCTGTGTCATCCATAACAAAGTAAGACAATTTCTATGCTTTCTCAATAAATAATCATTTAAAAGTAAAACAACTCGAGGCCGTGAGGTCTCAATATTCTCTCAAATTTTTCATAAATAGTAACGTAGAAGAGCTGGTATTCGTTAAGAGTATCGGCTCTTCTGTTTCTTAATAAACGTATGTTTAGATTGCTCCTAACTGGTCCGCAACTTTCATG
Source organism: Prevotella veroralis (assembly GCF_018127765.1). Taxonomy (NCBI): domain Bacteria; kingdom Pseudomonadati; phylum Bacteroidota; class Bacteroidia; order Bacteroidales; family Prevotellaceae; genus Prevotella; species Prevotella veroralis. The sequence goes on along the minus strand of NZ_CP072330.1, from coordinate 1,839,166 downwards.
ACATTGGCTGGTGGACGTTGATTCAGTAGTTCGTTCTTCATGTAGTCCATATATGGAGCAATGTGTTGGAAGAACTTCTTATACCCTTTGCAGAGGTAGTTAAGACCAGAATTACCGTACTTGTCCTTTATAAATCGGTTCTTTGGACACTCTCCATGACAGGCAAACTCCCATTCACACTCACGACATTGACGAGGGAGAGAAGCGTGCTTGAGTTTGCTAAACTGCCGTTGTTTTTCACCATAAAGCATATTCACCAGCGTTTGATTCCTTATATTACCAAGTTTGTAATCAGGGAACACAAAGTGATCACAAGAGTACACATCTCCATTGAACTCCATTACTCCTGCATGTCCACACTCCTTTGCATACACACAGATACCAGGTGTTTGTCCCACCCAGTTAGCCAATATACAATCAAAGATCTCCACGTAGGTTTGTCCCACATCATTGCGTACCCACTCATCAAAGACAGCACACAAGAAGTCTCCCCATTGCTCTGGTGTAACCGAGAAGTCCGCTATTGGCAACTCTTCCTTATCGGTTAGAGTCGCTAGATGTCGCCCGTCCTTGTGTTGTACAATACGCTCTACAATGGGTGAAATCTGTATGAACTGGCATCTAATCTCCTTGAAGAAGTGATAGAAGTCGAGCGGGTAATCAGCATTGAAATCGTTTACTACCGCCATAGCATTCCATTCCACGTGGTGTTTCTGGAGCTGTTTAATCCCCTTCATAACCTTTGACCATGATGGACCATTGCGTGCTGTACGTCTGTATTCATCGTGAAATTCCTGTGGACCATCAATCGATACACCTACAAGCCAGTTGTTTTCACGTAGGAACTCACACCATTCATCAGTCAATAAAGTACCATTTGTTTGTATAGTATTGCTTATTCTGCGCCCATTAGCATACTTCCGTTGCAGGTCAACTGCCTTTTTGAAGAAGGATAGTGGGCGCATCATCGTCTCTCCCCCATGCCATGTAAAGAGTACTTCATTCATGGTTTGAGCATTGATATATTCCTTTGTGAATCGTTCTAATAGCTCTTCTGTCAGTATGCGAGTTGGTGTGTTCTTATAGAGATTCGCCTTTTCAAGATAATAACAATACTCACATCTGAGGTTACAGGAAGCCCCGACGGGCTTTAGCATGATGTATAATGGGTGTGAAAATGGCGCTATTGTGTTCATGTCTATGTGTCTTTTCTTATCTTACTTATCCTTATCTACATTTGCTTAATTGTCATCTTTTATCCAATGAAGGCATTGTAACAGGGAAAAGTTCACTATTCGTATGCTCTTTCAGAGCAATTTCTATCATCTTCTGTACGATATCTGGATGCTCATTTGCTATGTCATGATCCTCGTGAAGGTCGTTTGATAGATTGTAGAGATGTGGTATTCCATGAATAGTAATCAGTTTCCAATCCCCCATTCGAACAGCTGTTTGGTCCGTTTCAGCGAACTCCCAATAAAGATAAGGGTACTTCTTTTGTCCGATTCCATCGTTTATGAGCGTAGGAAGAATTGATATTCCATCGAAGTAATCGATAGTCTTTTTCTTATTGCGATAGCGTTGTACATAATCCTTTACACCTACCATTTCTGCAAAAGTAGGCATGAGATCATAGAAAGCAAAGGGCAAATTACTCTCTACACCAGCCTTAATATGTCCATTCCAGCGAGCTATGAAAGGTATTCTGATGCCTCCTTCGTAACATTGTCGTTTAATACCTCTTAGCTTTCCATCGCGGTTGAAGAACGAAGGATCAGCCCCACCTTCCTCATGAGGACCATTGTCACTGGTAAAGATAACGAGCGTGTTGTCCGCAAGTCCCCTCTCATCCAATAGCTTGAGAATCTCTCCTACGTATGAATCAAGGCGTGTTATCATTGCAGCAAACTGTGCGTGCGTGTGAACAACGGCGTTATATCGTGAGCCTTCTTGCCCTCCCCACGTCTTATCAGTGAAGAACTGCTTCTTATAAAACGCCACTAACGAGTCGTCTGGTTGTGTAAGTTCTGCATGAGGAAGCGTATAGGTGAACACTCCAAAGAATGGTTTATCCTTCGTTTGAGCCTTCAGCCAGTCCATGGCATGCTGGTGGATGAGGTCAGCCGAGTATTGCGTGCGTTTAAAGTATTCGTCTCCAAACATTGGATGATTGATGTTTTCTGTCAAAACAACACGTTTCACCGCTGTATCTCCTCGTTCTTTATAGTATTCGTTGAGGAAGTTTGGATAATAGAGATGGGCTTGGAATTGGCATATATAGCCATAGAAATCATCCACCCCTCGCTTATCAGGTGTTGAAAGAGAGCCTTCGTAACCTCCTGCCCACTTACCGAACATTCCCGTTCGATAGCCATTATCCTTCATTATCTCTGGTAAGATAATGTGATTAGGGTCGTAAGGATGCTGTCCAACAACGCTGAAGTCTTTGTTTTCCCCATAGTAAACAGGCTTGCTATTCGTCCAATACTCCTTGTTACCACGCACCTCCGTGTGTCCCGAGTGCTGCCCAGTCATCAGGCAAGCACGCGATGGTGCACTCACAGGCGCACCTGCATAAGCCTGCGTGAAGCGCATTCCTTCCTTTGCCATTCGGTCTATGTTGGGCGTAAGGATATACTTTTGACCATAGCAACCGAGGTCGCCATAGCCCATATCGTCACACATTATATATATAATGTTAGGCTTCTGTTGCTTCTTAGGAGTCATAGCATTGCCCTGTACACAGCCTAATGCTGTTATTGGCAAGAGTGTTTTTGTTAGTTTTGAAATCATATTAATAGGTTTTAGGTTTTCGTTATCTGTTTTTAAAAAGGACTTCCATTTTCTTCTACCAAACCTCCTCTCCATCACTAAACGACAGTGGGAAGCGACGGATAGTATCGGGTTGAATGATTGAAAGAGTTGTATTTCCTTTCTGCTTCACAATCCTGTTTCCAGCCTTTAGGTCTTTATCGGTTATTGCCCAGAACTTCGTTATTTTGTGCACACGTGTACGTCCGTCTCGGTCAACACCCTCTACTTGGTATTCTCGAGCAGACTTAAAGGACACCACTTTGAAGTCGAAGGTTTGCTCCTTAAGATACGCTATGTACTCTGAACGAGTGTCCCTTAAGCAATCGTAGAAGAATGCATAACCAAACAAAACATAGAGTATTACTTTTATAATTTCAGCCTTGTAAAGGTCTAAATAAGCAATATAATAGCTCAGATTGTGCATAGGCTATGATGGATCCATTGGTTATGTGCAAAGATACAAATATTTTCTTTTAATTGAGACAAGCATTAGTTATAAATTAGATGAGGCTTCTTCTCCATTTGAAGAGGGCGTTCCTTTGAGATGAAGGAGGCGTTCCTTTGATGCGAGAAGAGCCTTTCCTTGATGTAAGAAGGGCGTCTGCTTCTTTGTATTCTTTTTGTTTCTTGCTAATGAACCATTGTCTTGTTACGTTTGATGCTCACCTCTGCAGTGATGCACCTCCTCGTTTTTCTAAAGATATTTCTTCCTTTCGGAGAGGCTTGCGGGAGACTGTGAGAGACGGAAAAGCGTATTAGATGAAAGATAAAACAGCGCTCAAACCAATAAAAAGCCCGAATTAATCGATGATTAACTCGGGCGAATGAGGATTATCCTGAACATCTTTACCCCAAACCTAATTATGTTGTTCTTATTGTGTTGTTGTTACCCTTGGGTGTAGCAAAGCTCTTTTAACGATGATTCTATTACTTAATTCTATCCAACATTGCCTGTGGGATCTTAGGCATAGCACCGTTTTGTGTGCATACATAAGCACTTACCTCAACTGCTAACTTATGTGCTTCAGGGATGCACATACCAGCGAGAATAGCTGAAGTAAAGGCTGCTGTGAAAGAGTCACCGGCACCGACTGTATCGGCAACATCTATCTTTGGCGTCTCTTGGAACGACTGAATGTTAGGTGCGAAGACGTATGAACCATTCACGCCACAGGTCAGTACGAGCATATCAAGGTTATACTTGCCCAATAAGAGCCAGCATTTGTTCTCTATATCAAGACCCGGATAGCCAAAAAGACGCCCAAGGGTGATAAGCTCCTCATCGTTAATCTTGAGGATATTAGCATGGTGGAGCGAGTTAGTGATAATCTCCTTCGTGTAGAAGTTTTGGCGAAGATTGATGTCAAAGATCTTTAGACAGTCCTTTGGAGTAGCCTCCAAGAACTTCTGGATGGTCTGTCGACTGACACTACTACGCTGTGCCAATGAACCAAAACATACGGCACGACAATTCTTAGCAGCCTCCTCTATTTCGGGAGTAAAGGGTATATTGTCCCATGCCACACCTTCTTTGATATCGTATGTTGGTACACCCTCGCTGTCAAGTTCGACCTGTACAGTACCTGTCTGATAGTCTACTTCAGGCATAATATAGTGTACGCCCTTTTGGTCGAAAGCATTGAGAGTTTCCTTACCTAAGGCATCATTGCCCACAGCACTTATTGCTAACGAGTCGTGACCGAACTGTCCTGTATGATAAGCGAAGTTTGCTGGTGCCCCACCAAGCTTCTTTCCTTCAGGAAGACAATCCCACAATGCCTCTCCGAGGCCTACGATTACTTGTTTCATAAGCTCTTTCTTTTATTTGTTGTTCATCTTTGGAATATAGCTAAAGAGGTACAATACCCCAATAGCCATTATGAGTACAGCACCGAGCTGTTGGTTCATAGCATCGCTGGCAAAGCCCATAAGGAGTGGGAAGATGGTACCTCCAAAGAGTCCCATAATCATCAATCCGCTTACTTCGTTCTGCTTATCTGGAACGCTCTGAAGGGCTCTTGCGAATATCATAGAGAATATATTGCTATTGCCATAACCTACAAGTGCGATGGCAACATATACTGCTGTATCACGTGTTCCAACGCCTAACCATATCATAGCAATAACCATCATCAATACCGAAATAGTGAAGAATACTTTATTATTCATTACTCTCAAGAAGAATGAACCAGTAAGACATCCAAGCGTACGGAATATGAAGTAGAGTGAAGTAGCAAATGCCGCATCATTCAAAGTCATACCGAATCGTTCCATAAGGATCTTCGGTGCGGTGGTATTAGTACCTACATCGATTCCTACGTGACACATGATTCCAAGGAAGCTAAGCAATACGATTGGTTTACCCAATAGGCTTAAGCATTGCATGAAAGAGCTTGCTTTACCCTCAATAGGCTCTTCTTCGATAGGAGTTGAGAAGAGTAAGAGGGTGGCAAGAATACCAATTATAAGATATATAGGGAATAGGACACGCCATCCGAGACCAAAGGCTGGAATGCTTGCCTGCGCTCCCCACATGGCAAGATAGGGTGCCATGAATGAGGCGATAGCCTTAACAAACTGTCCAAAGGTGAGTGTTGAAGCAAGATTTCCACCTTTCATAACGGTAGAAACAAGCGGATTCAACGAGGTTTGCATCAGTGCATTGCCAATACCAAGGAGTGAGAACGATACGAGCATAAGCCCGTATGATTCGCCAAAGACGGGTAGTAGCAATGAAAACAAGGTGATGATGAGACTGAGTAAAACGGTCTTTTTACGTCCAATCTTGTTCATCAACATACCAGTTGGCACTGAGAAGATGAGGAACCAGAAGAAGACTAAAGATGGAAAGACGTTAGCTGTAGAATCAGTTAGGTGTAAATCGTCCTTTACGTAGTTAGAGGCAATACCTACCAAGTCCACAAAGCCCATTGCAAAAAAGCATAGCATGACAGGCACCATAGCCAGTTTATTGGTTTTCGACATAATGTTTAAATTTTTAGTTCGTGTAGTTTAATTGTTTTGGATAACGCTTGCAAAGTTATTACTTTGCGGTGGAAAGAGATTGAAAATTCCGTTCATTGATACCAACAAATGCTTCTTTAACATGATTATTTATAGGTAAATGAACGAATTATTCACCCTTTCTTTAGTCCTTACTATTAATCCTTTAGTGCATGAATCTTTACTTTGCAACCCTTAGCAATAACTTTGTCGTATGGCTTAGAAGGAAAGACAAGATTGGTCATTGATACCTTTCCATCAATATCGAAAGCCTCAACACTGCAGCGATCAACAAATATCTGCATCCCTTTGATTACTCCATTAGTTGGCGCAATGGTCTTTGCTTTAAAGTCATTGTGGAAGTCTGTGAGCCCACTCTGTGTGCGATCCATACTGAATGTACCATTCTTTCCATCATAGACCATTGTTACATGTTCGTTTTTGTCATTACTCAAAACGATGGAGGCATTGCTCTTGATGTTGGTTATCTCTATGTAGGCAGCAGCCTGAAAACGCCCCGATGGTTTCTGCTCGAAAGCTGTGAGTACCTCTGGAGATGGTTTAACGCTGAGGTAATCCTCACCGTTATAATTGTAAAGGCTCACATCTCGTGGCAAACCATTGGCTGAACGGAACTGTTGAGTGGGCACTTGATTAGCATACTGCCAGTTACTCATCCATGGAAGAACGACTATTCGACCATTAGGAGCATTGCTAAACGATACCGTGGCATAGTGATCTTTTCCATAATCCATCCACTTTGTTATCTCAGGCTTTGATTCGCAAGTGAACTTATGACCATCGAATGTACCAATAAAGTATTGTGTTGCACTACCACCGAAGGGACCGCCTGGGTTGATGTTACAAATAAGTACCCACTTATCACCCATCTTTAACAGGTCAGGACACTCCCAAACACCTCCATGATTACCATATCCTTCACCGAAGCTACTCTCATACTTCCAGTCCTTCAAGTTCTTAGAACTATAGATATTCATCTGTTGTCCAGCTGCAAGAATAAGGTTCCATTGCTTTACATCATCGTTCCAAAAGACATTAGGATCGCGGAAGTCGGGTACATCACTTGTGATGATTGGGTTATTGGCATACTTCTTAAAGGTCATGCCATTGTCTGTGCTGTACGCAATACTTTGTGTTTGTGCAGCCCCAGCAGATGTATAAAAAGCAACAACAGCGTCCTTTCCAAATCCAGCAGAGTTCTCTTTGTCAACAACACTACTACCACTGAATATGGTACCAAGGGCATCTGGCTGTATTGCTTCACCTTGATTTTCCCAGTGCATGAGGTCGGTAGAGGTGCTATGTGCCCATGTCATGTTCTCCCACTGCGAACCGTATGGATTGTATTGATAGTACAAATGCCATACACCATCCTTATAGAACATACCATTCGGGTCGTTCATCCAACCATAAGCAGGGGTGTGGTGATAGATGGGACGGAACTTCTCACGGTTCTTAGTGTCGAATACGTTAGTCACTTTTATATCTTTCCAACAAGCAAAGTCATTAATTAGTCCAATGCTACGTTTATCTCCCGTGAATTGGATGTCAAGCAATACATCACCGCTATACTTGCTAATGTCAAGTGGAACACTATAATCAGTTTTATTGATGGAGAGCTTACAGTTGAACTCTTTCACTACTTGGTTGTCCTTGATAATACGAATATGCGCATTATTCTCATCCTCTTCTACTGGTAGAAGAATGTACTTATCTGTTGTCATAATACGCTTGATTGCGTGATTCTGGCTTAAGAATGATTGTGCATGCATAAGCGTAGTACTTGTAAAAAGGCATATAGCCAATGTCATTAACTTTCTTTTCATCGTAGGTTGTGTGTCGTTGTTTGGGTTTCTAATGGACAAAGACAGTAATTTTATCGATAAGTCGAAAAGAAATAGTCGTCCATTCTATGATGTTTTCGCAATACTTAGCAAGTTCTCACGGAATGAACGACTTTCTTAGAAAAGTATCTTTTGTACTATCTTCATCGATGAAATGAGTGATAATCTTAATACTGACTTACTGTGAGATCAGTGATGGTAACGTTGCCACCATAGTTATTGATACTCCAGCAGTTCTTCTGTATTCCATAGATACGGTTGGTGTAACAACATACATCATTGATGTACATTACAGCAATACTATTGTCCGTATAGATGGTTACATGATATATATTGTCACTTGGACGAGCGAAGTTATAGCCGTCAATCCCTGCTATAAAGCCATGACCTGCGGTTCCTTCTTCTTCAAAGTTGACCTTACGTGTTTGGTCATTCTCGGGATTTACAATCATAGAGTAATACTTCTCAGAGTCGGTACCACGTACAAATGATATACCGAACTTGTCCCAGTTATTAGAGGTTGTAACCGTGAAGGTAATCTTATTGTGATAGCCGAGACGATTGAAGAGAAGATAAGAATCACCTGAAAGTTTATAGCCGTTGGTGACATTTTCAATGCCATTCTCACTTTTAGCCATAACCTTTACCTCTTGTTTCTTGGTGTATTTCTCACTGACACCTTTTACTTCTCCTAAGGTAAGAGTGCCATCGGCATGTTGTATGAGACGATGTGCAACTAGGTTACCTGCCCATTCGGGTTCATTAGGAGCAGCACCAACTGCTGTATTATCCTTGCCAGGACGTGTTGGACACCAGCCCCAGATGTAGCGATTCTGACCATCACTAGCAGTCTTTCCTGCATAGAAGGCACGACTGTCTAAGAAGCCCTCATGAGCATCAGGCCATAAACCTGCATCATTTTGTGTGCAGGCTCTCAATTCGTCAAGAGTTCTACCCTTAAAGTATTGTACACGGCGGATAGCAGCATGTTTCTCACTATAAACAAGATACCACCAGTTGCCCATCTTAAATAGATCTGGGCACTCATAGAATCGATCCCACATCATGGTCATGAATGTTCCTGCGTGATTCCATGTCTTGAGATCATCGGATGTGAACTCTGCTAAATGTCCTTTGCTACCTTTCAATGTAGCGACAAGCATGTGCCATTTGTTATCATCGCCTTTGAAGACAAAGGGGTCACGGAAATCGTTCTTACTATATCCGTAATCATCCCCCTTTAGTCGGAATGTGTGATTTTTAGTCCATGTCTTGAAGTCAGATGATGTTGCCATCATCACCATCTCACCATTATCTGTAGCAGTTGTTTGGTATCGGTGTCCTGTATAGAAGGTGTAGTACAATCCATCAGCATCATTATAAACTGTTGATCCTGTGCCCAGTGCCGCATCTTGTTCATTGATACCACCACAGTGAATAAGTTCACCAAGAGACTGATAGTTGGTTGCATCTTTAGTTTCGACAGCCCAAATAGGATGATAGGTGCCAGCTTGATTAGGTCGGAAATCTTGTAGATACATCACCTTAAAGTCCTTTGCTTTGGGATCGAAGAATGGCATCGGGTCTCCAACATAACCAACAGCTGGCTTATAAAAAGTGCTTTGTGCCACTTCATCGGTAGAATTGAAGTAGGTTGCAGTATCCCAGTCTTTTTGATCTACTATGGTCTTGTCATCGCTACAGCCCGTTAACGGGGCTGTTAAAGTCGCGATGAGTGCGAGAGAATATATAATAGTTCTCATTTTTATTAAACTTTTAATGATTCATTAAATAGTTGAATGCGTTCTGTGTCATCTTAGCGATATTGTTGTGATAGTAGGCTGGAACATCATCAATGCTATACCAGTCATAACATCCGGAACCGATACATAGTATCTTACCTTTCGTTCCTGTTGCAGGGAATTCCCATGCAACGACAGCACCATCACCACCATAAGCCAGATCTTGTGCACCTGTTTCTGTGCGCCATTTAGCTAAGTTGTCATATCCTCCCCAGTCTGTACCAATATGCCATTGAGCGGTAGAGTTCGTGATACGATAGTTTGCGTCACAAGTGTAAACAGAGTTTGGCTCGCCACTCTTCATTATGAGATTCTGGAAAAGAGGATGACTTGTATGTCCCTGAATAAAGAAGTTCCAAGGTCCGTTTGCTTTTTCTGCATCAGCTTCATTTTGTCCCCAACAATTATTAGGGGCAGCATTGTTTGTTACAGCGCCAATCTCTGCTGGCATGTTGGTAGCATATCGAGTGAAGAGGAAAGAACCACCATTGTTATAGTAGTCTCTCAATGCGACAGCTGCATTGATGGCTTCTGGTGCATTTCTTTCAAATGCTTCTTTTCCGTCAACACCACCATCTTTATGATAATGCCACCAAATGACTTTACATTCACTGAGGTCTACAGAACCATTCTTAATATCAGAGAATGATGCGTAGAGAGAGTTTGGAATGTTTTGAAGCATCCACTTACAAGCTGTTAACTCCTCTGGATTAAGCTCGTTCATAGTAGCTGGTAAACCAACGAAGACAGCGGTTGGCTTGCCTATAGCTGTTACCTTTACAGTGTATTGAGCAGATGCGGTATTATTGGTAACTGTGAATGTAACAGGGTTTGTGAAGTCTGTTGCTATACCATTAGATGGGCTGACCTTTGCATTTTCACTCAATCCAATTGTTGGTGTAAGAGAATGGAGGTCAAGCGTATTAGGTACATAGACAGAGATGGTCTTATGTGCCTCATCGATGATACCATTGTATATACCATTAATCTTAAATGAGGTTATTTTTGCCTCATCTCGTAGAACCTTGATAGTCCAATTGAGGAAGACATCACCATTCTTAATGCTTAACTGCTGTGCCGTGAGCATATTGAGCTTATCTCCCTCTTTGATATTACTGATGGCACTAGCGCTTAGTTTGAGTGTGGTGACCTTCATGTTTGTGACATCGTAAGTCTCTGGTACACGTATAGTAATTGTTCGTGAAGCCAGGTCTACGATACCTTTATAATTATCCAGTACAATGTTTTCGACTGAACATGATCCGTTTAATTGCAGGTCTGAGGTGTTCTCTTCACTGCAGCTACTTAAAGCTAAGAAAGCAATAAGAGCGATAAATAGTGTTGTTATTTTCGTTTTCATAATTACCACTGACCAATGTTTTGTTTGTAATGTCTATTTGATGCTGCTATTTGTGCGTATGGAATAGGTAAGTACTCATTCTTGTTTTTTGTAAAGTGAGCACTGCTATAGATAGAACAATCATTTGCTTCTTCTGCATAATACTTATTGAGGACGCGATCTGCTTCACCCCATCTAACAAGGTCAAAGAATCTTTCAGACTCCATGCCCATCTCTAGGCGACGTTCCATTTTGACGATGTCAAGAGCTTCAGCCTGACTGTAGGTTCCTGTGTATGGCATAATATTCATTCTTACACCATAGTCACTCTGATAATTGCTGATAGCACCTGTGCTTTGCTTAGCTCGATTGCGAATCTGATTGACAATATTGATAGCTTCATTGATACGACCATCATTTAGTTGAACTAAAGCTTCGGCACGTTCAAGGAGGACATCAGCATAACGGAAGACAATACGATTCTCAGATGTACCCCACCATGCTCCTTTCTTCAGATAAGGACTCTCTGGGTCAACATTCTGCTTTAAAGTTACGTAATAGCCATACAATCCATTACTTCTACTCCATATAGCAGTCTTATCCATTATAAACTTAGAGTTAAACTCATAAGGCAAACCAGGAATACCTACGGTAAGGAATAAACGTGGATCGGCATAATCGGTTACCTTGTTATAGTCATGATTATTGAAAGTACCGATATATGGATGTCCATTTGCATCTGTACGATAGGCATTAACAAGATTTTGACTTGGCTTATAAAAATCACATCCTCCATCAGTAACACCTGGAATGTTTGGCACAATCAGTCCGTAACTCCAGTTGAGATTACCATTCTTGGTTCCATCGTTGATAGAATATTGCATTGCCCAAAGGCTTTCTTTACCATTCTCGTATTGTGGTTCAGGTCTAAAGTTGTTGTGGAAGTCATTCTCCAGGCCATAGCCACCAGCTGTATAGATTGCTGGATCACTAAACTGAACAGCTTTCAAGAGATCATCCTTTGAGATACTTGTAACTTCATTTGTATTCTCATTGTCTTGGTGATAAGCCTTATACATGTAGACTTTCGTGAGGAATGCTGAAGCAGATGCTTTGGTTGGACGCCCCTTATCTGCCTGATGAACGGGTAATGTGTTATAGGCATCCATTAGGTCATCAATAATAACTTGCCAACCTTGGTCGTTTGTATATTGACGATTAGAAAGTGTGTTGTATTGCTCTGTTTTGAGGTTAGGATCTGTAATGAATGGTATGTTCTTATATAATCGTTTCAATAAGAAATGACCATACGCACGCAAGAATTTCATCTCTGCCAAACGTTCATCCTTTTGAGGATAAACAGAGCTATTGACTTGTTCAAGGAGTGCTATTGCCGTGTTAGCACGTGATATACAATTGTATAGTCTCTGCCACATATCGCTGATATTCCAATTTGTGGTCAGTATTCCTTGTTCTATTTCAAGCTGGTGGAACACATCACCATCACTGGTTCCATTGCCACCTTTATAAGCATCATCACTACGGACATCATAGTTCCACATTGAGAAAGAAGAGTTAATATCTTCTGCTGAAATAAATATAGCGTAAGCTGATATTACTAGCTCATCAGCATGATTAGCTTCCTTTACTTGCTCATCACTTAGTGTTGCTTGTGGAGTATGTTCATCTAAGAAGTCTGAACAACTTGTCATACTAAGAGTAGCAAGCACAAGTGCTGAATATATTACTTTTTTCATATTATATTGTCAGATGATAATTGTTAGAATGTAACGTTTATACCGAATGTGATATTGAGTGGAATAGGGTAACCATAGTTTGGATTCTCTGGATCAACACCCGTAAAACTCTTACTATGTATACTTAATAAGTTCTGCGCACTGAGGTAGAAACGTAAACGCTGCATTGCAAGACGATTAGTCATACTCTTTGGCAGATTATATCCTAACTGAATAGTACGTAGCTTTAAGTATGAGCCATTCTCCACCCAATAAGTAGAAACACGCTTCTCATTATTATTATCAGAGAGTGAGAGAGCTGGAATATTACTATCTGAGTTGGTTGTACTCCACGCATTTAACAAACGTTGTCCCTTGTTTAGGAAACCAATATTCAAACCAGCCCAAATATCAGTCTGCTTCTTTAAGTCAGAGATAATATCTACACCTTGTACGCCTTGCCAGAACATTGTGAAATCAAAGTTTTTGTATTCAAGATACACATTAAGTCCATATGAGAAGTCTGGTGTTGGGTCATAAATCCAATCTTGGTCTGCTTCTGTAATAATGTTATTGTCATCCAAGTCCTTCCAACGCATACGTCCAAGGGTTGCACCATCCTGTTTTGCATGATTATCAATTTCATCTTGACTCTTGAAGATTCCATCTGCGATATATCCAACTTGTGCACCCATAGGATGACCGATAACACTCTTCACACCATTACCACCAAAGGTTCCATTAGCCGCAACTGTTGATGGTAAAGCTGTAATCTTATTACGATAAGTACTAAAGTTACCTGCTATGTCATAATGAAAACCACCCTTGGTTGTCTTGCGATAACCCAAGTTGAGTTCAACACCACGATTCTCCATAGCACCAGCATTAATCCACTGTGTGCTTCCTTCTCCCATAGCCGCAATACCAGCCATCTGCACAAGGATATCCTTAGTCTTTTTATAATACCAATCAAAACTTCCATAGAGTGTAGAGTTGAACATAGCGAAGTCCAAACCAAGGTTAGTTTGATAGGTTGTTTCCCATTTGATATCATTGTTACCGAGTTGGTCACGTTTAAATCCACTTGGCAATTGACGACCACCATTGGTTCCAGCTATATCGTATGATGTCCCATAACTCTGACCACCATTTTCATTTACTCCATAGTTACTAACATATATGGTGTAACGCGCAATGTTAGAAATCTCTTGATTACCAGTTGCTCCCCACGATGCTCGAAGTTTTAAATCATTCAACCATTGTGCACTCTTTAAGAACTTCTCCTGATTAACACGCCAGCCCAAAGAGATTGATGGGAATGTCGCATAACGATTGTTTTTACCGAATCGAGATGAACCATCATAACGAAGGGTAAATGAGGCTAAATACTTGTCAGCATAATTATAATTCAGTTTACCAAAATAAGATACTAACGAGTATCCACCTCCACCACCATAGGCTTGTGCAGTACCAGTACCGGCATCAGGCCACATGTATGTAGGGTTAAGAATAAGGAAGTCTTCTTTATATCCAGAGAAATAGTTGTCATCTTCACGATTCAACTCAATACCTGCCATAGCGTCTACACGGTGTAAACCAGCTTGTAGATTGTAAGTCGCAATAGCATTCCACATCCACTTTGTCCAGTGTTCCTGTTTGGCCTCAACGGCATTCTTAGAATTGGCGACATTTCCTTCTGTGATTGGATAAGTGAAGAATCTCTGTTGTTTCTGAGCATAATCCAAACCAAAAGTTGAACGAAGATTGAATCCTTTAAAAAGGTGAAGGTTTATGTAAGCGTCACCGAAAGTACGCCAATAAATATATCGATTATCACTGTTACGATACAAACGAGCCACAGGGTTCTCACGGTCAGGATAACCACCAACAGGACCTGCATAAGTTCCTTTCTCCGTGTAAACAGGAAGAGAAGGATTGAATTGAAGAACGTTCTCAAGGAACCCACCAGGGGCTTGTACCTCCGATGTACGATTCAAGGTGAAGTGTTCGCCAATAGTCAAAACATCTTTTATCAACTTATATTCAGTATTTATACGAGCTGAATAACGATCAAAATCTGATGTTTTAATGATACCTAAGTTTTTATAATAACCTAAAGAGAAATAAGAAGAATGACGATCTGAACCACTACTAACTGCTACATTATAGTTTTGAACAACACCTGTACGTGTTGTCTTATCAAACCAGTCTGTATCATCAGCTGGTGTAGTACCTGCGTCATCAAGGTATTTACGCATACTAATGTTATTCAACACAGGATTACCCTGTGCGTTGTATCCCCAGTCATAACGATAACCTAAACCGTTAGTATTTGGATCCATTCCATCGTTAACATAAGCTTGCCACATTACTTGTCCGTATTGCTTCGCATTAAGAACATTCATCTTGTGAGCATACATTGATGCCGCAATAGAAGCATCAATATCTACATTTACTCTTCCTGCTTTACCTTTCTTTGTGGTAATGATGATGACGCCATTAGCCGCACGACTACCATAGATAGAAGCAGAGGAAGCATCTTTCAAAACTTGGATACTCTCAATATCACTACCGTTTAACTCATGCATACCAGCCTTTGTCGGTACACCATCAATGATATAAAGAGGGTCATTGTTGTTCAGAGTTCCAATACCACGAATACGCACTGTGGCTGATCCAGAGGGTGAACCATCTGCAGAGATATTCATACCCGGAACTCTACCTTGCAATGCCTTCATCGGGTTGTTTTCGTTCTGTTTAGCTAGTTCATCAACACTAACTACTGATACAGCACCTGTAAGATCAGCTTTACGTTGAGTGGTATAACCCGTCACAACCACCTCGTTCAGTTCACTTGCATTTGTTTGTAACTGCACTTTTAAACCAGTGCCAGCTTTTACTTCCACGTTCTTATAGCCCACATAGGAGACAATAAGTGTAGCACCTTGAGGGGCTTTAAACATGAAGTTTCCATCAATGTCGGTGACAGTTCCATTTGATGTGCCCTTCTGTACCACCGATGCACCGATAACAGGTTCTCCCTGTTCGTCAATCACTTTACCACTAACATCTAAAGTTTGCGCCATAGCCCCAGCACAATACATCAGAAGTAATAGGCTCGTGATCACTCGTAATAATTGTTTCATAACTTTTAATAGTTAGTAATACTAAATTAAAATCTTTGGTTTAGTGGCACAAAGATAAGTAATGGTAATATCCTTTCCATATAATAATCGTTCTCTGAATATAATAAATGTTACATGAAAAAGATATTAATAAAAAATGAACGATTTGTCTATTATCTTAAATCAGACAAATCGCTCATTCTATTGAAGCATTCGAGAAGATTATACCTCAGTTTCTCACTTCTTGGGATTCTCCCCAAACTCATCTTTATAGCACTTTGAGAAATAACTGGGCGTAGAGAAGCCTACGGCATAAGCAATTTCAGACACTGTGCGTTCAGTGGTTTGTAGGAGATGGCGAGCACGAGTGAGACGAGCTTTACGTAATATTTCCACAGGAGAATATCCCGTAAGAGCTTTTACTTTCCGATAGAGCTGTACACGAGAAAGCCCGATTTCATCGCCAATCTGCTCTACACTTAAATCACTATTGGCAAGGTTTTCTTGTATAATCTTTCGTAATTGTTTAAGGAAAGACTTGTCCGTTTCATTCGATAAATTACCGATTTTATCGTCCTCAACGCCTTTTGATAGAACTTGACTTAGCTTCTTCCTACTTTCTATAAGATTCTCAATGCGTGAAAGAAGTAAACGAAGCGAGAATGGTTTCGAAATATAGGCATCTGCCCCATGCTCATAACCTTCTGCACGTTGTTCATCCATACTACGTGCTGTTAGTAAAATGACAGGTATATGACTGATGGCTTTATCCGTTTTTAGCTGTTCACAGAATTCCAACCCATCCATCACAGGCATCATAATGTCCGACAGAACGATGTCTGGGACAGTTCTTCTCACCAGTTCTAAGCCCCTCTTTCCATCAGAAGCTTCACTCACATTATACTTTTGAGATAGTACTGACCTTAAATAAGTGCGAATATCACTGTTATCATCAATGATCAATATCTCTGGTTTGTCAGTCTGATAAGGCTGTATGAGGTCATCAATATGTCTTGCCTGATTGGGTATCTCTTGTGTATTGGATGCCTCAATTACCTGCTCTACTGATTCTGTTAATAACTCACTAATCTCTCCCTCTTGTTTAACAGGGATATTGATGGTAAACGTACTACCTTTTCCTAGCTTACTTGTGGCACTTACTTCTCCGTGATGTAATTCTGTGAAAGCTTTTACAATAGCCAACCCAATACCCGTTCCACGACCCGCATTTTTAGCTTGATAGAATCGGTTAAAGATATAAGGTAGTTCATCAGAGGCAATACCACAACCATTGTCTGTCACACTGATTATAACCCGTTCGTCTTTCTTTATAGCTTTCAGAGAGATTTTTCCACCTTCAGCCGTATATTTTAGAGCATTACTAAGAAGATTATAACAGATACGTTCGATCTTGTCATGGTCTGCCCTAAGCATGATTGTATCAGGTGCATCCAAACTGATGGTGATATGCTTCTTTTGTGCGGAGGCACTGAAGAGCGTGATCCATTGTTTCATGTTCTCCGTCAAATTAAAGTCAGAGAGGCGAAGCTCCATCTTTCCACTCTGCACTTTACGGAAGTCTAGTATCTCACTGACCAATTGTGTCAACACCAAAACATTACGTTGTACAATCTGGAGCATACTCCGTTGTTGTGTGTTGAGATTATCGTCATGAATGATATAATTTACAGGGTCGGCAATTAGTGTGAGTGGTGTACGTAATTCATGACTGATATTTGTAAAGAATTGTAATTTTGCTTTTATGGCCTCCTCTTCTATTCTCCGGCGCATGAGAGTGGCCCGATAGATATAAACCATGATTCCTATCAACAAGAGAAGAATTATGCTAAAGAGCACAATGTACATCTTTTGGTGATTATATTGCACCAAGTAAGTATCCACTTTCCCATGCAGTGCGTTGAGACGAGCCGTTTGCTTGTTCATTTCCTCATTTTGCATGAGTAGAACATTGGCATTACCTTTTGTCACTAATGCTCCTTTCAGATAGTTATCACGCTTGTAGGGCTTTTTCTCAAGGATATTCAATGCCAATTGCATAACGGCATCACCACGCGTAGGATAGATGTAGGATGCTTCTAAATTGCCATCCCGCACATTCTCCATACCACCTCCTGGAACAGGAAGAGCATCTATTCCGACAATCTTTATCCCCTTTGCTCCATGCTTCCTAATGGCTTGCAAAGCTCCCAAGCCCATACGGTCATTCTGTGCGAAGACGTATTGGATAGGCTCTTTTGCTTGTGTGAGTACACTGTCCATAGCCATTACGCCACTCTCTTTTACCCAATCTCCATGCTTACGAGCAATCACTTTTACCCCTGAATAATCCTTTAGTGCATCCATGAAACCACGATCACGTTCTATGGCGGGCGATGATGCCTTCAATCCACAAATCTCTACGATATTGCCTTTCCCCTCAAGTTGTTGAGCGATGAAATGACCTATTTCGTGTCCTGCTTCATAGTTATCGGCACCGATGAAAGCAGTATATTTCTTAGAATCGGTCTTACGGTCGAAAAGAATTACGGGTATTCCTCTGTCGTATGCTTTATCAATAACGGCAGAGATCGTATGCACTTGATTCGGAGACACAATAAGGAGATCAACTCCTTCATTGATGAACTGATTGATTTGCTTAGTCTGTAATCGGTCGTTATCATTGGCAGATGCAAACTTCAAACTCACGTTGTCATGTTGATAAGTGCTCATAATAAGTTCGTTGTTCAACTTATTACGCCATATATCTTCCGAGCATTGCGATACGCCAATAACATATCTCCTCTCGTTATTAGCCGTACAAGCGGAGAGGAGAATGGTAAGAAGGGCGATCCAGATATATTGTCTCATATCATATTCGGTTTTAGCATTGTACCTTTTTTAATGTACAAGTAAGGCTGATATGATTATAAGAATCTTATACAAACAGGGTGGCTCAAATAAATGTCTTGATTGGTGTTTTTAAGAAGTCCTGTGTTCTTGTTACGTGAAAAAACTTGAATTTTATTAGCATCACGACAAGCCACAAGGAGGAATTTACCATTGGGCGTGATGGCAAAATTACGGGGATGTTTGCCCGTTGATTGTTTGCCTACCCACGTTAGCGTTCCATTGCCATTCACACGGAAGATAGTAATGCCATCCCCCTTTAGGCGTGTACTAGCATAAACAAAATTACCGTCTGGGCTGACATGAATATCTGCACCTCCTTGCGCATGTGCATCATCAGCCACTAGCGTTTGGATTTCCTTCAACTTCCCTTCTTTATAAGTGTACACCGTCACTTTTCCTGACAATTCGCTTATAAGGTAAGCATATTTTCCATTAGGAGAGAAAGTCAGGTGTCGTGGTCCAGAACCAGCCTTTAGATGAGCAGCTATACCATGATCCTCAAGTTTTTTCTTATTCTTATCATAATAGAAGCTAAGAATCCGATCACCACTGAAGTCCGTTGAAAGAATATAACCATCAGGGGCAAAGATAGCACAATGGGCATGAGGCGTATTCTGACGCGTCTTGTTAGGTCCGCCTTTTTTACTACTTACCATAAGAAGTGACTTATCCAACGTGCCGTTCTTTAGGATGGGGAATACTGAAATTGTACCACTAGAATAATTGGCCGTGAGCGCAATCTTCCCGTCAGTATCAACATAACACGGATCTGCACCATGCGTCAGTTGAGAGTTCATAAATCCGAAATTGCCCTTTAGAGGATCAAAGCTGATGGCATTAAGTGCAGCTGTGGCATTGTTTTTCTCGCTTACAGCATAGATAAAACGCCCATTCTTGCTAAAGGTGAAATAAGAGGGATTGTCGACTTTTAACGAGCTGAGTTCCTTTGCAGAACCATTAGAATCATCAAAAGAGAAGGAATATAAGCCCTTACTTCCTGCGTCGGTATAAGTACCAACAACCATCTTGATGCCATTTTCAGCTCTATTCAAACTAGGGATAAGAGCGAATATAAGTCCCAATAAAATAGCTTTTGTTTTCATTGAATAAATGTTTATAGGTGTTTGTTTTATTCAGAGAATGCTATATAGCAATGCCGTACAGGGATCTCCGAACGCTTGCAAAAGTAAGGAAAAGTTCTAGAAAGAATCTACTTTTTATTTTTTTTGACTTCAAAGTGCAGATTTTTTAATTTTGACTAGGTCTTTATTAAAAAGGGTTTAAACCGTTCGGAACATATCTGTTCGTTCTGCACATTACAGGTCAATGGTTTTTAATGTTCAATGCAAAGATACGAAGAATCGAGGAAGAAAGCAAGGAAATGAGGGTGACGAGAGGGAGTTATTGCTCAAGAAAATGATGCAAACGATTATAACTTGCTAACAATCAGTATGATACAAAAATCCATTTTTCGCATTAACGAGTTGACGAGTTGGACGAGTAGACAAGTGAACAAGTTAATAGAGATTATTGGTACAACAAGTAAAAAACAAAATGTAGTAATAACTGGTTCACTCGTCAACTTGTTCACTTGTCTACTTATCCCCATCTCGATGAAATCGGGCTTTTTTGAAGATTATAAACGTCAGAGAGGGAAAAATAACTCCAGACGAGGGACTTTATTATCTCGCATTAAGTCCTTTTTTGTCAGAGTGTAAAACTGTGTCTTTTAATCTCAAAAAGCCTATCTATATTGCTTTAAAATCTATCCCTATTACACTAAAAGCCTCACTTTTGCCCCTGTTTCACCATAATATTTTTAGAGGTTTTAGAAATAGCATTTTTGAAGATGAAAAAGCATTATAACAAGAGTATTTTTACCATTATGATGATAAAAAAAGCACAGATTTTTATTATTAGGAAAGATAAGAAAATGGCGATTGGTTAAATAATCGTAAATAACATAGAATGATTATAGGAAAAGTATATATATAAGGTAGAAAACAATTACCTTTGCAGTCCGATTATTATAGGGGTACTCTTAGAGCCCCATACGATACATGTTAATAGTGTTGTCTTTGGCCGGGCGACATGGTTAGGAAAAGCATGATCGTGAAATAGAAAACGTTTTTTAGTAGTAAAATTATTAATTTTTTAGAATGGACACTTTAAGTTACAAGACTATTTCCGTTAACAAGGAAACAGCTAAGAAAGAGTGGGTCGTTATTGACGCGAGCGATCAGATTGTAGGTCGCCTTTGCTCTAAAGTAGCTAAGTTACTTCGCGGAAAGTACAAGCCAACTTTCACTCCCCACGTAGATTGTGGTGACAATGTAATCATTATCAATGCAGCTAAGGTTGTATTCTCTGGCAAGAAGGAGACAGATAAGGTTTACACACGTTATACTGGTTACCCAGGTGGTCAGCGTTTCAATACTCCTGCACAACTTCGTGCTCGTAAGAATGGTATCGACAAGATGATTCGTCACGCCGTAAAGGGTATGTTACCAAAGGGCCCTCTAGGTCGTCATTTGATGGATAACCTCTATGTTATCGACGGTACAGAACTCAACGGTCTCGAGGCACAGAAGCCAAAGGCAATTGATATTAACCAGTATAAATAATAAGGAGAAAGATGGAAGTAATTAATACAATTGGTCGCCGTAAGAGCGCAGTCGCTCGTGTTTACCTCTCAGAAGGTACGGGTAAGATCACAATTAACAAGAAAGATTTAACTGAATTCTTCCCATCAGCTATCCTGCAATACGTGGTTAAACAACCACTGCAGTTGCTCGGTGTAGAGGGTCAGTATGACATTAAGGCTAACCTCGATGGTGGTGGCTTTACTGGTCAGAGCCAGGCATTGCGTCTTGCTATCGCGCGTGCATTGGTAAAGGTTAACGCTGAAGATAAGAAAGCACTAAAGGATCAGGGATTCTTGACACGCGACAGTCGTACTGTTGAGCGTAAGAAACCAGGTCAGCCAAAGGCTCGTGCTCACTTCCAGTTCAGTAAGCGTTAATATTTCCTTTGATCTTTATAACCTTGAGAATTTATATGTAACATTTAGCATGTTCGTATTAAAGGCATAAAAGGTCGAAGATCAAAGAAAAGGGTTTTAGTATCTAAATTAATGAGATTCCTTTATCGGGGGACTACTCATTGATTGATTCTAACAAGCCTGACGAAGCTTATTCGTCAAGAAAGAATTAAAAGGAAAGTAAACAAGTAAAAACAAAACAACATGTCAAGAACAAATTTTGACCAGTTATTGGAGGCAGGATGTCACTTTGGTCACCTCCGTCGTAAGTGGAATCCAGCAATGGCGCCTTATATCTTCATGGAGCGCAATGGTATCCACATCATCGATCTTCACAAGACTGTGGCTAAAATTGATGAAGCCTCAGAAGCACTCAAGGGCATTGCAAGGAGTGGAAAGAAGATCTTGTTCGTTGCTACTAAAAAACAAGCTAAGGACGTTGTAGCTGAGAAAGCCGCATCTGTTAATATGCCATACGTTAATGAACGTTGGGCCGGTGGTATGCTGACCAACTTCCCTACAATCCGTAAGGCAGTTAAGAAAATGACGAACATCGACAAGTTGATGAAAGACGGAACATTCTCTAACCTCTCTAAACGTGAGTTACTCCAGATCTCTCGCCAGCGTGCTAAGCTCGAGAAAAACCTCGGTTCTATCTCTGACTTGACTCGCTTGCCATCTGCACTCTTCGTTGTAGATGTAATGAAAGAGCACATCGCCGTTAAGGAGGCTAACCGTTTGGGCATCCCTGTTTTCGGTATTGTTGATACCAACTCTGATCCTAAGAACATCGATTATGTTATCCCTGCAAACGATGATGCAAAGGATTCTGTAGAGGTTATCCTTGGGGCTTGTTGTGAGGCTATCGCTGAAGGTCTTACAGAGCGTAAGGCTGAAAAGGCCGATGAGAAGGCTAATGCAGAGCAGTCTGAAGTAGCACCAGAGGCTAAGCCAAGGCGTGCACGTAAGACTGAAGAGGCTTCAAAGGCAAAGAAAGAGGCATCAGCTTCTGAGTAATTAAATGAAACATAGTGGGCGCTGGTGAGTGCTAATGAGCTTCTATATTAATTATAACATGAAGTTTATTATCCCTCATCAACGCCCACATTATTTAATAATATTAGAAAAGAAAAACAAAAATGGCTGTATCTATTGAAGATATCAAGAAGCTCCGCGCTATGACTGGCGCAGGTTTGGCAGATGTAAAGAAAGCTCTCACAGAGGCTGAAGGCGACTTCGACAAAGCAAAGGAATTGCTTCGTGAGCGTGGTTTAGCTATTGCGGCTAAACGTTCTGACCGTGAGACATCAAATGGTTGTGTGCTTGTAAAGCAGGTTGATGGCTTTTCTGCTATGATTGCTGTTAAGTGTGAGACCGACTTCGTGGCTAATGGTAAGGACTTCATTGCATTGGTTCAAGAGATTTTGGATGCTGCTATAGCAAACAAGTGCAAGAGCCTTGATGAGGTTAAGGCATTGAAGCTTGCTAATGGTGAAGATGTAGTTACTGCTGTTCAACAGCGTTCTGGTGTTACCGGTGAGAAGATGGAGCTTGATGGCTATAACTTCCTTGAGGGTGAGAATGTATCTGTTTATGACCACATGAATAAGCATACTCTTGCTACTATGGTTCAGCTCAATGAGAATAATGAGGATGCTGGTCACAAGATTGCTATGCAAGTAGCAGCAATGAAACCAGTTGCTTTGGATGAGGCTTCTGTACCCCAATCTGTAAAGGACGAAGAGTTCAAGGTGGCTGTTGAAAAGACAAAGGAAGAGCAGGTTGAAAAGGCTGTTATAGCAGCTATTAAGAAGGCTGGTATCAACGCAAACTTGGTTGATAGCGATGATCACATCGAGTCTAACATCAAGAAGGGTTGGTTGACTCGTGAGGAGGCTGACAAGGCTATCGAGATTCGTAAGACTGTTGGTGCAGAGAAAGCCGCTAATCTCAATGAGACTATGATCCAAAACATTGCTAAGGGTCGTTTGAACAAGTTCTTCAAAGAGAGCTGCTTGGTTGATCAGGAGTTCCAGTTTGGTGATGGTGACAAGCAGAGCGTTGGCGAGTGGCTTAAGGCTCAGAGTAAGGACTTGAAGATTGTCGCTTATAAGCGTTTCACACTCTCTGCAGATTAATTAACGTATATCGTTAAAGTGAAATAAACAAGGAGTTGTAGGAAAGCCATCAGGCTCCTACAACTCTTTTTTAGATTATTAGCTCATCAGAATCATATCTATCCATATTGGTGGTGATTAATGGTTGTAGATGAGATAAGCAAGATAAGATATGAAGATATTTGCAGTCGGCATGAATTATGTCGGATACAATAAAGCACTAAATGAGCCGTTATTGAAACAAGATGATCCGGTTATCTTTACAAAGGCAGACTCTTCTCTATTGAAAGATAGAAAACCATTCTTCATTCCTGATGAGTTAGGAACGATAGAATATGAGGCCGAAATCGTCGTAAGAGTATGTCGTTTGGGTAAGTCTATATCCGAGCGCTTTGCTTCTAGATATTATGATGCCGTAACAGTGGGTATCGACTTTACGGCACGTGACTTACTAAAGAAACTGAGCCAGCAAGGGCTTCCTTGGGATATGAGTAAGAGCTTTGATGGTGCTGCGGTAATAGGCGAATGGGTGTCAAAGGATAAGTTTTTAGATGTTCAGCGACTCAGGTTCCATCTTGATGTCAATGGAGAGACGAAGCAAGAAGGATGTACGAGCGATATGATCTATAAGGTGGATGAAATCATTAGTTATGTCAGTCGGTTTTTTACCCTCAAGACTGGCGACCTTATCTATACGGGCTGTCCTGTGAGTGGAACTCCTGTTCATATCAACGACCGACTAGAGGGATATATAGAAGAACGTAAGGTGCTCGATCTCCATTGCAAGTAAAGAGATAGAAAGGGACTTTCTTAGTACGAAGTATATAGGTTGTGTGGTTCTGAATAGAAACCTTTATAACCATCAAAATGAATGATTAAGGCAATGATGAAACGAATAACAATACTCTCTTTCATCCTTCTGTTAGGCTGTATCACGATGAATGGACAACAGAGGAGATTCTTCAATCTAACGGTTGAGGATGTTACGATTGACTCGCTTTTACCTCATTTCCATTATGCTATACCCATTGGAGAGAATTATGCAGACTCCACCTATGAACTAGAGATACGCTATCCTGAGTTCATAGACATGAGCCCTGAGGACATACAACATTATAATTCTCTCACAAAACAAGTACCTCCAACATTGCCAGAGATACATCAACAGATGACGGTCGAGCGTAAGAAGGGTGTGTTGGAGTTCTCCTTAATGCCGATTGTAGAGCGTGATGGCAAGAAGCAGTTCCTTGTTAGCTTTATGATAGCACTCACTTCACGTCCGAAGTCGTTGAATGCTAAGAGAGGAATGAAATCTATGACATTTACTAGAGCTAGTGGGCTTACGACTTTAGAGGTATCCAATCGTTATGCTAACCATTCCGTCTTATCTACTGGCAAGTGGGCAAAGATACGTGTACCAGCTGATGGCATATATCAATTAAGTAATGATTTAATTCGTCGAGCAGGTTTCACCAATATAGATAAGGTGAAAGTCTACGGCTATGGTGGACATCTTCAAGATGAAGAACTGACCGCTGATTATATCATATCGCATGATGATTTGAAAGAGGTTCCAACCTATACAATTCATGGTAAGAGGCTCTTCTATGCTAAAGGTTCTGTTAGTTGGGATAGCAATTCAGCCACTCGACGCACTCGGAATCCCTATTCTGATTACGGATACTACTTCCTCACAGAAGATAACGCAGGTAATCCAGCATCCATATCAGATAGTACCACCTTCTTAAATAGTTTTTATCCATCAGCAAGTGATTACCATTCATTGCACGAGGTAGATAACTTCAGTTGGTTTAATGGTGGTCGTAATATCTTTGAAGAAACCCCATTAAAATTAAACGAGAGTAAGGTCTTCACTTTAAAGAATAAGACAAAAGCTAGTACAGGTATCTTGACTGTAGCTATGACAACGGGTGACTACACATCAACCATCAAGGTGGAAGCCAACGGAAAAGAACTCGGTGAGATACATATTGCACCTGGTGACTCCTTTGATAAAGGTTATGAGGTTATCAGGGACTATGCTGTCTCCAACCTCCAAAGTGTAGATAGCATCCGGCTCACGACGATCTCTGGTGGTCCAACAAGGCTTGATTATCTCGCAATGACCTATCCAACGCCTGCCCCAGTACCTTCACTGAATACATCGTTCCCAACTCCGGAGTATGTCTATAATATCACCAATCAAGACCATCACGCTGATGATCCAGTCAATATGGTGATTATCATCCCAACAAGTCAGAAGCTCTTACAACAAGCTGAGCGCCTAGCTGATTTCCACAGAACACATGATAATATTTCTGTACGTGTTGTCCCTGCTGACGAACTATACAATGAGTTCTCCAGTGGAACACCTGATGCAATGGCTTACCGACGTTACATGAAGATGTTGTATGATCGTGCGACAAATGCACAGACCATGCCTCAGTCTCTCTTGCTCTTTGGTGATTGTGTATGGGACAATCGCATGAATACTAATTCTTGTCGTCTATTAAATCCAGATGATTACCTACTTGCTTACGAGAGTGAGAACTCATTTAGCGAAACCGACTGTTATGTTAATGACGGATGGTTCACACTGATGGATGATGGTGAAGGAACTGACCTTCTGCGTCGCGATAAAGAGGATCTTGGTGTAGGACGATTCCCTGTTACCAATGCTATTGATGCGAAGACGCTCGTTGACAAGACCATTAATTACGCATTAAATAAGAATGGAGGAAGCTGGGAGAATATACTTATGTTCATGGGTGATGATGGCAATAATAATATCCACATGCGCGATGTGAATGAAACTGCTGAATCGGTATCATCCGCCTACCCTGCTTATCAAATAAAGAAGGTGATGTGGGATGCTTACCCTCGAATCTCTACTGCTACAGGGAACACCTACCCAGAAGCTAGTGCGCTTATCAAGCAACAGCAGGCACAAGGAGCATTGATAATGGATTATGCAGGGCATGGTAAAGAAGATCAGATTTCACATGAAGCAGTACTCCGTCTTGTTGACTTCAAGAACTTCTCCAATACAAATCTTCCGTTGTGGATTACTGCCAGTTGTGATATTATGCCCTATGATGGTGTGATTCCAACTATCGGTGAAGCGGCTATGTTGAATAGCAAAGGTGGCTCGGTAGCATTCTGGGGAACGACTCATACAGTATATACTTATTATAACAAGGCTATCAATACTGCCTTCCTAAAGCATGTGCTAAGTCTTACAAACGGAAAGCCAACCACACTCGGTGAGGCGCAACGACTCGCAAAGTGCGAGTTAATCAACTCTAGTAGAGACCTTACACCAAACAAACTGCAATATGCCCTCTTAGGTGATCCAGCTTTAGCCCTCAACCTTCCAAAGTTGCAAGTGAACGTAGAATCAATCAATGGGCAGGCGGTTAATGCTGGTAGTACTATCCTTATTAAAGGTGGCTCAATCGTGAAGGTGAAAGGCTCTATTACAAAGGGTGGTAATAAGCAAACGGACTTCAATGGGCTCATCACTGCGGTCGTAAGAGATACCAAAGAACTCGTAACCTGCAAGAAACAAGACCAGTCTGCCGACGTAGCCCTCACCTATTACGATCGTCTGAAGACGCTTTACAATGGTACGGATAGTGTGCGCAATGGCGAATTTACACTCACTTTTGCTGTACCACGTGACATCAATTATACCTCTGGTACGGGCTTAATGAACTTCTCTGCTATCAACGAAGACCATTCTCTCATGGCGCAAGGATATGAAGATAGATTCAATATTGATGGGTCAGAAGTTGTCTATAACGACTCTATCGGACCATCTATCTATGCCTACATCAATTCTCCTTCTTTTGTCGACGGAGGCAAGGTGAATAGCACTCCTTACTTCGTGGCACAGATAACTGACAAGGATGGTATCAATGCGTCTGGCAATGGGATTGGGCATGATATGCAGTTGTGCATAGATGGTAAATTGACACAAACCTACCTCCTCAATGATAACTTCCGTTATGATTTCGGCAGTTATACTTCGGGTACAACGGGATACAGTCTACCCGAACTATCAGAAGGACCACACACCTTGCAGTTCCGAGCATGGGACATCCAAAACAATGCGTCAACAGTAACGCTCCACTTCAATGTGGTCAAAGGGCTTGCCCCCGATATCTATAGCGTCAGTGCATCGAAGAATCCAGCTTACAACGAGACAACCTTCATCGTATCGCATAATTACATGGGTTCGAATGTGGATGTAGAGATAGAAGTATTCGACATGAGTGGACGCTTACTCTGGCATCACGTGGAGTCAGGCATATCATCAGGTAATGCCATCTCAACCAACTGGAACCTGATAGTAGATAATGGAACTCGATTGCAAACAGGCGTCTATCTCTATCGAGTTCGCCTCAGTTGTGATGGTGCAACAAAGGTGTCAAAGGCTAAGAAACTCATAGTCTTAGGCAATAAGTAACATAAGTAACACGTTTTAATCCATGATGTAAGCTGGCAAATTAGCTGCATCATGGATTCTTTATATAGCAATATTCCATAAGCAACTCAAGTAAATAAGATGAATAAAAAGCTTCGTTTATCCTTCTTAACTGTGGTCGTTATGACCTCTTCTGCTGCATTTGCACAGGGCACAAAGAAGGATATGTTCAACCCAGTTACTACCTCCGTTACCTCACAAACCATTGCTCCTGATGCACGCGCAGCAGGTATGGGTGATGTAGGAGTAGCCACTGACCCTGATGTCAATTCCCAGTATTGGAACCCTGCGAAGTATCCTTTTAATATTTCTCGCGCAGGTGTCTCTTTGAACTACACCCCGTGGCTTCGCCAATTGGTGAGTGACATCGACCTCGCTTACGTAGCTGGATATTATCGCATAGGTGATTACAGTGCAGTGTCGTCCTCCCTTCGTTACTTCTCTTTGGGTGAGGTGCAGACGAATGACGGCTCTAATATGACCATCAACCCATACGAAATGTCATTAGATGTAGCTTATTCTTTGATGTTAAGTGAGCACTTCTCGCTCGGAGCCGCCGTGCGTTGGATTTATTCCGACCTCACGTATGACTATAAGGAAAATACATCTCCCGGTTCCGCCTTCGCAGCCGACCTCTCTTGCTATTACCAGAATTATATCAACATTGGTGAGCGTGAGTGCCAGTTAGGAATAGGCTTGAATATCTCGAACATTGGTTCTAAGATAACGTTCGGTGGCGATAATCGCTCGGAATTCATACCAACTAATCTCCGCTTAGGTGCCGCATTGATGATTCCAGTTGATGAGTTCAATAAGTTCACCATAGCTGCTGATGCAAACAAGTTACTAGTTCCAACTTACCCCAAGCGTAATACGGGCGAATCGCAAGTAGATTATGACAACCGCTTGCAGAAGGATTACTACGATGTATCATCTATCTCGGGTATCTTCAAGAGCTTCGGCGACGCACCCAATGGATTCTCTGAAGAGATGCAGGAGGTGCAATGGAGTGTGGGAGCTGAATATACCTATAATGATAAGTTCTCACTTCGTGCAGGTTATCACAACGAGAGTGAGAATAAAGGAAACCGCAAGTACTTCACTGTAGGTGCTGGATTCAAGATGAATGTATTCGCACTAGATGCGGGCTATGTCATTGCAACAGCTAAGAACAACCCACTCGACCAAACGCTCCGATTCTCCCTATCATTCGATATGGATGGTATAAAGGACTTGTTTAAGAGGAAGTAAATGCCTCCCCCCGCGGGGCTATCATCTAACATATATGACAAATATTACTCAATCAATCCCATCTTTCCGCATTGGAATGGGTTATGATGTTCATAAACTCGTTGAAGGACGTGACCTCTATCTCGGTGGTATAAAGATAGAGCACAGCCTTGGATTACTCGGACATAGCGATGCGGATGTCCTCATTCACGCCATTTGTGACGCACTACTCGGTGCTGCTAATATGCGTGATATTGGTTATCATTTCCCAGATACTGCCAACGAAACATTGGATATGGACTCGAAAGTAATCTTACGTAAGACCATCGAACTACTTGCCACAAAGGGTTATGGTGTGGGCAACATCGATGCAACCGTATGCGCTGAGCGTCCGAAGATAAATCCTCACATACCAGCAATGTGCGAATGTCTAGCCAATATCATAGGTTGCGACATCGACGCTGTATCCATCAAAGCCACCACGTCAGAGCGAATGGGCTTCGTTGGACGAGAAGAGGGTATGGCGGCTTATGCGGTATGCCTGATAGTAAAGGTGTAAAAGGCTAATGAATACTAAATAAAAAACGGCTGATAGCGATTCTTAATACTGCTATCAGCCGTTTTTATTATACGAATATTCCAGCGCTATAAAGTCCAATCGTCTGCTTCTCCTACATGGATTCTCAGCTTGTGTCTATCTTTCCAGTAGATTTACCGAAGGGTGATAATAAAATCAGTTTATATTACAAGAAACAGTCACAGTCCTATCAAAGAGCGTCTGTTTCAGTGGCAGAACATCAACGTTTGACCTGTTTGCGAATCGTTTCCCACCTGTTCCAGCATTCCTTCTCACCTGTTCCAGCATTCCTTCTCACCCGTTCCGCATTCCCTTCTCACGTGTTGCGCATTTCTTTCTCACGTGTTGCGCATCATTTACACACGCATATAAAGTTAGTCTCATCATGATGAGACACAAGTTTCATCGTGAAGAGACACTGGTTTCATCACGATGAGACACTAGTTTCATCACGATGAGACTAATAAAAGATACGGATAAAAAAGACGTAAGACGCATGAGAAAGGAATGGGGAACGGGTGAGAAGGGAATGCGGAACAGGTGAGAAAGAAAGCGGAAACCTATTAGACAAAGAGCGCAAACAGGGTTCAAGGGCTCGTAGCTTTATACAGAACTTACCATTACTGACGTTGGAGACAACTTGACATCAAATGTGAATCTAATTCTTTATCCCCTTTGCCGTTTCAAGAATTATCCTTACTTTTGTCGCACATAACTACTTTAGAACAATTTATGAAGCGTGTCATCTTATCTTTATTATTGCTTGTCGGAGCTTTACAAGTATGTTTTGCGCAAAGTGATAAACCTGCGACGATTTCCGTTTATCCGGCAGTAAAGGATGCAAGGGGGCTTATCAATGGGATTAGTGAGAAGCTGTTGCCTTATCAGAAGCATATTACTTCTAAGTCGCTTATTAAGTTTATGAGTCGTGTACCCCATGCGTATGCTGGTGATGAAGGTCGTACAACAGAGGAGGATAGAGACTCATATCTTGTTAATTACACTTACTTTTATGTGGCAAGGACTGATCAGGCTAATGTGCAGAGTCTTTTAGAGCTTGCCAGAGAAAAGCATTTATATGATACCACCCGCTATCGCTTCTTGTTTTCTAGTGGAGAATCCGCATTAGAGCCGTCTGCCTTATATGCTATAGACCTAAAGAATCCCTACATAATTCCATCGCTTTCGTTTACAGATGTACGTTGCAGCAAGGGCTTTTATGGTGATTATGTATTTAAAATAAATCTTACACATGGTGCTGCGGATGCTTTCACAAACCTTACCTATCACGAAATAAATAATGTGATACTCTTTTTAGTGGATGGTAAGCTCCTCACATCTCCTTATGTTCGATGTGTTGTCTCTACTAAGACGCTGGAGCTATCATTTGGATTTAGTGAGGAGGAAGGTCAGAAACTATTGCCGCATCTGAAAGCTGCTGTGGTGAGTGATTCTGCTTATACGCCCCTTTATCGTTCGCAATACGTATTGGGTGATACGCTGACTTATCGTGTTTCTTTCCCACAGAGTAAGGGTACTGCACAGCGTTCGCACACCTTTCAACTCATCCCAAGGCTTGTGAACGATAGTATAACACGGATGGAATGTGTGGTAGATTCTATTGCTCTTACCACTGACGAGTTCTTTAAGGAAAACAAGGAATATAAAGACTTTGCTAGTTACTTCGTCTATGAGTTGCGTAATAACCATTTTATGATTGAGACAGATCAGTCGTCTCATTTTGCAGTGCCTATGCTGAAGGATTTACCAGCGTTATCCCATGCGTTGGAGACTTATCTTACAACGCATAGTGCAGTGGTCAAACCGATAATGTCTGAGCATGATGACTTGGAGCAGGTGGCTGAAAGGCTGGCAGAAGCCTGGGATGGATTTTTTGAACAAGGGTATATAGAAAGCATTCTACCGGAATTGAACGTGATGACACAGCTCGATAATCGCTTTTCTAATCAGCAGACACAAGGCACATGTTACCTTTATTTGGAGGATAAAATAGCAGAATATACGATCACGAAGATGGATGATGGACTGGTGATTACGCTTACTGTCAAGGCAGATAAGAATGGTGGGGCAGGGAGGTACACCTATTTAATCGACCAGCGTGGACTGATACGACAATTGAGGTATGAGGCGATTGCTAATGCGAAGGTACCTCGTAATGCTGTGAGTCCAACCTTCCGTGTTCCTTCGAGCTATCTTATAGAACGCATAAGATAGTCGGCTGTGGTGATAGCAGCGTATGACTTTAGAACAAATAACCAAATGATAAACCTTATGAAACGAATTATCCTTATTTTTGTCGCACATAACTACTTCAGAACAATTTATGAAACGTTTCTTCCTATCATTATTATCGCTTGTTGCTGTCCTACAATGCGCTATTGCGCAGAGTGACAAACCTGCAACGCTGTCTGTCTACCCTGCCTCTCAGAATGTGGCAAGCCTTATTCGACCAATCAACAAAAAGTTATTGCCTTATCAGAAGCATATTACATCGAAATCGCTTATCGACTTATTGGACTTTATCAGCACAGAGATTGACAAAGCGAGCCCTTCTTCCCCTACTGATGATGCCTTGTTCTATGTTTCTGAACAGAATATAAGTATGGTACAGAGTCTTTTAAATCTTGCCAAAGAGAAAGGATTGTATGACACTTCACATTATCAACTCTTGTTATCGAGGTCACCTTTGGATAAGGATTTGTACGACTTACACGTCATAGACTTAAAAAGTCCTGTGGCTATCCCAACATTGTCAATCACGAATGCGCGTTGCGGCAAGAGCTCTGATGGCAATCCCGTATTCCAACTAAGCCTTACACGTGATGCCGCAATAGCGTTTACGAAGTTGACTTATCAAGAAGTAGACAATAATATTGTGGTTCTGCTGGATGGAAAGTTCCTCGCCACGATGTTTGTTGATAGTGGGGTTTCCACTACAGAGATAGAAATTCCGAATGAGATGGGTGTGGTTAAAGCGGAAGAGGTTGTGCGACGCCTGAAGTCAACGGCTGTAAAGGAGGCTCCACTCAAACCACTTTATCGTCCGCAATACGTGATAGGTGATACCTTGACCTATCGCTTCACAGCTCGAAAAGAGGAAGGTAAGCAGAAGGAATCCCATGTATTCCGTTTCATACCAAGACTTGTAAACGACAAGATGACACGCATAGAATGTATTGAAGATACACTCCACGCTGCAAATGAAAAGGAGATGCGTGAATATGAAGAAGTCTTTCAGAAGATAATAGATTATACCTATGACAGGTTACGCAAGAGTCACATTATGATAGAGACTGACCTGTCAACACACACAGCAGTATCGACATTGATTAACTCCAAGACGTTCCTTAAAGAGATAGAGGAATATCTGATAGAGAATGCAGCTATGTTTGGTGCGAGCAAAGAGGAAATGCAAGGAGCAGCCAAGCAGATGGCTGAGGAACTATTGAAGGAGGTGAGTGCAGACTTTACGGGTGATAATATGGCACGTCGGTTACCCGAATTAGAGGTGATGACGGTAATGGATTACTTCTTCTCTGAGGGGCAGACACAAGGCACATGTTACTTTCCTTGTGCGAAGAACTTAGTCGATTATACAATCGCACAGGCTAACGAGGGACTTGTTATCACGCTCAAGACAAAGGATAAGGATAGTGATACGGAGGAAAGATATATCTACCATATAGATAAGCAAGGACTCATACAGCGGTTAGAATATCAATGGATTGTCAAGCAGGAAGCAACAGAGAAGGACAAAGAAATGTCAGATGTTGAAGCTTATGGCTATCTCATAGAGCGCATGAGCTAATCGGATGGGATGAATGAACGACGAATTAGAATGTAAATAATCAAACATATAGACTTTATGAAACGTATAAGCCTCCTCTTATTAATGCTTATTAGCTGTCTGCAAGTGACTACGGCGCAGACATTGAAGCCCGTGCAGATAGCATTTTATCCAGTAGTACATGACCCACACGAGCTGCTGAAGTCAATTAGTGATAAGCTCTTGCCTTATCAGAAGAATATTACTAAACGTCCATTGGAGAAGTATTTCGGACGCTTTAATGACGAGATTTATGGGAATCAAGATGTAACGGAAGCTGACTCAACAGCGGCTTTCAAGAAGCGTTTCGGGACCTTACCCGATACGGACGGATATGTTGCAGCAGCAGCGGCAGAAGCAGCTGATAATGGAGAAGATGTTGCTTTCCACATGAATTCGTATGTGCAGGTGAATCCACAGGATGAGAAGATGGTGATGCGGTTGCTGAATCTAGCACGTGAGAAGCAACTCTATGACACGTCACGTTACATCTTTGGCTTTGGTATAAACGAACTGATGGATGATTGGCTAATCCTTTGTGCCTTAGATAAGCAATCGACTTATGCCATACCTACGGCTTCATTCACTGCCGTGAGTAAAGATGAAATATCTGATGGGAGCGTTACTGGTACGTTAAGGCTCACTCGTCAGGATGCAAAACGATTGATCAAACTCTATAATAATCCGCAGAAGGATGATGTGTACATGGCGATTGATGATAAGCTACAATGGCCGATTGATAAAAGGAATGTGCCAGTCAACAGAAGAGTCTCATTCTTTCAAGAGATAAAGAATGTGGCAGAGGGGCAACTATTTATGAAGCGTATGCAGGCTTCAGTTGTGAAAGAACCAACTTACAAGCCCTTACTACCATCGCAATATACAGTGGGTGATACGCTCACTTATCGTATAAAAGTGGACTGCGAAATGAACTGGATAACGGGAATACACACCTTTAAACTTGTTCCGCTGGTAGTTAACAATGACCTTTGTCGCCTAGAATGTATAGTAGAGGGGCTCGATGTAAAGCAGCCTGATTGGACAACAGGTGCATACGACAAGGAACTAAATAAACTTGAAGCTAAGACGTTGCAACAGATGCTCAAGCAGCATTTTATCATCGAAGCAAATAATCTGACGGGAGAGACCAACGTTGAAGTGAAGGATCAGAAGATGTTCGATCAGTGGTATAAGAACCTCAAACGATGGTGTCAAGAGGACTGGAAAAGGAATAGAAAGTTCTCTAGAGTAACTGATGAGACGATGAGGACAACTGAAGGAGAGAATATCTTATATCACCTGGATAACTTCATAAAAGATGGATCATTTATACAATATATGCCTGAGTTAACGGCTATGATAGGACTAGAGATGCACTTTGATGAAGGTGAGACCACTGGCAGAGAGTACTTCGACCTACTTGGTGACTATGGAACTTATAACATATCAAAGGATAAGCAAGGGGTTGTCGTATCGCTTAAAGGCGACCCCGAAGTGAAAGATGGTGATCTTGTTGATGAATCGGAGCCAGCCATACAGGATATGAAGACTAGGATTGATTCTTACGAATATCGCTTTGATGCGAAAGGAAACCTACTACAGGTGAAGGGTAAAGTGCGGAGAAATCTATATTATAAGGACTTTGTAATAGACCGAGTGATGTAATCTTATAAAAGTAAACGCCGATACTCTCAACGAGCATCGGCGTTATCAGTATGTTTAACCAAAAATCTTTTTAAATGAAAGGGAATCTCACGACTACCTTTGTCATCCTTGATCAATCGTTAAACGTTTACCTTAAATAAAATAACTAAAAACCTAAATCTATTACTACTAACCTAAACAATCTATTAACCTTTTGACAATGCAAAGGTAGGATGATTCTTATTTCTCTGCAACTTTTTACTTCTGTTTTCTCAAGATAAAGCCTCTTTCTTGATGCAAATCAACCCTCTGTGTGCGGAAACAACTAATATTTTATTACTTTCCTTGTGTGTTTATGGCTTTTCTTGTAACTTTGCTGCAAAGGAAATAAGCGAATGAAAGTTCTGATAGTAAATACCAGTGAGAAGACAGGTGGTGCTGCTTTAGCTGCCAACCGGCTCAAGGATGCTCTGAACAACAATGGTGTAAAGGCGAAGATGCTGGTGCGTGATAAACTGACAGACGATATTACCGTTGTTGGTTTATCGCATACTTTGTGCAATCAGTTACACTTCCTTTGGGAGCGATGGTGTATCTTTTGGCATTTACACTTCAGTCGGAAGCATTTATTTGAGATAGATATTGCTAACTCAGGTGTTGATATTACAAAGCTACCAGAGTTTAAGGAGGCTGATATTATACATCTTTCTTGGATCAATCAAGGGATGCTTTCGCTGAAAGGAATTCGTAAGATCCTCGATAGTGGTAAGCCTGTTGTGTGGACAATGCACGATATTTGGCCTGCAACGGGTATCTGTCATATCACATTGAACTGCCAGCGTTACCAGTCATACTGTGGTAATTGCCGACTCTTACCCAATGGTGGTTCTCCTCACGACCTATCTTATAAGGTGCTTCAACATAAGAAGTTAATGCTTGATGGACGTAATATTATGTTCGTAACATGTAGTAAATGGCTTGAAAAAGAAGCCCAGAAGAGTGCCGTTCTTGCAGGTCAAAAGGTATTCTCTATTCCTAATCCCATTGATACACATACTTTTCAGCCTGCTGACAGTAAGCAAGCACGCATCAATGCAGGACTTCCTTTGAATAAGAAAATTATTCTTTTTGCCTCACAACGAGTAACGAATGTAAATAAAGGTATCTCTTATCTCATTGAAGCCTGCCACAAGTTAGCTTCTGATCATCCTGAGATGGTTGCTAAAATAGCTATCGCCATGCTTGGTGGACATGCGGAAGACTTACGAAAAGAGTTCGACTTTGAAGTCTGCGAGTTAGGTTATGTCAATGATACCCAGCGTATCGTGGATATCTATAATGCCTCTGATGTATTCGTATTACCCTCCCTTTCAGAGAATCTTCCTAATACTATTATGGAAGCAATGGCGTGTGGTGTTCCTTGTGTAGGCTTTAAGGTGGGTGGTATCCCAGAAGAGATTGATCACAAGGTGAATGGTTATGTGGCGAAGTATTGTGATGCTGCTGATCTCGCACAAGGACTTCATTGGATTTTAGAGGAAGCCGATTACCAAGAGCTTTCTTCGTCTGCAATAGCAAAGGTAAAGCGTAGCTACTCACAACGCAGCGTCGCTTTGCAATACATTAATATATATAATGAGGCTATGGCCTTTAAGAATTATCGATTATGATCACGTTCTCTGTTGTCACAATAACCTATAACGCTGCTGCTGTCTTACGCCCTACTTTAGATAGCGTGATGATGCAAGACTATCCGAATGTTGAACATCTTATCATTGATGGAGCTTCAACAGATGAGACACTGGCAATTACCAAGGCTTATCAGAAGCAATCGGATGAAGCAGAGAATGGGCATGTTGTGAAGATTCAAAGCGAACCCGACAAGGGACTCTATGATGCCATGAACAAAGGATTGCGCCTTGCAACAGGTGATTATATTGTCTTTATGAATGCAGGTGACCGCTTCCCAGAGGCTGACACATTAGATAAGGTGATGTTGGCAGCCGTAGTAGGAGATGGAGAAGAACGCCCAGCAGTACTCTTTGGAAATACTGATATTATTGATGATAAGGGTAACTTCTTGTATCATCGTCGCCTTAGTCCACCTGAACGGCTCACATGGCGTTCTTTCCGTTACGGTATGGTTGTCTGTCATCAAGCCTTTTATGCTCACACAGACATTGCTCGTTCGCTGCCTTATGACACCACTTTCCGTTATTCGGCAGATGTTGATTGGTGCATTAGGGTGATGAAAGAGGGTGAACGTCGACATCTTCTTCTGCGTAACATACATGCTGTTGTTGCCAACTACATGGAAGAGGGACAAACAACCATCCATCATAAGGACTCTCTCAAAGAGCGTTTTGAGGTGATGAGATGCCATTACGGACTTCTTACTACAGTCTTACTCCACGCGTGGTTTGCTGTCCGTAAACTATTGAAGTAGGGGGCTTTTATCCTTTTAAAGGCTTTTAAAGCGTACTATCGTTTGTTAAGGACTACAATTTTAGTAACCCTTTTATCGTTTAATCAATATTCATAAACGAAAGACAATGGAACGAATGAAAACGAAACTTATAGTTGTTTTGTCGTTGATAAGCCTATCGGCAACAGCGCAAACAGAGTATAGTGGTATTGCTGGAGCATCTCCACATTTGGTGAAAGAACGTCAGAAAGCAGAGGCAAAAAGGCATCATTCAAATTCAACAAAGCATATTATACCTGCTACTCCAGTAACTTCTACAGCGAAGCCTATTACAACAAAGAAAGTTGAAGCGGCTAGTGTTGAACGGAGAGATTCGGGCGAGACGGAAGTAAAAGACGGCTTGCGTACCATGTCTCGTGGTATTGGTCGTGTTGTAAAACGCGAAGTAAAGACAATGGGAGAGGTAACTCGTAAAATTGGAGAAGGCGGTAAGAAGTTCTTTAAGAAGCTCGGTAAGGGAATCTCCGATTCGTTTAAGAAGGATAGTACTGATACTAAGTAAAGGTTCAAGTGCCTATCGTTTGAATTACTTAAAAGCCCTAATTTAGTTTTAATTATAGTTGCTGTCACTTTTAACATTCATAGTATTTCACTCGTTATCAGGGGATTATACAAACTAAACAGGTGATAGGAATGACAGCAAAGTACAAAAGCTATCATAACAAAAAACACCTCGCTAGAACGTAACATCTAGCGAGGTGTTTGTTTATTATTGGATAATTCGTTTACTTACTAATCTTTAGAATCCATCCCTTGTCTACCTTTGTATATCGACCGAGGCGATTCAAGCGGCATAACTTATCGACATTTACACCATACTGTTCGGCGATTGATTCGATAGTCTCACCTTCCTTTACAGAGTGGTAGATAATCTGACCATTGCTACTTGTAGCCTCTGTGCGCGGTGTGCGATTAGAGAAATTAGTGTTGTAAGTCTTCTCTTGACGAGTAGAAGTGCTCTGACCGCGTGTGCCTTGAATGTTTTCACGAGAATAACCAAGGCTTGAAGAAGTACCACGAGCTGCTGTTGCTTGTTCTGACTCTTGTGCTAGTGTACTCTTGCGGAATACGTAGTAGTCGCCTGTAACATCCTGATGGGCAAAGTCGAAGAATAAGGCTGGATTCAAAGCAACGCCTGCAAGACGTGTTTCAAAGTGTAAGTGAGAACCTGTCGAACGACCGGTATTACCACCTAAAGCGATAGGCTGACCAGCGCGAACTGTTTGATTAATTGAAACAAGCTGCTTTGACAGGTGACCGTAGATTGTTTCAAGACCATTGTTATGGCGTATTACAACATATTTTCCATAACCATTTGCATCGTACTTAACAACACGAACCTTTCCAGAGAAGGCTGCGCGGATGGTATCACCGATGTAGACTTTAATGTCCATACCCAAGTGGCGACGTCCCCAACGGCGTCCGAAGTTACTTGTGATGACGCGACTTGGAGTTGGCATGTGGAATCCGCGGAGATCAATCTTATATACATCAGGAAGGTTTCCGCCCCTGTGTGCATAGTTATTGTTCCAATCGTTGTAAAGTTCTGATGCTGGTTCTTCAATTTCTTCAGACTCACGCAGGCGACTGATAACCATTGTGTCGAGTGCTTTAGCTCGTCTGTCGATTGGTGCTTGACGTGCAAGCAAGTCTTGTGCGTTAGCTGTGTGGGCTGTTAAGGCAAGTAGAGATGTAAGCGTAAAAGTCCTAACTATCTTCTTAAAAATCATAATTAAGTTATTTTATTTCCATACTATGAAGCCTAAGTAGGCCGGAACTAATTGCCAAGTTCCTATCTCTTGACGTGTTGATAACCTATAATGAAGAATCAAACTAAGTATCAAAAGACTTCGCAAAGATAAGAAAAAAATAACGAAAAGGCTACAGGTTAACAGTTTTTATAGGCTGTTTAACAAACGACTTTTATATCTTTTGCTTGGCAGATGATATATGTCAAGCCGTTTAGACATGCGTATTGTGGGCGTTTTCTCCATATTCTTTTTAAGAAGATAGTCGTATTCTTTTTAAGAAATGGCAGCCCAGTTTATGTTAGTCTTTCTTAACGCTTTCAGCCTATCCCACAGTAGTTTATACTCTATCTTTTGGCAAGTTGGATCATTATCTATTACTTTTTGTGCCTCTTCACGTGCCATTTGGACAATCTGACCATCACGAGCTATATCTGCAATCTTTAGGTCGAAGGCTATACCACTTTGTTGCGTGCCCTCCAAGTCGCCTGGTCCTCGTAGCTTCAAGTCGGCTTCTGCGATCTCAAAACCATCGTTCGTTTCACACATGATATCAATTCGTTTGCTCGTCTCTTTGGTTAGCTTGTGATTTGTGACGAGTATGCAATAACTTTGATCAGCACCCCGTCCAACACGCCCGCGCAACTGATGGAGTTGAGAAAGCCCAAAACGCTGTGCATCAAGGATAACCATTACACTTGCATTCGGTACGTTCACGCCCACTTCAATTACTGTTGTGGCTACGAGGATTTGTGTTTCTCCACTTACAAACTTCTGCATCTCCACCTCTTTCTCCTTGTCCTTCATCTTGCCGTGAATCTTACTTAGCTTGAACTCAGGGAATATCTCACACATAGCAGCGTATCCGTCCTCAAGGTTTTTGAGGTCAATTCGTTCGCTCTCTTTGATGAGTGGATAGACAATATACACCTGTCTGCCCAGCGTTATTTGCTGTCTTATCCCCTGATAGAGGCTTGTCATTTGGTCATCATACTTGTGAATCGTCTGTATGGGCTTGCGTCCTGGTGGCAACTCATCGATGATACTCACATCTAAGTCACCATAAATCGTCATGGCAAGGGTACGTGGAATAGGGGTAGCTGTCATTACGAGGATGTGAGGAGGGTTCTCGCTCTTGCTCCAGAGTTTAGCTCTTTGCGCCACACCGAAGCGGTGTTGCTCATCAACAACAGCCATACCGAGGTTCAGAAACTGCACCTTATCTTCTATGATAGCGTGTGTTCCGACGACAATATTTATACTTCCGTCCACGAGACCAGCAAGTACTTCCTTGCGTTTCTTGCCTTTCACAATGCCAGTCAGCAGTTCTATGCGAAGGTTCATACCCTTGAGAAACTCCTTGATAGTCTGCAGGTGCTGTTCTGCAAGTATCTCCGTCGGTGCCATCATACATGCTTGATAGCCGTTATCGATGGCTATGAGCATAGACATAAGGGCTACGAGCGTCTTACCCGAGCCTACATCGCCTTGCAAGAGGCGGTTCATTTGTTTGCCAGACATCATGTCTGCGCGTATTTCATGCATCACTCTCTTCTGTGCACCAGTAAGTTCAAAGGGCAAGTTATGCGTGTAGAACCAATTAAATTGTGCTCCAATGCGATTGAAGATATAGCCCCGATACTTGCGCCGATGGTCACTTGCATAGCGAAGAATATTGAGTTGAACATAGAAAAGTTCCTCAAATTTAAGGCGGATACGTGCCCGCTGCGTGTCATCAACCGACTTCGGATAATGTATCTTACGCATGGCAGCATCGTGAGAGATGAGGTGTAAGCGAGTAGTAATATATGGTGGAAGGGTCTCCTCAAGCGGAGTTGTGAGCTTACTAATCAATGTTTTCGTCAGCTTCTCCATTGCTCTTGAGGTGATACCAGCCTTCTTCATCTTCTCAGTCGTTATATAGAAAGGTTGCATACCCATGTCGTTGAGCTGCAACTGACTGGCATCGTCGATGTCAGGATGGCTGAATTGGAAGCGTCCGTTATAGTAGGTTGGCTTCCCAAAGATGATATATTCCTTATTAATTTGATAGTTCTGATAAATGTACTTAGTGCCGTTGAACCATACTATATCACATATTCCATGCCCATCCGTAGCGTGCGCCACGATTCGTTTCCGACGCTTCCCGACCTCAAACTCCTCGTAGCTTAGTATCTTACACTTCACTTGTACGAAGGGCATATCAGCCGACAACTCAGAGAGGAGATATACCTTTGTGCGGTCAACATACTTGTAGGGGTAGTACTCCAAGAGGTCACGATAAGTCAGGATGCCAAGCTCTTTGCTTAGAATCTCTTTCCTTCTCGGACCTACACCCGGTAGGTACATGATGTCTTGTGATAGTATATCCATCTGTTACAACAACTTTTGAGGATCTCAACACAGCCACAGAAAGCCTCCCCAAGCCCCTCCAAAGGAGGGGATGTAGCCTAACGGAAGCTAACAAGAGAGGCTCTCTTCTGGAACCCCACCCAGCCTCCCCCAAGGGGAGGAGAGCCTAACGGAAATCAGTTTGAATCGTTATGTCCATTTAACAAGAGCCTTTCTTTGATTTAAAGAGGGCGTTTCTTCGATGCAAGGAGAGGCTTTCTTCAATGCAAGGGAACGCCCTTCTCAAATTGTTCTGATTATAACTTATAATTATGAATCGTGTATTTTGAATTACACGTGGGCGTAAGCTTCTGTGGATTTTATTGTTCCGTAAGGAACTCTGTGTCGCCTTTAGGCTTCGTGCCCTCCGTGTATTCCGTGTTAAGAAAAGCCTCATCCCCGCCTCCTCTCCCAATGGAGAGGGGAGTAGACAGTATTGTTTCCTGCAGAACAAACAACTCGTTTACTTGTCAACCTGCCCACTCGTCAACTCTACCTAATCATAATTTTGAATTTTGAATGATGATTTTTGAATTGTAGTAATCCTCCTCGTTGATTGGAATGACTGCCTCAATGTAGGGACAGACGCCCTCGTCTGTCCGCATAAGAGGGGTCACTTGTAATGTAAAGTGGATGTTATGGCGGACAGACGAGGACGTCTGTCCCTACTTTGTTGTGCGACATTCCACAGAACAAATAACCAGTTTACTTGTTAACCAGTCAACTCGTCAACTCGAAGTAATCATAATTTTGAATTTTGAATGATGATTTTTGAATTGTAGTAATTCTCCTCGTTGATTGAAATGACTGCCTCAATGTAGGGACAGACGCCCTCGTCTGTCCGCATAAGAGGGGTCACTTGTAATGTAAAGTGGATGTTATGGCGGACAGACGAGGGCGTCTGTCCCTACTTTGTTGTGCTACATTCCACAGAACAAATAACCAGTCTACTTGTTAACCC
This sequence comes from Prevotella veroralis, assembly GCF_018127765.1. Lineage (NCBI taxonomy): Bacteria > Pseudomonadati > Bacteroidota > Bacteroidia > Bacteroidales > Prevotellaceae > Prevotella > Prevotella veroralis. The sequence continues at coordinate 1,796,046 of NZ_CP072330.1, read as the reverse complement.
GTCAACCCGTCAACTCGAAGTAATCATAATTTTGAATTATGAATTATGAATTTTGAATTATCAGAAGAGCCTTTTTATACCAAAACTTCCGCTACTTTCAGATCGAAGGGAGTAGTGATTTTGATGTTCTCACGATTCCCTTCCACCATAGTGACTGCCTGTCCAATACTTTCAACAACGCTGGCATCATCAGTAAAGCTGGTACTCTCGGGTTGATTATATGCTTTTTTGAGGAGTTGGATATCAAACACTTGTGGCGTCTGAACCACTCTGTAATCACTTCGCAACACATTCCTTCCCTTATCGGAATCGCCCACAAAGCGCAAGGTGTCCGTTACGGGCAATACTGGAATCACTGCCTTCTCTTTCTCTGCAGCGTCATAACAACGTGAGATAGCCTCGTTTGAGACGAAAGGACGCACCCCATCGTGAATGCCTACAAGCCCTTCTGCATCATTGGGTATCATCGATAAACCATTACGGCACGACTGGAAGCGACTTGCGCCACCATCCGCAAGCTGGTAATCTTCGGTGAAATGATATTCTGCACATAGTTCACGCCAATACTCCTGTTGCTCTTTGGGGAGTACGAGGATGATTTTTATATGTGCATCATAGGCTCGGAACCTACTGATAGTGTGCATCAGAACAGGCTTACCGGCGATGGGAAGGAATTGTTTCGGCACCTCCGTTCCCATTCGCAAGCCCTTTCCTCCAGCAACGATAATAGCGTATCTTGTCATCTTCTGACGATGTTTTAATGCAGAGCAATAAGTTCGTTGATCAACATACCCTCCCTGATTTCATTTGCTTTCTCAACTGATACGAGTTGTTCTAATAGCTTGAAACCATAAACGAAGGCAGCAGCAGGACCTTTACCTGTTGTCACATTGCCATCAATAGTGCATAATTCCTTGGTGTATTCTGCACCAGTAAGAAACTTCTCAAAGCCCGGATAGCATGTAGCACGCTTGCCCTTGAGGATTCCCAAAGCACCGAGAACCATCGGACCAGCACAGATTGCGCCCACACGTTTACCACTCTCCACCTGATGAAGCAGTGCTTTTCCAACACGCGCATCGTCCTTCAAATTCTGTGCACCAGGCATTCCACCCGGTATCAAGAGCATATCTGCATCATCAATAACGCCTAAGTCTTCTATTTGTAAGTCGGCTTTCACCATCACCCCATGCGATGATTCAACGAGCGGAGAGCCCGTTATGCTCACAGTCTTAACCTCCACGCCACCTCGACGTAGGATATCTACGGGTGCTAATGCCTCTACTTCTTCGAAACCATTAGCCAGAAACTCATACACTTTAGCCATAATTAATTTCGTATTTAAGCCTATAAATCCAATTAAAAACCTTACTTTTGCAGAAGTAAAGTACTTGCAAATATACTAATTATTCGTCGTTTAGTACCGTTTGCAAGGCTAAAAGATATTTAAAAGGTATGTTTTTATGACTGAGAGGAAACTGAGCTTTGCCGTTTTTGGTAGTGCTTCTAAAGCTTTAGAGTCTATTCGGATAAACGAAATGTTGGGTTATTTGGCTCAACACGAGGCTGATATTTATTTAGAGCAAGGCTTCTTTCATGCTTTAGAGAATAAACTTCAGGAGGATTTAAAGATAGCTGGTGTGTTTGAGGGGGTGAACTTTGATGTTGATTATGTTATCTCTCTCGGGGGCGATGGGACGTTCTTAAAGGCGGCAAGTAAGGTTGGTCCGAAGCAAATACCTATCATTGGAGTGAACATGGGACGCTTGGGATTTCTTGCAAATGTGGTTCCTGATGAGGCTCGATCTATCTTAGATGATGTCTTTGCAGGTGATGTTGAGATTGAGGAACGTGCCGTTATGCAATTAGAAGCACTTGGCGAACCATTGGAGGGATGCCCATACGCACTGAATGATATTGCGATCTTGAAGCGAGATAACGCTGCGATGATTTCTATTAAGGCAACTGTTAATGGTGAATATCTCACCACTTATCTTGCAGATGGACTCGTTATCAGTACGCCAACAGGCTCAACAGCTTACTCATTGTCCGTCGGTGGACCTATTATAGTCCCTCAATCGGACATCTTTAGCATGACACCTGTTGCGCCACACAGCCTTAACATTCGTCCAATCGTTATCAGTGACAATTCCGAGATAACCTTAGAAGTAGAGAGCCGAAGCCATAACTTCTTGGCAGCAGTTGATGGACGATCAGAGAAACTACGCGAGGGGGTAACGCTAAAGATAAGGAAAGCTTCTCATAAGGTGCGTATCGTAAAGCGGAAGGAACAGCATTTCTTCTCCACACTACGCGAGAAGCTCATGTGGGGAGCAGATGCTCGTAAGTTCTAAATGAGGCTTAGCTATAAGAGAATACCACAGCATTTGCTCCTGTAAAAACTGATAGATTAATCACAGCAAACGAAAGATAATGTAATGATTGATACGATAAGAAGACTCTTCCAGATACCCAATACACATTATACCACTAAAGAGATATTCAGGTGGCTATGGATCGCTTGGCGTGGAAATCGACGTCAGGCAGTACTCAATGCGGTGATTGGTCTGCTCAGTGTGGGCGTCTCTTTGGCTACAGTATGGGTTGTCCAAAATGCCATTGATGTTGCTTCACATGTCAAGCCAGGCAGCATTTACATCGCAGTTAGCATTATGGGAGCCTTGATACTATGCGATTTTGGATTGAACATTGCCTCTGTCTGGGTGCGTAATCTGCTGGGAATAAAGGCGCAGAATAGGATGCAACAGAACATGTTAGACCGTATCTTGCATTCAGAGTGGCATGGTCGGGAGCGTCATCACAGTGGGGATGTGTTGAACCGGTTGGAGTTTGACGTTGCTAATGTCGTCACTTTCCTCACCGAAACGATCCCTAGTTCCATCTCAACATTGGCTATGTTCCTCGGAGCTTTCTGTTACCTCTTAACGATGGATTGGCGACTTGCACTCTTGATTGTCGTCATCATACCATTGTTTGTATTGGTTAGTAAGGTCTATGTTCGTCAAATGAGACGACTCACAAGGGAGGTTCGTAACTCCGATTCTAAGGTACAAAGTGTACTCCAAGAGACCATCCAACACCGCATGTTGATTAAGACTCTTGAGAGCGACGAGATGATAGTTGGCAAGCTAGAAGGTACACAGAAAGAACTGCGACAAAAGGTTATTAGCAAGACAAAGTTCTCTGTTTTCTCTAACTTAGTATTGAACTTTGGCTTCGCATTTGGGTATCTTGTCGCCTTCACATGGGCGGCTATTCGCATGTCACTTCATACATTGTCATTTGGCGGAATGACGGCTTTCTTGCAGTTAGTGAATAAGATTCAGAGTCCTGCCCGACAACTAACAAAGCTTGTCCCAGCCTTTGTCTCTGTCTTTACAGCAGCCGAACGACTGATGGAATTAGAGGAGAATCCACTCGAAGAACAGGGCGATCCGATAGAGTTATCATCGCCTTGCGGCATCCGATTGAAGGGTATTAACTATCGTTACGAGGATGGTGATAGGGAGATACTAAGGGACTTGAACTTCGATTTCTACCCTTGTTCGTGTACCGCCATATTGGGTGAAACGGGAGCAGGAAAGACTACTCTCATCAGGATGTTACTGGCATTATTGAAGCCAACAAAGGGCAAGGTTGAGATTTATAATGCGCAGGAAAGTAGAGAACTCTCCCCTCTCATGCGTACAAACTTCGTCTATGTACCACAGGGGAACACGCTCTTGAGTGGTACAATACGTGAGAACCTCCTACTTGGAAAGGTAGATGCTACACAAGAAGAGATGGAAGAGGTGTTATGCAAGAGTTGTGCTGATTTCGTGTTCCACTTGCCTCTTGGACTTGATACTCCATGCTCCGAACAAGGCGGCGGATTGAGTGAAGGACAGGCACAACGCATTGCCATTGCTCGTTCCCTACTGCGTAATCGAAGCATAATGATATTCGATGAGGCCACTTCGGCACTAGACCCTGAGACTGAAAAGAAGCTCCTCAAGAACATACTCTCTACACATGATAAGACGGTGATATTCATCACGCACCGTCCAGCAGTTGTGGAGTATTGCGACCAAACACTGACAATTGAAAAAATACAATAGGTCTTGTGTTATTGAAAATAAGATAGTATATTTGCAACATAACCAACAGAACTAATACAAATAAGGTGAAATAAGAAAACAGCAAGTAGATAAGTAACGATATGAAAAAGATTTTCCTAACAGCTGTATGTGCGTTCTTTATGGCGGTTCCAACTGCTCTCGCACAAACAAATGATACCATTCAAGCCGCAATAGACTTGGATGCAAAGTATGCAACTAACATGTTGAAGCCGGGCACGAAAGCCCCAGAGTTTACCTTGAGAACCTATGATGGTAGGGATATCAAGCTGAGTCAGTACCGAGGAAGTTATGTTGTTTTAGACTTCTGGGCGAGTTGGTGCCCCGATTGTCGGCGTGATATTCCAGCCATGAAAGCACTTTATGAGCAGTTCCGTGACTATGGTGTGCAATTCGTTGGAATCTCTTTTGATACCGACCGAGAGGCTTGGGCAAAGACATACTGGAATCGTTATCAGATGAATTGGACGCAGGTGAGCGAGCTGAAGAAGTTTAGGAAGAATACATTTATCGACAAGTTATATAAGATTGATTGGATTCCTTCGATGTACCTCATTGACCCTAACGGCAAAATAGTTATGGGAACGGTAGAGATCAACAAGTTAAAAGCGAAGCTGGAGTCCATCGACTTGCAACCAAAAGTTAGTAAGGCGGATGTTCTCCCGACGTTTGAAGGAGGGCAGGAAGCTATCGCCAACTATTTTGCACGTAATCAGCACCATAGCCTTCAGGCTATTCGTTCGAAGGTACATGCCGAAATGACCGTCTTATTCAACGTCGAAATGGATGGTTCCGTGACGGGTGCTCGTGTCGTAGATGTTAAGAATGTGCAGGGCACAAGCAAGCATTTTATGAAGTTGGATACGGCTAAGCAGAAGCGAGTACTTGCTAATTGCGTGGAGTTCTACAAGGAGCAAGCGGTTCGATTAACCAATCGCATGGTGGGATGGAAGCCCGCTATGCAGAACGACCGCCCTATACAAGCACGCGTAACACTGCCTATCATCTTTCAACCCTAACGGCTTTTCAATTCAAGATACAAGCCTCACCCCCAACCCTTCTCCTACAGAGAGGGGCTTTTTTTACCCTTATCTCGCCAGTTAAGAGGCGTAAAGTAAGGATTAATATACTTTATTTTCTGTTCTTACTAATACTCATCTCGTATCTTCTTAACCACAATCTTGGTCTTTAAAAGAGCCTTTTTGGAATCTTCCTGAAGTCTTACAGAAATATTACAAAGGGCTTGTAATACTATTACAGAAGCCTTGGAGAAGTATTACAGAAGCCTTGTAATAATCCTGGAGAGCATTCAGTGCCTCAAAGATTGTCGTGAACCCTGATGGAGCTATCGCTTAATAGCAACTTAAAGGACGATTATTTGGAGGCAAACACATTATTGTGTATCTTTGCAACAGAGGTTACATCAAGCATTTCCGCTATATTCCTAACCTCGAAGTTATTAATTGGATGGATAGGTAACTGCCGTTATTAATAGAATAAAACAGATGAGGAAGCCCGTTTATTTATGTATTGTAATAGCCTTGATAGGCATTAGCTGTTCCAAAGGAAACCGAGTGTTGACGGCGAAGAATACGTCAGAAGCGTATGACTCCGTCGTTATTGAGTCACTTCCAGGCTTTGTTTCCAATCCTAAATACATTGCTTGGATAGTCGATAAACAGGGTCGTTCGTGTAAGTATATACAACATCATGTATCGGGAGAGGGCAAGGTGATAAACACAACAGACATAGTTCAGGTTAGTGACGAGCGCAGTTTCCGAGTCAAAGAACTCGTGGATGACATGTACGTCACAGGCTCTGCTAAGGATGTGATAGCCGTTAAGAATAACGATTTTTGTACTGATAAAGGGAGCTTATTTGTGACTATCTATTATCCAGGAAAGAATATTCGTCATGAGTACGAATGGGGTAAGACGGGTGTAAAATACTCCCCCGAGTTCAAAGAATTAGTACAGTTAATAGGTCTGCAAAAGTTTGAGTCGAACAAAGAAGATAAATAAACAAACAGCGAGAAGAGCTTGATTGCCTTCTCGCTGTTTATTGTTTATGGGTTTAGAAACTGAGTATCATCGTCTGACGATGCCCCAGTGGAATGTCCTTTGTGAGGTCGATTGTCTTGCCAGTTGTGATGTCTGTGGCTGTAGTATGTCGACCTATCACTTCTGCATAACGTGCTACCTCCACCTTATTATCAGCCTTCTTGCCATTGAGAATGGTGAGAACAGTCTTGCCATCAAGCTGTCTTGCGAGCACATAAACACCATGCCAAGGGATGAATTGGGTTTGTTTTCCCTTGCTAATCACCTCATTGTTTTGTCGCCAATGTAGTATTCTTGAAGTCCAATCGAACATGGCGTTCTCTGCAGTTGTGCGCCCTTCACGTGTGAACTTATCGACTTTATCACCTGGAAAACCACCTGGGAAGTCCTTACGAACATTGCCATCTGTAATCTCCTTCGTACCATTCATGAGTACTTCCGTACCATAGTAAAGTTGCGGAATACGGTTCATTGTGAGCAACAAAGCGTAAGCCTGCTTCAGAGCCGTTGTGTCCTTGCCATTGCCAAGGAACCTGTCTGTATCGTGATTCTCGATGAATGCCATCACAGAAGATGGGTTTGTATAGAGGTAATCATAGCACAATGAGTTGTAAATACGGTTCAGTCCCTTCCACCAATCATCGGTTTCTTCGTTCTTCGCAAGCGTTAGCTTATCAAAGAAAGAGAAGTCCATCACCGTCTTCAGATGGCTGTTAATATCAGAGAGCTTGCTATCCTTCTGCCAAGCAGCTGTGTAAGCAGGTTCTGTAACCCATATTTCTCCAACGGTATTGAAGTTTGGGTATTCCGCATCCAATGCCTTCATCCATTCAGCCATAGCCTTTCGATCAGCGTAAGGATAGGTATCCATGCGTATTCCATCTATACCCACTGTCTCTATCCACCACATTGAGTTCTGGATAAGATACTTGATAACGTGAGGGTTGCGTTGGTTCAGATCGGGCATGGAAGCGACAAACCAGCCATCAACAGTCTCCCTCATGTCCACCTTACTAGCGTATGGATCGAGCACAGGAGTTAACTTATAGCTTGTTTGCAAACCATAGTTTGGATAATTAAACCAGTCCTTTGAGGGCATATCTCGATTCCATGTGTGATAGTCACCACAATGGTTAAAGATCATATCCATGACTACTTTCAGTCCTTTCTGATGACATTCAGCAATGAGTTTCTTGTACTCATCGTTTGTACCAAAGCGTGGATCCACCTTATAATAATCGGTTGTTGCATAGCCATGATACGTACTATTCTTCCCGTTATCGGCTGGTCTATCGTTCTCCAAAACGGGTGTGAACCATAGAGCTGTTACTCCTAAACGAGTGAAATAATCGAGATGCTGACGTATACCTTCTAGGTCTCCTCCATGTCTGAGGCTCGGTTCGTTGCGGTCGCAAAGTTGGTCTTGCATACCCTTAACAACGTCATTCTTCGGATTACCATTTGCGAATCTGTCAGGCATGAGCATATAGAGAACATCCGAGTTATCGAATCCCTTGTGGTCAGCACTAGCCATAGAACGAGCCAAAAGTTGGTACTTTCGTTTGATAACTTTACCATCCTTGCCCTTAAATGATAGCGTCATCTCACCTGGTTTAGCGTCTTTTAGATTGAGATAAACCAGTAAGTAATTAGGCGAATCAAGTCTAACAAGTGAGTCAATGCGCACGTTCTGATAATCAGTCGATACGTCAGAGAACTTGATACCCTTACCATAAACCATCAACTGAAGTGTTGGATCTTTCATACCGACAAACCAGTTCTCTGGTTCAATACGTGTGATATCCACTTTCGATACCGATTGACTTTTAGGTACGGATGTACTGTTATGAGCTGTCATAGCTGTTGGAACGATGAATAAAGAGAATAAGAATAAGCTGCTCCATAGCCTTCTTGCGGAACAAAGAGCTGCTTTGTTGATTGTTTGTTTTAGGTTCATTGTTATTCGGAAAGCTCCCCAATCCATTGGAAGGATGGGGAGACTTGTTGAAAAGTTATACTTTTACTTCTTCTTACTAGCCTCTTTTTGCTATCTATTTAACCCTTGTAAGGAAGGGAGGAGACGCGTTTAATCATGTAAGATCAAGGCCGATTGCGCATCAACCATTACTTCTCCGCCTTCCATCTGACCAAGTCCTGCTTCGTTGATATCGCCATTTGCACATACAATCGTGTAGTTCCCTTTAGGGATGTTGACGGTTCTTAGACTTGGATTAGCATTGAGTATGACGTAAATATTGTTCCACTTATCACCACCGGCATGGTCTTTTAGACGGAAAGCAACCAGGCAGTCCTGTACTGGAAGGAACTCCAAATGCTTGCGAACAAGGTCTGCATTGCCTAAACGGAAGGCTGGGTGGTTCTTACGAAGTCGGATGAGACGACTGTAATATTGGAACACTTGTGGGTAAGCAGTTAGGTTATTCCAATCCAAGTGATTGATACTGTCAGGTGAATTAAACGAATTGTGGACACCCTTCTTATCGCGTAACATCTCCTCACCAGATAGCATGAAAGGTACGCCTTGAGATGTGAATACAGCCGTTTGAGCCAATTCGTCCAATCTAATTAACGCATCCTTATCATATACCACTTCGGGTATTGAGGCCTTTAAACGGTCTACTAAGCACAAGTCGTCATGGCAGCTTACGTAAGAGATCATCTGTGTTGGCTCTATTGCGTATGGTTTCTTCGAATAGTTCACCTTGTTGTAATCAACCTGCGGGTGGGCTATCATACCTGCAATACCAGCCTTTATGCTCTCTTCCAAACCTTTCACACCACCCAAGAAGCCTGCTTGGTGATCATCAGAGAATGGTCCGCGCAAAGCGTCGCGGATATCATCAGAGAACGCTGCAATGCCTGGCATTTGTGGAATAGCAGCCTTCATCGCCAGCTTGTCATGCGGATAAGCACAAGTTCCAGCACTCCATCCCTCGCCATAAACGAATATCTCGGGGTCAATAGCATTGAGTTCTTGACGGATATCATTCATAGTTTGAATGTCATGAACGCCCATGAGGTCTACACGGAAGCCATCGATGTGATACTCTTTGACCCAGTATTTCATTGACTCAAGCATAAACTCGTGCATAAGTGACTTCTCACTTGCCGTCTCGTTACCACAACCTGAACCATCCGAAGGCGTTCCGTCAGCCTTATAACGATAGTAGGCTTTAGGGAAGGTACGCTCGAAGTTGCTGTTAGCAAGGTCGTAAGTGTGATTATAAACAACGTCAAGTATCACCCTAATACCGGCTTTGTGCAATGCTTGTACCATCTGTTTGAACTCCATGATACGACGAGTTGGCAGACTGGCATCGTATGAGTAACTCCCTTCGGGGACGTTATAATTCAACGGATCATAGCCCCAGTTGTATTGAGGAACATCTGGTTTCGACTCGTCAATAGAGGCAAAGTCGAAGGAAGGAAGAATGTGAATAGCATTCACACCCAACTTCTTTAGATAGTCAATAGCCTTTTGCTCCGTCAGAGCAAGGTACTTCCCTTTGTTTACAAGACCAGATGACTTATCTATAGAAAAGTCCCGATGATGTAGCTCATATATAATAAGGTCGGCTGGACTCTTCGTCGGAACGCGTCTATCCGAGTCCCATCCAACAGGGTTAGTGTCCCTCATGTCCACCACAGCTCCACGACTACCATTGCATCCAACAGCCTTTGCGAAGACACCAGGAGTTTCTCCCTTACCAATATCAAAGGTATAGAATTTCCCTTTTAAGTCGCCTTTCACGACCACTGACCATGTATTATCACCACTCTGCGTGAGCTTCAACTTCTTATAAGCCTTACCACCAAGTCCCTCATCATATAGCCTTAGTACAGGTTTTGATGGTGCATTGAGACGGAAGGTTGTAGCCGATGGTGTGTAAGACACCTCATCGAATCTCTCTTGTGCAGCTGCACCTTGTGAGAGTATTAAGGCAGCGATAGAAGCAGCCAAATAATACTTTATCTTCATTGTTATGTTAGTCTTCTTAATGAATAGTTATAGATGGTTTTATTGATAATAGGCGATTATAACCACTTGTCAAAGCATCATAATCGCCTAATAGAATTATCTTCCAGCTTGGTTAATCAAGTCAATTACTTGTCCATTAAAGTCCTTGTTCTTCATTAACTCTTCGATACTTACATGCATACGATAGCGCCAGTAGTGCTTAGGATTAGCCGGGATGTTAATGCGTTCGGCGTCAGGATCAGCCAACCGGAGCGTTTCATCAATACTCATCCAGTCTTGAATGCCTAAGATGCAGAGCATACTTGGTGATGTCAAATGGCGACTAACGATGTCACGAGCAAGCCATCCAGGTAATGGGTGAGGTGCTGGTCCACCACGATGAAGCATACTATTGAAGTAATCCTGCGCCCTTGCCCAGTCTTCATCCCACCATTGTCGAAGTGTAGCCATGTCATGTGTGGAGATAGTACTTACACTTCTGTAGGGGTTCTGACCCAAGTGTCCGAATCGAACATGCGGGTCTTTCGGCATACTCTGTATCTCCAAACTAAGGATACGAAGCTCATTCATTACCCAGGCAACGCAATCAGGCACCATACCTAAGTCTTCGGCACATACCAACATACGTGTTGCATTCACCAACTTAGGCAACTTCTTCATTGCTTCCTGATACCAGAACTGGTTATTGCGACGATAATAATAATCATTATAAAGCCTGTTGAATACTGCTTTATCACTATCGTAAAGACTCTCATAGATGAATGCGAACTGCACACTAATGCGTGGATGGAAGCGGTTAGGATCCTTATGATCACGCACAAAGAGCACATCGCTAATCAGAGAATACAGACCGTCACGTATCCAAACATCAGTATCTGAGGTCTTACCAGCAAATGCCTTTTCTACCTTACGTTGCGTATCGAAGGCTGGACGCATCTTGTATCTGTCACCCCAAATATGCTCAACATACTTTTGACGAACCTCATCTGCATGCTCTCTAAATACACGATCTAATATCCAATCAGTGATGAATGGCTCGGTAAATAACTCCTCTTGCCAGTGTAAACCATAGCCCTCAATCTCCTCACGACTCATGCCGAGCGATGGAGCAAACTGTCCTAACAAACCATGAACAGAGCTTATTGGAATCTCCCATATACGGAAGAAGCCTAAGACATGATCGATTCGGTAAGCATCAAAATACTTCGACATGTTCTGGAAGCGACGTATCCACCACTTGCAGCCATCGCTTATCATCTCCTCCCAGTTGTATGTTGGAAAGCCCCAATTCTGCCCATTTACAGAGAAATCATCAGGTGGCGCGCCTGCCTGACCATTAAGGTTGAAGTATCGAGGTTGCGCCCACACGTCACATCCGTAACGGTTTACTCCGATAGGAATATCGCCTTTCAGGATCACTTTATGCGCCTGTGCATACTCGTGGACAGCCTTTAGTTGACTGCTAAGGATATATTGTACGTAATAGAAGAAAGCAACCTCCTTGTATGCTTTCTCCTTTGGTGATGATAGCTGTTTACGCTCTGCTTCATCCCATTGGTTATGGTCGGACCAACGTGAGAAGTCAGCTGTTCCATTCTTATCACGCATGTAGCAATATTGAGCATACGGCACTAACCAGCTCTCTGTTTCGATGAAGAAGGCTTTAAAAGCATCACTCGTGAGCACCTTCTGACCCTCTTGTTCGAATAGTAAACGTAGATATTCTGTCTTCGCGTCATTGACTCTTTCATAGTCAATCTGCGGTAAGGCGTTAAGTTCTTTACGCAAGGCTTCGAACTTATCACGCTGCTCTTTATCCTTTAAAGCAGGTAAGGCGTTGAGATCAACATACTGCGGATGAAGTGCAAAGATGGATATACAGCTATAAGGATAGGAATCCGTCCATGTGTGAGTGATGGTTGTATCGTTGATCGGAAGAATCTGTAGCGCACGTTGTTGCGTCAGACTTACCCAGTCAATCATCTTCTTTAGGTCGCCAAAGTCGCCTATTCCGAAGCTATACTCCGAACGAAGAGAGAAGACAGGGACTAATGTTCCGGCTATGCGAACGGCTGGAAGTGGGAAAAAAGCCTCATCCAACTCATAGACCATGACGTCTCCTTCATCCATAGGGGGCAACTCCACAACGCGATTATCGCTGTATTCCCATACGATAGCATCGTTATCTGCTTTGTTTTTAATGAAGAACTTCACTTCTAAATGGCTGCTTGCCAACTTTGCACCATCAATAGTTACCATCCACTCATTGATGTTGTGCTGTGTCATCTTCAGTGCTTTCTTTTCGTTCCAAGCGCCTAATGCTGGTTCAGCACCAATGAGATAGAGTTGATCATCAGCCCTCAACTGTGGTGCACGCACCTTGAGTGTGACCGATTTATTGAAGTTGTTGAGCTTAACCTTCTCTTGTTTCTTGCCAACAACACAATCAGCAATAGCAGAAGAGTATAGGTATGCATCCTCTGGAATATCACTCCAGTGGTCATAAACACAATAGTTTAAACCGCGTTCAGCATCGAAGTTCAATTGATGACACATGACGCTCCATTCCTTTCGCTCCTCGTTATCGCCACGAAGAACACTATAGAAGTAATCAATCTGCGTCCCCGGCTTCACGTCCTTACGCACTTCTACGCTCCAATGATAGCCGTCTAAGGTGTGCATCCTGTACTGTGAGGTCTCATTCACCCCGTTATGTCTCCCTGTAATTATGCTCAAGACAAGTTCTTGACCATAGTAGGTTTGATAGTTTATGTTAAACTGTATGTTCATAGAGTTGGGTAGTTATTTTTCGTCAAAGTTAATAATAATAATGTGAATAAGCAATAGCTCTTTGCATGATTTATATCAATTTGTGCGTAATCGTTTGCATTCTGCATACGAGGGAATGCTTAAGTTAATCAGAAGTAATAATAATCTTGAATTGAGAAGGTGCTTTCTTTGATTTAAAGAGGGCGTTTCTTCACCTCAAAGAGAGCCTCTCTTCACATCAAGGAAAGGCTCTCTTTGTTTGTAAACGATACTATCTACTCCCCTTTTCATTCGAAGAGGGGTTTGTTATGAGGCTGTTTGTGGTTTGTTGTGAGGCATTTACTAAGGTCTGTTCCTATGCTTTCTGTCTTAAAGGAATATTATTGTGGAAGCGGAGGTAAGGGCTAATACAAAGTAAAAAGGCATATCGGAATGCTTTCCGATACACCTTTTTGATTTAGAGAGAGTTATAAAAAAGTAATGTATTTGTTATTCACTTGCACGATGCTCTTTGATGACTGTCACCGAGAGAGCACCTAAGACTAAGGCAACTCCTGCTACAATCATCATGTGACTCTGCTCAGAGCCAACCATGTGAAGCAATAAGCCGCCCACTGCGGCAGCGATGATTTGAGGAATGCAGATCGTTCCGTTAAACAGACCTAAGTATGCGCCCATGTGTCCATAACCCTCCAGTGCGTTTGTAACAAAGGTGAATGGCATAGCAAGCATTGCTGCCCATGCACATCCAATGAGGATGAATGGGATGAACATAACGTACTGGTTGTGTATATAAGCAGCCATGACGAAACCGATACCACCGAGTATGAGCGATAAAGCATACGCCAATTTGCGGTTCTTGAATTGTGGGAGTACAGTTGCCCAAACGACTGATCCAATGGCTTGGATCGCGAAGAGGATGCCCACCCAATTACCTGCTTCCTGATAGCCAGCTGTTGTTGTGGCATCATGTGCAAGCATATCGACGTTCCAGCAGTTTGCTGCTACAGTGCCATTGGTGTATGTCCACATGTACATAAAGGCGAACCAACAGAAGAATTGAACCAATCCAACCTTCCAAAAGGTGGCTGGTGCGTTCTTTAATAAGGTTATCCAGCCCGCTTTCTGTTCGTTTTCTGGATTCTTCAAACTATGATATTCGGCATATTCCTCCGGTGGCATCTCCTTGACTTTGGCTGTTGTATAGATGACACAAAGGATGAGTATGGCTGCACCAATATAGAAGGAGTAGACAACGGAATCGGGGATTACACCCAAAGGAGCCTGATTTGAGATACCAAGGAATGTGAATAAGAAAGGGAAAACATAGCCAGCTATGGAGCCAGCGTTGCATAAGAAGGATTGAATAGAGTAGGCGAGTGTCTTTTGCTTCTCGTTTACCATGTCACCAACAAGCATCTTGAAAGGTTGCATTGCCATGTTGATACTTGTGTCAAGGAACATCAATGAGAGTAGACCAAAGACCATTGCAGTGGATACCGCCATACCCAATGAACCTGCATTAGGCAATAGACACATTACTAAGACGGCTACAGCTGCACCAATGAAGAGGTATGGAATGCGGCGTCCGAAGCGTGTCCATGTCTTGTCGGATAAGGTTCCAACGATGGGCTGAACGATGATTCCCATCAGAGGAGGGAGTATCCAAAAGTAGCTGAGCTTATGTGGATCAGCTCCAAGTGTAGCAAAGATACGAGAGATGTTAGCACTCTGAAGGGCGTAGGCAATCTGTACTCCAAAGAAACCGAAGCTCAGATTCCATAGCTGCCAGAAACTTAAATTAGGTTTTTGTTTCATTACTTATATTCTTTATTAAGCCTCCTTAATAGCTCCAAGGGAGTTTCCTGTAGAGGCAGACCTTGTTTTCTTATTTCGTAGTACCTCTTACTATTAACCTTGTACGTACCACCCTCTTCTCTATGCGGCTCTTGGGTATAACCCCTTCTACCTGATCAATGAGGATATTTGCAGCCTCTTCGCCTACACGCATACCGCGTTGTTCCACTGTTGTTAACATCGGATCGCAAGCAATGGCACGCTCTCCATTGGTAAAACCACAGATAGATATATCTTCTGGAATACGATACCCCATGCGTTTGCAAGAGTAGAGTATGCCAATGGCTGTATCATCATTGACAGCGAAGAAAGCATCAGGAGGATTGGATAAAGACATTACGTCAGGTGTTATAGACTCTGCATCAGCACGATTGTCACAAGTTCTTATCAAGTGTTCATCAGGCTTCATTCCATGCTTCAAGAGGGCATCTTTATAACCATTATATCGGTTTTTTCCAATCTCCATGGTTAGCGATGTCCCATAATAAGCAATGTGTTTACAACCTGTATCTATAAGGTGTGACACGGCAGCGTATGCCCCCATGTAATCGTCAACGACAACTCTACTGGCATTGACACCCGTGCAGATGCGATCGAAGAAGACGAGAGGTAGACCTTGGCTGATGAGCTTTTGGAAGTGATCATACTTCAATGTGTTCTTCGCTTGAGACACGATAATACCGCAAACCTTATTCTCGTGGAAGGCTTTACATATCCTTACCTCGTTCTCATACTTCTCTTTACTTTGTGCAACCATCAATTGGTAACCTCTTGCAGAGGCTTCCTCTTCGATGCCGGAAAGGATAGATGAGAAATAGAAGTGGGATAATTGAGGGATAATAACACCTATTATCTTTAGTGGTTGAACCTTGCTTTTGCGCAAGCTCTCGGCTATGATGTTTGGAAAAAAGTTGTGTTCGCGAGCATAAGCCTTAATCTCTTCGCGCTTCTCAGCCGATATCCTTGGGCTGTCTTTGAGGGCGCGAGAGACAGTAGCAACCGATACTCCTAAGTCTCGGGCTATATCTTTCATTGTTATGCTGGGCAGATTGTTCATCTGAATTAATAGATGTTCTTGATCCTTATAGATTTACTTCTGTAGCGCAAATATACATATTTTTCACAATTCCTTTGACCTATATCAATTTATTTATAGCCTTTTTATGTGCGCAAACGTTTGCGCAGTTTAAATAACATATTTAATACCCAAAAAGTGTGAAAGTCGTCTTTCTCGTTTAACTTTGCACTTACTAAATCTTCAGAATCGGCTATTAACCGACCTTGATGACGCTGAACATATATACTTTAATCAATTTATAACACTTTAATTAACAAAAAGATGAAGCAGGTAAAATGCAAGTTTCCTGTTAAGGTAATGGGGCTCTTCGCTGGTCTCTGCCTTTCAGTTAGTGCTTTTGCACAGTCTACTACTGTCACAGGACAGGTGAAAGATGCTTCAGGTGAGCCTGTTATTGGTGCCTCTGTTCTTATTAATGGAACTACAAATGGTACTGTAACGGATCTTGATGGTAACTTCTCTGTCAATGTGCAACCTGGTGCTACACTTACAATCTCTTACATTGGTTATCAAAAGCAGCAGGTTGCTGCATCCAATGGAATGGTCATTACATTGAAAGATGACCAAGCTCAACAGATGAATGAGGTAGTTGTTATTGGTTATGGTGCCGTTAAGAAGAGCGACTTAACGGGTTCTGTAACAGCTCTGAAGCCTGATGGCAAGAATAAAGGACTTGTTGTCAATGCGCAGGATATGCTCTCTGGTAAGGTTGCCGGTGTGAGTGTCACGAATGATGGTGGTACTCCTGGTGGTGGTTCAACCATTCGTATTCGTGGTGGTTCGTCTTTGAATGCATCTAACAATCCGTTGATTGTCATTGATGGTGTGGCTATGGACCAGACAGGTATTAAAGGTGTATCAAACCCATTGTCACTTGTTAACCCACAAGACATTGAATCATTTAACGTCTTGAAAGACGCTTCCGCTACTGCTATCTATGGTTCTCGTGGTTCGAATGGTGTTATCATCATTACGACAAAGAAAGGTCGTCGTGGAACACAGATATCTTATAATGGTAGCTTTACTGTTAGTACGAATTCAAAGAACTTAGACGTTTTGTCGGCTGATGAATATCGTAAACTTATAACAGAGAAGTTCGGTACGGCATTGTACACACTGGACTCTAATGGTAACAAAGTTCCTACTGCTTACGCTCGTTTGG
Organism: Prevotella veroralis; assembly: GCF_018127765.1. Lineage (NCBI taxonomy): Bacteria > Pseudomonadati > Bacteroidota > Bacteroidia > Bacteroidales > Prevotellaceae > Prevotella > Prevotella veroralis. The sequence continues at coordinate 1,778,984 of NZ_CP072330.1, read as the reverse complement.
GTAAGGCAAATACTAACTGGCAAGACGAGATCTTCCGTACAGCATTTAGTCATGATCATAACGTAGCAGTATCTGGTCAGGCTGCAAACTGGTTACCTTATCGTGTTAGTGCAGGCTATACAAACCAACAGGGTATCATTAAGACCTCTAACTTCGAGCGTTTCACTGGTGCCTTCACATTGAGTCCTTCTCTCTTGAATGACCATTTGAAGTTGACGTTGAATGCAAAGGGTATGTGGACAAAGAACCGCTATGCTGATGGTGAAGCGATAAAGGCTGCACGTCAGTTCGACCCTACACAGCCTGTTCGTGCAACTGGATTTGATAACTTCGGAGGTTATTATCAGTGGTTGGACGATGGTACTGCGCTCAATGACCCTACTTGGCCACAGACTTACTACTCATTGGCTACAAAGAATCCTGTGTCTATCCTTAATCTAAGGAACGAACGCGCCATTAGTCGCGACTTCTTAGGTAGTGCTGATGTAGACTATAAGGTACATGGTTTCGAAGACCTCCGTTTACACGTTACTGCTGGTATTGATATTGCCAAAGGACGTCAGACAAAAGATATTGATCCTGCTTCTCCACAGGCTATTTACTATGGTTCACATGGTTGGGAATCACAGTTGAAGCGCAATATGCAGCTTTCTGCTTACGCTCAATACTACCATGACTTCAACGACAAGGCTAAGAATCACTTTGATATCATGGCTGGTTATGAGTGGGCACACTTCTGGCATAATACGCACAACTCATATTGGAGCTTCTATCCAAAGACTAATAACGATGCAACACTTGCCGGTAAAGAGCGCAATCGTACGAAGTATGACTTCGCAACAGAGAACTACCTCGTATCTTTCTTCGGTCGTGCTAACTGGTCGTTGATGGATGGTCGCTACATGGTAACAGCTACTGTTCGTGATGATGGTTCGTCTCGTTTCAAAGATCACTGGGCTGTATTCCCATCATTCGCATTCGCTTGGCGTATGAATGAAGAGAATATGTTGAAGCAGATTGATTGGTTGTCTGACTTGAAGTTGCGCCTTAGCTGGGGTATGACAGGTCAGCAAGAAGGTATCGGAGATTATAACTACTTCGCCGTTTATGAGATGAATACAGGTAACGAGTCTTACTATCCTGTTTATGGCGATGGTACGTTAGCTCGACCAAAGGCATTCGATCCGAATCTGAAGTGGGAGACGACCACCTCTTATAATATAGGTTTAGATTGGGGTATCCTCAAGCAGCGTCTTAGCGGTACAGTTGATTGGTACTATCGTAAGACAAGTGACCTCCTTAACAGTGCAACTGTGTCTGCTGGATCTAACTTCCGCAATCAGGTTATGAGCAACATCGGCTCTATGTTTAACACAGGTGTTGAAGCAAGTATCCACTGGTTAGCTGTTAATACCAAGCTATTTAACTGGACAATGGATTACAACTTCACATATAATTATAATAAGATCACCAATCTTAACGGTGGCAATGATGCGAACTACTTCGTTCCAACAGGTGGTATTTCTGCTGGTACAGGTGGTAACATTCAGGCACAGCATGTAGGTAACGCTGTCAACTCCTTCCATGTATTCCAACAGGTATATGATAAGAATGGAAAGCCATTAGAGGGTGTAGTTGTAGACCGCAACGGTGATGGTAAGATCACAGATGCTGATAAGTACTATTATAAGGCACCTGCTGCTCCTGTAACAATGGGCTTTGCTTCTCGCTTTGAGTATCGTAATTGGGACCTCGGTTTCGCACTCCGTGCAAGTCTTGGTAACTATGTTTACAATGATGCTTTCGCAAGTGTTGCGAACATGTCAAACTCTGAGTTGTATTCAAAGAGTAAGTTTCTTGTAAACCGTCCATCGGATGTCTTGGCTGATAACTGGCTCACAACAGAGACAAAGTCTATACAGACTGATTACTGGGTACGGAATGCTTCATTCCTAAAGATGGATAATATCACCCTTGGTTACAGCTTCGCTAACCTTCTCAAGCAGGGTACTTGGAATGGTATCTCCGGTCGTGTTTACGGTACAGTGAACAATGTCTTCTGTCTTACTAAGTATAAGGGACTTGATCCAGAGGTGTTCAATGGTATTGACAATAACCTCTATCCACGTCCAATATCATTCATCTTGGGTCTGAATTTGAACTTCTAATCCATTTAAAGAGTAGTTACAATGAATACAAACATTAAATATATATTCTCTGCAGCAGCCTTTATGCTGTCTGTAGGACTTACCTCTTGTACTGGTGATTTGGATGTTAATCCAATTGATCCAAATCTAAAGACAAAGGTTAATACAAAGGCTGAAAGCTCCTTAAACAAGTGTTATGCTACCATCGCAATGGCTGGTAATGGAGGAGCTAATGGTGATTGTGATGTCGATGGTATAGATGGTGGTACGAGTGGTTACGTTCGTCAGTTGTTCAATACACAGGAACTTACAACAGATGAAGCCATCTGTGCTTGGGGTGGTGATGAAGGTATTCTCAACTTCAACTTCAATACTTATGATGCTTCACATCCTATGTTGAAAGGTTTCTATAACCGCCTTTACGCAGGCATTACTTACTGTAATCAGTATCTTGTCGACTATGGCGACTATAACGAAACGATGTCTGCTGAGGCTCGTTTCCTCCGCGCTTTGAACTATTATTACCTCTTGGATGAGTTCGGTAACGTGCCATTTACGACAGCAATATCGTCTAGTAAGCCTGCCCGTATCGTGCGTGCTGATCTTTACAAGTGGCTTGTTGATGAATTAAAGACCAATGTTGAGCCTAAATTGAGCGAGCCTCAACCAAAGACTTCAGCTACTGCTGGCTATGGTCGTGTTGATAAAGCTGCTGCATGGATGCTCTTAGCTCGTCTCTACATGAATGCTGAGGTGTATACAGGTACAGCTGACTGGGCTAATGCTAAGCTATATGCAAAGAAGGTCATCGACTCCCCTTACAAGCTCTACACAACCAAGAAAGGACAGTGGAGTGCCTATCAACAGCTCTTCATGGGCGACAATGGCGAGAATGGAGCTTCTGTTGAGGCTATCTTCCCAATCCTCCAAGATGGTAAGACAACTACCTCTTACGGTACAACGCTTTACCTCATGGCTGGCTCAAATGACAACAGCGAGCACATAAAGGATGCTACCACAAAGGGCAACAACACAACTGCAGGATGGGGTGGTAACCGTATGCGCCATGACTTAGTGCTGAAGTTCTTCCCTAATGATGACGCTCCTAATATTGGTGCTTACGCTATGCCAGCTGCTGCCGATGATGATCGTGCACTCTTCGATGGTGATGGAAGAAACGTAGATAATGGTAATAATGAAACTGATGTGAAAGTGTTTACGAACGGATTTGCCGTTTGTAAGTTCACTAACTTTAAGACGGATGGTTCTGCCGGACATGACTCTAATTTCCCTGATACCGACTTCTTCCTCATGCGTGCTGCTGAAGCTTATCTGATATATGCCGAGGCTGATGCCCGTATGAATGGTGGAACGACAACAACCGATGGTACACAATACATCAACGCACTACGTAGTCGTGCGCACGCTACCACTCACACCGCTTATTCTCTGCGTCAGATCTGTGATGAATGGAGCCGTGAGTTCTACTTCGAAGGGCTCCGTCGCACAACGCTCATACGTTTCGGTTACTTTGGAGGTGACGTTAACTATAACTGGAGTTGGAAGGGCGGCGTAAAGAACGGTCGTAACTTTGATGCTCACCTCAATCTCTTCCCAATTCCTTCATCTGACTTGACAGCTAACGGAAATCTTGTTCAGAATCAAGGATATAATTAAAGTGTATGCCAATACTTAGCTGATGGTGCACACCAGAGGCTAAGTATTGGATAGAAAGAAGATTGAACTATCGAATAGAACATAAATGATTAAATGATAATTAATATGAAATCAATAATTAAGTCATCATTGTTATTGTGTGCAGGTGTAGCGTTGTTCTCTGCTTGTGACAAGGACTTGGATCATAATCCAACCCTTCTTACTCCGAAGACATTCAAGCTGAATACTCCTGCCTACGCTGCACAGACAGTTGATCTAAAGGTTGCTGATAAGTTGAACTTCACTTGGTCACAACCAGAATATGGTGCTCCGATAGCTGCCGAGTATGGTATGCAATTCTCAACTACCAATAAGTGGACTAAATCAGTCGATAAGGTAGTTGATATGGATACTGAACGTGGCGACTACGCACCTGTTGGTACACCAACAGGAACATGTAGTACGTCGGTTAGCGCAGCCGAACTTGCGACCGCAATAGAGAAGATGGAGCGTTATGAAGAGGGTCATGTGCCAGCAAGCCAAGACCTCTATGCACGCGTTTACTCAATTGTTAAGGGTGATACCATCTATTCAAATGCCGTTAAGGTTAGCGTTGCTCCTTATTATGTTGAGCTCTCTGATGCTCCTGTTGAGACCTGGTATCTCGTTGGTGGTAGCTTCGGTGATGGCTCATGGGGCAATAGTCAGGTTGTACCATTGCTCCCACAGGAAGGTCAGGAGTATGACAAGAAAACTGGTAAGGGCGTTATCTCTTGGACTGGTTACCTATCAACAGCAGGCTTCAAGTTGAAGAAGAACCCTGCAAATTGGAATGATGGTGAGGTTGGACAAGGTGCAAGCTTTGGTGATTTCACCTATAATATTGGTGGATCAACAGATATTCAAGTGCCAACAGCAGGCTACTATACGATTACATTCGATACAAAGAATCCTAAGTTAAAGATTGTACCTTACACTGGTGCAGCACCTACTGTCTATACTTCAATGGCATTGCCTGGCAAGCACGATGGCTGGACTGTTGCAGGTGGTACACCAATGACTGCAGAGACATCTGTTGTTGAGAACCACGATTGGAAGGCTACAGTGACATTCACAGAGAAGTCAACAGGTGCTGATGGCGAAGGCTGCAAGTTTGCTGCCAATGGCACATGGGACGTAAATTGGGGTGCTGAAAACTTCCCATACGGTGTTGCAACTAAGGGTGGCAAGAATGTTCGTAACTTGAAGGGAACGTACACTGTTTACTTCAACGACATCACTGGACAGTATTCTTTCGTAAAACAATAATTAATAAAAGATACCTTTTAGGGGGTGTGTGCCGATAGGCATAGCCTTGGGGCGCACCCTCTGCTTAATAACAAGAAACGATATGAAGAAGATATTAATCTTAGCAAGTGTCGCACTGCTCCTTGCTTCTTGTGGTAGCAATGAATATGAAGAGTGGACTAAGCCACAGTATAGTCCAGAGGAGACTGCCAGCTCTGTGAAGTTCACAGTAGCCGAAGCACCCGCAATCGACTTCAATACGGTGACTGCCGACTCTGTCCTGCTCTTTACTCCATCAGTGGTTTCAACTGATGCCGTAGCTGCACAAACCTTGACTGCCGTACTTTCTAACAACAACAAGACGGCAACCTTGAATGTCAGCAATGCAGGAAAGGTAAAGAGTTCAGAACTTGTTTCTGCCATAGAGACCCTTTATGGTAAGAATGGCGACCAGCATGAAGTAGCCATAGCCGTAACCAATAAGATTAAACTACAGCGTGGCGAGGGCTACAATCTGTCGCAGAATGTAAAGGCAAAGGTCACCTGTATTGCTCCTGCCTTCACGCAGTATCTCTATATGTCAGGCGATGCTAACGGCTGGTCATTCAGTGATCCGCTCTATAGCCCAGCTACTGATGGCAAGTACACAGGCTTTATGTATCTCAATCAGAACGGCTTTAAGTTTGCTACCCAACAGAATTGGGATGGTACTGACTATGGTCAGGGACTTGTAGAGAAGGGTGCTAACATCGTTATGACAGAGCCTGCTGGCTTCTATAAGGTAGACCTTGATCTGACCACACAAAGCATTACTTACACAGCAATCAATAGTGTTGGTATCATCGGTTCTGCCACTCCTAACGGTTGGAGCAGCGACCAAGCAATGACTTACAATGCAGCTCAAAAGTGTTGGGAACTTAATAACATCACACTGACAACAGGTGAGTTGAAGTTCCGTGCGAATAGCGATTGGGTGTTAGATTGGGGCGGTTCATTGGATAACATCACCTTTAAGGGCGGTAATATCAATGTAACAGCTGGCAAGTACAACATCAAGTTGTATCTCTCTTGTGACAGCAAGTCACACTGCACAATGGAGCTTGTTCCATAGACGTTGAATACCTAATTATATATTTCGGGTGCGTTGGTTCAATCTTGACCAACGCACCTTTTTCTTGCTCCTTGTGTGCATCTGCCCTCGTGATAAGTGTGTTTCATTCCTGTTTCAGTCTATGAAACTCATCGTTTCAATAAATGAAACGTAGAGTTTCAATACATGGAACGCAGAGTTTCAGTATATGAAACGCATAGTCTCAAGCCTTGAGACACACTGTTTCAGGCTGTGAGACACATAGTTTCAAGCCCTGAAACACATAGTCTCAAGGCTTGAAACTCTCATTACTATGCGTTGGTAGTGATTGAAAGTATATTATTTTGAATCAGAGAGAGTCGTATCGTAGGGTGGAGAAAAGGGAGATGTGGGGATGTGATTGCCGTTAGTTGTGGTTGTGACCATACCCTGCTCGAAGTGCAAACGTTTGCATGAAAAAAAGAGTAAACCGTAAGCTGTATAGTAAGATAATGTGTTGTAAATCACTAACTTTGTGCTCATTGATAAGAATTAACTAAAAATTGAAATCTACATGAAACGTATTTTGACAAGTTTATGTGCCTCTTTATGTTGCATCTGTGCGATGGCACAAGGTTGGCCAAGCAGTTATGGCGGTGTGATGTTACAAGGTTTTTATTGGGATTCATTCGATGATTCGCAGTGGACAGTGCTTGAAAAGAAAGCCGACGACCTATCGGGTTACTTCGACCTTGTATGGGTTCCGCAGAGTGGTAAGGCTGCTGGCTCGAAGTCGATGGGCTATGATCCGCTCTATTACTTCAATCAGAACTCATCGTTCGGTACTGAGGCGGAACTCAAGAGTATGATTCGTACCTTCAAAGAGAAGCATATTGGGACGATTGCCGATGTAGTGATTAATCATCACGGAACGAATAATGGATGGTTTGGATTCCCTGCCGAGACATATAAGGGAGTTACTTATCAGCACCAGTCAACTGATGTCTGCGCTAATGATGATGGCGGAAAAGCGGGCGAACAGGCTCGGAAAGAGGGCGTGCAATTAAGTCGGAACAATGATGAAGGACAGGATTGGGGCGGTATGCGCGACCTTGATCATAATAGTCAGAACGTACAAACTATTGTCAAAGCATACGAAGATTACTTGCTCAATGACCTTGGTTATTCTGGTTTCCGATATGATATGGTGAAGGGATTTGGCGCTTCGCATGTTGGTGATTATAATACTGCAGCAGGCGTGAAGTACTCTGTTGGCGAGTATTGGGATGGTAATGCGAATACGGTAAAGGCATGGATTGATGGTACGGGAAAGCGTAGTGCCGCCTTCGATTTCGCCTTCCGTTATTCCGTTCGTGATGCTATCAATAGTCAGAATTGGGCTGTATTAGGCAACAGTTATACTACGGGTTTGAATGTTGATAATGGTGCTTACAAGTGTTATTCAGTGACTTTCGTTGAAAACCATGATGTTGAGTATCGCTCTGTATCAGAGCAACAAGACCCTATCCGAAGGGATACGTTGGCTGCTAATGCCTATCTTTTAGCTATGCCAGGAACGCCTTGTGTGTTCTATAAACATTATCTTGCTTATCCTAAAGAGATAAAGGCTATGATTGACGCACGCAAGTTGGCAGGGATTACTAACGAGAGTGCATATCAGCCTAATCGCTCTTCAAAGGATTATTATGCCAATGTTGTGAAGGGAGAGAAGGGCGATTTGCTTGTCGTTGTGGGTAAAGGTGCGAACCAACTGGATGTTCCTTCTTCACGTTATAAAAAGCTGTTGAGTGGTTATCATTACGCTTATTATCTTGCAAGAGAGGCTGAATTGCCATGGGCGGATAAGGCTAATGGAAGTTATGAAAGTGAGAACTTGAAGGTTAAACTGGTGGCTGTTTCTGCTGATGATAACGCTCAATTGGTTTATACCTTAGATGGTTCAACACCGACGATAGGTAGTGATAAGGTGGCAAATGGTACTGAAATTACATTGCCCGAGGGGAAGACTATATTAAAGGTGGCAGTGTTGTCGAATGGTAAAGTAGGGGAGAAGGTGCTCACACGCACGTATATGGTGAAGCAGCCGGAGCCTTTCGTTCCTCAAATTATCCGTGTTTACGTGAATACGGAGCAGGTGGGTTGGAACGATTATGTGAATATTCACTCTTGGGGTGGTACTCATGTCGGAACGTCTTGGCCAGGTGATAAGGTGACAAATAAGGCTACAGTGAATGGCAAGACATGGTTCTGTAAGGAATACACACTCAACAAGGCGAATGATTATGTCAACTTTGTTTTTAACATAGGGACGGCTACAACGGCTGCTAATAACCAGACCCTTGATATTGAACGAGTGAATAAAACCTCTTACTTTGTGGTTACAAGTACGAAAGAAGATGGGAAATATAAGGTGAATGATGAGACCTTTAGCGTGACAAAGATTGATAATGTACGTGGTAAAGAGGCACCAGTCAGCACCGATAACCATTATTACACCCTGTCTGGGCAACGCCTTTCTAAAGTGCCAACACAAGCTGGTATCTATATTCACAATGGTAAGAAGGTTATTATAAGATAGATAGATTAGGTTTTAGTTCATACTTTTAATTAATGTAGAAGTAATGGTTTTAGGTTTAAGTTTTTATGTTTGAATGGTTCAAAACAATATGTTTACTTAGATAACAAGTTTTGAATGACAATAAGCGAGGGCGTTCACAGCGGTGTTCGCCTTCCTTTCTTTTTATAATGTAAGTCGAATAGTACTTCTCTTATCCCTGCTCCTTTCTCCATTAGTCAGTGCTAATTGTTAAATAATGTAAGGCTTGTAATATTTACAAAGGATAGTTTCTTTTCTTCCAACAAATACTCTTAAATTTGCATCCGAACATTAATTAATAATTTATTATGGCGACAAGAAACGATGTATATAAGTGCCCAGAGACGGGTAGTTTAGTAGAAGTATTGGTTGGTGGAGAGTGTGAGTTAGGTAACTTACAACCAGTTAAAGAGAACACAACCGATGCTGCCACAGAGAAGCATGTACCAGTGGTTGAGAAGGTAGAAGGCGGTTATAGTGTTACAGTTGGTGAAGTTGAGCACCCAATGACAGAGGCTCATTCTATCCAATGGATCGAATTGATTACCGAAAACAACGAAGTTCTCCGTAAGTATCTCTCTCCAACAGACAAGCCTGTGGCAGTCTTCAAGACAGATGCTAAGGAGGTTTACGCACGTGAATATTGCAACCTTCATGGTCTTTGGAGATCAAAGTAAGTAAGAGCTTTAGCAGACATCAATAACTAAAGAGGGTACATAGACACCTTAATCAGGGTCTTATGTGCCCTCTCTCTTTATGGTCTATGAGTAAACTCGCTGTGTTATGGTGTTTAGGTAGGGGCTAATTCCCCTCTTTAAGAATAGTATGTGATTGTTAAGGCTTTGTTTTTAATAAACGAAAAAAGGAAGTTCTGTAATTGAGAACTTCCTTTTCTATGCGCTCCAGGATGGGCTTGAACCAACGACCCCCTGATTAACAGTCAGGTGCTCTAACCAACTGAGCTACTGAAGCAGTGCTTGTTTCTTGTAAGCGGTTGCAAAGGTAGTATGTTTATTTGTAACTACCAAATGTTTTGAGAAGATTTTTTAATTAAAGAGGAAAATCCTTTATTTTATCCTCGATATTATGTGTTTTCGATTATAATAATGTACTTTTGTTCCGTAGATAACCGCATAACTTACAAACAAAACATAAGTAATGAGAAAACTGTTTATAGTATTTAGTCTCTGTATTCTTACTTTCGGTGGTGCTGCGATGGCACAGAATAATACCGAAAAGGATCATAATTTTAAAGTAGCAAAGAATCTTGAGACCTTCTCCGCCATATATAAATACCTTGACTTGATGTATGTTGACAGTCTCAATGCAGATGAGGTTGTAGGCAATGGTATTAATTATATGCTTCATTCGTTGGACCCTTATACGGTGTATTACCCTGCAGATAAGGTGAAAGATCTCGACTTGATGATATCGGGTAAGTATGCTGGTATCGGTGCAATAATACGTTATAACTTTGCTATAAAGAATACGATTATTGATCAGCCATACGAGAATATGCCTGCTGCAGAGGCTGGATTGAAGAAGGGAGATATTATTCTTGCTATCGGCGATTCGTCTATGGTGGGTAAAGATGTATCCTATGTTAGTAACAGGCTACGTGGTGATGCGGGCTCACGGTTCGTCCTCACGATAAAGAGACCATCAACGGGAAAGAAGATGAAGTTTAAGATTACGCGTCGTTCCATCCAATTACCAGCAGTGCCATACTATGGCTTGCAGGATAATGGTGTGGGCTATTTAAATCTCAACTCTTTCACAACTGATTGTTCAAAGGACGTTCGTCGCGCCTTTCTTGATATGAAAAAACAAGGTATGAAGTCGCTTGTCTTCGACCTTCGTAATAATGGTGGTGGAAGTCTGCAAGAGGCTATCAATATCGTAAACATGTTTGTTCCGAAAGGTATCACATTGGTGAAGACCGTTGGAAAGATGGAACGCGCGAATAAGGAATATAAGACAACTGTAGAGCCAATAGATACAGTTATGCCAATAGTTGTTTTAGTGAGTGATGAGACCGCAAGTGCCAGTGAGATTACAAGTGGCAGTTTACAGGACTTGGATCGGGCTGTTGTTCTCGGTACACGAACATACGGTAAGGGACTCGTTCAGGTATCAATGGATCTCCCTTATAACGCCAACTTAAAGTTGACAACCAGCAAGTATTACATCCCTAGTGGGCGTTGCATCCAAGCTATCAATTATAAGCACTCTAACGGAGGCTATACCGAACATGTGCCTGACTCATTGACACATGTGTTCCACACAGCCAATGGACGAGAGGTTAGAGATGGTGGAGGTATTAAGCCAGATATCGAAGTACAACCTGACTCTCTACCTAATATTGCATTCTATCTAACGGCTTCTGGACGTGATTCAACCGAGGTTATGTTGAACTGGGAATTGAAGTATTTGAGAACACATCCTACAATAGCTCCAGCTAAGAACTTCGTTATCTCTGATGTAGATTACGCTGACTTCAAACAGGCAGTACTAAAGAGTGGCTTCAAGTATGACCGTGAAAGCAAGAAGTATTTAGAGGGTCTTGTGAAGCTCGCAAGGTTTGAAGGCTATTATGATGACGCTAAACCTGAGTTCGATGCACTGGAGAAAAAGCTCAATCATAACATTGCTAAGGATCTTGATTACAACAAGCAGACCTTAAAACAGTTGTTGACAAGTGATCTTGTTGCTGCTTATTACTATCAGAGGGGGGCAATGGAAAATGGCTTGCAGTTCGACAAACAATGGAAAAAGGCTGTAGAGTTATTGAATGATCCAGCTGCATATAAGAAAGTGTTACAGCCTTTAGTTGATTCTAAAAAGACTACCGAGACAAAATAAGGAATAATCGTTATAAGTAATAGACGATAGTTTTGAAAAGATTGAAGATACTCTCTGATGTTATCAAGGAGTATCTTTTTTGTTATAGATAGGCATTCTTATTCTTATAAAAGGGCGTTGGAGAGGTGAAAAATTAGTCTATTTTTATTTGATAAATAATTTGTTTAATGCTAATTTTTAGTCTATTTTCCTATTTTAAACAGCATCTTTTCAGAATTAGGTATATGTTTTTAAGAGGATTTGGAAGGCTTATCACAAAGATAATAAAGCGTGTGTCGGAAGGTAGGCGTATGGAGTTAGGCTTGTGTGATAGCGATGGTTGCCAATTACGTATATAATATGTATTAGAGCTACTTATACTTTAAGAAAATGCAGAAAACATTTGGCTTGTGTCGAATTTATTTGTAACTTTGCACACGTTCAGAGGAATGAGGGGCTTTCGATAGCTCCTCATTTTTCATATTAAAACGCTTATGATAGATAAAAACGTTGTAAAGAGTCTCGTTGACGAGTGGCTGGAAGGTAAAGAATACTTCCTTGTTGACATTCAAATAAGTCCAGATGACAAGATTGTTGTTGAGATTGATCATGCCGATGGGGTATGGATTGAGGATTGTGTAGAGCTGAGTAAGTATATAGAGGATCGCCTTTCACGTGATGAGGAAGACTATGAGTTAGAGGTAGGTTCTGCTGGTCTTGGTCAGCCATTCAAGGTTCCACAGCAGTATCAGAACTTCATTGGAAAGGAAGTTGAGGTGCTGGATAAAGACGGGAAGAAAGTTAAAGGCGTTTTGAAGAGCGTTGATGGCAATGATTTCATCGTTGCTGTCAATGAGAAAGTACAAGTGGAAGGAAAGAAGCGTCCTGTGAAGATGGATGTAGACCATGCGTACAAGATGGATGAAGTAAAGTATACAAAATATATAATAAGTTTCAAGTAAAGGCTATGGCAGCAAGAAAAGTAGAAGAAGAGCGTCCGAATATGATCGAGACCTTTAAGGAGTTTAAAGACACCAAGAGCATCGATCGTACAACACTTGTGAGTGTTTTGGAAGAGAGCTTCCGTAATGTTCTCGCAAAGATATTCGGTAGCGATGAAAACTTCGACGTGATTGTTAACCCAGACAAGGGCGACTTTGAGATTCATCGTAACCGTGTAGTAGTGGCTGACGGTGAGGTTAAAGACGAGAATAAAGAGATTAGTCTGACGGATGCACGTAAGATAGAAGCTGACTATGAAGTTGGTGAGGATGTTAGTGAGGAGGTCGATTTTAATAAGTTCGGTCGCCGTGCTATCTTGAATCTACGCCAAACTTTGGCTTCAAAGATCCTTGAATTGGAGCATGATTCACTATATAATAAATATAAGGATCGCGTTGGGCAGATTATTTCCGGTGAGGTTTATCAAACATGGAAACGTGAGGTCTTGCTTGTTGATGACGAGAATAACGAGTTGATCTTACCCAAGGGCGAGCAGATACCACGTGATCAGTACCGTAAGGGTGAGACCATTCGTGCGGTGATCCTGCGCGTTGATAACGAGAATAACAACCCAAAGATTATCCTCTCACGTACAGCACCTGAATTCTTGGAGCGACTTTTGGAGGCAGAAGTTCCTGAAATAGCAGAAGGCTTGATAGCCATTCGTAAGATTGCTCGTATGCCTGGTGAACGTGCTAAGATAGCTGTTGAAAGTTTTGACGATCGCATTGATCCTGTTGGTGCTTGCGTTGGTGTACGTGGTAGTCGTGTACATGGTATTGTTCGTGAGTTATGCAACGAGAACCTCGATGTCATCAATTGGACTGCCAATACTAAGCTCTTCATCCAACGTGCATTGGCTCCTGCTAAGGTTAGCAGTTTGACCATTGACGAGGAAAATAAGAAGGCGGAGGTTTACTTGCAACCAGAGGAAGTGAGCTTGGCAATCGGTCGTGGTGGTATGAATATCAAGTTGGCCAGTATGCTGACAGGTTATACTATTGATGTGTTCCGTGAGCTTGATGAACAGAATGCAGAGGAGGATATCTATTTGGATGAGTTCTCAGATGAGATTGATCAGTGGGTTATCGATGCTATTAAAGGCATTGGTCTTGATACCGCACGACAGGTATTAAATGCTCCACGTGAGATGTTGATCGAGAAAGCTGACTTAGAGGAAGAAACTGTAGATAACGTTTTGAACATCTTAAAGTCAGAGTTTGAACAGTAAAAGGTGATTGGTTGGTGGGTGATGGCTGTTGATGTATAGCTAACGGGTGTGACTATATTCAACTCCATGTTCGGAACCCCTCTCTACCAAAAGGCAATACAACAACCAACAACTAGCACCCAACACCGAATAAAATAAAGTTAATGAGCATCAGATTAAACAAAGCAATTCGCGAATTGAATATAGGACTTCAGACGGCAGTGGAGTTCTTGGAGAAGAAACAAGAGTTGGGGGAAGTTAAGAGTGACTTGAACTTCAAACTCAGTGATGAGCAGTATAATGCCCTTGTCGGAGCCTTTAAGAACGATAAAGAGGTGAAGAATGATGCAGCTAAACTTTTCCAGAAGAAGCCTAAAGAGAAGAAGTCTGCAACTGACCATAGGGCTGAAACGCTCCTAAAGGCTAATCGTCCGCAGTATAAACCAGTCGGAAAAATAGATCTTGAACAGCTTAATAAGCCGGTCAATAAGTCTTCTGTTGCTCCTACTGAAAAGAAGTCTGACCCTGTAGTTGCTACTGCCGTGAGTCAAGCGCAGGATAAGAAAGAGGCTGAAAAGGCTGTGAAAACCAAGAAGGTGGATAAGCCTGTAGTTAATGATAAGCCAGCCGAAAAGAAAGAGACGGTGAAGTCTGAAACATCTGTTAAGCCTAAGATGGAGAATCCTGTAAATACTTCTAAAGAGAAAAAGGTCGTTGACACAAAGGGTGTGAATACGTCTAAGGTGGAGAAGAAGCATGATGAGCCAAAGAAAGAAGTGAAAGCTGAAGTAAAGGCTGAGCCTGCTTCGACAACATCAAATACAACTACAAATTCTGAAGTAGTGGAGGATAAGAATGATAACGGACTGTTCCAGACCAAGAATGAGAAGAAGATGCTCAATACACCAAAGGTGAATGTATTGGGGAAGATAGACCTCAGTACGCTGAATCAGAGCACTCGTCCTAAGAAGAAGAGTAAGGAAGAACGTCGTAAAGAGCGCGAAGAGAAGGCTGGTCAGGGTAATGGTCAGGGCAAGAAGAAACGTGTTCGTATTAATAAGGAACGTGTTGATATCAATGCAGCCGCTAATCAGCAGCAGAACCAGAGTGGTAAGAAAGGTGGCAATAACGGCGGTAACAAGAATGGTGGAAAGAAGAATCGCAATCGTAATCAGAAACCTTTAGAGGTGGATGATGAAGCTGTAGCACGTCAGGTAAAGGAGACTCTTGCTCGTTTAACAAGTAAGAGCCAGAATAAGAAAGGTGCTAAATACCGTAAGGAGAAGCGTGATGCTGTACAGGAACGTCTCAATGCCGAGGCTAAAGCAGAGCGTAAGGAAAGTAAGATATTGAAGTTGACAGAGTTTGTTACCGTATCTGAGTTGGCTACAATGATGAATATCCCAGTAACAAATGTCATATCAACGTTGATGTCTGTAGGTATTATGGTTTCTATTAACCAGCGTTTGGACGCAGAGACTATCAACCTTGTTGCTGATGAGTTTGGCTTCAAGACAGAGTATGTCAGTGCAGAAGTACAGGAAGCTGTAAGCGAGGAGGTAGATGATGAGAACGACCTGGTTTCACGTGCTCCTATTGTTACTGTCATGGGACATGTAGACCATGGTAAGACCTCGTTGCTTGACCATATCCGTAATACTAACGTGATTGCTGGTGAAGCCGGTGGTATTACCCAGCACATTGGCGCCTATAGTGTGACATTGGAGAATGGTCGGAAGGTTACTTTCCTTGATACTCCGGGTCACGAAGCATTTACTGCTATGCGTGCTCGTGGTGCACAAGTAACGGATATTGCTATTATCATCATCGCTGCCGATGACTCGGTGATGCCTACGACAAAGGAGGCTATTGCTCATGCGCAAGCAGCTGGTGTGCCAATGGTGTTTGCTATTAATAAGATAGATAAACCAGGAGCTAATCCTGATAAGATACGTGAGGACTTATCACAGATGAATCTACTTGTTGAAGAGTGGGGTGGTAAGTATCAGTGTCAGGAGATCAGTGCTAAGAAGGGATTAGGTGTTAATGAACTTCTTGATAAGGTACTGCTTGAAGCTGATATGATGGATCTAAAAGCTAATCCTAACCGTAAGGCAACAGGTACGATCATCGAGTCATCTCTCGATAAGGGGCGTGGTTATGTTAGTACGGTACTCGTTTCTAATGGTACGTTGAAGATTGGTGATAACGTTATCGCTGGTACTTCTTGGGGTCGTATTAAGGCTATGTTCAATGAACGTAACCAACGCATTGAGAGTGCGGGACCAGCAGAACCAGCTATTATTCTTGGTCTGAATGGTGCACCAACAGCAGGTGATACATTCCATGTGATGGAGACTGAGCAGGAGGCACGTGAGATTGCTAACAAGCGTGAGCAGCTTCAGCGTGAGCAAGGCTTGCGTACACAGACTCGTCTTACATTGTCTGATATCTCTCACCGAATCGCTCGTGGAGAGTTCCATGAGATGAATATTATCGTGAAGGGTGATACCGATGGTTCTATCGAGGCATTGTCTGACTCATTCATCAAGCTGTCAACAGAGAAGGTGAAGGTGAATGTTATCAACAAGGCAGTAGGGCAGATTTCAGAGAATGATGTGATGTTAGCATCTGCTTCTGATGCTGTCATCGTTGGTTTCCAGGTTCGTCCTTCTGCTGATGCACGCCGTTTGGCTGACCGTGAGGGTGTTGAAATCAATACTTACTCTGTCATCTATGACGCTATCGACGATGTGAAGTCAACGATGGTGGGTATGCTTGACAAGGTGAAGAAGGAAATTGTCACTGGTCAGTTTGAGGTGAAACAAGTGTTCAAGATATCCAAGGTTGGAACGGTTGCTGGTGGTATGGTTACCGAAGGTAAGGTTCACAGCAAGGATAAAGGTCGTGTCGTTCGTGATGGTATCGTAATCCATACGGCTCCTATTGATGCCCTCAAGCGTTATAAGGACGATGTGAAGGAAGTCGCAACAGGGCTTGAATGTGGTATATCACTTGTTAATTACAACGACTTGCAAGTTGGTGATATCATCGAAACCTTCACGGAGATTGAGGTAGAACAGAAATTATAATAAGATAAAAAGAACCGTCTTTTCTCCATCAAAGGAGTAAAGACGGTTCTTTCTTTTTGGTAACAAATGTTGCTATTGTACTAGTGGCACGTAATTTGTCTACCTATACCATACATATATATTAGTA
This sequence comes from Prevotella veroralis, assembly GCF_018127765.1. Classification (NCBI taxonomy): domain Bacteria; kingdom Pseudomonadati; phylum Bacteroidota; class Bacteroidia; order Bacteroidales; family Prevotellaceae; genus Prevotella; species Prevotella veroralis. Next base: position 1,761,936 of record NZ_CP072330.1, on the reverse strand, counting down.
TTGAGTTACAAATGTCAGAGAATAAAAATAATGAATTCGTAAAGAAGGTTGCAGAGCAAAAGTACGAGTTTGGCTTTACAACCGACGTACATACGGAGGTCATTCCGAAGGGTCTGAACGAGGATATCGTTCGACTTATTTCGCAGAAGAAAGGGGAACCAGAGTGGCTCCTCGATTTTCGTTTGAAGGCTTTCCATTACTGGGAAGCTCTCCCGATACCAACGTGGGGGCACTTACATTTGCCTGATTTGCATTTGCAAGATATCTCCTATTATGCTGATCCGTTGGCGAAGAAGCCTAAGAATAAGGAGATTGACCCAGAGTTAGAGAAGACTTTCGATAAGTTAGGTATTCCTTTGGAGGAACGATTAGCACTGAGTGGTACGGCTGTTGATGCCATTATGGACTCAGTGTCAGTGAAAACTACTTTCAAAAAGCAGTTGGCAGAGAAGGGAATCATCTTCTGTTCTATCGGTGAAGCAGTCAAGGAGCACCCTGACTTGGTGCGTAAATACCTTGGAAGTGTTGTTCCTTATCGTGACAACTACTCCGCAGCACTCAATTCTGCGGTCTTTAGTGATGGTTCCTTCGTGTACATTCCTAAAGGTGTCCGTTGTCCGATGGAGCTTAGTTCGTACTTCCGCATCAATGCTATCAATACTGGTCAGTTCGAACGTACATTGATTGTAGCTGATGATGATTCGTATGTTAGCTATCTTGAGGGCTGTACTGCTCCTATGCGTGATGAGAACCAGTTGCATGCTGCAGTAGTTGAAATCGTTGTGTTAGATAATGCTGAGGTAAAATACTCTACTGTTCAGAACTGGTATCCAGGTGATGAGAATGGTAAGGGTGGTGTCTTGAACCTTGTTACAAAACGTGGCGAACTGCGTGGAGTGAACTCTAAGCTGTCTTGGACACAGGTAGAGACAGGTTCGGCTATTACTTGGAAGTATCCTTCTTGTGTGTTGAAGGGTGATAACTCACAGGCAGAGTTCTATTCTGTTGCGGTGACAAACAACTACCAAGAGGCTGATACGGGTACGAAGATGATTCACATGGGTAAGAATACGAAGAGTACAATCATCTCGAAAGGTATCTCTGCCGGACATAGTCAGAACTCTTATCGTGGCTTGGTTCGTGCTACAGCCAATGCGGAGAACGCTCGTAACTACTCAAGTTGTGACTCTCTTCTCTTAGGTTCTGACTGCGGTGCACATACATTCCCTTATATGGACATCCACAACGATACTGCTATTGTTGAGCATGAAGCAACCACTTCGAAGATTAGTGAGGACCAACTCTTCTATTGTAATCAGCGTGGTATACCAACAGAGGATGCCGTTGGTTTGATAGTCAATGGTTATGCGAAGGACGTTCTCAACAAACTTCCAATGGAGTTTGCTGTTGAGGCACAGAAACTTCTCTCTGTAACTTTGGAAGGAACGGTAGGATAATATAACTGAATAAACAACATGCGAAAGCTCATTCTTATCACGTTTGGCTTGCTCCTTACAACAATGCTTCGAGCCCAGTCATGGCAGATAAAACCGTGGCAGAAGTATTTGATTGATGAGCAAGTGAAGCAAGATACGGCGATTACATGCCGGTCAGTGATGGGGTTACCGTATACACCCAAGCCCTTTGATACTCGCCTCTATCGTACAGTTACGGGCTCGGAGATGATAGGCAACTTACCACGTTACAAGAAGAAGTCGAAGTCTATCTTTGGTGATAGCGATCCTTCTCAGTCCGTATTTGCCGAGCAAGATGCAGCTACCGAGCGTGCTCGTATGGTAGAGGGAGATCATGATTCTGGATTCGGTTTCTTCTCTGCTATTTTGTCAACTGTCGCTGATATAATAGATTACAATCTTAAAGTAAAGAATAAATAATATGTTAGAAGTAAGAAACCTGCATGCTACCATCGCAGGAAAAGAAATATTAAAAGGTATCAACCTCACGATAAAAGATGGTGAGGTGCATGCTATCATGGGACCTAATGGTTCGGGTAAATCAACACTGAGTGCCGTACTGACGGGTAATCCTCTCTATGAGGTGACCGATGGTATGGCTATTTTTAATGGCAAAAACCTATTGGAGATGAAGCCAGAAGACCGCTCTCACGAGGGTTTGTTCCTCTCTTTCCAATATCCTGTTGAGATACCAGGCGTGAGTATGACCAACTTCATGAAGGCTGCTATCAATGCAAAGCGTGCCTATGAAGGATTAGATCCAATGAAGGCTGCTGAGTTTATGGCTCTCATGCGTGAGAAACGTCAGTTGGTGGGGATGGACTCCACACTCTCTCGCCGTAGTGTAAACGAAGGGTTCTCTGGTGGTGAGAAGAAGCGTAATGAGATTTTCCAGATGGCAATGTTAGAACCAAAACTCAGTATTTTAGATGAGACTGACTCTGGTCTTGACGTTGATGCTATGCGCATTGTAGCTGATGGCGTTAACAAGATGCACACTGATAAAACCTCATACATCGTCATCACGCACTATGAGCGACTGCTTGATATGATTAAACCAGACGTTGTTCACGTGCTTTATAAAGGTCGTATCGTGAAGACGGCTGGTCCAGAATTGGCGAAGGAGATTGAACAACGCGGTTACGATTGGATAAAGGAAGAAGTGGATAACGACTGATAACGTCATGTAAGAAAAAGTATTTACATAATGGAGCGAGTAGGAAAAGAGTTAGTAGAGAATTCAAATTGTCCTATAAGAGATTTTTGATTATCTGTAAGATAATGGTTCTCAACGAGTTATAAAACCTCTTTTTAGGTCATAATAAATGGTCAAAAAGGATTACAAAGACTACTCTTTCATTGCTCCAAAACTTCTTAAAACAAACATGCAAAGCGAAAAACAATATATAGACCTCTATACAGAGGCGCAGCAAATCATAAAGGATCACGCTGCTCCTGTGATGAATGAGGTGCGCGATAAGGCTTTTGACGATTTCCGTCGGCTGGGCTTTCCATCAAAGAAGGTGGAACGCTATAAGTACACGGACATGCAAAAGCTATTCGAACCAGACTATGGTTTGAACCTCAACAGGCTTGAAATACCCGTTGATCCATACGAGACATTCAAGTGTGATGTGCCCAATCTCAGTACTTCTCTTTATTTTATAGTCAACGATCAGTTCTATACAAAGGCTCTCCCAAAGGCAAAACTCAATGATGGAGTTGTCATTGACAGTTTGAACCATGTGGCTATTGAGCATCCAGAATTGGTGAGTAAGTATTATGGAAAGCTGGCTGATACTGAGAAAGATGCTGTTACGGCACTGAATACGATGTTAGCACAAGACGGACTCTTCATCTATGTGCCTAAGAATGTGCAACTTGACCGTACGGTGCAGGTAATAAATATCCTCCGTTCAGATGTTGACTTGATGGTCAATCGTCGTGTACTTATTGTGCTCGAAGAAGGTGCTAAGGCTCAATTCCTCTTCTGTGACCACGCAGCTGACGACCGGAACTTCCTTGCAACACAGGTGATCGAAGCCTTTGTGGGCGATAATGCGAACCTGGAACTGAACTGCATGGAAGAGACACATGCCAAGAATGTGCGTGTTTCGAATGTTTATATCGAACAGCAACGCAATTCACGTGCAAGTCATAACGTCATTACGTTGCACAATGGAGTAACCCGAAACATGCTCGACCTTGTCTTTAAAGGTGAGGGCAGTGAGTGTTTCTGCAATGGTTGTGTGATAGCTGACAAGAATCAGCATGTTGATAACAACACACTTATCGACCATCAAGTGCCTCATTGTATAAGCAACGAACTCTATAAATACGTACTCGACGAGAATGCTGTGGGTGCTTTTGCAGGTCGTGTACTCGTTCGTAAGGGTGCACAGAAGACACTCTCACAGGAGAATAACCGTAACCTCTGCGCCAGCAAGACTGCCAGAATGTTCACGCAGCCAATGCTTGAGATCTATGCTGATGATGTTCAGTGTAATCATGGCTCAACGGTAGGACAGCTCAATGATGCCGCTCTCTTCTATATGGAGCAGCGTGGTATCGACAGAAAAGAAGCTAAACTCCTCCTTGAGTTTGCCTTTATCAATGAAGTCATCGACAAGATGGAACTCGAACCACTGCGTGATCGCCTCCACCATTTGGTAGAAAAGCGCTTCCGTGGTGAACTTGATAAGTGCGAAGGGTGCAACTTGTGTAAGTAAATACCCACCCCTTACCCTCCCGAAGGGAGGGAGATTGATATGATAGTGAGGGCGAGGGAACCCTAAGGGGTTATTTCCGAAAGAACTTATGAAACTTCTCTTCTGTTGAAAACGAGTAGGAAGTTGAGTATTAGAAATTATATAACAATAATAACATATCCATCTCCCTTCCCTTGAAGAGGGATAGTTTTGCGTCTCAAGAGACTATATAGTAATAATAACATACCTATCTCCCCTCCCTTCGGGAGGGTTGGGGGTGGGTTTCCGAGTATCTTTATGTACGATATTAATAAAGTTAGGGAAGACTTCCCGATACTCTCTCGCACCGTCTATGGCAAGCCGCTGGTTTACTTTGATAATGGTGCTACCACACAGAAACCACTCTGTGTACTGGATGCTATGCGTGAAGAGTATCTTAATGTGAATGCAAATGTGCATCGTGGAGTACACTGGATGTCGCAACAGGCAACCGATCTACACGAAGCTGCACGCGGAACAGTAAAGAAGTTCATTAATGCTCGTTCCACTACAGAGGTTGTCTTCACACGTGGAACGACAGAGAGTTTGAATCTCGTTGCCTCCAGTTTCACTGAAGGTTGTATGCGAGAGGGCGATGAGGTGATTGTTTCAGTCATGGAACACCACTCTAACATCGTTCCTTGGCAGTTACAAGAACAGCGCAAAGGGATTGTTCTTAAGGTTATTCCGATGACCGATGAGGGAGTTCTCGACCTACATGCTTACGAGAAACTCTTCTCGAAACGCACGAAATTGGTCAGTGTAACGCAGGTAAGTAACGTCCTCGGAACCATTAATCCTGTAAAGGAAATGATCCGAATAGCCCATGAATGCGATGTACCCGTTATGGTTGATGGTGCGCAGAGCATACCTCATTTCGCTGTTGATGTGCAAGACTTAGATTGTGACTTCCTTGCTTTCAGTGGGCATAAGGTCTATGGTCCTACGGGTGTAGGCGTTCTTTATGGTAAAGAGAAGTGGCTCGATAAGATGCCACCTTACCAAGGTGGTGGCGAGATGATAGAACATGTCAGCTTTGGGAAGACCACCTTTGAACGTCCACCATTGAAGTTTGAGGCTGGAACCCCCGACTATATAGCTACTCACGGACTTGCTAAAGCTCTTGATTATGTATCCTCTTTGGGGATGGATAACATCTTTCAACACGAACAGGAACTTACCCACTACGCCCTTCAGAGGCTCCGTGAGATTGATGGAATGCACATTTATGGACATCACCAAGACGCTGGAGACGCTGTTATTAGCTTCAACGTTGGTGATATCCATCACATGGATTTAGGTACTCTCCTCGATCAACTCGGCATTGCGGTACGCACTGGTCATCATTGCGCACAGCCTTTGATGGATCGTTTGGGCGTCCTTGGCACAGTGAGGGCATCCTTCGGATTGTACAATACATGTGAAGAGGTCGATGCTTTAGTAGCAGGATTAAAGCGAGTGGTAATGATGTTTTAGTATTTACGTGCGTTCTATTTATGATATAGAAAATAGAGACATTGCCTCCAACTAAACATCCTTTCGTTATTCATTGTATGTATGAAGACGAATAAGGATAGGTGTCATAAGGGACAAAATCTCTATTTCTGTATTCAAAGTTTATCCTCTCTTGCACATCCACAGGCTTCTTATAAACCATAAGATAGCGATAATATGCAGCCAGATAGACGACATTATGGGGAATGCTGATAGAACGAATGCAATTTGAGTTTGCGTTATGTACGTTGCTTGTTGGCTGCTCACCTCCCGCTCAAGGATAGCACTATAATAATTGCGAAGCCATTCTGCAGGAGCATGTAACCACACATTTACATCTTTGAAAAATCGACTTAGGTCGTTGTAGGATGTGTTCTGCTCGGTGAAAGTCATTTCTTTTTTCATATCGTTTTGCTTTAGTTTGTTGCTATATATAATATATAAGGTGTAAGAACCATCTTTGGTTTACATTTGCAAAAGTAAGATTGATATGTGCAAAGGATGTTCATTCGCTTAAAAACATTTGTTATATACACTTAAAATGAAAGGTTCTTTAACTATTAAGACGTGCTATTCATGTTGAAAAGTCATTATTATGAAGGGTTGATAGAGGCTGGCTGCGATGAAGCAGGTAGAGGATGCCTTGCTGGAAGTGTGTATGCTGCGGCAGTCATCTTGCCTACTAACTACAAAAACGACCTACTGAACGATTCCAAGAAGTTGTCAGCTAAAAAGCGATATGCTCTTCGCAAGATCATTGAACATGATGCCATCGCATGGGCTGTGGGTATTGTTACACCCGAAGAGATAGACAAGATAAACATTCTCAACGCGTCCTTCCTTGCCATGCATCGTGCTTTAGATCAACTCAAGATGCGTCCCGAAGCCATTATCGTTGATGGTAACCGCTTCACTCCCTATCAAGATTTACCCTTTACCACCATCGTAAAGGGTGATGGAAAGTATCTTTCTATAGCCGCTGCATCCATCCTTGCCAAGACATATCGCGATGATTACATGCTCTCACTGGCTGAGAAATACCCCCAATATGACTGGCAGTCGAATATGGGATACCCCACTAAGAAGCACCGGGAGGCCATCCGTCAATACGGAATAACGCCATTTCATCGCAAAAGTTACAATCTCTTAGGAGATGAACAATTATCATTTGATTTCTAAAATAACGTACCTTCATCATGAGATTTGATAAACTAAAGAAGCAGTTAGAACTTATCATTCTCTTATCGAATGGTAGTAACTATTCGGTGCAAGACCTATGTGAACGCATGGACTTGTCCCGTCGCAATCTCTATTACCTACTCGACTTCATCAAACATGCGGGTTTTATCGTATTCAAGCATGAAGGTTGTTATCATATCGACCGTCGCTCCCCCTTCTTTGTACAACTCTTTCAGAGTATTCAATTGAGTGATACGGATGTAAAGACTATCCATAGTCTGTTGATGATGGCTGGTAATGACAGCGTAATGGTCAATCAACTCCGGCAGAGAATGGAGAATGCTTACAACTTCTCAATCGTTACTAATTCCCCAATTCATCGACAGATGGAGTCCAATCTAAAGGTTTTGAAGAAGGCAATGGAGCGAAAACACATGGTGAAACTATTAGACTATTCCAGTCCACATAGCCATACTGTCAAGGACAGAATAGTTGAGCCTTTTCTCCTTCTGCATAACAATGAGGATGTAAGATGCTATGAGTTGCTGTCAGGAGAGAACAAGACTTTCAAGTTATCGCGCATGGGGAGTGTTGAAGAACTTGATGCTTCGTGGTTGCATGAGAACCTACATCGGAAGATATTCACTGATATCTTCATGTTTAGTGGAGAAGTTCAGCATCGCGTTAAGTTACTCCTTGGGCAGTTATCACATAATCTTTTCATCGAAGAGTACCCTCAAGGAGCCTACTTACTGGTACAAAAATCAGATGATTCGTGGCTTCTTGATATTGAAGTATGCGATTATCGCGGGCTCGGTCGATTTGTCCTTGGACTCTTTAAGGATATTCGGATTATAGAAGGAGATGGTTTTAAAGAATATATGAGAGGTGAGATCGAAAGCCTCGCCCTTAATTTCTCTCTTTCAGAAAAGGAAGTGCAGGATAAGAGTAAATCGAAAGATTCAAAGTGAGGAAATACTCGATTAAATCGATAATAACAGGTATTCAGGATTTAAAACAGTCATAATATGACACGTAAGATTTTATTAGTTTTATTATTATTCATCGCCCTGACCATCCAAGCCCAGCAGCCTCATTGGGTGGGAACATGGGCTTGTGCGCCCCAAACAGTAGATAAATCATTCATGCCTTACAACAATCAGATGACCAATCGATCTGTTCGTCAGGTGGTGAAAGTGAGTATCGGAGGTAATGTTATTCGTTTGCAGCTTAGCAACGAACTCTCTTCTGAACCCGTAGAGATTACGAGTGTCTATATCGCAAAAGCAGGAAATGGACCAGAGATATACAAGACCTCTGCGAAGTATCTACAGTTTGGTAAGAAGCGTCAGGTGGTTATTCCTGCAGGAAAAGCCGTCTTTTCAGATGCTTTGAAGTTTAAGTTACAACCCTTGGAGCGCGTTTCCATCACTATTAACTACCTAAAGGCTCCGAAGGAACCAACCGTTCACATGGGGTCACGCACCACCTCTTATATACTTCGTGGAGTGACTAATTCTTACACAGACTTTACAACAGCTTTTAAGGAAGATCATTGGTTTAATATCTCAGCTATCGATGTTCTTGATGCGACAGCATCGAGTATAGCCATCCTTGGTAATAGTATTACTGATGGAAAGGGAAGCACTACCAATGCTCAAGATCGTTGGCCCGATTTCCTTTCAGCTGCGCTGAATAATGGTGCAGGTTTCAATCTCTTTAAGGTGGGAAAGACGGGTATCTTGAATTTAGGAATTGGTAACAACCGCATCTTGTCAGTAGGTTTGGGTGCACCGGGAAAGGAACGATTCGATCGTGATATACTTGCCCAAAGAGGCTTGCGAGCCGTTATCATCTTTGAAGCCATTAATGATATTGGAACCTCAACCAACCCTGATGAGACCGCACGAAAGCTCGTTGAGGCCTATCAAGTGATGATAAAGAAGGCTCGTCAACGTGGTTTGAAGGTTTATATGGGTACGATAACTCCATTCCGTGGATGCCGTGGTTATTTCACAGAAGAGCGTGAGAAGGCACGTAAAATAGTTAATTCATGGATTCGAACAACGCATGAAATCGATGGATTCATAGATTTTGATGCCCTTATGCGTGACCCTTCTGCCCCTGAACAATTACGCCGTGAGTGGCAAATTGGTGATTGGTTGCATCCTAATCCAGCAGGTTATAAGCAGATGGGAGAGTACGCGGCAAGGTTCTTGATGTAGTTATCAACCTTGCTCCAGTTTCTTTCTTAGCCTACTCTTAATCGATCTTATAGCTTGCGAAGTACAGCAGAATGCTTGTGCTTTTAGCTCATCTTCTATCCCATAATGCTCCATTACGTAATAGAAACACTCCTTAGGTGTGAGTGCAAAGCGTGGGTTGTTGAGGATATAAGACAGTTCGTAATCATAGTTGGGCATAATCATATTGAGGGCTTGTTGCTCTCTTTTGCCCATCTGTGATAAGTTCCCTCCTTTCAAGATGGTATATAAGGTGTCGATTCCGAGTTTAATTTGTTCGATGGAATCGGACGTTTTTATATTTTTACTATGAGCTTTGATAGAATCCCGAAGTTGGTTGAGTTCATCAAGTTTGTTATCTATTTCTGCCTTCATCTCATCTATCGTGGCATCTTTTCGACGTAATGTTAGTTGGATATTATGCTCTGTCTCCTGTTGTTGTAGGCGATAGAACCGAAGTTGTTGGCGCATCCGGCGACGAAACCATATCGTAATTCCAATGGAAACAAGGATGAGTGCAAGGAGAAGATAAGCAATGTAAAGTTTCAACTCGAGTGCTTTGCGCTGTGCTAAGGCTACCTCGTAGAGGTCTTGCAGTTGTACTATTTCAACGTCTTTGCCCGGTGATATGGCGACAATCTGATGCTTCTTGATGCGTTGACGCATCTCTTCTATGCGCTTCTCTTGGTCTTTTCGGATTCGAGGTTTGTACTTTTCCGCCTTTAGCAAGCAGTTAAGAGCAGAATCCCGTTTACCCATTTGGTTGTAAACAAAGGCTTTCTCTATGTCAATATCCGCCATCCTGTGGCTTCGTTTCACGTCATTAGCATGTCGAGCAGCATGTTTCAAGTAATCTAAAGCCAGTTTGTACGCTCCATCTTGTGCGTTGATTTGAGCAATGCGATAGTAAGTGAGAAACTTTAGAGAGTCTTCCGTAACGTTGAAAAGGCGCTTTTCTGCAGCTTTCAGTTGGTACATTGCCTTGTGTAAATCATGTCTTTTCGTATAGATTGCAGCACTGTCAAGGCGCATTTGGGTAATCCCGTCATCCGTTGCAGGATAATGCGGGAGCTTCCTTTGGCTGCATGATAACAACGACAAAAGGCTGATAAACCATAAAAGAAACCTTTTCTTCATGTGTACAAAGGTAGATAATTAATGTGGAAATGGCAAGTTTGCTAAGATTGGGAATGGTTATTTTGTGTCAAAGTGTGGTTGTTGCATCTTGTAAGTAGTTGTAAATTAGGTGTCTTTTTCTTATCTTTGTGTCAACAACAAGAGTGCTATTGCATTGAAGAAGAATGCTTCTTACCTTTGCATTGACGATTAGTTCCAATGATTGTCATCTGCATTTCATAAACCCGCAGCGGTGTGATTGCGTTTAAGCACTGGTGCGGGTTTTGAATAGAAAAGGTTTCGGAGACCTCTCCAAACACCTCCAAAAAGTGGATGTAGCCTATCGGAAGATAGTTAGAATACAATAGCTTGATTTCCAAGATATTGCTTTAGAAAAAAGAAGAGGTGCTTTCTTCGATGTGAGAAGGGCGTTTCCTTGATGTGAAGAGAGGCTCTCTTTGAATGGAGAAGAGGCTTTCCTTTAATTCAAAATTCATAGTTCATAATTCAAAATTATGATTAGGTAGAGTGGACGAGTATAGGAGTAGATAGTAAACGAGTATATGAGTAGACAAGTAAACGAGTTATTAGTCCGAGGGGATGTCGTGCTGCAAGTAGGGACAGACGCCCTCGTCTGGAACCCCTCCCAGCCTCCCCTAAGGGGAGGAGCGCCTAACGGAAGTTAGTTAGTGATAGTTTTTTTGCAGTCTATAATACGCCACAAGTAGGGACAGACGCCCTCGTCTGTCCGCATAAGAGGACGTATTTCACAAAGATGTAAGGCGGTTCGGGTTTCCAGACGAGGGTGTCTGTACCTACTTTTAGCACTTCTTCTTCTGCTTCGTTGGGGCTTGAAAAGAATTAAAGAAATAATGAATAAGGATATTTAAAACAGTAAGATTATGATGAAGAAGTTGTTTTTTGCGTTTTTAATCAGCTTTCTTATGATTGGAAATGCTACTGCCCAGCATCGTAAAAGAACGATGAAACCGAAGAAAAATGCCCCTTCTGGACCTACATGGCGTTATATGTGTGCAGATCCTTCGCAGGAGTTTTTAGACAAGATAAAGCCTGCGAAGAGTGATACAAACAAAGTTGATACCTGTAAACAAGTGCTAACAGAGAAGAAGGATAGTACTAAGAACTTTGTTTGTGAGCTCGGTCCGAGACCTTTCTTTCCTGGTGATTTACCAGAATTCATCGCTAAGAACCTGCGTTATCCACCTATTCTTGCAAATATGTGTGTACAAGGTCGTGTTATTATTGGGTTCTTTGTAGATGTTGACGGGACATGCAGTAATTTCAAAGTAGTGCGTTCCGTTTACCCTATTTTAGATGAAGAAGCACTGCGTGTAGCCAAGTTAATGCCTAAATGGAAGTGGACTTCAAAGCCTAAGAAAGGTATGCCTCTTTATATACCCGTTGGTTTCCGAATGTAAAGGTGTTGTTTTTGAAGCTGGATGATAATGTTTAGTCGTATTAAAGAACATTGTTAAACCTGTTTTAATTCATCGATTGGAGATCAAAAATCAGTAGGCTTTATGCTATCATCTTAGACTTTTATAGTATCTTTGCAAAAGATAGACAGCGATTGACAAATTGGGTATGTGTACTCTTGGTTATCGTTGGCACTATCTTTGCAAGACGTAGATAATAGTGTAAAATATAAAGGTAAAATTATGGCAAAGAAAGCTTTATTGATGATCCTCGATGGTTGGGGTAACGGAAAGCATGGTAAAGGTGATGTGATTTATAATACTCCTACACCTTACTTAGACTACTTGAACGCTGTTAGTGCACACTCTCAGTTGCAGGCATCAGGTGAAGATGTAGGTCTTCCTGATGGTCAGATGGGTAACTCGGAGGTAGGTCACTTGAATATAGGTGCCGGTCGTATCGTTTATCAAGACTTGGTTAAGATTAACAAGGCATGCCAGACTGGTGACATCCTAAAGAACCCTGGTATTGTTGAAGCATATAGTTATGCACAGAAAACAGGTAAGAAACTACACTTGATGGGGCTTACTTCAACTGGTGGTGTACACTCTTCTTTAGATCACCTATTCAAACTCATTGAGATAGGAAAGGAGTATAATCTAAAGGACGTGTACGTTCATTGTTTTATGGATGGTCGTGATACAGACCCAAAGAGTGGTGCTGGTTTTATCGCAGACATTCAAAAGGTGTGTGACAGCAACGGTGCTCATGTCGCTTCAATTGTGGGTCGTTTCTATGCAATGGATCGTGATAAGCGTTGGAATCGTGTGAAGGAAGCATACGATCTACTCGTTGAGGGCAAGGGAGTTCAGGCTACTGACATGGTGAAAGCGGTTGAAGATAGCTATGCAGCAGACGTTACTGACGAGTTTATCAAGCCTATCAATAACTCTTCTGTAGATGGAACTATCCAGGAAGGTGATGTTGTTATCTTCATAAACTTCCGTAACGACCGTGCTAAAGAGTTGACACAAGTGTTGACACAGCAGGATATGCCAGAGGAAGGTATGCATACAATCAAGGACTTGCAGTACTATTGTATGACACCATACGATGCTAACTTCAAGGGTGTACATGTACTCTTCCCTAAGGAGAATGTGATGGATACGTTAGGAGAATACCTCAGTCGCCTTGGTAAGCGTCAGCTTCATACGGCCGAGACAGAGAAGTATGCGCACGTAACCTTCTTCTTCAATGGTGGTAGAGAACAGCCTTATGAGGGTGAAGATCGTATTCTCGTACCTTCTCCAAAGGTTGCAACCTACGACTTAAAGCCTGAGATGAGTGCCTTCGAAGTGAAGGATAAGCTTGTTGGTGCTATCAATACACAGGAGTACGACTTCATTGTTGTGAACTTTGCTAATGGTGATATGGTCGGTCATACAGGTGTTTATCATGCCATCGCAAAGGCTGTTTGGGCGGTTGATCATTGTGTAAAGGAGGTTATCGAGGCTGCTAAGGCTAACGATTATGAGGCTATCATTATTGCAGACCATGGTAATGCTGATAACGCAATTAACCCTGATGGCACGCCCAATACAGCCCATTCACTAAATCCAGTACCATTCATTTACGTTACTGATAATAACTCTGCAACAGTGAAGGATGGTCGTTTGGCTGATGTAGCTCCATCTATTTTACATATTATGGGGCTTGAGCAACCAGCAGATATGACCGGTGAGAACCTTATAACAGATTAGTTAATTATTAATTAAACTGAAATATTTAAATCCCAAAGACATATTTTACTCTTTGGGATTTATTTTTTATACCTTTGCGTCCAGAGGGTTCTTATAACCACTAAAGAATAGGTATTAGAAGTTTAACTCATAAAAGAAAAAGGATTATGGATATACGTAAAGTAGCGTTGTCATTGGTAGTAATGGCTGGTTTTGGTGCTCTAAATGCACAAGCACAGAGTGCAAATACAACAAAGAAGCACGAAACTTTGATACAGCGTGTGGATACTCTTGCTAAGAAAGCAGGTGCAGATGTGAAGCATGCAGAGAAGACTGCAGTGACAAAGGTTAGCACGGATGCTAAGAAAGTTGGTGCAGATGTAAAGCATGCAGAGCAAGTTGCTGCTAAGAAGTTGAAGGCTGATGAAAAGAAGTTAAGCTCTGATGTTAAGAAAGTAAAGCAGAACATCAAGAAGACTTATCGTAAGGATAAAGCTAAAGTTAAGGCTTGGGAGAAGTCTAGAAAAGCTAAGAAAGCTCTCAAGAAGCAATTAAAGGCAAAGAAGAACTAATTCCGTTTGTATATAAGGAAGTCGTGTCGAAAGGCACGACTTTTTGTTATATCAGAACTTTGTAGTACTTTTGCAGGCAAAGAGTTAAAGCTATGCAAGTAAAGATAGAACCCTCGTGGGGGGTAAAACTCGGTGGTGAGTTTGAGAAACCTTACTTCCAACAACTGAGCGAACAAGTGAAGCTGGAGTATAAACATTATGCGTGTTATCCTCCAGGTAAGCTGATTTTTAATGCTTTTGACCTCTGTCCTTTCGATAAGGTTAAGGTTGTTATCCTTGGACAAGACCCTTATCATGAACCCGGACAAGCAATGGGTTTGAGTTTCTCAGTACCTGATGGTGTGCGACTTCCACCTTCTTTGGTGAATATATATAAGGAGATTGAAAGCGACTTAGGCATTCCTGTAAAGACTTCTGGTGACTTAACTCGTTGGGAAGAGCAGGGCGTTCTCTTATTGAATGCTACGTTAACTGTTCGTGCGCACATGGCTAATAGTCATCAAGGATTAGGGTGGGGCGCGTTCACGGATGCGGCTATTAAAGCTCTTAGTGATGGGCGGGAACATCTGGTATTTATGCTTTGGGGAAGTTTTGCTCGTAGTAAGAAAGCGTTGATCGACACGCATAAACACTTTGTTTTGGAGAGTGTTCATCCCTCTCCTTTATCAGCTAATAGAGGTGGATGGTTTGGTCAACACCAGTTCTCCCGTTGTAACCAATACTTAAAAGAGCATGCTATTGAACCCATAAAATGGTAGTTGGGAAGGCTGTAGATGTAATGATTTAAGGTAAGAATAAGTTGATGGGTAATACATACGAACATATATTCATGGTGGGAAACGTCTTAGTTTCTCCTGATATCATAAACGTCAAGTTCTGTTGTGATTTAGATAAGTGTCATGGTCAATGTTGTATAGATGGCGATGCTGGAGCACCAGTGACTCTGGATGAGACAATGGCTATTGAGAATGTGTTAGATACTGTTTGGGGAGATTTGTCAGCATCAGCTCAAGCCGTTATAGATAAGCAAGGCGTCGCTTATACGGATGTGGAAGGCGACTTAGTGACGAGTATTGTCGGTGGAAAGGATTGTGTTTTCACCTGTTACGATAAGGGATGTTGCCTCTGTGCATTGGAACGTTCGTATCGAAAAGGGGATATTGAATTTGTGAAACCTATCTCCTGTTCGCTATATCCTATCCGTGTGAAGGAGTTTGAGAATGGTACTTGTGGTATCAATTATCACCATTGGAAGATCTGTGCAGATGCTCGAAAGAAAGGAGAAGAACTGAATCTTCCCCTTTATAGGTTCCTAAAAGAGCCACTTACACGGCGTTTTGGAGCTGAATGGTATGATGAGTTATGTGATGTTGCACAGCAGTTGACAAGTGAAAAGTAGACAAGTAAACCTATTACTTGTATTAGGTAATTTCCCTGACGATACCAGTATTAACTCGTCAACTTATTAACTTGTACACTTGTCAACTCTTCCTAAACAATGAAGGGCTCATTCCTACATGCTCTTTGAAGTATTTTCCCATAAAGCTTTGATTAGCGAAATGAAGTTCGTCGGCTATTTCCTTTATGCTCATCGTGCTATTTTTCAGCATGACACAAAGCTCACGTACTACATACGAATCAATCCAATCGCTGGGTGTTCGTTTACTGATTGTTCGAATCGTCTCGGATAGATACTTCGAAGTAATACATAGATTCTTAGCATACCAACTGACACGACGCTCATGTCGGAAGTTCTTTTCAACCATTTGAATGAAGTCTCTAAAGATTACTTCTGCACGTGTTTGCCCCTCTGTTTCCAGTTGTTGGAATTGATAGATAATGTTACTCATGTCGTAAATGAGAGCTTTTAGCATTGTCATCACAAGTTCCTTGCGGAAACGATGTTGGGTATCTATGATTTTCTCTTTGATATGGCAGATATAATTCTCCAGTTCCTTCGTTTGATGCTTATCTAAATGAAAGACAGGATGTGTACGTGCGAAGAGGAAGAGAGCAGACAATTCATGGATGCCACTAACAATGTTGTTGAAGAAATTATACGACAAAAGAATGGCTATACCTTTGCAGTCTGGGGATAGCTGATAGTCTCCGACAACTTGTCCTTCACTAATGATAATGACATCTCCTTCGCTTACTTCATGCTTATGAGTATCTACTGTGTATTGCGCTTTACCGTCAGTACAGAGTGCTAGAAATAGACTTTTCATGCGAGAAGATCTCGAAGGGAGGGGCACTTTTGCCATATCTTCGAACAATATCAGGTCATTGTCTATGTATTTCCCCGCTGGGTAAACGTATTTTGCATGAGCTACGTTGACCTCAGCTAGCTTTATTTGATTACTCATGACACCTTATTTTTATTTACAAGATGAGAACTTAATAATCCCGCCTTGCCTTAGTTTCATTCTTGAAGACTTATTATTATAAGTGATGTTGACGTCTACATCTGTAACGGCTTTTATTTGTAAAGACGTTACAAGTTTGTTTTCCCACTTCATGTCGATGGTTAAACCGCCGCGTGTTCTTATACCTTTTATCTCTCCATTCGCCCACGCATCGGGTAGAGCGGGGAGGAGGTGGATGTTGTAAACAGGCTTCTTTGCCGTCATATCAACCGAACTTTGCACCAGCATTTCACACACTCCAGCAGTACCACCGAAGTTTCCATCAATTTGGAAAGGTGGGTGAGCATCGAAGAGGTTAGGGTAGGTTCCACCATGATGCACGGCATCCTTCCCACGATACCCTTCGGGTGAGACGTATGAAAGAAGGTTTTGGTAAATCTTGTAAGCATGGTTCCCATCACCCAATCGTGCCCATAGATTGATTCTCCATCCAGTGCTCCATCCTGTACTCTCATCGCCTTTCTGAATGAGTGTTTGGTGTGCTGCGGCTAAGATTGTAGAATCTTTCGTTTGCTTAGCTAGCGCCTGTAAGTGCATACCTGGATATAATCCTATTAGGTGCGACTGGTGCCTGTGATGTATATCATAGTCCTTCCAATCGTAATACCATTCGTTTAAGTCGCCTTGAGAACCTACAGTATAAGGATGCAAGCGATGCAGTTTATCATCCATCTCTTTGTCAGGCTTCAAACCAAGAGACTTACGTGCTTGCTGCATATTCATGAATAATTCTCGAATAATGGCTAGGTCAGCCGTACCACCATAACAGGTTGTTCCGTGGTAACCCTTATCTGTTACATATTCGTTCTCAGGGCTAGTACTAGGCGCTGTAATCAGTTCGTTTGGTTTGTTGGGATTGGTAACCAACCATTGTTGGAAGAACTTGCTAGAGCCTTCCATAAGTGGGTATATGGTGTTTTGAAGTAACTGCTTGTCTTGTGAATATAGGTAATGATCCCAAAGTGCATTGACCAACCAGGCACCACCGAGGTTCCAGTTAGCCCATTCGGGACTTTCCTTTCCTTCTCCAACGGGAGAAGTCTTGCACCAAGGGTCGCTATTATGAGCAGCACACCAGCCCTCATTTATGCCATAGAAGTTGCGTGCAGTGTGCTTACCAGTTGCCGACAAACCTTTGACAAAGCCAATCAGCGGTTGGATAGTTTCTGACATATTAGCTGGATCGGCAGGCCAGTAATTCTCTTCGAGGTTAATGTTCATCGTGTAATTTCCACGCCATGGTGAGAATAGGTGCGGTGTCCATAATCCTTGAAGATTGGCAGGGATATTTGGAGTACGTGAACAAGAGAGCAGGAGATAGCGTCCAAATTGGAAATAGAGAGTCTCCAAATAGCGTTGTGCAGCCTCTGGGAGCGGTGCTGTTGATGATGAATAGCGACGCAGGAGTTGATCCGTTGGTAGATTGTTCGTATATTCCTTATTTCCTAATTGTAATTTAATGCGATTATAAATCTGCTGATATTCCTTTATATGTCGGTCTTTGAATTCACTATATGTGAAGTTTTGTGTGTGCCAAGCAGCATTGACAGCATTGTCTATATAGCTTGCCCCATCCTTGACGGGATGCTTGTCGAAACCATTAAAACTCGTGGCATTGACAATGTATATGGTGGCATTATCAGCATTGGTTAGTGTGAGCGTGCTATCAGAAGCTATAACCTTTCCACCTTGAGGTAATAATCTTACGATCGTGCAAGCGTGTACGCTCTCTGTTTCTGAACCTGTTGTATGCCCCGTCATTGTCAACTGATTATTCGTTGCTTTAACCTTATGCGGAGTCTGTGCCGTTAGTTGGATGTGGAGGTTTATGGCTCCTGCTTGATTAGCTTTAATGTGTATGGCAATAAGACTATCACGATGCGTTGCGAAATATTCACGTGTGAATTGAATACCATTCTGTTGGTAGCTTATATGAGCCAACGCACTATCTAGATTCAGTTCTCTATAATAATTAGAGACTGCCCCCGTGTTTAGATTAATGATATTCAATGTTCCTAGAGGTTGATAAGAGGCAGATTGTTCGCCTTGAACAAAGTGTTGTAAGGAGTCAGCAGTGCGATAATTCTCTGCAAATAGAGCCTTTCTTATCTCTGGAATCCATTTAGCTTTACCCAATCCTTCATTTGGATCAACAGGTTTTCCTGTCCAATAAGTGATATCATTCAGGTAGATTGTGTCCTTTTGAGTACCACCATAAACCAATGCACCTAACTTGCCATTACCTAAGGGAATACTCTCTTCAAAGAAATGAGCAGGTTGGTTATACCATAATCGCATTGCCGGTTGTTGTGCCTTGACACTGACAAAAATTGCTAATAAGGATATACAGAATATGATTCGTTTCATTGTTTAGGTTGTTATTGGGTAAAAGAAAGACTCCCCTCCTTATCTCATGAGGAGGGGAGTAATATTTATTTATTGTTTATAATGACTTATGCATCGATATTAGCGTAAGTTGCATTCTTCTCAATAAACTCTCTACGTGGCTCGACATCATCTCCCATCAGCATTGAGAAGATTTCATCAGCATCCGCAGCGTTCTCTATCGTTACTTGCTTCAATAGGCGTGTCTTTGGATCCATTGTTGTTTCCCAAAGTTGCTCAGGATTCATCTCACCAAGACCTTTATAACGTTGTGTATGGATGGTTTTACCATCTTCTACTCCATTACCATATTTGTCCAGGAAAGCTTGTCGCTGCTGTTCGGTGTAGCAATATTCGCTTACCTTCTTGTAAGTACACTTATAGAGAGGTGGGGTAGCAATATACAAATGACCTTGCTCGATAACCTTCGGCATATAACGATAGAATAGCGTCATAATCAGCGTGTCGATGTGTGAACCATCGACATCGGCATCGGTCATGATGATAATCTTATCGTAACGGAGCTTATCAGTATTGGCTTCGAAGTCACCTTCATTCTCTACTCCAAATCGAACACCAATCGATTGAATGATATTCATAACTGATTCTGCCTCGAATACGCGGTGTCGTTGAACTTTCTCAACATTCAGAATCTTACCACGGAGTGGCAAAATGGCTTGTGTGTAACGATCACGACCCTGCTTTGCAGAACCACCTGCAGAATCGCCCTCTACAAGGAATATCTCGCAATCCTTGGGATCTTTGTTGGAACAATCGGCTAGCTTACCAGGCAGACCGCCACCACTCATCACGTTCTTACGCTGTACGCTCTCACGTGCCTTGCGTGCTGCTACACGTGCTGTAGCAGCTAAGATAACCTTGTTGCATATCATCTTAGCCTCGTTAGGGTGCTCCTCCAGGTAATCAGAGAGTGCCTCGCCAACTGCTTGTTGTACTGCACCTGCTACTTCGGAATTTCCTAATTTCGTTTTTGTCTGACCTTCAAATTGTGGTTCTGCCACCTTTATAGCGATAACGGCTGTCAATCCTTCACGGAAATCCTCACCTGCTATCTCTATCTTAGCCTTTTC
Organism: Prevotella veroralis; assembly: GCF_018127765.1. Lineage (NCBI taxonomy): Bacteria > Pseudomonadati > Bacteroidota > Bacteroidia > Bacteroidales > Prevotellaceae > Prevotella > Prevotella veroralis. The sequence continues at coordinate 1,742,032 of NZ_CP072330.1, read as the reverse complement.
AATTTGCTTAGATATTTGTGGGTCATTGTCAGCGTATGACTTTAGTGTACGGGTCAAAGCAGCACGGAAACCCTGTAAGTGAGTACCGCCTTCTATGGTGTTGATATTGTTAACGTATGAATGGATGTTCTCCGTATAATCAGTGTTATACATCACAGCCACCTCAATAGGGATGTTTTGCTTCTCTGTCTTGAGATAGATAACATCATCGAAAAGGTGCTGACGATGACGATCAACATAACGGACAAACTCCTTTAAACCATCCTTAGCATGGAAAACCTCTGTGCGAGTCTTGCCCGTCTCTGGGTCTGGACGCAGGTCAGTGAGCGTAATCTTAATACCTGCATTTAGATAAGCTAACTCACGCATACGGCGTGCAACGATGTCCCACTGATAGACTGTTGTTGTGAAGATCGTTGGGTCTGGCCAAAATTGTTGACGTGTACCTGTCTTCTGGGTTTCGCCTACAACCTTTACAGGATAGAGTGGCTTTCCTTTCTCATACTCCTGCTGATAAATCTTTCCATCACGATACACCTGTGACATCATGTGTGTGGAAAGGGCGTTAACACAACTTACACCCACACCATGTAGACCACCGCTGACCTTATAAGAACCCTTGTCGAACTTACCGCCAGCGTGTAGCACAGTCATAACAACTTCAAGGGCACTCTTGTGAAGTTTCTTATGTTCGTCAACAGGGATACCACGACCATCATCTTCAACCGTGATGGAGTTATCCTCGTTGATAGTTACTTCGATATTCTGACAGTAGCCAGCCATCGCTTCATCGATAGAGTTATCGACAGTCTCATTAATCAGGTGGTGAAGACCTTTCTCGCTGATGTCGCCAATATACATGGCTGGACGCTTACGTACAGCCTCTAATCCCTCTAACACTTGGATGTTACTGGCGGAGTAATTATTCTCGTTTTCTTGATTTTCTGCCATTTTTATTAGATTGTTCTTATAGTATGCAAAGATACTATTTTTCCTTTAGATGGGGAAATAAAAACTTGCTAAAAACATTTAAGAAGATGTAGTAAAAACGCTAAATTGGTTAATAACGAAAAGGTCGTAATCCCTCTGGATTACGACCTTATTATTTGTTTCAACTATGACAGAATTTTCTTTATCCTAAAGCAGCAACGTGCTTGCAGAGAGCAGACTTAAGATTAGCTGCCTTGTTCTTGTGAATAATGTTAGTCTTTGCCAACTTATCCAACATCTTCTGCACAACAGGATAGAGTTTTACAGCCTCTTCCTTGTCCGTCATATTACGCAACTTACGAACAGCATTACGCATTGTCTTTGCGTAATATCTATTGTGCAACGTCCTTACTTTGTCCTGACGTATTCTTTTCAATGATGATTTGTGATTTGCCATCTTTGTTCTTCTTTTATTTTACTTGTAGTCCCTAGCAGAGTCGAACTGCTCTTTAGAGAATGAAAATCTCTCGTCCTAACCGATAGACGAAGGGACCATGTCGAATTGCGGGTGCAAAGGTACTCCATTTATTCGAACCAACCAAACTTTTCTCGGATAAATTTCCTTATAATGTTGTCTTTTTGTACTTTTGCACAAGAAATTATATGATTTTAAAGTCAAAAGCCATAGTTTTGCGTAGTATGAAGTTTGGTGAAGCATCGCTCATTATAGATATGTTCACCGAACAAGAAGGGCGTATTTCATTCATAACACGCATAGCCAAGACAGCCAAAGGAAAGATAAAGAAACAGTATTTTCAGCCTTTAACTTTGTTAGAGTTGGAGTTTGATTATCGTCCGCGCACTTCCTTACAGCATATAAAAGAGGTTCGTATTCTTTATCCATACGCTTCTATTCCTTTTGATCCCATCAAATCGGCTATCTTGCTATTCCTTTCTGAGTTCTTATATCATGTTACACGAAGTGAGCAGCAGAACCTTCAGCTTTACAATTATGTGTGTACTAGTTTGCAATGGTTGGATGGTGCAGCGCGTAGTTACGCCAATTTCCATCTTGTATTTATGATGCGTCTAAGTCGGTTTATAGGTTTCTTTCCTAATTTAGAGGCTTACCATGATGGGGTATGCTTTGACTTACGCACCGCGTCGTTTACTCATAGTATTCCTCTTCATACCGATTACCTTCTCCCAGCAGAAGCCACTGCCATTCATCAACTGATTAGAATGGATTATGAGAATATGCATCTTTTCCGCCTTTCACGTGTAGATAGGAATCGAATTGCCAATCTGATCCTGCGTTACTATCGTATTCATGTGCCGAATATGCCCGACTTAAATAGTCTTCAAGTGTTGAGTGATCTTTTTGATTGATATGCTTCATGCTCTCCGCACCCTGCGTGTACCTTAATGTAATTTGTAATCTGTAATTTTGTAATCTCCAAAAGAGAAGTGAAAACGTCCTAAATCATGTAACAGATAGCTCCGTAAGCATCTTCCCAAGTTCTGAATATGTATAATCACGAATTAAATCCCGACACGAAATATTTGCGTTTGATATAGCTGCTTGCAAAGAACCTCCTTTATCTTTAAACTGTTTATGCAATCCTTTTTTGAAAAAATGCAAATCTTTCTTGTAACCGCACTTCTTTTCCAATTCCCTTACAAGCTCATCAGAAGAGAGAAACTCCTTTGTTGTATATTGAAAATAATAGAGGAAGAATAACTCCGTACACCTCTCAGTCTCAAAGAATCTTACTTCACAATTTATGCCCGATGACTTCTTTACAATGGGATTTCTGTACTTAGCTTTTAACTTCTGATACGCTTTCTTTTCTGTCCCACTTTTCTTGTTGTCCATGTCAATTATACAGAAAATCTTTGAGTATCCTTCAGATATACCATCTTCTATTTTCTTATCCAATTCTGAAAGACTACTATGCTTGGGCATCTTTGGTTCTATATTTCTTAACTGCGCCGGATAGTCATCTCGAAGAGAATTCATATAGAAACTTTCAGTAGGACCTTCGCCTAAAATCATAATAGCATCTACTAATTTCCCCATAAGTTATCAATCTAAATCAATAAAATATGAACCTAACTCTGGTTTCCCTCCCAATCTGCCTATCTTATACGAATTATACAGGGAGAGATTCTTGTGAAGTCCATACGAATCTGCTCGCGAATATTCTGAAGATGCAGTTTCAGCATTTTTATCAACAAACCAAACTAATCCTCGATGCTCATTCAGCAGATCCTCTGCAAGCAAGGATATTTCCTGACTTGTGAAGATTAACTGGGAAGACTCAGAGTTATAAATGAATACATTTAAGAAATACACAAATAAGTCGTAATGCAAATCTTCGTCCAACTCATCAAGAAGATACAAATGACTACCTGTTATCAATTCATACAGAAAAGACAAGACGTGTAGATACTGTTTAGTACCTTGTGATTGAAGATGCCAAGGAATACCAAAATTCCCATCTACTGATTGATTAACAAATAGTATATCCTCATCATCCTCTTCCAGCAATCTTTTCTTTGCTTTCTCAGAAAGTTCGTCGTTATCCGTTATTATCTGACGTAACTTGGGAGAAATCTTCTTTTCTTTTTTTATTACGAGAAAGTCCGAGATGTTTAAATCTGCTTTTTTTAGCATTAACTGATAAAACTTTCTAAGTTTCTTATTTGCAATAATATCTTTAAACTTCTCTACAATATCTTTTTTCCCATCTCCATTTATCTGATGCACATGCTCTTCAATCCATTTGAAAAGCTTGGCGATTGGCTGTATATCCTCCCCTGCCAAGACCTTTCTATAAGTTGATAAAACTGAGTGGTTGTGGAGCGTGTTTGCCGAAAGTATTTCTCTTGTTTTCGCTTTTATCCCTAAACTATCACCGAACTTTATATCAGCCTGTATGTCTGTACCCTTGAATGTACGTTCATAAAATAAAGCTTTGGAATTATTTGGATAATAATACAAATTTTCGCTGACAATATGATCAGAGCAATATTCAATATCGTAATCGTACCGGACTGTATCTGCATAAAAAGACACATGCATCATTGTATTATTATCCTTAGTTAATTCAAACGCAGGAGCAGATAAGACTTTCTCTGTAATATCTGTTCGGGATTGATATAATAAATCAAAGATGTTTTGAACAGCACATAACATATTCGATTTCCCAGAAGCATTTGCTCCGTAAAGAATACCCAACTTGTTGAGAAAAACACCCTTTGCAACTTCAAAGCTGAGAAAGTCGTCTTGAGTTTTGGAAACAAAACTCAGTTCTTGTCTATCTCGAATGGACAAATAATTTTCAACCCAGAAATCTCTTATCATAGCAATAAACAATTAATTTTTTGGTCTATTTCGTAATTTTGCTACAAAAATACAAAGAATTTTCTTCATTTACAAAGGAGTTCAAATCTTTTTTAAATAAATTCCACTCTTGTTTTTCTGATTGCGAAAAGCTGTTAGAGAAAATATATTATTCCAATATAGATTATAAGATAAGCTCTTTTTCTTTCTCCAAATTCAAGCGAAGCTGAATTGTACTCCAATTAAGCCTTAATTGACGTACAAAAGGTGCTTGATAGGGGAATAAGGGAATGCTGATTTGCCTAATCACAGGTTCGTCTTTGCTGTTAGTTTTTAATCCTCATTGCAAAAGTATAAAAAATAAATGATACTACCAAATCTTGATGAGATTTTTCTCTTCTAAATCGTTGTAAGGTACTAATAGTCAGGTGTTTAAATTTGTTTAAGGTAGAAAGAACTCTAACTGCTTATAGCAGAATGGTTTCAAGATAATAGCAATTTCGTTTCCCCATCGATTACAAATTACAAATTACAAATTACAAATTACATTAAGGTCGTGGGGGGTATTCTTTGAAGGTGGGAGGGGAAAAATAGGTGATAGATTGATAGAATAATAATGATAATAATTATAATTTATTATCTATAAATTTTTATTATAATATATAATATAATTATATTATATATTATAATAAACTATCTGGACTCGTCCCCCTCTGCACCCTGCATGGACCTTAATGTAATTTGTAATTTGTAATTTGTAATTTTCGATGTTGGAGTGGGAGGATGGTAGTAAGCTTTGATTGATAGTATGCGGTATCTGTAACATGCTGATTATTAGTTTGTTAAGACCTAATTATTATTTTTTTAACACTACGTTTTCTTGTTTTTCTTTTTTTTTCTTTATATCTTTGCAAAAGAAAAAGGGAATAATGATCCTCACCCCAGCCTCTCTCTGCATGAATAAGGGAATAAATAGCGAGATAGTCGACTTCAAAGGATAGCTTTCTTATGCTGAAAGATTAGCATTCTTATGCTGAAATATATGCTCTCTTAGGCAGAAAGCGATATGAAAAAAAGGTACACCTCATAGCTTGCTTGCTATTTCGATATACCTTCTTCTCTCGCCTTTAATATTTCATCAACGTGATTAAACGAAGCTAATTACGCCTTCAACCGTATCTTTGGAATCAGTCTCTTCTGGTTCTGTCTCGGGTGAACTGATGTGTTTGATGTCTTTTATCATTTGCTTTGTGCGCTTGTAAGTAGGTGTATTCTCTACGGCAAGAATTACATCCTCATTGTCAAGCTCATCAGCTGTAAAGCGATAGATGTGAGGGCGGTGTTTGTATTGAGTGTTGTTGTTGTCCCTATAGAAACGTTCACGGCGGTCACGACGTTCAGCATCTTTCTCCTCATTATCAGCTCTTCTGGCGGCCTCTTCCGCGGATAGTTTCTGTATGTGTCGTCCCATACCATCAACATCCTCTATGCCGAAACCAGTTGCAAGAATGGTTACTTTTACCTTCTGATCAAGTTCTGGGTCGATAGCCAATCCCCATTTCAATTCGAAGTCTTCGCTGAAATGATTCATAAAATCGGTTACATCACCCATTTCTTCCATTGTCAAGCCGGAGTTGTCCTTGTCATTGCTATTGAAGTTGATGGACAGAAGAATCTTCTTAGACTTGTAGACATCATTGTCGTTGAGTAGTGGTGAGTTAAGCGCATCCTCTATTGCTTGCTTTACACGACCTTCTCCTTCACCATAACCTGTGGACATGATTGCCACGCCACCATCCTTTAGGACCGTCTTCACGTCATTGAAGTCGAGGTTCACAATACCATGTACAGTGATGATTTCAGCAATACTCTTAGCTGCAACACTCAGTGTGTCATCAGCTTTACGGAATGCGTTTAAGAGGCTAAGTTCTGGATAGATCTCACGTAATCTTTCGTTATTAATAACGAGAAGAGCGTCAACGTGTTTAGCCATCTCTTCTACTCCGTCCAGGGCCTGATCAATCTTCTTCGCACCTTCGAAGCGGAAAGGAATGGTGACAATACCGACGGTGAGGATACCAAGTTCTTTACTGACTTGTGCGATGACAGGTGCTGCGCCAGTACCTGTTCCACCACCCATACCAGCCGTGATAAATGTCATCTTCGTACCATCGTTGAGCATATTCTTGATGTCATCGATCGTCTCTTCGGCAGCTTGTCTTGCGCGTTCTGGGCGGTTTCCTGCTCCTAACCCTTCCTTTCCTAATTGTAGATGAACAGGGACAGGTGAGTCGTTGAGGGCTTGTGCGTCTGTATTGCAGAGGACGAAAGTTACGTCATGTATACCTTCTTTATACATGTGGTTGACGGCATTGCCACCGCCACCACCAACACCAATGACTTTGATTATGCTGTTAGTAACGTCGCCATCACCGAAGTCTAATACATCTATTTTATTATTATTGTCTGCCATAACAGTATGTGTCTATATGATGAATATACTTATATTTGTGTTCCCATGAAAGCGTTACTCTTCGTCTTCCAGCATCTTACCTCCAAATTCTTTTGCTTTACGAACGAACTTGTTCCAGAAGCTATTACGACGTTTTTCCTCTTCTCTTTCACGTTCTCTTGCCTCTTCCTCTTCGCGTAGCTTGCGTTCTTCTTCTTCTCTTTTACGGCGTTCCTCTTCAGCTTTACGTTTCTCTTCGGGAGTAGGGACAAAACCTTGTCCTTGTGGACGTGTATTAGAGTTTGTAGTTGTTGTTTCTATTGGATGGGCTACAGCTACATCTTTTCCTTCAAATAGGTTGTTAGCAGCAGGGTTATATGCAGCACCAGCACAATTCATGTCTCCCTTTGCAAGTAAGCCTAATATGGTATTCGTTTCGCCGTTCTGTGCTGTTATTTCTGCATGACTTGAGGTGATCGTCTGTGTGACGAATTTAGCCTTGCGAATCTTCTCAATGCGTGTGACATTACGCACCAAACGCTCGATGTTCTTGAGGTTCATGCCACCACCAGTAAGTATGATACCCCCGAGGAGTTTGTCTGTGTATTCAGATGGAACCTGATACCACACATTCTCTATAATCTCTCCTGCACGTGCTTCTACTATTTCAATGAATTTACGACTATCAACAGTTCGCTCGGCATCTATAGAGTATTTGAGGTTGTTGTCGATATCGTTATTGTCGGTGAATGCAGAACCATATTTGAGTTTCATTGCCTCTGCTTCTTTATCTTCCATCTGCAAGGAAGCTATATCCTTGTTGATGTTATTGCCTCCTAATGGGATTACTGCAAGGTGGCGAAGAATATTCTTATAGTAAACAGAGACTGTAGTGGTATCAGCACCAAGGTCGACAAGCACGCAACCACCGCGCTTTTCGGCTTCGCTGAGTACACCATCAGCCAAGGCTAATGGTGCTAGGTACATCTCTGCTATTGCTATTCCTGCTTTCTCAAAACAGCTGTTTAAATTATTATAGAATGACTTGCGCCATAGGATATTTAAGAAGTTTCCCTCCAAGCGAGTGGCTTTTATGCCAACAGGATCTAGAGAGTATTGGCTGTCAACCTTATACTCCTGTGTAGCAGCATCTAAGATTTCTTGATCGGGGTAAGCCATGTTTCTGTTAGCATCCATCAGCTCATTAATCATGTCGGATGTAATGATGGTATCAGCTGGAAGATCTTTTACTATAACGTTACGAACGCTCCGTATGGACTGACCTCCTACACCTACATAAACTTGAGATATATCAAATTTCAGTTGTTTCTTGAGCTTATTAATAATGTTGGTGAGGCACTGACCAGTCTTATCAATGTTATAGACTACACCTTTGCGAATGCATTGTGATGCATCTTCCTTAGCAACGGCTAGCACGGAGATACTACCGTCAAGATTCTTCTTGCCGGCTATTCCCATAATCTTTGATGAGCCTAATTCAATGGCTACTATGAACTCTGCCATATTCGTTAAGTATTATATTTCTTAGTTTTAATGTTCTTTCTTCTCTTATTTACGTACATTGTCTTGTGGTTGAAGAACTTGTTATTCGGTTGGACCATCTGCTGCATGTTCTTGTTGGTCAACTTCTTTGCGTGCCTTTTCACGTTCCTCTTCTTCTGTACGTTGCCTGTCTTTTGTCTTCTCTTCTTTAGCTTCTTTTGCGATAGCTTCCGCCTCTTTTTGTTCAGCTTCAGGGTCTCTTCGCTTGCAGACAATTTGATTATCGAATTCGATATCAATATAAGAATACTTATTCCATCCCGCTTGTGATAAACCGTATCGATAGAACTTCTCTAATCGAGATAATTTGTTGTTAACGAAAGAGTTTATCTCCCTATTACGTGTCCATCTGTTGCGATTAAGAGGTAAATACCCCATGAAGATAATATGGTCACCCACACGTGGAACAAGTTCAATGCCATAATCTGGAAGGACGTTTATTTGCTCTATTTGGTTGATCCAAAGCGGTGAAGAGCTGATTGCTTTAGCAAGTGGTGCGATATAGAGTTTCGCAAAGCTGTTGTTAATATTTCCAGTGGCAATAATCAAGTCGCTCGTGTATTTGGAATTAGGAAGTATTCCTCCATTGTCATCAAGATAGTAGTCTCCACCCTGTTGGCTCTTTATACGGATGATAGGCATACGTTGAGTAATCTGTATGTTGATATGTCCGTTCTCCGTCTTGTAACACTGAGCAGTCTTTACAAAAGGTCCTTCTTTGAGCGTTTCCTCTATGTCTCGAGGATTGATATTTTCCATCTTTTTATTAAGAGGATAGAGATTGTGCTTTTGTAAGATGTGCTTTATTTCCTCTGCTGTAAGGAATCCGGCATTCTTAGAATCAGAGATTTCTATGTTCACTTTCGTGCATACACGACCTTGCTCATCAGGGTTGTTCCAAGCGGTAACAGCCATGATGAGATAGAAAGCTAGTATGATGTCCAGCGTAGTGATGATAATCTTTTTCCACTGAATATACATATATTATCTCTTCCTTTTGATGCTTTTATTCCTTAATTATATAGTTACGCTTTTGCGTTGTCGTTTATTCTTTTGCTTTGATAATCTTGGTTATCTCTGGTACATAATTGTCAAGATTGCCAGCACCAAGCACTACAAGTACATCGAAGTCACGTGACCTAACGAAATCAAGAACATCATCTTTTTTAATCATCTGCTTTGCTATGTTTGGACGGAGATTATCATAGATGAGTTTGCTTGTAACCCCTTCTATTGGTTGTTCACGTGCTGGATAAATCTCAGTAAGGATAACCTCATCAAAGTGACTTAATGCATCTGCAAAATCTTTATAGAAGTCCCGAGTACGCGTATAGAGGTGTGGTTGGAAGATAACAGTAATCTTTCTGTCAGCATAAAGTTCCTTTAGACTCTTTGCACTCTGTAGTATTTCCTTTGGATGATGCCCATAATCAGATAGAAAGACGTGGCGATCATTCTTTATCTTAAAGTCGAATCGGCGATCAACACCACCATAGGTTCTCATCCCTTCACGTAGCTCTTCAGCGGTGCAACCATTGAGTTGCGCCATAGCCATTGCTGCTATACCATTTTCAATGTTGATTGGAATAGGTTGACCGAGTTCTACATCCTTTACAGTCTCAATAGGAGAAACGAAGTCGAAAGTAATCGTTCCCTTCTCTATTCGGATATTCTCTGCATGGAAATCGCCCTCTTCACGACTATAGTCATAAACCTTGACACCTTCTTGTACGTGTTGCTTCATCTCAAGATTCTTATGAATAATGAGCGCACCACCTGGTTGTATGAGCTCAGTGTAATGGCGGAAGCTTTCAAGGTAAGCCTCTTTCGTACCATAAATATCCAAGTGATCCGGGTCGGTAGATGTAATAACGCTCATCCAAGGACGTAACCAGTGGAAAGAACGATCGAACTCATCTGCCTCGATCACAACATAATCGCTGTGGTCAGAGAGAATGTAGTTTGTGCCATAATTCTTCGATATTCCACCTAAAAAAGCATTGCAGTCTAAATGGCTTTTATGCATGATATGGGCACACATGGTTGATGTTGTGGTTTTACCATGAGTACCGGCAAAGCATAAACCTTTGTGTGTTCGGGTAAGAGTCCCTAGTACTTGTGCGCGCTTCTCTATTGTGAAGTTGTTATCATGGAAGTATATCAGTTCTGTATGAGTTGATGGGATTGCAGGGGTGTAGACAACCAATGTTGTGGTTGGTTGACGGCACTCTTCTGGAATGAGATTCACATTTTCCTCATAGTGAATCAACATACCTTCTTTCTCTAACTGGTGGGTAAGCTCAGAAGGAGTTTTATCATATCCTGCAACAACCAGCCCCTTATGAAGGAAGTAACGAGCAATGGCACTCATACCAATACCACCTGCACCAACGAAGTAAACTGACTTTATATCTTTAAGTTCCATGTATCTATATCTTTTCTATCTTTATTCTCTTTTAGACCTTTCAGTCTTTCACTTATTCCTAAAGGATTACCCTTCTCAATAAGTAATATTATTTTTTAATGAGTTTCAAAACCTCGTCCGCAATAACATCTGCCGAGTTTTGTAACCCCATCTTCTTCACATTCTCACTAAGGCTGGTAAGTTTTTGATCATCAGAGATGGTCTCTAATGCTAGTTTCAATAATGTCTCTGGAGCCTCAGAATCCTTTACGTAAATTGCAGCATGTTTATCTACTAATGCCATTGCATTCTTTGTTTGATGATCTTCCGCTACGTTAGGACTAGGAACGAGGATTACTGGTTTACCAATGAGTTGGAACTCACTAATGGAGCTTGCACCCGCACGGCTGATAACCAAATCAGCTGCTTTATAAGCTGCTCCCATATCGCTAATAAAGTCCATTACCTTTAAGTTGGGTAGCTCCTTACCCTTCATAAAGTCCATTATCTGCTGATGGTAGTACTTACCAGTTTGCCATATAAACTGCACTTCAGTGTTCTTTACGAGGTCAAGATGCTCCATAATAGAGCGGTTAATGGTGCGAGCTCCAAGGCTACCGCCTACTAACAAGATAGTCTTCTTATCACTCTTCAACCCTAGACTCTCTCGTGCTTCTTCGACAGAGAGAGGTGTATTTAAGACGTTTTGTCGTACAGGGTTTCCTGTCATAATAATCTTATCAGCAGGGAAGAATCGTTGCATACCTTCATACGCAACACATATCTTCTCTACGCGTTTTGCCAATAGTTTGTTGGTCACACCAGCGTATGAGTTCTGTTCTTGAATTAGACAAGGAATACCCATCTTTGCGCATGAGTAAAGTGTAGCACCACTGGCGTAACCACCAACACCAACTGCTACTTGGGGCTTAAAGTCCTTGATGATTTGGCGTGCCATACGCAAACTTTTCCATAACTTATATAGCACTTCAAAGTTCTTTAGCTTATGTGCACGATCGAAACCTTTGATTGGTAAGCCCTTTATCTCATATCCAGCAGCAGGCACACGTTGCATCTCCATACGTCCTAAAGCACCTACAAAGAGAATCTTTGCATCTGGGTGTTTAGCCTTGATAGCGTTTGCAATAGATACAGCTGGGAATATATGACCTCCCGTGCCACCACCGCTAATGATTATTCTTAAATCCTTGTCCATTTCAATCTCGTTTACTAACCTACAAAGGTAATCAATTTTTTCGTCTTCTTCTAACTTTAACTCTTTTTTAAGAATCTGCTGTCTATGCAATGACTCCATGTGTCTCTGCTATCGAAGGATTATCGGCTTTCTTCTTCTTAGCCGATCGGCTGATACTCAAGATGACGCCAATATAGACACAATTAATGATAGTTGAAGTTCCTCCCTTACTAATGAGTGGCAATGGTTGACCAGTTACTGGGGCTAGTCCAACGGCCACCAACATATTGAACAGAGCCTGTGTAACGAGCAAGAATGCAATTCCCATGGCTAAGAAAGCAGGGAAGGAGTTCTCACATCGATTGGCAATGATACCCGTTCGGAAGAGTAAGATGATATAGAGGAATGCTACGATAGCTGCTCCTTCAAGCCCCATCTCCTCAATAATAATTGCATAGATAAAGTCAGAGAAAGCCTGTGATAAGAAGTCTCGTTCGGTCGAGTTACCTGGTCCTTTACCCACAACATTAGATGTAGCGATGGCTATGTTGGCATGTGCCACTTGTGCATCTTTATCCAAATCATAATCTTTTGGTGCTACATAGTCGTTGTCCATGAACTTCTTGATACGTGCTTTCCATGTGTCAGCACGATGCAAGAGCTTCCCAAAAACACCTAATGATTCTTTTTGTTGCTGCTCTTGAACAGTTTGCTCAGTAAGGTTCTGTTTGGTTGGTAGGTCTTCTTCTACCTTTTTGTCATCACCTACTATCATCACCAGAGATAGGGTGAGGATAATACCCAGCACTACCACTCCAACCAATCTGCCGATCTGATTCAGTGGAACACGCCCCACAATCATCATTAAAACGATGGTTAAGGAGATGAGCATAGCCGTTGACAGGTTCTCAAAAAAGATCAAGAAAATGAATACACCAGATAGTATCAAGATGTATCGAAAGGCTTTTCTGTCCGCCCCATGATCGGTTTGCATGGCACTAAGTATTTGTGCAACTGCTAGCACAAGTGCGCCCTTTGCGATCTCAGAAGGTTGAAATTGTATGCCCGCAAAGCTTATCCATCTGTTAGCTCCGTTAGTAGTTTGTCCAGCGACAAGAACCCACAGTAACGTTATAAAAGCTATACCAAGAAGGATGGGGGTAATCAGTTTGAAGTACCTGCATTTGATATTTAATACCACCACCATTAAGCCTATTCCAACAGCAAGAATACTACAGTGGTAGATGATAGGACTCCAATAGTTTCCTCCCCTGTATGATAGTGAACTCGAAGCCGAATAGACCTCAATTATACTAATAATACATAGGAAGAAGAAGACCATCCAGATGACCTTATCTCCTTTAAAGAGGTTACTGAGAGATTTATTGTTCATTTTCTTTCTTTCCTTTATCGGGCATCTACGCTTTATAAAGCTCTAACGAGTGCTTTAAACTGGTCTCCTCTATCCTCCATATTCTTAAAGAGGTCAAAGCTAGCACAGCATGGACTCAACAAGACGGTGTCACCAGGTTTAGCCATTTCTGCACATGCCGTAACACAATCTTTCATAGAGTGTGTGTCGCGAACAGGGATTCCTAGGCTATCAAAGTTATCGTGGAGTTTCTTGTTATCTGCCCCGAGGTAGACAAGTCCTGTACACTTTTCTTTCACCAAGTCTTTGATGGCACTGTAATCATTACCTTTGTCCTTACCACCCAAAATGAGGATAGTTGGGGTTCTCATACTCTCTAGTGCATACCAACAGGCATCTACATTTGTAGCCTTCGAGTCGTTGATATATTGTACACCCGCAACCTTACAAACCTTTTCCAAACGATGTTCAACGCCGGGGAAGTCGCTTAAGCTCTTGCGGATACTCTCCTTTTTAATACCGCTGATGTTCGATGCGATACCTGCTGCAAGAGAGTTATATATGTTGTGGCGACCCGTCAATGACAAGTCTTCCTGTTCCATATTGAATGGCTCTGGTTGCTCTATCTTGTATTGTCCCTCTTCGATGTAACCAATGCTACCATGCTCCTTTAGCTCTGAAAAAGGATAACATACAGCATGTACATCATACTTCTTTAGCTCCTTCTTGATTACTGGATCATCATTCCAATAGATAAAACTATCATCCTTAGTTTGGTTCTGAATGATACGCATCTTGGCGTCTGCATAATTCTCAAACTTAAAGTCGTAGCGATCTAAATGGTCTGGAGTAATATTCAAGAGGATGGCAATATTAGCGCGGAAGTTGTACATGTTATCAAGTTGGAAGCTACTCAACTCAATGATGTAATATGCATGTGGATCTTCTGCAACCTGCAATGCAAGGCTATTGCCTATGTTTCCTGCCAATCCAACATCGTATCCTGCATCCTTAAAGATGTGATAGATGAGGCTTGTTGTGGTCGTTTTACCATTGCTACCAGTGATACATATCATCTTAGAGTTGGTATATCTACCTGCAAACTCAATTTCGCTGATGATGTGAGTACCCTTTGCCATGAGCTTCTGAATCATTGGAGCTTCCTTAGGAATACCTGGACTCTTGATGATTTCATCAGCATTAAGGATCTTATCCTCCGTGTGGTGTCCCTCTTCCCACTCTATGTGATGCTCGTCAAGTAGCTTCTTATACTTGTCCTTGATAGCTGACATATCTGAAACGAAGACGTCAAATCCTTCTTTCTTAGCGAGTACAGCAGCACCCGCACCGCTCTCTCCTGCACCAAGTATTACGATTCTTTTCATATTAATTTCCCTTTCTTTTCTTTCCTATTATCCGATCGGATGATGTCTCTGAATATCATCGTTCTAATGAGATAAGCCTCTCTTCAATTCTAAGTAACGCCCTTCTTCGTTGGAGAAGACGCCTATTTTAATGATTACTAAGCCTTTCTTTCTTTTGTACAGAGCATGTCTTACTTTTGAATAAACGTATCTATCTGATTTTCAGAGTGATAATTGTCAATGCAGCAAGTATGATTGTCACGATGATAAAACGTAAGGTAATCTTGCTCTCATGCACTGCTCCATGTGGAACTTTTACTAAGTACTTGCACTCGGGGTCTAACTGTGAATCCTGAGTACGGAAGTTGTCATGGATAGGAGTACGTTTGAAGATACGTTGCTTAATGCCTTTACGCTTCCCTAACTTATAATACCATACTTGTACGATGACGCTTAGACTCTCGACGAAGAATATTCCGCAGAGGATAGGAAGCATCAATTCCTTGTGTATGATGATAGCTCCAACGGCAATGATACCGCCGATTGTCAAACTACCAGTATCTCCCATGAATACTTGGGCAGGGTAGGCATTGTACCAAAGGAAGCCGATCAGTGCTCCGATAAACGCCATAAAGAATACTACCAGTTCCTCTGTGCCAGGGATATACATGATATTCAGGTAGGCTGCAAACTGTATGTGGCTACTGACATAAGCTAAGATACCGAGAACAACACCTATTACAGCCGAGTTACCAGCACACATTCCGTCCATTCCATCGTTGAGGTTTGCACCATTAGAAACGGCTGTCACGACAAAAATAGTCATGATTACGAATAGAATCCAACCGCCAGCTGTCTTATAATCACCTAAGAATCCAACGATTTCAGAGTAGTCCAAATTGTGTGACTTCACGAATGGTATGGTCGTTTTCAGCGTTTTCTCCGCCTTAGCCTCATGTTTTATAACTACTTCCTTACCGTTTTGATTGGCTACTTCAAGATTCAAGTTCGCCTTAACATCAGGTGATGCCCAAAGAACAAGACCTACTATGAGTCCGATTGTGACCTGACCTATAATCTTATACTTGCCCTTTAACCCCTCTTTATTATGTCTGAAGATCTTGATAAAGTCGTCCATTCCACCGAGAAAACCCAACCAGATGGTTGTAATGATCATCAGAATTAGATAGATGTTACGCAATCGACCGAGCAAGATGACGGGTACTAACAATGCAACGATAATGATAATACCGCCCATTGAGGGTACTCCTATCTTTTTTACACCGAATGGATCAATGCTTGCATCACGTTGTGTCTCCGTGATCTGCTTGCTTTTAAGATACTTGATAAATCTCTCTCCGAACCATGCCGATATAAGCAATGCCAGTATCATAGCCAATATGCCACGGAAACTTATGTACCCCCAAAGGTGGGAACCACTGATACCGAACTGGTCTAACCAGCGGAAGATATAATACAGCATATTACTTCTCTTTATTGTTTTTACTTAATTCCAAAGATCTCACGGATAACCTCGTGGTCATCGAAATGGTGCTTTACACCATTAATCTCTTGGTAAGTTTCATGTCCTTTACCTGCCACAAGGATTACATCTCCCCTCTTCGCCATCATCGCAGCAGTGCGTATAGCTTCTTTACGATCAACTATGTTGAGGACTTTCTTACGTTGTGTAGCATCAAGACCAGCCATCATGTCATTAATAATAGCCTGTGGATCTTCATCTCGTGGGTTATCACTTGTGAGGATAACTGTGTCACTCTGCTTTACAGCTTCCTGTGCCATTAAAGGACGTTTACCCTTATCACGATGACCACCGGCGCCACAAACGGTGATAATATGTCCGCCTTTGTTATCCAATACATCGTGAATTGCAGTCAAGACGTTCTCCAGGGCATCAGGAGTATGTGCATAGTCAACAATGGCAGTGAAGCCTTCTGGGGATTGAATAGGCTCAAGGCGTCCATTCACGCTCTTCAATGTACTAAGTGCGAGGAGTATCTCATCTGTACTCTTACCGAGCATCTTTGCAGCACCATATACAGCTAGTAAGTTGCTGACATTGAACTTGCCAATAAACTGAACGCCTACCTCTTTTCCATCAATCTCTAGATACATTCCTTCGAAGTGACACTCAAGAATCTTCGCACGGAAGTCTGCCATGCGCTTGGTTGAGTAGGTCTTGATGGTTGCCTTAGTGTTCTGAACCATAATCATACCGTTCTTGTCATCTGCATTTGTGATGGCAAAGGCATGCTTTGAAAGCCCATCAAAGAACATCTTCTTCGCATTACGATAGTTTTCGAAGGTCTTGTGATAATCGAGATGATCACGTGTGAGGTTCGTAAATATAGCCCCTGTGAAGTCTAATCCACCGATACGGTGTTGATGTATAGCATGACTAGAACACTCCATGAATGCGTATTCACAGCCTGCTGCAACCATGTCTGCAAGTAGTTGATTCAGCTCTATTGGATCTGGAGTTGTATGGTCGGCTGGTATTGCTTTATCATCGATATAGTTGCAGACAGTCGATAATAAGCCCACCTTATAACCAAATTCTCGGAACATATTATATAATAAGGTGGCAATCGTCGTCTTACCGTTTGTACCCGTAACGCCAACTAGCTTTAGTTTATGTGAGGGATCTCCATAGAACAAGGTAGCAACCTTTCCTGCTGTATTCTCTGTTGATTCAACTTGTACATAGGTGACATTATCATTCAAAGTATTGGGCATGTCTTCTAATAATACAGCCACAGCACCTTGCTCAATAGCCTTTCCAATGAATTGATGTCCATCTACCTGTGTTCCTTTCATTGCAATAAATAGATGACCGTTAGCAATCTTACGACTATCAATGTTTACACCAGTAATTTCAACCTCAGCATTGCCATGAATAGCAATAGGGGTGATGTTCTTGAGTAATTCGCTTAATTTCATATCTTTGTTCTATTCTTATTTCGTTGTTAATGCCTACAGATCTTAGCCTAATCGTAGTGAACATTCCATCCCTTTCTTAACTTTGTCGCCTGGAGCAAGGCTTTGCTCAATGACACGACCTCTACCATTAATACGCACTTTAATGCCTTTCTTCTCCATTAGATAGACTGCATCGCGAGCTCCCATACCACGCACATTGGGTACAATATGAGCCTTGTTGATAGCCTCCTTATGGAAGGTCAGCGATTTACCATTCTCTGTTGTAGTACCCCAAATAGGGCTTCCAAAGGGATAAGCACCATTCCATCCATTTGTCACGTTGAAGCCAAGTGCATTCAAAACATAGTCTGTTGCCAACAGATTCCCTATCTTTGCTGATGGGATGAGGATCGATGATTTATCTCGTGCATCACTGACATTTAACTTTAGACTCTGCGCCATTATTCCTTCTGCAATATGGTGGAACACGACCCCACTCATACCACCACCAGAGGCTGGCAGACCGCTCTTTTGAATACAAACAATACAACTGTAACGTGGTTTGTCAGCAGGGAAGAAACCTGCAAAACTTAGTAGATAGTTCACTGCACCAGCCTTGTATCCAGCTGCACCTTTGGACATCTGCGCTGTTCCAGTCTTACCTGCAACAAGAAACTTGTCGGATCCTGCCCTCTTACCAAGACCTTCTGATACTACTTCTGTTAGGATTCGTGTAATATCTTTGATGGTACTCTCCTTCGCAATATGCTCCTTTACGACTTGTGGAGGATTGTCATAAAGAACTTGACCATTCTTTACTATTTGTTTTACGAAGCGTGGTCTCATCATCTTTCCGCCATTGGCAATGGCATTGTAGAACGCTAGTGTAGAGATTGGGGGTATCTGTGTCTCATATCCAATACTCATCCATGGCAGTGCTGTTGCACTCCAGTTATCATATTGCCCATGGTGGTTCTTGTGTGGCATACGTATCTTTGCGGGTGAGTAACCAACGATAGGTATATGGAAATCGGTTGTTAATCCGAGGTCGTAAATACCTTGAACAAACTTCTCCGGGTTCTTATGGTAATGTAGATCGATGATACGACTTACACCGATGTTAGAGCTATATTTCAAAGTCCAAGGCAGTGTTAACGTCCCATAGCCACCACGAGTCCAATTGTGATCCTTCATCTCCCTGCCATACATAGGCCATACTCCTGGACCTGTCTGCACCGTATAAGTCGTATCAACGAGACCATCATCAAGAATAGTCATAATAGATGCTGTCTTAAAGACGGAACCCGGTTCTAGCAGGTCGCTAACCGCATGATTCTTTACTTCTCGATACTCCCCATCGCTACACTTATCCATGTTGACGATGGCTTTTACGTCTCCTGTCGCAACTTCCATAACGAT
The DNA here is from genome assembly GCF_018127765.1 of Prevotella veroralis. Taxonomy (NCBI): domain Bacteria; kingdom Pseudomonadati; phylum Bacteroidota; class Bacteroidia; order Bacteroidales; family Prevotellaceae; genus Prevotella; species Prevotella veroralis. The sequence continues at coordinate 1,723,047 of NZ_CP072330.1, read as the reverse complement.
AGCTACACCTACATTACCATTCACGTTTGGATCTTTCAGTTCGTCAATCAAAGCTCTCTCGGCTAAGTCTTGCATACCAACATCAATGGTTGTGATGATGTCAGCACCATCGATTGGAGGTGTATCAGTGATATTTAAGAACTTGTTTCGAACCTTACGGCGGTGAATGATACCATCAGTTCCGCGCAAAATCGAGTCGTATGACAGTTCAAGACCACAACGGGCGGTATCTTTTGCACCGAACATGTCTCCTACAGTGCGCTGTGCCAAGGAACCGAACGGACGCCTACGAGCATTGAACTCTTCCCAGTGGAAGCCGCTCTTAAACTTAGATAGATGTAAGATAGGTAAGGTCTGGATTTCTTTGAATGTATTGTAGTCTATGCGCTCATCCCATATCGCCCAGTGTTTACTCATCTTATGGTAACCTTCCAAGAGGTGTTCCTTGAAGGCAGCAGCTGACCGCTCAGGAAAGATGTTATTAAGACCTTTGCTGATGTAATTAATACTATCAATAAAGGCGGTATCATTGCCTGCTTCTTTAAGAGCATTGAAGTCTAAATACACCTTGAACTCAGGTAGTGAACTAGCCATAAGTTGCCCATCACAACTAAGAATGTTTCCTCGTGTTGGTTTAACCTTTACGCTATCTTTCTTTTGCGTAGCAGCAACTTCCATCCAATAAGACCTATTGGCTGTCATTGTATAGATGGTTTTTCCAAGTACAGCAAGTGCAATCAGCGACATCACAATGGCGATGATGCTGTAACGGGGGATGATCTTATTATTATTGAACTTGCTCATATTTCTTACTTCTCGGGTACATTTATTATATAAGGTGGGCGGTCTGACATTTTCAGAACGCTGTCCTTTCTATTCTTTAGTAGTTCCAGAATGTGGCTCTCTCGAGACTTCTCTGTAAGCTGACTACTACTTGATAAAGCTCTGTACTTTGCATCTTCTAATTCAGTGTTGAGCTTATCAATCTCTATCAGATACTTTTGTACGCTGTACCTATTAGATATATAAACGATGATGAAAGCAACAATTACGAGGATTAACCAGATGTTATTGCGTAACAGACGGGCAGAGAGAATGTCGCCACCAAGTATCTTACGCAGTGTAAAGTTAGATGATTGAGGCTGCTCGTCTTCACGTGCTTGTTCTGCGATAGCTGCCTTGAGTATCTTAACCTCAGCTTCTTCTTCTTTTTCTCGTTCCTCTTCTTGGTGTTTCTTCTCTTCTTCCTTTATTTGTCGTTTTGCTTCTTTCTTTCGTTCCTCTTCATCTTGAACAGGGGTGTCTTTAACCCTTTTCTCTGTTAATATATCACCTTTAAGGTGGGAAATGTTTATATCTTTATTACCATCTGTAACCTCTAAAGCTATTGGAGAGGACTCTTCTCCCTCATAGATATCACCTTTGGCGAGTGGATCAATGACCGATTCAGATTTTTCATCATCCGTATTGTCTCTACCACGAAAGCTTTCAGCGGTTACATCTATATTCTTTATGTCGTTCTTGTCAATCATCTGCTTTCTTTTCTGCTATTCTTAGTTTGGCACTTCGGCTACGTGGATTCAGTTCTTGTTCGGCGTTACTTGCAGTGATAACCTTGTTGTTTATTAGTCGGAAGGGAGTTTCCCGTCTTCCGTAGAAATCTTGCTTTACTTTTCCTTCTACATTCCCCGATTTCATGATGTTCTTAACCATTCGATCTTCCAAGGAGTGATAAGTAATTACAGAGAGGCGTCCCCCAGGGGCAAGTAACTCGGTCGCACCTAGCAACATCTCACGTAAGGCATCCATCTCATGATTGACTTCAATGCGTAGAGCTTGGAACATTTTTGCCATGTCTTTCTTCTCTCTTGCGTGTAAAAAGAATGGTTCAACGATGGATAGCAGATCCTTTGTCGTTTTGAATGTCCGCTTTTCTCTTGCCTTAACGATAGCTGCTGCGATACGACGGGATTGCTTAATCTCGCCATAGAGATATAATATATCAGCTATTTGCTCCTCATCATATTCATTGAGAATATCGGCTGCTGTACGACCAGCTCGCTTATTCATTCGCATATCGAGAGGTGCTTCGAACCGAAAAGAAAAGCCACGTGTTTCATCATCGAAATGATGACTGCTAACTCCCAAGTCGGCTAGTAAGCCGTCAATATGATCTATGCTATAATAGCGCATCCAGTTCTTTAAGTACCTAAAGTTCGAACGAATGAAAGTAAAACGGTCGATTTGCTCCTCGCTTAGTCCCATCTTGCTAACGTTCTGTTCAGCGTCTGCATCTTGATCGAAACTATATAGATGACACCCCTTCTTGAGGCGAGATAGGATCTCACGACTATGTCCACCACCACCAAAAGTCACATCCACATAAATTCCATTTGGGTGGATGTTCAGACCCTCAATACTATCGTTGAGAAGTACTGGAACATGATATGTTTCTGCGGTTTTAACCATCTTGTCAATCTTTTGTGGTTGCGGATTCTTCTTCATTCAAGAAGTTGTTTGAGAAGAAATCATCAGTTCCCATGGTTTCCTCCATGGCTTTGCTAAACTCTTCAGCCGACATGAAAGGCTGTTCGGAGTCACTAGTTGCCCATATCTCAATACAGTCATCCATCCCTGTAAAGCGTATTTGCTGGTCTATGTTGCCCATCTTTAGATAACGCTTAGGGATGAGGAAGCGTCCACTATTGTCTAGTGTGATAATCTCTACATCGGTTACAAACTGTCGATAAATCATCTGGTCATGTTTGTTCCAACGACTTAGTCGTTTGCGCAAAGCATCCATTCGTTGATTCCAAACCGATTGAGGATAAAGTACAAGGCATGGTTCAAAGATATCTTTACGCAATATTAACGACTCTTCGCCAGATGCATTTAGCACCTTGCGGAATGTTGCAGGCAGGAAAGCACGACCTTTCGTGTCTGTTTTTGCGTCTATATTTCCTAAGAACCTCACGTGTACTTCTTATAAAACTCGTATTTGGCTTCAAAGTTACACATTTTTCCCCACATATCTCCACTATACTCCACTATATTTCATAAAGGCTCTTTTTTTTGTGAAAATTAACGCTTTTCCGGTCATTGAAAACAGTGTTTTAAAATCAAGTAGTAGTATTCTTTTTGTTCTAAAGAGCATATTTTTCGATAAAAAAGAGGGTTAATTCAAATGGTTTAGTTATTTTTGCATGTTATTACGAGGAATTTCTTGAACATGAGTAGTTCGATAGAGAAGACAATAGACATTGACAAGATACTTGTAGATAAGATGGGAGCAAAAGCGAAGTTTGTTCCTTCTTTTGTTGTAAAGTGGCTGAAGCGTATCATTCATGAGGATGAAGTGAATCAGTTCCTGTGGAAGAATAGAGGCTTGACAGGTACTGAATGGCTCAAAGAGTGTGTACATTATCTGGATATGACGTTGCAGATTGAAGGTCTTGAGAATCTACCGGATAAAGATGACGGAAAGCTTTATACGTTTGTTTCTAACCATCCTCTTGGTGGGCAAGATGGTGTTGCTTTAGGTGCTATTATTGGGCAACATTATGATGGGAAGTTCCGTTACTTGGTGAATGATTTACTTTTAAATCTTCCAGGTTTGAAGCCTGTTTGTATTGGAATCAATAAGACGGGCAAGCAAAGTAGAGACTTTCCTCGTATGGTTGAGGCTGGCTTCCAAAGTGATAATCACATGTTGATGTTCCCTGCAGGACTGAATAGTAGGAAGATAAATGGGCGTATTCATGACCTTGAATGGAAGAAGACTTTCATTACAAAAAGCGTCGAATATCATCGTGATGTAGTACCTATCTTTTTTGGAGGGAGAAATTCTGATCGATTCTATCGTATAGCTCATTTTAGCGATAAATACGTCAAAAAGGTGAATATAGCAATGCTGTTTCTTGTCGATGAAATGTATAGAAATGTTGGGAAAACATTTCGTGTTGTTATCGGCAAACCTATTCCTTGGGAGACATTTGATAAGTCTAAAACGCCGATGGAATGGGCAAAATTCGTTGAAGATAAGGTGTATGAATTGTAGTTCTATCCTATGAAACTATTGATAGTTAAGGGATAGGAGCGAATGAGAGAATAAAAGAGAAAGCAAAAGAAAAGTATATATATGGAAGAAGAAATCATCCAACCCATCAGCAAGGAAGTGCTCAGAAGCGAACTGACAGCAGATAAGTTACTTCGTATGACCAATAAGAGTCATAACGAAATCTACGTCATTACGGCTAAGAGTTCACCTAATGTGATGAAGGAAATCGGGCGTCTTCGTGAGATCGCATTTCGTAATGCTGGTGGTGGTACGGGTAAGTCAATGGACATTGACGAGTTCGATACGATGGATAATTGTTGCCGACAACTTATAGTTTGGAACCCCGATGCGGAGGAGATTATAGGAGGCTATCGTTATATCTTCGGAAGCGATTGGAAGGTTGCTAAAGATGGACAACCAGTATTAGCAACAAGCCACATGTTTCATTTCTCCGACAAGTTTATGAAAGAGTACGCACCCTATACTGTTGAGTTAGGACGCTCTTTTGTATCCTTAGAGTATCAAAATGTTCGACGCAACTCGAAGAGTATCTTTGCTCTTGATAACCTTTGGGATGGGCTCGGAGCATTGACAGTCTTGAACCCAGATTGTAAGTATTTCTTTGGTAAGATGACGATGTATCCCTCTTATATACGCCGTGGAAGGGATATGATCCTATACTTTCTAAAGAAGTATTTTGATGATAAAGACAACCTTATAATACCGATTAAACCGCTTAAAATAGATACCCCTATAGCCGAATTGGATGCTCTTTTTAATGGTGAAAACTTTAAGGAAGATTACAAGATACTGAATAGTGAAATTCGAAAGTTGGGTTATAACATTCCTCCTCTCGTCAACGCTTATATGAATCTGTCTCCGACTATGAAGTTATTTGGTACCGCTATCAACTATGGCTTTGGCGATGTAGAGGAAACGGGAATCTTAATAGCTGTTGATGAGATCTTCGAGGAGAAGCGCATTCGGCATATTGAGAGCTTTGCGGATGAGCATCCAGAGGCATTAGAGTTCACAAGTGGGGCTAATCACGTTATTTATAAGGCGAAATAGGGTAGGGTATTCTCCCTTGTGGAGGGCAACTTTTACTTATATTGTTATTGATAAATAATCCTGCTATCAATGGCTTTCTACCTTTTTTTGATATATTTAGTAAACCATTCTTGAACCCCAGCTTATAACATAAGAATGTGCTTTCTTTATTCTTATGAGGCTTCTTCTTTTGTGTATTTGGGTTCTGTATATACAAAAGAAGAGTATTTTTAGAAGTGAAAAATAGATTAAAAATGCTGGTATAATAGATTATTAAATACTAAAAAATAATCTATTTTTTAAGGTTGATAAATATCTTTTCCTACTTACAGAAGTTGTTTCTCTAATAAAGAGAATGGTCTTTATGATTTTAGAAGATAATAGAAAGAGTGCATCAACGAGCCTATTTCTATGGTTCGTTTGATGCACTCATGTTATAGAAGTATATTCTTAGGATTCTCATCGATACTTATTACCGATGAAATCGTTGTTTTTATCGGATGAAGAGAAGTTCGCGATACTTTGGAAGTGTCCATAACTCATCACTGACAACCAACTCTAGTTTATCGATTTGATACCTAATCTTCTCCATTTTAGGAGCTATTGTATCATGATAAGCAATGGCTCTTTCTCGTTGATTCTCAATCTTGTTAGCTACCTTTCGTGCGTTAACAAGCTCTTCAATACCGCTTTCTATGAGTGTAGTACGCTCTGCTATCTCACGGATAATCTTGATATTCCGTTCACTAAGTTGTTTACCTTCTATATCCCCAAAGACGTCCATCATGTTCTGAACATTCTTAGCCAATTGACTCTGATAGTGCGTTGCAACAGGGATAATATGGTTCATTGCAAGGTCGCCCATGACGCGTGCTTCAATCTGAATCTTCTTAGTGTATGTCTCCCATTTAACCTCATTTCGAGCCTCTAACTCATTATGGCTTAAAACATGAGTAGCCTCAAACATTTTGATAGAGGCAGTATCAAGATAGCGATCAAAGCATATAGGACAACTTGCCTCACAATCAAGTCCGCGTTGAGCAGCTTCTTTCTTCCAATCATCAGAATATCCGTTTCCATCGAAACGGATCGGTTTGCAAGTCTTGATGTCTTCGCGTATAACATCAATGATAGCAGAGTTCTTTTCTTCTCCTTTAGCCATTAACGCATCCACCCGATCGGCAAAGTTGTTTAGAGCTTCAGCCACAGCAGCATTAAGAACAATCATTGCTGAAGCACAGTTAGCCTCTGAACCAACCGCACGGAATTCAAATCGATTACCCGTAAATGCGAATGGTGACGTGCGGTTTCGATCGGTGTTATCGATGAAAAGTACTGGTATCTCTGGTATCTCTATACGCATACCAGTCTTACCACTTAGCGCAAATAAATCATCTTTATCAGCTTTCTCAATATGGTCAAGAAGATCGCTAATCTGCTTACCAAGGAATGATGAGATGATAGCAGGTGGTGCTTCGTTAGCACCAAGACGATGATCATTGGTGGCACTCATTACTGATGCCTTCAATAAACCGTTGTGTTTATATACTGCCATCAATGTTTCTACGATGAAGACAACGAAACGGAGATTATCAATAGGGGTCTTTCCTGTGGCATGCAAGAGTACACCAGTGTCCGTACTCAAACTCCAGTTGTTATGTTTTCCAGAACCATTAATACCTCCGAAAGGCTTCTCGTGCAATAGAACTCGGAAGCTATGCTTGTGTGCAACCTTCTTCATTAAGGACATCAAGAGCATGTTGTGGTCAACAGCTAAGTTACATTCTTCAAAGATAGGAGCCAACTCGAACTGACCGGGAGCAACCTCGTTATGGCGAGTCTTGCATGGAATACCCAGCTCAAGAGCTTGTATCTCTAGGTCTTTCATGAATGCTTGAACACGCTCAGGGATAGTTCCAAAGTAGTGATCGTCCATCTGCTGGTTCTTTGCGGAGTCGTGTCCCATAAGCGTTCTACCCGTTAGCATCAAGTCAGGACGTGCGAAGTAAAGATCCTCATCAACAAGGAAATATTCTTGCTCCCAGCCTAGGTTGCTTGTAACTTGCTTTACCTCGGGATAAAAGTATTGGCAAACTTTAGTTGCTGCAACGTTTACAGCACGTAAAGCCTTTAGTAGTGGAGCTTTGTAGTCGAGTGCTTCTCCAGTATAAGATATGAATATTGTTGGAATACAAAGTGTGTCGTCGATAATAAATACAGGACTTGTCGGATCCCAGGCAGAGTATCCTCGGGCTTCAAAGGTGTTTCTTATGCCTCCATTTGGGAATGAACTCGCATCCGGTTCTTGCTGAACAAGGAGCTTACCAGAGAACTCTTCAATCATTCCGCCTTTACCATCGTGCTCAATGAAAGCATCATGTTTTTCGGCAGTACCTTCTGTTAATGGTTGAAACCAGTGTGTATAATGAGTTACACCATTCTCTTTAGCCCATTGCTTCATGCCTTGTGCTACTGCATCTGCAATCGATCTATCTAGTCGGCTGCCGTTATCCATGACATCAACGAGCTTTTTGTAAATGTCGGCAGGCAGATACTTATACATCTTAGAGCGGTTAAACACGAACTTTCCATAGAACTCTGAAGGGCGTTCCGTTGGTGCATTGACTTCTACTGGTCGCTTCTTGAACGCTTCTTCAACAGCTTCAAATCTTAAATTTGCCATATCTTTTACCTTAAAATGAAACTTCGTATTGCAAAAATAAGCATTTTCCTTATATTTAGCAAAGTATTTAAGAATATATAAAGGTGCAAAGTTTAAGAGACAAGGGGATAATACTTTACAATAAAGAAGAGTGTTGCCTGGATTGCTAAGGTTCTACTCACAGTGTTTGAAATGAGCCTCTTTTTCAAGTTAAAAGTCTTCTTCCTCTATTACAAAAAGAGTGTATATCTGCTCACGCAGACATACACTCAGCCACTTAACTAAATAACTCAAAAATTATTTGACTCAAAATATTCTTTAGGTAGTCTTCGTCACGAGGACATAACCTAAGTACTTACATTTGACTATTAACTTACTAATAACTATTTAAACGTAATTTGATTGCTACTCAATAATAGCTTTGAATTAACGGTTGCAAAGATAATACTTTTCTTTGAAAGGCGTGCCGATATAAACACTTTTTGTTTGTTGTAAGCGTAATTTATTGTAGTTAGTAGTAATTACAACCTGCTAAAAGCATCTATTTCCACCCTTTTCATCGACTATATTAGATGATGTTTTTATTTTTACAATTCATATATTGCAGGTGAGAAGAATAAGGATTTAAACTGATACTACCCTTTTTTCATCTTTATTAAAGCATGGTTGTCTTCATTACCAATAGAATGTCTGAATAAGAGATATTGGCTGGGCATAATATTTTAAGTGCTTTCAAATTAGCATCCTTACCTGCAAGTTTTATCTTTTGTTGTATAGTTCTTGCCTTTGATTCATCAATCACCTCATTCAGTTGTATGTATCCCTTTTGGATATAAGGGATGAGATGTCCCTGTATTGTTGCTGGTGTTAAGCCACGCTCCTTAGCAATAACTTCAATACTCTTACCCGCTTTGAAGAGATTATAAGAGATTTCGCCAGTACTGATTTTAGGTGCTTTTGGTGCAGAGTCTTCCGTTTTTTTCTTTTGCTTTCTGCCCGTTCCATCGTCCAAGCTATTAAGTATTGCTTCTTGTTTAGACGTTAGGTAGCCTGTAATGGAGAATCCTTCTTTCATAATAGCCTCTAATACTTCGTGTTTAGTTGAATATGCTTGGCGTAGATCGGAGAAGCTATTATCAAATCGTTTGTTGGCTGTTTTGTTGTTAGATTGTACCCCCTTCGTTATATCAATAAGGTGACTAAAGATCTCTGTAAGCTGACTATGGAAGTAAAGAGCACTCTTTTTCACCCGTTCTAAGAACTTCTCTTTGTGCAACTGTTCGGTAGTCATGCTCCAGATAACGCTTCCCCATTTCATAGAAACACCTATGATCCGCTCATCAAGATCAATTATTGCCATCTTGTGAAGCGTTGTTACTTTCGGAAACTTGAAGAAGTATTCTGATAAAACACGATAGATAGCATCTTCGCAAGTCTTAATTTCATTGAAGCTAAACAATTCTAAGAGTAGTTGTCGATAATACTCCTCTTTCAAAACTGGTAATGCTTTAATACTTTTTGCGGCTTCTTCCGTTTGATGAGATATGTAGTTTGTTACCTGACTATCGTTAATTATGGCAGAACTACTTATCGGTGAAGCCAAGACAAGCCCTTCCAATGTCTTACAACGGCTCAAGGCGACATACACCTGACCGGCGGCAAAGGACGACTGAGCGTCAATGATGGCATGTTCGAACGTCAGTCCCTGACTCTTGTGTATAGTGATTGCCCACGCCAAACGCAAGGGATATTGCTTAAAAGTGCCTTGTACCTCCGCTTCTATTTGTCTTGTCTTTTCGTTTAAGGTGTATTTTGTATTCTCCCAAGTCTCTTGTTGTACTTCAATTTCCTGTTCATCACCAGGACAAAGAACCTGTATTTTCTCATTATCAAGGTATGTTACATGTCCAATTCTCCCATTGTAGTAACGTCCGTTATTATCATTTCGGATGAACATAACCTGCGCCCCACGTTTAAGCGTAAGTTTGAAGTCTGCCGGATAGTTGTATTCTGGAAAATTGCCATCAACCTCTGCGGTGAATGTGCATGCTTTTGAAGGAAGATTACGCAGCTGATCATCATTGTAACTTTCAGCCATTCTGTTGTGAGTTGTCAGTCGGATATAGTCGCTTCCCACCTCTGGCTCAAACTTAGGATCGTACCTTTCGTTCAGTTTCAGCAAGTCGGTCTCACTCACTCGTCCCTCCCTTATATTATTAAGTAAGGTGATAAACCTGTCATCTTGCTGTCTATAGACATGCTTCAGTTCGATGGTTACATAGTTAATACTACGTAATGCCTTTGAACCAAAGAAGTATGGTGTGTCATAATAACGCTGAAGTAATCTCTCCTCTTCGGGCGTTACAACCGGAGTAAGTTGTTGTAAGTCACCAATCATAAGCAGTTGTACACCTCCAAAGGGCTTATCATGCTCTCTAAATCGGCGTAGAACGGAGTCAATAGCATCGAGAACATCAGAGCGCACCATGCTTATCTCGTCAATGATAAGCAAGTCTAACGTTCTCATTATCTTACGTTTCTCTTTGCTGTAATCAAATCTATTCTTAATACTTGCCTCTGGTACAAATGGAGAAAGGGGTAGTTGAAAGAAAGAATGAATGGTCATTCCACCTGCGTTAATTGCTGCCACGCCTGTTGGAGCAACGATGACACTACGCTTAGAACTCTTTTCTTTGAGCGTTCGGAGAAATGTTGTTTTCCCAGTCCCAGCCTTTCCTGTAAGGAAGATGCTGATACCAGTATGTTCAACAAAGTCCCATGCATGCCTTAATTCGGGGTTCTTTTCCATTGTCCTATCGTCTATTAATAATGGAGAACAAAGGTAATTGAAATTCTTGGAAGTAGCAAATAAACCTTTACTTGATAAATGTCAACCAACTTGATACATGGCAATAAAACCAAGAAAAAGAGCCTTTAGCCGTAATAATGCTTGTTCCTAAGTTGGAAACTAACTACCTTTGCACTCGTAAAAGATTAAGGATAACATATTAAAGAACCAGAGACAAAGGGTCTCTATTAAACGTAAATGATTATGGTTTCATTAGTATTATCAGCTGTAGTAATTGCAGCAACAGTAGCAAAGGCAGTAAGTGTTAACAACCACATGGCTGCCTAATTATTAGACAAAGTTTAGAAATTTGAGAGTAAAAACAATATTCCAAGTTCACCAAGAGTGTGCTTGGAATTTTTGTTTTATAGGTGTTTTATGACGTAAATATCATAGATTTACACCATAACCAAACAACGCAAAGTCTGCTTTTAATGGGTCTTCGGGGAAGAAAGAGGCAAGTTCTTCTGTTAACCGACGTGCTGCAACCATTGTTGCTGACTTGCTTTTAAGTAGCCCCAACTGCATAGCTTGCCGAATAACATGTGTGTCGAGTGGCATAATCAAGGTGCGTTGATCGATGAGTTCAGACCAAATACCTATGTCAACAGGCGATCCTTTGCGTACCATCCAGCGTAAAAACATACAAACGCGTTTACAACAAGAGTTTGTATTCTTCGGTACGATACCTGTAATCTCGTGTTTTTGGAAGTATTGACAGATAGCATCTATCGCCGTAAGGGCATCGATTTTCTCCATTTCATCGTACTTTTTAGCATACGAACGGATGTAACCCTCCATGTCCCCATGCTCCTCATACATTGATTGTAAGGCTTGGAAAAGACCGTACATCATGTGATTTGTATATAAACGATAGAAACAATCGTCATCATCGGGAATGTCCAATGCAAACCGTCCTGTCCTTACCCATTGATAAGGTTCACCTCTTGAGCAATCAAGGATATACTGAATACGAGGCATAAAGACTTGTCTTGAACCATAACTCAAACATGAAGCTATAAAAGCAATAGCCTCTTGGTTACGCTTACCAACGACTTGATGCATAAACCATGAGGGGTCATCTTTTATGAAATCTTGTGTTTCATATTGAGTAGCCAGGGCATGAAGTCTCTGCTCCAAGCCCTCGGAAGTCTTTGTTTTTACCATATAACACTCTTACAGCAGTGTGCTTCGTACCTGATTACTATTACTTGCTTGGAGCAAGAATTTGTGCTGCATGATCTTTCGTCTTAATCTCTTTCGGACCAATGATGCGTTCAATGATACCCTCTTCATTAATAATAAAGGTGGTACGGAATGTCCCCATGTAAGTACGACCATACATCTTCTTTTCTCCATAAACCCCAAAGGTCTCAACGAGCTTTAGGTCTGTATCAGCAATGAGGGGGAATGGTAGCTCATTCTTCTCTATGAACTTCTTGTGCGATTTTTCGTCTTGTATACTTGCTCCAACGATTGCATAGCCTTGAGCTTTTAGTTCCGTATAGTTGTCGCGGAGGTTACAAGCCTCTGCGGTACAGCCTGATGTCGAATCTTTAGGATAGAAGTAAAGGACGAGCTTCTGCCCTTTATAATCGCTCAACTTAATCTCCTTGCCGTCTTGATCAGTACCCAGAATCTCTGGTGCTTTATCTCCTACATTCATAATCTATTGTTTTTAATGTTTCACTTAATTGATTTACAAAGATACAGAAAGATATGGAATAATTACAAGCTAATGCTCTTAAACATTAAAAAAATATGGGACCTCATCTCACGATGAAGTCCCACTGGTAACTAAAAATATCCTATAAAAGTAGGATTTAGTAGTTTTCTCTTCAGTATAGCACCTATTTCTATACTTTATTTCTTATGTCTGCACTGTGTATTTTAGTAAACTTTATTCTCTTAGACATGCGTGTAAATGTTTTTACCTAAGCGGTAATTTGTGTACCATTCTATCGGCTGCAAATATACTACTTTTTGTGGAATTAATAGATAAATATCGCTATTTATTGTTTGTAAAGGGCAAAAAATTGATAAGTATCATTTGGCTTTATCTATGTTAATTTATTACATGTATCCTTGATAAAGGGCTTGGATTGTAAAATCAAGTGACATCATTTCCGATTGGTTAATCTATTCCGTATTATCTTGATATTGCTCTGTTAAGATCTTATCTGAATCTGTCTTTAGTGGTCTTATCGGTTGTTTAAAATAAAATGTGTGTGCTTTAGAACTTCTTCTAACTCTTCCCCAAGGAAGAAAGCAACTAATGAGTGCCAGTTTGAATAGGCTTCAATCAATCCATATTGTTGCCACAAAGTAGGGACAGACGCCCTCGTCTGTCCGCCCGTTTATCTTTCCATTGCATCCCGTTAGGCAACCTCCCCTCCCTCGGAGGAGCTTGGGGAGGTTTTTGGTAATTGTGTTTTGGCGGACAGACGAGGGCGTCTGTCCCTACTTTGTGATATCATATCCAACAGAACTAACGACTTCATTTCCGATTGGTTAATCTATTCCGTATTATCTTGATATTGCTCTGTTAAGATCTTATCCGAATCTGTCTTTAGTGGTCTTATCGGTTGTTTAAAATAAAATGTGTGTGCTTTAGAACTTCTTCTAACTCTTCCCCAAGGAAGAAAGCAACTAATGAGTGCCAGTTTGAATAGGTTTCAATCAATCCATATTGTTGCCACAAAGTAGGGACAGACGCCCTCGTCTGTCCGCCCGTTTATCTTTCCATTGCATCCCGTTAGGCAACATCCCCTCCCTCGGTGGAGCTCGGGGAGGCTTTTGATAATTGTGTTTTGGCGGACAGACGAGGGCGTCTGTCCCTACTGTGTTATATCATATCCAACAGAACTAACGACATCATTTTCGATTGGTTTATCTGTTCCGTATCATCTTGATATTGCTCTGTTAAGATCTTATCCGAATCTGTCTTTAGTGGTCTTATCGGTTGTTTAAAATAAAATGTGTGTGCTTTAGAACTTCTTCTAACTCTTCCCCAAGGAAGAAAGCAACTAATGAGTGCCAGTTTGAATAGGTTTCAATCAATCCATATTGTTGCCACAAAGTAGGGACAGACGCCCTCGTCTGTCCGCCCGTTTATCTTTCCATTGCATCCCGTTAGGCAACATCCCCTCCCTCGGTGGAGCTCGGGGAGGCTTTTGATAATTGTGTTTTGGCGGACAGACGAGGGCGTCTGTCCCTACTGTGTTATATCATATCCAACAGAACTAACGACATCATTTTCGATTGGTTTATCTGTTCCGTATCATCTTGATATTGCTCTGTTAAGATCTTATCCGAATCTGTCTTTAGTGGTCTTATCGGTTGTTTAAAATAAAATGTGTGTGCTTTAGAACTTCTTCTAACTCTTCCCCAAGGAAGAAAGCAACTAATGAGTGCCAGTTTGAATAGGCTTCAATCAATCTATATTGTTGCCACAAAGTAGGGACAGACGCCCTCGTTTGTCCGCCCGTTTATCTTTCCATTGCATTCCGTTAGGCAACATCCCCTCCCTCGGAGGAGCTCGGGGAGGCTTTTGATAATTGTGTTTTGGCGGACAGACGAGGGCGTCTGTCCCTACTTTGTGATATCATATCCAACAGAACTAACGCTCCTCTCTTTTTCAAGAGAGGCTTTCTTTAATGCAAGAAGGGCGTTTCTTCAACACGAAGAAACGCCCTTCTTGATATGAGGAAACGCCCTCTTTGTATGTAGAATGCTCTCTCCACTTTCCCTCTCATTTGGAGAGAGGGTGGGAGGGTCTGTTATCTTACCAGATGTGAGCACGTTTCTCCTGTGGGACAAAGAGTTTATCACCCTCTTTAATGTCGAATGCCTTGTACCAAGCATCTATCATTGGAAGGGCTGCATTAACACGACTTACGTTAGGAGAATGTACGTCTGAGTTAACGATGTAAGCAACAAATTGAGGTGCAACATTGCTTGCCCATACACGACCCCATGCGAGGAAGAAACGTTGAGAAGGGGTGAAACCATCCTTGTCAGTAAGCGGATTCTGCTTCATACTATTCTCTAATGCACGATAAGCAACGTTCAAACCACCATTATCACCAATGTTTTCTCCAAGCGTCTTCTCGCCATTTACCTTTAGTCCTGGTATGACTTCTTGCTGGTTGAACCAGTCTACTAACACCTTTGTTCGTGCATCGTAGTTCTTCTTGTCTTCGTCCGTCCACCAGTTCTTCATGTTTCCTTCCTTATCAAACTGGCAACCTTGATCATCGAAGCCGTGGCTCATCTCGTGCCCAATCACTGCACCAATAGCACCATAGTTAGCGGCATCATCGACCTCAGGATCAAAGAATGGAGGCTGGAGGATAGCGGCTGGGAAGTTGATACTATTCGTTGATGGATCATAATAAGCATTGACCGTCTGTGGTGTCATGTGCCATAGTTTCTTATCAACAGGCTTACCCCAACGCTTAGAGATAATATATTTTGAGGCAGCCTCTTGTACGTTCTTTACATTATCAAGGAGCGACTTTGCCTCGTCAATAACAAATACACTATCCATGTTCTGCCACTTATCTGGATAGCCAATCTTTATGTCGAACGCCTGTAACTTCTCGAGTGCTTTTGCCTTTGTAGCAGCTGTCATCCATGTGTTCTCTTCGATACGCTGTGCAAAAGCTGATTGCAAGTTCTTAACAAGCTGAATCATTCTTTCCTTGCTACTCTCTGGGAAGTACTTTTGAACATAGAGCTTACCAACGGCCTCTCCCATGATACCTTGTACGAAAGATAAAGCACGTTTCCAACGTGGCTGTTGCTGCTGAACGCCGTAAGCAACCTTTGTGTATTCGAATTTACGCTTTGAGAAAGCATCAGAAAGCATACCTGCTGAACTTGAAACAACAGCTAATTCCATGTAAGCCTTCAACTGATCGAGTGGCGCAGTAGCTAATATTTTCTCTACCTCATGTACTGGCTCCGGTTGACCAACATCCACCTTACCACCATTATTAGGATAACCAGCAATCTTCAAGATGTAGTTCCAATCGATACCTGGGTAATCCTTTAAGAGCTGTTCCCATGTCATTGGATGGTAATTAGCCTGTGGATCGCGTGATTTCACTTGATCATAACTAACCTTCGCAATACGATTCTCGAGTGCAAAAGCCTCTTCCATCTTCTTCTTTGCAACTGCTGGAGCATTACCAACCATCTTTAGGTAGTCATTCTTCAAGCTCTTGTAAGCAGCTACAACAGCCTTCTGTTGTTCGTTAGGTTGTGTGTAATACTCTGGATCCAAGCCCAATCCTGATTGTGAAACACCGATGATGTATCGGCTAGAGTTCATTGCGTCAGTAGTCATACCGAAGCCTACAGGGAAGGTATTATAGCCCTTCTCGTCAAGATCATACATCAGTTTGATGAGCTCCTTACGTGTCTTAGCAGCGCGAACTTTAGCTAATACAGGTTTAATAGGGGTATATCCCTCACGATTACGGCGTGTGCTGTCCATGTAGAGATTGTAGATAGAAGCAATCTTCTGTGCTACCGTACCCTTCTTCTGTGGTTTCTTAGCATAGTCCTCAACCATTTCTCGGATGCGTTTGTTGTTTAACTCCTCTAAATCAACAAATGCGCCGTTCATCGGATGTTCCTTGTCTAGAGGGTGAGTCTTCATCCAGTTACCTGCAGAATACTCATAGAAGTTCTCTCCCGGTTTGACATTTAAATCCATGTTGTTGCGGTCTATGCCCGATTTCAAGCCTTGTGCAAATGCAGAGGTGGCAACGAGTGAAGCCGCTAGAAATAGCATTCTTGCTTTCATGTGCTTAATATTTTAAAGTGTTGAATATTATCTTTTCTTTCGCTAACAAGCTACGAATGTTTTACAAAGATAGCTAAAAAAGAGTAATCCTTTTACTTCCTATGCTCTTTTTTGATAGTTAGTAGGTTTGTAAAGTGTTCTTTTAATTATTTTAACTGGCTGTTGGAGGTAGAATACTTCATGTTTTACTCTTCTTTCATGGAGGCTATCAAGCGATGGAACATTTCCTCTATATTATAATAAGGTGTCCATCCCAAACTTTGTATTCGTTGCGTGTCTAAGCGTAATTTGGTGGTAGGTGAATAGCCTAAACCCTCTTGTATCTCAATTACAACATGCACATGATCAGGGTTGAATGTCTCGGCAACAAGTTCAGCCATTTGTCGAATGGAGATGTAAGTTGCTTCATTTGCCACATTATATGCTGTTCCGTCTTCACCTTTCAATAGAATATAAAGCATGGCACTGATCGCATCTGTCGTATAACAATAACACCTACTTAATTCGCCAGTTGTATGTAAGATGATGTCTTCATCATGGATAACGCTACGTGCAAACTGCGCAAAGACGCGGTTGTCCTGTTTGCTAACTCCTGCGCCAAAGGTTTGTGCCAATCGTGCAACCTTTACTTTTACTTGCTTCTCCACAGCATAGTTATGACATAACCCTTCTGCTGCACGCTTTGCTAAAGGGTAACTACTACGGGTTGCCATAGGGTTCAGATAACCTTGTTTGTCCTCCGTGAGTGGAGTAGAGTCATCTGTTATCGTACCGTAGACTTCCAATGTTGAGGCTAAAACAAGTGATTCCAACTTGACTTGCTCTGCATAGTTGAGGATATTCTGCATACCCATATAAACCGTATTCATCGTTTCTACGGGTTTCTCAACGAAGTCTTTTGATGCGGTAGGAGCTGCAAAGTGGAAAAGATAATCCACCTTTCTCTTCGGTTGGAAAGGTTCTGTAGCACTGAAGTCATATTGATAATAGCTGAGCTCCTCACGCTCTTCTCCAAAGAGGCGAACAGCTTTCTCCATATTTCGTGCTACTGCCACGATATGTAAGTTGACGCTTCTTTGTGCCTTCAAAGCCAATAGACAACGCACCATACAAGCTCCTAACAATCCTGTGGAACCAGTTATTGCTATCGTCTTACCCTCTAACTCTGTGGCTAAAGCAAACCGAGACGCAAAGAGCTGTATGTCTTCTTTCAGTATATTATTCATCTTCTTTGTCGTTCTTACAATCCAAATATCTGTTGATCTTCATGTACCTGAACCATAGCACGCAGTACGAAGTAGTCTGTTGGAGTCGTAATCTTGATATTCTCCATGGGTCCGATAACCGTTGCCACCTTATGTCCATAATGGCTCATCATCGTACAGGAGTCTATAAAGTCATGTCTTCCTTCCTGCAAAGCACGTCGATGTGCTGCCATGATATCCGATAGACGGAAACTCTGTGGAGCACGAGCAATGAGTGATCTCGCACGTGAAGGAATCTCTAAATTGCCATCATCTTGTTTCACAATAAAGGTTTCGGTGGCAGGAATACAGGTGATACAGCTTCCTTCCTCTTCTACCTTCTTGATATTATCGGTGATGGTTTCTTCCGTTATCAATGGTCGCACACCATCATGTATTAGTACGGTTGTCTGCTTCGCATCAGCCTTATGTTCCTGTGCATATTCTTCAGCAGCACATAAACCATGGTAGATAGATTCTTGCCCAGAGCTTCCTCCTGGCACAATCTTCACCACTTTGTTGATTTCAAACTTGCGTATCTGCTTTTCTAAGAAGGGTATCCAACTTTCGATACAGGCTACAACAATAGCATCAATAGCCTCATGGTTATCGAATAACTCTAGTGTGTAAATGATAATCGGCTTACCATTGAGGTCAAGAAACTGCTTCGGTCTTGACTTTGTGTGCATACGGAGACCTGAGCCTCCAGCGAAGATTACGGCGATATTCATACGTTACTTTTAGAAGATTAATTATCCCTTTGCCTCCTACTTGAACTCAACATCAATCTTATGTCTGTCCCGCTTGTCCTTTGGAGGCAAGTCCATGTAATTGCCATAAGCAATCCGACAAAGCCCCTCAGGGTCAGCTGGCCCTTCAAAAGTATATCCTTCGAAGACGATATCTTTGTGAGGAATCATGTATTGACGTGGGTTCTGCTCATAAAACCATGCTCCGTATGAGTGCATGTATAGGTCAGGATTACCAAAGAGCCTACCGAGAATGCGGAAACCAGGAAACACAATGTGGTGTAAGAAATCGTAACCAAGCTGCGCTAACATGGGGTATCTGCCAGCAAATTGTAAGTTGAGATTCACTGACAATTTAGCTGCAAGGCGTTGTAAAGAGGGTATCATATATCCTTCGTAAGGGAAGATATCAATATGCAAGCCCCTAAACTTCTGTGCTTCATGCACTCTTCTGTTCTCACTGTCACTTGCTTCATGACTGCGATTCTCACTCTTTAAGTCGCGCAGACAAGCCCATTCTTTATAGAAACCAGGGTCAGTATCATTGTCTTGCAGCACATATTGAGGGTGGGGGTGGGCTTTGAGGTAATCGCAAAGACGCTTGAAATCATAATAACTCACCACCATATCAATGTCATCATCCCATGGAATAAAGCCACCATGACGCAGAGCACCGAGCACATTACCACCATCCAATCTACAAGGAACGCCTATCTTTCGTGCAGTCTCTTGTAGATAGATTGCCATATCCAATAGTCTCAGTTGTGCTTTACGTAGCACCGAACCATCTGGATTATATTCCTGTCTCAAACTCTCTTGAGTCTCCCCCGTGTTGAATGTTTCCATCATCTCTTCTCGATATGTTTCGTGCAAAGATAATAAAAGATTGTCCTTTTAATCACATATAAACCCGAGTTTATTTTTAATTCACGTTGCTGTCACTTTTAATATTTCGTGTAACATGTTTATTTTTAACTATTTACCCATTGCAGAATAGTGATACTTATGACAGTAAATTTGCTTTTCTTTTTTATCTTTTCTTCTTTCATATGTGTTGCTTTTGTAAACTCGAGTATCCTTTTCTCAATCTTTATTTGTAATTTTCCTCTTTAATACTAACTTGGGTGTGATTTTCATAAAAATCAAAACAGCAAGAATATTTCTAGTCGTAGATGCAATTATTAACGCAAAAGACTATCGAAATTTTGGCAGGTGCTATATAATTAAGGTTTAAAGCATTTACAAAAATGTAATAAAATGGTAGAAAGAAGCAACTATTCCGTTACTATTGGTGTAGTCGAGACAAATTAATTATATAATTTTGCCCCCGAATTAGACTAATTGATGCATACTATTGATTAAGGTGGTGCTCGAAGTCAATGTATGTGTTTTGTATATAACATTATTAATTAATATATATCGCCTTATAAAAGGGTTCGTACTAAAACAATAAATTATGATGAAGAAAGAGTTAAAAAGAATGGTGTATACAACTCCTCTAATGGAGATTGTTAGTCTTGAGACTTCGTGTCACATATTGGAGGCTTCTTATCCTGGACAGCATAAGAATGCCGAAAGAGGAGGAGAGGTGCAAGAAGATCCTGCAGGACAAAATGATGCAAAGAAAGCATTTCTCTTCGATGAATGATGGAGTTTCTAATTGGGAAAACTAGAAATATTAATATTTAATAAGAGATGAATTTTAGGTTTTTTATTGTGGCTTCAGCTCTGATAGGGCTCATGACAAGTTGCTCAAGTGATGATTTCTCACAAGACAATGAAAAGGCGGGGAAGAAAACAGAGGATACGAATCTGACTTCTTTTGCTTCTGCAGAGATAAGTACGCGAACATCAATGGATTATAGTACACTGGGTTTCTTTTGGGAAAAAGGTGATAAAATCTATGTGAAAGATGATAATGGAGGTTTTCAGGTAAGTAAGGAAGCTGTTGATGGCGACAAGCAGGCTGCTTTCAAGTTTATGATGCCGGGTAAATATACAAAACAGAAATATATGGTCTATTACCCAGGTGCAAAGACAAGTGAAGACAACGTGGTTATCAAAGATGAACAGACGCAGACAGAGCCGAACAGCACAAAGAATTTTGGTGAGAATGGAGATTGTGGTCTCGGAAAAGCTGAACTGGAGGGTGGACAATACAAATTCAAGCTTGACCACAAAGTTTCATTCCTTGCACTTCATCCCTATACAAGTCGTGAATTAAAGTCTACTTATATCACGGCAATAGAAGTGACAACGTCTGGAAGTGAGAATATAGCAGGATCTTACAAACTTGATGCGAATAATTATAAGCTGAAAGGTTCTGGGGATAAGAAGACGATCACTCTTACAACCAAGGGTACAGGAAGTTTTGAGCATGGATTCCTTCTCACTAAGCGTGATCCTAACTATCCATTTCGTGCTTTCGTAATCATTGCCCCAGGTACTCATAAGCTGATTATTAAATATCATTTGAAAGATATCAAGACTAATGTAGAAGGTGTCATGACTAAGACGCTTGCATCAAAAGAATATAAAGAGAATAATGTCTATGATATCAACTCTAAATTAGATATGACAGAATATGATGCCAAAGTCTATATGTGGGATGCTCTTAATAACTATTGGAATGGGTATGAGACATCACAGCCTTTCCTCAATGCTGATCCTGCAAAGGGTAACTATCCTAAGGATAAAAACGATACTAATAATCGTTGGTACAACACTACAATGATGGCAAAAACAGGTACTGCACAGGCTCAAAATTCTGCGAAAGATTGTCCCAATGTCAATGAGGCATTATGGTATGTGTTAAAGGGTGATCCACACTGGGATAACATCAAGTTATGGACAATAGGAGGCTACCTTTATAAGGGTGGTATATGGTTTAAGAAAGCATCTGCTATTGCAACAGAGAATGGTGGTCTCGGTATTAATAAGTTAAAAGAAGAGTTTGATGGTAAGGACTATCGTAAGGGTACAAAAGCATTGCAAGATGAGTTCCCTAAGAAGTACACTCTTAAATCCAACCAGAAGACTCCTCCTGTCAACAAGGCTGACTACTTCTATTTACCTGCAATAGACAACTATACGAAAGGGGAAATCAGAAAGGGAACTGGCTATGGAATGGGTCTCGAAGGACAATACTGGACTTCAACCTGTTATGGTCTTCATGAGTCTCCAACAAGTGCACTCTACTATGGAGCTTTCAATATTACAGTCAAAGAAGATCATATCGGTGTACACAGAAGTGAACGCGAAGGTGGTATGAGATGTGTAAAATTTGAATAAATATGTTCTGACAGTCTTTTCTATGAACTACAAATAAAGACTATAGTTAGAAATACTCTTAAAAAGATGGGAATCGTGAGTACACGCTTTTCCATCTTTTTTTCTTACATATCCCTATCCTTTATAAGGAAATCGAAAAGCGAGGATAGAAATGGATAAGGGGGTATAATTATCAAGTTTCTATTATAACTCACAAAAACGATAGGATGAATTTAAGAGGCTACACAAAAAAGCTTGTTGCTTTACCATTATTGCTTTGCTTCTCTTCTCAGGTGTATTCAATAGAAGTGGGGCGGTCTGTCACTATATGCTTTCCTAAGCAGAATACAGTCTTTCTGGCAATATCAGACACCCTCAATGGATCTACTGTGAGCTTTCCGAGTGACCATAATCCAGCATATCACGGAAAAACGGTGGAAGAAGAAGGTGCATATGTTATAAGCGATCACAACCCTGCGCATAAGATAATACTCGAAGAACGAGAATCCCAGGATTTAGATGATCTCCTGAATTATCCAGATCTCCCTGGTTCAGGCTTCCACATTCCTCGCATGGACATCCACATTGATGGAGGTACTTTAGTTGCAGATAAGAAAACTTTCCTAAAAGCACTGATAAAGATAGATGGAGGCGGATTTTATCCTGATCTGATCGACTCGGTCTGGATAAGGGGAAGAGGTAATAGTACATGGAATGCGGACGATCCTTACGATAAGAATCCATATCGTCTGAAGTTTAGGAAGGAAGTATCTCCTTTTGGATTGGCAAAAGGGAAAAATTGGATTTTACTCACCAATAAGGAAAGACATTCCCTGATGGCAAATGCTATTGGCATGAAAGTAGCCCAGTTGGTACAGCTCCGAGCTGCCAATCATATCATTCCGATAGATCTCTTTATCAATGGAGAATATCGTGGAAACTATAACTTTACAGAAAAAGTAGGATTGTACAGCAATAGTGTGAAGCTAACAGACCGATCACGGGCTGCGTTGCTTGAGCTTGACACTTATTTTGACGAAACATACAAATTTCATTCTGGTTGTTATCACCTACCTGTCAACATCAAAGACCATCATTTCAAGAAAGGTGAAAAAGCTGTAATGTTAAGCCGTATTCAAACAGAATTCGATCGATTATGCTCCATGCTACAAAATGAGGGAAAGATTTCACAGCTCGTAGATGTGGATCAACTCGCACGATACCTTATGGTGAATGAACTGATCGGAAATTATGAAATCATGCATCCGAAGAGTCTTTTCCTTTATAAGGAGGACTTTGCTTCACCAAACAGTAAATTCATCTTTGGACCAGTATGGGACTTGAACTGGACTTTTGGATATGAACAAAACCGTGATTATGGTACAACTGACCCTGAAGTCAATTTTTGGGATGCGCCTGCACATTTTGAAAACAGACAGTTTATCAATGACCTATTATTCAAAGATGAGTCTGTGTATAGGGCTTATTGCAAGGTTTGGAAGGATTTTATGGAGCATCATCTTCAAACATTACTTGACTATTGTGATAATTA
Organism: Prevotella veroralis; assembly: GCF_018127765.1. NCBI lineage: Bacteria > Pseudomonadati > Bacteroidota > Bacteroidia > Bacteroidales > Prevotellaceae > Prevotella > Prevotella veroralis. The sequence goes on along the minus strand of NZ_CP072330.1, from coordinate 1,699,803 downwards.
TTACAGATATACGAAAGACTCTTTCCTTCGAAATGCTGATAAATGGAATGATGGAGGGGATTATCATATTGTGGTGCAAAATATGAAGAACTGGCTAGAAAGACGTGCTCGCTATATCTATTCACATCTTAACATTTCTGCCTCTTTGTTAGGCAATACATCTGTGAAAGCAATCACCTCTGTCAACGGAACTCCTGCTATGAATGAATACGAGGAAATCTACGATTTGCAAGGTTTCCGTAAATATGGTCATATGCAAAAAACAGGAATATCTGATGTACTCGCCCCAGGAATTTATATTGTTGGAGGAAAGAAAATAGCTGTAATAAACCGATAGTCTAAGCTAGCATCATTTTTATAGTATAGAATTTTCTTCTTTGTTAAATTGTACTGCGAAAGGTCGTATATCATAAATTTAAGTTAACTTTGCAAGGAAATGAACGTGTATATATGAAATTTTTGAGAAGTGTAGCTTGCTTACTAAATAAGGTGTATCAGCCTATTAAGGAGAATGCCCGATTCTTTCTCTTCATGTATTTCCTTGGCGTGTTAGTCACGTTTGAAGAGTTGCCAAAGAATAATCCGAATGCATGTGTCTATGGTAATCTTTGGTTAGAACTCTTCCTTGATTTGTATGTTGTATGTCTATTGCTTACACTCATACCGATACGTGTGCGCCGATGGATTCGTGCTTTTTTATATGTTATTGCCTATGCAACGACAATAGCAGATGTGTTCTGTTGGGAGAAGTTCCAATCGACATTAAACCCTTCTATGTTGCTGCTTGTTGGGGAAACCGATGGGAGAGAAGCAAGTGAGTTCTTTAGTAGTTATTTTAGTGCAGACTTGCTCTTTTCTGGTGTCGGGCTGGTTCTGTTGGTCATGCTTATCCATATCCTTTGTGCTTTCTGGGGCAAGATTAGAATACAAATGTCCGAACGATTGAGGAAGAGATATACGGCTATTATTAATGAAATTAATCGTTTCCAATATGTGTTAGGAGCGTTATGTTTGGGCTTATTGGTGTGGTCTGCTTGCACTTCTGCACATAATAAGAAAGAAATGGTACAGATGTTTTCGATGGATACGATAGGTTCTGTCGAACATGAACTGACCACAAGTGATTGCGCACAGTTCTATCTTCCCGTGTATAGACTTGCCTTTAGCATCTTTGCAAATGAGTTAGCTTCACAGCAGATAGACCGATTGATTGAGGCAAAAGACAAGGTGAAAGTGGATAGTTGTACGTTTAAATCACCTAATATTGTCCTTATCATCGGTGAAAGTTATGGCAAACATCATTCGCAACAGTATGGTTACTTCATGCCAACAACACCTCGACAGATAAAGTTACAGAAGTCTGGTTTACTCGTTCCATTCAGTGATGTTGTCTCGCCATGGAACCTTACTAGCTTTGTCTTTAAGAATGTCTTTTCTCTACATGTGGTGGGAGAGAAGGGTGAGTGGTGCGATTATCCTCTCTTCCCAGAGCTTTTCCGTAAGGCTGGTTACCATGTGACATTCATTACCAATCAGTTCTTACCAAAGGCAAAGGAGGCTGTTTATGACTTTAGTGGTGGTTTCTTCTTAAATCATCCAGAGCTTTCTCAAGCTATGTTCGATACTCGTAATGATCAATTATATCAATATGATAGTGGTTTACTCGATGACTTCGATAAAAAAGAGAAGCAGCAGAGTACCGATCATAACCTTATTATCTTTCATCTAATTGGGCAGCATGTGGCTTACAAACAACGCTATCCAAGCGATAGAAGACACTTTCATGCAGATGATTATGCCAACAAACGGAGTGATCTGAATGTGAGTGAACGTAGCGTCTTGGCGCATTATGACAATGCAATACTATACAATGACTCAATAGTAAACCAAATCGTCAAACGTTTCAAGAATCAAGATGCCATCGTCATTTATATGCCTGACCATGGAGAAGAGTGTTACGAAGGGAATAGAGGCTTTATTTGTAGGAAGCATTCAGCCGCTATTGACTATGATTTGGCTAGGTATGAATTCGAGATTCCATTCTGGGTTTATTGTTCAAAGAAGTATATTGCAAATCATCCAGAAGTGTTCCGCGAGATCAAAGCAGCGAGGAATCGTCGTTTTATGACAGATACCTTGCCTCACATGTTATTGTATTTAGCGGGCATCCATACGAAGGATTATCATGCAGAATACAATATTTTGAGTTCGAAGTATGATGAGAAACGACCTCGATTATTAAAGAATACGACCGATTACGATAAACTTGTTGAAGCAAAGAAATGAAAAGAGAACTCTTGACAAGAGCAGAGTGTAATGCCTTGAGAGGCCTTGCCATCATAGGAATATTCCTCCATAACTATTGCCATTGGTTAGCTCCTGTGGTGAAGGAGAACGAGTATCAGTATTTTCAAGAGAATGTTAACTGGTTCTATCATGTGGTACATAGTCCGTTGGATAAGCTCTTCTTCTTTCATATTCTGTCTTTTTTCGGTCATTATGGCGTACCTGTTTTCCTCTTCCTTTCGGCTTATGGATTGACAATGAAGTATGAGCAACAGAGGGAAGTACCACAGGGAGATCGCCAACCCATGCAGGAAAAGTTACCAGTTTGGTGCTTTATTAAGTATCATTGGCTAAAGCTATTCCGCATGATGATCGTTGGCTTTGTTGCATTTACCATGTTGGACGCTATCACCCCTGGGGCACATCACTATGCAGTGATGGATATTATCGGTCAAATGGGACTTTTTAACAACCTCTTACCACACCCTGATGACATTATATGGCCTGGTCCTTACTGGTTCTTCGGACTGATGATTCAGTTCTATATCGTCTATCGGCTTTGCCTTTATCGGCGTCATTGGCTATGGAATGTATTGTTAATCGTTATCTGTGCAGCCATCCAAATGGCTTGTGATCCAGATGGAGAAGCCTTGAATAGATGGCGTTATAACTTTATTGGAGGTATGCTTCCTTTTGGTTTTGGTGTGCTTTATGCTCGTTATATGCGCCCTTTGAATACAGCAACTCACCTTGTTTTGTTTATTCTTTCACTATTTGCTATCGTCTTGATGAGCTTTGATTACATCACATGGTACTTCGTTCCGTTGGCTGTTTGTATAGCTTCTGTTAGTTTTGTAAAGCTAGCCAGTAGATTGCAAGTTGCACAAAAAGAATATAAAACGGGCTTTATGTCAATGCTCACATGGGTTGGTAGCATTTCTGCAGCACTATTTGTTTGTCATCCCATCACGCGTAAGATCTTCATACCACTATCTCGCGAAGGGGATTACTGGACGGGACTTCTACTCTATATTATCAGTTCCATCTGCCTGGCTTGGCTCTTTAAAGAATTGATGAAACGTATTCCCAGCCCTCAATTAAAGAAGAGATAAGTATAAAAGTAATGGATTCATCGAAGAAAAGATATGAAGATAAAGGACATTGAATTGGCTAATATCAGCCGCTATCGAGGTGAGTTAATGGGTGCTGCCATGCTCTTTGTCATCCTATTTCATGTAGGGTTACCTCGTGAAGACATGTTCTTCGGACTGAGAAGAATGGGCAATATCGGTGTTGATATCTTTCTTTTTCTTAGTGGTATGGGACTTTGGTTCTCATGGACCAAACGCCCATCTTTGTCCCATTTCTTCACTCGTAGGTTCTTACGCATTTATCCAACTTGGTTGCTTTTAGCCTCTTTGTATTATATTCCCGACTATCTCGAACTATCCTTTGTACAACATAGTGGACACAGCACAAGCATCATTGATTTGATAGGAGATATCTCGATTAATTGGGACTTTTGGTTACATGACGAGTTAACGTTCTGGTATATCCCTGCAATCATGCTCCTTTACCTGTTGAGTCCATTCTACATGAAGCTCATCCTCACGCACCCCATTTACCGATGGTTGCCTGTTGTGATGTTGATGTGGTGCATATTAGTACAATACGTTACACCCATTAATACTGCTGTCGGGCATTTGGAAATCTTTTGGAGTAGAGTTCCTATCTTCTTCATAGGCATTAATATGGCTGCATCTGTGCAACGGAAAGATACAATGGATGGTACTTCAATATGGATGATATGGTTAATATTCATCATGGCATTGGCTTCTAGCATCTTTTTAGAGCAAGAGAAGCATGGTCAATTCCCCCTTTTTCAAGAGAGAATGTTATATATTCCGCTTACAATTACAACCATCTTATTGTTGAATCGAGTGTTCCGTCGTACACCAGTAGCCATCAATAAGGCCTTCAAGTTTGTTGGTACGTTAAGTCTAGAGGCTTATCTTATGCATGACCATTTTGTATTAGCGTATGTGGAAAAGCTCCATTGGACTTATTGGCCTACCTTCTTATTGACCACCAGTATAACCTTATGCACTGCATGGATTGTCCATCAGTTGTTAGAAAGAATTATAACACCTTTAGAGAATAAGCTGAAATAATGAAGAATCTCATCCGTTTAATACGCCCACATCAATGGGTTAAGAACCTTGTAGTGCTCCTTCCTGTCTTTTTCGGAGGTGCATTACTGCATATAGAGTCCGTTTATGCAGGACTTGTTACAGCCCTTTGTTTCAGTTTTGCAGCCTCTTCTATCTATTGCCTGAACGATATTGTGGATGTAGATGACGATAGGCGACATCCAGTGAAGTGCCATCGCCCTTTGGCGTCGGGTGCAATCAGTATCACGCAAGGTTATATACTTATGTTCTTGATGTTCATTCTTTCGATGCTTTCGACCTTTTTGTTGCGTCACAACCAACTGGAGACAGCATCCGTAATCTTGTTTTATTGGATCCTAAATATAGCCTATTGTTTGAAGTTAAAACAATATGCAATCATTGATGTATGCGTTGTTTCCTTTGGATTTGTACTCCGCATCCTTGCGGGTGGATATGCTACAAGCATTCATCTAAGTAAGTGGATCGTCCTAATGACCTTTCTTCTCATGCTCTTCTTATCCTTTGCTAAGCGACGAGATGATGTCATTAGAATGAATGAAACAGGGCATGCACCACGCCAAAATACCATTCGTTACAACCTAACTTTCATCAATCAAGCCATCACGATAACAGCCAGTGTAACCCTCGTGTGCTATATTATGTACACAGTTAGCCCTGAGACCATCCAGAACTTCCACACGGATTACCTCTATCTGACCAGTGTTTTTGTCCTTGTTGGTCTATTACGTTATATCCAAATCGCTGTTGTTGATAAGAGAAGTGGCGATCCAACGAAGGTGATGTTGCATGACCGTTTCATGCAATTTGTCGTTTTGGCTTTTGGATTAGCTTTCCTTTTCATTATTTATGTACTATAAGAAAGGGGGCAGATGATGGTAAAGAAGGTTTATGCTTTCGACTTCGATGGTACATTAACGACGAAGGATACACTCTTAGAGTTCATTCGCTTTACTCGAGGAAATACTGCCTTCTTGTTTGGACTCTTATTATTTTCCCCCTTACTGGTGCTCATGAAGTTAAAACTCTACCCCAATTGGAAGACAAAACAACAGGTGTTCTCATGGTTCTTTAAAGGTATGCTGATAGACGATTTCAAACACCTTTGTACAGAGTTTGCCTTTCATAATAAGCAACTCCTGCGTCCGAAAGGAATGAAGGCAATAAAGAAAGCAATAGAGGAAGGTGCTCAAGTCGTGATTATCAGTGCGAGTATAGATAACTGGGTGCGTCCTTTCTTCGATGAAATGGGTAATAATATTATCGTTGTGGGTACTAAAATCGAAGTAAGCAATAACTATTTAACGGGCAAATTCATCACTAATAATTGTTATGGAGTAGAGAAAGTGCGACGCTTGCAAGCACTTTTCCCACAGCGAGAGACCTACACCTTAATCGCTTTCGGCGATAGTCGGGGTGATAAAGAACTATTAGCTTATGCCGATCAAGGTTTTTATAAGCCTTTTAGAGAGAGTCAGGAATAGGATGAAAACGCATGTCTTAGATAAGAAAAAGCTCGGTGAAATCGTTAGATTCATCATTGTTGGTGGTTTAGCAACAGCCATCCAGTATGGTATCTATTTACTTATGCTATTGTGGTTACAGCCTCTCTTGTCAAATACTATTGGTTACTTTGTGAGCTTCATCTTTAATTATATCGCCTCAACCCGCTACACCTTTCGTGTTAAGTCGACTACCAAACGAGGCTTAGGCTTCGTTTTCTCACATATAGTAAACTATCTCCTGCAAACCCTAACACTGCATGCTTTTCTGATGTTAGGGCTCGATAAAAAGATAGCCATGATTCCAATGTTTGCTATTTGTGTCCCAATTAACTTCGTATTGGTGCGCTTCTTCTTGCATCGAAAGTAACTTACACATTACTACATTTGGTTGGCTCTGCTTTAATTAGTACCTTTGCAGCGGTTAATTAACAGTTATTTAATGCGTATATTCAATATATTTAAGGTAAGAAAAGAGGAACGTTGGCTTACTCTTTCCATGCTTCTTGTGTTCATTCTGTTTAATGGCTTATTGATAGCAAGCCATTATCACACCTATACAATGGGTGCACATGGAGGCTTCTGGAGTATTTTTACCAAGCATTTCCGTATGTCTGGCTATGATAACTGGTCGTGGATAACCATCTCGGGGATGCGTATTCACTTCGTAACTAACCGTCATCCGCTTTACTTAACGTTCCTTTATCCCCTCTATCTATTGAATCATTGGCTCATAGAGACCGTTGGCTATAACTTTGCCGTGTATTTCATGGCAACGATCATCATCTTTTCTGCTTTTTATGCGGTACTCTTTACGTATCGTGTCTTCCGTGAAGTCATGGAGATGAAACAGAAAGATGCGACGCTACTAACACTCTTGCTCTTCTCTTTTGGGCATGTTCTCATCCCTTCCATGGTGCCTGATCACTTCATCGTGTCGTTGATGTTTCTTTCAATGACGCTCTACATCGCTGGAATGAAGATGAAGAAAGGTCGATTACTAACGGCTTGGCAGTCCCTTATACTTACTTTCTTTACTGCAGGAATGGCCACTTCCAATGGTGCGAAGATCCTTTTAGCAGGGTTGTTTACCAATGGTAAGAAGATATTCACAGCTAAGTTTATTACCATTGGTATTGTTCTTCCTTTCTTACTGTTGCTTGGTATACAACAATCACAGTACTATCTTTTGGAAGTACCACAGCAGGCTGTTATCCATCATATCGAAAAGGAGAGTCTCAAGAAAGACCCACAAAAGGTCATTGAGCATAAGAAACAACGTAATGAATGGCAACGAGCGCACCTCGGGCAACCTGTTGGGAATGGTGCAATCACTAAGTGGTTGGATGTTAAGACACCCCGTGTTCCAACCCTCGTAGAGAACTTCTTTGGCGAATCGATTCAACTCCATCAACGTTACTTGCTGAAGGATGTATCGTGGGAGAGACCCATCTTTGTGACTTATAACTGGGTCTTGAATTATATGGTGGAGGCTTTTGTTGTCTTATTGTTCGTTATTGGTATAGTGGTAAGCTGTCGACAACGATTCTTCCAAATGCTTTTAGCATGGTTTGCATGCGACATCACCTTACATCTCATCCTTGGTTTCGGTATTACGGAAGTGTATATTATGACAGCAGGGTGGGCTTTCATTATCCCAATAGCATACGGATTCTTACTAAAGAAACTATCGATGAAATGGCAAAAAAGCCTGCGCGTGGCATTGATCCTACTAACTGCTTACCTGTGGATATACAATGGTGGACAGACAGTTTACTATTTACTGAACCAATAAAGATAAGGAACAATGCTAAATATCTTTGCTATCAAGCGCAGTGAAAGGGCTCTTTGTTTAGTGGCTATCCTCTTCTTTATAGCCCTGAACGCACTTATGATCGCCTATAACTACCATCTATTCACTAAAGGAGGTAACCTTGGTTTCTGGGGATTGTTCTTTGATCACTACACAGTCTCAGGCTTTGACAACCTTTCCTACATGACTTTATCAAGGTGGAAAGTCTATTTCCGACTGTATCGCCATCCGTTACTTCCATCCTTCTACTATCCTTTCTATCTGCTTAATCATTGGTTGATGGGACTCACGGGGACTAATTTTGCTATCTTCATTGAGGCTTTCTTCAATGTAGTAGCAGATACTTATAGTTGCATTTTCATCTATCGTATTCTCAAAGAAGTGGTGGATTTATCGAGAAAAGATGCCCTTCTTCTTACGGCGTTCTTCTTTTCTTTTGCCTCAATCTTGCTCACTTCCTTTGTACCAGACCACTTCGCATTCTCCCTCTTCTTCCTTTCTATGACGCTGTACATTGCTGGTAGAGCCATGAAACAGCCTCATGGACGCATGAAAGCATGGCAAAGTATGTTACTGGTGTTCTTTGCTTCGGGCATATCACTTACTAATTTCGTGAAGATCGGATTAGCCGATTGGTTTGTAAACGGCATGCGAACCTTCCGAATAAAGCATATCCTCGTTGGTTGCATACTCCCTTTAGCAGCACTCTTCGCCATTTATGAGTATCAGCAGACAACCTTTGTAGAGCCAGATGCACGTCTACAGGAACAGATAAAGGCGAAGAAATTAAAGAAAGATCATAAGTTTGCAGTGAGATATGAGAAGCAGCAAGAGTTTATGAAGAGCCGTGTTGGAACGCAGGTAGCCAATAATCAGTTCTTTGAATGGACCGATCTCTCCAGCTCAAGGACAGATGCTGTTATTGAAAACCTCTTTGGAGAGAGCATACAACTGCATCAAGAACATACGTTGGAAGATGTGAATAAGTCGCGCCCCATCATCGTTAGGTATAGTAGTGCAATGAATTACATTGTCGAAGGAGTGATAGTTCTCCTCTTTTTAGGCGGTATCATCGTTGGAAGAAAGGATAAGTTCTTATTGATGTGTGTAACTTGGTTCGCCACAGACATAGTCTTGCACATCGTTTTAGGCTTCGGTATCATTGAGGTTTACATAATGGGAGCACACTGGCTCTTCGTCATTCCGATTGCAGTAGCTTATCTTCTTAAACACATTCAATCGACGAGGTTGAAGTTAGGGATGCGTTTACTCATAGCCAGCTTAGCTCTGGGTGTGTTCTTTTATAATATGAGTTTGATCGTTCCCTTTATGTTGCAAGGCTTCGTAGCACGCTAACAAAGCCTATAAAGAACATATATCCTGATTGCAAAACAGTACTTTCTCTGCAATCAGGATATAGTGTTTAAAGTCTTTCTAACGCTTATAAATTCTCTTTGTAAGCAGTAAATGGCTTGCCACAATACTGCCATTTACGAATAGCATTACGCAGTTTACAGCCATTCAATAGCTTATAAAGTTTAAAGAAAGGCTGATATAACTTGTTATTCTCAGGTAAGTATTGACCGTGATACTTATCCTTCAGTGCATCAGCATCACGTTTCCATATTGCTCCCCCTTGTGCTGTCTTGGTCTCTGGATAGATTCGGATAGCACCAAGGTTGCGGTTGATACGCCTTACCTTCAGCCCTGCTTCATACACACGAATGAGCCATTCCACATCCATTTTAGCGTGAAATGACTCATCAAGATAGCCTATCTTATCGAATATAGCACGTTTCCAGAACATTCCCGGTTGTGAGATATTATAGCAACCATGGCGGAAGAAGAAGTGACTCATTATAATATGAGTGAAGTTGATAATGGTTCCCTCCTTATCAATCTCAACCGTGTAGCCATTTGCGAAGTCTGTATCTGGATGATTGGAATAGAACTTTGCCACTGCAAGTAACGCCCCCGGGAGTAAGACATCATCGCTGTTTATCCAACAAACAATGTCTCCTGTCGCGCGGCGCATGCCCTTGTTGATAGCATTGCTTTGTCCCTTATCTTTCTCACTGCACCACCATGCGATCTTATCATCGTACTTCTTTAAAATATCTACGGTTCCATCGGTTGATCCACCATCACAGATAATGTACTCCAAGTTAGGATATTCCTGTCCTAAAACCGATTGAATGGTGGCTTCAATGAACTGTCCTTGATTAAACGAAGGCGTTACAACTGTTATTTTAGGATATTTCTTCATCTTTACTTAACCTTTCTTTGTTGTTGTCTTTATTTCTTTTTACGGATATAACCAATACAATCTTCCAATATTTGTGAGCCTGCCCACTTCATAATAAAGAAGTATAACAAGCCTGCTAAGATGATTCTCACGGTCAAAAGAAGTAGGAGATTGTTCACAAAGGAAGTAATATGATAGGTGAAGACCATCACTCCCACTGATGCTAAGAGGTACGGACTGATATCTTTCAGAGCATCAATAAGTCGCAAACCGATTTCCCTTTTGGCAAAAAACTGCCATACAAAGAACCACAAGATAGTCACAACAGTATAAGCACTCACCATGAAGATGACCCCTTGACGATAATAGACAATGACAAAAGCTATCTGTGCCAAGATGAGAGCTACCGTACACCACATGTAGACAGCGGACTTTCCACGACTGATGATAAGGTTTTGATACATCGTATAAAAGGGTAGGAAAGCACCACTGATACACAGGATTCGTAGCAAGGGAATGCTATCTATCCATTTATCTGATATCAAGAGAATGATGAACTCGTGCGCTACCATTGATAGACCGAACATAGCGGGAAAGACTAAAAAAGCAGTGAATCGGAGCATTTTACGGAACACTTTCACCTGTCGACTGGGGTCGTTATTTACCTCAACAAGCACTGGCTGCGCCACTTGTGATATAGTACCAGAGACGAAAGTACTTGCCATTGTGTCCCATTTGAAGGCTTGCGAGAAGTTGCCAACAGCCTTTGCACTGTACAAACGACCGAATATAAAGGTAAGAATGTTTTGGCTTATTGTGTTCACAACAGTGGTTATTAAGATCTTATAACTAAATGAGAACATGTGCTTGATAGGGGTAAAGTCTATGTGAAAAGAGGGTCGCCAAGGAATGATAAAGAATCGCCAAAGACTGGTGAGAGCGATGTAAAGCATTTGTTGCCACGCCAAACTCCAATAAGCATAACCTTTCAGTGCGAGCACGATACCCACTGCGCCCGATACAGCTAAGCAGGTAATGCGCAGAATGGTAGTCTCCCTTACCATCATGTTTTTGAATAGGTAAGCCGCAGGAGTTGTCCCCAATGAGGAGAATAACAGTGAGGCAAAGATGAAGCGAGACAAGTTGATGAGTTCAGGATGATGGAAGAACGAGGCGATTAAAGGTGCTGAAAAGAACAAGACTGTGTAAGAGATCCATCCAACAAAGGCACTGAACCAAAAGACAGCATTATAGTCATTGTCCGACGGATGCTCCATGTTGGTAAGAGCCGAGGTGAATCCGCTCTCTTGCAAAGCACCGGCAATAGCCGTAAACACCGCTAACATACCCACTAAACCATAGTCGGAAAGTGAGAGCAAGCGTGCTAAGAAGATTCCAATAACTATATTCAGAAGCTGCATGGTACCATTGTTCAATGCCCCCAAAAATAGTCCCTTTGCAGTCTTCTCTCTAAGTGTCTCTTGTCCCATGATTGTCCTTTTGGCTACCTGAAAACCTCTTGTTCTCCCGTTCGATAGCCTTTTTTATAACTGAAAATAATTGAGTTGCAAATATAAGGCATTATCGTGAATAATCCAAGGGGATTGCCCTTTAATCGTAGAGAAAGCCTCACCCCCGCCTCAGAGAAGCCTCATCTCAACCCCACTACAGCCTCTCCCCCGCCCCCTCTCCGAATGGAGAGGGGAGTAGATAGCATTATTTGCATACGAAGAAGACGTTATAAGTAGGGACAGACGCCCTCGTCTGTCCGCTAAACAGATAATTTCTTGTTAACTAATCGGCGTAAATGTGCGGACAGACGAGGGCGTCTGTCCCTACTTTGTGGCGTTATCTTCAATCGAAAATACTGATCGAGACTGGCTCCCGTTGGGCACTCCTCCCCTTTGGGGAGGCTGGGTGGGGTTTCCAGACGAGGGCGTCTGTCCCTACTTTGAAGCCTCACCCCCTTTCCCCTCTCCGAATGGAGAGGGGCGTGAATAGTACCATTTACATGTACGCCAATACCTGACAGATACAGAGGTAATAGTATTTTAAAATGAAAGAAACGCCTTCTTTCAATCGAAGAGAGCGTTTCCTTGCAATGAAAAGGGCGTCTCTTCACATCGAAGAAACGCCCTCCTTGTTTGCAAACAACACTATCTACTCCCCTCTCCATTCGGAGAGGGGGCGGGGGAGAGGCTGTAGTGGGGTTGGGGATAGGCTTCTTCTGAGGCGGGGATAGACTTCCTCTCGTTTCAAAGAGATAAGCGTTATAATATTGACATGTTTATTGCATGTTTGATAAAAAATGCTTATATTTGTCGCAAGATATATTAGTGCATGATTGAAAAAGAAAAAGATTCCAGTGTTTCGAACTCTAGTTTTAAAGAGATTATAACACGTTTTGTAAGCGATAAACCACTTGTAAGAGGTGATGTATATGTAGGTTCTTCATTCGGAATTGCGTTTGGTTTGCCTCCATTCTTTAAGCCTATCTTTGAGAAGAGCAATCTAGTAAGATTGAATGTTATGCGTGTGCTAATCGTTAAGAGTGGGTGGTGTGAACCCGTCATCAACTTTAAGAGGTATCGTTGTGAGGCTGGTGACATGCTGTTTCTCAATTGGGGTGTAGTCATCAGTGACGATAGTTTCGGTCCAGGAACAACTTTCGACGGTTTTATAATGACGGAGGAATACATGAAGATGATATTTCATGGCAGGTTACCTAACGTGTTCCTCTCACCCAACTTTTGCTTTTCTATACCTTTACAAAAGTCTGATCAAGATATTTGGGAGAAGTACATCCGTATGCTCTATGAGTTAGCACAAATGAAGTCAGACAGTATTAAGGATTCTTTGAATGCTCTTTTCGCATCGAGTTTGAGCTTTGCAGCATCGTTGTATCAGACGACAATGTCAATTGATAAGGCTCGTTGGACACGCAATAAAGAACTTGTAGAGCACTTTATACGCCTTGTGGATGAGCATGCAAAGACCGAACACGAACTTAACTTTTATGCTTCGAAGCTATGTGTTAGTACGCATTACTTAGGCATTGTGGTAAAGCAAGAGACGGGAAAGACTGCCAAGAATATTATAGATAAGTCTTTGCTGGTCTTGATACAACTTGAACTTAGATATTCAAACAAGCCTTTGAAGGTAATAGCAGATGAGTTGAATTTTGTCTCGATAAGTGCTTTGTGTAAGTTCTTTAAGCGGTGTACAGGGTTGACGACTGCGGCATATAGGGAGATGCCGGATACTCAACTCAGTGGGGAGCTGTCCTCGGATATTTTGGAAAGGAACTTAGATTAGCGTGTAAGAGCTTATTTGTAATATTGTAATATAAGGTCTTCTATCCTTGGGGGAACTAACTCTGTAATGGATTCCCCTTGCCTCACTCGTTGTCGGATGACCGTACTACTAATATCTATGAGTGGTGTTTGGAGTATGCTAACATGGTTAGGAAGCTGGGAGGGAGTAGTTAGGTGGTTGTGTCGAGGATATACCACGATATTGTAGTGATTGATGATGTCCTCGGCATGATACCAATGATTGAAGGCTTGCCAATTATCCCCACCAACAAGAAGAGTGAATGTGTTGCGTGGGAAATCATGCTTGAGATGTTGTAAAGTGTTCCATGTGTAAGAAGGTTTCGATAGATGGAACTCATAGTCTGAAGCCTTGAAATGCGGTTCATCAAGTATCGCTTGCCTTACCATCTCCAATCGGAGATGGTCGTCTAAGAGCCTTTGATTCACTTTAAAAGGGTTCTGTGGAGACACCATGAACCATACTTCGTCCAGTTCTTTTTCGGTTAGAAAAGCCTTAGCAAGTGCTATGTGTCCCTTGTGGATAGGGTCGAAAGAGCCGCCGAAGATGCCCACTGACAACCCTCCCTCTTCGTTGGAAGGAATAGAGATAAGGGGTGATTCCTTTAGAGAAGAGGGTGAGTTGGGTGTTTGTTGGGTTTTCTGAACCATTTATAGAAAGGCTTTTATGGTCTCGTAAACCTCTTGCTTTGCTTTATCGAGGTCGTCATTGACAATCACTTTATCGAACTTATCAGCGAAAGTAAGCTCGTAGGAGGCTTTTGCAAGACGGCTCTCTATGGCTTCGGCACTATCCGTTTGTCTGCCTATCAAGCGTCGACGGAGTTCGTCAAGAGAGGGTGGTTGGATGAAGAAACTCAATGCGCGTTCGCCATAGAAGCGTTTGATATTGCATCCCCCCTTAACATCTACATCAAAGACAACGTTCTGTCCAGCAGCAGATTGATGCTCTACTTGTTCTTTCAAGGTGCCGTAGAAACGGTCTTTATACACTTCCTCATACTCTAAGAAATCGTCATTTTTGATTCTTTCTTTGAATTGCTCGGGTGAAAGGAAGATGTATTCAACACCATTCTGTTCGGTACCTCGTGGCGCACGAGTGGTACAACTAATGGAGAAAGCAAGCCTTAGTTCGGGGTGTTCCTGCATTAACCATTGAACGATGGTGCTCTTTCCTGCACCTGACGGAGCCGAAAAGATCAATAGTTTACCAGTGCTTTTTGCATCCTTAGAGACTTCTGTCTGGGGTGTAGAATGCTGTTTTGACATATTGTTGAGTTGGGTGTTTGTCTTGTTCTTTATTGATTCCATGTGGCACTCTTAGAGTTTGTTTACGAATTAAAGAGCGTTTAAAACCTGTTCTTTAATCTGTTCCAACTCGTCTTTCATCTTAACAACAATGTTCTGCATCTCGGCTTGGTTACTCTTAGAACCAGTCGTATTGATCTCGCGTCCCATCTCTTGTGCGATGAAGCCGAGCTTCTTTCCCACGCCATGACCACACTCCGCCATAGTCTCACGGAAGTACTTCAGGTGGTTAGTTAAGCGTTGTTTCTCCTCGCTAATATCAAGTTTTTCGATGTAGTAGATGAGCTCTTGCTCTAAACGATTCTTATCGTAATCAACCTCAGGGATATGTTTTAAACCATCGACAATCTTATCTTTAATCTTTGGAACACGGCTCTTCTCGAAGGGTTCTATGCTCTTTAAGAGTGCAGAGATATTATCGATTTTCTCTGTAAACTTCTTTTGTAACGCTGCTCCCTCTTGTGTTCTAAATTCGATGAGTTTGTCAATAGCCTTGTTAATTGCCTGCTTTGCAGCCTCCCATTCATCTTCATCGAGTTCTTCAGCATCGGTCTTTGCGGTCACATCAGGCATTCGGAGGAGTGTAGAGAACCAGTCGTTTGGCTCGGGAATACCCGTTTTCTCAGCAATAGTCTTTATCTGTTTGTAATAGTTTTCGACGAGAGCTGCATTGATAGGAGTAGCATCTACGATTGCTTCCTTCTCAACCCAGAGAGAGAAATCAACCTTACCTCGCTCTAACTTCTGCGCAAGTAAGCGACGAATCTCCATCTCTTTCTCTCGGTAGAGTGGGGCGATACGAGCAGAGAGATCAAGTGACTTGCTATTAAGCGACTTAACTTCTACGTTGATTTTCTTTTCCTTGTAGGTTACTACTGACTTACCGTAACCTGTCATAGATAGTATCATTACTTTTCAAGTTAAATTTTTGCAAATGTACAAATAATGCGGGAAAAAAGAGTATATTTGCATGTTTTTAGAACATAATTAGCTTTTATGTCTTGTATATTAAGCATTGATACGAGCACAAATGTGTGCTCTGTTGCAGTAAGTCAGGATGGGATTTGTATCTTTGATAAGGTAGATAATAGTGGTCCTAACCATGCTGAGAAGTTAGGAACATTCGTTGATGAGGCCTTGGCATTCGTTGATAGCCACGAGTTAACGCTCGATGCGGTGGCTGTTAGCTGTGGTCCAGGTTCATATACGGGCTTACGTATAGGTGTGTCTATGGCAAAGGGCATTTGTTATGGACGTAATATAAAGTTGTTGGCTGTGCCTACTTTGGAATTATTAGCCGTTCCTGTTCTATTACATCATGAGTCTATAGAGGAGGAAGCATTGCTTGTTCCGATGATTGATGCACGACGAATGGAAGTTTATTCTGCCGTGTATGACCGTAGCTTAAAGGCTGTTCGTGCTATTCAAGCAGACGTAGTTGATGGTGATACATACAAAGAGTTCCTTGATAAAGGACCTGTTTATTTCTTCGGCGATGGTGCCGAGAAGTGCATGGAAGTTATCCATCACCCTAATGCCCATTTGATTAAGAATATCGAACCAGTGGCTAAGAACATGTTCCCGTTAGCAGAGAAAAGAATGGCAGAAGGTAAGTTTGAAGATGTAGCTTACTTCGTTCCATTCTATTTGAAAGACTTTGTTGCTAAACAGGCAAAGCCTCTGTTGTAATTAATAGATTATGATTGTTGATGAGGAAGGGCTTTATGTTCCATCCTCAGAGTTCAAAAGTTCAAACCTCAAAGATGAATATTGAAGGATTAGATTATAATACCCAACGAGAGAAACTCGTGCTTCCGCAATACGGACGAGAGATTCAAGATATGGTTGATTATGCGGTTAGTTTGCCTACAAAGGAGGAACGGCAGCATTGTGCGGAGACCATCATTTCTATCATGGATAGGATGAATCCACAGAGTCGGGGGAATGTTGATCACATGGATAAGCTGTGGGATCACTTGGCATTGATGTCTAACTTTAAGTTAGATATTGATTATCCTTGTGACGTATCACAGGCTTTGAAGATAGCAACGAAGCCTGAACCGATGTCTTACTCAACCTCAAAGATTCCTGTTCGGCATTATGGTAAGTTGCTTTTCGAGGCTTTTGACAAGTTGAAGACAATGGAGCCTGGAGCGGAGCGAGATGCTTTCGTTCGTTCAATTGCCAACCAGATGAAACGGAGTCTGGTGCAGTGGGGACATGGGTCAAGCGATGACGAGAAGGTTGCATCAGACCTTGCTCGCTTTACAGATGGCAAGATTCAGCTTGATCTTGATACCTTTAAGTTTGATAAGATAAATGAGAGAGAGCTTGTTCAGCCTCGTAATAAAAAGAAGAGATAAGCATGGAGTCCTTTATTATAGAAGGTGGACATCGATTGAGTGGAACGATTACGCCACAGGGAGCAAAGAATGAAGCACTGGAGGTAATATGTGCGACTTTGTTGACCACAGAGCCTGTTATCATCCATAATGTGCCTGACATCCTTGATGTCAACAATCTAATTCTACTCTTACAGGACATCGGTGTAAAGGTTAAGAAGCTCGCTCCCAATGAGTACTCATTCCAGGCTGATGAAGTAAACTTAGACTATTTGGAGAGTGTAGACTTCGTTAAGAAGTGTTCGTCATTGCGTGGTAGTGTGTTGATGATCGGTCCTTTGTTGGGTCGCTTTGGTAAAGCTACGATTGCAAAACCAGGTGGTGACAAGATTGGAAGACGCCGTTTAGATACTCATTTCCTTGGCTTTAAGAATCTGGGGGCGCGTTTTGTTCGATTGGAAGATCGTGATGTATATGAGATACAGGCCGATAAGTTAGTTGGACAATACATGCTTTTGGATGAGGCTTCCATAACTGGTACAGCTAATATCATTATGGCGGCAGTCATGGCGGAAGGCACTACAACGATTTATAATGCAGCTTGTGAGCCTTACATCCAACAGCTTTGTAAGATGTTGAATGCTATGGGTGCGAAGATTACGGGCATAGGAAGTAACTTGCTAACCATCGAAGGTGTGCAGAAGTTGTCAGCAACCGAACACCATATACTACCCGATATGATTGAGGTTGGCTCATTTATCGGTATGGCTGCAATGATTGGTGATGGCGTTCGCATAAAGGATGTTTCTATCCAGAACCTCGGTTTGATTCTCGATACATTCCATCGATTGGGTGTACAAATCATAGTGGATGGTGACGATCTTATCATCCCACGTCAAGATCATTATGTGATAGATTCTTTCATTGATGGAACGATTATGACCATCAGTGATGCACCATGGCCAGGCTTAACACCAGACCTTATCTCTGTGTTACTCGTTGTAGCAACGCAGGCACAAGGCAGTGTTCTCTTTCATCAGAAGATGTTTGAAAGTAGATTATTCTTTGTGGATAAGCTCATTGATATGGGTGCGCAGATTATTCTTTGCGACCCTCATCGTGCTGTGGTAGTCGGTCATGACCATGCTAAGATATTACGTGCTGGGCGCATGTCAAGTCCTGATATTCGTGCAGGTATTGCTTTGTTGATAGCTGCTCTATCAGCACAAGGAACAAGCCGAATCGATAATATTGCTCAAATCGATCGTGGTTATGAGAATATAGAAGAGCGACTAAATGCGCTGGGAGCAAAGATTCGCAGAGCAGAAATCTGTTAGCTTCGTCGTATCTGAAGCTACCCTTTGAGGAAAATAGGTGTTAGCTTTAAACAAAAAGGGTCTACCCTTTTTCTCAAAAAGGTCTACCTTTTCGGGCAAAAAGGTCTACCCTTTTTCATAAAAAGGTCAACCCTTTTATAGAACACACCATTTGATATAGAAGTAAGCTATAGTTTTATCAGCGTTGCTGGTATATGATAAAGAGATGATAAAGAAGGAAGAAGTCTATAAGATAGGGCGCATAGGGAAACCTCATGGCGTACACGGAGAGTTGCAACTGCAGTTCTCCGATGACGTTTTTGATGCTGTTGATGCCGATTACTTAGTATTGGAGATTGATGGAATACTTGTTCCCTTCTTTATGGAAGAGTATCGTTTCCGTTCGGATGAGATAGCGCTTATGAAATTCTGTGATATAGATACGGAGGCACAAGCACGTGAACTTACTGGTTGCGAAGTATTCTTTCCACGCAAGTTGGCGGCAGATCGAACCGAAGATGTGTCTTGGGCGCAGATTGTGGGCTACTCATTAATAGACGAGCAAACAAAGAGAACCATCGGAAAGATTACTGCCGTTGATGAGACAACAGTAAATACGCTCTTCGAAGTGGTTACGTCTGAGGGGAATGATGTTCTAATACCTGCGAGCAACGACTTAATCGTTAAGGCTGATACCATAGGTCAGACGATAACCATGCGCATTCCTGCTGGGTTGCTCGACCTATAACTCATCGTATAAAGAAAATACAAATGAAACAACAAATCTGTATATTAGGTTCCACTGGTAGCATAGGTACACAGGCGCTTGATGTCATTAGTCAGCACCCCGATCTCTATGAGGCTTATGCGCTAACAGCTAATAAGCGTTGGAAAGAACTGGCTGACCAAGCCCACAGGTTCCATCCATCTGCTGTGGTTATTGCCGATGAGAACTATTACGAATCGCTGTCTTCTGCACTATCCGATATGCCAGATATAAAGGTATATGCTGGTGCGAAAGCATTGGAAGAGATCGTTGAGTCGCCATCTATTGATATGGTACTTACAGCGATGGTAGGCTATTCGGGACTAGCTCCAACTATACATGCTATCAAGGCAAAGAAGAAGATTTGCCTGGCTAATAAGGAGACATTAGTAGTGGCGGGAGAGCTTATTTTGCAGCTCGCACAGCAATATCACACACCGATCTTACCAGTCGACAGCGAACATAGTGCTATCTTCCAAAGTCTAGTAGGGGAAGATGATAACGAGATAGAGAAGATACTTCTCACCTGTTCAGGAGGTCCTTTCCGCACCTTCACGCACGAACAGTTGAAGTCTGTCACAGCCGCTGACGCACTTAAACATCCCACGTGGGAGATGGGAGCAAAGATTACCATCGACTCCGCCTCATTGATGAATAAGGGTTTTGAAGTGATAGAAGCTAAGTGGCTCTTTGGCGTTCCTGCAGATAAAATCCAGGTATTGATACATCCGCAATCGATAGTCCATAGTGCTGTACAATTTGTGGATGGAGGTGTGAAGGCACAATTAGGAGTGCCCGACATGCGCCTTCCTATACAATATGCCTTCTCATTCCCTAAGCGATTGCCACTCAATGGCGATCGTTTGAATCTCTTCTCTCATCCCTTAGAGTTCTTCGAGCCCGATGTTGAGAAGTTCAAGTGTTTAGCGATGGCGTATGAGGCTATTAATAAAGGTGGCAATATGCCGTGTATCGTTAATGCAGCCAATGAGATTGTCAATGCTGGGTTCCGTCAAGGTGCGTGCTCATTCCTTGCTATGGGCGACATCATCGAACAGACGATGCAGCGTGTAGCCTTTGATAAGAATCCTGATTACGATATCTATGTGCAAACAGACGCAGAGGCGCGTCGTGTGGCACAATCAATTATGAACAATAAATAATGGTTATATAACAATGGAAACATTTCTAATCAGATTGCTTCAGTTCGTTCTGGCAATCTCTTTACTTGTCTTGCTACATGAAGGCGGACACATGTTCTTTGCGAAACTCTTTGGAGTTCGTGTGGAGAAGTTCTTTGTATTCTTCGATGTGAACATCGGTAAGTGGTCAGGTAAACTCTTCAGTTGGAAGCCGAAGAAGGACGATACCGAATATGGAATGGGCTGGTTGCCCCTGGGAGGATACTGTAAGATATCGGGAATGATAGATGAGAGCCTTGATAGGGAACAGATGAAGAAGGAACCACAACCATGGGAGTTCCGTACTAAACCAGCATGGCAACGACTCTTAATAATGATTGGTGGCGTGTTAGTCAACTTCGTCCTCGCATTATTCATCTATTCGATGATTATGTTCACATGGGGAGACAGCTACTTCAAGGTATCTGATATGACCATGGGAATGCGTTTCAATGCTGATGCCAAGGCTTTGGGATTCAAAGACCATGACGTTATGTTGGGTACAGACCAGGGTTCTTTCCGTGAGTTCGCTAATGTCAATGGAGATTTCTTCCGCCAGATTGCACAGGCAAAGCGTGTTGATGTGCTGCGTAATGGTAAGAAACAGAGCATTAAGCTACCAGGAGATATGGATATGTTATCCATGATTAAGACACGCCCTTACTTCGTTGAGCCATTTATTCCAGCACAGGTTGACAGCGTTATGAGCGGTTCTCCAGCCGCTAAAGCGGGTATGAAGGCAGGCGATGTTATCAAGTCTATCAATGGGAAAGCTGTTGAGACGTGGTCAGACATGAATTATCAGACAGGCGTCTTAGATGATGTTATGGCAGTGAAGAACACCCATAAGGATTCACTTGCAGCTCGTTCCGTCGTCTTAACGGTGCAGCATAAAGGCGCAACAAAGCTCGATACCATGCGAATGGTTATGACTCCCGACTTGAAACTGGGCGTTTATCAGTCGAGCTTAGCCTCTTTCTATAAGCCAGTGCAGGTTCAATATAGTTTCCTTGAGAGCTTCCCCGCTGGTGCAAAGCATGGTTGGAACGTTCTACGAGGCTATGTCGGCAACTTCCGTTACCTTGCTTCGGCTGATGGAGCAAAGAGTATTGGCGGCTTCGGATCGATTGGTAGCCTCTTCCCTCCTTATTGGGACTGGTATATGTTCTGGTCGATGACAGCCTTCTTGAGCATTATTCTAGCCTTTATGAACATCCTTCCTATCCCTGCGTTAGACGGTGGTCACGTAGTATTCTTGCTTTATGAGATGATTACACGTCGCAAGCCATCAGAGAAGTTTATGGTTTGGGCAGAGTATGCTGGTATAACAATACTCATTATATTAATGGTGTTTGCCAACCTTAATGACATCCTTCGCTGGCTGCATGTGATGTAATAAAAAGCCTCACCACAAGCCTCACTCCCGTCCTCTCTCCGAATGGAGAGGGGGGTGAACATTACTGTTTGCGTACAAAGGGATAGTTGGTTGGGCGTGTAACGAGGCTGTATTTTGTTAGCAGAACAGCAAGATTAAAGAGAAGAACGTGCCACAAAGTAGGGACAGACGCCCTCGTCTGTCCACTTTTAAGCCTTTGTGACAACTCCGTTAGACACTCCTCTCCTTTCTCGAGGAGGCTGGTTGGAGCTTTCGGTTGCTTGCGTTCTGGCGGACAGACGAGGGCGTCTGTCCCTACTTTGTGGCATCCCTTTGGATAGAAAGAACTATCCCAACAGGCTACCGCTATGCACTCCTCCCCTTGGAGGAGGCTGGGAGGGGTTTCTATCCGAGGGCATCTGTCCCTACTTTGTGGCATTATCATTAATTAAAGGAACGCTCTTCTCATGTCGAGAAGGGCGTTCCTTTGATGCGAGAAGGGCGTCTCTTCGATGTGAAGAGACGCCCTCTTTGTTAGCAGATGGTACCGTTCACTCCCCTCTCCATTCGGAGAGGGGGCGGGGGAGAGGCAGTAGATAGGGTGGAGGTGAAGCACCTTATAACTTACTCTCAACCCACTTACGTGCATTGACGAAGGCCTCAATCCATGGCGTTATCTCGTCTTTGCGACGCTCACGAGGATAGTAAGCCTGCTGCCAAGGGAATATAGATCGCTCCAAGTGAGGCATCATTGCGAGGTGACGACCATCCTGTGAGCAGATTCCTGCGACGTTATAATCGGAGCCGTTCGGGTTGCCTGGATACTCTGCATAGTTGTATTTCGCAACAATGTTGTACTTGTCTTCTGCCTCTGGGAGATAGAAGCGTCCCTCTCCGTGTGCTACCCATATACCGAGTTTGTCACCACTTAATGAACCAAACATCACACTATTGTTCTGTGGAATGGCTACATTGAGGAAGGTGCTCTCGAACTTCTTACTTGTATTATGGCATAGATGTGCACGGTGCTTATGCTCTGGATTGATGAGGTTCAGTTCCACCATCAACTGACAACCATTGCAGATACCGAGTGAAAGGGTATCCTCACGTGCATAGAAGCGGTCGAGTGCTTGCTTAGCCTTTGGGTTATAGAGGAATGCACCAGCCCATCCCTTAGCAGAACCGAGCACGTCAGAGTTAGAGAAACCGCCGCAGAAGACTATCATATTCACCTCTTCCAACGTCTCACGACCGCTGATAAGGTCGGTCATAGTGACATCTTTCACCTCGAAACCAGCTAAGTAAAGTGCATAAGCCATTTCTCTTTCACCATTAGTACCCTTTTCACGGATAATAGCAGCCTTTGGCGTTGCATGGTTCGTGGCAGGTTCTGATGACTTCCATCGGTCTGCATCCAATCCATATTGCTTGAGCGTTCCGGTGAAGTCAGCGTTGAATCTCATTTCTATAGGCTGCTTCTTATAGTTCGTGTAACGCTTCTTCGCCATACCATTCATGCTCTGCTTACGATCGAGCAAGTAAGAGGTCTTATACCATGTGTCACGTAGAGCATCAATATCGAGTTCTACCTTCCATTCGCCATCAGCTATGTTAAGTACACGTTGATTGATTTGTGGAGCACCGATACATGCGAATCCAATGCAATTCTCCTGTAAGAATGCTTGTACCTCGTCCTTGTGCTCATCCGCAACCTGTATTACTACACCTGGATTCTCAGCGAACAACTTCTTGATAACATCATTGCCTTGGATGTTCTGAAGGTCAATATGCAATCCACCTTCTGTATTGGCAAAGGTCATCTCAAGTAGGGTTGTAATCAAACCACCAGCCGAGATGTCATGTCCAGCGAGTATCCATCCACGACGGATAAGCTCTTGAATGGCATCGAAACAGTCGCAGAAGTATTGTGGCTCTTTGATAGTTGGAACGTCACTACCTATCTTTCCGAGACTTTGGGCGAATGCGGAACCTCCTAAACGTTGCTCATCAAAACTGAAATCGATATGATAGATGTGGCTCTTCTCATCGTTCACAAGTACTGGAGAAACTACCTGACGAACATCACTCACCTCGCCACCGCTCGTCACGATGACCGTTCCTGGAGAGATAATCTTGTCTCCATTAGGATATTGCTGGGTCAGAGAAAGAGAGTCCTTACCTGTTGGAACGTTCACACCGATAGCGCAGCAGAAGTCGGATAGAGCCTTAACTGCGCTGTAAAGGCGTGCGTCTTCACCCTTCTGTGAGCGACAAGGCCACATCCAGTTAGCCGATAAGCTGAGGCTGTCCATGCCGTCAGCCAATGGTGCCCAAACGATGTTCGTCAATGATTCAGCAACGGATAATACGGAGCCTGCCTCTGGTGATGCAAGACCTGCCTGAGGCGCATGGCCGAGTGCAGTGGCTATACCTTTATGTCCACGATAGTCTAATGCTACGACACCACAATCCGATAGTGGGAGTTGTATCTCACCCTGGCATTGCTGTCTTGCAACCTTACCTGTAACAGAGCGATCAACCTTGTTTGTCAACCAGTCCTTACATGCAACGGCTTCCAATTGGAGCACACGTTGGATGTACTCTTCCACCTTATTTATATTATAAGAGGCGTCTTCATATTTGCGAACGACGGTCTCATCCTTCATAATTGTCTTAGGAGAATGACCGAACATCTGCGCTACGTCTAAGTCGAAAGGCTTAACACCATCACCCTGAACGAATGAGAAGTGAGCATCGCCAGTGGTCTCACCAACAACATACATAGGTGCACGCTCACGCTCAGCAATCTTCTTTACGTGCTCGAGGTGCTTCTCATCAATGAGTAAGCCCATGCGCTCCTGTGACTCATTGGCTATAATCTCTTTCGCACTAAGTGTCTTGTCGCCGATAGGAAGTTGGGTCATATCTATCTTGCCACCGCAATCTTCTACTAACTCACTCAAGCAGTTTAAGTGACCTGCAGAACCATGGTCATGGATGGAAACAACGGGGTTGGTGTCTTCTTCTACCAATGCACGCACGAGGTTGTAAGCACGTTTCTGCATCTCTGGATTAGCACGCTGTATGGCATTCAATTCGATACCATTAGAGTAACGACCCGTATCAACAGATGAAACAGAACCGCCACCAAGTCCGATACGGTAGTTATCACCACCAACGACAACCACCTTGTTGCCTGCCTGTGGTTCGCCCTTTAGGCAGTCACGTTTGGTACCATAACCAACACCACCAGCCAACATGATGACCTTATCATAAGCATATTTCTCGCCATTCTCTTGGTGCTCAAAGGTGAGGAGTGAACCCGTAATCAATGGTTGACCGAACTTATTACCGAAGTCGCTAGCACCATTTGATGCCTTGATGAGGATTTGTTCTGGGGTCTGATAGAGCCATTGACGAACGGGCAATATGTCTTCCCAATCTCTAAGAGCTGGTGTTGAATTATCGTCCTCTTTAAGTCGTGGGTAGGCAGTCATATATACTGCAGTACCTGCGATAGGCCATGAACCAACACCACCACCCATACGGTCGCGTATCTCACCACCTGTTCCTGTTGCGGCACCATTGAATGGTTCAACCGTAGTAGGGAAGTTATGCGTCTCAGCCTTGAGTGATATTACACTCTCAATAGGCTTTATGCGGAAATAATCCGATACACTTTGATTGGCTGGAGCAAACTGTTCTATCTCTGGTCCTTGTGCAAAGGCGACATTGTCCTTATAGGCTGACAGAATCTTTCCTGGGTTCTCTTTCGTTGTCTTCTTAATGAGACTAAAGAGACTACTCTCCATTACTTTGCCATCAATGATGAACTCTCCGCCAAAGATCTTATGTCTACAATGCTCGGAGTTAATCTGTGCGAAACCAAATATCTCAGAGTCTGTCAGAGGGCGACCATTTTGCTTTTCAATCTTATGAAGGTATTCCATCTCTTCGGGTGAGAGCGCAAGACCTTCTTCTTCATTGAACTTTTCTAAGTCGTCCACATGCTTGATGGGCTCTGGCTCATGGTTAACAGTGAAGATGGATTGGTCTAATCCATCATACATACGTTGTAACATTGGGTCATAATCTGCCTCTTTGCTCTTCACAGGGAAGTACTCCTCTATACGCAAAATGCCGTCAAGACTCATGTTTTGAGTAATCTCGACGGCATTTGTACTCCATGGAGTTATCATTTCACGACGTGGCCCTACATAGTAACCTTGCAATGATTCTTCATTCTGCAAGTAGGTGGCGTCGCCGTAAAGCCAGCAAAGTTCGTTGATTTCTGCGTTAGACAAAGCATGATCTACTTCTGTAGCAATCACGCTCTTGGACTGAGTTCTGAAGAAAAGAATCATAGTCTTTATATAAAAATTGGTGTAACTTCTGTTTGCAAAGATACTATTTTCTTTGGATATATGACTTGTCTACAAATGTTTTTTGCGGTACAAGATATTTGCTTTGAGATAGATTTTTATTATAAGGTGGTATCAACTCATTTTGTTTTGCTATTGACCTAACATTGATAATAAGGTATGATATGTACTTGGAAGGTGGAGATGGTGTGTTATCATGCTATCTAAAGAGAATAAAAAGGGACTTGTTTGTAGTTTATTGCCATTTATGTTTAAATTGTTGCTATTAATATTGTTTATATTGAAATATAGTAGTAAATTTGCAACGTGATGTAGCTAATCGGTAAAATTTTGGCGTTCGTACCATTACGAGGCGTAATAATTAAACGCTAAAGGAAGAATTTCTCGTATTGTATCATAATAATCGGTATTGCGGTATATTGATATTGGTGATATTAAAGAAATTGTTTTTATTGATAACAGGAACCACTGCATTAAGTAATAAATATAATCCCTATAAAAAGAATGAAACGTATTTTTGTTTTAGGCATTATGCTCATGACAATGAGCATGGCGTATGCAGGTTCAACAACTGAGATGAAAGGCGACACGCTTGTCATCACTGTAAAAGCTAATGGAGACTTGGCTGTAAGTAATTTCTCAGATGCACAGAAGAATTCTACTAAGGTTAAGATTATCACAGCTAATGGTGTGAAGATATCGAAGAACGATTGGGATAGTTTCTTCGGTACTGATTATACGACACCGACTTTCTCTAAGATTATAGACTTGAATTTGGCATTGGCAGAGTTTGAGAATGATGATGTGCTTAAGACTCTGGGTTTTAATTCTCCTAAGCTGAATGATGAGAGGCAGCTTGGTGAACTTGTTCTTCCAGAGAGTATTCATGAAACCAAGTTCTCATTTGACGATAATCATAGCAAGTGGACAAGTGTAGTTTTCCCCAACGCTACTAAAGAGGTAAATAAGGGAACAACGGTGATTGCTGCAGGAGTCTTTACTGGTGAAGAATGGATTCAGAAGCTAACTATTGGTACGAGTGTCAAGTCTATTGGTGTATACGCTTTCAATAATTGTAAGAATCTCAAAACAGTGGATTTCCTGTATGGTATACAGCGGATTGATAAGCAGGCGTTTTGGGGCTGTGCTGGACTGACTCAGGTTATTCTGCCCGAGAGTCTTGAGGAGATTGGAGAGGGGGCTTTTGAGAGTTGTAAGAACATCACAACGCTTCGCCTGCCGAACTCACTGAAGACCATTAGGAAAGAAGCTTTTGAAGGAACAGGTATTAAGACTGTTGTTATCCCTGAAAGTGTAGAACTGATCGAGAGTCAGGCATTCGGTGGAAATGGTTCTCCTCTGACAGATGTGTATGTGCTTGGAAGTAATACGAAAGCAGCTTTACAGGCTTTCCAGCCAACGGGTTACACTTATGGTTATTCTTATAATGGTGCAGGCAAGGGCGAACGTGTGCAACTCAAAGATTTTACAACGAGCACAGGTCGTTATACGATATTGCATTACCCAGAAGGTGCGTATAAGAAGTATGTCAACAAATACATTCAGGTGATAGGTACAGATGAGTATGCAAAATCTGGTTATCCTGAATATTATAATCGTTGGGTGGTTGATGCTGAAAATAATAAATATCCTGTACAAGACTATGGACTATTCACCAATCCCAGTGGTGACTTCGCTGGTTGGAATGAATTCATGCTCACTGGTAAACTGAAAAATATAGAAAAGGACGAACGACTTGTTGAGGGTAAGTGGTATTCAGTCTGCTTTCCGTTCGATTTAACAGAAGAGCAGATTAAAAATGCTTTTGGTGATGCAACAGAAGTATGCGAGTTCAGCGGTGTGAAGAGTGAGAAAGATCCACTTGCTGCTGGTAAGAAATATATCACTTTGCAATTCAAGAAACCAGTAAAGGATATGAAGGCACACCATCCTTACATGATTCATCCAGGTTTACATCATGCCAAGAATAACGTCATAGTTGGTGTGACTAAAGATGAAGATACGGATCATGATAAGTATGCCAAGAAACTGAAAGAACAGAGTGTAAGCCATGTTTGTGATGGCGTAACATATACTTTTATTGGTAACCATACGGCAGGAGTACATGTTCCGAAGTATAGCTACTATTATTATTCTGGTAATGATGTAAGGTGGGAGAATGCCTTTTATAAAACGTATTACGCTGGTGTTGTCTTTACTCCGCAAACGGCTATCGTTAAGCTCGAGAAAGACAATGGTTCATCAGCTAGCACTGCTAAGCAGATTTATTATGAGCATGGCTTCCTTAATTTGGATGATTCGAGTACAACGGGAATCAATACACTCCCAGCAACTGATACATCAGTATCATCCCCTGTTAGTAATAACAACGTTTATAGTGTCTATGGACAGATTGTCCGCCGTGGTACGACAAGTCTCGAAGGATTGCCTGCCGGATTGTACATTGTGAACGGAAAGAAGTATGTTATTAGATAATTAACGATATAAAAACGAAAACAATGAAAGCAATATATATTCGTCCTACAATTGAGCAAATTACAGTAAATGTAGAGGCATTTCTTGCAGGAACAGGAACTGAAAAGGGTAAGTATGACATCGGTTCTGATTCTTCTCAATGGCCTAAAACTGGTGGTATCCATGATGACCATGGGGACGGTCCAGGTGTAAGTGGAGCGAAGAAGAATTTTTTTGAGAGTTCTTGGGAGGATTAAATTTGTATGATATTATAATAGAGGTGTGTCAGAAGTTTATTTTGACACACCTTCTCTATATGGAAGAAAATAAACTTCATGTGTTTTCTTTTGATCTGCTATTTCAAGTTAAAAATATCTAAACAGGCTATACTTCTGCTTGCTTTGTTCGCTTTTATAATATATCTTTGTGGCAGATATCAAAAAACGAAAATGGTTATATGAATATGAAAAAGAATCTTTTAATTATAGTTTTAGCTGTTGGGACATTAACTTTCGGTAGCTGTGCCAGTAAGAAAGATTTGGAGAATTGCCGTACAGAGAATAATCAGCTGATGGCAGACTACCAGAGTGCGAAAGAAACGATAGCTGCCAATAATGCACGTATCAAGAGCTTGGAGGATCAGTTGGCACAGGCAAGAGAGAGTGCTGCTGCATTACAGGGTAGTCTTGATAATAGTTTGAGAAATGCCAACTCAAACAATATCAACATTTCAAAGCTTGTTGATCAGATCAATGAGAGTAATCAGTATATTCGCCATTTGGTTGAGGTGAAGTCTAAGAGTGATTCTTTGAATATGGTGCTGACAAACAATCTTACTCGCTCTTTGAGCCGTGAGGAGTTGAAGGAGGTTGATGTACAGGTTTTGAAAGGAGTTGTGTATATCTCTTTAGCTGATAATATGCTTTATAAGAGTGGTTCTTACGAGATTAACGATCGTGCCGAGCAAACTTTAAGTAAGATTGCTAAGATTATTACGGATTACAGTGATTATGATGTTTTGATCGAAGGCAATACTGATAATGTGCCAATCAATACGGCAAATGACAAGATGAAGAATATTCGCAATAACTGGGATCTCTCTTGTTTGCGTGCTGCTTCTGTAGTACAATATCTGCAAGATCACTTCAATGTTAATCCTAAGCGTCTGACTGCTGGTGGTCGTGGTGAGTATAACCCACTTGCAACTAACGATACTGAGTTGGGTAAGCAGCGTAACCGTCGTACACAGATTATCATTACTCCAAAGCTTGATCAGTTCATGGATTTGATAGGTAAAGCTCCAGATTCAAATCAGACAAAGTAAGTTGTTAGAATAATTTGAGTTATTCTTAGTTTTAATAATCCTGCCTATTAAATTTTAGTGGGCAGGATTATTTGTGATAGTCTCCTCCTTTATAAGTCATTTATAATTCATCGAACTCACGTTAAACTTAATGTTCACTAATGTTCCTTATAATGCGCTTTGGGTTGTAGTCTTTTATTTTGAGGTTTTTTTGTTTAAAAAGACCTATTTTGAGAATTGGTGCTTTGTGTGGATTAAAATGGTCTTTAAATGGCTGTTTGAATTGATGTATGTCAAATAGGGTTGCTTGTTTTTACTTTTTTGAAACTTTTTCTTCAAAAGATTTGGAGGGTATCAAAATTATCCATACCTTTGCACTCGCTTTTACGAAATAGGCGGTTTGCTTATAACGTATAGAGTGATAAGAAAAGAGTTCTTTGAAAAGATTTACATAAACAGAGAAGTAGTACAAGAAGCGTCTGTTTGGTTATGAATCAAACAGATGGGTAAAAGAAACGAACCGATCAATTAATTGAAAAGGTGCTTTTTAACTTGATACTTAAGGATAGGCATTCTGAAACAGAGACAAACAGATGGCTTGTATTTATATAAGTTGTCACAAATGATATTTTACAATGGAGAGTTTGATCCTGGCTCAGGATGAACGCTAGCTACAGGCTTAACACATGCAAGTCGAGGGGAAACGGCGTTGAGTGCTTGCACTCTTCGGACGTCGACCGGCGCACGGGTGAGTAACGCGTATCCAACCTTCCCATAACTAAGGGATAACCTGCCGAAAGGCAGACTAATACCTTATGTAATTCTTAGATGACATCAGAAGAGAATGAAAGATTTATCGGTTATGGATGGGGATGCGTCTGATTAGCTTGTTGGTGGGGTAACAGCCCACCAAGGCAACGATCAGTAGGGGTTCTGAGAGGAAGGTCCCCCACATTGGAACTGAGACACGGTCCAAACTCCTACGGGAGGCAGCAGTGAGGAATATTGGTCAATGGGCGAGAGCCTGAACCAGCCAAGTAGCGTGCAGGATGACGGCCCTATGGGTTGTAAACTGCTTTTGTATGGGGATAAAGTCAATCACGTGTGATTGTTTGCAGGTACCATACGAATAAGGACCGGCTAATTCCGTGCCAGCAGCCGCGGTAATACGGAAGGTTCGGGCGTTATCCGGATTTATTGGGTTTAAAGGGAGCGTAGGCCGGAGATTAAGTGTGTTGTGAAATGTAGACGCTCAACGTCTGACTTGCAGCGCATACTGTTTTCCTTGAGTACGCACAACGTTGGCGGAATTCGTCGTGTAGCGGTGAAATGCTTAGATATGACGAAGAACTCCGATTGCGAAGGCAGCTGACGGGAGCGCCACTGACGCTTAAGCTCGAAGGTGCGGGTATCGAACAGGATTAGATACCCTGGTAGTCCGCACAGTAAACGATGGATGCCCGCTGTTGGTACCTAGTATCAGCGGCTAAGCGAAAGCATTAAGCATCCCACCTGGGGAGTACGCCGGCAACGGTGAAACTCAAAGGAATTGACGGGGGCCCGCACAAGCGGAGGAACATGTGGTTTAATTCGATGATACGCGAGGAACCTTACCCGGGCTTGAATTGCAGAGGAAGGATTTAGAGATAATGACGCCCTTCGGGGTCTCTGTGAAGGTGCTGCATGGTTGTCGTCAGCTCGTGCCGTGAGGTGTCGGCTTAAGTGCCATAACGAGCGCAACCCCTCTCTTCAGTTGCCATCAGGTGATGCTGGGCACTCTGGAGACACTGCCACCGTAAGGTGTGAGGAAGGTGGGGATGACGTCAAATCAGCACGGCCCTTACGTCCGGGGCTACACACGTGTTACAATGGCCGGTACAGAGGGACGGTGTAATGCAAATTGCATCCAATCTTGAAAGCCGGTCCCAGTTCGGACTGGGGTCTGCAACCCGACCCCACGAAGCTGGATTCGCTAGTAATCGCGCATCAGCCATGGCGCGGTGAATACGTTCCCGGGCCTTGTACACACCGCCCGTCAAGCCATGAAAGCCGGGGGTGCCTGAAGTCCGTGACCGCAAGGATCGGCCTAGGGCAAAACTGGTGATTGGGGCTAAGTCGTAACAAGGTAGCCGTACCGGAAGGTGCGGCTGGAACACCTCCTTTCTGGAGAGAATGTTTATTAGTTAGTAAGTTGACAAGTATTTAAGTATATGAGTTGACGAGTTAACGGTACTCAAGATAAGAGAAGAACCTTTGGTTCGTTTTTCTTCTTGTACTCACTGAAACTGTTATTAAGAATAAGAGAAAAGGAAGTCAGGTAGAAACACCACAAGCTTTCTTCCAACTCAGTCCTATAGCTCAGTTGGTTAGAGCGCCACACTGATAATGTGGAGGTCGGCAGTTCAAGTCTGCCTGGGACTACTTCTTTTATTATTGAATGTAGAGTTTCTAAATTAAAACTTCTAATTCAATACTCTAAAATTCCCTTGGGGGATTAGCTCAGTTGGCTAGAGCACCTGCTTTGCAAGCAGGGGGTCAACGGTTCGAATCCGTTATTCTCCACTTCGCTGTTTTATACAGCACAAGATCTTTGACATATTGACACAAGCAAGACTGTAAAGTAGAACGATTCTTTCTTTTAAATGGAAGAATTAGTATTCTAATTATTGAAGGTTAAAACTTCAAATTCTTTAGAATCACACAACAGCTGAAAGTATGAGCTACATTCTTTGTAAGTAATTACGAAGAAGGCGAAGAAAGTAAGAAAGGGCGCATGGCGGATGCCTTGGCTCACGGAGGCGACGAAGGACGTGATAAGCTGCGATAAGCCTTGGGTAGGTGCAAATAACCATTGATCCAAGGATTTCCGAATGGGACAACCCAGCAGGTTGAAGACCTGCTATCACTACAGACGTAGTGAGGCAAACGGAGGGAACTGAAACATCTTAGTACCTCTAGGAAGAGAAAATAAACTAATGATTCCCCTAGTAGTGGCGAGCGAACGGGGAATAGCCCAAACCAGTGACGTAGCAATGCGCCACTGGGGTTGTAGGACCACGCTGTCGTACTTAGATTGTGAGAAGAATGTTCTGGAAAGAACAATCATAGAGGGTGATAATCCCGTATTCGAAGCATGACGAGACGTAGTGGTATCCTGAGTAACGCGGAACACGTGAAATTCTGCGCGAATCCGCCGGGACCATCCGGTAAGGCTAAATACTCCCGTGAGACCGATAGTGAACGAGTACTGTGAAGGAAAGGTGAAAAGCACTCCGATGAGGAGAGTGAAATAGTTCCTGAAACCATGCGCCTACAAGCGGTCGGAGCTGTTAATTCAGTGACGGCGTGCCTTTTGCATAATGAACCTACGAGTTACCATGTCTGGCAAGGATAAGCGTCATGAGATGCGCATCCGTAGTGAAAGCGAGCCTGAACAGGGCGTCAAGTCAGATGGGGTAGACGCGAAACCAAGTGATCTACACTTGCCCAGGTTGAAGTTCGGGTAACACCGAATGGAGGACCGCACGGATAAGCGTTGAAAAGCTTCCCGATGAGGTGAGTGTAGGAGTGAAAGGCCAATCAAACTTGGAGATAGCTCGTACTCCCCGAAAGGCATTTAGGTGCCGCGTGCATCGATCTCCATAAGAGGTAGAGCGACCGATAGGTCAAGAGGGCTTCACCGCCTATCGAGACCTGACGAACTCCGAATGCTTATGGACAGCAGATGTGCAGTAAGGGGGCGGGTGCTAAGGTCCGTCCCCGAGAGGAGAAGAATCCAGACCGCCGTCTAAGGTCCCGAAATTCTGTCTAAGTTAGTCTAACGAAGTCTGGTCCCCGTGACAGCTAGGATGTTGGCTTGGAAGCAGCCATTCATTCAAAGAGTGCGTAACAGCTCACTAGTCGAGGGTCTGGGCATGGATAATAATCGGGTATAAGTCAGATACCGAAGGCGCGGGATAGTAATGTAAATTAAAAGTATCGGTAGGGGAGCATTCCATCGACGTCGAATGGTGAAGGTAACTGATCCTGGAGTTTATGGAAAAGCAAATGTAGGTATAAGTAACGATAAAAAGGGTGAGATTCCCTTTCGCCGAAAGACCGAGGTTTCCCGGGCGATGCCAATCAGCCCGGGGTTAGTCGGGTCCTAAGTCTCAGCCGAACGGCGAAGGCGATGGCAGATGCGGTTAATATTCCGCAACTCGTATGTTCAGTGATGTGGAGACGGAGCAGTGACACTGCCGCGCCCTGACGGAATAGGGCGTTTAAGTGTGTAGGTTATGAGAGTGGCAGGCAAATCCACCACTTGAGCTGAACCACGAAAGTACAACACTTCCTTCGGGAAGAGTTGAGTGCAGGTAATCATACTTCCGAGAAAATCCGCTAAACTTAATGTTCATACGACCCGTACCGCAAACGGACACACGTGGTCGGGTAGAATATACTAAGGCGTTGAGAGATTCATGGTTAAGGAACTAGGCAAATTGACCCCGTAACTTCGGGATAAGGGGTCCTCATAGCAATATGAGGCGCAGAGAATAGGTCCAGGCAACTGTTTAACAAAAACACAGGGCTGTGCAAACTCGAAAGATGAGGTATACAGCCTGACACCTGCCCGGTGCTGGAAGGTTAAGAGGAGATGTCACTAGCAATAGGAAGCATTGAATTGAAGCCCCAGTAAACGGCGGCCGTAACTATAACGGTCCTAAGGTAGCGAAATTCCTTGTCGGGTAAGTTCCGACCTGCACGAATGGTGTAATGATCCGGACGCTGTCTCAACCATGATCTCAGTGAAATTGTAGTATCGGTGAAGATGCCGATTACCCGCGATGGGACGAAAAGACCCCGTGAACCTTTACTACAGCTTAGCATTGACCTTGGTCATCCGATGTGTAGGATAGGCCGGAGGCTTCGAAGCGGGTGCGCCAGCATTCGTGGAGCCATCCTTGAAATACGGTCCTTTGGCTGTCTGAGGTCTAACACGCAGATTGCGTGGACACTGCTTGGTGGGTAGTTTGACTGGGGTGGTCGCCTCCAAAAGCGTAACGGAGGCTTCCAAAGGTGCCCTCGGACCGATTGGTAACCGGTCTCATAGAGTGCAATGGCATAAGGGCGCTTGACTGGGAGGCAGACATGCCGAGCAGGCAGGAAACTGGGGCATAGTGATCCGGCGGATGTGTATGGAAACTCCGTCGCTCAAAGGATAAAAGGTACTCCGGGGATAACAGGCTGATCCCCCCCAAGAGCTCATATCGACGGGGTGGTTTGGCACCTCGATGTCGGCTCGTCACATCCTGGGGCTGGAGAAGGTCCCAAGGGTTGGGCTGTTCGCCCATTAAAGTGGCACGCGAGCTGGGTTCAGAACGTCGTGAGACAGTTCGGTCTCTATCTATCGTGGGCGTTGGAGTTTTGCGTGGTGCTGACACTAGTACGAGAGGACCGTGTTGGACAGACCTCCGGTTTACCAGTTGTGCCGCCAGGTGCACCGCTGGGTATCTGAGTCTGGATTGGATAAGCGCTGAAAGCATCTAAGTGCGAAGCCAGCCGCAAGATGAGAACTCCTCATAAGGGTCGTCATAGACGATGACGTTGATAGGGTGTAGGTGTAAAGACGGTGACGTCAAAGCCGAGCACTACTAATTGCCCGAAACTTTCTTCGGGTCTCCCGCCTCCCTAGAGTGGAGAGCGGGGACCAGTGACTCAGACTTTGAGCTGTGTAATCTTCTTGATAGAAGTAGAAAAGTTCTATAATGTTTTGCTTGTGGAAATACGTCACCTTATACGGCTGACAAGTCAGTAGACGAGTTAACAAGTATACGAGTAGACAAGTTAAAAGTGTACAAGAAAGCGAGTTAAAAGTGAACGAGTAAACAAGTTATTAGTTCTAAGGACAATGTTTAATAACGAATCTACTGATAAGAAGACAGAAGGAAGACAAGAATAAAGACAAACAACTAGTTAACTTGTCAACTTCAAAACCAGTCAACCGAACAAGACATTAGGTGGTTATTGCGTCGGGGTTCCACCTCTTCCCATTCCGAACAGAGAAGTTAAGCCCGTCTGCGCCGATGGTACTGCAATGCAATGCGGGAGAGTAGGTCGCCGCCTTCTTTAATATGAGAGAGCTTTGAAGAGAAATCTTCGAGGCTCTCTTTTTTTTGTTCGTCTCACTCTCAAACTATAACTCTCAATCCCATCGTCCCATCCCTCCTCAACAGTTCTTCCTAACCCTTCCCCAACTCTTTCCCCAGCCTCTCCCCAATTTTCTCCCCAATCCTCTCCGTACAATCGCTTACCGTCCGCAGGGAAGTAATGCTGAAAGAGCGTAATTACCGAGATACGTAGGATGTGCATAAAGGGTGTTTAACACCTTTACTCAAGAGTGTTTAACACCCTTATCCAAGAGTGTTTAACACCTTTACCCAAGAGTGTTTAACACCTTTGCCCAAGAGTGTTTAACACCCTTGCCCAAGAGTGTTTAACACCCTTGCCTAAGAGTGTTTAACACCTTTGCCCAAGAGTGTTTAACACCCTTATCCTAGTCGTAGGACTTATGAAGTACGGCTGTACGACCCGTGGGGCACAGAAGTATAACCCGTGCCCCACGAAAGTATATTTCGTAGATGTTAACAATTCGAGCCTTACCTTAATAATCTTACGCCAATAAGACTTTATGAAAGCACCAAGAAGAAGCACTTCTAAGACAGGCTAAAAATTGTTCGCGAACAAAATCAAAATTGTTCGCGAACAATTCAAGAAAAGTTCGCGAACAAATTGGGAAGAGTTCGCGAACAATTTTTTGAGTGTCTTGTGTTATTTGTTTAATTGCCCTTACCTATATAATATGCGAGACCAATATTCCACATACCTTGCAGACCATAGCCTAGCTCTGAAGTGAAGCGGAGACGATGGCTTCCAAGCTCTATGCCAACAGGCGATAATTGGTAGACAAGTCTCATTTTATTCTCTTTGATATTAGGAAAGTTGCTACTTTTTGATCTTAGTTGATAGTAGCTTATCCCCATTCCGACCTTTGAATATAGTGTAAAGTTCCTATTTCCGAGCCATGTGTAATGCACTTCCGGCATAACAGTCCACGCTTTACTCGATAACTTCAGTTCATCATTAGGAAATATAGAGTAGAAAAGTCCTTCAAAAATCAGTCTGAAAGGGTTATCCTTCTCTTCTTCAGTCAATGGTCGATGTGCTCCTTTTGCAGCTGCTTCAGTATAGCTAATATCTGTTCCTACCGCCCATCTCTTATTCAGATGATAGATATATTCCATGTTAAGAGAGCTGTTGATATTCTGAAACGAAGAGAATAATGAAGCATCATCTTCAAGTTGAAACTGTTTAACGTAATTGTTTCTAACACTCTTCAAATGTGGCTCGTCCCCTAATCCGAAGCTCCATATTAATTCGTGTTTGGGTTGTTGAGCGTTCAACGAGAGAGCAATACCAGTTAATAGTAGTACTAAGAATCTTCTTTTCATACTGTGATATAGATTTTAATTATATTACTGCAAAGATAATAAAATTACAGCTCATCGTTATTTTTTGTTCCATCTTTTGTTTGATGTGTAGGTGTGAAGAATCGTAATAGAGGCTCTTCTCCATTCAAGGAGAGCCTTTCCTTGCCCTCAAAGAGGCGTCTTCTATGATTGAAGAAGCGCCCTCTTGTATTAGTAATAACAATGACAGGGAAGAAAAGCGTACCTATTATGTATGATTTTCTATCGTTTTCCCATGGTATATATATGCTTTTTAAGAAAAAAACGTTACTTTTGCTAATCGCATTACAATCAATATGATATACTTCATTAAACGATCCGTTGTATGGCTAAGACGTGCACAGTACTCTCGAGGGTTCGGTGTGCAATCGCCTTGGGCCTACAAGTTTATTCGTTACGTGGTGAATGAGCACTATCCATATTATAAGTATGCTCAACTGAAACAGCAGGTCTATGGAATTAATAAGCGTGTTCGTAAGCTCTGCAGACTCTATTTCCGAATCGCTAATTTCCAGCAGCCTCATAGTTTTATAGACTATCTTCCATTCTCTTCCTGTTATAAAATTTATACCTTAGCAGGTGCTAAGAAGACCCTCTATCAGCTTATTTCGCAAGATACAACACCAGAATCCTATATCCGAATACTTGCGGAAGTTGGTGATAATAGTATTGTTCGTGCCAGTTTAAGAGGCAACTATCGTGAGTTTATCGATAAAGCTATAGACCTTCTCCCATCGACTTCTGTCTTGATTATAGAGCATATCAAGCGCAATAAAGAGACGGAGGCTTACTGGAAAAGTTTAGTTGCCGATGAACGTACAGGTATCACCTTTGATTTATACTATTGCGGTTTAATCTTTCTAGACAAGACCATGATTAAGCAAGATTATATTGTTAATTTCTAAACATGAAGCTATATACAAAGACAGGCGATAACGGGATGACCTCCTTATGTGGGGGAAAACGAGTGTCAAAGGACGATATTCAGGTGGAAGCCTATGGAACTGTTGACGAGTTGAATGCCCATATTGGTGTATTGAAGTCCCTACTTCTACAATCTCAAATAAGCGATAATCTCAAAGAAGGACATACGTCCCAGAATATGAATTTATCCATCGATTCTTTCCTGGAAGAACTGCAGAACGAACTCTTTGTGGTAGGTGGAGCGTTGGCAAAAGAATCATCCATAACTTCAAAACTCCCTTCTGTATCAGCCTTAGTCGTGCAATTGGAACATCAGATAGATGGGCTAACCGCTGCTATTCCCGCCCAACACAATTTCATTTATCCAGGTGGTTGCCTCATGTCAGCCCAATGTCACGTTTGTAGGACGGTATGTCGTCGAGCAGAGCGACGTATTATCACGCTATCAAAAGTAGCCCAAATTCCAGAAGAGATATTCCCGTTTATGAACAGATTATCAGATTATTTCTTCATCTTGTCACGTTATTTAAACATTAAGAGTGATAATAGTGAAAAAACGTGGGAAAATGCTTGTAGATAAGAAATAATATATTACTTTTGCACGAACTAAGAACATGTAAAGAAATAAGAATATGTATTGGACATTGGAATTGGCCTCTAAATTGGAAGATGCTCCATGGCCAGCAACTAAAGAGGAGTTAATCGACTATGCTATACGATCAGGTGCACCTCTTGAAGTCCTAGAGAACTTGCAAGAGATAGAAGATGAAGGAGATGTCTACGATAGCATAGAAGATATTTGGCCAGATTATCCTTCTAAGGATGATTTCTTATGGAATGAAGACGAATATTAAGGCGTTGAAACAGAAATAGGTTACTCATGTGTAAGATGTGAGTAACCTTTTTTGTTATCCAAGAGTATGCTGATATAATAAATAAAAATTGCTCTTAATAGCAATAAACTACTACACCCTCCGTTATAAAAGCGTGTTTAAACGCTTATTTCTCATAATCATTCTAATGAGCTTGGCAGTAACTTCTACCAAAGCACAGTTCGATCCGTCCTATAGTCACTATTGGGCTATGGAACCTTCGTTCAACCCTGCAACCGTTGGAAAAGATAATAAATTAAATGTTATTGGAGCCTACGCTTTAGACTTCGCAGGCTATGAGCATAATCCAAATACTTTCTATGTGGGAGGTGATATGCCTGTTTTTTTCATGAAACAATACCATGGCGTGGGCGTGTCAATATTGAATGATAAGATAGGAGCCTTCACTCATCAGCGTATCGCAGGACAATATGCTTTCCGTAAGACGTTATGGGGAGGCATGCTTTCGGCAGGTGTACAAGTGGGTGTTTTGTTCGATAAATTCGATGGAAGTAAGCTTGATCCAGCTGAAGCAAGCGACCCTGCTTTGCTTACAACCGAAGCTAATGGAAACAGTTTGGATTTAGGTGTAGGACTCTATTATACCCATAAGAACTGGTACGCAGGAGTATCTGTTCAGCATTTGAATGCCCCCTTGTTAGAAATAGGAGATAAGAATCAATTACAAATAGATCGTACCTATTATTTGACAGGAGGATACAATATAAAATTGAGGAATCCGTTTCTTAATATACCAGTGTCTGTTTTAGGGCGGTATGATGGTACTGCCTATCGTGCCGACATCACAACCCGTTTGGTCTATACCAATGATAAGAAAGTTCTGTACGGAGGTGTCTCTTATAGTCCAACAAATTCTGTCACCGCCTACGTTGGTGGCTCTTTCCATGGAATCAATGTTGGTTATAGCTATGAGATGTACACCGGTTCTGCTGCTTTCGGCAATGGTAACCATGAGTTGTTTGTAAGTTATCAAACAGACATAAACCTTCAAAAGAAAGGACGAAACAAGCATAAAAGCGTAAGATTTCTATAAGAACGAGATATGAAAATGAAGAAAAGAATATTAACCATTTGTCTTGGTACACTCTTGCTAAGCTCTCTCACTGGTTGTTTCTCTGGTAAGACAGCTTCTTCATCAGGGCGCGGTGGTGAGGTCACTGGTGTTGGCAAAGGTGGTAGTTTTCGTGAACCAACACCTTATGGTATGACCCTCGTGAAGCGTGGATGGCTACACATGGGTTTAGACAAGCAGGATTCTCTTTGGGGAAAGAAGACTCCAGTAAAGGATATATCTGTAGATGGTTTTTGGATGGATGAGACCGAGGTCACCAATTCCGAGTATAAGCAATTTGTGGAGTGGGTGCGTGATTCCATTCTTCGTACACGTTTAGCCGACCCTGCCTATGGTGGTGATGAGACCTATATGATCACAGAGGACAAGAATGGAGACCCTGTTAAGCCCCATATCAATTGGAACAAACGATTGCCACGAAAGTTCAATGAAGATGAGCAAAGAGCTTATGAAAGTATGTTTGTTACTAATCCAGTAACAGGGGAGAAGAGTCTTGATGCAAAACAGATGAATTATCGCTATGAGATTTATGATTATACGACAGCGGCTTTGCGTCGTAATCGTTTGAATCCACAGGAGCGTAATTTGAATACAGATATAAAGGTTGATCCTAGTGAAGTAGTGATGATTTCTAAGGATACAGCCTATGTTGATGATGAAGGAAACATTCATCAAGAAACAATCAACCGCCCATTAACAGGTCCTTGGGACTTCTTGAATACTTACATCGTTAATATCTATCCAGATACAACTTGCTGGGTAAACGATTTCCGAAACTCAGATAATGAGATATACTTACGTAATTATTTCAGCAACCCAACCTATAATAACTATCCAGTAGTGGGAGTTACGTGGGAACAAGCCAATGCTTTCTGTGCCTGGAGAACGGAATATCTATTGAAAGGATTAGGTCGTGAGGCTCGTTATGTACAGCGTTATCGACTGCCGACAGAGGCTGAATGGGAGTATGCTGCACGTGGAAAGAATCAAGACGAGTTCCCTTGGGACAACCAGAATGTTAAGAATGGCAATGGTTGTTTCTATGCTAACTTCAAGCCAGATCGTGGTAATTACACGAAGGACGGAAATCTGATTACAAGTAAGGTAGGCATTTATGGTGCCAATTCCAATGGTCTTTACGATATGGCAGGTAATGTTGCTGAATGGACAAGTACCGTTTATACTGAAGCAGGTGTGGATGCGATGAACGATTTAAACCCACAGTTAGACTATAAAGCAGCCAAAGAAGACCCTTATAGACTCAAGAAGAAGAGTGTAAGAGGTGGTAGTTGGAAGGATCCGGAGAGCTACATTCGCAGTGCATGGCGTACTTGGGAATACCAGAATCAACCGCGTAGTTACATTGGATTCCGTTGTGTTCGTAGCCTCGCAAGTTCGTCTAGCGAAGCAGCAAAAGAGAATAAGAAAAGCAGTAAGAAAAGGAAAAGATAATGACACAGTATAGTAAATTCAACTTCATTTACCATCTACAAAAGTGGATGGATAGTGTCCCTGGACAAACTTTCCTCAATTATGGTTATAGTTGGGGAGCATCAATTGTAATCCTTGGTGCCTTGTTTAAGCTCACTCACTTACCAGGTGCTAACATCATGTTATACCTTGGTATGGGTACAGAGGTTATAGTGTTTTTCCTCTCTGCATTCGATCGTCCGTTTGATAAAACAGATGATGGTCGTGAGCTGCCGACGCATGTTACAGATGAATACCTAGCTGGGAAAGAAGAGAATAGGTCTACTTCTTCAGCTGTACAACCACAATCTTCTGCGGTTTCATCGGTAGATGTTGAGCGTGTACAGCAGGCTATTCCATCTGCTGATGATATAGCGGCTGCTGTTGTTGGACAGCAGAGTAAGGCTATTACAGATGCTCAACAACAAACGCCAGAGATGGTAGAGGCACAAACAAATTATGTCTC
Source organism: Prevotella veroralis (assembly GCF_018127765.1). Lineage (NCBI taxonomy): Bacteria > Pseudomonadati > Bacteroidota > Bacteroidia > Bacteroidales > Prevotellaceae > Prevotella > Prevotella veroralis. The sequence goes on along the minus strand of NZ_CP072330.1, from coordinate 1,657,655 downwards.
TGCTTTGCAGAATCTAACAGAGATGTTAGGTAAGGTGAACGATCAGAGTCAGCGTCTTACACGTGATAGTGAGGAGATGGAGAACCTCAATCGTACTCTTACAGGTATTGCAAAGGTTTATGAAATGCAACTCAAGGGAGCTAGTCAGCAGATTGGTACTATTGATCAAATTAATGAACAAACCCGTAAGATGGCTCACCAAATAGAGCAACTTAATAGTATTTATGCTCGAATGATTGAGGCAATGACTGTGAATATGCGTGTTGCTGCACCAGGGGCAACTACTCCGCAGTCAACTTCGGAAAGCTTATAAATTAACAGATTATGGTAGGGGAGAAGTTGTTAAGTTGTCTCCTTGATACTAATAAATAGGATTAATGGCTATTAAGAAGAAAAAGATTAGTCCACGCCAGAAGATGATCAACCTCATGTACGTTGTCCTCATGGCAATGTTGGCATTGAATATTTCTACGGAAGTACTCAATGGCTTCTCTGTTGTTGAGGAGAGTTTGAATCGTACAACGAATAACTCATCGAAAGAGAATGAAGCGATCTTTGGTGAACTAGACCAAATGATGCAGAAGAATCCACAGAAGGTTAAGGAGTGGTTTATGATGGCATCGACTGTTAGAGAGATGAGTGATTCTCTCTATAATTATGCTCAGTCATTGAAGGTTGCCATTGTCCGTGAAGCAGATGGTGAGAAAGGTGATCCTTTGCACATTGAAGGTAAAGACAATCTGGAGGCTGCCAGTTATATAATGTTGAACCCTGCTAATGGGCAAGGGCGCAAGTTATACAATGCAATCAATAGTTATCGCAGTCGAATCTTACAGTTTGTAACAGATCCACAGCAGAAGAAAATTATTGCAAGTAACCTCTCAACGACAGTGCCGAAACACTCAATGGGAAAGAACTGGCAGGAGTATATGTTTGAAAACATGCCTGTTGCAGCTGCTGTAACATTGTTATCAAAGTTACAGAGCGACGTTCGTTATGCGGAAGGGGAAGTCTTACACACGTTGGTGGCTAATGTTGGTTTGAAGGATTTACGTGTTAACAAATTGCAAGCATTCGTTGTTCCGAGTCAAACTCGTCTCTATCCAGGTGAAACCATGACTGCTCAAATGTTTATGGCAGCAGTAGATTCCACTCAACAACCACAGGTGTATGTTAATGGTCAACTAATTCAAGGGAATCAAGTGACCGTGAAAGCTGGTGCTCCTGGTAAGCATACTTTGAGTGGATACATGCTTATGAAGGATATGGCAGGTAATGTTTTGCGCCGTAATTTTGCACAAGACTATTGGGTTACTGGTGGACCACAACCTAAAGAATACATTAATCCTAATGGTATGCAAAAGATACCTCCTTTCGATGGGATGGCCACAATTGCAGCTGATTTGATGAATGTATTGTATGCTGGATTTGATAATCCAATTACCATAAGTATTCCTAATACCGCTCAAAACGATGTACAAGCAACGATGTCAGGAGGAACACTTATTGCACGTGGTGGCGGTCATTTCATAGCGCGACCATCAGCAGTCGGCAGTCCTGTTACCATTTCAGTATCAGCCAAGGGGCGCAAGGTTGGTGCCTATCAGTTCCGTGTCCGTAAGCTACCAGACCCATCTCCTTACATTGCTATGGGGGGTGATCGCTTTAAGAGTGGACCATTATCTAAAGCAGCCTTAATGGGTGCTCCAGGTATTCATGCGGCTATTGATGATGGATTACTTGATATTCCGTTCACTGTGACAAGCTTCCGTGTTGTCTTCTTTGATAATATGGGTAATGCTGTTCCATTGGCTAGTAATGGCGCTTCTTTCTCATCTCAACAGAAGGAGCAGTTCCGTCAGTTGAGTCGTAACAAGCGCTTCTATATTACCAATGTTGTTGTTCATGGACCTGATGGAATCACTCGAACCCTCAATGGACGCAACATGGAGGTTATTGTTCGATAACTATTTGTTAGATAAAACTAACTGAATAAAATATAGGGGATGGTCTTTTTTCCTCTCATAAAGATAAAACAAAGAAACAATGAAAAAGATATTTCTCATAACCTGTACGGTTTTCTTTGCACTAGCCATCAGTGCTCAGCCTGCTGCTAGACGTAACCAGCAAAGGGCGCAATCGCCTGCTAACACGATTACCACACGTGCGCAGATATCTCTCCCAACAGCTGCTCCTTTGCAAGAAGATGTTGTTTGGCGTCGTGATATCTATCGTGAATTGAAGTTGGATGAGGATGCGAATGCAGGACTTTATTATCCTGTTGAACCCGTAGGATCACAGATGAATCTCTTTACTTATATCTTCAAATTGATGATGAATGGTCCTAATCGAGGAGGTGTTGCCGCTTATAATTATCGAATGGATGGTAACGAAGTCTTTACCGACTCTGCCCGTGTAAAGCCCTTGCAGTTCCTTGACAACTATCATATCTATTATGAACGCACAGACCATGGCATCCGTCTTGATAATAGTGATATTCCTTCGAGCGAGGTAAAAGGGTATTATCTAAAGGAAAGTGCTTATTATGACCAAGGCACATCAACTTTCCATCGTAAGGTAGTGGCACTTTGTCCAATCATGTATCGCGAAGATGACTTCGGAGATGGAGAGGTTAAATACCCATTATTCTGGGTTCGCTATGACGACCTTGCCCCTTTCCTCTCTAAGCAAACCATGATGACTAGCAACTTAAACAATGCTGCTACGATGAGTGTGGATGATTATTTCACGATGAACTTATACAAAGGAAAGATTTACAAGACCACCAATCTGTTAGGAAAGACGCTTGCACAATATTGTCCAAACGATTCTGCAATGGCTACAGAACAGAAAAAGATAGAGCGTGAGCTTGCTGATTTTGAGAAGCATATCTATGGAGATCCTGCTCGTAAGGATAGTCTTGATAGTATTGCGGCAAGCCAAGATACAGCGAAAGCAAGCAAACGTTTGACTCGTGGACGTCGCTCCAGTGGTACATCAACACGCAGCGTTCGCCGTAGTCGTCCCACTTCCGAGCGTAGCTCTGGTATGACTCCTGCACGTGTGACTGTCCGCCGTGAGCGTCATTAAATGACAGAGTTAATAATAAAATTAAACATTTGAAAGATTGATTCATACACCTCTTCCGAATGTTTTCACCTTTAAAACGATAGGTTATGAAGAATGTTTTTTTATCAGCAATAGTAGCTTTAGCACTGCTATTTTCTGTTCCTTCCCATGCAGGTGAGCCTCTGCAATTTGGTTTGAAAGCAGGTTTGAACGTAACTGACATGAAGTTTAATAGTAGTGTCTTCAATAAGTCGAACCAAGCTGGATGGTTCTTTGGTCCAACGGTAAAGTTCACTTTGCCTATTGTTGGTTTGGGAATGGATGCCTCGGTACTCTATGACTATCGTTCAGCAAAGCTCGATTATGATAACGTTAATAAGACCATCAAGCAGCAACAAGTATCTGTTCCTGTGAATGTACGCTATTCTATCGGGTTAGGAAGTACTGCCAGTATCCTTCTGTTTGGTGGTCCTCAAGTTGCTTTTAACGTTGGTGACAAAGACTTCCGTTGGACAGAATGCAGCAACTATGCACTTAAAAAGAGTAATTTCAGTATTAATCTCGGTTTCGGTGTTACGGCTTTAAAGCATTTACAATTGACTGCCAACTATAATATTGCATGTGGTAAGACTGCCGATGTAACTTGGAAAACGGGACCAAATGCTGTTGGTTCCGCATTAGGACTTAATAAGAAGAGTAGTCGCAACAACTCTTGGCAGGTGGGTGTAGCTTATTTCTTCTAGGCAGATAATCGATATATATGACATAAAGCTCCATTTCCTTTCGATGAAATGGAGCTTTATCTTATATAGAAGTGTGTCTTTGGTATGGGATGAAATCGGTGTTGTTTCTGATAGATAAGGCTCATTATTGTATATATCTATCTTTCTTTGTAACTTTGTAAACAAACCAATACTTTCCTAAGAAGGTATTAATAAAGAATTATCAATGACCTACGCCAATATCATTTTGCCTCTTCCTTTAGAAGGTTATTTTACATATGCAGTATCTGAAGGGTTGGCTCCCCAGATACAAGTGGGTGTACGTGTTACTGTGCCATTAGGTAAGAGTAAGACTTATGTGGGTATAGTTGCTGAATATCCTGTTGATGTTCCTAAGCCTGCAAAAGAGGTAGCACAGCAAGGTAAGAAGAAGATTGTATATAAGAACATTGCTGATGTGTTGGATGATACCCCGATACTCCTTCCGCAGCAGTTAAGGCTTTGGAAATGGATAGCCGACTATTATATGTCGCCCATTGGAGACGTTTATAAAGCTGCCCTTCCTTCTGGTTTGAAGGCTGAAGATGGTTTCCGACCTCGCACGGAATTGTTTATTCGTTTGGCAGATAAGTATCGTGACGAACAAACGCTCACCCTTTTAATCAGTTCTATGAAGAGAGCAGCAAAGCAGTTGGATGTTCTTATGACTTATCTTAGACTGACGGGGGTTGATAATATAGAGCATATTTTGCCAGAAACAGAGCTTCGTGAGGTTACAAGAGAGGAACTTATGAATGAGTCTCATGCGTCAATAGCTGTCATTCGATCGCTTCAAGAAAAGATGATACTGGTTACTTATGAGAAGGAAGTGGGACGTCTTAATCATAATATTGCTCCTCATCCAGAGAAGATAAAGCCTTTGAACGAGGCACAAACCGAGGCTTACAATCATATCTTGGTGCAGATGATGGGGCATCCTGTGACTTTGTTACATGGAGTAACCTCTTCGGGTAAGACGGAAATATATATCCATTTGATCCAGAAAGCCATCAATGAGCATAAGCAAGTGCTCTATCTTCTTCCAGAAATAGCCCTTACTGTGCAGATAACAGAACGATTAAAAGCCGTGTTTGGCAATCGGTTGGGTATATATCATAGTAAGTATAGCGATGCCGAACGTGTGGAAATATGGAAGAAACAGCTTTCCTCCAATCCATACGATGTTATCCTTGGTGCGAGAAGTGCCGTCTTTCTTCCTTTTCATCGACTTGGTCTTGTCATAATAGACGAAGAGCATGAGCAAAGTTTTAAGCAGCAAGATCCTGCACCACGCTATCATGCTCGCTCTGCAGCCATCGTATTGGCACAAATGTATGCTGGTGCGAAGACATTGTTGGGTACAGCAACTCCCTCAATGGAATCATATTATAATGCAAAACAAGGCAAGTATGGACTTGTGGAGCTAAGCCGTCGTTATAAAGATATTCACTTACCATCAATCGAAGTGGTGGATATGAAAGATCTCTATCGTCGGAAGATGGTGTCAGGTCCTTTTTCTCCTCGCTTGTTAGCGGCTGTGCGTGGTGCTTTAGAGCGTGGGGAACAAGCAATCTTATTCCAGAATAGGCGTGGCTTCGCACCTATGATAGAATGTAGACAATGTGGTTGGGTACCGAAATGTCCTAATTGCGATATATCACTGACCTATCATAAGAGTATGAACTATCTAAGTTGCCATTATTGCGGATATACAATGAAGGTGCCCGAGGTATGCCCTTGTTGTGAAAGTAAGGATATTCGAGGACGTGGTTATGGTACGGAGAAGATAGAGGATGAGATTCGTTCCATCTTTCCAGAGGCTCGTATTGCACGAATGGACTTAGATACAACCCATACGCGCAATGCTTATGAGCGATTGATTAATGACTTCTCGACGGGCAAGAACAATCTTCTGATTGGTACGCAAATGGTTACTAAGGGATTAGATTTTGGGAAAGTCTCTGTTGTAGGCATACTAAATGCTGACTCAATGTTGAACTATCCTGACTTTAGAGCTTATGAGCAAGCCTTCATGATGATGAGTCAGGTGAGTGGTAGAGCCGGTAGAATGGGAAAGAGGGGAGAGGTGATACTTCAAACCAAGACTCCTGATTTACCCGTTATCCAGTATGTCGTTCATAATGATTACCCGACATTCTTTAAGGAACTATTGGACGAGCGATGCGAATTTCATTATCCCCCGTTCTATCATCTGGTGTATGTTTACTTAAAGCATAGGGATGAGAACATTGTTAATACGGCTGGGGTAGAACTTGGAAGTAGGTTGCGTGATATCTTCGGGGCTCGTGTTCTTGGTCCTGATAAGCCTGCGGTAGCACGAGTGAAGACATTAAGTATTCGAAAGATAGTACTGAAATTAGAGAATGGTATTGATTATCCTCGTGTCCGCCAGTATCTTCGTGGAGCATTAGAAGCTATGATGAAAGATAAGCGTTATGGTGCTTTGCAGGTGTATTATGATGTTGATCCGTTGTAAGGTGATATGGTTGTTTGCCTAGAAAGGATTACTTAATCGAAATAGGGATACAGCTCCTTAAAACCATTAACAATGTCTGTGATAAGCTGAGGATTCTTCTCCATCTCCTTTTTGTTTACCAATAAATAAGCACTTTTCTCAATATTGAATAGATGTTCGTATTCGTTATGTCCAAATAGCGTAAGTGTATATCTTCTGTAAACACGGAACCTACTTGTATTCTTCTCTTGTTCATCTATTCTATTAGCTCCAATAAAACCAAAAGAAGCACAAGAATCTTTATCTGCTATTTCCTTCATGATAGCCATGCAGGTATAGATACATTCCCTCGGTTCATTCAGTCCAGTCATAACATTATACTTCTTTTCACTATCCCTGTGAGCCTTTAGATGGAATTTAACAGCATAGAAATGATGCCGATAAACTTCTATCCATACCCAATAAGTTTGATGTGATTTGGGTGACTTGAATGAATACAAGTATTTATAAAGCAAAAAGCCTTGAGGTCCATCCCAAGGCTCTATGACTTTCTTTACAAAGCGATAAGAATAATGCTGTATACCCATGTTCTTTTTGCTTTATTGTATGAGGTAAGGATATGCATCAATCTTCTCTCGTTTTGCTTCTTCGTCTGGGACACGTACAAAACCATCCCCACTGAAGAGGATTTCCTTCTCTTCTTTGGAAAGACAAGAGGCTACTCGTTGTTGGTATTCTTCCGTCTTCCGAGCTTGATAGACTCTGCGTTTAGCTCTTAGAATCTGTATTCTTTTGTTTGTATCCATAATAGAAACATATTTTCTGCTGCAAATATATGAATATTACTTGATATTTGCAAGTGTTTAAAAGGATGTCTTTTCGGATCTTAAGGAATTGATGTGAAGAAAAAAATAAGGCGGAGATAAGTTGAAGTCATTCAATTATCTCCGCCTTGTGGTTAGATTAACTTGGTTGTGAGTGATTGTTTTTAGAAATCAATATCAAGCCCGACACCTAAAACTTTGTTTGTTCGGGTGAAGATGTCTGTATTCTTTGTTGCGATTGTCTTAGGCTGTGTCACGATTGTACCATCAGGTTGTGTAACTTGATCTTTACCGACAGTAATTGCATCGTTGTATTCTTTCTTAAAGTTAGAATAGTTCGTAAAGAAATAAGCAACGTTGAGGTGTGCATTCTTAGCAACTTTAATCTTTGCACCAAAGCCGAAGCTGTAACTGCTCGTAACGAAGCTGAGATCGGTAAGATACTTACCATCACCGAGTCCATACTTTGTGCGTTGTCCGCCAGCACTAACCGTCACAGCAGGAGTAATATCCCATTCAACACCAGCAAGGAATTCCTGTGTATTGTGCGCAAGGAGTTTCTGTTTGTTATTTGCCATTCGTGCATCTTTATCGAAGTAATAGTTGTAACCAGCCATAACGCGCAGGTTTTTCAATACTTCATATTGTGCGCCGAGAGCAAGAATACCGGGAATATCGTTAGGAGTTGTTACGCCATCTTCATAACTGTGCGTATCATCTGGATTAGCCTTTGTCTCAACATTGAACTTTGTTGTGAACTCATAGCGAGCTGCAAGATTCCATTTTCCATTGTGATAATCAATGCCGAGGATAGGAGTAATACCCCAACCACGTTGGCTCACCTTTACATAACGATCCTTTACGAGTTCCTTACTGCTACTGAGTTTGTCGGCTCCTGCACTCACTAACTTCGCTCCGTTACTCGCTTTCTCGGCACCCGCAGCATATTGATTTGCTGCAGCCAATAGTTGTGCTTTTGCTGTTGGATCTGTCGTTGCATTAGCTTGTGCCTGTAAAGCTGCGGCTTGCGTCCTAGCAGCTGCAGCTTGCGCTTGTAACGATGTAGCCTTATCGTTAAGTGCTTTTACTTTAGAGTCGAAGTAATTGTATAAGTTCTGATTATTTCCACCAACATTTGCTGAGATGTTCGTAAGATTTCCCTCGTACTTATTATAGATATAGTTGAATCGTGCACCACCATAAACAGCAAGATGATCATTGATCTTATAGGCTGCACCGAGTTGCAAACCGAAATCGTATTGCTGTCCGCTCATATAGCTCTGCATGCTATATGCTGTTGCAGGAGACTCTTGCTGACCAAGAAGAGCAGCGAAAGTAGGGAGGTTTTGATTGATTAATGCAGGAAGCAGCGAAACTTGTCGTTCAAAAGAAGGAAGTCCCTCATTGAAAGTTGCCTTTCCACCACCACCGGTCAAGCCGAAACCTACTTGGAAACTCCATTTATCCTTATTATAAGCAATCTGGAACGATGGGAGGATGGGCACAGATGCCTTGCCTTTATAGAACTTACTGCCATCTTCTTTTCCTCCATTGAGCTTGAAAGGTTGTGCAAAAGGCTGCAATGCCGGCACTTGTTCGAATGCAGGAACCGAAAAAGACGATGTAATTTCACGTGTTTGGTACACATTCTGAACGTTAAGAGATAGATGGAAACCATTGCTCAGGAATACTACTCCAGCTGGATTAAAGTAAACTCCATCAATACCAATCGCACCGACACGTGCAAAATTACGGTTGAAAGCAATGCTTTGATTGGTATTTGTGAGTAAACCTCCGGCTTGTGATGTTGTTGCCATTGCTAACATTGTGGCAGCAATAATCATCTTAGAATGCTTCATTGGTTGTTCTTTTGTATATTAAAAACCTATAAATTTGGTTGCAAAGTTATATATATTGTTCTAAAACTCCAAATCTTTCCTCTCTTTTTCTCACTTTGTTTCGATTTGTGCAATAGTTCTTTAAGTGCGAAAAGTAGAGAACATGTTGGGCAAAAGAAGGTAGGTTCGATTACAAAATAGCTGTCGATTTATGGATAAAGTCCCATGATTTTTACTTAAAGGAACATAGAATAAACGAGAAAAGATATTACATTTTTTGTTTCTAAAATATCTTATTCTAGCGAAAGAATAATCGATTTAAACTGCACGATAGTACCTTTTTCTAAAAAAGTACTATCGTTTTTAGTAAAAAGTACTATCGTTTTTGGTGAAAAGTACTATTGTTTTCAATAAAAAGTAGCATTGATTTTGATGAAGAAGAGCCTCATTTTAGCTGAAAAGTACCATATTTTTACAAAATAAGTGAGTTCTTTCTTATTATAAGGATAGTACGTTTCGTGTAATAACTTGTATTTCAATGAGTTATTACTTATATGTAAAAAGCTACCATAATTTGGCTATTTGAACCAAAGTAGGGTAGCTTTTGAAAATAACGCAAATACAGATAGCTAAATTGATAATATTCTATTACAATTTTAAAATAGCGTTGTCTATGCTTTTAGTGTTGGATATTGAATACGCGTGTGATACATTGCCTTGAGGCGTTCTATGAGTACGGCTTTCGCGGCGGAGATGTCACGGAAAGTGATAGGACAATCCGTGAAGTTACCATCAGCTACTTGTCCGTCAATAAGTTTGTTTACAAGTTCGCTGATACTGTCTTCTGTGTATTCCTTTAGAGATCGTGACGCCGCCTCAACAGTATCGCTCATCATCAAGATAGCTTGTTCTCGGGTGAATGGGTTCGGACCTGGATAACGGAAGAGGTCTTCGTTCACTTCCTCGTCAGGATGCTCATTCTTATAATGTATGTAGAAATATTTTGCAAGTCCTGTGCCATGATGCGTGGTAATAAACTCTTTTATTTCGCGTGGTAGATTATACTTCTCTGCGAGCTTTAATCCCTCCGTTACGTGACTGATAATAATACGCGCACTCTCTAAGTCGGTCAACTTATCATGCGGATTGATGCCCGCTTGATTCTCTGTAAAGAACGCAGGATTGAGCATTTTACCGATGTCATGGTATAAAGCTCCTGTACGAACCAGTTGGCTCTTAGCACCAATTCGGTTTGCAATCTCGGTCGCTAAGTTACCTACCGTGATAGAATGTTGGAAAGTACCCGGAGCAACCTCACTTAGTCGTCTTAGAAGTTCATTGTTTGTATTGGATAGCTCGAACATTGTAACCGTTGATACAAAGCCGAAAGTTTTCTCGATTACCAACATCAGAGGATAGGTAAAGAGCAAGAAGAAAGCATTGACTCCGAAGTGATAATACATGGTCTGATCGAGCTTTGAAAGGTCGTCGGCTTGGATGAGTTGTAAAGCTAAATACATAGCAGCTGAACCGATTGTAACCAATAGAGCAGTAAGGAATATCTGACTACGCTTGGATAATTCTCTTAGAGAATAAATGGCAATCAAACCTGCAACTAATTGTACGATGATAAATTCGTATTGGTATTTCACGGCGACCGCACAGATAAGAATCATCGTCACATGAGCTATAAAAGCCGTTCGGGAATCCATAAATACTCGGAAGAAGATCGGTGCCATGGAGAAAGGAAGAATGTAAACACTTAGGATGTTATGCTCCATCATTAGCGAAGTGAGGATAGGGAAGATGACTATCATCACATAAAGTAGCGATATGGAACGCGGCTTGTCGAAATAATCTTTGCGGAAGAGAGCGAGGTAAAGGGTGAATAATCCGATGAGGATTAATACATAGATACTTTGTCCGATGATGGTTGATGTAATCTCTGCTTCGGATGCGTTACGCTTCTCCATAGCCTGCTCGAATGAATTGAGCACACGGTAAGTCTTTGCATCAACGATATCACCTCGGTCGATGATTCTCTGTCCTTCCAATACCATTCCTGATGCTTGTGGAATGAGACTGAGCATATCATTCATCTCTGTCTCACTGCGATCTTTATCATAAATAAGGTTTGGTTCAATGTATTCGTTTAGATTACATTGTTGTAAGATAGCACGCTTTGAACCTAAAGTAGGATTCACAAAGAGATGCTCATACGCCCCGAGCGTTGAGAAGGTCTTATTGATTGGAACACTTACAGCTTGCTTACCAGTGACCACGCGGATCACATTATCGCTATCTTTCACGAGTTTGGAATATTGCTGTGGGTCAATCACACCAGCCTCATAAATATCATGCAAATGTTGGGCAATGATTTCTACATACGATTGCGGTAAGCCTGGAATACCATTCTTGTAAGCAGTCTTGAATTGTTCGATCTTCTTTGCTTCGATAGACGGATTAACGTTATAATACGGCTGGAAATGCTTCATCATCGAGTCACGTTCCGCCTTCAATGCCTCATCGGTCTTGAAGATAGGAAAGTCGAATTTGGCAATTAATTGTCCATACATCCATGGTTTCCCCTCATCATAATGGAAGAGTTTCCCCCTTGTTCGTGGTAGGAAAAGCACTATCATTACTACAGCAACAATGACCAAAGCCGTTCTTGAAGCCATATTACGCCAATAGTGGCTTTTGATGTTTCTGAATCTTATCATATTTCTATATACTTTCTATTAACTTCTAAGCACTTGCGAAAATACTAAAAATATGGCGTATACTCAAAAAAAAGCATTAATTTTGCAGGAAAAATAATATTTAAGACAATGGCAGAGAGAAATGTAAGAGTACGTTTTGCACCTAGTCCAACGGGCGCATTGCATATTGGTGGTGTACGTACAGCATTGTATAATTATCTTTTCGCACGTCAGCATGGCGGTAAACTTATCTTCCGTATAGAGGATACAGACTCTAATCGCTTTGTTCCAGGAGCAGAAGAATATATCCTTGATTCGTTTAAATGGTTAGGAATAGAGTTTGATGAGGGCGTTAGCTTTGGAGGTGAGCATGGTCCTTATCGACAGAGTGAGCGTCGTGAAATCTATAAGAAGTATGTTAATCAGTTGTTAGAGGCTGGCAAAGCATACATTGCCTTTGATACTCCAGAGGAATTAGATGCTAAGCGCAAGGAGATTCAGAACTTCCAATACGACGCACATACTCGTCTTCAGATGCGCAACTCTTTGACCATGTCGAAAGAAGAGGTTGATAGCTTGATAGACGATGGTCAACAGTATGTTGTTCGCTTTAAGATAGAGCCGGGTGAGGAGATTCATGTCAATGATATGATTCGTGGTGATGTCTGCATTAAGAGTGATATCCTTGATGATAAGGTCTTGTATAAGAGCGCAGATGAGTTGCCTACTTACCACCTTGCTAACATCGTTGATGACCACTTAATGGAAATCTCTCATGTGATCCGTGGTGAAGAGTGGTTGCCAAGTGCTCCTTTGCATGTATTGCTCTATCGTGCCTTTGGTTGGGAAGATAGTATGCCACGTTTCGCACACCTTCCATTGTTATTGAAACCAGAAGGAAAGGGCAAGTTAAGTAAGCGTGATGGTGATCGTTTAGGCTTTCCTGTGTTCCCATTAGAGTGGCATGATCCTAAGACAGGAGAGGTTAGCTCAGGTTATCGTGAGAGTGGATATTTCCCAGAGGCAGTGGTTAACTTCTTAGCATTGTTAGGTTGGAATCCAGGAACCGAACAGGAACTCTTCTCTCTTGATGAGTTAGTAAAAGCATTCGATATAACGAAATGTTCAAAGAGCGGAGCTAAGTTTGATTATCAGAAGGGAATGTGGTTCAATCACGAGTATATCCTTCGTAAAAGCGATGACGAGATAGCAGAACTCTTTGCCCCTATCGTTGCTAATAATGGTGTTGAAGCTACGATGGAACAAGTAAGACAGGTTGTTCACATGATGAAGGATCGTGTTAGTTTCGTGAAAGAGCTTTGGGAACTTTGTTCTTTCTTCTTTATCGCTCCAACAAGTTATGATGAGAAGACGGTTAAGAAGCGTTGGAAGGAATATTCTGCACAGCAGATGACTGAATTGGCAGAGGTACTTGAAGGTATAGACGACTTCTCTATCGAAGGTCAGGAACCTGTTGTGATGAAATGGGTAGAGGATAAAGGCTATAAGCTTGGCGATATAATGAATGCTTTCCGATTGACATTGGTTGGCATTGGTAAGGGGCCTGGTATGTTTGATATCTCTGCTTTCCTTGGCAAAGCGGAAACCTTGAAACGTATGCGCAAGGCTATAGAAGTACTTGGTTAATGATAGAAATCGAATAGATGAAGTATCAGATAACATGTGATAATTGTGGTACACAATTTATAGTGGAAGCTAATGAGGGGCAGACAATCGAATGTCAGTGCCCTCATTGTCATGGAACGATGGAGGTAACATTACCTCTTATTAGTGCAGGACAGCAGTATCAACCACAGAATCAAGTGAATGCACAAGTTCCACAAACGGCTCAAACAAACACAAAGAACAATCATGCCATCTTATGGGGTATATTGATTGGTTTGCTCGTTTTGGCGATAGGAATTGGTGCTTATGTTGCTTTCCGTCCAACACCACCAGCGGCAGTTGCATCGGATAGCCTGTCTGTTGATACGATTCCTTATGAAGCGCCAGTCCAGAACACTGCTCCTCCTGTTGTTGATACAGTTGTCACAGCACCAGAACCAGAGGAGCCAGAGGAAGAAGCAACCCCTGCGCCAAAGGAAGAGAAACAGCAAGCTGATACTGCAGCTGTCGAAGAGGAGCATCGGCAATAGGATTATGCAGACTTCCTATTAATAACGTAAATAAGAAATAAAGATACATGGGAAAGATTATTTTAACGGGTGACCGCCCAACTGGTAAGTTGCATCTTGGTCACTATGTGGGTTCACTTCGCCGTCGTGTGGAGCTACAGAACCTTGGCGACTACGATAGAATGTTTGTATTCATGGCTGATGTACAAGCCTTGACGGATAATGCTGATAACCCAGAGAAGATTCGCCAGAACATCATTGAAGTGGCTTTGGATTATCTTTCTGCAGGGCTTAGTCCGGAGAAATGTACGCTCTATATTCAGAGTCAGATACCAGAATTGGCTGAATTGACAACGTTCTTTATGAATCTTATCAGTGTAAGTCGTGTGCAGCGTAACCCTACTGTGAAGACTGAAATCAAGATGCGTAACTTTGAAGCAAACATCCCAATGGGCTTCTTTGCGTACCCTGTTTCACAGGCAGCCGATATAGCAGCTTTCAAGGCAACTACCGTTCCTGCGGGTGAAGATCAAGAGCCAATGATTGAGGTGACACGCGAGATTGTACGTCGTTTCAATCAGCTTTATGCACCCGTATTAGTCGAACCAAACATCATGTTACCGGAGAATGCAACGGCTCGTCGCTTGCCTGGAACGGATGGAAAAGAGAAGATGAGTAAGAGCTTGGGTAATTGTATCTACCTGTCAGATGATGCTGATACGGTATGGAAGAAGGTGAAGACAATGTACACCGACCCAACTCACTTGAATGTTTCCGACCCCGGTCATGTTGAGGGTAACGCTGTGTTTACCTACCTGGATGCTTTCTCAACCGATGAAGATTTTGCGGAGTTCTGGCCAGAGTTCCAGAATCTTGACGAACTGAAAGCTGCTTATACAGCTGGTGGTATCGGTGATATGAAGTGTAAGAAGCTCTTGAATAATGTGCTCAATAAGATACTTGACCCTATTCGTGCTCGTCGCCATGAATACGAGCAAGACATTCCAGAGATCTATAACATCTTGAAGAAAGGATCTGTTGAGGCTCGTGAAGTAGCTGCAAAGACGATGGATGAAGTTCGTGCAGCTATGCAGATCAATTACTTCGAAGACACTGCTTTGATTCAGAGTCAGGCTGAGAAGTTCAGGAAGAAGTAAAGAATAAGAAAGATATAGTTCTCTTTCGAGAGCAATATAATTAAAGAAAGGAACGTATTAAAGGTGTGTTTATCCTTTAATACGTTCCTTTTTATGTAACAGAAATTTAGTTTATAGTATATGAGTAGACTGCTACCTCTATTTGAATAAGGCGTTTCCTTGATATGAAGAAAGGCTTTTCTCATATTGAAGGGATGCTCTTTTGAAATGAAGGTAAGCCTCTCTTTATTTTGAGATATTCTCTCCTTCAGCTTGTCAACTTGTTTAACTATCCCTTTGTCAACCTATTTACTTACTTTTAGGTATTGTCTTATATTTTGTTATTCTCTATCTTTGCAACGTTATTTGATAACATTTTATTTTAACAGTAAGGACTTAAATCAATGTTTCCAATTAAGTTCTTTATCTATAATCCACATGGAGAGACAGAGAAAGAAACCTATAGGAGAAGTAGCTTCTAATGTTTATTTATTGTATAAGAAAGCATTTTGTTTAATATTGCTTTCGAGTCTTAGCCTGCTTACATGCTATGCGCAGGACGTTGTTAAGCGTGATACAACCTTAGAGATGAAGGAAGTTACTGTGACAGCACGCAGTGAAATTCGAAAGTTGAAGGAGTCAGCAATGCCTGTATCTGTCATTGGACAGCGACAATTACAGGGTACAGCATCTAATATCAATGATGTTCTTGCTCGTACGGTTGGTGTTACGATTCGTAATACTGGTGGTTTGGGCAGTGCTTCACGTATCTCACTTCGAGGCTTGGAAGGCAAACGCATGGGTATGTATGTTGATGAAACGCCGATGTCTCAATTGAGTAACTTCGTCGCATTGAATGATATTCCAACGAATATGATAGAGCGTATAGAAGTATACAAAGGTATTGTCCCTTACAAATTCGGTGGCTCGGCATTAGGAGGAGCAGTGAATGTTGTGACCAAGGAATATCCTCCTGTCTATTTTGACTTTACCTATGAAGTGGGTTCTTTCAATACACATCAAGTCTCAACGGTGTTTAAGCGGACTGATCGTAAGAGTGGATTGCAGTTTGGAATAGGCGGTGCTTTTTCATTTGCAAAGAACGATTACAAGATGAAATTGGCTAACCTTGATGGAAGAGAGGTGAAGAGAGATCACGACCAGTTCAATAAGATCATGGCTGGCATGTCCCTCAAAGCTACTAAATGGTGGTTTGATGAGATGAAGTGGGAGCTTATCTTCCTCAAGACACGGCAAGAGATACAAGGTATAGACCTTGATGTGCGTGAGGCGTATAACCATTCTATCAGTGGAGTAACGGCTTTGACGCTGAAACGTAAGAACTTTTTTGTAGATGGACTCGACTTCGATTTTGAAATAGGGTACGTTATCGGCAAGTATGGATTGCGTGATAAGGCTATGAATCGTTATGATTGGGATGGGAACAAGTTGCCTCCAGTCTCTCCGTTTGGTGGTGAGCAGAATAATTTCCCATCTGATGGAAAGAATCGATCTAATGAGTTGACTTCAAAGTTAAATATGGGCTATACCATTGATGAGCACCATGGACTCAATTTGAATATCTATTTTGATCAAAACTCATTACATCCTTCTGATTCCCTAATGGATAAAGCCTTGGGGTTCCGCTCAAACTTCCCAAGTAAGATGAAGACGCTTACCATAGGTTGGTCATACGATTTGACGCTCTTTAATGGGAAATTCCAAAATGCTTTTACATTCAAGAACTTCCTTTTCTCTTCACGCTCCCGTAGTATTGACGTATATTCTGTGAGCTCTCCAGAACCCGTCAAGGTGTCCAAGTCATACGTAGGTTTCAGTGATGCGATGCGCTATAAGTTTACGAATGACTTGATGTTGAAAGCCTCGTTTAATTCAGAGGTTAGAATTCCAACCAGTGAAGAACTCATTGGTAACGGATATTCTATTTTGGCATCACCTGCATTGAAGCCAGAGCGTACTTCTGGTGTGAATGTGGGTATGCTCTATCGTCATTTGCAGCAAAGAGGTGGGTTGGTAGAGATAGAATTGAATGTTTTTTACAATCAATTAAAGGATATGATAAGGTTTACCCCAGATATGATTCCTACCATGGCACGTTATCGTAACTTCGGTAGTGTGCGTACGAGAGGAATAGAACTTGATGCAAAAGGAGATGTTTGTCCACTACTTTATCTTTATGCCAATGCAACCTATCAAGATCTTCGTGATGTGCGAAAGCTAACACCAGGTACAGCGGTTGAGAACCCAACGTATAACAAGCGTATTCCAAATGTACCTTATCTATTGGCAAACTTTGGTGCTGAACTTCATAAAGAGAACCTCTTTGGTGGTAAAGAACAGAACACACGCCTGCTCTTTGATGCCTCATACGTGCATAAGTATTTCTATGATTTCGAGGTAAGTAGATATCAAGATAAGAAGATTCCATCTGCTTTGACAATGGATGCAGCTATTGAACATAGCTTTAAGAATGACCAATGGACATTGACGTTCAAGGTGAAGAACTTAACAGATCGGCGTGTTGTATCTGAATTTAATCGTCCCTTGCCTGGCAGATACATAGGGCTTAAGGTTAGATATCTATTCAAATAAAATAATAGAAAGCCTGGAGGAGTAAGTTTTCTGAAGCTCTTGAACATACAAGAAAAAGCTCGTCAGTTTTTTAGTTATTGCTTAATACCTCTTAAAGGCATGGTTTATATAATATTTCTACAATAAATAATGAAACAATGAAAAAGCTTAAATCAATCCTTTCTGCTGTTGTCTTAGCAGCTTTGTTTAGTGCGTGTAGCAGTAATGATGACCCAACGCCAGCTCCTAAGCCTACTCCAGGTGAAAAGGAGTTCCACGGTGTTGTCTTTGCAACGGGTATCACCAATCCTGAAGGTAGTAGTGGTAATGTTTATTTGCAAGCATTGCCAAGTTTCTTACCAGGAACATACGACAATAAGAACGGTATTCCTTGCGGTTTTGGTTCTACGCCAATTGTAACAGAGTCAGGCAATGTTTATACCTTCCCTGATTATATGGGAAATACGAAGGCAGAGGTTAATCGCTATCGAATTTTGGGAGATGGCACATGGAAGAAAGAAGGCGCATTGTCTATTCCTGCTGGTGCTGCAGCATGTAACATCGTAGAGGCAAGTAGTGAGAAAGCATATCTAAGTTTACAAGGTATTGGTGTTGTGATGGTATTCAACCCAACAACTATGACAAAGATTGCTGATATTGACCTTAATAATCTGAAACAGTCAGATACGAGGGTTGCACCAGCTGCAATGATTATTCGTGATGGAAAACTCTTTGTTGGATTGAATCAGATGAACGCACAATATATGCCAACACGTAACAACATAGAGTTTGCTATGATTGATGTGAAGACGGATAAGGTGGAGAAACACATCGTTAATCAGTCTTTGGAAATGTGTTTTGCTACACGTCCAATTGATCCGGGCTCTATCTTTATGGATGAGAATAAAGATATTTACATCAACTGTATCGGTTCGTTCGGTTTCATTCCAGGACTCAACGGCGGTATCGTGCGTATAAAGAACGGTTCAACGGATATCGATCCTAATTACTGCATCCGCCTTGACAAGACGGAAGTTGCCGGTCTGGCGACCAAGCATGCAGAGTTCCTGGCAACGATACTCTACGGCGGTAATGGACAGGCTTACGCCTATGCTAACTCTTTTGGTCTTGATCCTAACGGACTAAAGAAACCTTATGTTAGTCTTACCAATGTTCCGGTTGTCATTGACCTGAAGCAGAAAACTGTGGCGGTTATAAAAGGTATGGAGGTTTCCAATCCTCAAGGTATTGCTGTCGCAAAGCATAAGAATCTGATAGTCTTTGGTAGTGCTAATAAGAAGGCCACAGGATTCTACACTTACAATCCAGATACGAAAGAAGTCGCTGGTCCTATTATAAATGTAAAGGGCAACCCGAGCTTCTTTCATAGTTTTGAGAAGTAAAAAAGGAGGGCTCCTCACTTAATAATAAGTAAAAGTAAAAGGAGCCTTCCTGTTATCTAATCACTCAAATGATATTCATATAGAATACAAATGGAAAAGGTTAAATCCACTCTGACGGAGATTCCCGAGACGATGCTTACCACGTTGTGGGCAAAAGCTGTAGAGTCCAATCGCCCTAATCCCTTGCTGCGTGACGAGAAAGCAAAGGAAATTATCGGACAGATTGACTATGATTTCTCGAAATTTCAGAAAGCGAAGCTCTCACAGTTAGGCTGCTGCATTCGTGCCAAGCTGATTGATAATGAGGCGAGGGAGTTCCTTGCCCAGCACCCCGATGCTGTGGTAATACAGTTAGGAGCAGGGTTGGATGCACGTTACGAGCGGCTGGGAAGACCAGAAGTGACGCACTGGTTCGACCTTGATCTCAAAGAAGCTATTGACTTGCGCCGTCGCTTCCTTATGGAAACGGAACGCAACACTTATTTGGCTGAATCCATGTTTGATGAGGACTGGCTGGACAAAGTGAGAGCGTATAGTAAGTCGCCTGTACTAATTATTCTTGAGGGAGTGCTGATGTATTTCCCTGAGGAAAGAGTGCGAGAACTATTCCGCAATATCTGTGACAAACTCCCATCAGCTACCATTTTGTTTGATATGCTCGCTTTTGTGTTTGTTGGACGAGAGAAGAAACATGATATGCTGCAGAAGATGGACAAAGGTGTTGAGTTCAAGTGGTCACTACTCAATACAAAGGAGATGGAGAAATGGAACAGTCGATTGCACGTGAGGAAGGAATATTTTATGAGTGAGTACGATGAAGGGCGATTCCCGTCCATTTTCCATCTGCTCCTTCGCATTCCTTATTTCCATCGCCGCTTCAATCAGCGTATTGTTAGGATTGAGATAGAATAGTTCCGTCTCCTGTTTCTGCCCGTTAGTTGCAGAAGACAGGTAGAACTGTTCGAAAGTATTTCGAGATAACCTACGAACGTTTTAAAAAAGTCCCTAAGCTTTTTGTGAAAAGCTCCTAAGTTTTTTGGGGGAGACCTTTGAGTTCCTTACACGTTTTATCTGTCCAATAAGAAAGGCAACCGACTATAAATGTCGGTTGCCTTTCTCTAATAATATCTGCTGTTAACTCGTCAACTTGAAAGTGCACTTGTCAACTCATCAACTTGCTTACAGATTCGCATTGTCTTTCTTCCATTCAGCAACAGCTGGTACGATGTCGAGGCTAATGATTTCCTCACGCATCTTGCAGAGGTGCTCGTAAGAAGCTTGGAGAGAAGCCATCTCCTCTGGAGTACCTGTTGGCTCAGTGTAGTGAACACCAGTAGCGTCGATAGTTGTAGGCATAGCCATCATAACGTTCTTGAAGCCGAGCTTCTCGTCGTTAACGTAGCAACCTGCTGGCAAGGTGAACTTCTCACCACCCATAGCAGCCTCAATCATCTTAACAGCGTTGTAAGCTGGGCTTTGGAATGAGCTACGACCACGAAGCTTGATGATGTTTGAACCGCCCTGTACGGTGTGATGCTTAATCTCTTCCCAACGCTCTGCAGAAAGACCCATCTCTGACAATGGCTTGCCATCAACCTTAACCTGAGAAGCAAATACAGCCATCTGCTCACCGTGACCACCGTATGTGTGTGCACCAGTAACCTTATCCTGCTGTACACCGAACTCATGAGCCAAAGCCTGCTGTAGACGAGTAGAATCGAGGGCAGCGAGTGATGTCAACTGATTTGGCTTCAAACCAGAGTGGATAAGAGCTGTCAATGCTGTAACGTCAGCAGGGTTGAAGATAACAACAACGTGCTTTACGTCTGGGCAGTACTTCTTGATGTTCTCACCGAAGTCAGCTGCGATTTTGCAGTTACCCTTCAACAAGTCCTCACGTGTCATACCCTCTTTACGAGGAGCACCACCAGAAGAGATGATGTACTTAGCACCAGTGAAAGCCTCTGCAGGGTCAACGGTGTAAGAAAGGTTAGCACCAGGGAAAGCGCACTGTTCCATCTCGTCGAACACACCATGAACGCCTGGCTCATAGATATCATATAGACAGATGTTAGGAGTAAGACCGAGTGTAAGAGCGGTCTGAACCATGTTTGAACCAATCATACCGCCTGCACCGACGATAACAAGTTTCTCGTTTGTTAAGTAATTCATAATAAATATTTTATTTTAAAAGTATATTTTCCCTTTTGTTCGATACCGCAAAGTTAATAAAAAAAGAGTATGTGAGAAGAAAAAGGAATAATTATTTGTGTTATTAATTATAAAATAGTAAGCCTTTGTAAGATAGGTTTTGCATTTATAGATATTTCTTGTTATTCTTGATTTGTATGTTTTGGAATTATTGATTAACTTAGCGGTCGAAACAGAAGAGATAGTCTTTTCTATAATTGTTTTTTAACCTCTAACCCTATAAATATTATGCAAACAATCAATGAACGCCTTGTTGCACTTCGTAGATGGATGAAGGAGAATGCGCTTACTGCTTTGATTTTCCCCAGTAGTGACCCACATAATAGTGAATATGTAGCCGATCATTGGAAGACTCGTGAATGGATATCTGGTTTCAGTGGATCAGCTGGGACGGCAGTTGTCACATTACAGCATGCTGCCTTATGGACAGATTCTCGTTATTTCATTGCAGCTGCAAAGGAACTTGCGGGGAGTGAATATCAGTTGATGAAAGAGCGCATGGCGGGTACACCTTCAATTAGTGAATGGTTAGCAAGTGAGTTGGCGGAATACGAAAACCCCATCGTAGGAGTAGATGGGAGTGTCAATACGTATGCTGATGTTGCTGATTTGAAACAGAGTTTGGCGACAAAAGGGAACATGTTGGTGCGTTGTACAGATGATCCGATGGATGTTCTTTGGCATGACCGACCTGTCATTCCTAATAATAAAGTATGTCTTCATCCATTGAAGTATGCTGGTGAGACGACAGAGAGTAAACTGTGTCGAATACGTGAAAGTTTAGTTAAACAAGGTGCAGATGGACTCTTAGTTACCGCCTTAGATGAGATTGCTTGGGTGTTGAATCTGCGTGGAAGTGATGTTCATTGTAATCCCGTGTTTGTATCTTATCTTCTGATTTCCTCTAATAATGCCACCTTATATATTAATAGAGAGAAGTTGCCAGAGGATGTCTGTGAGTATCTTTCTACAGAGAATATTGATGTGGAAGAATACGAATCAGTAGAGACTGGATTGAAGAAATATACAGGAAAGTCACTTTTGATAGATGTCCATTCTACTAATTATGCCTTGTCAACAGCCGTAGATAATGATAAAATACATGTGGGGACATCTCCAATTCCGATGATGAAAGCCATAAAGAATAAGGTGGAGCAAGATGGTTTCCGTGCAGCCATGTTGCGCGATGGTGTTGCGATGGTTAAGTTCTTAGCATGGATGAAAGGTGCTGTTGAGGCTGGTGGACAAACTGAAATAACATTAGCAGACCGCTTGGAGGCTCTTCGCGCCGAACAGCAACACTTTAAAGGAATATCATTTGATTCGATTGTAGGCTATGAAGCGCATGGGGCAATTGTGCACTATGAGGCAACTCCAGAGACGGATATACCCATAGAACCCCATGGCTTTGTTCTTATTGATAGTGGGGCGCAATATGAAGATGGTACAACCGACATCACAAGAACCATTGCTTTGGGAGAACTGACGGACGAGCAACGTCGAGTCTATACGTTAGTTCTCAAGGGGCATATCCAACTTGACTTGTGTCGGTTCCCCTCTGGTGCATGCGGTTCACAGATTGACGCCATTGCACGAGAACCCATGTGGCGTGAAGGTTACAATTATCTCCATGGTACTGGACATGGGGTCGGAAGTTACTTGAATGTTCATGAGGGACCACATCAGGTTCGTATGGAATGGAGACCAGCTCCTTTGCAAGCAGGTATGACCGTTACAAACGAACCTGGACTCTATCTTGAAGGGAAGTTCGGGGTGCGCATAGAGAATACCTTACTTATTGTTCCAGCAGAGACAACAGCCTTTGGTGATTTCTTGAAGTTCGAGACACTTACTCTTGCACCCATTGATACAACGCCCATAGTGTTAGACCTGTTGACGGAGGAAGAGCGTCTGTGGATTAATAACTATCATCGTCGTGTCTTTAAGAGTCTGTCTCCATATTTGGCAGGACATGAGCGAAAATGGTTAGAAGAGGCAACTCGTTCTATCTAAAAGTTATAAAAAATAACTTCATATTATACTTTCTTAAAGTGTAGTTCTCGAGAGCTTATAAGGATCGTCATGGCTTTTAACAAGTATAGTATAGTTCTGCTGCGTGTGAGGTCGTTATAAATAATGTTCGACAAGAGCCTTCCTTTGAGTGCAAGAGACGCCCTTTTTATATCAAGAAGGGCGTCTCTTTCAGTATAGACTCTTGTCCGTCACTAATAAGTCAGAGTCTCGTTATGCACTGAATAGTTTCTCGTAGCCTTTCCATTCACTTTGTTTATGATGATATATGTTTGTCTGGTTATAATAACGAAAATTATTTTCCTGTCATTCCTGTCATTCACTTTGTGTGTATAATTTACTGATAAATAGTTGGTTATGTAAAATGTTAAAAGTGACAGCAACTAAAATGAAAAGTAAATTAGTGTTTTATATGAACCCAAAGAGTTGTTTGATCATTTCTTCAATACAGGCTTTCCTGTAAGATAATAGGCTGGTAAAGTTCTTAAAAGGGCAGGGAAACTTGTTAGAGTTCTGGGTTTCTATAGTTGAAAATCAATAATGAATAAGTAGATTTGGTGATTATACCCAAAGACAAATGTACTAAGAAAGTCTACAAATGTTTGGAAGTTAGGAGAATAAAGTGTAACTTTGCAGCCGCTAAAGTGGTGTTATAGCCCTTTTGCACATGTATAACAATTAAATTAATAAAAACAAAAAGCATGATTATTGTACCAGTAAAGGACGGCGAGAACATTGAGCGCGCTCTTAAGAAGTTCAAGAGAAAGTTTGAAAAAACAGGTGTTGTAAAGGAGCTACGTGCTCGTCAGCAGTTTGACAAACCTTCTGTAAAGAAGCGCTTGAAGATGGAGCATGCCGTTTATGTACAGCAGCTTCGTAACGCAGAAGAGTAAAATCTTCTTAAGGAATTTGGTAGTTTAGAATTAATTCCGTAAATTCGTTGCCAATAAATGATTTGACAATGTGCCGATGAAAGATTTGTTCTTGGATTACTTGAAGTTAGAGAGAAATTATTCTCCAGCAACTGTAAAGCATTATCGGGACGACTTAAAAGAGTTTGAACGATTTTTTCAAGGACTTGATCAGCAGCTCTCTTGGGAGTCTGTAGATTCCGATATTGTCAGGCGTTGGATGGAATATATGATGGATAAAGGCAATGCAGCCTCTTCTGTCAATAGAAGGCTTAGTGCGCTAAGGTCATTTTATCGCTATGCTCTCCGACGTAATCTTGTTGTGAAAGATCCCGTTCATGGGATTCAAGGACCAAGGAG
This sequence comes from Prevotella veroralis, assembly GCF_018127765.1. Classification (NCBI taxonomy): domain Bacteria; kingdom Pseudomonadati; phylum Bacteroidota; class Bacteroidia; order Bacteroidales; family Prevotellaceae; genus Prevotella; species Prevotella veroralis. The sequence continues at coordinate 1,633,206 of NZ_CP072330.1, read as the reverse complement.
AAAGAGACCTCTTCCACAATTCCTCAAGGAGTCAGAAATGGATCAACTTTTAGATGAGAGAATGTGGACAGATAGTTATAAAGATGTACTTGCACGTACAATTATTGTAACTTTCTATGAAACAGGAGTTCGTATTTCTGAGTTAATAGGTCTGAATGACAAGGATGTTGACTATATTAACTGTGAAATAAAAGTCACAGGAAAGAGGGACAAACAACGCATCATACCCTTTGGAGACGAATTATTAAAAACGCTCACTGCTTATCAGCAGCAACGAGATGTAGAGACAGAGAGCGAATCCGTTGCTTTCTTCCGAACGGAGAAAGGAAAAAGAGTGACAGATGAACAGGTGAGGCAGATGGTTAAAATAAACCTTTCTAAGGTGTCAACACTGAAGAAACGTTCTCCACATGTGCTCCGCCATACGTTTGCTACAGCAATGCTCAATCATGATGCAGGGTTGGAAAGTGTGAAAGAACTGCTTGGGCATGAGAGTTTATCAACAACAGAGATATATACTCATACAACCTTTGAGCAGTTAAAGAAAGTCTATAATAATGCCCATCCAAGGGCGTAACCTTTTAAAAATGGAGGTACCTATGGAAATTAAGATTCAGTCAATTCACTTTGACACTACCGAGAAGTTACAAGCCTTTATCACTAAGAAGGTCGAGAAATTAGAAAAGTCTTACGAAGACATTCAGAAAGTTGAGGTGCAATTAAAGGTAGAGAAACCTGCTACTGCATTAAATAAAACTACAAGTATATCAGTCGTTGTGCCAGGTACAACGCTTTTTGTAGAGAAGACATTCGATACTTTTGAAGAAGGAGTTGATGAGTGTGTAGATGCAATGAAGGTTCAGCTTACCAAGTTCAAGGAAAAGCAAAGAAAACGTTGAAAATATCTTCTAAAAGTTTTGGAGATTGAAAATAAATTATTACCTTTGCAGCCGTTTTACTACAAGTAGCCTTTGGCTGCAAAGTATGCCTCTTTAGCTCAGTTGGCCAGAGCACGTGATTTGTAATCTCGGGGTCGTTGGTTCGAATCCGACAAGAGGCTCTTCTTGAAAAGAGAAAGCATTTGATATAAGGGTAGTTTCCAGAGTGGCCAAATGGGGCAGACTGTAAATCTGCTGCTTCTAGCTTCGGTGGTTCGAATCCATCACTACCCACTCAAATGTTATTTGCGGAAATAGCTCAGTTGATAGAGCACTAGCCTTCCAAGCTGGGGGTCGCGGGTTTGAGCCCCGTTTTCCGCTCTATGGTTTTGCTGTAATAGCTCAGTGGTAGAGCACTTCCTTGGTAAGGAAGAGGTCCTGAGTTCAACTCTCAGTTACAGCTCTACTATATTTTTTAAGTTAGTATAACAAAAACGCAGATTATTCATTTAATATTAAATAAGAAAAGCTATGGCTAAAGAAGAATTCGTGCGTACCAAACCGCATGTAAACATTGGTACTATTGGTCACGTTGACCACGGTAAGACCACTCTTACTGCAGCAATCTCAAAGGTTCTTCATGAGAAGGGCTTTGGTTCTGAGGATGTTAAGTCTTTCGATCAGATTGATAATGCTCCTGAAGAGAAAGAGCGTGGTATCACCATTAACTCTGCTCATATTGAGTACGAAACAGCTAAACGTCACTATGCACACGTAGACTGTCCAGGTCACGCTGACTATGTAAAGAACATGGTTACTGGTGCTGCACAGATGGATGGTGCTATCTTGGTTGTAGCTGCTACTGATGGTCCTATGCCACAGACTCGTGAGCACGTATTGCTCGCTCGTCAGGTAAACGTACCTCGTTTGGTTGTTTTCTTGAATAAGTGTGATATGGTTGACGACGAGGAGATGCTTGACCTCGTTGAGATGGAGGTTCGCGAGATCCTTGAGCAGTATGGTTATGAAGAGGATACTCCAATTATCCGTGGTTCTGCACTTGGTGCTTTGAATGGTGTAGAGAAGTGGGTTGACTCTGTAATGCAGCTCATGGACACTGTTGATACTTGGATTCAAGAGCCAGAGCGTGAGGTTGACAAGCCATTCTTGATGCCTGTTGAGGATGTATTCTCTATCACAGGTCGTGGTACTGTTGCTACTGGTCGTATTGAGACTGGTGTATGTAAGGTAGGTGACGAAGTTCAGTTGCTCGGTCTTGGTGAGGACAAGAAGTCTGTAATCACTGGTGTTGAGATGTTCCGTAAGAACCTCGCACAAGGTCAGGCTGGTGATAACGTAGGTCTTCTCCTCCGTGGTATTGATAAGGCTGAAGTTAAGCGTGGTATGGTTGTCGTACACCCAGGAGCTATTACTCCTCACGATCACTTCAAGGCATCTATCTATGTATTGAAGAAAGAAGAGGGTGGTCGTCACACACCATTCGGTAACAAGTATCGTCCACAGTTCTACCTCCGTACAATGGACTGTACTGGTGAAATCAAGTTGCCAGAGGGCGTTGAAATGGTAATGCCTGGTGATAACGTTGAAATCGAAGTAGAGTTGATCTACAAGGTTGCTTTGAACGAGGGTCTTCGTTTCGCTATCCGTGAGGGTGGTCGTACAGTAGGTTCTGGTCAGATTACTGCAATCCTCGATGATATTAAGTAAATCATAGATTTACATCATAAATAGTTCCCGAGTCTTCGGGCTTGGGGACTTATTTACGGGTTTAGCTCAGTTGGTAGAGCACTGGTCTCCAAAACCAGGTGTCGAGGGTTCGAGTCCTTCAACCCGTGCAAACAGAGAAGATTTTATGTTTAAGAAGATAGTTAATTATTGCAAGGCTTGCTACGACGAACTTGCGCATAAGACTACATGGCCATCGCGTGCTCAGCTTACACATAGTGCAATGGTTGTTTTATCTGCTTCCCTTGTCATTGCATTGGTAGTGTTTGCTATGGATTTTGTTTTCCAACATGTGATGAACTTTGTATATCCGAGTTAATTCATTAGAAAATGGCTGATACAGAAAAGAAATGGTATGTTCTTCGGGCTGTCAGTGGTAAAGAGGCAAAGGTAAAAGAATATATCGATGCTCAACTACGACAGAACGATAAGCTTGCTGAGCGTGTTTTCGAGGTTTTATTGCCAATGGAGAAACACGCAACTTTGCGTAATGGCAAACGCGTTGTCAAAGAGAAACTAAGTCTTCCTGGCTACGTGCTTGTTCAAGCCAACATGACTCCAGACGTAGCTTCTACGTTACGTTTCATGCCTAATGTATTAGGGTTCCTCGGAGGTATGTCTGAGCCTTCTCCAGTTCGCCAAGCAGATATTAATCGTTTACTTGGTAACGTGGAAGAAACAGAACTTGATGAAGTTCAAGATGTTCCGTATGAGGTTGGTGAGACTGTTAAGGTTACTGATGGTCCTTTCAGTGGTTTCCATGGTGTCATCGAGGAGATGAATGCTGAGAAGCATAAGTTGAAAGTGATGGTTATGATCTTTGGTCGTCAAAACCCATTGGAGTTAAGTTTTATGCAAGTCGCAAAAGAAGAGTAGTATTGTTACGGATACTATTCTGTCTTTTATAGTTTAATTTTTAATATTAACAAGAAAATGGCTAAAGAAGTAGCTGGATTAATCAAATTACAGATTAAAGGTGGCGCTGCAAATCCATCCCCCCCTGTAGGTCCTGCATTGGGTTCTAAGGGTATCAATATTATGGGATTCTGCAAGGAGTTCAACGCCCGTACCCAGGACAAGGCTGGTAAAGTTCTTCCAGTCGTAATTACTTACTACAACGATAAGTCTTTTAGCTTTATTATCAAGACTCCTCCTGCTGCTGTACAGCTTATGGAGGCTGCTAAAGTAAAAGGCGGATCTGGTGAGCCAAACCGCAAGAAAGTTGCATCCGTAACTTGGGAGCAGATAAAGGCGATTGCAGAAGATAAGATGCCTGATCTTAACTGCTTCACAGTGGAAAGTGCGATGAAACTGATTGCTGGTACTGCTCGTAGTATGGGTATCACTGTAAAAGGGGACTTCCCTGGTAAATAATTTAAACTTCAAAAGTAAAAATGAGTAAACTGACAAAAAATCAGAAATCAGTCGCTGAGAAGGTTGAAGCAGGGAAAGCATACACATTAGCTGAAGCAGCTAAGTTGGTTAAGGAAATTACTACAACTAAGTTTGATGCTTCTGTAGATGTTGATGTTCGCCTTGGTGTTGACCCACGTAAAGCTAACCAAATGGTTCGTGGCGTTGTGTCATTACCAAATGGTACAGGTAAGGTGACACGTGTTCTCTGTCTCTGTACTCCTGATCAGGAAGCTGCCGCTAAGGAAGCTGGTGCTGATTATGTTGGTCTCGACGAATATGTTGAGAAGATTAAGGGTGGATGGACTGATGTTGATGTCATCATCACTATGCCATCATGCATGGGTAAGTTAGGTCCTTTAGGTCGTGTACTTGGTCCTCGTGGATTGATGCCAAACCCAAAGAGTGGTACTGTGACAATGGATGTTGCTAAGGCAGTGAAGGAAGTAAAGCAGGGTAAGATTGACTTTAAGGTTGATAAGGCTGGTATTATCCATACATCAATCGGTAAGGTTAGTATGACTGCTGAGCAGATTTATGGTAATGCTAAAGAGTTTATCTCTACCGTTATCAAGCTGAAGCCTGCTGCTGCTAAAGGTACATATATCAAGAGTATCTTTATTTCTAGCACGATGAGTAAGGGTGTCAAGATTGATCCTAAATCAGCTGAGTAACTCTAAAAGTTTTGTACAATGAAGAAAGAAGTAAAAGATACAATTATCGCTGAACTCGGTGAGAAGTTGAAGAGCTTCCCTCATTTCTATCTAGTTGATGTAACTGGTTTGAATGCAGAGGCTACAAGCTCTCTCCGCCGTAAGTGCTTTAAGAGCGAGATCAATATGGTCGTAGTGAAGAATACTCTTCTTCACAAGGCTTTTGAGGCTTCAGATGTAGATTTTGAACCACTGTATGGTTCTTTGAAAGGTAATACTGCAGTTATGTTTGCTCATACTGCAAATGTACCAGCTAAACTGTTGAAAGAGTATAAGAAGGAAGCTATTCCTGCTCTAAAGGCAGCTTATGTAGAGGAAACTCTATTTATTGGTGCAGATAAGCTCGAAGAACTTGCAGCTCTCAAGAGTAAGAACGAAGTTATTGCTGATGTTGTTGCATTGCTACAATCTCCAGCCAAGAACGTTGTTTCTGCTCTCCAGTCAGGCGCTGGCACTATTCATGGTGTACTTAAGACTTTAGGTGAGCGTGCTGAGTAAGAAATCTAATAAAGTCAAAGATATATTATTTTTAGAACAAAAAATTAAAAAGTTAGAATAAAATGGCAGACGTAAAAGCTATTGCAGAAGAGTTAGTAAACCTTACTGTTAAGGAAGTAAATGAGTTGGCAACTGTCCTCAAGGACGAGTATGGTATTGAGCCTGCAGCTGCAGCTGTTGCTGTTGCTGGTCCTGCTGCTGGTGGTGCAGCTGGTGGTGCAGAGGAGAAGTCAGAGTTTGACGTAGTTCTCGTTGAGGCTGGTGCTAATAAGCTTAAGGTAGTTAAGGCTGTTAAGGAGGCTTGTGGTCTCGGTTTGAAGGAAGCTAAAGATCTCGTTGATGGTGCTCCTTCTACTTTGAAGGAGGGTATGGCTAAGGCTGAAGCTGAGAACTTGAAGAAGACTATCGAGGCTGAAGGTGCTAAGGTAGAATTGAAGTAATTTTACTTCATTCTTATATTTAATATAATTTGGTTAGGATTTACCAAGTAGGTGAGTCCTAACCTTTTTGTGTCTTTTGGCACATCCGTGAGATATTTAATCACGCTTTTAGTCCGTCGTGGACTTTAAATATTCGAATATTTAATTTCAGTTTATGGCATTAGATAATAAACCCAGAGTAAATTTCGCCAGCGTTAAAAATCCATATCCATATCCGGATTTCCTCGATGTGCAATTGAAGTCTTTCCGTGACTTCTTGCAGCTGGACACTCCGCCTGAGGAACGCAAGAATGACGGTTTGTATAAGGTGTTCGCAGAGAACTTCCCTATCACCGATACGCGTAATAATTTCGTCCTTGAGTTCCTGGATTACTATGTTGACCCACCAAGATATACTATTGAAGAATGTCTTGAGCGTGGCTTAACCTATAGCGTACCTTTAAAGGCTAAGATGAAGCTGTATTGTACAGATCCAGATCATGAGGATTTTGGTACATTTATTCAGGATGTATTCTTGGGTACAATTCCATACATGACTAGCAATGGTACTTTTGTTATCAATGGTGCTGAGCGTGTCGTTGTTTCTCAGTTACATCGTTCTCCAGGTGTATTCTTTGGTCAAGGTGTTCATGCGAATGGTACGGTCTTATATAGTGCGCGTATCATCCCATTTAAAGGTTCTTGGATAGAATTTGCAACAGACATTAACAATGTCATGTATGCTTATATTGATCGTAAGAAGAAGTTACCTGTAACTACGATGTTACGTGCTATAGGTTATGAGTCTGATCGTGACATTCTTCAGATCTTTGATCTTTGTGAGGAGATTAAGGTTAATAAGAAGAATATGAAGGCTGCTATTGGTCGTAAGATCGCTGGTAACGTTATGAAGACGTGGACTGAAGACTTCGTAGATGAGGATACAGGTGAAGTTGTATCTATCGAACGTAATAAGGTCGTTGTTGAACGTGAGACGGTCATTACAGAGGAGAACGTTGATGAGATTCTTGATAGTTCTGTGTCAACAATCTTACTCCATAAGGATGAGGATGCAGCAAATAAGTATTCTATTATATTTAATACACTGGCAAAAGATCCTAGTCACTCTGAAATAGAGGCAGTAAATTACATTTATCGTCAACTTCGCAATGCCGATGCTGCAGACGATGCAAGTGCACGTGAGGTATTCCAAAACCTTTTCTTTTCAGACAAACGTTATGACTTGGGTGAGGTCGGTCGCTATCGTATCAATAAGAAATTGAACTTGGATACGGACATGGATACGCGTGTGTTGACTAAGGATGATATTGTTGAGATTATCAAGTACCTCATTAGCTTAGTCAATTCAAATGCAACCGTTGATGATATTGACCATTTATCAAATCGTCGTGTACGTACTATTGGTGAGCAGTTAGCTAACCAATTCTCAATAGGACTTGCTCGTATGAATCGTACTATTCGTGAACGTATGAATGTTCGTGATAGTGAGGTATTCCAGCCAACGGATTTGATTAATGCAAAGACGATCTCAAGTGTTATCAACTCATTCTTCGGTACTAATCCATTGAGCCAATTTATGGATCAGACTAATCCTTTAGCCGAAGTGACCCACAAACGTCGTCTTTCTGCATTGGGTCCAGGTGGACTTTCTCGTGAACGTGCAGGTTTTGAGGTGCGTGATGTTCACTATACTCACTATGGTCGCCTTTGTCCAATTGAGTCTCCTGAAGGACCAAACATTGGTTTGATATCTTCACTTTGTATGTATGCGAAAATAAACGATCTAGGATTCATCGTTACACCTTATCGTCGTGTTCGTGATTCTAAGGTTGATATGGACAACAAGGATGTTGTATTCTTGACGGCAGAAGAGGAGGAAGATCAGATTATTGGACAAGGTAATGCTCCATTGAATGATGATGGAACTTTCGTTCGCGACACCGTTAAGTGTCGTCAAGATGCAGATTATCCTGTTGTGGGACCTGACTCTGTTAACTTAATAGATGTTTCTCCACAACAGATAGCTTCTGTTTCTGCTGGTCTCATTCCTTTCTTAGAGCATGATGATGGTCACCGTGCATTGATGGGTTGTAACATGATGCGCCAGGCAGTTCCATTGCTACATAATGATGCCCCAATTGTTGGTACAGGTCTTGAGAAACAAGTATGTGAAGATTCACGTACGATGATTACAGCAGAAGGTGAAGGAGTTATCGAATATGTTGATGCCACAACTATTCGAATTCTTTACGATCGTACAGAGGACGAAGAGTTTGTTAGTTTCGAACCAGCATTGAAAGAATATCGTATCCCTAAGTTCCGTAGAACGAATCAAAATATGGTAGTTGACCTTCGCCCTATATGTGATAAGGGACAACGTGTGAAGAAGGGTGATATTCTTACTGAAGGCTATGCAACAGAGAATGGTGAATTGGCTCTAGGTCGTAATCTTCTCGTTGCTTACATGCCTTGGAAGGGTTATAACTATGAGGATGCTGTTGTAATCTCTGAGCGTATGGTACGTGAAGACGTATTAACATCAGTCCATGTAGATGAGTACTCTCTTGAGGTACGTGAGACGAAGCGTGGTGTTGAAGAATTCACTTCTGATATTCCAAATGTAAGCGAGGAAGCTACAAAGGATCTTGATGACAATGGTATTATTCGTGTTGGTGCTCGTGTAGAACCAGGTGATATCATGATTGGTAAGATTTCACCTAAGGGTGAGAGCGATCCTTCTCCTGAAGAGAAGCTCCTTCGTGCTATCTTTGGTGATAAGGCTGGCGATGTGAAGGATTCTTCCCTGAAGGCTAACCCTTCATTGAGTGGTGTCGTTATTGATAAGAAACTCTTTGCACGTGCTATTAAGACGCGTGAGAGTAAGCGTCAAGATAAGATAACTCTTGCTAAGATTGATGAAGAGCAAGAGGCAAAGGTAAATGACTTGAAAGACCTTTTGGTTGATAAGTTACTTGAGTTGACGGAAGATAAGGTATCAGAGGGTGTTAAAGATTATTCTGATGCAGAAATCATCACAAAGGGTAGTAAGTTTACAGCTGCAGCTCTGAAGAACCTTGATTATGAGGGAATCCAATCGAATGGTTGGACAGATGACGAACATACTAACCTCTTGATCCAGAAGTTAATTATGAACTTCATCCGCAAGTATAAGCAGATGGATGCTGAATTGAAGCGTAAGAAGTTTGCTATTACCATTGGCGATGAGCTCCCTTCAGGTGTACTTCAGATGGCTAAGGTTTACATCGCAAAGAAACGTAAGATTCAAGTTGGTGATAAACTTGCTGGTCGTCACGGTAACAAGGGTATTGTTTCTAAGGTTGTGCGTACCGAGGATATGCCATTCCTTGAGGATGGTCGTCCTGTTGACTTGGTATTGAACCCAATGGGTGTACCGTCTCGTATGAACCTTGGTCAGATATTCGAGGCCATCCTTGGTGCAGCAGGTCGTAAGTTAGGTGTTAAGTTCGCTACTCCAATTTTTGATGGTGCTAAACTTTCAGACTTGAAGGAGTGGACAGATAAGGCTGGTTTACCTAACCTTTGCTCTACATATATCTATGATGGTGAGACCGGTGAGAAGTTCGATCAACCAGCAACTGTTGGTATCACTTACTTCTTGAAGCTCGGTCACATGGTAGAGGATAAGATGCACGCTCGTAGTATCGGTCCGTACTCACTGATTACCCAACAACCACTTGGTGGTAAAGCACAATTTGGTGGTCAGCGTTTCGGAGAGATGGAGGTTTGGGCTATTGAGGCCTTTGGTGCATCTCATGTTCTTCAGGAGATTTTGACAATCAAGTCTGATGATGTTGTAGGTCGTTCTAAGGCTTATGAGGCTATCGTTAAGGGCGAACCAATGCCAACACCAGGTATACCAGAGTCACTTAACGTGTTGTTACACGAATTGCGTGGTCTTGGACTAAGCATCAAACTTGATTAATACGTACACCCCATAATAGAAGTAAAACATGGCTTTTAAGAAAGATAATAAAGTAAAGAGTAATTTCAGCAAGATTACTATCGGACTGGCTTCACCTGAAGAAATCCTTGAAAATTCTTTTGGTGAGGTAACCAAGCCAGAGACCATTAACTATCGTACCTATAAACCAGAACGTGATGGTCTATTCTGCGAGCGTATCTTTGGTCCTACAAAGGATTATGAGTGTGCTTGTGGTAAGTACAAGCGTATCCGTTATAAGGGTATTGTTTGTGATCGTTGTGGTGTTGAGGTAACAGAGAAAAAGGTTCGTCGTGAGCGCGCTGGTCATATTGAGTTAGTTGTCCCAGTTGCTCATATTTGGTATTTCCGTAGTCTTCCTAACAAGATTGGCTACCTCCTTGGTATGCCAACCAAGAAGTTAGATGCTGTTATTTACTATGAGAAGTATGTTGTCATCCAGCCGGGTGTCGTAGAGGGTATGAAGAATGCCGATACGGATGAGGATTTGAATGGTTCTCATAAGTTCGACCTTCTTTCTGAAGATGAATATCTTGATATCCTCGATAACAAACTCCCAGAGGGTAATGAACGTCTAGATGATTCTGATCCAAGTAAGTTTATTGCTAAGATGGGTGCAGAGGCGGTCTATGACTTACTTACTGGTATTGATCTTGATCGTCTTGCTGGCGAATTACGTGATCGTGCCACAACCGACTCTAGTCAGCAGCGTAAGACAGAAGCATTGAAGCGTTTGCAGGTTGTAGAAGGTTTCCGTCAGTCAATAGGTGTGAATAAGCCAGAGTGGATGATCATGAAGATTATCCCAGTTACTCCACCAGAGCTTCGTCCATTGGTACCATTGGATGGTGGTCGTTTTGCTACTTCCGACCTCAACGATCTCTATCGTCGTGTTATCATCCGTAACAACCGTTTGAAGCGATTGATGGAGATTAAGGCTCCTGAGGTTATTCTTCGTAACGAGAAACGTATGCTTCAGGAAGCTGTTGATTCTCTCTTCGACAACAGTCGTAAGTCTTCTGCTGTAAAGAGTGAGAGCAATCGTCCTTTGAAGTCACTTTCTGACTCATTGAAGGGTAAGCAAGGACGTTTCCGTCAGAACCTCCTCGGTAAGCGTGTCGACTATTCTGCACGTTCCGTAATCGTTGTTGGACCTGAGTTGAAGATGGGTGAGTGCGGTCTTCCTAAGTTGATGGCAGCAGAGCTTTACAAACCATTCATCATCCGCAAGCTCATCGAGCGTGGTATCGTGAAGACTGTAAAGAGTGCTAAGAAGATCGTAGATCGTCGTGAGCCAGTTATTTGGGATATCCTCGAGAATGTGATGAAGGGGCATCCTGTCATGTTGAACCGTGCGCCGACACTTCACCGTTTGGGTATTCAGGCATTCCAGCCTAAGCTCATAGAGGGTAAGGCTATTCAGTTGCACCCATTAGCATGTACAGCGTTCAATGCCGACTTCGATGGTGACCAGATGGCTGTCCACCTCCCATTGAGTAATGAGGCAGTCTTAGAGACTCAGATTTTGATGCTTCAGAGCCACAATATCCTTAACCCAGCAAATGGTGCACCTATCACCGTTCCTTCACAGGATATGGTGCTTGGTCTCTACTATATTACTAAGATTCGTCCAGGTGCTAAGGGGGAAGGTCTTTCATTCTATGGTTCAGAAGAGGCAATCATTGCTTACAATGAGAAGAAGTGTGACCTTCATGCTCAAGTAAAGGTCGTTGTTGACGACCTTGTTGATGGTAAGATACAAAAGCGAATGGTTGAGACCTCTGTTGGTCGTGTTATCGTCAACCAGATTATCCCAACCGAGATAGGCTTCTTCAATGGTATTATCTCAAAGAAGTCACTCCGTGGTCTTATTGCTGACGTTATTAAAGCTGTCGGTATGGCACGTGCTTGTGAGTTCCTTGATGGTATCAAGAACCTCGGTTATCACATGGCATACGTAGCAGGTCTATCTTTCAACTTGGACGATATCATCGTTCCAGAAGAGAAGACAGATATTGTCGGTAAGGGTCAAGATGAGGTGGATCAAGTGAAGGCTAATTACGAAATGGGTTTCATCACTGATAAGGAGCGTTACAACCAGGTAATTGATGCGTGGACACACGTTAACAACAACCTTAAGGCAAGTGTAATGAAGCACATGACTGAGGCTGACCAAGGATTCAATGCAGTATATATGATGCTTGACTCTGGTGCCCGTGGTTCTTCTGACCAGATTGCTCAGCTTGCTGGTATGCGTGGTCTTATGGCTAAGCCACAGAAGGCTGGTGCTGAAGGTGCACAGATTATTGAAAACCCTATCATCTCTAACTTTAAGGAGGGTATGTCTGTGTTGGAGTACTTTATTGCTTCACACGGTGCTCGTAAGGGTTTGGCTGATACCGCTATGAAGACAGCCGATGCCGGATACTTGACACGTCGTCTTGTTGACGTTTCTCATGATGTTATCATTAATGAGGAGGATTGTGGTTCACTCCGCGGTCTCGAGTGTCGCGCCTTGAAGAGTGGCGATGAGACGATTGCAACTCTATATGAACGCATCTTAGGTCGTGTGTCAGTTCACGATGTTATCAATCCAACAACTGGTGAAATCATCGTTGCAGCTGGTGAAGAAATCACCGAGGCAAAGGCACAGGCTATCGAGGATTCTCCTATTGAGATGGTTGAGATTCGCTCGGTACTTACTTGTGAGAGCAAGAAGGGTGTATGTAAGAAGTGTTACGGTCGTAACCTCGCTACCGCCCGTATGGTACAGATGGGTGAGGCTGTCGGTGTTATTGCAGCCCAAGCTATTGGTGAGCCTGGTACACAGCTTACACTTCGTACGTTCCACGCCGGTGGTGTTGCTGGTAACGCAGCAGCTAACGCAACTATCACGGCTAAGAATGAAGCTAAGATCGAGTTTGACGAACTTCGTACCGTACCATTCGTTGATGATGACGACAAGGAGTGCCAAATGGTAGTCAGTCGATTGGCTGAAATCCGCTTTGTTGATCCTAATACAGGTATCGTATTACTTACTGAAAACGTTCCTTATGGTAGTTCTCTCTACTTCAAGGCAGGCGATAAGGTACAGAAAGGCGATTTAATTTGTAAGTGGGATCCATTCAATGCTGTTATCGTTAGTGAGTATGCCGGTGTGCTTCGCCTACACGATGTTGTTGAAGGTGTAACCTATAAGGCAGAGACCGATGATGCAACAGGTTTGACGGAACGCATTATCACAGACTCACGTGATAAAGCAAAGGTGCCAACTGTAGATGTTGTTAAGGTCGGAGCAGAGAAAGGTGCCGATGGACAATACTTACCTAATGATATCCTCGGAACTTATAACCTCCCTGTAGGTGGTCACTTGGAGCAAATCCTCCAAGACGGTGCAGAAATCAAGACAGGTATGACACTCGTTAAGATTCCACGCTCTGTTGGCGGTGCCGGTGATATCACGGGTGGTCTTCCACGTGTTACCGAGCTTTTCGAGGCTCGTAATCCATCTAACCCAGCCGTTGTATCTGAAATCGATGGTGAGGTTACAATGGGTAAGGTAAAGCGTGGTAATCGCGAGATCATCGTAACATCTAAGACTGGTGAGCAGCGCAAGTATCTTGTTAGCTTGTCAAAGCAAATTCTGGTACAGGAGCATGATGCTGTTCGTGCTGGTACCCCATTGTCAGATGGTATTATCACTCCAGCTGATATCCTTTCTATCATGGGACCAACAGCCGTTCAGGAGTATATTGTAAATGAGGTACAGGATGTTTACCGTCTTCAAGGTGTGAAGATCAATGACAAGCACTTTGAGATTATCGTTCGTCAGATGATGCGTAAGGTACGTATTGATGACCCAGGAGATACAACATTCTTGGAGCAGGAATTGGTTGATAAGCTCGACTTTACGGAAGAGAATGATCGTATCTGGGGTAAGAAGGTTGTTACCGATCCGGGCGACTCAGAGAACTGTTATAAAGGTCAGATTCTATCTGTACGCAAGTTGCGTGATGAGAATTCAAGCCTGAAGCGTCGCGACCTCAAGGTTGTACAGGTTCGTGATGCCGTACAAGCAACAGCAACTCAGATCCTACAGGGTATCACGCGTGCTGCCCTTGGTACAAAGAGCTTCATGAGTGCTGCTTCGTTCCAGGAAACCACAAAGGTTCTCAACGAAGCTGCTATTCGTGGTAAGAGCGATAGACTTGAGGGAATGAAGGAGAACGTAATTTGCGGTCACCTCATCCCTGCCGGTACTGGTCTTCGTCAGTGGCAGAAGATTATCGTAGGTTCTCAAGAAGAGCACGAGCGCATGGAAGCGAATAAGAAGAATGTTATTGATTATGCTAATCAAGAAGTAGCAGAAGCTACGCAGGATTAAATCAGAACATTCTTTATATCAACATAAGAGGGATTCATGGCATTATGCTGTGAATCCCTTTTTTCTTAGTTAAAGGTTGTTTCGCACTGGTAAACTGTATGCAAAAAAATCGGCAATAGGAGCTACGGCAGAAGTTTCCCCTTCTTTTTTATACGTACTAAATTATAATTTCAGCGTAGTGAAAGAATATTTTCACTATGCTGAAATTGTTCTTTCACTATGCTGAAATTGTTCTTTCACTACGCTGAAATTGAAATTTGATCAGGATAGACTGATAAAAGATACGGATAAAAAAGACACAGGAGGCATGAGAAAGAAATGGGGAACTGGTGATAAAGAATGCGGAAACCTATTAAACAAAGAGTGCGAACAGGGTTAATTTAAATTGGAATAGGTTAGAAATGTAATTATAATAGGTATAAATGATGCGGAGACAAGGTTGAATCTTTATTTTGACCTATTGGTTTGTGATTGGTTCCGTGTATTGATGTAAAACTATTGCGTTAAGATTTTGGTAAGTGCAATGAATGTATTACCTTTGCATAAGCTAGACCGCACGGGGCAAAGAGGTCGTGGATAACGCTTCGCCTTGTTTGGATTATTCAAGCCATACAAACAGATTATTTATCTAAATCTTTTAATAAAAATGGACAATAACAATCAGAATCAAGAGGGACAGCAGTTGCAGATTGATCTCTCACCAGAAATCGCTAGTGGTGTTTATACAAACTTCCAGATAATCTCTCACTCTAGTTCAGAGTTCGTGCTCGACTTTGCTACACTTCTTCCTGGTGTTCCAAAGGCTACAGTTACCAGTCGTGTTATCATCGCTCCAGAGCATGCACTCCGTCTTCTTGCAGCTTTGCAGGATAATGTAGTACGTTACGAGAAAGAGTTTGGTAAGATTGACCGCCACGAACCAAAAGAGCAGGGACCACGCACCATCGCTCCATTCGGCAATGGTAAGGTTGAATCATAAGCAATCCCTTTAAGATTAAAATACTTGAAAGTCGCCTCCATATTGGGGGCGACTTTCTGTTTCAGAGGGGCTTGTAAGCATGTTACAAGTTTACTACTTTGGTTAAGCTATTGCGCTTTCACGTATAAGTTTGTGTATTGGTAGTAAGCCTGCGCTTTGCGGATGAGTTCTTGATTCATCTGCTTTGTAGGTTGCTCTTCAAATGTACCATCGTGTAATGGACGAACGATGTATTGTCGTATATTGCGGACTGGCGATAAAACTGTTAGTCGGTTACCTTCAAGATACCCAAGATCTTGGTAAGTTGCCATGAATGCACGGGGATGATAGGTTGGTGCGAGGATGTCTTGTCCTGTGAAACTTACAGTGCAACGTAACTTAAGGAGAGAAAGTAGGGTAGGCATGACATCAATCTGCGAGCATATAGTTTCAATCTTTCTTGGTTGGAGAATAGCTGGCGCATAGACGAGGCATGGAATATGGTAGCGGTCTATAGGAAGTGATGTCTTCCCGGCACTGGATGCACAGTGATCAGCAATAACTACGAATACGGTATTCTGGAACCATGCTTTCTTTCGGGCGTCATTAATGAATTTACCGATTGCGTAGTCTGTATATTTCACGGCGGCTTCTCTTGTGTTAGGGTCACCGTCTACTTTAATTCTGCCACTGGGATAGGTGTAAGGGCGATGGTTGCTCGTGGTCATAATCTGTGCGAAGAAAGGATGCTTCGACTGATAGTTCTTATCGAATACTTGTAAGCTCTTGTTGAAGATATCTTCATCACAGACACCCCAAATGTTTGCGAATGTTACTTGATTGTTCGGTATGTCCTTTCTGTCTATTACCTCGTAGCCATTATGACTGAAGAAGTCGCCCATGTTATCGAAATAACTATCTCCGCCATAGATGAATTGCGATTTGTACCCCAAGTGAGGAAGGATACGACCTATTGATAAGTTCCCCATTCGGTTAGCCTTTCGCTTGATGATGCTCTCTCCTGCACTCGGTGGAATACAAAGAGATAATGCTTCTAATCCTCTAACTGTTCTGTTTCCTGCTGCGTATAGACTGTCAAAGACAATACTCCCTTGCATGAGCTTGTCAAGTTGTGGGGTAAGGTTCTCTTTGTTTCCATATCGCGTAAGGAAATCAGCACTTAGGCTTTCAACTGTAATTAAGACGATGTTAGGGCGTTGTGGTGCAAGGGACTCTCCAATCGTCTTCTTTCCCTCATTATTAAGTCCACTTAGTTGACGATACTGGGACACACATTGTTGTTTGGGTAACATGGTATAGAACTTATCATACTCTAACTTGTTACTTTGGAAAGCAATGACAAAGTCGCAGGCTCCGTTTTGTTCAAGTTGGGTAACGTATTGATTGTTACTTTGTAGAGCATGGGTGCCTTGTAAGATAAAATATGAGCTTATTGCTAAGATCATATATATAGAAAGGTGTATAAGAAACTTCTTCGCATTGTAAAGATCAGTAACCTTTAGCTTGTAATGTCGCGATTGAAGGAAGATAATTGCAGCTGTTAAGAGTAATGTAATGCCAATCAACGGAACAATAGAATAGGATTCCATGATGTTCCCAATAACTTCGTGAGTGTAGACGAGATAGTCTACTGCAATGAAATTATATCTTACGCCAAACTCTCCCCAGAAGATGTATTCTCCTGCTGTGACGCAAAGTAATAAGAAAACATATACAGCCCAGGTTGTATAAAGGGAAACCTTACGCCATGTTTCTCTTGTTCTTGGAATGAAAAAGCGTATGGAGAAACTAAATAGTTTCCATCCGAGAAATATTCGTGCAATCTTTGGTGCGCCGCCTCCGTATTCGTGGAAGATGGTATGGAAGAATAATACGTAGGCAAAGGCAATAGTTAGTAGAAGTTCAATGATCCATCCTGTGATGCGATGATATTTAGCTTCATTTAGCCCAAGGTTTATAATCTGTAATGGCAAGGCAAGCAAAATTGCCATACAAATGTCTGTCACGAAGCCAACACTTAAGAATCTGATTATCTCCCAGAAAGAGAAAGAAGAATCTTCGGGGACATTCCACATTAAGATAATTCTTAGGATGAATCCAATGAGTAGATACAGTTTTAAGAATCGTGTTCCAATGAAATTAATAGGATTCTTGGTAATTACATTTGTTCTTTTGTCCATCGTTTGCTTATTTTTCGGCAAAGTTAATAATTATAGATGAGGTCCAGACATATTTTAGGCAGTAATTGCGCTCGCGTGTTTGAGAATGTTAGATCCTTAGAATGATAAATGTGCTTCTATTTGTCAATGGTATTTCTTTGTTTTTAGATAAGGTTCAACTTAATTTTAAAAAAGAGGCTATCTACTTTCGAAGTATTTGCTTACTTTTGCATTCAAAATTAAATCTCAATGAGTATTATTGTATTTACTATTCTTTTATTGTTAGGTGCCTACTGTGCAGGTTTGCTGGGTTCCTTGACTGGATTAGGTGGAGGTGTTATTGTTATTCCTCTTCTTACCTTATGTTTTGGCATTGACTTTCATTATGCCATTGGGGCAGCTTTAGTAGCTTCTATTGCGACATCTTCGGGGGCGGCGAGTGCGTATGTAAAAGAAGGTATGACAAACATTCGTTTGGGTATGTTCCTTGAAATAGCAACGAGTATAGGCGCTGTCTTGGGTGCCGCGGTAGCTTTATGGATGCCAACGAATGCCATTGCTATTATCTTCGGTGTGGTCTTACTTCTTACAATAGCCTTGCAGTTTCGCCAGAAGACCGATTATGTAGATGTGAAAGGGAGTCGGTTGGCTATGAAACTAAAACTGTTCGGTTCTTATCCTACTAAAGATGGTAAACAGCAGAAGTATGAGTTGACCAATGTTACAGGAGGTTTCTCTGTAATGGTTCTTGCTGGTGCTTTATCTGGACTATTAGGTATTGGTAGTGGCGCATTAAAGGTATTGGCAATGGATGGGTGCATGAAAGTCCCGTTTAAGGTAAGTACAACTACAAGTAATTTCATGATTGGTGTTACAGCAGTAACGTCTGCTGTTGTTTATCTTCAGCGTGGATATATTGAACCAGGTATTGCCTTTCCAATAATGATTGGTGTGTTAGCTGGTGCTATGAGTGGCGCAAAGTTACTGAAGCGTTTAGATGTAAGACTATTGAGAAAGATTTTTGCTGTGGCTATTTTGTTGGCTGCTTTAAATATGATATATAATGGTATAATAGGTAAGTTCTGATATGGGAAGTAGTTCAAACTCAAAGAATAATATGAATGCTCTGATTGGCAATACTTTGCGCATTGGAGTCTTTACAGCATGTCTAATCGCCTTAATAGGAGGTATTTGGTATCTTGTTGCCTCTTCTGATTCTACCTTGCCCGATTATAGTGTATTCCGTAAGGGAGATATTAGTTATACCACGTTTGAGGGAATCTTTAAGTCGGTTCTATCGTTCTCAGCTGTAGGTTGGGTACAATTGGGAGTTATTGTCCTTATGCTCACACCAGTAATGCGCGTTATGCTCTCGTTGGTAGATTTTAGTATTCAGCGCGACTGGCTTTATGTAGTCATAACAGGTATAGTTCTTTTTGTTATTATCATGAACTCCCTTGTAGGTGTTGGATAATCGATGTTAAATAACAAGTAAAAGGTTATTTATTGTTAATTGGATTACTCTCCTAATTTATTCCTTTTCTTATTATTAGGTCATTTAAAGGAAACTTTGTACCTTTGCACTCCGAAATCACAGAGCGGATAGTATACTTTAAGAAGCATTCGTCTGCATGTGTAATGGATTGAAAATAAACAAAATAAATATATAACAACAAAAAAGAAAAATCATGCCTACTATTTCACAATTAGTAAGAAAAGGCAGAAAGGACATCGTAGACAAGAGCAAGTCTCCAGCTTTGGACAATTGTCCACAGCGTCGTGGCGTTTGTGTTCGTGTTTACACAACAACTCCTAAGAAGCCTAATTCGGCAATGCGTAAGGTTGCCCGTGTTCGTTTGACCAACCAGAAGGAAGTAAACTCTTACATCCCGGGAGAGGGTCACAACTTGCAGGAGCACAGTATTGTTCTCGTTCGTGGTGGTCGTGTTAAGGACCTTCCTGGTGTACGTTATCACATTGTTCGTGGTACTCTTGATACCGCAGGTGTTGCCAATCGCACACAGCGTCGTTCTAAGTACGGTGCTAAGCGTCCAAAAGCAGTTAAGAAGTAATATTCAAGTTGCCTAAAGGCAGCTAAGAAACTTCAAACCATAAAGCCGAGGTGCAACGGTCGGTGATGGTCGATGCTCCAAGGCTCTTTCAAAAGAATAAACTAAAAACAAACAGTTTTGCTGGAGATTTGTGATCACAAAGGTTGAGTAAATGCCCAAGAGAGGGTGTTGAAGAACGAAAGACGACAGCCTCCGCAGAATTAAAGTTTAAAATTAAAATGAGAAAAGCAAAACCAAAGAAGCGTGTAATCCTTCCAGATCCAAAGTTCAATGATCAGAAGGTATCAAAGTTCGTAAATCATTTGATGTATGATGGTAAGAAGAATACCTCATACGAAATCTTCTATGCAGCCCTCGATATCGTAGGCGGTAAGATGAAGGATGAGGAGAAGTCTCCACTTGAGGTGTGGAAGCAGGCTCTTGATAACATCACTCCGCAGGTAGAAGTAAAGAGTCGCCGTATTGGTGGTGCTACTTTCCAGGTGCCAACAGAGATTCGCCCAGATCGTAAGGAGAGTGTTTCAATGAAGAATATGATAGCCTTTGCACGTAAGCGTGGTGGTAAGAGCATGGCTGATAAGCTTGCATCTGAGATTATGGATGCTTTCAATAACCAGGGTGGTGCTTATAAGCGTAAGGAAGATATGCACCGTATGGCTGAGGCTAATCGTGCATTTGCTCACTTCAGATTCTAATCAAGTTATTATAATAAGGTAAAAAGAAAATGGCAAATCACGATTTACATTTGACTCGTAATATCGGTATTATGGCTCACATTGATGCTGGTAAGACGACCACATCTGAGCGTATTCTTTTTTATACAGGTAAGACTCACAAGATTGGTGAGGTGCATGATGGTGCTGCTACCATGGACTGGATGGCACAGGAGCAGGAGCGTGGTATCACAATTACATCTGCTGCTACAACATGTAACTGGAACTATCTCGGTAAGTCTTATAAGATTAACTTGATTGATACTCCGGGACACGTTGACTTTACTGCTGAGGTAGAGCGTTCACTCCGTGTTCTTGATGGTGCAGTTGCTACTTATTCTGCAGCTGATGGTGTGCAGCCTCAGTCTGAGACTGTTTGGCGTCAGGCTGATAAGTACAATGTTCCACGTATTGGTTATGTAAACAAGATGGATCGCTCTGGTGCAGACTTCTATGAGACAGTGCAGCAGATGAAAGATATTCTTGGTGCAAATCCTATCGCTATTCAGATTCCTATAGGTGCTGAGGAAAACTTCAAAGGTGTTGTTGACCTTATCAAGATGAAAGCTATCCTTTGGCACGATGAGACTATGGGTGCAGAATACGATGTCGAGGAGATTCCTGCTGATCTCGCTGATGAGGCTGCTGAGTGGCGTGATAAGTTGCTAGAGGGTGCAGCTAACTTTGACGATGAGCTGATGGAGATGTATCTTGAAGGTCAGGATATCCCAGAGGATAAGATTATCGCTGCAATACGTAAAGGCTGTATTGCAATGGAATGCTGCCCAATGCTTCTCGGTTCTTCTTATAAGAATAAGGGTGTTCAGCCACTTCTTGATTATGTTTGTGCATTCTTACCTTCTCCATTGGATACACCAGCTATTGTAGGTACGAATCCTGATACTGAGGAAGAAGAGGATCGTAAACCTAGCGAGAATGATCCAACAGCTGCATTGGCATTTAAGATTGCTACTGATCCATTTATGGGTCGCTTGGTATTCTTCCGTGTCTATTCAGGTAAGGTTGTTGCAGGTTCTTATGTTTACAACCCACGGTCTGGTAAGAAGGAGCGTATCAGCCGTTTGTTCCAGATGAACTCTAACAAGGAAATTCCTATGGAGTCAATTGATGCTGGTGATATCGGTGCTGGTGTTGGTTTCAAGGATATTCGTACAGGTGATACTCTCTGCGATGAGAATGCCCCAATCGTATTGGAGTCTATGACCTTCCCTGATACCGTAATCTCTATTGCTGTAGAGCCAAAGAGTCAGGCAGATGTTGCTAAGCTTGATAATGGTCTTGCTAAACTTGCAGAAGAGGATCCAACCTTTACTGTTCGTACTGATGAGCAGAGTGGTCAGACAATTATCTCTGGTATGGGTGAGCTTCACTTGGATATCATTATTGACCGTTTGAAACGTGAGTTTAAGGTAGAGTGTAATCAAGGTAAACCACAGGTTAACTACAAGGAGGCTATTACTAAGGCTGCTCAGAGCCGTGAGACTTATAAGAAACAGTCTGGTGGTCGTGGTAAGTTCGCTTGTATTGATGTTACAATCGAGCCTAAGGATGAAGATTACTCCGAGGGTGACTTACAGTTCATCAATGTTGTTAAGGGTGGTAACGTACCTAAGGAGTTCATCCCTTCAGTTGAGAAAGGATTCAAGGACTGCCTGAATAATGGTGTACTCGGTGGCTTCCCAATGACTGGTCTTAAGGTTACTTTGACTGATGGTTCTTTCCACCCAGTTGACTCTGACCAGTTGTCATTCGAGCTCGTAGCTCACCAGGCATTCAAGGTTCTCTGTCCTAAGGCAGGTCCTGTTCTTATGGAGCCTATCATGAAAGTAGAGGTTGTTACTCCAGAAGAGAACATGGGTGATGTTATCGGTGACTTGAACAAGCGTCGTGGTCTTGTACAGGGTATGGATGAGGCTCGTAGTGGTGCACGTATCGTTAAGGCTATGGTTCCATTGTCTGAGATGTTCGGTTACGTAACTGCTCTCCGTACAATCACCTCTGGTCGTGCTACTTCTTCTATGGAGTATGATCACCACTCACCAGTATCAAGCTCTCTTGCAAAGGAGATTCTTGATGAGTTGAAGGGTAACTCAGACCTCGTTAAGTAAAGAATATAAGGAAGTGCTCTCTCATAGCGAATGACTCTTATGAGGGAGCAACCTTTATGTATATTAATAATAAATAATAAATTAAACATGAGTCAGAAGATTCGTATTAAGCTGAAGTCTTACGACCACCAGTTGGTTGACAAGTCAGCAGAGAAGATTGTGAAGGCTGTAAAGGCAACAGGTGCTATTGTTAGCGGTCCTATTCCATTGCCAACACACAAGCGTATTTACACTGTAAACCGCTCGACATTCGTTAACAAGAAGTCACGTGAGCAGTTCCAGCTCTCAGATTTCAAGCGTCTCATCGATATTTACAGCTCTACAGCAAAGACTGTTGATGCTTTGATGAAGCTTGAGTTGCCTTCAGGTGTTGAGGTTGAAATCAAGGTGTAGTCATCTGTTGACAAATAAGAAACAAATTAATACAAAAAGCATTTACATTCATTTTAAAATCATTAATTGAAATGCCAGGATTATTAGGAAAGAAAATCGGAATGACATCCGTTTTCAGTGCCGACGGTAAGAATGTTCCGTGCACTGTTATCGAAGCTGGTCCTTGTGTTGTAACCCAGGTTAAAACCGTTGAAAAGGATGGTTACAAGGCTGTTCAGTTAGGTTTCGGCGAGGCTAAAGAGAAGAGAACTTCTAAGCCACAGCAGGGACACTTTAAGAAAGCCGGCACATCACCAAAGAAGCACTTGGCCGAGTTCAAGTTTGACGAGGAATATAACCTCGGTGACACTATTACTGTTGAATTGTTCAATGACGTTAAGTTTGTAGACGTTGTAGGTACATCTAAGGGTAAAGGTTTCCAAGGTGTTGTAAAGCGTCACGGATTCGGTGGTGTAGGTCAGTCTACTCACGGTCAGGATGACCGCGCTCGTAAGCCGGGTTCTATTGGTGCTTGTTCTTACCCAGCTAAGGTCTTCAAGGGCATGCGCATGGGCGGCCAGATGGGAGGCGACAGAGTAACTACTCAGAACCTTCAGGTGTTAAAGGTTATTCCAGAGCACAATCTTATCCTTGTTAAGGGTAGTGTTGCTGGATGTAATGGTTCAACCGTAATAATTAAGAAGTAATGGATATTAACGTATTAGATATCAAAGGTCAGGAGACCGGCCGTAAGGTAACTCTTAACGAGAATATCTTCGGAATTGAGCCTAACGATCACGTCCTCTATCTCGCAGTTAAGCAGTATCTCGCTGATCAGCGTCAGGGTACAGCTAAGTCAAAGGAAAGAAGTGAGCACGCTGGTTCTACTCGTAAGTTGGGTCGTCAGAAGGGCGGCGGCGGTGCTCGTCGTGGTGATATCAATTCTCCAGTCCTCGTAGGTGGTGGTCGTGTATTCGGTCCTAAGCCACGTGATTACAGCTTCAAGCTGAATAAGAAGGTAAAGGTTCTTGCTCGTAAGTCTGCATTGGCTTATAAGGCACAGGATAATGCTATTGTTGTAGTAGAAGATTTCAATCTTGATGCTCCAAAGACTAAAGATTTCGTAAATATTGCGAAAAATCTTAAAGTTGATAGCAAGAAAGTCCTTCTCGTTTTGCCAGAAGTAGAGAAAAACGTATATTTGTCAGCTCGTAATCTGCAGAAGGCTGAGGTTATGACTGCTTCACAGGTAAATTCATACAAAGTTTTGAATGCTGATGTAGTAGTTATTACAGAAAACTCTCTGAAGGTTATTGACGAAATCTTAACCAAGTAATAATTAGGAGACAAGAAGAATTATGGGATTTATCATTAAACCAGTGGTCACTGAAAAGATGACCAAGTTGACAGACAAGTCTTCTGAGGATAAGGTTGTAAAGCGCAAGGGAGAGAAGAAAACTATTTTGGCACAGCCAAAGTATGGTTTCATCGTTAAGCCTGAGGCCAACAAGCTTGAGATTAAGAAAGAAGTTGAGGCTTTGTACAACGTTACAGTAGTAGATGTGAATACCGTTCGTTACGCAGGTAAGCGTCAAGCACGTTATACCAAGGCAGGTCTTGTGAAAGGACAGAAGAACGCATTCAAGAAGGCTATCGTCACTTTGAAGAATGGCGATTCAATCGATTTTTATAGCAATATTTAAATAAAAAATGGCAGTACGTAAATTAAACCCGGTTACACCGGGACAAAGACACAAGGTTATTGGCACGTTCGAGGATATTACTGCATCCGTGCCAGAGAAGTCTCTCGTTTACGGTAAACGTTCTACCGGTGGTCGAAACAACACTGGTAAAATGACTGTCCGCTATATAGGCGGTGGTCACAAGAAGAAGTATCGTCTTATCGACTTCAAGCGAGAGAAAGATGGTGTTCCAGCTGTAGTGAAAACAATCGAGTATGATCCTAACAGATCAGCTCGTATTGCGCTGTTATACTATGCTGATGGTGAAAAACGTTACATTATTGCTCCTAACGGACTGCAGGTTGGTGCAACACTGATGTCAGGTGCTGAGGCAGCACCTGAGGTTGGTAACGCCCTTCCTTTGGCTAACATTCCTGTTGGTACTGTAATTCATAATATTGAGTTACGTCCAGGGCAGGGTGCATTGCTCGTTCGTTCGGCTGGTAATTTTGCTCAGCTTACTTCTCGTGAAGGCAGTTATTGTGTTATCAAGCTCCCTTCTGGTGAAACACGCCAGATTTTGTCAGCTTGTAAGGCAACTGTAGGTAGTGTAGGTAACTCTGACCACGCTCTTGAGCAGTCTGGTAAGGCTGGTCGCTCTCGTTGGTTGGGTCGTCGTCCTCACAACCGTGGTGTTGTTATGAACCCTGTTGATCACCCAATGGGTGGTGGTGAAGGTCGCCAGTCTGGTGGTCATCCACGTTCACGTAAGGGCTTGTACGCTAAGGGTCTTAAGACTCGTGCACCTAAGAAGCTTTCAAACAAGTACATTATTGAGAGAGCTAACAAGAAGTAATCAAAGTAATTAAGAGTAAATTATGAGTCGTTCATTAAAAAAAGGTCCATACATCAACGTATCACTCGAGAAGAAGATTCTTGCTATGAATGAGAGTGGTAAGCAGAATGTTGTAAAGACATGGGCCAGAGCATCAATGATTTCCCCTGATTTTGTGGGTCACACTGTTGCAGTTCATAACGGAAATAAATTTATCCCTGTTTACATTACTGAGAATATGGTAGGTCACAAGCTCGGAGAGTTCAGCCCTACACGCCGTTTCGGTGGTCACTCTGGTAATAATAAGAGGTAAGCAGGTCATAATCCATTTAGAAAATAGAAAAATATAATGGGAGCAAGAAAACATATAAAGGCTGAAGCTCGTAAAGAAGCTTTGAGAAGCCAGTATTTTGCAAAGCTCAAGGACTGTCCTTCTTCTCCACGTAAGATGCGCTACGTTGTAGACATGGTTCGTGGTATGGAAGTCAATCGTGCCCTTGGCGTGCTGAGATTCTCCAAGAAGGCAGCTGCCCAGAATGTTGAGAAACTTCTGCGTTCTGCTATTAACAACTGGGAGACAAAGAATGACCGCAAGGCTGAAGACGGTGAACTTTTTATCTCTAAGATCTTCGTAGATGAAGGTGTTACAATGAAGCGCATGCGTCCTGCACCACAGGGCCGTGGCTACAGAATCCGCAAACGTTCTAACCACGTCACTCTTTTCGTTGATTCAAAGAATGACGCTAATAATGATGATAAATAAATAGTAGAATGGGACAGAAAGTTAATCCAATTAGCAACCGTCTTGGTATCATCCGCGGTTGGGAGTCAAATTGGTTCGGTGGCAAGAATTTCGGGGATAATCTCGTAGAGGATCGCAAGATTCGTACTTACCTGAACAAGCGTTTGGAAAAAGCAAGCGTTTCCCGTATTGTCATTGAGCGCACATTGAAGCTCGTCACCATTACTATTTGCACCGCTCGTCCGGGTATCGTTATCGGTAAAGGTGGTCAGGATGTTGATAAGCTTAAAGAAGAGTTGAAGAACCTTTTCAAGAAGGAGATTCAGATTAATATCTTCGAGGTTAAGAAACCTGAACTTGATGCAAACATCGTTGGTAACAATATCGCTCGTCAGGTAGAGGGTAAGATTGCTTATCGTCGTGCTATCAAGATGGCAGTTGCTAACACTATGCGTGCTGGTGCTGAGGGTATCAAAGTTCAAATTACAGGTCGTCTGAATGGTGCCGAAATGGCTCGTAAGGAAATGTTCAAAGAGGGTCGTACTCCTCTGCATACATTCCGTGCAGACATCGATTATTGTCAGACAGAAGCCCTTACTAAGGTAGGTCTGTTGGGTATTAAGGTATGGATTTGCCGTGGTGAAGTTTACAATAAGGTAGATCTTACTCCTAACTTTACTCAGGAGAAGAGCAATGGCCGTTCTAACAATGGTGGCCGTTCTGGAAGAGGTAATCGTAGAAGAAACAATAACCGTTAAAAGAAGAAGCTATCATGTTACAGCCAAAAAGAGTAAAATATAGAAGACCTCAAGACGGACGTGGCAATAAAGGCAACGCCCACAGAGGTACACAGCTGGCTTTCGGCTCATTCGGCATCAAGACACTTGAGGCTAAGTGGATCGACAGCCGTCAGATTGAGGCCGCTCGTATAGCAGTAAACCGCTATATGAACCGTCAGGGCCAGGTCTGGATTCGCATCTTCCCTGATAAGCCAATCACTCGTAAGCCTGCCGATGTTCGTATGGGTAAAGGTAAGGGTGATCCAGCAGGGTGGGTTGCACCAGTTACTCCAGGTCGTGTTCTCTTTGAAGTAGAGGGCGTAAGCTTTGATATTGCAAAGGAGGCTCTTCGTCTCGCTGCACAGAAGCTGCCTGTAAAGACAAAGTTTATTGTTAGACGTGATTTCGATAAAAACGCTTAAGAAAGATGAAGATTAAAGAAGTAAAAGAACTCGAGACCAAGGATTTGGTTGAGAAGATTGAAAATGCTGAGACAGCTCTTGCTAAGATGAAGCTGAATCATCAGATTACTCCACTTGAGAATCCATCTCAGATTAAGGCCGCTCGTCGTGATATTGCACGTATGAAAACAGAACTTTCTCAGAGAGAACTTAATAAATAACAATGGTCCAGATGGAAACAAGAAATTTAAGAAAAGTAAGACAGGGTGTCGTTATCAGCAACAAAATGGATAAAACCATCGTTATTGCAGCTAAGTTCAAAGAGAAGCACCCTATTTATGGTAAGTTTGTCCAGAAGACAAAGAAGTACCATGCTCATGACGAGAAGAATGAGGCTAATGTAGGTGATACAGTACTCATCATGGAGACTCGTCCTCTTTCTAAGACAAAGAGATGGAGATTAGTTCAAATTGTAGAAAAAGCTAAGTAATTATGATACAGACAGAATCAAAACTTACAGTATGTGATAACAGCGGTGCTCGTGAAGCTAAGTGCATTCGTGTACTCGGTGGTACTGGTCGTCGTTACGCAAGTGTTGGTGACGTTATCGTAGTTGCTGTACAAAACGTCATCCCATCAAGTGAATTGAAAAAGGGTGCAGTATCAAAGGCTTTGATCGTTCGCACAAAGAAGGAGATTCGTCGTGCTGATGGTTCATACATCCGCTTCGATGATAATGCATGTGTATTGCTGAACAACGCAGGCGAAATTCGTGGTAGCCGTATCTTCGGTCCTGTTGCTCGTGAGCTGCGTGCAGTGAACATGAAAGTCGTTTCTTTGGCACCTGAGGTTCTTTAATTATTAAATAGAATAATAAAATGGCAAAATTCCATATAAAGAAAGACGATCAGGTCATTGTTCTTGCTGGTGCAGATAAGGGCAAGACTGGAAAGGTGCTTAAGGTCATCGCAGATAAGGAGCGTGCTATTGTAGAGGGCTTGAATATGGTTTCTAAAAGCACAAAACCTTCTGCTGCTAACCCACAGGGTGGTATCATTAAGCAGGAGGCTGCAATTCATATCTCAAATTTAAGTCTCATCGATCCGAAGAGCGGTAAGGCTACACGTATCAAGATTGAGCGTGAAGGCAAGACTGTTAAGCGTATCGCTAAAAAGTCAGGGGAGGAAATTAAGTAATGAATACAGCTCAGTTAAAGAAACAGTATAAGGAGCAGATTGTTCCTGCTTTGCAGAAGCAGTTCAACTATTCTTCAGCTATGCAGGTGCCTGTTTTGAAGAAGATTGTTATCAATCAAGGTCTTGGTGATGCAACTCAGGATAAGAAGCTTATTGAGGTTGCTGTTAACGAGATTTCTTCTATTACAGGTCAGAAGGCTGTTGCAACTTATTCTAAGAAGGATATTGCAAACTTCAAATTGCGTAAGAAGATGCCTATCGGCGTAATGGTAACTCTGCGTCGTGAGCGTATGTATGAGTTCCTCGAGAAACTCGTTCGCGTATCTTTGCCACGTATCCGTGACTTCAAGGGTATCGAGAGCAAGTTCGATGGTCGTGGAAATTATACTCTCGGTATCACCGAGCAGATTATTTTCCCAGAGATTAATATCGATCAGGTTGACCGTATCCAGGGTATGAACATCACCTTCGTAACATCTGCTAAGACTGATGAAGAAGGATATGCTTTGCTGAAGGGCTTCGGACTTCCATTCAAGAATGCTAAAAACGATTAATTGATATGGCAAAAGAATCAATGAAAGCTCGCGAGGTAAAGCGTGCAAAGCTTGTAGCTCGTTATGCTGAGAAACGCGCAGCTCTGAAAAAGATTATCGCTACTTCAAATGATCCTGAAGAGGCTTATGAGGCTGCTCGTAAGTTGCAGTCTATTCCAAAGAATGCTAATCCTATTCGTCTGCACAATCGTTGTAAGATTACAGGACGTCCAAAGGGGTACATTCGTCAGTTCGGTCTCTCTCGTATTCAGTTCCGCGAGATGGCATCTCAGGGACTCATTCCAGGAGTAAAGAAGGCAAGCTGGTAAACAAATATATCGATGCGGATAGTGAATTGTGAAAAAGATTTTGTATCTTTGCAGCTCATTATCCGCTTTCAAGCGATTTTTTAATATTGTCGGGGTAGTCCCGATTAATTAAATATTTATATTTTATGACAGATCCAATAGCAGATTATCTGACAAGACTCAGAAATGCAATCATGGCTCATCACCGTGTTGTTGAGGTTCCTGCGTCTAACTTGAAGAAGTCTATTACAAAGATTCTCTTCGAGAAGGGTTACATCTTGAACTACAAGTTCATCGAGGATGGTCCCCAAGGTTCAATCAAGGTCGCATTGAAGTACGACCCTGTAACAAAGCAGAGCGCTATCAAGAAATTGAAGCGTGTTTCTACCCCAGGTCTACGCCAGTATACTGGTTACAAAGACATGCCGAGAGTAATTAACGGACTTGGAATTGCGATTCTTTCCACGTCTAAAGGTGTAATGACAGACAAAGAGGCTGCTGCTGAGAAGATCGGTGGTGAGGTTCTTTGCTATGTTTATTAATTGGAGGATTGAATATGTCAAGAATAGGAAAATTGCCAATTAGTGTTCCTGCTGGTGTTACAGTATCTCTCAATGGTGGTGTTGTTACGGTAAAGGGTCCTAAAGGTGAACTCTCTCAGAAGGTTGATTCTTCTATTAAGACTATCATTGAGGATGGTCAGGTAACATTTGAAATTGATGAGAATAGCCCAGTAAACTACAAGCAGAAGCAAGCTTTCCATGGTCTTTATCGTTCACTTGTCAACAATATGGTTGTTGGTGTAAGCGAAGGTTACAAGAAGACATTGGAGCTCGTTGGTGTAGGTTATCGTGTTTCTAACCAGGGCAACTTGGTAGAGTTCTCTCTTGGTTATACTCACCCAATCTTTATTCAGCTTCCTTCTGAAGTTAAGGTTGAGACGAAGAGTGAGCGTAACCAGAATCCAATCATCACTCTTGAATCAGCTGACAAGCAGCTGCTTGGTCTCATCTGTGCAAAGATTCGTTCTTTCCGTAAGCCTGAGCCTTACAAGGGTAAGGGTGTCCTGTTCCAGGGTGAGGTTATTCGCAGAAAGTCTGGTAAGACAGCTGCAGCTAAGTAACTTTAATACATCATTACGATTATGACAACAAAGAAAGAACAAAGAAGAATTAAGATAAAGTTCCGCATTCGTAAGAGTGTGAACGGTACTGCTGAACGCCCACGCTTGAGCGTTTTCCGCAGTAATAAGCAGATTTATGCACAGGTTATTAACGATCTGACCGGAACAACCCTTGCTTCAGCTTCTTCACTTGGCCTTGAGAAAATGGCTAAGATTGATCAGGCTAAGAAGGTAGGTGCGCTCGTTGCTGAGCATGCTAAGGCTGCTGGTGTAGAGCAGGTTGTTTTTGACCGTAACGGTTATCTCTATCACGGACGTGTACAGGCTTTGGCTGATGCTGCACGTGAGGGAGGACTTAAATTCTAAACGATTATGGCAATGAATAGAGTAAAAGTAAATAGTGACGTAGAACTGAAAGATCGCTTGGTTGCTATCAACCGTGTAACAAAAGTTACAAAGGGTGGTCGTACTTTCACATTCGCAGCTATCGTCGTTGTAGGTGACGGTAAGGGCGTTATTGGCTGGGGTCTTGGTAAGGCTGGTGAGGTTACTGCTGCTATCCAGAAGGGTACAGATTCAGCAAAGAAGAATCTTGTTAAGGTTCCTGTTTTGAAAGGTACTGTTCCTCATGAGGCAGAGGCTCGCTTTAGCGGTGCTCATGTTCTCCTTAAGCCAGCTGCAGCCGGTACTGGTTTGAAGGCCGGTGGTGCTATGCGTGCTGTTCTTGAGAGCGCAGGTGTTACTGACGTGATTGCAAAGTCAAAGGGTTCTTCTAACCCTCATAACCTTGTAAAGGCTACTATCGCTGCTCTTGCTGATATGCGTGACGCATATACAATCGCTGGTGAGCGTGGTATCAGTATGGATAAAGTGTTTAACGGTTAATTTAGGAGGTATTTAATTATGGCAACAATTAAGATTAAGCAGATTAAGAGCCAGATTGGTGCTCCTAAAGACCAGAAAGAGACTTTACGTGCTTTGGGGCTTCGTAAGATTTCTCAGGTTATTGAGGTTGAGGACACTCCAAGCTGCCGTGGTATGATTCGTAAGGTTCATCATCTGGTATCAGTAATTGATTAAGTAATCTTTTAAAGAAAACAGTAATTATGAAATTAAATAATTTGAAACCAGCTGTTGGCTCTACACATTCACGTCGTCGTATTGGTCGTGGTCCAGGTTCTGGACTCGGTGGTACTTCTACTCGTGGTCACAAGGGTGCGAAGTCACGTTCTGGTTATAAAAAGAAGATTGGCTTTGAGGGTGGTCAGATGCCTCTCCAGCGTCGTGTACCGAAGGCTGGTTTCAAGAATATCAACCACAAGGAATATTTCGCTGTAAATCTTTCAACTCTTCAGGCTCTTGCAGAGAAGAACAATCTTACTAAGATTGGTGTAGAGGAGCTTAAAGCTGCTGGTCTCACCAATGGTAAGGAACTTGTTAAGGTTCTTGGTAATGGTGAGTTGAAGGCTAAGTTGGAAGTTTCAGCAAATGCTTTCTCTAAGACTGCTGAAGAAGCTATTAAGGCAGTGGGTGGTAACACAACTATAATCTAAGTTAATGAAAAAGTTTATTGAGACACTGAAGAACTGTTGGAAAGTTGAAGACCTACGTCAGAGACTTCTAATAACGATTCTGTTTACAGCTATTTATCGATTCGGCTCGTTTGTAGTACTCCCAGGTATCAATCCAGCCTTATTAGAGAAATTGCAGTCGCAGACAGCTGGCGGTCTTATGTCGCTTTTGGATATGTTCTCCGGTGGTGCATTCTCCCATGCGTCAATCTTCGCATTAGGAATAATGCCATATATCTCAGCTTCTATTGTTATGCAGCTCCTTGCTGTTGCTGTTCCTTATTTCCAAAAGATGCAGCGCGAAGGCGAGAGTGGTCATAAGAAAATTAATTGGTATACGCGTGTCCTGACAGTAGTTATTCTATTGTTTCAGGCACCGTCTTACCTGATGAACTTGAAGATGCAGGCCTCTGGAGCACTTGCTACAGGTGTTGATTGGACTACATTTATGATTCCTGCAACTATTATCTTAGCTGCAGGATCAATGTTCATTTTATGGCTAGGTGAGCGTATTACGGATAAGGGTGTCGGAAATGGTATCTCTCTAATCATTATGATTGGTATCATTGCACGTCTGCCACAAGCTTTCATCCAAGAAGTAAGTAGTCGTTTTACAGCGATTACGAGTGGTGGTCTTGTTATGTTCATTGTTGAACTTATCATCCTTTATGCTGTTGTTTGTGCATCTATTCTTCTTGTGCAAGGTACACGTAAGGTTCCCGTGCAGTATGCTAAGCGTGTTGTCGGAAATAAACAATATGGTGGGGCTCGTCAGTATATTCCATTGAAGCTGTTTGCTGCTAACGTAATGCCAATTATTTTTGCGCAGGCGTTAATGTTCATTCCTTTGGCAATTGTACAGTATTCTACAGATAACACAAGTTCTGTGCTTCAGTCTCTGATGAATACGAAGAGCTTAGCATATAACTTGGTTTATGTGGTTCTTATTATTTTGTTCACCTACTTCTATACTGCCATTACTTTGAATCCAACTCAGATGGCTGAGGATATGAAGCGTAACAACGGATTTATTCCAGGTGTAAAGCCTGGTAAAGATACCGCTGATTATATAGATTCTGTTATGTCACGTATTACAGGACCAGGATCTTTATTTATTGCTTTCATTGCAGTTATGCCAGCTTTGGTGGGTTTCTTGAATGTTCAGGATGCATTTGGACAGTTCTTTGGTGGTACTTCATTGTTGATTCTTGTTGGTGTTGTTATTGATACGCTCCAGCAGATTGAGTCACACTTAATGATGCGTCACTATGATGGGCTTCTCAATTCTGGACATACACGTGGCAATGGTGGTGTTGCAGCATATTAAATCTTTATCTTAAGAAATGAGTATATTTCTAAAGACTGAAGATGAAATTGAACTCATGCGTGAGGCTAACTTGCTGGTTGGTAAAACACTAGTAGAAGTTGGTCATCATGTTAAGCCTGGGGCTACAACTCTGCAGTTAGATAAAATAGCTGAAGAGTTTATCCGTGATAATGGTGCTATACCTACTTTCAAAGGTTTTCCAAGTTCTTATGGGTCTCCTTTTCCAGGTAGTATCTGTGCATCAGTCAATGATGTTGTTGTACATGGTGTACCAAGTGAGGATGTTGTTTTGAAGGATGGAGACATCATTTCTATTGATTGTGGGACTTTACTAAATGGTTTCAACGGAGATAGTTGTTATACTTTTTGTGTTGGAGAAGTTAGTGAAGAAGTCAAGAATTTGCTTCGGACAACGAAGGAATCCCTTTATAAGGGTATTGAGGTAGCACAAGCAGGACATCACGTAGGTGATATTGGTCAAGTTATTCAGGATTATTGCCAGGCACAAGGTTATGGTATTGTTCGTGAATTAACGGGACATGGTATTGGACGTGAGATGCATGAGGAACCATCAGTTCCTAATTATGGTAAGCGGGGAAGTGGAGTGTTACTCAAGGCAGGAATGTGTATTGCAATAGAGCCGATGGTTACTATGGGTAAACGAGAAATTGGATTATTACCTGATCGTTGGAGTATTGTTACACGTGATCGTCGCCCAGCAACTCATTTTGAGCACACAATTGCGATTAGAGCTGGTAAGGCTGATATTTTATCTTCTTTTGAGGAAGTTGAACATTTAGAAGGACAAAATTTTTAATTAGTATATGGCAAAGCAAACTGCAATAGAGCAGGACGGGACAATTCTCGAAGCACTTTCGAATGCGATGTTTCGAGTGGAATTAGAGAATGGTGTTGATATCACCGCTCATATTTCCGGTAAGATGAGAATGCACTACATCAAGATTCTTCCTGGTGATAAGGTGAAGGTTGAGATGAGTCCATACGACCTGACTAAGGGTCGAATCGTTTTCAGATACAAATAAATAACATAGAGATATGAAGACAAGAGCATCATTAAAGAAGCGTACAGCCGACTGCAAGATAGTTCGTCGTAAGGGTCGTCTGTTCGTTATCAACAAGAAAAACCCTAAGTTCAAAATGCGTCAGGGTTAAGTTAAAAAAGCGTAAAGAGGTAAGTCTTCTCGTAATTTATGCTTACCTTTGCATGCTTTTTAGCGCTAAATGACATTTATTTATTTAATTATCAAACAATGGCAATAAGAATTGTTGGAGTAGATTTGCCCCAGAATAAGCGTGGCGAAATCGCATTGACCTATATCTATGGTATTGGTCGAAGTAGTTCAGCAAAGATATTGGATAAGGCTGGTATTAGCCGTGACCTGAAGGTCAGCGAGTGGTCTGATGACCAGGCAGCCAAGATCCGTGAAATTATCGGTGCTGAATTCAAAGTTGAAGGTGATCTCCGTTCTGAGATCCAGATGAACATCAAGCGCCTCATGGATATAGGTTGCTATCGTGGTGTTAGACATCGTAATGGTCTTCCTGTTCGCGGTCAGAGTACTAAGAACAATGCTCGTACCCGTAAGGGAAAGAAGAAGACTGTTGCTAATAAGAAGAAGGCTACTAAGTAATTCTAAGGAGGAAATTAATTATGGCAAAGAAATCAGCAACATCTAAGAAAAGAAATGTAAGAGTTGACGCGTTGGGACAGCTCCACGTGCACAGTTCATTTAATAACATCATTGTATCTTTGGCTAACAACGAGGGGCAGGTTATCTCTTGGTCTTCGGCTGGTAAGATGGGATTCCGTGGATCAAAGAAGAATACTCCTTACGCTGCACAGATGGCAGCAGAGGATTGCTCAAAGGTAGCTTTCGATCTCGGTCTTCGTAAGGTTAAGGCATTCGTTAAGGGTCCAGGTAACGGTCGTGAGAGCGCTATCCGTGCGGTGAACGCAGCAGGTATTCAGGTAACTGAAATCGTTGACGTTACTCCATTACCACACAACGGTTGCCGTCCTCCAAAGCGTCGTCGTGTATAATCACATCTTATAACAATTAAAAGAATTCATATTAATTATGGCAAGATACATAGGTCCAAAATCACGAATCGCACGCCGTTTCGGTGAGCCAATTTTCGGCGCAGATAAGGTATTAGCTAAGAGAAACTTCCCTCCAGGGCAGCACGGAAACAACCGTCGTCGCAAGGTATCTGAGTATGGTGCTCAGCTTGCAGAGAAGCAGAAAGCTAAATACACTTATGGCGTTTTGGAGCGTCAGTTCCGTAATCTGTTCGATAAGGCTGCTAAGGCAGAGGGTATTACTGGTGAGGTTCTCCTTCAGAGCCTTGAGAGCCGTCTGGACAATGTAGTGTTCCGTCTTGGTATCGCTCCTACTCGTGCAGCTGCTCGTCAGCTCGTTAGCCACAAGCATATTGTTGTTAACGGTAATGTCGTAAATATTGCTTCATATCAGGTAAAGGCTGGTGACGTGGTTGGCGTTCGTGAGAAGGCTAAGTCACTTGAGGTTATTGAGGCAGCTTTGGCTGGCTTCAACCACAGCAAGTACCCATGGCTTGAGTGGGATGATAACGCTAAGTGCGGTAAGTTCCTTCATCGTCCAGACCGTGCTGACATCCCTGAGAATATTAAGGAGCAGTTAATCGTTGAGTTGTACTCTAAACAATAAAATCATTAAATTAATGGCGATATTAGCATTTCAAAAACCTGATAAAGTAGTGATGCTGGAGGCCAATGACCATTTCGGCAAGTTCGAATTCCGTCCTCTTGAGCCTGGCTTTGGTGTTACCATTGGTAACGCTCTTCGCCGCATCCTCCTTTCATCGCTGGAAGGTTTCGCTATCAATACCATCCGTATAGCTGGTGTAGAGCACGAATTCTCTTCAGTTCCAGGTGTAAAGGAAGATGTTACCAACATCATCTTGAATCTCAAACAAGTTCGATTCAAGCAAGTAGTAGAAGAATTCGAGAATGAGAAAGTTAGTATCACCGTAGAGAATTCCACTGAATTCAAAGCAGGTGATATCGGTAAGTATCTGACTGGATTTGAAGTGTTAAACCCTGATTTGGTGATTTGTCATTTAGACTCCAAGGCTTCTATGCAGATTGATTTGACCATCAACAAGGGACGTGGTTACGTTCCTGCTGAGGAAAATCGTGAATTCTGCACTGATGTAAACGTACTCCCAATCGATTCCATCTACACCCCAATCCGTAACGTAAAATATGCCGTTGAGCCATATCGTGTTGAGCAAAAGACCGACTATGACAAATTGGTTGTTGAAGTTACGACTGATGGTTCCATCCACCCAAAGGATGCACTGAAAGAGGCTGCAAAGATTCTTATTTATCACTTCATGTTGTTCTCTGATGAGAAGATTACTCTTGAGAATCCAGATCAGGAGGGCAATCAGGAGTTTGATGAGGAGGTTCTTCACATGCGCCAGCTCTTGAAGACCAAGTTGACAGATGCAAGTCTCAACTTGAGTGTTCGTGCACTCAACTGCTTGAAGGCAGCTGATGTAGAGACATTAGGCGACCTCGTACAGTACAACAAGACGGATCTCTTGAAGTTCCGTAACTTTGGTAAGAAATCGCTTTCTGAGCTTGATGATTTGCTCGAGAGTCTGAATCTGTCGTTTGGAACCGACATTACAAAGTATAAATTGGATAAAGAATAGTTGACGAGTTGTCTAAAGACAAGTTGACGGGTTTATCCACAACAAGTTAAAAACAAAATGAGACATAATAAGAAATTCAACCATTTGGGTCGTACTGCTGACCACCGCGCTGCGTTGCTTTCAAACTTGGCAGTTGCTTTGATTCAGCACAAAAGAATCACTACGACTCTTGCTAAGGCAAAGGCTCTTAAGAAGTATGTTGAGCCGCTGATCACACGTTCTAAGAACGATACAACCAATTCACGTCGTGTTGTTTTCCGTTATCTTCAGAACAAAGAGGCTGTTACTGAGCTCTTCAAGGAGATCTCTGTAAAGGTAGCTAATCGTCCAGGAGGTTATACACGTGTTATCAAGCTCGGTACCCGTCAGGGTGATGCAGCTCAGATAGCATTTATCGAGCTTGTTGACTACAATGAGAATATGGCTAAGTATCCAAAGGCAGAAGCTAAGAAGACTCGTCGTAGCCGTCGTTCTACAAAGAAGGTTGATGTTCCTGTGGTAGAAGCAACAGAGAGTGCAGCAGAAGAGGCAAAGGCTGAATGATTAGAATATTAATTATCTCTATACAAAGGCTCCTGGCATAAAGTGCTAGGAGTTTTTCATTCTTTCTTTTTATAGCTCTCAATAATATTAAGGCAGTGTTTCGTCACAAGATGGAGCACTGTCTTCTTTTTAATTCAAAATTCATAATTCAAAGTTCAGAATTATGATTAGTTCCGTTTGAAGTGGATAAACCACACGTAAAGTCTGGGAAGATACTCTGTTCGGATGCTTGATACATCCGTATCTCGTTTCCATTCTATCCTTATTTTCTTTCCTTTTTTATTAGTTGCGTGATATGTCTATCCTTATTCTCTTTCCTTTTGATTTATCTCAGGATCATTTATACTTAGTATAATTACATTTCTCACCTATTCCAATTTAAATTAACCCTGTTCGCACTCTTTGTCTAATAGGTTTCCGCATCATTTATCACCCGTTCCCCATTCCTTTCTCATGCGTCTTGCGTCTTTTTTATCCATATCTTTTATTAGTCTCATCGTGATGAAACTAGTGTCTCATCACGATGAAATTAGTGTTTCTTCACGATGAAACTTGTGTGTCATCACGATGAGACTAATTTTATGTGCGTGTATAAATAATGCGCAACACGTTAGAAAAGAATGGGGAACGGGGATAAAGAATGCTGGAACAGGTGGAAAACGATTCGCAAACGGGTGAGAAAGATTGGGCGAACCTATCCAAAAAGCAGAGAAATGAAATATAATTGCTAGGCTCCTAATAGAAATGGTATTTAGACTGGGGATATTTGATGCGGGGATAGGAGGTACGAATCATTTTCTACGGTTTCCTGGTTCTTCGAAACTATAGTTAGATGATAAATAATGTGTCGTTTTATCGTTGGATGCAATATAAAAGAGTGGGAGGAAATGGTGAGCAATCCTTTATTAAAGGTTCCTGTATGCTTTTCCCTTAGTTGCTATAATACCTTATAGGGTTTTCCCCTCATCAAGTAGGGAAATGTCTTTGCTGAACTATAATGTAATTCTTACTTTTGCAAACATAAAATAACAGGCAAGTATGAAGAAGTTATTTATCCTCCCAATTTCTGCAGCCATCTTGTTGAGTAGTTGTGGGACATACGCTGGTTCCGGAGCGATGTCTGGTGGTTCTTTAGGTAGTATTTTGGGAAGTGCTATCGGGGGTATAGCAGGCGGTGCGAGAGGTTCAGATATAGGAATAATTGTTGGTATGGCTGGTGGAGCTGTGATTGGTGCTGCGATGGGGCAGAAGGCTGATCAGCGTGCTAAAGATGATGTTCACGATCATTATGAGAAGGTGCAGCAGCGTAAGGCACGTGAGAAACAGGCACGTTCTACTTCTGGGAACTATAACCAGACTGACGATTATGCCGTTCCAAATCGTGTAGATAGTAGTGGGTTTGATGCTTCTAACTCTGGCGATGATCGTCTCTATGATTTTCAAGGAAGTGATTACACGGGAGATTATAGTGCGGCTCAACCAAAGAGCAAGGCTCCTTCAGAATCGAGTGTAGAGCGGTTGGCTGGCAATTATCAATATGCTCCAAACATTGAAGTTGTAAATGCTCGTTTTGTTGATGATAATCAGGATGGAGTTTTATCACGCAATGAAGTTGGTAAGATTATCTTTGAGGTGATGAATAGCAGTGATAAGCCTGTTACGGATGTACAACCATCAGTTTTGGAAACAAGCGGTAATCGACATATTTACATTAGTCCTTCAGTTCATATAGAAAGTATTGCTCCTGGCAAGGGCGTTCGTTACACTGCGATTGTGAAAGCCGATAAGCGGATTAAGGCAGGTATGGCAACTTTTGCAGTAACGGTTTTACAAGGTCAGAAGAGTATAAGCAAAGTGACGGAATTTAACATTAAGACAAGTAAATAGATCATACGGTTGATTGAATATATATATTGTGATATTTGACTAACACCTGATAATTAGCTTTGAAACGACAGGTACTGGGGTAGGCGCGATAGTGTCTATCCCAGTTGACTTTTATCAATCCTTTAGCAATATGAAGCGGATAGGTGAAGGTGTCTGTCTCTATTGTTTTACTGTATTTGCCTCTTTGGAATAAGAAAAAATCAATTCTTTTAGAATCTAATACTTATTCAAACAGTCCTGTTACCCCATCTTTGATACGTTTAAAGAAGTTTGTCCAGCTACTGCTAGAGCCATTCTTTGTATTCTGGTTTTGTGTGTTCTGCTTATTTTGTTGTGCATTAGGTTTCCTCTGCTGTATCGTCTGCTGTTGATTATTTGATGATTGTGTCGTGCGAGTGGTAGGATTCCCTCCCTTTGACTTTGCTTCTTGTGTCGAAGAACGATTCGTTGAAGTTTGAACGTTTTTACGTGCTTCTGCACTTTGCGACTTTTCGTTTTTCACCTGTTGTGTGATGTGTTTACGATCCATTCGCGTATCAACTTTACGTTCAATATCCTTTGGCTTATCCTCTTCTTGCTTTTCCCATTCAGGTATAAACTCGTAACAAACACCCGCAGTACCATATTCTATTTCTGGCATCTCAATACCTTTAGACTCTTTCATGAATGGTATTTCAGTTTCTTTGGGTACAACTTCTACCTTAACATAAGCCACGCCCATAGCCAAAGTTCCTAGTTCACGGGCAGCTGCATAGGATAAGTCTACAATTCGACCACGAACGAAAGGACCGCGGTCAGTAACTCTTACAATTACAGACCTACCATTCCTTGGGTTTGTTACCTTTAATCTTGTTCCAAAAGGAAGGGTTCGATGTGCACAAGTAAAGGCATTCTTATCATAGCGTTCGCCATTACTCATCCTGCGACCATGT
This sequence comes from Prevotella veroralis, assembly GCF_018127765.1. Lineage (NCBI taxonomy): Bacteria > Pseudomonadati > Bacteroidota > Bacteroidia > Bacteroidales > Prevotellaceae > Prevotella > Prevotella veroralis. Next base: position 1,593,149 of record NZ_CP072330.1, on the reverse strand, counting down.
AGTCCGTTACTATAATAAGATGCTTTGCCATCTGGCAGCGAAGATTGTGCTGTCAGTTTAATACTACTTAGTAGTGATAAAAGAACTACTAAGAAAAGTCTGAATCTATTCATAAATAATCAATTAATAAACCAGCCTTCTCTTAGTAGTTTGTATCCCCCTCCCATCTATAAAGATGAAATAGAGGGGGAGGAATAACTGGTTTTGTTTATACAACGCCCTGTGCAAGCATAGCTTTCGCTACTTTCATAAAGCCTGCAATATTTGCGCCCTTAATATAGTCAATGTGACCATCAGCTTGCTTACCATACTTCACACACTGCTCATGGATAGAGCTCATGATGTAGTGGAGCTTCTGATCAACCTCTTCTGGACTCCATGAGAGGCGGAGAGAGTTCTGTGACATCTCGAGACCTGATGTAGCCACACCACCTGCATTAACAGCCTTGCCAGGAGCAAAGAGCTGTTTAGCTTCTGTGAACTTATCAGCAGCTTCAGCAGTACAACCCATGTTTGAAACTTCAGCAACACACAATGGCTTATAAGCTAAGATCTTATCAGCGTCTTCACCATTTAGCTCGTTCTGTGTAGCACATGGCAAATAGATGTCTGCCTTCTGTTCCCAAGGCTTGCGACCTTTGAAGAATTGTGCTCCAGGATACTTCTCTGCATATGGCTCACAAACATCGTTACCGCTGTTGCGAAGCTCGAGCATGTATTCAATCTTATCACCACTAATGCCATCTGGATCGTAGACGTAACCATCAGGACCACTCAATGTGATAACCTTTGCGCCGAGTTCTGTTGCCTTCTTAGCGGCACCCCAAGCCACATTACCAAATCCAGAAAGAGCAACGGTCTTACCCTTGATGTCAAGTCCGTGTGTTTCCATCATTTGATGAACAAAATAGAGCGCACCATAACCAGTTGCTTCTGGACGTAAGATAGAGCCACCCCATTCTCTGCCCTTACCTGTGAGCATACCTTGGAATTGGTGGGTTAACTTACGATACTGCCCAAAGAGATAACCAATCTCACGTCCACCAACACCGATGTCACCAGCTGGTACATCCTCATCAGGGCCGATGTGACGATATAACTCATTCATGAAAGCTTGGCAGAAGCGCATGATTTCGGCATCACTCTTTCCTCGTGGAGAGAAGTCAGAACCTCCTTTGCCACCACCCATAGGTAATGTGGTGAGCGCATTCTTAAATGTTTGCTCGAAACCGAGGAACTTCAAGATGCTAAGGTTTACTGATGCGTGGAAACGCAGACCACCCTTATAAGGTCCAATAGCACCATTGAATTGAACACGATAACCCAAGTTCACTTGCACTTTACCTTGATCATCTACCCAAGGTACGCGGAATGTGATGATACGCTCAGGCTCAACGATACGCTCGATGATGCTTGCACGTTCAAACTCTGGGTGCTGGTTGTAAACATCCTGTACTGAGACGAGCACTTCACGTACTGCCTGTAGATACTCTGACTCGCCTGGATGCTTCTGTTCCAGTGCTTGCATGATTTTTTCGACTTCCATAGTAAATTGACTTTATTTGTTTATGTTAGTTAGTATCATTCGGTTAGAATGGTGCAGCAAATATATCCAAATTCTATCAAACGACCAAATGAAAATCGAAAAACTTTTGTTTGCTCCTTTCTTTTTGACATCCCCGTGGGGAAGTCAAAGGCATGTCGAGCGTGCAAAGTAATATAAAATATATCAATTAAGTAACTAAAAGATAGGATGGCTTGTGTTTATTTCGTATTTTTGTAGAAAATTAAGTTTCCAGTCGATGAAAGAGCAACTACCAGTGCAGTGGAGCAACTTTTACCTAAAAGATGTAAGTTTCGTCAACCTAATGATGCGTCGTATCTACAACGTTCTGATTGTGGCTAACCCCTACGATGCGTTTATGTTAGAGGATGATGGGCGTGTTGAAGAGAAGATCTATAATGAGTATATGGAGCTGGGGTTGCGTTATCCGCCTACGTTTACGCAAGTTTCGACCATTGAAGAGGCTTCTCGAGTGTTGAATACAGTAGATATTGACCTTGTAATATGTATGCCTGGCAATGCAGATAATGATGCTTTCGATGTGGCAAGAGCTGTGAAAGCAGAGTTCTCGGACATCCATTGCGTTGTTCTCACGCCTTTCTCTCATGGTATAACGAAGCGAATAGAACATGAAGACCTAAGTATCTTTGATTATGTGTTCTGTTGGTTAGGTAATACAAACCTAATTCTTTCCATCATTAAGTTAATGGAAGACAAGATGAACATAGAGCATGATATTCGTGAAGTAGGCGTTCAGATGATTTTACTTGTCGAAGATTCCATCCGTTTCTATTCGTCTATTCTACCTAACTTATATAGTTATATCCTTACTCAAAGTCAAAACTTTGCTACCGAGGCGTTGACTCGGCACGATGCTTCCTTGCGTCAACGTGGTCGCCCGAAGGTTGTTCTTGCCCGCAATTATAAGGAAGCCTGGGGTGTTTATCAGCGTTATAAGGATAATTGCTTAGGTGTTATTTCCGACATGCGATTCCCTCTTAGTGATGGAGAAGAGGGAATACAATCAACCATGGGACAGCCAATTCATACCATCAAAGACTCTGAAGCCGGACTAAAGTTGCTCCGTGCCATTCATCAAGAGGATGAGTATCTACCCTTAATCATAGAGAGTTCAGAGAGTGATAACCGTGAGAAAGCAGAAAACGAAGGCTTCCGCTTTGTTGATAAGAACTCTAAGAAGATGAGTGTTGACCTCCGTCATCTCCTTGAAGAGCACATGGGTTTTGGTGACTTCATCTTCCGTAATCCCGAAACACGTGCTGAGATCATGCGCATCCGTAACCTAAAAGACTTACAAGACAACATCTTTAAGATACCAAAAGACTCCATGCTCTATCATATCTCACGTAATCATGTGAGTCGTTGGCTGTCTGCTCGTGCCATATTCCCCGTTTCCTCCTTCTTAAAAGACATCACTTGGCATAAGTTACAAGATGTTGATATGCACCGAAAGATTATCTTTGATGCCATAGTAGCCTATCGGCGCATGCGAAATGAAGGTGTTGTCGCTCTCTTCGATCGGCATAAATTCGACCAATATGCTCACTTTGCACGTATTGGTGATGGCTCGTTAGGAGGCAAGGGGCGCGGTTTAGCTTTCTTGGATAATGTTATCAAGCGTCATCCAGACTTCAACCAGTTTCCGAATGCAAAGGTTCAAATACCCAAGACTGTCGTTCTCTGTACGGATGTCTTCGATAGTTTCATGGAGAGAAACAACCTTTATCAAATTGCACTAAGCGATGCCAACGATGACGAAATACTCCATGCTTTCCTTCAGGCACAACTCCCTGATGAGTTTATAGGCGACTTCTTCGCCTTCTTCGAAGCGACTCGTTCGCCTATTGCTGTTCGATCCAGTTCGTTGTTGGAAGATAGCCATTACCAACCATTCGCAGGTATTTATTCCACTTATATGATACCTTATTTAGAGGATAAATACGAAATGTTACGTATGTTGGCATGCGCTATTAAGGCGGTATATGCCTCTGTTTATTATCGAGACTCTAAAGCCTATATGACCGCAACAAGTAATGTCATCGATCAAGAGAAGATGGCGGTTATCTTGCAGCAAGTGGTAGGTAAGCAATATGACAATCGATTCTATCCTAATCTTTCGGGCGTTCTCCGTTCCCTAAACTATTATCCTATTGGTGATGAGAAAGCCGAAGAGGGAATCGCCTCTTTAGCCTTAGGTTTAGGCAAATATATCGTTGATGGCGGTCAAACTCTGCGTGTTTGTCCGTATCATCCACACCAAGTGTTACAGCTAAGTGAACTGAAGTTAGCCCTCAGAGAGACCCAAACTCAATTCTATGCGCTCGATATGCAGCATGTGGGGGAAGACTTTAAAGTGGATGATGGGTTTAATATCCTCAAACTCAATCTCAAGGATGCTGAGGCTGACGGAAGCCTCCTTTATATTGCTTCTACTTATTCGATTGATGACGAAACCATCTATGAGGGGCTTTATGAAGGACGGAAGATTATATCCTGCTGTGGCGTTCTTCAACAGGGAGTTTTCCCATTACCAGAGTTGTTACAGATGGCTATGCGTTATGGAGCTGACGCCATGCGACGCCCTGTGGAGATAGAGTTTGCAGTCAATCTAAATGCTGATAAGACAGGAGAATTGTATCTTCTTCAGATCAGACCTATTGTTGATTCAAAGCAACGATTAGATGAGAACCTCTCTTCTATACCTGATGAACAGTGTCTCTTACGTAGTAATAACTCCCTTGGACATGGTATATCGGATGACGTGAAGGATGTTGTTTATGTCAAGACGGGGGCTTCTTTCACGGCGAAAGATAATCCTTTAATCGCTAATGATATTGAGCGAATCAACCAGAAGTTCCTTGATCAGCACCTTAACTACATCCTTATTGGTCCCGGCCGATGGGGTTCGAGTGATCCATGGTTGGGTATTCCAGTGAAGTGGTCGCATATTTCTGCAGCTCGAATCATCGTTGAAGAAGGATTAGAACATTATCGTGTTGACCCGAGCCAAGGCTCTCATTTCTTCCAAAACCTTACTTCCTTTGGTGTAGGTTATTTCACTATCAATCCTTATAAGGCTGATGGTTTCTATCAACGGAGCGTTCTTGATGCTCTTCCAGCTGTTGAGGAAACGCAATGGGTACGCCATGTTCGTTTCCAAAAGCCACTTAAGATCATGATGGATGGTAAACGACAAGAGGGTGTGGTGGTGCTTCCTGAAACTCCACCCAGCCCCCTCTAAAGATGGAAGACATAGCAACAAGTAGGGACAGACGCCCTCGTCTGTCCGCAAAACAACGTGATTTTAAGACAGAATGATTAAGGACATATTGTTGTAATGACATCTTCCTTGTTGTCTCAATATTCTATTTGTGCGGACAGACGAGGGCGTCTGTCCCTACTTTAAAGATGTTATAAGGAGATACTCCCACCTTTCATAAAGGTATGGGAAATCTTAGTTTAAATTAAAGAGATGCTCTTCTCCATTTAAAGAGGGCGTTTCCTTGATGTGAGGAAAGGCTCTCTTCACATCAAGGAAACGCCCTCTTTGATGCGAGAAGAGCACTTCTTACATTTGAGACTATATCTTCTTTGCCATCTTGATAGCCTTTTCATGCCTATAAGCCTGCACAGCTTCAGCTACATCTTTCTCAAATTTATCTCGTTCGGGAGTGCCTTTTTTGCCTAATAACTCGTCTTGTACTATATGTTGTAATGACATCTTCCTTGTTGTCTCAATATTCTATTTGTGCGGACAGACGAGGGCGTCTGTCCCTACTTTAAAGATGTTATAAGGAGATACTCCCACCTTTCATAGAGGCATGGGAAATCTTAGCTTAACTTAAAGAGATGCTCCTCTCCATTTAAAGAGGGCGTTTCCTTGATGTGAGGAAAGGCTCTCTTCACATTAAAGAAACGCCCTCCTTGATACGAGAAGAGCACTTCTTACATTTGAGACTATATCTTCTTTGCCATCTTGATAGCCTTTTCATGCCTATAAGCCTGCACAGCTTCAGCTACATCTTTCTCAAATTTATCTCGTTCGGGAGTACCTTTTTTACCTAACAACTCGTCTTGTACTATATCAAAGTCTTTTAGTTTCATCATCTTGTCTTTGTTTTCTTATTATTACGATATTATATTTTCTGTCTTTTCTGTTTACCAGTTGAAAGCATTCCGATGTTTTGGAAGGTTATACCATGTGGCATTTCAGCACGTGAGAGTTGGGGTTTGAGCCATGCGAGAAGCTCTTTCTCTGTCATGGATGAGGCTGGGGAACATTCAACTTCAGCCTGTATCACATTGCCAAAGAGTGGATGTGAGACAGCAAAGACACGTACTGCAATGATGGAAGGGTGGGCAAGTAGCACCTGTTCTATGTGTTCTGGGTGGACGTTCTCACCGCCACATACCACCATTCGATCGGTTCTACCTCGATGAAAATAGTACCCATCGAGATTCTGAAAGACCAAGTCTCCTGTGCTTTGCCATTGGTTCTTGCGTCCAGCCATAGCCCAACTCGAATGCACCCATAGTTCACCCACATGCTCCTCGTTCGCTTCCTTAATCTTACATCTTACTCCCCATATTGCTTTCCCAAGCGTTGTTTCGTCGAAAGCAGCAAGGTCTTGCGGAGTAGCAAGTAAGAAGAAGCCCGCTTCAGAAGTGCCATAGAGATTGTAAAGAACATCCCCCAGTTGTTGATGAGTAGTTTCGATGAGCTGCTTTGGAAGTCTGTCTCCCCCACAGATGAGGCATTTTAGGCTTTCCATTTGGCTTTTTGCTCCTTCTACCAGCCATAGTCTTGAAAGCATAGCTGGTACGATGGGCATTACTTCAATGCGTTCGTTCTGTATAATTGATAGTGTTTCTTGCACGAGGAAATGCCTTTGTAGACAGATCTTCTTACCCATTAAGAGTGAAACAATGAGTGTGGCAAGACCGAAACCATGATAGAAAGGTAAAGAGATGAGCACACTGTCATATTGATCAATCCCTATTTTGTGGAGCAGAGCGATGAGGGGTGGTAGGAAAGAGGTGATCGCTGGACGCCGAGCCACAGCCTTGTAATTACCACTCGAACCGCCCGTATGAATGATAATGTTCCTTCCGCGGCGCATACGAGGGAGCTTTTGTTTTTCTTCGTGATGGTCTCTATATATAATAAGGTGGTGGAGTTCCTCTGTTATTATGGCTTTGCATGCTAATAGTTGAGGCTCTTCTATCAGTTCTTTATCATATATGAAGAGTTGATAATGACGTTTTCTCAGATATTCTAAAAGCTGATCTTGTGGCATGTCAGTGTTCAACAAAGTGATATGAACGCCTATTCGGGAGAGAGCAGGGAGCAGTAAGGACAGGATGAGGCTGTTACGTCCTAAGAGAGCAACGTTCATCTTGGGGTGTAGTTGGTATTGTGTATAGAGCAGTTGAGCCAGTGTTTTTGCCTTCTCGTATGTTTCTTGATATGTTAGAGATTGTTCCTCGTCTTTTACCGCACAGCGATTTGGATAGAAGTGAGCGGCGAAACGGAGCAGAGCCATCAAACTCATTCCTTCTGAAAGCAAGTATTTTGCCCAGTAGAATAACCCTTTTGGCGAAAGAATATGTAGTCGATAAAGAATGAGAAAGAGGTTTTTTAATGTTTTGCTCTTCATAATTTCTGATAGAAAAGACGGATAACAGGAGCAATGACACGCGCAATGGGAACAGAGAGAATAGCCCACCAGGGTTGGTAACAATACTTCTTTCCTATGCAGAGGCGCAATAGAATTTTTGCAGCATCAGCTGGATTGTAAGCTGGGAGATGCCTATATTGCTCATTGACATCCGACATCTGTGTGTGAACCAAGGGCAGGTAAGCCAAATGAACACGCACCCCTAACTTCTTTAACTCTATCCTTGCCGTGTCAAGCCATGCGTTGGCAGCAACTTTGGAGGCGTGATAAGCCGACCAACCCGGTGCCATTGGATAGAGAGAACTTACGGAGGATGAGTAAACGATATGCCCTTTATTTGTTTGCAAGGCAGGTAACAATGCGAGTGATAACGCCACAAAGGATCGATAATTGAGGTCCATTGTGCGGTCATAATCGTGCAATCGGTCTATTGCCAGTGTGATATTGCGATGAATGGATTTGCCTGCATTGCAGAAAAGATAGTCCACTTGTGGCATATCCTTGCGTAGCTTTTGACAGAGACGGTTGAGTTGCTCCCTATCACGGAGGTCTATCGCACAATAATCGGCATGACGCCCTTGCTCCCTCGCCTTCGCACAGAGCATTTGTAACTCCGCTTCACTGCGTGCAAGAAGAAAGATGTTTGCTCCCAAAGAGATTAATTCCTCTGTCAGAGCACGCCCTATCCCGTGGGATGCACCCGTAACGATTGCCCACTTCCCGCGCATTTCCTTTGCCACTTCTTGGCGTTTTAAACGGATTGGCGGATAAGCTATTGCAGTGCTGATTGCCATTAACTTGCTTTTGATAGATGCTCTCATGGGTGTATTCATCTCTATTCGTCTCTAAGAGCCAACGCTATTCTATATAAGAATCATTCGGTTTCTTACCTTATTATAATAGGTGTTTAAACCATCTCAAGACTATAGTGTTGATAGTCACGGATAATGGTATAAAGGAATTTCTCATTACCCGTTTTCGTGTCAGAGATGCCTAAGTGTTCCCGAACTTTAGGTGCTAAGGTGGCAATTCGACGCTCCCTATCAGGTCCATAGTCGGCATCGAGCGTGCGTTGAATGACCTCTATCTGATTGAGCGAAAGGTCTTCTGCCTGTGGATAGACGGGTTTATAGTTGCGATCAAGGTACGAGAACTCGTCAAGAGAGACTTGGATCTTATGGTAATCATTGATTTTTATCACCATAGTGTGGGCTGCTAAGTCGCCTAAACGCTGTGAGTTCTTAGTCAAAAGGATAACAGCTACACCTAAGAAGGAGAACCCTATGTCAATAAACTGCAATAACCAGCGCATGAAGAAGTCGCCAATACCAGGTGTCGTACCGTCTTTCTTCACCACACGGATGTGCGTAATCATCTTTCCGAGGCTCTGTCCATGGTTGAAGAGTTCCATATAAAAGGAATAGAAGAGCACTGACAAGAAAACAAAGAACGCCGAGTATAATTGTAGTTTATTATTCAGATAGTCGTCTGTATTATATATTAGTAGCCCCATACCAAAGGCGTAAACGAATAGGATAAAAGCGTCAATCATCTGTGCAAGCATGCGTTCGCCAATGCTTGCTGGCGATTGGTTGATTTGCACATATTGCCCTGTAACGATGTTGGATTCCGACATTCTCTTCGTAACAAATTGGTTATTTCAGTTGCAAATATAGGAAAAAAACTCTACTTTTGTGGGCAGTTGGTAGAATTAATCACCATTACCTATAAAAGAGATAATGAAGGAAATCCTTTTCATACGTAATAACATCGAGAAGTGGAAAGCAATAGAAGCGTTGGTGGATAACATCAACTCGGTAATGCCTGACCGCTTGGCAGATGCTTACACAGACCTTACAACCGATCTTGCCTTTGCTCAAACACATTATCCAACATCACGAATTACAATCTATCTAAACAACCTTTCCTCTGCACTTCATAATGAGATCTATCGCAATAAGCGTGAGAAATGGAAACGAATGATCACCTTTTGGACACAAGAGGTACCTGATGTGATGTGGAAAGAACGCCGATTACTATTCCTGTCATTCGCTATCTTCATGATAAGTGTGCTCATTGGAGTCGTCTCAACATTAGGAGATGAATCTTTCCCAAGGCTCATTCTCGGTGATGGATACATGGATCAGACGCTCGAGAACATAGCACAAGGAAAGCCGATGGGCATTTATGGAAGTGAAGAAGAGGGGGGTATGTTCATCGGAATAACGCTTAATAACATCATGGTATCGTTCTATATATTTGCTATGGGCGTACTGACGAGCTTCATGCCAGGCTATTCCTTGTTTCAAAATGGTGTTATGGTGGGTTGTTTCGATACCTTCTTCTATCAGCACGGATTGTTATCTGAATGCTTACTAACCACTATGTTGCATGGAACCTTAGAACTTTCATCCATCGTGGTGGCTGGTGCTGCAGGCTTGGCAATGGGTAATGGATGGCTATTCCCTGGCACTTACTCACGCTTAGTGAGCTTCCAACGAGGTGCAAAGCGTGGTATGAAGATCATTGTAGGTACTGTTCCGCTCTTCATAGTGGCTGGTTTTATAGAGAGCTTCATCACTCGGCACACCGAAATCAACAACTATGTGCGGTTGAGCATCATTCTCCTTTCATTCGTATTCGTAATCTTTTATTTTATATACTTACCTTATAAACGTAATAAACATGCGCATTCAAGTAGAGAGACCCAAGGTTGACTTGTATAGAGTACGTACCTTTGGACAGAAGTTCACAGCAACTTTCGATTTCTTAAAAGAGAACTATAAGCTATGGTTAAAGGCTTGTTTTTATCTTGTCTTACCCCTTTGTCTGCTTCAGGCATTCGCTTTAGAGTGGTTAAGCTCTGTTGTTGTAGATAACAATTTGGCTGTTGCTGTTGATAATGCAGATTCAGATGGAGCTTTAGGAAACCTATTAGTGAATACGGGTCTGTCCTATCTTATATTGATAGTCTGCCTTGTTCTCGGTTCTATCTTACTCTCTTCAATCTGCTTCTCATTGATAAGGTATTATAATGGAAGCCCCACTCGCTTGCAAGGGGTGACCTTGCGTGACCTCAAGCCACTCATCATTCAGAGTATGAAACGCTCCTTCCTCTTAAGCTTAGTGTTTGCGGTTGCATGGGTGGTCATCACCATTATCCTTGGACTCTTTGCTTTTATCTTCTTTGAAGTGACCTCGAATGACCAATTCCCTAATGTCCTTATTGGTATTGGACTATTCTTTTTGGTCATTATCGGACTGTTAGTTGCCTTTGTCCCAGCCTATCTCTCATGGCCAGTATATATATTCGAAGATGATGAGAACGTCTTTAGCTCCATTCGTCGTGGGTGGAGATTAGGTGTTCATTCCTTCTGGTCTTTGATTGGATTGCTGCTTCTTATGGGTATTGTGGGGAATTTCCTCCAGATGGTAACGACGTTACCTTGGTACTTCATGTACCTTGCTAAGGTCTTTATCTCTGCAACGAATGAAGGAGCAACATCGGTTGTTAATTCTCCAATCTACAACTTCATCGAATACATCTTCTCGGTTATCATGAACTTTGGAACATATTTAGCAATGTCATTAACTGTCGTTGCGCTTGCCTTCCACTATGGTAGTGTTGCAGAGGAAGTAGATGGAGTTTCAGTTGAAGAAGGCATCCAGAACTTTGATCAACTGGCAGAGAAAGATAACGACATCAACAACTTTGATAAGCTATAACACAATTCGTAAAACCTCTTCAGTATGTTACAAGCCCTGTCCGACACGCTCTCTTGCGATACAGCTTTACTACATCAATACCGCGTTGATGAGGCGTATAACTATGCGAAAGAGCTACAAGCTCCAGAGCTTGACTTATGGGACTGGCTGGTAAATAAGCTGATGAAGTGGATATCGACACTATTCTCTCCGAATGGGAAAGGCGATGTCCGATTCTATATCTATATAGGTTTAGCCATTGCAGTGGCGGCTTTTATTGCCTTTCTTATGTACCGTTACCGTGCGAAGCTATTCCATCGTACAGGTAAGGTGAGTATCATTGATGCTGAAGAAGACAATATCTACGGTGTCAACTTTGATGTAGAATATACCAAGGCGATGGCTCAAAAGGATTATTATAAGGCTATACGAATGGTGTATCTGCGCACACTTCGTTGGCTGGCAGACCATCATAAGATTAATTGGCAGCTTTATAAGACACCAACGCAATACACACGTGAGTTCTTGTCGACCGACTTCCAGCGTATGACCAATGCTTTCATGCGTGTGAGATATGGTAATTATGAGGCGTCAGAAGAACTTGTCAACGAGCTACTCAATATAGAAGTTGAGATTGAGAAAGGAGACAGCTTGCATGAATAAGAAGTTCTTATTAGGTATAGTGGTTTTCCTCCTCTTTGTCTTAGTGATGGAGTTTAATGCTCCGGCAAAGTTTGTTTGGAGACCAACTTTCGGTCATTACGATGGTCAACCCTTTGGTTGTGCAGTCTTCGACACGCTTATGCAGAAGTCAATCCCTGCTGGTTATCATGTGACGAATAAGACTTTTGCGCAGTTAGAACGTGATGGATATGGCAAGAAACCACATGCTATTTTAGTGCAAACATTGGCATTTAACCCAACAGAAACCGATAGGAGAGCGTTGAGTAGGTTGTTAAAAGCAGGTAATAAAGTGCTTATTGTCACCTCAGACTTCGTTTGTGACTCCTCGAAAATAAACTTTGGTGTGGCGGTATCAGGTAGAGATACCTTCCTTCCCCAGTGGGTGAAGAAGTCGTTATCAGACTATCAAATCCCGATGGATACCCTCTATTGGAATGCAGTGAAGCCTTATACGCCTCATACTTATCAGGTCTATACATCAATGTCAGGCTATGGGATTGAGGTAAATGAGAGTGTCCAATGTGATACATTGTTATGTGCTTTCCAACGTTCTATTGATGGGGATGTAGATACAACAGACGTTTCTTGCGACGTAGATGATGATGAGTATGCTGACAAGATAGGCGGTTATTGGCAGGCACGACTCATACGAATTAAGTGGGGGAAGGGCGAGTTGTTCCTCTCATGTGACCCACTCCTATGGACCAACTATGGCGTACTTGACCCCGAGATAAACGGACTCTTATTCCGTGCGATGTCCCAATTCCGTGGCTTACCAGTAACACGTACAGATGCGTATGCGCCTAAGAACGAGATAAACAAGGAGAGTCCGCTCCGTTACTGGCTGCAAAATGCGCCACTCAGATGGTGTGTCTATCTCACATTGTTAGGTTTGCTGTTGTTCTGCGTGTTCTATGCTCGACGTCGCCAAAGGGTGATCCCTGTGGTAAAACAGCCCGAAAACAAGTCGTTGGAGTTTGTGAAACTCATCGGAACACTCTATTATCAGAAGCATGAGAACCATGACTTGTTACAGAAGAAGTATAGTTATTTTGCAGAGACAGTGCGTCGGCAGCTGCTAATAGATGTTGATGATGAAGAGTCGAGACGAGAGAATATAACCCAATTAGCTCTCCGAACAGGTATGCCGGAAGCCGAAGTGCGCATGATACTGGATAAGGTAAAACGCTACATAGAGGCAGATACGACCTTACCCGATAGACGATTGCAAGAGACGATAGACGGATTAGACACCATCATCAATAACCTTTAATCTTTATGGAAGGACTAATTAATAATAAAACTAACGAACAATACACCAACAAGATGGAAGAGAATAAAGCAGAGAGAACTGATCTTCAGGACTTCAGTGAGAAGATTACACAATTAAAGAAGGCTATCGGCAATGTGATTGTTGGACAGCAGGAGGCAGTCGACTTGCTGTTAACAGCCATCCTTGCAGACGGTCATGTGCTGATTGAAGGCGTCCCCGGAGTGGCAAAAACCCTGTTAGCTCGATTAGTCTCACGCCTCATTGACGCGCGTTTCAGCCGTATTCAGTTTACGCCAGACCTAATGCCAAGTGATGTATTAGGCACGACGGTGTTCAATATGAAGACCTCCGAGTTCGATTTCCATCAAGGACCTGTGTTTGCAGAGATGGTACTTGTTGACGAAATTAACCGTGCCCCAGCTAAGACACAGGCTGCTCTTTTCGAAGTAATGGAGGAGAGACAGGTCACAATCGATGGTGTTTCGCATCGTATGAACGACCTTTACACGATCATAGCGACGCAGAATCCAGTGGAGCAAGAGGGAACTTACCGTCTACCAGAGGCTCAATTGGATCGTTTCCTATTTAAGATTCGCATGAGTTATCCCACGCTTGAAGAAGAGGTAAGCATCTTGCAGCATCATCAAGAGAATAGAAAGCTTGTCAAACTGGATGATATTCAACCCTTATTAAGCGTTCGTGAGCTTCTAAACATGCGTCAGCAGTTGCAAAAAGTGTACATTGAAGATAGCCTCCTACGCTATATTGCATCCATCGTACAGCAGACACGCATGTCAAAGGCAGTCTATCTCGGAGCCAGTCCACGTGCTGCTGTTGCGATGCTCAATGCTTCTAAGGCATACGCCATGCTCTCCGGACGTGACTTTGTGACGCCGGAAGACATCAAATTCGTTACTCCTAACATCCTTCAACACCGTCTCCTCCTTACCGCTGAGGCTGAAATGGAAGGCTACACAGCGTTGAAAGTAGCGCAGAAGTTGATAGATAAGGTGGAAGTCCCTAAGTGATCCCAACATAGAGAGAGCCTTGTTTTATGTGTAAGGCTAATCACCCATACGGTTCGCAGTGTTGACCTATACGGGTCACAATGCTGACCCATACGGGTCAGAACGCTGATACGTATGAGTAAATATAATGACTTATATGTGTGCGAATGCTTCGCACAAATGGTTACACAACCTCACACTATTGGTGCGGAGGCTTCGCACCTTAGCAAAATAACCCTCTTATAGATAGAATAAATGTTCCTTACCAAGCGATTTTATATCATCTTTGCGTGCTTGACACTGCTTTGTGGGTTGGGATATGTCTATCCCTTCCTCTTCACGGCGGCTAAGTTTCTGTTGTTCGTCTTCGTCTTAACCCTCCTTATAGATGCTTTCATGCTCTATCATCGGCGTGCGATAACAGCGGAACGGAGCTGTGCGGATAGGTTTTCTAACGGCGATGAGAATGTGATAAAACTCCGTTTAGCAAGCGAATACACCTTCCCTGTATGGCTCACTGTCATTGATGAGGCTCCTAAAGTGTTCCAACGTCGAGACATACAATACGCTCTCCAGCTTGCTGCAAAGGGCGAGGACGAAATTCGTTACACGCTCACTCCAGTGAAGCGAGGAGTTTATTCCTTTGGGCGGATTCGTTGTTTCGCACGCACCATCATAGGACTTGTGGAGCGCAGATATAGCTTGGGCAATGCAAAGGACGTGAAGGTCTATCCTTCCTATCTGATGTTGAACCGATACGAATTGCTTGCGATGAGCAATAACCTTACCGAGATGGGCATCAAGCGGATTCGACGTATCGGAAATAATACCGAATTTGAACAGATAAAAGATTATGTGCAAGGCGATGAGTATCGTGCTATCAACTGGAAAGCAAGTGCTCGGAAGCATGAACTCATGGTGAATGTCTATCGTGACGAACGTTCGCAACAAGTGTTTTCCGTCATTGATAAGGGACGAGTCATGCAACAGTCGTTCCGTGGAATGACCTTATTAGATTATAGCATAAATGCCGCCTTGGTGCTTTCTTACGTCGTTATGCACCGCGACGATAAGGCTGGTCTGATTACATTCACCGATAAGATGGACACATTCGTAGCTCCCTCGCGCCGCACGGGACAAATGCAACGATTGTTGGATGCGCTTTATATGCAAGAAACCGACTTTGGAGAGAGCGACTTCAGTAACCTTTGTGTCAACGTGCGAAAGCAAGTTAGCAAGCGAAGTCTGTTCGTTGTCTATACGAACTTCTCAAGTATGACAGCTCTTAACAGGCAACTCTCTTATCTGAAACTACTAAGTCGTTGGCATCGTGTGCTCGTAGTCTTCTTTGAAGATAGTGAGATGAATGATTACATCCAAACGCCTAAGCGATCCATAGAAGAGTATTATCAGCATGTCATTGCAGAGAAGTTTACATACGAGAAACGCCTCATTGTGTCTACACTGCACCAGCATGGCATCTATAGCATACT
The DNA here is from genome assembly GCF_018127765.1 of Prevotella veroralis. Lineage (NCBI taxonomy): Bacteria > Pseudomonadati > Bacteroidota > Bacteroidia > Bacteroidales > Prevotellaceae > Prevotella > Prevotella veroralis. The sequence continues at coordinate 1,577,724 of NZ_CP072330.1, read as the reverse complement.
AACGACTCCAGAGCGTCTCAGCGTAGATGTTATTAATAAGTACTTGGAGATGAAACAAAGGCAGGTGCTAACTTAAAGCGAACTAACAAAAATCATAATATGTTGGTATTGTGTTGTTGACATATATAAGCTAACTTTGCAACCAGTTAGAAACTAATATTAACAATGTCAATAACATGAGAATTAAAACTTTATGCAGGTCACTTGCTATCGCATTGTTGGCTACGTGGGGAGCAGTCTCTGCTTCCGCGGCTAATTATGTGAAAGTAACTGACAAAGACGGAAAGGCTACGACCTTTGCTCTCAAAGACAAACCAACGGTTACCTTTACGGCAGATCATCTTGTTCTGACGACTGATAGCAAAACCGTAGAGTATCCTTTAACGGATTTCCTTAGCTTTACTTTCACCGATCAGCCTACTGGTATCAATACAGTTGGGGCTGAACAGTCTAATGCAGTGTTCTCTTTTACCAACTTCTCGGTACGAGGAGAGGGGCTGAAAGCGGGCACTCGTGTGAGCGTCTATACCATCAATGGGCAGCTTGTCGGTAGTGCTGTTGTGAATCAAAATGGCGTCGCCGAGGTTCCTTTCGATGGTCAGAAGGGCGTGTTTATAGTAAAATCATTAACCAAGACATTTAAATTTATCAATCAATGAAGAAGTTCTTTACTTTAGTAATCGTATCACTTTTAAGTGCTGTGGCAGTACAGGCACAGAAGGTAGTAATCAATAAGACAGATGGCTCAAAGGTAACTTTTAGAGCTGATGAGATACAGAGTGTACAGTTTGCACCAGCGTCAGTAGCTGACCAGTTCGTAGGTAGTTACAAAGGAACAGACAAAATCTCGGTAGCCATTGTATTTAGTTATTCTACAGAAGAAGAGGTTACTTATCAGATAACAGACAATGAAGATGGTACCATCAACTTGATAGTTCCTGCGGTAACATATAAGAATACAATGATGGGAAACCTCTATTTAGGAACTTACACTATCCCTAATATCCCTTATGATGCGACTAAGAAGGCTTTTGTGAAAGCTTATAAGGATGACAATATCAAGTTCCATTTTAAAGTAATCGATGGATCTGGTAATGTTACAAAGGATCAGGAGTACACCTTTGATAAGGATGTTTGCAAGGTTACAATCACTAAAGAAGCTGATGGAAAGCTGAAGGTCAGCAATAACTATCAGATGGGAACAATGCCAATGACCATCTATGGCACTTTTGTTGGGGCTAAGCAATAAGTTTAAACGGGACACAATGAATCTCCGTAGACATATATATAATGTGGTTGCAGGTGTTGCCGTCATGTTGACGGCGACCGCCTGCAATGGTCTTTTTGATGGTATATACGATGATGCGCCAGCTTCTCCAACGATTACGGAAGGGCAGTTATTAGTTGATGCCACAAGTTGGAAGGACTGGTATTACGTTGATTTTGACTCGTTACAGGCTTATATTGAGAAAAAAGATACCGTCGGATTGCTGAAGGCACAGAGCCATTTTACACCTTATCATATTCCTTCCTCCCTGTCTACTGGCACCTCAAACGGGCAGACAGGAATCTATACTTATTGGTTCGATGTATTCGGAAAGGGGATAGCCGTCAATGAGAAGCGTTCGTTTAAAGTTACTGATGCACAACCAAAGCCGCCTTCATGGAGTCTTGCCTTCCATCGTAACAATGTGAGAACAAATGGGGGTGCAGTGTTGGAAACCAACTATAAGTCGATGAGTGAGCTTCCGAAGAGCAGCATAGACTTCCTCGGTGCAAACTTCCAAACGGATGAGTGGAGCGAAAATGAGGTCTGGTTCGATCAGTCGCAAATGCTCCTGAGTTTGATAGGATGCCAAGGGATAACTATTAATAAGGTGTTATCTTCATGGCTTCGACTCGATATCCCCCCTATGCCGCCAGCCTTTACAATGAAGAGCAATGTGTACATCCTGCGATTGAAGAATGGGAAGTATGCTGCCCTACAGTTGGTGAACTATATGAATACGGGAGGAACTAAATGTTGGTTGACCATCAATTACAAATATCCTTATTAAGCAATACATCCGCCCTTTCCCATACTATTGTGTGGCAATGAGAGGGGCAATGAGACCTTATATAATAGGTTATGAAACGAAAAACCATTCTATTATCAGTTCTGCTCGTTACACTTTCTTCGGTGTCATGGGCAGATGAGGTGAACGACTCCATCTATAAGTCTTACGAGTTAGAGCAGGTTGTTGTCACGGGTACGCGTACACCAAAGCTACTCGCAAACACACCTGTCTTGACGAAAATCATTACATCAGATGATATTGCAAAGACCGATGCTACTAATCTGCGCGACCTATTGCAACAGGTAATGCCAGGTGTTGAGTTTTCCTATGCAATGAACCAACAAGTACACATGAACGTGTCGGGATTTGGCGGACAAAGTGTATTGATTCTTGTTGATGGTGAACGTCTTGCAGGTGAGACGATGGATGATGTCGACTTCACAAGACTACTGATGGACAACGTAGATCACATTGAGATTGTTGGAGCATCATCTGCTCTTTATGGCTCGAATGCGGCTGGTGGAGTTATCAATATTATCACTAAGAAGAAGATGCAGCCGTGTTCTCTCAATCTGAATATGCGCTTTGGCAAGCATAACGAGCAACGTTACGGCTTGTCGTGGCAGTTGAAACAAGGGAAGTGGAGCAACCTCTTGACCGTAAATAGGAACAAGTCGGATAACTACAATGTGCAGAATGGCGACCATCCTATTACTCGTGTCGTGTCCACGATATATGGAGATGCAACTTGGAACATTAAGGAGCAACTGTCTTATACACCTACTGATAAGTTCTCAATAACAGGTAGGGCGGGTTACTTCTATCGCCAGCTTGTACGTACAACAGAGACACCAGAACGATATAGAGACTTCTCTGGCGGACTTAGAGGAGTATGGACTCCGACCGAATCGGATAACTTTGAGCTTACATACGCATTCGATCAATATGATAAGTCGGACTATCAACGAATCGCAAAGATCGATGTGCGCGACTACTCCAACGTGCAGAATAGCTTCCGATTACTCTATAATCACAACCTCAAAGGAGGCGATGTTCTATCCGTGGGTGCCGATTATATGCACGACTACTTATTGAATGTGAACCTTGAAGGACGCACCCGCAAGCAAGATTCCTTTGATGCTTTTACGCAATATGACTGGAACATTAACAAGCAATGGGAGGCTGTTGGTGCATTGCGTTACGACTACTTCTCGGATGGACATATCTCTCGCGTGACACCAAAGATAAGCCTTCGTTACCAGCCAATACACAATCTTAATCTCCGTCTTAGCTATGGTATGGGCTTCAGATCACCAACGTTAAAGGAGAAATACTATAACTTTGACATGGCAGGAATATGGATTGTAGAAGGGAATCCAGCCTTGAAACCAGAGGTAAGTCATAACTTCTCCCTGTCTACTGACTATACACATGGACATTACAACTACACTCTTACGGCTTACTACAATAGGATTAAGGATAAACTCGCTACTGGTGCTCCTTTCTATAAGAGTGCTGCTGACCTTATTCCTCATCTACCTTATCTTAACCTCGGAAACTACTCTGTGAGTGGAGGAGAGGCTACGGCACAAGCGAGATGGTCGAATGGTATTACCGCACGTCTGTCTTATGCTTATACCAATGAGCACCTACCAAAGGATAAGAACAATAACTCGGTGAATAACCAATACATCCCTGCTCGCAAGCACGCAATGACGGGGCATATTGATTGGGATCATCAGTTTGTGAAGAACTATGGGCTGAATATTGGTCTCGATGGTCGCTTCTTATCATCAGTAGACAATCAAGAGTTCGTTGATTATTACGACATCTCGAAGGGAATCCGCACCATTCATTACCCTGCATACGCGCTCTTTAAGCTCGCTGTTGTACAACGATTCAGCAAGAGTGTGAAGTTGAGTGTTGCCTTGGATAACCTCTTCAATTATAAACCAGAGTATTACTATTTGAATTGCCCATTGACAGATGGCATGAACCTGCAGGTTGGCTTGTCTGTTGATGTGGATAAACTATTTAAGTTCTAATATATAATAATGGAGAAAAAGAAAACTTATTGGTGGCGCACGATAGCCTCCTTTGTCCTCGTACTATTCACAATGCCGTTAGGTCATGCACTAATGATACTGATGGAGAAGTTCATGGATCCAGTGGCTGTACATTATGCTGGTTTCACAATGGGGTTCGTTGGCTTGATTATGGTTATCGTCGGTGTCTTTGTCAAAGGAGATACTCGTCAAACTTTATGGGGGCTTATTGGCGGTTTATTGTTTTGGACGGGATGGGTAGAGTTCCTATTCCTCTATTATGCACGCCGTTATGGAGTTCCACCCGAGATAGAGCATGGTAAAGTTGTTACCAAGCCTGAATATCTTATTATGCCAGCCTCCTTTGGATTGTGGATGATGGTCATGACGATGTATATCTTTAGTACTCGTAATGGTTGCGACTTCATCACATGGATACAAGAGAAACTCTTCGGAAAGCATAAGAATAAGATAGTTGTGCAGCCAATGACCCACCACACGTCTATAATCACGTTCATGGAACTGAACATGATACTATGGGCTTTCTATCTGTTGTTAATGTTCTGTTATGATAAAAACTTCCTTGGCGACCACCATCCAGTAACTTATCTCATCGGAATAAGCTGTTTCATTGGTTCACTCTTTATGTTCCGTCGACAGCTCCATATCGCCGCTTGGGGTGCAAACATTCGAATGGCTGTGGCGACAGTGATCGTCTTTTGGACGCCAGTAGAGATACTCGGACGCATCAACTTCTTCAAAGAGTTCTGGGTTCATCCACAAGAATATCGCATCCCATTGTTATTTATCTTGGGTGCATTCATCCTATTGTTGGGTTATATGTGGCTGAAAGGTGCTAAGAAAAAGCGCATTACGAATAAGTAAAACGCATATCTGAGATATACTTTCCCTATAATGCGCATTAGCGAGAGTTAGTCTGTTGGTAGCGTTGTTGTATATCGTGCCACAAAGTAGGGACAGACGCCCTCGTCTGTCCGCCCCAACGCCTATTTTTTATTGCAAATTACGCTTTCTATGCGGACAGACGAGGGCGTCTGTCCCTACAGTGAAGCATTCATTTCAATCAATGAGGGTACTTCTTCTAATTCAAAATTATGATTAGGTAGAGTTGACGAGTTGATAAGTTGACGTGTAAAAGAGTAGTTTATTCTGTTGAATGTAGTGCCAAAAGTAGGGACAGACGCCCTCGTCTGTCCGCCCCAACGCCTATTCTTCATTGCAAATTATACTTTCTATGCGGACAGACGAGGGCGTCTGTCCCTACTGTGAAGCATTCATTTCAATCAATGAGGGTACTTCTTCTAATTCAAAATTATGATTAGGTAGAGTTGACGAGTTGATAAGTTGACGTGTAAAAGAGTAGTTTATTCTGTTGGATATAGTACCACACAGTAGGGACAGACGCCCTCGTCTGTCCGCCCCAACGCCTATTCTTCATTGCAAATTATACTTTCTATGCGGACAGACGAGGGCGTCTGTCCCTACTTTATAGCATTCGTTTTTATCGATATGGAGGTTTCCTTTCATTCAAAAGTCATGGTTGATAATCCAAAACAAACGATTAGATACTAAGAAAGTATTTTACATTATGAGTACTTGTGCTATGCTTCAAATAGAATCATTATAGCTTTAAATCGAAGTCAATATTAGCTTTTTTGCAAAACGTACCTCCGTTTTTAGTAAAACGTACCTCCGTTTTTGGTAAAACGTACCTCCGTTTTTGGTAAAACGTACCTCCGTTTTTAGTGAAATGTACCTCCGTTTTTGGTAAAATGTACCTCCGTTTTTAGTAAAAACAGCCTTCCTTTCATGTATTTTGTTGCTTATTTATGCTCAGAACGATGCCTTGTTTTATGTAATATGCTGCTAATCAGGCGGTTAAAAATACTTAGCTTTTTTACTCTCTAATTGCGTTATTTGAGAACAAGTACGCATCTTCTTCAGAAAAACGCAGTTATAAGCCCTGAAATCGGTAGTATTTTATTACAAACATCAAAGTCTCTTTGAATGATATAGATGCGGAAGAATATGCAAAAGGAGCAAGTTCAAACCAAGAATCGATCATTATGAAGAACCTTTTTGAGGATAGAATCGGAGCTTAATAGCTGTTGGATATGATCGAGAGTAGTATTAAAAAACTCCTTCCAAATCGTCTCTCTTATTAGAGTTAGCTAATCCTCTTCTTTGTAGTATCGCTTTTTTTTCGTATTTTTGCAGCCAATTATAACTAAAAGAGATGAATAAATTATTTTTGTCCCTTTGTTTGTTGTTGATAAGTTGGGTAGCTTCTGCACAAGAGCGATTGCCCAAAGTTACTCTTAAAGACATAGAAGGGAAGACCGTACAAACCGACACTATTGCTAACAACTGCAATCCTCTTATCGTTGCATTCTTTGCAACTTGGTGCAAACCTTGCGATCGCGAACTCAAGAGTATAGATGAGGTTTATGATGATTGGCAGCGCGAAACAGGTGTTCGCATCGTTGCTGTTTCCATTGATCAAGCGCAGAATATTAATAAGGTGAAGCCTTTAGTAGATCAAAATGGCTGGCGGTATGAGGTGCTACTCGACCCGAATGGGGAGCTTCGCAGAGCCTTAAGCATCCAATCCGTACCTTATACTATCTTGCTTGATGGCAACGGAAAGATCGTTTATAAGCATAATGGCTATACTGACGGAGCTGAGTTTGAGCTGTATAAGAAGGTAAAAGAAGTGGCTGGTAAATAATCTTATGAGACGAAGAATACTAATGGTTCTACTCGTTGGGATGAGTAGTACTTGCCTATATGCGCAGGAAGTTTCTGATAAGTTGCGCCTTTCCGGAAGCATTCAAAGCGATATTTTATTGGCAGAGAAGGATAGCGTAATAGGTGCGGAGGCTGCTGGTGGACGCTTTCTAACCAATACTTACGTTGATTTAAAGCTCTCGAATCGTTATATTGAGGCTGGTGCTCGACTGGAATATCTCAAGCATCCGCTTCCAGGATACGAACAAGATTTTAAAGGGTGGGGCGTTCCTTATGCGTATCTAAAGGCTAATTATAAGAATGCCGAGCTTACTTTAGGTAGCTTTTATGAGCAGTTTGGATCGGGATTCATCCTTCGTTCTTATGAAGATCGCAGTCTTGGAATTGATAATTCACTACAAGGTGTACGCCTAAATATGCGCCCTTGGGATGGAGTTTCAGTGAAGTTGTTGTCAGGAAGACAGCGGAGATACTGGGGACATAATAAGAGTTGGATGACAGGAGCAGATGTTGAGTGGAACATTGAAGAGTTGTTTAAGTCCCTCCAACAGCATAACACCTTTATAACCCTTGGTGCTTCTTACCTCAATAAGTATGAGAAAGACGAAGTAATAATGGTTGATCCAACTCATCGGCTGCGTCTTCCTCGTTATGTCAATGCGTTCGATTTACGCCTGCGAGTGCAACATCACGGCTTCAATGTATTAGCAGAAATGGCGATGAAGACGCAGGATCCTTCGCATGATAATGGTTATATCTATCGTAATGGCTATGTGGCAATGCTCTCTGGCTCCTATTCAAAGCGCGGAATAAGCCTGCTTCTGCAAGCAAAACGCAGTACGAATATGGGCTTCCGTAGTCGTAGAACAATGGAAGGGAGTTCCTCTTTTATCAATCATCTGCCGCCTTTTACGATAGAGCATACCTATACCTTGGCTGCGCTCTACCCCTATGCCACACGACCAGAGGGTGAGTGGGCTTACCAAGCAACGGCAGCTTATACCTTCCCAAAGGGTTCTTGGATAGGTGGAAAGTATGGTACAACCATCAAAATGAACCTCTCACACGTTCATTCAATACGTAGAAAAGGAACAAATGAAATAGGGACAGATGGTTACGGAAGCCCTTTCTGGGCTTGGGGGACATCAACTTATTATCAAGACATAGACGTCCAGTTGGAGAGACGACTATATCGAGGAACGAAGCTAAATATGATGTATATGATTCAACGTTACAATCAATTGCTACTCGAAGGGCATGGGGGAATGTTGAACTCACATATCTTTATAGCTGATGTCAAGCAGAAATTGTCACCTAAAACGACCTTGCGTGTAGAGGCGCAATACCTTACTTCAAAGGATGGAGATCGTGATTGGGTATTTGGATTAGGCGAGTTGTCGCTTGCACCACATTGGATGTTTACTGTAAGCGACCTTTATAATGCGGGCAACACGCATGTACATTACTATCAAGGCTACGTGACCTATAGTGGTGGGGCACACCGGTTACAACTGGGATATGGTCGTACTCGCGCTGGATTCAACTGCTCTGGCGGTGTATGCCGATATATCCCTGCGACCAAGGGATTGACCCTCTCTTATAATTATAATTTCTAAACGAGATGAAGAATATATATCTATTCCTCCTAAGTTCATTAATCTTTTTGGTTAGTTGTGACCCTGTCAGTCGTGACGAACGATTGGTAGAAATCCCTGCAGTAACAGTTCAGCACAATGTCTTGATAGAAGAGTTTACAGGTCAACGTTGCATCTTCTGTCCTGAAGCTGCTACTGCGATTGTACAGTTACAGAACTCTTACGGAGCAGATAAATTGATTGCTGTAGCCTTTCATGCAGGTCCTCTCGCCCTAAAGAATACGTCAAGTGTAGTAGGCTTGCGCACAGATATGGGTGATATGTATTATAAGCATTGGGTTGTTCCGAACGTTCCGAAGGCACTTATCAATCGTCATGGAGGTGTGCTATCTAAGGATGCTTGGGCAGGACGTGTTTATGATGAACTTGCCCAAACAACAACTGTTAGCATAGACCTAAGATGTCAGTATAATACTAATAAGCGTCAAGTGAATATTGAAACAGACTTGAAGAGCTTGAAAGGAAATGTAAATGGGAAGCTACAACTATGGTTGGTGGAGGATAACGTGGTCGCTCCTCAGCTTTTCCCCAATAATAAATTGGAGAAGGAATATGTGCATCGTCATGTGTTCCGAGCAGCAATTAATGGTGAATGGGGCACAGAGTTAATGCTTTTTAATACGATGAAAGAGAAGTTTTTATATACGCTTCCAGAGGGTATTAAACCCAATAGAGCTTGGGTTATAGGCTTCTTTTATAATGAAAGTGGTGTGTTGCAAGTAGTGCAACAAAGGGTTTCTCTCTCATAAAATGACTATAAATTAAAACCATAAATATTAAAGATTCGATATGAAATTACGTTTACTCGCACTGGTAGGATTAGTTGCTTGTTTCTTTACCAGTGCCCATGCGCAAACAAGTACTAATGATGTTGCCTTTGTAGATGAGCAAGGCAATGTGATAAACAACAATACAACGATTGTATTGAACAATGTGGATCATGACATATTCAATCCTGGATGGAAGAAAATAGGCAGGGAGTTGTTTGTTCAGAATAGGTCTGGAAAGAGTCTGATAGTGACCCTTCACTGTACAATTAAGAAGATAGAGGAGGGCGAAGTAAAGGTTTGTGCATTGAAAGAATGTAGTATTAGTGATCAGCCTGGCTCATACGTGGTAGGTTCCCCGACGTTGTTTAGTAGTACAGACAAGGAAGTTATTGATGTAGAACACTATTTTAAGCAAAATGAGAAATGTGAGATAACCTTGCACCTAACAACAAAAGAAGAAGGAGCAGAGGCTGAAAAGCAGGGGTCAACACTAACAATTAAGTTTGATACAGACCCAACAGGTGTTGCTTCTGTGACGTCATCCTACGCAGGTTCTTACGATGTTTTCAATACTCAAGGCACATTATTATATAGGCAGCTTACATCCTTGTCGAATCTTCCTAAGGGTCTTTACATCGTGAAGCAGACGGGCTTAAAGGAGGCAATTAAGAAGTTCGTTGTCCGTTAAATACCATTCTTTAATCATTCAAATCTTGTATGTTACATAAGTTTTATATACAACTTCTTGTATTGGTTATGGTCAGTTGTTATGCAACTGACATCAAAGCCAATGACAATACACTTATCCCTTCTACTGGTCAGAAGGTGTATGTGCCCATCACAGCAACGAGTGTAAAGGCAAAGTTGCTGGTTTCTAATTATGGTAGGAATACTATTCACGATTTCGACTATACGCTTTCTTTTAATGAGAATATACTGGACTCAAAGCATTATACCTTACCTGAAGACTTGAATCACAATGATGGTGCAACGATAGAAATTGATGTTCCACCCCACACCGAGCTATCAGAAACTAACTTAATCTTTACGATTACAAAGGTAAATGGGGATAGGAACAATGCCACCTTCAACTATGCTACATTGCCAAGAGTGACAGTTAATAAGGTTCCTAAGCGACGAGTAGTGGTAGAGGATTACACTGCTATGTGGTGTGGATACTGTCCGCGTGGCATTGCATTAGTAGAGAATCTTGCCAACACCTACGCTGATGACTTCATAGGAATAGTCATTCATTCAAGCGATCCGTTACGTTGTCAAGACTATGATGCTAAAGCCTATGAAGATAGAAATCGCCCATCTCTATGGATGAATAGGAACCGGAAGCTGGCTTATTATATAGCAAGAGAGGAATTCGAAAGCGAAAGATCAGCTGGAGCAGACATGGATGTTGATGTCACCGCGGTATGGGATGAACAGAAGAATAATATCACCGTGACTCCCAGTGTGACCTTCTGTGTGAATAAGGAAGAGGCTCCTTACGGCTTTACTTATGTATTGACAGAAGACGGAATGTCTGATCCTTCGTGGGTACAAAGCAATAATTTCTCACAAGATACGAATGAGCTTGGTATATCAAAGGAGCTTGATGAGTTTATAAGAGCACCTTTTAATGTCAGTAATCTCGTAAACAACTTTGTTGCTATTGCAGCCGAAGGAGTGGGGAAACCTTTGATGGGGTATATCAAAGCTCCTATCAAAGCCGACCAGACACAGAGCCACTCTTACGTATTCAAGAATGTTTCGAGCAAGCCAATCATACGTGATAAAGCAAAGCTGAAGGTATGTGTTTTGCTGATAAACACCCAAACAGGTAGAATAGAGAATGCGGCTAAATGCAGTATTGCTGATGCTATCCCGAATTCTATCTCATCTGTTTCTGATAGAAAGGAAACCGCTGTTGAGACCGCACGTTATACATTGGATGGTCGGCGAATCACGGCTCCACAGAAGGGAATCAACATTGTGAAGTATAGCGATGGACGTGTTCGTAAAGAGGTTATAACGCAATAAATGCTTTCAATATAGTATATTTCTTAACATGAATAAGGAACTAACAGCTCGTTATCAACGGAAAGTTGAAGAAGAGAACAGCCTTCTCTCAAGGCTTCGCAACCGTAGTCGGGCTTTTATTCTGGCTGAAGTAAGCTCTTTCTTACTTGCGATTGGCTTCGTAGTACTCTATACTTTGCTTGCCAATGCAGCCTGGACATTACTTTGTGGGCTGTTAGCTCTCTTCTTATATCTATACATTCGCAAGTTAGATGTGCGTAACGACCGCCGTATAAAGGAGGGAGAAGCAATGGTGATGACCTATGAGAATGAGATAGACTATCATCATGGCGACTTCAGTAAACTTAATGCTGGCACGCAGTATGTCAATCCGCAACATCCATACACTTACGATTTAGACGTGTTTGGAGCTGGTTCTCTGTTCCAACGCATCAACCGCACCATCTCAACAGGTGGTAGCGACCAGTTGGCAGAGTGTTTATCAATGGAGTGGGGAAGTGCGCATCAGAGGGAACATGTTGAGCAAATCCTTCAGAGAATGGCATCCATTCAAGAGTTAGGACAGGCAGAAGCGTTTCTAACTCGGTTCAAGTCGTTTGGTGTAAAGGGGCAGATTCAAACAAAGGATGTGCTGATGGCACTGACAGATGTGCATCAAAAGCAGCTACCCAAATACTTCTCTCATCCACTTTTCCGCCTTTTCTGTTTTGCAAACTTGCTGGGTTTCTATGCCAGTATCGTACTTTCATTCATGGATATCGTGCCCTCCTTGTTGCCAATATGGTGGGGAATCTTCAACTTCCTGTTAGCTTTCTTATGTTCGCATAAGCACATTCGTGTTATATCCGAACTGATAGCAAAGGTGCAAACAGCGGTTGACGGCTATTTACAAGTGCTGAGGCTCATCAATCAGACCGACTTTCAAGCATCAGAATTGCAGGCATTGAAAGGGCGATTAGCAGGTGCGGAAGAGTCATTAGAGCGGTTAGCACTCATCTTACAGAAGATAGATAATCGCAGTAATGAGATTGGTATATTCATCTTTAATTGCTTTGCTTTGATTGATATAACCATTGTTCGACTCTTTCAACAGTGGCAACGAGCGTATGAAGAACGTACAAATGAATGGATAGAAACACTGAATCTCTTCGATACACTGGTATCTATGGGCAATTACAAACTCAATGAGAACAAGGCGGTGCAGGCTGAAGTTGTGGCAGAGAATCAGGTTGTCTTTAATGCAAAAGCACTCTATCATCCTTTCTTGGGAGAGCATGCTGTGGCAAACGACTTCGACATTCAGGATCGTGAATATTATATAGTAACAGGTGCGAACATGGCAGGTAAGAGTACGTTCCTGCGTTCGTTGGGTGTGAATTATCTGTTGGCAATGAACGGATTACCCGTGTTTGCCAAGCAACTAAAGGTCTCTGTCTTTCACTTATTCACGAGTATGCGCACAACAGATGACCTCACTCATGGTATTTCCTACTTCAATGCTGAGCTCTTACGACTCGATCAGCTGTTAGGCTCTCTACGTGAGTCTACACCGAACCTCATCATACTTGACGAGATACTAAAGGGCACTAACTCCTTGGATAAGCTAAATGGTTCACGCCTATTCCTACAACACATCGCCTCACGAAACGTCACGGGCGTAATTGCCACACATGACTTAGAGTTGTCAAAGATGGAAGATGAGGAGCCAGAACGCTTCCATAACTATTGCTTTGAGATTGAGTTAGGGGAGCAGATCACCTACTCTTACAAGATAAGTAAGGGTGTGGCGCGCAATCAGAATGCCACGTTTTTATTGAAGGGAATACTGGAGAAAGAGGATAGAAGAGATCTCTCCCCGCCCTTCTAAAGCCTCACCCCCGCGAGGGTGTGTCAAAATGGACACATCCTCTTTTCTACTCCTCTTTACTTCATCTACCGCATAATTCGTTATTTACTGCAGCTATGCCGCTAATTTCATATAAAATGATTTGTTGGTCTTCCAATAGCTTATATAAACTTCTATAGAGCATCTGAAGGTGACTAAAAGTACCTCCATAATAGCTTTTAGCTCCTTGAGATTATTTTTTTTGCACATTTTTCCTATGTTAAAGGCAATAGCAAAGAAGGCAAAGTCCATATTGACCTTGTCTTTTCCCAAATGCCTAAATCTCTTGTAGACTTTATTATATTTTGTTTGTCTAAAAACAGCTTCAGGTTCTATGCACCTTCGTCCTCGATGCTTGATGCCTTCTTCCGAGGTCAGTAGTTCCCGTGCCTTTTGTTTATAGTGCTGTAGTTGATGGTTTACTTCTATAATTCTGTTCCCTCTTGCCTTAAAACATGAGCCTCTCAACGGACAACCATCACAGCGTTCTGCCTGATAACGTACACTGTAAGTAACGAATCCATTAGAGGTTAGGGAACGCTTCATGCCTATACGCTTCATATGCTGTCCCATAGGGCAGACGTAGAAATCCTGTTCCTTATTATAATAAAGGCTTGCAGGACAGAATGGGTTAGGTGTATAGCGTGGATGCTGCTCTTTATGGAAGTAGTTATACTTCACATAGGCTTCCATATTATGTACGTCCATGAACAGATAGTTCTCCTCGGAGCCATACCCTGAATCGGCTACGACTGTCTTGGCATAACGATGGTAACGTGAGTTGAAGGACTCCAAGAAAGAAGGAAGTGTAAGCGTATCTGTACGGTTAGCATAGAGTGCAAAGTCGATGATAAACTGGTTCTCAGTTGCTATCTGCAGATTATATCCAGGCTTAGTCTGTCCGTTCCGCATAGCATCCTCCTTCATGTGCATAAACGTAGCATCAAGGTCGGTCTTGCTGTAGGAGTTTCTCTCCCCCATAATCTCAAGGTGTTGGTCATACTCTTGGAGTTTATTACGTTTCTTCTCAAGCTCTTTAAGCTGTTTTTTCTTGGTTCTAACAGCCTGCTTCTCTTCTTTTGTCTTAGGCTCAGGGGATGATTCCAAAGACTTGTTCAATTCCTCGGATATCTCATCGAGCAGAGCTGCAGTAAACTCGACACCTTCTGTCTTAGCGGCATTGTCCTGCGCTATGACATCATCAACCTGGAGCAAGAGTGTGCGTATTTGTTCCTGCAACTTGGCGCGGTTCTTTTCCACGGTTCTCTTCCAAACGAAGGTATACTTGTTGGCTTTCGATTCTATTTTTGTGCCGTCAATATATTCAACGTCAAGACTTATCAAACCTTTGGCTGCAAGTACTAATACCACTTGTGTGAAGATATTGTTGATTTCCTTTTTCACACGATTACGAAAACGATTGATGGTAATAAAATTAGGCTGCTCATATCCTGCCAGATAGATGAAATGAATGTCACGCTTGAGAAGCGACTCTATACGACGGCAGGAATAGATATTATTCATATAGGCGTAAAGAATCACCTTGAGCATCATTTGTGGATGATAAGGCTTGCGACCACTGGGCTTATAAAGCTTGTAGACATTATCCAACATAAGATTATCCACCAAGGCGTCTAAAAGACGAACAGGATCATCTTCTGCGATGTCCTTATCGATTCTTTGAGGAAAAAGAATCATTTTCTTGTGTATGTAAGAACGAAAGTGTACCTTTGTCATAATGAGATTTTTTGTATGCCTAAAGGTACAAAAACTTTAGGAAATAGCAAAGCCCTGGCTTGAGAAAGTCGGGGCTTTGTGCATAAAAAGAGTGTGTGGCTATTTTGACACACCCTCAGTAGATAGCATTATTTGCATACGAAGATAGTATTACAAAGTAGGGACAGACGCCCTCGTCTGTCCAGTCTAACCTCCTTACATCTTTGTGAAAAACGTCTTCCTATGCGGACAGACGAGGGCGTCTGTCCCTACCTTGTGGCAATATCATTGATTAAAGGAACGCCCTTCTCCAATTGAGAAGGGCGTTCCTTCGTATCGAAGAGAGGCTTTCCTTGCATCAAAGAAACGCCCTCGTGTAATTCAAAATTCAAAGTTCATAATTCAAAATTATGATTACTTCGAGTTGATGAGTTGATTGGTAGACAAGTAAGCGAGTTGTTTGTTCTGTGGAGAAGGGTACTATCTACTCCCCTCTCCATTCGGAGAGGGGGCGGGGGTGAGGCCTTTACTCTGCAAGAATAAATTGCTCAACGACATGTGCAACACCATCTTCTTCGTTCGATAATGTTACGTAATCGGCTTCTGATTGTATGTCTTTTGCTGCGTTCGCCATGGCTACCCCGAGTCCTGCAAAGCGTATCATACTAAGGTCATTATAGCCATTACCACAGGCGATAACCTCCTCTTTGGAGATACCGAGTATAGTGATTAAGCGGTTGAGCGACTGTGCTTTGTCGATACCTAAGGGCACACACTCTAAGAAGTAATCGGCTGAACGATAAAGCTCCATCTGTCCTTTCAGTTGAGCAAGTAAACTTAACTCTAATTGATGGAGCTTAGTTGGATCGCCAACAATCAGACATTTATTAATAGGATAGACCAGTTGGCGGAGGAAGTCATTGTATTGTACGACTGGCATCTTATTGATGTGCGCCTCAATCTGTACATATTTATCATCCTTTTGAGTGGCTGCAATCCCCTCACCTTGGTAAGTTAGAATCTGTAGACCAGCCTTCTTCGCCCCTTCATAGAGCATGGGAACGAGCTTTTCATCCAACTTCTGTTCAAATAAAACACGATTGTTCGCGCAGTCAATAATCTTTCCTCCATTGTAAGCGAGGATGAATCCGCCATGAGTCTTTAGTTCTAACTCCTCAGCAAGAGGTATGATTCCGTAAGTGGGACGCCCCGATGCCAATACAATATGTACGCCCTTTGCCTGCGCTTGCATAAGAACTTCCTTCGTCTTAGGCGTTATCTCCTTCTTATTATTCGTCAGTGTGCCATCGAGATCGAGCACAATCATCTTATACTTCATATATCCTTTACACTTAATCATTAGTTCTTCTGCGTACAAAGGTACGCCTTTTTATGCAATCCATAATTGTTTGCTTGATATAAAACAATAAATGAATTAAGTTTATTGTGGCGTGAAATAAATCGCAGATGATTGCGTTTATTTATGTGATAACGGCTTTTGGCGATATAAAGAAAGTGATAAATTAGTATTAATCAAATAATAAGAAAGTTATGAAAAAGTATCTAGCCGAGATGGTCGGCACAATGGTTTTAGTTCTTATGGGTTGTGGTGCAGCAGTGTCATTAGGCTGTGATCCTGTTAATAATCAGGCTGCGGTCGTTGGTACGGCAATGGCATTTGGATTATCTGTAGTGGCAATGGCGTATGCGATTGGTGGTATTTCGGGCTGCCACATCAACCCTGCAATCACTTTGGGTGTGTTCCTTAGTGGCAGAATGAGTGCTAAGGATTGTGCCATGTACATGATTTTTCAGGTAATTGGAGGTCTTATTGGCGCTGCACTTCTTTGTCTTTTGGTAACAAGTTCTGGCGAAGGTTTTGCGATGGCAGGCGCAGGCTTGGGGGCAAACGGGCTGCAAGACGGGATCAGTGTGACAGCAGGTTTACTTGCAGAGATTATCTTCACTTGTGTATTTGTGCTTGTTGTCCTTGGTACAACATCGAAGACCAATGGTGCAACCAACAACTTCGCAGGTTTGGCAATAGGCTTATCACTCATCCTTGTACACTTGGCTTGCATCCGTTATACAGGTACATCTGTCAATCCAGCACGCTCAATTGGACCAGCACTCTTCGCTCAGTTGATAGGAGGACCAGCCGCTGCGTTATGCAATCTATGGATATTTATCGTTGGTCCATTCATCGGTGGTGCAATAGCAGCAGGCATTTGGCGTGTTATTGAGCCTGTCCAAGACTAATAAGTAATGACAGATTACGCAATTTAACACTTGCGCTTCATTTAATAGCTATCATATCTTGGCTATCAGAAAATAATGTCGTACATTTGCAAGTAACAATAGGTATTGACTTATTCATTATTTAAAACATAAAGATTATGGCAGTTGTAGATTACAAGAAATTAGGTCTCGTGAACACACGCGATATGTTCAAGAGAGCAATCAAAGGCGGTTATGCTATCCCAGCATTCAACTTCAATAACCTTGAGCAGCTTCAGGCAATCATCAAGGCATCATCAGAACTAAAGTCACCAGTTATCCTTCAGGTATCTAAGGGTGCCCGCAAGTATGCTAACCAGACTTTACTTCGTTACCTTGCAGAGGGTGCTGTCCAGTACGCAAAGGAGTTGGGTTGCCATCATCCAGAGATTGTTCTTCACCTAGACCATGGTGATAGCTTCGAGACATGTAAGTCTTGTGTAGACTTCGGATTCTCTTCTGTAATGATTGATGGTTCTGCTCTTCCATACGAGGAGAATATCGCTTTGACAAAGAAAGTAGTAGAGTATGCACATCAGTATGACGTAACTGTAGAGGCAGAACTTGGTGTTCTCGCTGGTGTTGAGGATGAGGTTGCTTCAGAGGTATCTCACTATACAAAGCCAGAAGAGGTTGTTGACTTCGCTACTCGCACTGGTTGTGACTCATTGGCTATCTCTATTGGTACTTCTCATGGTGCTTACAAGTTCACTCCAGAGCAGTGTACACGTGACCCGAAGACTGGTCGTTTGATTCCTCCTCCATTGGCTTTCGACGTTCTCGCAGCCATCGAGAAGCAGCTCCCAGGCTTCCCAATCGTTCTTCA
Organism: Prevotella veroralis; assembly: GCF_018127765.1. Taxonomy (NCBI): domain Bacteria; kingdom Pseudomonadati; phylum Bacteroidota; class Bacteroidia; order Bacteroidales; family Prevotellaceae; genus Prevotella; species Prevotella veroralis. Next base: position 1,559,693 of record NZ_CP072330.1, on the reverse strand, counting down.
CGGCTCTTCTTCTGTTCCACAGGAGTATGTTGACATCATCAACGAGCATGGTGGTAAGTTGCCAAACGCTGTTGGTATTCCTGAAGATCAGCTCCGTCAGGCAGCTAAGAGTGCTGTTTGTAAGATCAACATCGACTCTGACTCACGTCTTGCATTTACTGCAGGTGTACGCCAGACATTCGATGAGCACCCAGAGTACTTCGACCCACGTCAGTACTGCGGAAAGGCTCGTGAGTACATGGAGGACCTTTACAAGCATAAGATCACAGATGTTCTCGGTTCTGACAACAAGCTCGTTAACTGCGACTAATCATTAGCTATCGGTCTACGAGATCACATAAAAGATAGCGGTAGTTCCCTTTGTTGGGCGCTACCGCTATTCTTTTATACGTTTGTTCATTCTCTTTGAGATGATTATAAAGTCCTTTAAAACATCCATCCCCACTTGGACTTGCCAAATGGGGATGACTTTTCACCTTATTATATAGTAACTTCTAATCGTCTAAATGTTGGAATGCTTTGGGGAGATAATTGATGATATCACTTGCAACAAGGCTCTCTTTGCCAAGTTCTTTAATGGCAAGGTCGCCAGCAAGACCATGCAAATACATACCAACGATGCAGGCATTCTGCTGATGATAACCGCGTGCAAGAAGGGCGGTAATAATACCTGTGAGCACATCACCACTACCTGCTGTTGCCATTCCGCTGTTACCCGTTGGATTGAAGATTACGTTTCCGTTGGGTAAGCAAAGCGCACTATTGTGACCTTTTAATATGATATAAGCCTGCAAAGACTTAGCGAGTTCGGATGTTCGATGTAGACGTTCATAGTCGGCATTAGCGGGTGATCCCGTTAGTCGATCAAGCTCTTTTGGATGTGGAGTCATGATGATTCCCTTTGGTAACTGCTGCATCCATGCACGATGACTGGCAAGGATATTCAAAGCGTCAGCGTCCGCTACGATAGGACACTGTGCACGTCGAATCTGTGCAATCATCGCAATTGCAGTTGTTTCCTGGCGTCCCAAGCCTGGTCCGATACCTAACGCGTCGAAGCCATCAGTGTCTACAGCTTCTGTGAAAGCAGTCTCTTCATGATCCATCTGAAGTACTGCCTCGGGGACAGATATCTGCATGATATCATAGTTTTTCCTAGGTGTGTGGACAGTTACTTTACCGACTCCACTACGCAAGCAAGCACGTGTGGCAAGGACTGCTGCACCTGCCATTCCATAGCTTCCAGCAACGATAAGCGCATTACCCATGTTGCCTTTGTGGGCGAAGTCATCGCGATGAAGGAGGCGAGAACGAATGTCATTCTCTTCGAGAACGTAGTATTGAGCTTCTGTCTTTTGGATGTATTCGGGACTAAGGCGTATATCGAGAACTTTTAGTTTACCGATAAACTGCTGTGCATCTCCAAATAGGAAAGACAACTTCCTTTCGTGTAGTGTAAGTGTAAGATACGCATGGATGATATTCGCACGTACGTTATAAGTATTGTCCTCGGACATCAACCCAGATGGCACATCAATACTAACAACCTTTGCAGGACTTTGATTGATGTACTTCACCAAAGATGCAAATCCACCAGCTAAAGGCTTGTTTAATCCTGAACCGAAGAGCCCATCAACAACAAGCATGTCGGCTGTGAGCTCTGGAGGATCAAACTTGGCAGTTACTTCAATAAAGTCTTTTGCGTGCTTACCATCAAGTAATCGCTGTCGATTCGTTACACAATCATCAGAGAGATGATTCGTGATATTGAATAAGTAAGTATTAACTTTATATCCCTCATTTATTAGTAATCTTGCCACAGCAAGAGCGTCTCCACCATTGTTGCCAGGACCAGCAAAGACTACAACTGGCGTGTGAGTGGTCCATTCCTCAGTGATTGCATGAGTGATGGTTTTGGCTGCTCGCTCCATTAAGTCAACCGACCTAATGGGTTCATGTTCTATTGTATATCTGTCCAGTTCGTGTATCTGGGCACTAGTAAATATCTTCATACCGATGGCAAATTTACGAAATTAATGCTAATCGGATAGGTTTGTTTGCCATAATTTTCGTAATTTTGCGCAAAATAAAGAATTATATGATTATGAGTCGTGTAACTATTAAGGATAAAACGTTCGAGACTTCTATTCCCGAAACAGAGATTCTGGAGAGAGTAAAGCAGGTAGCTAATCGTATTAATAAGGATTTTGAAGGAAAGACTCCGCTCTTCCTTGCGGTGTTGAACGGCTCGTTCATGTATGCGTCGGACTTAATGAAGAACATCACAATTCCATGTGAGATATCATTCGTGAAGTTAGCTTCTTATGAGGGAACAACATCTACTGGAGCAATCAAAGAGGTGATTGGTCTGAACAATGATATCAGTGGTCGTGAGGTTATCATAGTAGAGGATATTGTCGATACAGGTGCAACTATGAAGCGTATGCTTGAAACTTTAGGTACGCGTAATCCTGCTGGTCTTCATATTTGTACATTGTTGTTGAAGCCAGGAAAGCTCGCTGTTCCATTGAATATAGAGTATGCTGCCTTCGAGATACCAAATGATTTTATCGTAGGTTACGGACTCGATTATGACCAAGAGGGTCGTAATTTAAGAGATATTTATACGCTTGTAAAAGATTAAAGGATAATGAAGAATATTGTTATTTTTGGTGCGCCTGGTGCTGGAAAGGGTACTCAGAGCGACAAGATGATTGAGAAGTATGGTTTCGAACACATCTCTACTGGGGATGTACTTCGTAATGAAATCAAGAACGGAACAGAGTTAGGAAAGACTGCAAAAGGCTACATTGACAATGGTCAGCTTATACCAGATGAGTTGATGGTAGATATCCTTGCAAGTGTCTATGATAGTTTTGGAAAGGATCACAAGGGCGTTATCTTTGATGGTTTCCCACGTACAATTCCACAAGCCGAAGCACTGAAGAAGATGTTAGCAGAGCGTGATCATAATGTTGCTGCAATGATTGAGTTGTTCGTACCAGAGGACGAGTTAATGAAGCGTTTGGTACTCCGTGGACAGCAAAGTGGTCGTTCTGATGACAACGAAGAGACTATCAAGAAGCGCCTTAATGTTTACCACACACAGACTTCACCATTGATTGATTGGTATAAGGGTGAGGGTATTCATCATCATGTAGAAGGCTTAGGTACTGTTGATGAGATATTCAATAGAATTGCAGAGGTTATAGAACAACTATAATAAATAACGCCTCCCCAAGCCCCTCCAAAGGAGGGGATGTTTAAGTTACCACTTGAGGTAATCAGACATCCCCTCCTTTGGAGGGGCTTGGGGAGGCTTCTCTTTAAATATATATAATGGATAGTAACTTCGTAGACTATGTAAAGATTTACTGTCGATCAGGTAAGGGTGGAAGAGGCTCTATGCACCTTCGTCATGTGAAGTATAACCCTAATGGCGGCCCTGATGGTGGTGATGGTGGTAAAGGCGGAAGCGTTTATCTGCGTGGTAACCATAACTATTGGACATTGCTTCACTTGAAGTATCAGCGTCATGTCTACGCTGAACATGGAGGCAACGGAGGTCGTGATAAGTGCCACGGAACGGATGGTAAGGATGTTTATATTGATGTCCCATGTGGTACTGTGGTATATGATGCCGAGACGGGAAAGTATGTCTGCGATGTTATGCACGATGGGCAAACGGTGATGTTGTTGAAAGGTGGACGAGGAGGATTGGGCAATTTCCAATTCAGAACATCGACAAACCAGGCTCCACGTTACGCCCAACCGGGTGAGCCAATGCAGGAGATGACGGTCATACTAGAGCTTAAACTCTTAGCCGATGTGGGACTTGTTGGATTCCCCAATGCCGGTAAGTCAACCTTGTTATCATCGCTTTCAAGTGCGAAACCAAAGATTGCCAATTACCCTTTCACTACAATGGAACCATCGTTGGGCATTGTTAGCTATCGTGATAATCAGAGTTTCGTGATGGCTGACATACCGGGTATTATCGAGGGAGCTAGCGAAGGAAAGGGACTCGGTTTGCGCTTCCTTCGTCATATTGAGCGCAACTCGCTCTTACTCTTTATGGTGCCTGGTGATACGGATGATATCAAGAAGGAATACGAAATTCTACTCAATGAACTAAGGCAATTCAACCCTGAGATGCTCGATAAACATCGTGTCTTGGCGGTTACGAAGTGCGACTTACTAGACGAGGAACTCATCGAAATGCTCAAAGAAACATTACCCGATGACCTCCCTGTAGTATTCATTTCGGCTGTAACTGGTCAAGGAATTGATGATTTAAAGGACGTTCTTTGGAAAGAACTAAACTCTGAAAGCAATAAGTTGCAAGACATAACTTCAGAGGATACACTCGTTCATCGCGATAAAGATATGAGTCGTTTCGCTGCGGAATTGGCTGCTGAAGATGCCGACATCGACGATGTTGAGGATGTTGGTATCGATGAATTGGATGAGGTGGAAGACCTTGATGACTTTGAATATACCAATGATTAAGCCCGTATTACACTATTATGACATTGCCAAAGGGGTTGTTGCTTTCAGCACAACTCGGCATGGTGGTGTCAGCAAGGGACAGCTTGCTACGCTGAACATCAACCCTCATCGTGGGGATGAGCCTACTGCTGTTGCCACAAACTTACAAGCTGTAGCAACCGAGATAGGGGTTGAGGCGGATAGAATTGTGCGCCTTCATCAGATACACGAAACCCATTGTCTGATCGTAACAAGCGATTTCTTCCAATTATCAAAGGCTCAACAAGCAGAAAAGGAAGAAGGGAAAGATGCCGTCATTACCGATTGTTGTAATGTTTGCATTGGTGTGCACACTGCCGATTGCGTCCCTGTTCTCTTCTATGATCCCACTCATCACGCCATAGGAGCAGCCCATGCAGGGTGGAGAGGGACGGTGCAGCGTATCGCACAACACACCTTGAAGCACATGATGGAGCAATATGATACGAAGCCAGCAGAGCTTAAAGTCGTTATCGGACCCTGCATATCTGAGAAGAACTTTGAGGTAGGGCAGGAGGTATATGACGCTTTCGCCACTGCGAACTTCCCTATGGAACGTATTGCAAAGAAGCACGAGAAGTGGCATATAGACCTCCCACTTTGTAACCAACTACAGCTTGAAGAGATGGGAGTTCCCGCCTCGAACATCCTTCAATCAGCTATTTGTACCTATGACAATGCCGATGACTTCTTCTCGGCACGAGTCCTCAAAGAGGGTTTCGGAACCATTTATACGGGTATAGCTCTGCGTTAGTTTCTTCACTTTTAAATACTTAACAGGAATGAGAAAAATAGTCTTTATCTTCGTAATCTGTACCTTGCTATTGTCCTGTGCAGATAGTCGTCAAGGACAATTAAGCAAGGTTTTATTCCTATTGAATTGGTCGGGTCACTTCGATGACTATACACTAACGGAGACAGCAAGGTGCTCTTACAATTATGATAGCCTGTTGGCTAAGGTCGACACAGCCTTTTTGAAGCGTAGAAAGGCAGTTGCTTATCCGCTTGTTCAAGACTTGTTAGACAGCCTTTGCACCGATTCTCAACTCCTAACTTATACCCATCATCGTTATTCGCCCGTTGTTCGTCTCTCCGCATTGGACGCTTTGATAAGACGAAAGAGCCCTCATGTGGAGCAGGTTTTATTGCAGACTTACAATGACACAACCATGATTGGTGTTGGTGGAGATGATTATTTCTGGGAGGAGGCAGTAGGGAGTATAGCCCTCCGACACGTCCAGCAAAGTCGTAAGAAAGGTGTAATTACGCTGCGCGACTCGCTGTATAATGATTCATTAGCACTATCTAATCCTAAATTCTCAACATACTCTTATCTTAAAGAACTACGTCTCAAATCGCATTGATATTGTACTTCGATAATGAAGTCCAGTATTAGTCCAACTCATTAGATACTTTAGTTCCGATATTATACACGTCTGAAGATAATTTCTAAAATGTATCTAATTGAAAATAAAGAAGTTACCTTGCTATGCAAACTAAACAGGTAACGATTTGGAAACGAGCGAAGTGCCATTAACCGCAGGTTTCTGCATCAACAAAGAACGCTTGTTATTCTATTTGCAAAGATAATCATTTGCTTTGAATAACAAGCGTTTTTGATAAGATTTTCACTCTTTTGCGTCATCTGTTGTTTGGAAAGATTGAAAAATGAGGAGAATGGTTATATTCCTCTTCCTCGTTTCTTCTTTTTCTTGGCTTGGTTTCTGAGTTTTCGTTGCCATACCGTCTCAGCATAATCATCGCCATGTGTCTGTGGATTGATAAGTCCACCTGCTCCCGAAATCATTTCTTCGGCTGCATTCAAGGCTGTGCTTGCTACATTTCCTACGGCTTGTGCAATAGGTGAAGTTTCGTTTGCTTTTGTAGGCGGTGTGTACGAACGGCTGGGAGGAACAAGTTGATAGCCTATATCCGGTTGAGTTTTATTCTTTACTGGCCCATGTTCTATTGTGGGAGCTTTTGTCATTGCCTGTTTCGTCTCGGTTTTATTAGGTGTCTCAAAATTCTTTTGCAAGGAGCGGTATCCGAACTCCCTGCCGATTTCGGAAGCTTTGAATGTCTGCCCACAGTAGGAAAACCTCAAACCATAGACTTTGCCCTGTTTATTCTTCATGCGCTCTATGATAATGTTGTTCTTGTTCAATTCGTAGAGAAACATGGAGTGCCCTGATATGCCACCGCCTTTATGTTTATCCAGCAAGGCATAACAGATTTGTTGTACTTCTTTCTTGGTTTGCTCTCTCGTAGGATTGGATTTTGCTTTCTGATGCATCCTTTCAGCCTTTACTTCCTTTGCAATGGTCAAGCCTTTCGAGCGACTTATTTCCTCCGCCACTCTTGCTGCCCTGTTGCTTACAAAAGTGGTGTCATAGACCTCCCCATACAGGCTGATGCGGTTGACAATGATATGGATGTGTCTGTTATCGGTGTCCTTGTGCGTTACTGCTACCCATTGGTGGTTGTTAAGTCCCATTTGTTTGGCAAACAGATGGGCTATCCGCATGAGTTCAGATACGGGTAGTTTCTTCTCATCCTGAGGTGCTATACCGATTTCAATGCGGAGGAACTTGTTTCTGCAACGACTGTTATAATCGCTGACCACTTTCATTTCCTCATAGATTGCTTTCGGTTCTCTGCTGCAAAGATTGTGGAAGGCAAGCCGATTACCGAGCTTTCCCTCTCTGAAAATATAATCCAAAGCCGTGCTGCCATGCGCTATCGCCTTACATTTTCCTATCATCTCTCGACATATTTAAGACCTTATATATTTCGTCGTCCACACGAAAATGCGGGTCGTAAAATCGCTTAAATGCTTCTTTGGCACATAGCGAAAGGTTCTGTGTGATATGTACCCATCTCTCATCCTTGACTTTAATAAGGTTGGAAATCTGCCCATAGAACCTGCCCGTATGCTGGAGAATGGCAATGGCTTCTCTCTCATTGTCCGTCATCTTAGGAATGGCAACCACTTCTCCATTAAGGAGTATTTCACGGCAGTAGTCTGAGAACTTCCGTCTTGTGCTTTCCGCCTTTGACTTGATGCGCTGCTTTTCCTCTAAGGTGCATCTTACCTTGATGAACTCCGTTTTGTTCATCCTCGCTTCTTCTTTACCTCGTTGCTGCCATTTGGCAGTTCTGCTATCATATCTGTTCATATAAAAGTCCTCTTTTCTTTGTTTTCAATCTTGCTTAATTTCCGAACGCTGACCGATGAGAACGGAGTGATTACGGTCTAATCTCCCCGATAACCGAACGAGGGGAGCAAGCGCAGTTTGTGGGTACAAACTGACGTCTTGCAATGTCAGCTAACGAAACGTCTACGCATAAAGCGTTTTGCCGTCCAAAAACGAATGCCGTGCATTCCATGACCAACTGTGTTCGTGGCATTCTCATAGAGAACTAAACCGAAGAAGAAAAGGTAGACCCTTTTAGCAAAAAAGGTAGACCTATTTGCCTGAAAAGGTAGACCTATTTTAAAGAAAGGGTAGACCTTTTTCCAGAAAACCGTCTACCTTTTCTTACAGCTTACAATCTTCTCCATTTCTCTATGTCTTCACCATATTCCTCCAGATGCTGACGAACGATGTTCTCAACAAAGTTTGAAAGGTTGCTTCCCCTGTCGCCTAATCTACGCACAATAAAGTCGGCACGCTCCTGTGTATCCCTACTCAGATAGACCGCCTTACGGTTGTTTAACTTGGTCGGCACAAGATAGGCTTGCTTGTAGGCTTCGAGTGTTTTCTTTCTCATCTTGGCACTGATGCGTTTCTGAATGGTTACGTTCTCAGCATTCCGTGCAGGCTCAGAGTGCGTAGTATTCTCTGTATCCTGCTTGTTTGTTGGTCTTTCTCTTTCAGGAACCGCAGTCGCTTCTTGTGAAGTAGATTCGTTCTCTGTTTCATCTTCCACACCCAAGAACCATGAAAGGTCTTTGTCGCTCATCATAGTTTCCTTTTCCATTTCTATTTCTTTTTAAGTTTAACTTGTTTTGATTTCTTGTTTTGTTCTGTAATTGATATGTGTGTCTGTTCCTGCGCTTTCCGTTTCTGCTGCTCACGGACACGGCTGACATGATATTCGTTGAGATCCTTGAAGTCTTTGTAATGTATGTTCATGTCCTCAACATGGAAGCCTGCCTTTATGAAATCTTGAACAGCCCTCCGTCCTGCTTCATCATTGTCAAGGAAGGCACGGATATGGGTAAGGTGTCGGTCATTCAAATAGCGGATAGTCCTTGCCACGTTGCTCACGGAGTTCATCACAAGGCAGTGGTTGGTAATCTCTTTTTTCATTGAAAGGAAGGAGAGGAAGTCCATGAAGCCTTCAAAGATACATACAGGTTCCGCTCTGTCCGTGAATATCGGAGTAACGTCCTTCGGGGCTATCGTTCCCTTGAACGTCTTATCGTCCCGAAGCTCATAGCCGCCCGAACGATTGGCAAAGCCGATGGCTTGATAGCGCCTGCCTCTTACCTCATAGCTGATACATTTGAGGAATGGTGTAGCCTTTTCCAAATCAATACAGCGTTCCTTCGTAAGATACTCCTGAAAATGTGGCAGCAGAGTGTCTGATATGCCTATCAGTCTCCTTGCCCCATTTGCAAGCATTACAGGTTGCGTGTTGTTTGGTGCGAAGCCATTACGAGAACTATATGTGCCATTATCGAGAGTGTTCTGCCCCAAACGGCGGATGGCTTCAGATAGCGTGCATCCCTCCATACGCATACAGAGGTCGATTATGCTTCCACCCCGTCCTTCGGCATAGTCTATCCAAAGGTTCTTCTCTGTGTCCACCTTAAAACTCGGATGCGTTTCCTCCCTGAGCGGTGAACGGTACAGCGTATAGGCAGCAGTCCTACGTACAGGCTTGATGCCTTTCCTTTCAAGATACTCCACGATGGGATATCGCTTGATAAGTGATAAATCTTCTTCTTTCATTGTTTTGATACATTAATGGGTTGAATGATAATTATTTATGTTTGTCTGTTTTTGTGGTTTTACCTTTTCCAAAGTTTTTCCCCTCCAAACTTTTTCATCTTTCTTCTTACTACATACTATCTTGTGATAAGTGATTGATAATCAGTGTTACTTTGTAGTATAAGACAATACTACACATTCTACTACATTTGGCTACTACAAGTTTGAAGGAGCGGGCAGGGCAAGATTTTCCTAATCTTGTAGACATAGATGGGGTTACCTCCGTTTCTTCGCTTGCTCACCTTTATGTATCCTGCTTTCTTCAAGGCTTCGCCCATACGCTTGGCAACAAGTGGCTGGTGGGTATAAATACCCAAATAGGTGAGTATCTCCGTAGTGGTCATTAACGAATAGTTTTCATCCTCCGTTGGCTTTTCAAAACAACGCAACAAAAGCTCCATCTCTGCAGTCTGTACTTGAAAGTCTTCACTCTCCCTGTATAGCTCGGCTATCTCATCATCGTCAAACCAATAGCGGAAACCTGACTTTAACAGGGCTTTGGCTTCCGCATAGACATTGTCCATCGAGATAGCCTTTGCTCTCTCAATATCTATGGAAAGCACTTCAAAGGGCAGGAAGCGTCTGCTTCCTGTCGGGTCTGTCAGAAAGTCGTTACCGTTCACCGATGCCACGAAGCTTGCCAAGTGGGGATGTTCCTCCACATACTTGTCGTAGGGCATACGGTATTTGACCATCGGGCAGGTAATGAGGTTCTTCAGCTCATTCTCGTCTCGTTTGTTGAGGGCTTTGAGTTGGTCGTCGATGTTCACGATGAGATTTTGTCCGATATAGGTAAGCGTGTCCTTCTCCTGCGGATATATCTTGCCCGTATAGCTGTAACCGCGCAGTGCCGGCGGACAGAGCAAATCCAAGAACGTGGTTTTGAACTTTCCCTGTTCGCCTGTGAGCACGAGGCAGGTGTGGTTACAGCACTCACGGTCGTCCATTGCGTTTGCAACTACTGCCACGAGCCATTTGGTGAGATATGGTAGCCATTTTTTGTGATTGTGCACAACAACGCAACTTGCCAGTCTGGGAATGGCTTTCAGTGAAAAGGAAGAAGCATTACTATCCCTGCAACCGGCATCATCACAGCTACTGCTATCACCTATATCTATCAATGGCAACCCTTTTAAATACTCCTGCACAGGATTGATACGGGGAGAAAAGCTGCTTTCAATGATGGAATAAAGGTTCTCGGCAGAAGTCGCTATGTTTTTATCGCAATCAAGTTCCCTGCGAAGCGTATTGATTTCATAACGACCGACTTTTGTAAATATGCGCTGTTCCTACTTCGGTATTCGGTTCTACCCAATACTGTATTGTATCTAAAATCGTAGTGTGTGGAGAGGTAGGTTTCTATCTCTGCGTTCTTGGATGAACTACCCCTGCGATGAGGATTTCTCCTGTTGTCTATATTGCCTGCATCTGCGTTCTTTTTCATTATTCCCTTGAATTGGTTTCCAAGAATGAAGTTAGGGTGAGAATGCGTAACTTCCAAGCATTCAGAATATTCTTGCATAATGTTGCGCTCGTCTGCTGCAAAATTCTTAGAGAAACAGGCAGGCAAGAAGAGCATCTATCGTCTCATTAAGCAAAAAACGGATGACAGGAAAGATAGGTTAGCAGAAATACGGATGTTACTGTCTGCTTTCAGATGCACTTTTTTGCTTTGATTGTCTTATTAGCCTTATTTGTATAGTGGCAAAAGTATCAATCTGTCTCTTTTGTCCTTGTCATAGTGCCACAAGCTGCCACGTGAATGAAAAGTGATGGAATAAGAAATGCCCGATATTAATTTTGCATAAGACAAGCTGCGCTCGGCAAAGGATAAGTGAACTTTCCTCTGCACTCGCTTGGATTGTCTTTGCAACAAAAGAAAAAAGACGGGGCAGGAAAACGCAAATGCGAACCGATGAAACGGATTGCTCTTTTCCCGATTGTTCCCGATACTTCCCTGCTGTTCCCCACGGCTTTGAGAGGCGCATGCACGCCATTATCTTTGCCGATGAAAACTGGAAAGATTTGAAACAACAAGCAATAACAATATAAAATTATGAACTATTACATCATTACAGAAACCAATTGGGCAAAGCTTCGAGATGAAATCTCGAACCTTGCGGAATGCTGCCACAAGGCATTCGGAGAAAAGAGTAAGCACACGGACTGGCTGCACAACGGCGATGTGTGCCGCTTGCTGAACATCAGCAAGCGCACCTTGCAGAATTATCGTGATACGGGCGTGCTGCCGTTTACGCAAATCGTGCACAAGTGCTATTACAAGCGTGAGGATGTGGAAACATTGCTTCTTACGAAGTCAAACAAATCTAGAAACAGACAGATATGATGGAAACAGCAAGAGACTTGAACATGGAGACGGACGAGATGCAGTTGGTCGTCTCGGCATTGAGAGGTGTAGGTAAACGAATAGTGGAAGTAGCGGATACGCACAAGCCACTCTTTGCTGGCGAACTTTTCCTTACGGGTAAGGAAGTGTGCGAGCGGCTGTATATCAGTCCCCGTACCTTGCAGGACTACCGAGACAGGAAGATTATTCCCTACACGCAGTTTGCAGGGAAGATACTCTACAAGGCTTCGGACTTGGAAAGGATGTTGGAGGAGAATTACTATTTTAAGTCCATTTGAGTTTAGTATTATAATTCGATTAAAAATACTTATTAATAAGTATTGCCAGTATAGAATTCTTCCCATACCTTTGTATCCAAAATTGAATTAATGATAAAAATATCACACAGCCGCATAAAGGCAACAATAAAAGGAGCGTACTGTTTTTTAAACAGTACGCTTTTTTTTATGAACAAAATTGAACGATGTCCGTTAATAAAATAGTAATGAAAATATTAAAAGAAGATATAAGAAACAGAATTGTCACAGCTGCCCGCAATGAATTTATTAAAAATGGTTTTAGAAAAACTTCGATGCGAACAATTTCTGCAAAATCAGGAGTTGTCTTAGGTAATATATACAATTATTTTAAGACAAAAGATGATATTTTTTATGCTGTCCTTAGGCCTTTACTTGCTGTCTTGGATGGAAGGCTGTCCTCCTATCGCATAGAACCCAACAAAATAGACAAACTTCGTTTCTCTATACAAAGTCAAAAAGATTTGCTAAGAGAAACGCTTAAAATAATTTTCTTGTATAAAGAAGAATTAAAGTTATTGCTCTTTGAATCAAAAGGTACTTCTGTAGAATTTTTCCGTGAAAATTTTATCGAAGAACAAGTTGCAATAAGTAAAGAATATATTGACCAAATGCAAAAAGTCTATCCACAAATACAAACAAAAGTTTCGTCACTATTCTTTCGGATTTCCTCTTCTATATGGGTAACAATCGTCGGAGAGATTGTCTCAAATCCAGAAATCCGTAAAGAAGAGGCAAAACAGGTTTTATCTGAATATATACGCTATAATACAGCAGGATGGCGAGAACTCATTAATCCATAAAATTATGAACAGATTATTCATCGTAACGATACTGTGTTTGTGTACAACAGTTTTGTCTGCCCAAAATATATTACGTGGGAAAATCATAGATAAAGAAACAGGACTTCCCATATTTGGGGCATGCATATCAATCAAAAATACAAAACAGAAAACAGTTTCTGACAAGACAGGCAATTATCAAATTGACATACCCTCAAATGGAACATGTATTGTTGAGGTTTCATTTGTTGGATATAAACGAGTAAGGCAAGTCATTGTATTAAACGGCAATATCACAAAAGACTTTTTCTTAGAATCATCAGCGAACGTCCTTAACGAAGTTGTAGTGAGGGGATCTTCCCAGCAGGCGGAAATAAACCGCATTCGGCAAAGTCCTATGGCTGTAACCGTAGTGGACGGATCCAAGCTGCGGGGACGTTCAAGCGGTATAGAAGAAATTCTTACACGCACGTCTGGCATCAAAGTAAGAAAGACAGGCGGATTGGGAAGTGCGTCGCGCATATCTGTACATGGTTTAGAAGGTAAGCGTGTCGCCGTATATATTAATGGGTTTCCACTCAACAGTCCTGACGGTTCTTTCGACATCAACGATATTCCAATAGATGTGATCAAATATATAGAGGTGTACAAGGGTATTGTGCCTGCAGAATATGGAGGCGACGGATTAGGAGGAGCCATCAATATTGTGACACGTGAGGATGAATGCGACCTAGTAGGATTCACGCAGGAATTGGCATCATTCGGAACATCCAAGACACTTACAAGTGCTCAAAAGCTTTTTGCAAAGTCAGGCATATTATTTAATGTTGCTTTCTTTAAGAATAAATCCAAGAACAACTACACGATGTCATGGCCAGTATTCGAAATAAATCTGCCAGTCTCAGAATACAGAAAGGTAAGACGAAATAATGACTATTATGACGCAGACTTCTATCATGTCGGCATTGGTTTTAGAAAGTTATACTTCGATAAACTGGATTTGGAATGCGCCTTCTACAGAAATAAAAAAGGTATACAGTCTCTTAACTTTGATTCGCAGCATGCCTATATGAAAGGCTTTAATATAATGCCCACTTTGCATATAGAAAAAGACGACTTCGTCTTTAAAGGTTTGGAAATGAAATCATCCCTTGTTATTCCTATTATACAAACGAGCCTGATAGACACAACAACAACAAGAAGACAATGGGATGGGACCATCACTCAGGCAATGGGGGAAACAGAAGATAATCTTCTTAATGAATCCCATAACCGGCAATTTGAATTACGAAACAAATTTAATTTAAAATATACATTTGGACAACATACATTCAACATAAATGATCAACTTGCTCTTTCGGACTACCGTCCTAAAGATGAACGCATGAATGACTATCTCGGGTTCGATCCTAGCTCGTTTCCCAGCAAAATGATTTCAAACAATATCGGACTCTGTCATTTGTATGCCTCTTCCAATCATCGTTTTCAGAATTCCTTGACGATAAGCATTTACTATCTGAAGTCAAAAATCTTTAGAACAAGCGATGCCTTGTCGAAAGCCCAAATGAAAGATGCATCAGCTCCCAAACAAACAAGTGTGAACAAAACGTACTACGGATTTAGTGAGGGAGTGAGCTATGAGTTTTGGAAAGGCGTGAGAGGAAAGTTCTCGTTTTCACACAATGTGAGACTCCCTGACACAGGAGAACTTTTCGGTAACGGAATGAGCATCAAGCCATCAGTGAACTTACTGCCTGAAATTGGAGACAACCTGAACGTTGGAACCATCATAGATACAAGAAATGTGATGGGACTTACCCGCGTGCAGTGGGAAACAAACTTCTATTACATGTATATCCAGAATATGATAAGGCTTTTCCCCGCTGATATCCGTTCCATCTACACAAACTTGGGAAAGACGAGCACGATGGGATTTGATACCGATTTGAAAGTAGACGTGACACCAAACATCTATACATATTTCAATCTTACACTACAGGACATTCGAGACCGGCAGAAATGGTTAAACGATGCAAAAGGGACGGATAATCCCACATATAATAAACATGTACCCAACATACCGTCTTTCTATTTTAACTATGGTTTGGAGTATCATGCAGAAAATTTGCTGGGGCGAAATGAACTATCTAGAATTTATATGGATGTGTCCCATGTCGGAGAATTCGATTGGGGATGGCAAATGAGCACACTGTCCGACCAGCGTAAAAAATGGATTATCCCCTCCAACGATGTGTTTACCATAGGCCTTCAACAATCCTTTTGGCACAACAACATTTCATTGAGTTTCGAAGTTGAGAACATCTTTGACAAGGAGAACTATATGGAATTCAAGATGCCACTGCAAGGACGCACTTTTAAAACAAAATTGCGTTTTAATCTGTTCCGCGACAAAACATCGGACGGAGCAATGAGTTTGTAATATATTACCAATTTAAAAACAAATAAAATGAAACATTATTTTTTAATCGCAGCCCTTGTGTTGCTATCTCTTGTAGGTCTCACCTCATGCGGAAAGGACTCTCCGGACTTTCCTCCCTCTACAAAATCTGAAGTAGGATTTGTACACAGCGTAAACATCGGAGAAAACACATATATTAGCCTGTTCAAGGATTTGAGTGTTAGTTCACTCAATACAGACAACGCATTGGTGCTTCCGAAGGGGGCATTCACATTCGTGTATAAAAATAAGATATATGTGACAGATACAGAACACCTCTACAAGTACATCCCTAAGGATGGAATCCTTGTTCAAGAAGGAAACACCATGCTATTTCCAAGTGGTGCAAAGGCCACATACATCACATTCTTATCCGAGAAGAAAGCCTACGTTTCTTGTCTTGGATTAGGAAAGGTGTGGATTATAGATCCGTCCTCCATGACAAAAACAGGAGAAATAGATTTATCTGGCTATTCCTTGGGGAAGTTGGCTGGCGACAATAATCCTGAACCATGTGCTTCCATCATCAGAGACGGCATCTTATACGTGACGCTCTGCCAATTAAAGTCTGCCTACTCATGCGAGAAGGGGGCACATATAGCCTTAATAGATACCAAGACCGATAAGCCCATCAAAATGATTAGTGACCCTCGTGCTACAATGGCCTCCTCTATGACCCCTGCTGGGGACCCATTCGTGGACGAGAAGGGTGACATCTATTTCTATTGCGTAGCTATGTTTGGATACCAGCCTGGGGTCAAAGAAGGATTCTTGCGCATTAAGAAAGGGGAGCAAGACTTTGACAACTCATATTGCTTCACCCTTGCAGACGTAAACTTAGAAGGAGTAAAGGGGAACAGAACATCGTATGCTTATAATAAAGTGTATGGTGGAAACGGAAAGGTTTATGGATACCTTAACATTCCCGGAGCGGCAAGCAATCCACCTGACTACGTTCATGACAAATCATTTCAAGCCTTTGAAATTAATCTATACAATAAGACTTGCAAGAAGATGAATTTTTCTGGAACTGTAGGCTGGGCCACATCCATCTGCAAGTCTGGCAATAATATCATCTTCGGCATGTCAACAGACCAAGGCATGGGCTACTCTGTCTATCACATGGATGATGGAAGCTATGAAAAATTGAAGGTAAAGGTTTCTGGAGCACCCTACATGTTGCATGAGCTTAAATAGTTGCCATAAAATATATTGGATACAAACTCAACATCTGAAAGGATGCGAACTTCTTGATTAGAAACTTTAATCTCCCTCAAAACAAGAAAAAGAGCTGTGTCGTTACTCATTATAGGGTTTGATACAGCTCTTTTAGTTTATGTGTTATAAACTATAAATTCTCATGGTTGTGCTTTTAGTTTTTATACACTGTCAATTCAGTTTTAATAAAAATCTTTCTTTTGTAGTAGCGTAGTAAATAATTGAAAGAATATTCGTATATCAATAAAAATCTTTAATCCTTTTTCTTTCAACGTATTATACCTTATTGTAGTTATGTAGTAAGATATAATCAATGAAAGAAAAAGAAAATATAATCATCAGGTATCCGTCTTTCCTATTAAGAATATCGGTGTTATTATGGATGTAGGTTTCTGCAATCTCTGACATACATGTTTCCTGAAGAAGTGTGCTTCCGTACTGTCCAATTGATAAGACAAAGCGATGATGATTGTGAGTGGATAAAGCGGAGCATATCCTCGCAGTCGTCCGTTCACGAATACTTCCTGCTCCCCTGTATCCCTTTCGTCGGGTTGCAGGGGAGAGACTTTTAGTAGAAGTTGCAGACGATAATTGAGCTTCCTCCATGTTACACTAAAGAAATCCACCAGTTCACTCTCTGTCATTGCTATTTCGCCTTTGCCTTTGCGAGTGATTTGCATATTATCGCCCCACTCGAAATAACTGCGATCTCTTTTTATTTGATGGTGATTGACATTCATACGGTTTCCTCCTTCGTTTCTTTTGTCTGATGTTTCCTTATCAACCTGTCCATGTCCTCAGAAATCTTATTATCTGTCACCTGTGCGTAGATTTGAGTACTGGATATAGAGGCGTGCCCCATCATCTTGGCAATACTCTCTATGGGTATTCCTGCACTTAAACTCAGCGTGCCGAACGTGTGCCTTGCCATGTGGTAGGACAACCGCTCTCTGATACCGCAAGCCTTACCCACGATGCTCAGGTTCTTGCTCATCACGCTACGGCTACAAGCACAGTGAAAGATAAAGTCGTCACCTTTTTCTTTCACCGTCTGCATTTCTTTCATGCTTGGTCGTTCTTTCTTGCATTGATTGATGATGGCTTCCGCTATGGGGTGCAGGGGCACAATAAACTCCATCTTTGTTTTCTGCCGTCCCTTTCTAATATATTTCTGTCCGTCTGCTGACATTTGGATATGACGGTATTGCAAATGTTCCATATCGGCAATAGCCAAACCTGTAAAACAGGCAAAGACAAACATCCGTCTTGCTTGTTCTGCCTCCTTATCAATTACTCTCAATGCCATGAGTTTGCCAACATCGCTCTTTTGCAAAAAGCGTATCTTCTGTTCCGTTTTCTCATACTTGGCATTCTCAAAAGGATTGCAACGGATGAGCCTTTGACTGACCGCACGATACATCAGCCTACTCAGCCAACAAAGATAGCGATTCATGGTTGCTGTTGCCAAGCCTCGTTTTTTCAGATAGAAACGGTATTCTTCAAACAAGTCTTCCTGTATAGTGGCTATGACTATATCCGTCATTCCCTTATCCTTTACAAACTCCGTAAGTAACTTATCTGAATAGAGAAGATTCTGATAGGTTCCCTCAGCTCTCGATTTGCCCACGCACTCTTTAACGGATTGCAGTTCGGCTTTGCTCATGGCAAGAAGTGTTGTCGGCGTAGCGGCTACTCCCTGCAAACGGTTCTTGAGCACTTCCACACTTACCACTCCGTCCTTTATCAGAATATCCTGATAGGTCTTTTCTACAAGTTCCTTAAACTCGCCGATTCTTTGATTGGTCTTCTTGTCGGTTGTCAGTCCTTGTTTGCTGCTCCACTCGGAGGACTTGCACTGCTCGCCTGTGGTGATAGCAGTGCTCTTTCCGTCTATGGTGATACGGCAGAGAATGGCGGTCTTGCCGTCTGCCTTTATTTTCTGTCTGTTGATATAGAACAGTATCTTAAATGTACTTCTCATAAAAAATCTTGGTTAAATGGTTAAACGCAAATCTTCAGTGAAAGAAAGGAAACGGTTAAACTCCTCAAAGAGTTTCTGCGGTGTAACCTTCGCATAACGTTCGGTCATACTTACGTTCGTATGTCCGAGCATCTTGCTCACCGTTTCAATAGGAACGCCCTGCTCCAAGGTGATAAGCGTGGCAAAGGTATGCCTTGCAGTATGCGAAGTAAAGGGGAAAGAAATACCTGCCCGTAATCGCAAGGCTTTAAGACAGGACTGATAAGTGGGATATTTGATATGGGGGAGCAGTGTTTCCCTTTCATCGCTGTGCATTTTCTCAATTAACCGAACAGCTTCCGGCAACAACTTGATACGACAAAGTACGCCTGTCTTTTGTCTGCTGAACTTCAACCACAAACTGCCTGCATCATCACGGACAAGGTGCTTCTTGCTTAGTTCCATCAAATCGCAATAGGCTGCACCGGTATAGCAAGCGAAGAGAAACACATCACGAGCAGTTTCCATTTCCTCTTCCAATTCATCAAAGCGGAGTGCCTTCAACTTGTCCAATGCTTCTTTGTCAAGAGCTTTAGGTGCTTTCTTGTCTCCTCGTTCTATATGTACTTTATCAAACAGAAGCGTATCAGCCAGTCCCTCACGATAAGCCAGCCTACAGACGGTCTTCAAATCTGCTGCAACTCTGAAAAATGTGCTTTGCTGATGACCGAGTTCACCGAGACAGAACGTCTGCAATTCATAGATAAAGCTTTCTGTAAGCTGTGAGAATGCCAAATCCGAAACATGGTATTTCTTCTGAATGAACTCCTGTAATCGTTTCCGAGTGGAATGATAGGCGGACATAGAGTTCCTCTTGATGTCTATACCGATATGGCTTTCTTTCTCCTTGATGAGCATATCCAATCTCTCGATGAGCATACAGCGAGCCTGCACGCTGCCTTGAAACAGCTCCTTTACATCGGTTGCGTCAAATGGCTGGCCTTTGGCAATCAACGACTGATAGGCAGATTGAATGGAAAGCAACAGGTTCTCCAACTTGCCGTTAATTTCCACCGCTTCACGGCTCTTGCCGTCCATCCTGCTCTCACGTGAATTCCATAAGTCAGGATTGCAGGAGAGTTTACAACTAAACTGAGCAATGGAACGCTCAATGGTAATACGCCCCATAATCGGAGCTCTCCCCGACTTGTCCAGACCGATCTTTTTAAGGTAGAGCAACACCTTCATTTTCTCTGTTTTCATACGCTTTAATATTTGTGGGCAAAGTTACCCGAATTAAAGCGTTCCTCACTTATGCAGAATACTGCCGACCGAAGCAACAGCCACACGAGCGAAAATAATTCAGTTACCTAATACTGCACCATCGTTACCTACATCAAAACAAGGTAACACACTGGTAACTGAACTTCTGCCTAAATCTGCATATTTCTGCCCTTTACAAATAGAGCAGTAGTATGCAAATCACCCCGTCTCATACTCATTATCAGTTAGTTTACATCAGCTTCGATATTTCTTCATTTTCATTGATTAGTTACGTGTATATAACTCATTATACACGTTTGTATAATTGATTATACACGTTTGTATAACTCATTCTACACACCTGTATAATACGACACATTAACTTTTCCAGATTTGGATAGACACCTTTTTGTTATATTAGCTGAATCAGTAGATACCCTTTTTGTATGTCTACTGGAAAGTGAGATACAAGTTGAGAATCCTACTGGGAAGATAGACGTAAAGAGGAGACACACCTTATTATATATATAGCTCAAATATTTTCTTTACGCTTTACTTGTAAGAATGAGAAAAAAGTTGAACCTTTGATGTCACAAAAACCTACTTATTACGTATTATAAGCAAAGACGGAAAGAAGTCATGACCATCAACGAGTACAAAGAAGAGGTGAAGCTGGTACGACCACAGATGCTCGCCATTGCCCGTAACTATCTAAAGGACAATGATGAGGCAGAAGATGCTGTGCAAGACGTACTACTGAAGCTTTGGCAACTAATTGACACTCTACATCTCCCGATGGCTCCTCTCGCTTCGGTACTGTTGAAGAACCGTTGCATTGACATTCTTCGCCGACATCACTACACAACAGAAGTGAATGAGACTATTCCTAATGAGGAGGAAAAAGCCGACGAACGATACGAAAAGGTAATTGCTCTCATTGACACATTACCTACAATGCAGCAAACTATCATGCGACTGCGGCACATGGAGGGAATGGAGATTAACGATATTGCCAAACTCACGGGCAGTAAGGAGACTGCAGTAAGGAAGGCTCTAAGCCGCGCTCGCCATGCTATTAAGGATCAATTTCTAAAAACTGAATGGGAATGAACAAATACGAAGATATAAAACAACTGGTAAGTCGCTTCATGGAAGGGGAGACTTCACTTGACGAGGAAAGACGACTCTACGATTATTTTAGATACGAGAAAGTGGCAGCAGAGCTACTTCCTCTGAAAGAAATGTTTTGTTCGATAAGTACACTCATGGAACCCAAACAGAAGGAAGTGCATCAGAAGAAACAAGCAACGTTTATCCTCCTTCATAGGAAACTGATAGGTATAGCTGCTTCAATAATCATTTTATTGGCAGTTGGGAGTATGGTATGGCATGCTCAACGGCAAGATTATTGCGAAGCATACATCTACGGCAAACACATCACTGATCCACAACAGGTAACAAAAGAGATTAGTGGGACACTACAAGACTTGCAACAAGAAGATGCTACCGACATAGATGATCAGTTGCACGACATCTTTCATCAATAATAGAAACTAATAAAGTAAACGTTATGAAACAACGATTATGCTTGATATTACTGCTGATGTTTACCTCACTTTGCATTCATGCACAGCAAAGTCTGAACGTTACTCCTCTCTTTCAAGGGAAGATAGTGCCTCATGGTGATTTAATCGATGTGAGAGCAAAAGGAAGAGCTGTCAGTAAGTATAAACTTGATTACTATCATAGTATTCGCTTCAAAGCTTCTGAACAGCAACGTGCAACAGTGTTCGAACTGGTTGAACGAGACCATAAGAATGCTATTGGAGCAGAACAAACTATGAAGAAGGGAACCTTCACGCTCATCCTTGCCTTACCTGCGCAAGGAGCATTACACAAATACCTCTGTTATTTAACACAACAAAGGGGGCGCACACTTACCATCACATTAGTTTATATGGAAGGAAAGGTTTCAAGTATAACAGAACTTAAAAAATTAATACAATAAAAATCAAAGCTTATGAAAACTATCTTACTTAGCATGTTGCTAACTTACAGCTCATCAGCTCTCGCATCCGTAAGTATCAATGACACACTAACGATTGAAGAACCACGACAAGTAAAGATTATCACAAACGATTCTCTACAACATATCGAGGTGCTGGGGAGTAAGGATAATCCCACTTACCGATACGTGAACACCATTCAATTGGTGGATAGCAACTACGTGAGCACTTCGTCAATCAATGAGAAATCATGGGATTTCTCTATTGCAGGGTTTAATAAACCTAAGGATAGCAACCGCACAATAGAGTTTGCTACTCGATTAGCTTTCGGTTTCAACAGTGCGCCTGGGATTCCTCATGCTGCAGATATACAACCTTTCAAGTCATGGGAGATATGGTGGATTATTGCTGACTGGGTATATAAGCCATGGCGTAGCAATCATAAATTTTCTGTAGGAGTAGGTGTTGACTGGCGTAATTATCGCATTACGGGCAACCAACGATTTGTAAAAGATAACAACGTTGTGTCACTTACCAGCTATCCCACAAATAGTAGCCCTAAGTTCTCACGCATTAAGGTCTTTAGTGTCAACTTCCCACTCACCTACGAGTATGATGGGAAATACTTTGGTTTCACGCTCGGACCTATTATAAATTTCAACACATATAGCAGTTTGAAGACTCGTTATAACCTTGATGGACATAAGATTGAAGACGAAAACAGTGGTGTTCGCGTGAAGCCTGTGACCATTGACTTTATGTGTTCTGTCAACTTTAATGGTGGTCCTGACTTCTATGTGAAGTATAGTCCATGCGACTTAATGCGTAACGGATATGGACCAAAGTTCAAAACTCTCTCATTCGGTATATTACTTCGTTAACACCACGAACAATATCAAACAAATAAAAAGCTTCGAAAGCTATAGGCTTCCGAAGCTTTTTTTATCTCTTAGCGATTATAAAGGTTTATAGGTGCAAGTCATGCCCCATACGATCACGCTTCGTCTTGAGATAACGATAATCGAACTTATTAGGAGCTATCTCGATGGGTACGTTCTCCGTAATCTCAAGTCCGTAAGCCTCTAAACCGACACGCTTTGTGGGGTTATTCGTCATCAATCGCATCTTATGAACCCCTATATGGCGTAGCATCTGAGCCCCACAACCATAATCACGTTCGTCTGGACGGAAGCCAAGATGTATATTCGCCTCAACCGTATCAAGTCCTTCATCCTGCAATTTATACGCTGCTATCTTATTCATCAGACCGATACCACGCCCTTCTTGTTGCATATAGATAATAACCCCCTTGCCCTCTTTCTCTATCATTTCCATCGCTTTATGGAGTTGTTCCCCACAATCACAACGCTTACTACCAAGGATATCACCCGTAGCACATGACGAATGAACACGAACAAGGATTGGCTCATCTTCCTTCCAAGAACCCTTTATCAGTGCCATGTTTTCCAGCCCATTAGCCTGACGGAAAGGTATCAATCGGAACGTACCATACTGTGTCGGAAGTGCCACCTCAACGCCTACTTCAATGCTAGACTCCTTCTTCAATCGGTAAGCAATGATGTCTTTTATACTGATAATCTTCATTCCCCACTCCTTAGCACGCTTCTGAAGATCAGGCATACGAGCCATAGTTCCATCTTCATTCATAATCTCCATCAACACACCAGCAGGGTAACAGCCAGCGAGTTTACAGAGATCTACGGCTGCTTCTGTATGTCCAGAACGGCGTAAGACGCCATTGTCTTGAGCATAAAGAGGGTTTATATGCCCCGGACGACCAAAGGTTTGAGGCGTTGAATTAGGGTCTGCCAACGCCTTAATAGTTGCAGCACGATCATGTGCAGAAACGCCAGTTGAGCATCCTTCCAACTTATCCACTGTCACCGTGAAAGGCGTTCCTAACATAGATGTATTATCAGATACTTGATGTGGCAAGTCCAACTCATCAGCCCGAGAAAGAGTTACTGGCACACATAAGACACCACGAGCATTCTTCAACATAAAGTTTACTTTCTCTGGTGTTATCATCTCTGCCGCCATGATAAGATCACCTTCATTCTCTCGATCTTCATCATCTACGACTATAACAAACTTTCCTTCACGGAAATCCTTTAGTGCATCTTCGATGCTATCAAGTTTAAACTCTTCCATATCTTGTTACTGATTATTATTGTTTTCTATTCTCAACACCCATCCTCCATGCGCTTCAATCTCTGCTATAATCTCGTTATTACAGGTCGTAATTGTACGTAAATCATTATAGAGACGGAGCCTGAAACGCCACATTCTTATATAGAAGAATATACCTGCGGGGACGATGATTGCCGAAGTTATGTTCATCCATCTGCGATCAAACGGACGTGTATGTGCTTTAACTGCAAGGATCGGATACTTATTTAAAGAGGTGAGGATTACTCTGTTTCGGGTGTTTCCTAATTCTTCAATAATGCTCTCCAACTCTGCATTTATATTCTCAATAGTATGATCGGCATGGTAACGGAAGAACACTTTAACCACATTTGGTAGTGCTTTAAGGTTGCGCGACTGAGAGTAACGGGCTATCTTTCCATTCATGATCCTCAATTGCTCGGCTATCTTAATATAGTCTGGATCATTGATAATAACCTCTTTGCTTGCTATACTACGCTTGATACGCAAGCCAAGCATACGCCTTAAAACATTCCTATAAGCGTCAGCATTGAATACTGCCGAATCATTATTTGCTTTATAAGTAAAGAATGCTGCCATCGGAACTAACACTGCCATTGATAGCCCGCGACCGAACCATATAGCCCAATCTCCCTGTCGGGACATGCGGTAACCTGTGTTATCAAGGATGTAATAAACGATGAATACCAACACACTCACTATAATTGGTATTCCCAAACCACCCTTTCGGATGATAGCACCCAACGGTGCGCCGATGAAGAAGAAGACGATACAAATGAGCGAAATAGTAAACTTGTTGATAAATTCTATCTCATGTTGTCGTATCATCTTATCGCCATCGCTGGTGATCATAGACTTGAAGTCGAGGTCGCTAACCTCCTGTTGAACGGTCGACAAAGCCTGATCTACGACCAGTCGTCGTTGATCAGCTGGAAGCCTCTTATATAATGAATCGATATCGAACTTCTTGCTATCTGCTATCTTAATAGCCTGCTTCTTATCCGCAGAAGATAGCTTGGGAACAGGGTAATAAAGCGATTGCGCATCTTTGTAATAAGCCTTTCCTACACTGTCATATACATGCACTAACGAGTCCTTGTCATGGCTTATCTTCTCCAGACTCTTCGTTCGCGCATCACTCGAAATACCTGTAGCATCAGTCAAATTAAAGTCTCCGTCAAAATCTAAGACTATATGTTTATGGGCGAAAGTTTCCCTTCGGTAAGGTACACTCGCACTATTTCCCATCTCTTGCGAACGCATGTTCTCGAACCATTCACCACTCCATAAGTTCAAGACGAGGTGCTTCTTTTCAGCCGTAGACTGCAACATCCCAGAGTCTGCAAGGATGATTGCTTGATCCTCATAACTATCTGTCATGCGGTACACCATTATATTATAAAGGTGTCCACTCTTCATGTCTTTTCGCTCAACATATAGATTCGTCTGTGGGATACCATCGTAGAAAACACCCTCAGGGATCTCTAATTCAGGACTTTTATGCCGCATAGAAATAAGCAGTTGAGCCATATTCTTCTGTGCCATAGGACCTATATTGTTTTGGAAATAGAATGAAGCTCCAGCGATGATAACGCTTATCACGATCAGACCACGGAATGATTGAATCAACGAAATACCTGCCGATTTGATCGCAGTAAGCTCTGAACTCTCACCAAGGTTACCGTATGCTATCAGTGAAGAGAGGAGGATTGCAAGCGGAAGAGCCTGTGGAACCATCATCAAACTCATATACCAAAAGAACTGTCCGAGCACCTCCATCGACAGTCCCTTACCTATCAAGTCATCCACATAACGCCACAAAAACTGCATCATCAGTACGAACAAACTGATAAAGAACGTTCCTGCGAAGAGCATACCAAACTGTTTGGCGATGAAGATATCTAATTTCTTGATACGAAACATGTACTGTCTTAGGATTGTTTACCGCTTTTATTTTCCTTGCAAAAGTACATAAAAATATCAGAGTAAAGGTCTTTTTTAGTATTTTTATTCTTTTCTCGGAGTCTTCATAATCGGTCATTTCAACCCAACTCTCACGTATTTTGTTATACGCATGACCATCCCTTACAGTGCCATTCACCTATAAGAACATTGCCTTAATAAAGTTCTCTATACAAAAGAGAGTACACCTCTAAAATCTTCTCCAGCCTTTCCAACAGAAAAGAACGTATAAAAGGAGGTAGGTAAACATACTTTCTCTTAATCCAATGATAGCCTTAACTTCATTGAATGTATTGATTAATACGAATGAGAAACATTGTCTCAAAGTAGGGACAGACGCCCCCGTCTGTCCGCCATAATACAGCCAATAAAAGCCTCCCAAAGCCCCTCCAAAGGAGGGGATGTAGCCTAACGGGATGCCATATAAGGGTAAATAAGCGGACAGACGAGGGCGTCTGTCCCTACTCTTAGCACCACCTTAAACAGAAGTAATCACAATTTTGAATCTTGAATTATGAATTATGGATTACCAAACGAGGGCGTCTGTCTCTACTTTGAAGCAATCGCCTTCATTTAACGAAGGCGTTTCTTCAATTCAAAGAGAGGCTTCCTTTGATGTCAAGAGAGGCTCTCTTCAATGCAAGGAAACGCCCTCTTCAAATCAAGGGAACGCTCTCTTGGTTTGCTAATGCTACTACTTACTTCTTCTATCAACCTCTATCAGCATTCTTTTTCATTGATCATTAGCATTAGACAAAAACCTTATCGGGGTTATAAAAAAGTTGAATAACATTTGTAAGTATCATTTTTTTTCTATACCTTTGCAACCGCTTTAGGACACTAAGGCACGTTGGATGGCGGGATAGCTCAGCTGGTTAGAGCGTCGGATTCATAATCCGGAGGTCGTGGGTTCGGGTCCCACCCCCGCTACAAAGATGGGAGTTACAGATTGTTCTGTAACTCTTTTTTTGTTGAAGTAAGGATGAGTACGAATGTAGCTACGGGTTAGGGAGCATCAAATTCACCTTTTTATATAGAAGATCCCATCGAACAACAAGCATCCAAGAAAGTATCTACAATTATATAAAAAAACATGCGAAGAGTTTTTGTCATGCCGTTGTTTTTTTTTAATTTCGCAGAGTTTTAGTTTTTAATAGATAGTGGTTAAAGAGGAAACAACAATCACTCAGGGCAGAACCAAAGCCTCTATCCATCTAATAACCTATAAGATATAACCATAATGAAAAGATTTCTTCTGTGCATAGCAGCACTGAGTTTTTACGTTAACTTGCATGCAAAAGTTGTCATAACAGGGCAAGTTACTGACGAAACAACATCCCCTATCATTGGTGCCGTAGTCAAGTTGGTCAATGAAACAACGTCAATTACACAGACAGTAACCAACAATGAGGGTTCATTTAACCTTACCATGGAGGAGAGCGATGGGCACAAAGAACTCATCATAACCTATATTGGATATACAGATTATCGTGTATCTCTGGAGAACACACAAGGGAATACCGACCTTGGAAAGATTCAACTGACTCCTTCCACACAAGAGTTAAAAGGTGTAGAAGTGATTGGGAAGCGTGAAATACAGAAGATTGACCGGCGTATTATCACCCCTTCAAAACTCCAGCTAAAGGCTTCTACTAACGGAGTTATGCTCATACAGAACATGCAATTAGCTGGTATTCGAGTCAACACCATCGATAATACCATCACGACGACGACTGGAGATGCAGTCCAATTACGCATTAATGGTGTCATAGCAAAGATAGAAGAGGTTAAAGCCCTACGCCCTCAAGACATTGTAAAGGTTGAATACCACGACATGCCCGGATTACGTTTTAATGGTGCAGCAGCCGTCCTCGACTTCATTGTGAAGTATAAGAATAAAGGTGGAAACATCAATGGTGACCTCACCGATGGACTATCGATGTTAGGCTATGGAGAAAACCTTTTGTCTGCCAACTATCACAAAGGTAGATCCGAGATAAAGTCTTCTTTCTATTGGAATAGGCGTGATTTGAGGTGGAAAAGAGAGAACTACGAGGAGTACCACTACCCTCATCAGACCATAGAGAATAGAGAGATTGGTGAGCCAACAAAGGCTAAGTTCGATAATATGAGCTTCTCTCTGTGGTACAACTATTCGTTTAAGAAGAGCAGTATTAGTGCTATCTTCCGTGATCACTACAATAAGGAATCTAACTCACCAGAGGATAGAATCAGTACGCTTTATCGTGGTACTGACGTCTACCACATCACCGACTTTAGGCATGGACATGATAACACGCCCTCGTTAAATTTGTATTTTCAAACTGAGCTTGCCCATAACCAGCACTTGTACTTCGACCTAATTGGCACTTACATCAATAGCCATAGCCAGCGTACATACACCTTATCATCAACCACACAACCTACTCAGACGATTGCTTCCATTACTGATGGTAACAAGTACTCCATAATAGGTGAGGGCATTTATGAGCGTATGTTCAAGGATAGCAAACTGTCACTTGGGTTGAAGCATACGCAGATGTACACCAATAACACGTATGATGGAAACATCCAAAGTCAGGTAAATATGAATACAGCAGAGACCTTCGCTTACACTGAATGGATGTCAAAACTGGGCAAGCTGACCTATACCCTCGGGTTGGGAGGGATGCGTATTTACAACCATCAGCACGATAAGAAGCTATCGAAGTTCATCCTTCGTCCGAAGCTCTCCCTCGCTTATCAACCTTGTAATAACGTAACTTTAAAATATCAAGGATACGTTTCGGCTTATGCTCCTTCACTCTCCGACATGAGCAATGTGTCACAGGATATTGACGTATATCAGCTTAGGAAGGGCAATCCTAACCTAAAGTCTGTAACCTTCGTATCGAATGAGTTGTCCTTAAACTGGGGCACAAAATGGTGCGATCTATCGTTATTTGGAAGGTATAGTTACGATTCCCACCCTATCATGGAAGAGACTTATATTGACAACGGAAAGTTTGTTAGGACAATAGATAACCAAAAGAACTTCCACAGACTACATACCCAAATGGACATAAAGTTGCATCCCTTTGGTGATTGGTTCTCGTTACAACTTACTCCATTCTTCAATCGGTACATCAGTAACGGGCATACTTACGCACATACACTCTCGAACTGGGGAATGAATGGAAATCTACTCGTAATGTACAAACAATGGGTATTCGCAGCCGGAGTACAGACCAGGTACAATGAATTATGGGGTGAAACACTTACCAAAGGAGAGGCGAATCACGTCATATCAGTAGGTTATAACAAAGACAAATGGGCGTTAAATCTCATCATGGCATCACCTTTCTCTAAACAATACTCAAATGAAACGGATAACTTGTCACGCCTCGCTCCTAACCGACAACTGGCTTTCTCAAAGAGTTTG
This sequence comes from Prevotella veroralis, assembly GCF_018127765.1. Taxonomy (NCBI): domain Bacteria; kingdom Pseudomonadati; phylum Bacteroidota; class Bacteroidia; order Bacteroidales; family Prevotellaceae; genus Prevotella; species Prevotella veroralis. The sequence goes on along the minus strand of NZ_CP072330.1, from coordinate 1,530,245 downwards.
AGACGAATACTTCTGCTTAACTTCACATTCAATTTGAATTATGGAAAAGGCAAATCAAGCATCAATAAACGTATTTCCAACTCTGATAATGATTCTGGTATCATGTATGGAAGATAAAATAAACACCTTTCGAATCGCTCCTCTCTTATGGGAGGAGCCATCATCAATACAATAAAAAAGGCGAGCCTCGAAAGGTTCGCCTTATGAATTTAATCAGTAACAGTCGTGTCCTTACTCTGGAAGACTAATTGCCTCGTTAGGACAAACTGATGCACAAGTACCACACTCAGTGCATGCGTCTGCGTCAATCTTATAGATATCGCCCTCAGAGATAGCCTCTACTGGACACTCATCGATACATGTACCACATGCGATACAATCGTTGCCAATTACGTAAGCCATAATATAATGTCTTTAATGTTAATAATGTTTTTGTACTATAAATAGGCTTCTATACCTACTTCTGATGGTGTAAAGGTAAAAAGAAAATCGTTAATACCTAAAGATTATGAGATAAATTACAAATATTTAGACGGCATAAAAATAGAAAAGGGGGGCTTTTCAACGAGCCTATTAACCGATTGACAGCAATGCTTACACTGATTATAAGGATTATAAAATATTGTATCATAACACATTACACATCATCAGCTTGATTATTCCCATCTACTTTCTCCACCCCAACGAGCCTGCACTACAGACAATGGGGATTGCACCATGAGATATATCTAAGAATTACATAGAACACAGAATACCTATAAGTAAGTAGGTAGACAGACAATAAAAAGGAGGTAAAACACGTTTAAGAAGACAAGATGAAGAGAATTATATTATCATTAACTCTGCTTGTCATTGCCCTAACAAGCGGTGCCCAAGAACGGAAAGTACAGAACCGTCCCTATACAGACTTGCGTAATTTCCACTTCGGTGTACTTGTTGGTACACACTTGCAAGATATTGAATTGAATAATGTTGGACCTCAAATGATCGACTTAGAGGATGGTGCTGGACCTGTGGAAAAGACTATCTCCACTGATCAAGACCGATGGGATGCGGGCTTCACTGTCGGTGTCTTGGGCGAACTACGCCTCAACCAGACCCTCCAACTACGCATTGCTCCTGCCATGTACTTCGGTACTCGACACCTTACCTTTCGTAATCTTACGGACTTAAACAGCCTCGGAGAGCCTACAGAACAGGTGCAGGAGATGAAGACCGCATACGTTTCTTGTGCCTTCGACCTCATCGCTGCAGCTCCAAGATTCAATAACCATCGCCCTTATGTCATGTTAGGTCTAAACCCAATGATGAATCTCTCGGGTAAAGACAACGACTATCTAAAACTTAAAAAGAGTGATTTATTCCTCGAGGTAGGTCTCGGCTGTGATTTTTATCTACCTTACTTTAAGTTAAGACCAGAGCTAAAATTCATGTATAGTCTCACTAACAGCCTTGATAAAAACCATTCCAAGAACCTTAGAGACAAGCACATGCTCATGTACACTAACGCTGTCAACGAGTCACGAACTAAGATGATAGCCCTCACATTCTACTTTGAATAACCTTTCGCAATCTTCTTTTACACCCTGATTATTCGTTCAGAGAATTAGTAAAAAAGCCCGATTACAGATAAAGAAAGCCTTTTAAAATCTATGTAAATTTGGAGTTCAACTTCAAATTTACATAGATTTCGCTTTAAAAACACCCTTTTCTCTTGTCTTATCAGTATATTTTATGTAATTTTGAAGTCGTACTTCAAGATTACATAAAACGATGGATAAGTATATACACCGCCAATTGGAAGGAACCATACTAGAGGCTTCTCGATACTTCTCAGTCATTGCCTTGACCGGACCAAGACAATCGGGAAAGAGCACACTACTATCTCAACTGTTCCCACTATACGATAAGTACAGTCTAAAAGACCTCTACTTATTAGATTATGCAGAGCATGATCCCATCGCATTCCTTAGTCAGACAGACAAGGGAATGTTTATAGATGAGATTCAAAAATGCCCTCAGTTGCTTGATTACATACAAGGGATAGTGGACAACGACCCGTCTAGACGCTTCCTACTATCAGGTAGTTCTAACTTTGAAGTGATGCATAATCTATCTGAGTCGCTGGCTGGAAGGGCTGGTATCTTCGAACTTCTCCCCATGTCAATACCTGAAATTGCGGAACAAACAGACTTTAGCAGCCTCAATAACGTCCTATATAACGGATTCTACCCAGCCATCTGCTCGGGTAAAAACATTGCCAAGTTCTTCTATCCCTCATACGTTAGGACTTATTTAGAAAAGGATGTTCGAGACCTCTTACAAGTAAAGGATCAACTGTTATTTACCAAGTTCATGAAGTTGTGTGCAGCCCGTATTGGATCCATCTTTAACGCTTCAGAACTAGGCGCGGAGGTAGGAGTTAGCTCCAAGACCATCGGTCATTGGCTATCCGTCTTACAGGCTTCTTACCTCATAACACTCCTCCCGCCCTACTTTGAGAATATATCAAAACGACTGGTGAAAAGCCCTAAACTCTATTTCAATGACCCAGGATTGGCTTGCTACTTACTTGATATTGAGACACCGCAACAGCTTGATAGGGATAAAATGCGTGGTGCCATCTTCGAGAATATGATTGTTGCAGAAGCCCTCAAGCACCGTTATAACAAGGGACAAGAGGGTGGTGTCTTCTTCTATCGGGACTCTAATCAGAACGAGGTAGACCTTCTTATAAAACAAGAAGGTGAACTTACTGCCATCGAAATAAAGTCTGCTATGACTTATAGTTCATCTTTTGAGAAAGTTATCTCACAATTAGATGGATGGATAAAAACACCTATTAAACAGAAAGTTATTGTCTATTCGGGGGATTATGAAAACCTCAATGGCAATGTAAAATTGATCAATTACAAGCATATAGCAAATATTTTCTGATAGAAAAGAGGTTTATTTCGAGAAAAAGAGTATATTTGCAACATTATTAACAGCAAACTATAACAAAGCATGAAACAATCTTTTATCTTTATCGCAGCCCTTCTCTTCAGTCTAAACATCAGTGCGCAGAAAACGGAGAAGCAAGACTCTCTGAACATACCAGTTATTCTGGTGGATGGAGTAGAGGTTAGTAACATGGACAATATAGCTAAAGATGACATCCAAAGTGTCACCGTCATCAAGACTCCAAGCGTCACGAAGCTGTTTGCACCACGCTTGGGTGGAGTGATATGTGTCACCACTAAGTCTAAAAAATACCTCCAACAGATTATCAAGAAATACGAAGAAGACAAGGAAAAAGCCGATAAGAAGAAAGAAGAAGGTAAGACTTATATAAGGTAAAAGGTACTTCTATTAATTCAAAATTCATAATTCATAATTCAAAATTGTGATTAGGTAGAGTTGGCGAGTTGATAAGTTGACGTGTAAAAGAGTAGTTTATTCTGTTGGATATAGTGCCAAAAGTAGGGACAGACGCCCTCGTCTGTCCGCCCTAACACGCCTGATTAGCCCCATACACTTCCTATTTATGCGGACAGACGAGGGCGTCTGTCCCTACTTTGAATCACCACCTTTAATAGAGATAGATAACTGGTAAAAACAAAGAGAGCCTTTCTTCATTATAAGGAAAGCCTCTCTTCAATACGAAGAAACGCCCCCTTCAATTGGAAGAGGGCGTTTCTTCTTTTTCATCCTATTGTCCTTTGCTAACGAGGCATCGCCTCGTTACACTCCGACAAGCCCTATCCTCCATGTGCAAACGGCACTATCTACGCCCCTCTCCGTTGGGAGAGGGGATGGGGGTGAGGCTTTACTTCTTCTTCATATTAAGCACCAGCTTGCCCACAAAGATAGCGTGCTTGCCATTCTGATCATCACCAACTAACTTGCCGTCGAGGTCTTTTACGTACTCAAGTTTCGTTAGGTACGTGTGAGAATGCCCTCCCAACACAAGGTCAAGACCACGAGTTCCAGCGATAACTTCCTCATCGCTGACCCCTTCAATGTCCCATCCAAGGTGCGAGATACAAATGATTAAGTCGCACTTCTTGCCTTTCAACTCGTTAATAACCTTCTGTGCGCACGCAACAGGGTCGTTATAAACGATCTTACCATAGTTAGCTTTCACCACAAGACCATCCAACTTAGGAGCAAGACCGAACACTCCTATCTTCAAGCCATTGCGTTTCAAGATGATATAAGGCTTTACCAAGCCCTGAAGTGGCGTACCCGTGAAGTCGTAATTAGCGCAGACTATAGGGAAATTAGCCATCTTAAAGAGGCGAACCATATTGTCCATACCAAAGTCGAACTCATGGTTTCCTATCGTAGCAGCGTCATAGTGCATCCGATTCATTAGTCCCACTTCAACGTCACCTTTGAACATTGTATAATAAGGAGAGCCTTGTGAGAAGTCGCCACTATCGAAGAGTAGCAAGTCAGGTTGCTTCTTTCTCTCTTCTTTGAGCATTGCTATACGACGCACGAAACCGCCTCGTCCAGCCTTCATAGTGTCTGCGAGGGTTGTACTTAACGGATAAATCTGACTGTGCGCATCGTTTGTATGCAGGATTGTTAACTGCTTTGTCTGTCCGAAAGCGAGGATTGCTATCAAACAGAAACTCATCAATAATATATTTCTTTTCATCTTCTTCAACTATAGATATGGTTATTCTACACGAATACGACCCTCTTTCTGAGCATTGACAATGCGCCCTTTAGCGGTTTGCTCCTTAAAGAAGTTCATGATAATAAAGCGTGTGTTGTTGCTTGATTCTTGCGGAGATACAACATTAGTTGCCGACTTGAACGCCTCCATCTTATCGTTTCCTTGTGCCAAATAATCAAGTGTTGCGATACGATAAGACGCTTTCGGGTCAATCTCCTTACCATTGAGAAGAGCCGACTTCAACTTGTGGTCGCGTGTGAAAACAAGCTCTACTCCATGGCTAACAGCCTCTCCACCAGTATAAGCCATCTGACGGAACAACTCTAAAACCTTCTCTCCAGTGAGCGTAACGAAGCATATCTTGTTCTCAAAAGGAGCTATATCAAGGACGTCGCCATAGGTGATTTTACCCTTAGGGAGGGCTGCACGAATGCCACCCATGTTGTAAACACCGAAGTCAACACGCTCATTATAATCGCGAGCACCCCACACCATGATGTCAGCCAAGAGGTTGGATAGGTCGCTCTCAGGTCTGTGTGCAACCATCTCATGGTCTGTTTCGCCCACAACAGGTCCCATTACCGAGTCCACCTTGTGCTTGAAAGGTTCCATAAACTTTGCTGCGTCGGCATCAGGAGCAGCGTCATACCTGCTATCCACCAGCACACGTGTACGCTGAATACCGGCTAACTCATAGTGAGACGCACAGCCCGTCAATGCCAGCAATGCTGTTAATCCAGATAGATAAACTGTTTTCTTATACATATATAATGATATTTTATAAATCTCATAAACATTCCTCAGCCCATAGGGCATCCTCTCTTTGATTGGATAACAATGTTTCCTACCTTATATATATAGGTAACATGGCATGCTGATAACATCTAAAAAGACAATGCAAAAGTAAGAAAAAAAATCGAATACACTGCTTGTCTAAGAATGAAAGATAGTCTCTCTTTTCATGAAAGGACAAACGACAGCATCCCCTACGACCCTAACTATACCTTGTTTTAGGTATTGTGAGTTTGAAAGACTATTTATACTTTTGTAACCAATAATTAATATTTAACGGATAGTGTTCACATGAAGAAAGAAGTAATTTACCTATCTCTTACAATGCTCACAATGGCTGCAATGCCATGTAATGCACAAGCACAAGAGATAGAAGACACCACATTACAACTCAAAGAGGTAACAATTAGTACAACACGTATGCCCGAAGTAAAGCAGAATGCGGCTGCTACTGTTACCATCATTGACCAGAAGCAAATAGCAGAAATGAGCAAGGCAGCTCCCGATATCACTCACCTCTTAGGCATGCTCACACCTGGTATGGCTCTATCAAGTAATACTACAAGCTCTCGGTCACAATCACTTCGTGGAAGAAGCGCACTTATCTTGATTGATGGTATTCCTCAATCAACTCCTTTACGTTCAACCGATCGTGACATCAGAACCATCGACATCGCTGCTATCGACCATATAGAAGTGGTGAAGGGATCTACTGCCCTCTATGGTAACGGGGCTATCGGTGGATTGATAAACATCATCACTAAGAAGAATACCACCACTAAGTCTTTTGCAGGAGAGACGACTCTCTCAGGGTCAACCTACAATTTCTTCCGTAAAGGAAAAGGCCAGGGTTATCGCATCAACCAGCAAGTCTATGGACGTGTGGGTAATTTCGATTACCTCGTAAATGGTGCTTTCGGGCGTACAGGTAGCGCTATTGACGGTGACGGAGAGTTTATTTCTCCACGTTACGGACTCGGTGATACTTACACTACGAATGCCCTCGTCAATCTCGGTTACAGCCTATCTCCAAAGAACAGAATTGAGTTGATGTATAATTTCTATCGTAGTTTGCAAGACACGAAACTGATTCCTTTCGGCGGAAAGTACCTCCAAAGTCCTTCTATTGGCGTCATTGGCAACAAGGACCCACAGGCAGTTGACGAGGGAACAAGGTATAACCACAATGCATACCTCAAGTTTACTTCAAAGGACATATTCAAGCACACCGACTTAGAAGCGTCTGTTTATGGTTCAAGTCTTTACACCATCTTCGACTTCCGCAAGGCTAATCCTGCACAACCAAGATGGGAGGAAACAAGCGGACAGTCGGCTGTTAAGGACCGTAAGTTCGGTGTTCGTGCCCAGTTCAACAGCCGTCTTATCTTCTCTGACAACGCCTTTGCACATCTTGCATACGGTTACGACTACCTCTACAATAAGACTTCTCAACCCTTAGTAGACGGCAGGTATTGGATGCCATGGCTCACCAGTAACAACCATGCACCCTTCCTTCAGATCAAGACAACGCTCTGGCAACACCTTAACATCAAACTCGGCGGACGTTACGACCATATCAGTGTGAAGGTGCCAGACTACGATGTACTGCGTAATAAGCTCTCCGACCCACAGGTGCACGTAAAGGGTGGCACGCTAAAGTATAATAACATGTCCTTTAACGTGGGTATTTCTTATAACAAATATCCTGCTTTTCAACCCTTCGTAGCCTACTCTCAAGGCTTTTCTATCTTCGACTTAGGTCGTACACTACGTGCTGCTAAGGCGGATGTACTCTCTAAGATCTCCACAGAACCAGTAAAGACTAACAACTACGAGATTGGTGCTTACTCTGATATTAACCATTGGCTGCAACTCAATGGCTCGTTCTTCTACACCTATTCTAAGCTAGGAAGTGACCTCAAGATAGACCACGGCTTCTGGGTAGTCAACCGTACTCCACAGAAGGTATATGGCGTTGAGTTGAGTGCAGATGCGCAAATCCTCAGCAACTTAAAGGCAGGTGCTAACCTCTCATGGTTCGAAGGTAAGCTCAAATCAGCTACTGGTAAGTGGGACACATACATGTCGAATATCTCCATTCCAGCCGCTAAGTTGGCAATGTATGTCAACTATGCTCCAGTCAAGAATACCTATCTCCAACTGCAATACATACACACGGGTAAGCGCGACCGATTCGCTCCTAACGCATCAGGTGTATATAACGAAGGAGAAGGAAAGGTAAGTCGTATCAACTTACTAAACCTCACTGCAGGTGTTAACTTGAAGGTTTGCGACTTGAGTTTGTCGGTAACCAACCTCCTAAACTACACTTATTACACACCAGCATCCATGATGATGGCACGCAATGCAGAGTATGCCCACGCCGATGGACGCAGGTTAACTCTCACCGCAGTGTTTAAGTATTAAGGCACAGAAACACGACAGGAAGGTCCCCACGTGGTGGGAGATTCCTAGAGAATAAATCAGGGGTAGATGTTCAGCATCTGCCCCTTTCTTATGCACAACGCGCCTCACAAAAAGGCAAAACAGCCTATCGCACATCGTAAACTATAAGCAGGAAAGACAGAATATAGCGTATATTGCATTTCTTCTTACCTGCTTTTCTTTTATTTTTATGCGTATTTCGCATTGCAGGAATGCGCATCAAATTGTATTATCTAAGCGTGATAATTAATTATCTAAGTGTGATAATACTTTATCTAAGTCTGATAATTAATTATCACGCTTAGATAATATAAAAACATACGCATTGCATGAATACGCAATACGTATCGAAATAATACGCGAAGCGCATAGAAAGAAGATAGAATCACTATCAGAGCGATGCTGACGCAGGTCGCCTATGTGCGAGTGTAGGCTACGCCGCCGTTCATTCATCCGAAGCTTTCCAGAAACAAATGGCTAAGGCTAAGAAGGAAATAGCCAAGATTCTTGCTACAAAATAAGCTTGATTCTTGCCCTAATAAGCATTAAAAGCAAACAAATACTTTGTTGTTTCGACGAAAAGCAGTAACTTTGCAACGCTTTTCGGTGTAACCGCTGGTTGTGGAAGAGTCATTAACTACGTTACATTGGAGCGACAAACAATATTTAATTAACAATAAGAAATGGATTTAATTAAAGTTGCTGAAGAAGCATTTGCAACCGGCAAGCAGTTCCCAGAGTTCAAGGCTGGTGACACAGTAACCGTCGCTTACAAAATTGTCGAGGGTAACAAGCAGCGTATTCAGCTCTATCGTGGTGTAGTAATCAAGGTTTCTGGCCATGGAGAGAAGAAGCGTTTCACTGTTCGTAAGATGTCAGGCACCGTTGGTGTTGAGCGTATTTTCCCTATCGAGTCACCAAATATCGATTCTATCGAGGTGAACAAGCGTGGTAAAGTTCGCCGTGCGAAACTCTATTACCTACGTAATCTTACAGGTAAGGCTGCACGTATCAAGGAGAAGAGAACGGTTGTTGCTTCTACTGAGAAGTAAGCCCTTGGAGATCCAAGAAAATAAAAGTCCGATACCAAAAAGGTATCGGACTTTTTTAATCTTCATAGTTCAACTTAGCATCATTGTCGCCATGCAAAGCCTTACTTAGGTCTTTCCAGTTCTGGAACCCGGCGAAGAGAGCCAACCTATCTAACGTCTTTTGTGATGGTTTCTCTTTACCTTTAAAATAACCAATCAGCCTTTTCAGTGATGTAGTCTCCAAATTGATATGGTAGACCGCCAGCCTGCTTGATAACTTCTCTACATCTGCCACTAGCTCTTTACGCACTTGAGTCTTATGCCCTAGATCCTCAATAATGGCTCTAAACTTCTTTTTCATCTCTCATTGAAAGCATTACTAACGTGCTGCAAAAGTAATAAAAGATTAGGTAAATACGTAAGGTTCAATGAGTTTTTTATATTGCTAATGGTGAATAACAACCTATATTTGACCTTAGATATTTGTATGCTAAATAAAAAGAGACTATCTTTGCAAAACGAAAAGAAAGTAAGATGGGAGCAATTATAGTATCAATATTCGTTTCAGCTATAGCATGGATTGGTGGAATATACTTCTATATTCAAGACCATAAGCCTACAGGAAATAAACAAGAAACGCTATAAAACATATATAGAAACTGATAACAGATAAACAAGAGAGCCTTTCTTGCAATTAAAGAGAGGCTTTCTTTGATGTGAAAAGGGCGTCTCCTTATTACAAGAAGGGCGTTCCTTTCATTTCACAAACATAGCATAAAAGTAGGGACAGACGCCCTCGTCTGTCCGAAAAGTATAGTTTTCTGTTGCATGAAAAGGGATTTTGAGACGGACAGACGGGGGCGTCTGTCCCTACAATCTTTGAATCTTATGTACAGAAGAAATGCTCTTCCTAAATGGAGAGAATGTCTCAATTACTTTACAGCAATGCACTCAACTTCCACCAAGGCACCCTTTGGCAAGGTTTTAACAGCTACTGCCGAACGTGCAGGATAAGGCTCTTTGAAGAACTCGGCATATACCTCATTCATCGCAGCAAAGTTATCCATATCAGAAAGGAAAACGGTTGTCTTCACAACATGAGATAGGTCGACACCAGCTGACGCCAGTACGTTTTGTGCATTAGTAATTGATTGGCGAGTCTGTTCCTTCACACTTCCTTCAGCGAAAGCGTTGGTAGCTGGGTCAATAGGAAGCTGACCAGATGCAAAGATGAAACCATTGGCTTCGATTGCCTGACTGTAAGGTCCAACTGCTGCAGGAGCCTTGTCTGTGTGTAATGCGTGCATGTCTTTAAGATTTAAAAAGGAGTTAGAGATGTTAAAGAAGTCATCAGGAGCAACCCTAACACCCCTATTCCTTATCTGTTAATACTGTTATTTACGGCTGTAAAATTACTATTTTTCTATAAAAGGAACAAAGCATAGCAGTGATTTTTATCGAATAACAACTAAGGAGAAAGGGCTTTTCAATTATTTTTCGCTACCTTTGTAGCACCAATCCACATATACCACATAAGTTATATGAAAGAATTAGCTCTTAAGTACGGATGCAATCCGAACCAAACGCCTTCACGTATTTATATGGAGGAAGGCGAACTCCCTATCACTGTTCTTAGTGGGCGTCCAGGATACATTAACTTCCTCGATGCGCTCAATAGTTGGCAACTCGTAAAGGAGTTGAAGGCAGCTACTGGACTGCCCGCAGCAGCTTCGTTCAAACATGTTAGCCCTGCTGGTGCTGCCGTAGGACTGCCTCTTAGTGACACACTAAAGAAGATTTACTTCGTTGATGACGTCGACTTCGAGTTGACACCATTGGCTAGTGCATACGCAAGAGCACGTGGCGCCGACCGTATGTGTTCGTATGGCGACTTCTGTGCACTTAGTGATACTTGTGACAAGGAAACGGCTTTGCTCATCAAACGTGAGGTGAGTGATGGCGTGATCGCACCTGACTTTACACCTGAAGCATTAGACATTCTCAAGGCGAAACGCAAGGGTGGTTACAACGTTATAAAGATTGATCCGAATTACACTCCAGCACCTATCGAGCACAAGCAAGTGTTTGGTATTACCTTTGAACAGGGCAGAAATGAGGTGAAACTAGATGATCCTGCGCTCTTCGAGAATATCCCTACAAAGAATAAAACGTTCACCGAAGAGGCAAAACGCGACCTTATTATCTCGCTCATCACACTGAAGTACACACAAAGTAACTCTGTTTGCTATGTGAAGGATGGGCAGGCTATCGGTATCGGAGCCGGTCAGCAAAGTCGTATTCACTGCACTCGTTTGGCTGGTAATAAGGCTGATGAGTGGTGGTTGCGTCAATGTCCAAAGGTGATGAACCTACCTTTCAAGGAGGGTATTCGTCGTGCCGATCGTGATAACACCATCAATGTTTACATCTCGGATGAGTATGAGGACGTATTGCAAGAAGGGGTTTGGCAACAGTTCTTTACCACTCGCCCAGAGCCTCTCACACGTGAGGAACGCAAGGAATGGATCGCTAAGAACACAGGAGTAGCACTCGGTTCGGATGCTTTCTTCCCCTTCGGTGACAACATCGAACGTGCCCACAAGAGTGGAGTGGAGTATATTGCGCAGGCTGGGGGCAGCATTCGTGACGACCATGTCATCGATACTTGCGATAAATATGGTATCGCAATGGCATTCACAGGAGTACGTTTATTCCATCATTAAACCGATTTTGTATGAGCGAGATAGATGATATTATAGAAGGAGGAATGGTCTTTCGAGGCGCATCAAAGCCCAAGAATGATGATGGGAAAGTAAAGACTAAAGCCAAGAAGAAGAAGTATATTACAGGTGCACACGGCTCTGGCAGTGCTAAGCAAAAGGCTAAGTACCGCCAGCAAAGAGCCAATCGTCACAAGTAATACCAATGATAGTGAAATAGTGAAAATGATAATTATATGAAATAAAGATGGAAAAATTACGTTATCAGAACAATAATACGTAATTTTGTATTCAATATTCATAAGGCAAGATTATATAAATGGCACAACTATCAGATCGTCTGAATCGACTCGCACCATCAGCAACGTTGGCAATGTCACAACGTAGTAATGAGATGAAAGCGCAGGGTATTGACGTTATTAATATGAGCGTTGGTGAACCTGACTTTATGACGCCAGATCATGTGAAGATGGCTGGTAAGAAAGCTATAGATGATAATTTTTCGAAGTATTCACCTGTTCCTGGTTACTTATCTTTGCGTAAGGCGATAGCAAATAAGCTCAAACGTGAAAATAACCTCAACTATTCTGCATCGGAGGTAATCGTTGGTACGGGTGGAAAACAGGGCGTTTGTAATACAATCTTGGCTCTTGTTAATCCTGGTGATGAGGTTATTATTCCTGCTCCTTATTGGGTAAGCTATCCACAGATGGTAAAGTTGGTGGGTGGGATCACTGTCATTGTTCCTGCTGGGATAGAGCAAGATTTCAAGGTAACAGCTGATCAGTTGAAAGCTGCTATTACATCGAAAACGAAACTAATTATTCTCTGTTCCCCAAGTAACCCTACTGGTAGTGTTTATACAAAGGAAGAGTTGGAGGCATTGGCAAAGGTTGTTTTGGAACATAATAACCTCTTTGTTCTCTCGGATGAGATATATGAACACATTAATTATATAGGTTGTCATGCAAGTATTGCAGCCTGTGAAGGGATGAAGGAACGCACGATTATTTGTAATGGTGTTAGTAAAGCGTACGCCATGACGGGCTGGAGACTCGGATGGGTAGCTGCTCCTGAGTGGATAATCAAAGGCTTGAATAAATTGCAAGGTCAGTATACTTCTGGTACAAGCAGTGTTAGCCAGGTGGCTGCTATAGCAGCTTATGAAGGTGATCAGAGATGCGTAGAAGATTTCCGCGAAGCTTTTCAGCGTCGTCGTGATTTAATAGTTTCTCTGGCGAAGGAGGTTCCAGGATTGGAGGTAAACGTTCCAGAAGGGGCATTCTATTTATTCCCTAAGTGCTCAAGTTTCTTTGGTAAAACTAATGGGAAGTATGTAATTAATAATTCAACGGACTTTGCTTTGTATCTCCTCGAAGAAGGTCATGTGGCAACAGTGGCTGGTGATGCATTTGGTTCGCCCGATTATTTCCGTATGAGTTATGCGACAAGTGACGACAATATCATTGAAGCTCTTTCACGCATTAAAGATGTCTTGTCGAAACTTAAATAGTAATTGATTAAATCGTAAGATAGCAAGGTTAGAAACTATATAACTATAATTGTTAAATGTTATTAATCGTAGTTTTAGTTCCTCATTAATTGCTATCTTTGCGGAAATAAGATGATGCTGTGACACGTATCTAATGGCATTGTCTCATACAAACAATTAAAAATCAGAAAGATATTAACAGTTTAATTCATTAATAACTAAAAATTAAAATTTCATCAAATTATGGCAACTACACAACAAAAAGCAGCCCCAAAGAAGAAATCAGAGGGCTTCACAGGAGTTAGAGGTGCATTCTGGGTTATCGTCGTTTGCGCTATCGTTGCATTCACACTGTTCTTTACATGGTTCGGTAATGATATGCACTTCCAGGATCCAGGTACACGTGAGAACCCTGCAGATGTTTGGGGTACTATCTTTAAGGGTGGTGTCGTCGTTCCTGTAATCCACACTCTCTTGCTCTCAGTACTTGCAATGTCTATCGAGCGTTGGATGGCTTTGAAGACCGCTTTCGGTAAGGGTTCTCTTCCAAAGTTTGTAGCAAACATTAAGGCTGCTCTTAATGCAAATGATCTTGCTAAGGCTAATCAGCTTTGTGATCAGCAAAAAGGTTCTGTAGCTAATGTTGTTAAGGCTTCTTTGAATGCTTATAAAGACATGGAGACAGGTGCTAATGCTAATCTTAAGAAAGCACAGAAGGTTGCTAAGATTCAGCAGGCTCATGAGGAGGCAACTCAGCTTGAAATGCCAGTTCTTACAATGAACCTCCCAATCCTTGCAACAATGGTTACACTTGGTACTCTTACTGGTCTTCTCGGTACTGTAACGGGTATGATCAAGTCTTTCTCTGCTTTGTCTGCAGGTGGTGGCGCTGACTCTGCTGCACTTTCTGCTGGTATTTCTGAGGCGTTGATCAACACAGCATTCGGTATTGCCACATCATGGTGTGCTGTAGTTTCTTACAACTTCTTCTCTAATAAGGTTGATAAGTTGACTTACGCTCTCGACGAGGTTGGTTATTCTATCGCTCAGACATACGAAGCAAACCATACAGAAGAGGCTTAATTTTTGCTAACCCTTTAAATATTTATCGCTATGGGTAAAGTAAAAATTAAGAAGAGTGACGTTTGGATCGACATGACGCCTATGTCAGACGTTATGACCCTGTTGCTTACCTTCTTTATGCTGACTTCTACATTCGTAAAGAATGAGCCAGTGAAGGTAAATACTCCGGGTTCTGTGTCTGAAATGAAGGTGCCAGAGAACGGCGTCCTTACAATCCTCGTTAGTCCTCAAAAAGGACCTAATGGTACACCAACTGGCGAAGGTCAGGTATTTATGAGCTACGATAATACAAACGAGCTTGGTCAGATTCTTGATCAGATGGCACCAGATTTAACTCCAAAATTGAAGAAGACCTTCATGGCAGAGTCTACATTTGGTACACCTCTAGATAAGTTGGCTGCATATCTTTCTAAGCCTGCAGCTGAGCGTAGCAAAGAACTCCCAAAGATGGGAATCCCTCTCGATAGTATCCAAGGACAGGAGATGACAGAGTTTCAGCAGTGGGTTAACGCAGCCCGCCAAGTAAATCCAAAGGTTAGACTTGCAATCAAGTCTGATGGTGATTCTCCTTATGGAACTGTTAAGAAAGTAATGAGCGAACTTCAGGATATGGATGAGAGCCATTACTACATGATCACACAGTTGGACGCTAAAAAGGCTGCTCAGGCAGCTAGTAAGTAAAGGAGGTCAAAGACATGGATATGATGGAAAAAGGAAAAAAAGGAGGCGGTAAGCAGAAGAAGATGACTGTACGCGTAGACTTTACGCCTATGGTAGATATGCTTATGTTGCTGATCACTTTCTTCATGCTTTGTACCTCACTTAGCAAGCCTTCAACTATGGAGTTGACTATGCCAAGTAATGATAAGACACCAAATGAGTCTATGAAGAATGAGGCCAAAGAGTCACACTCTATTACGATTTACATTGCCGATGGAGACAAACTCTTCTATGGTAATGGTAAACCAGAGTATGATAACGCAAATTGGCTACATGCTGCTGATTGGAGCAATACTCCTAAGGGCATCCGATATGTTCTTCAGCATAAGCAAGTTGGTGATCCTTCAACAGGTGAGGCTATTACACTGCCATACGAAGATATGAGTATTGCGGTAAAAGAGTTGAACCGTAAGAAGGCTGCGAACCCAGCTGCTTATCCAGACAGTGTTTATCAGTCGGAGATTGCTGCGATTAAGAGTGGTATGATTAATGGCAAGAAGGTGTCTACAATGACTGTCATTATTAAACCAACGGATCATGCTTCTTATCGTCACTTGGTAGATATCCTCGATGAAATGCAGATTTCATACATTGGAACTTACGTCATTGACAAGCTGACAGACCAAGACAAGTCACTATTGGCTAAGAAAGGGATTAAGGCTTAATCATTGATTCGTAAACAATTAAAGAAAGAAAACAATGGCAAAAATAGATCTATACGATCCTAAATGGGTCGACATGGTGTTCGCTGGTAAAAATAAGGAGTACGGTGCGTATAGGCTTCGTAAGTCCGTATCTCAGCGTAATATCAAAGCATTAGCTATTCTGCTTGTTGCTGCATTCCTCGGTGGTGGTTACTTAGCATACCAGATCAAGAAGCACAATGATGAATTAGCTGCTCAACAAGCATACGCAGCTAAGATGGAGTTGGCAGCTCTTGAAGCGGCAAAGAAAGAGCAAGCTGAACGTAAGAAGCAGCAGAAACAGCCAGAGCCTAAGAAGATTGAACCTGAAAAGGTCGTTCCAGAGACTCGTGCTACTGTTAAGTTTACAGCCCCTGTTATCAAGGATGATAAGGATGTGAAGGAAGAGATGCCACCTATGGTCAAGATGAATAAGGAGACCAAAGCTGTCGGTGTTGAGAATAAGGAAGGTACGGATAACCGTGCTGAAACTGCCGCTCGTACTACAGTTGCAACTCCTGAGCAGATTGTACCAAAGATTGAGAAACCTGTTGTTGAAGCTCCAAAACCAGAGCCGAAAGAAGAGGTTGAGAATAAGATCTTTACTGTGGCAGAGCAGATGCCTTCATTCAAGGGTAATGTTAACGCATGGTTGAGCTCTCACCTTCAGTACCCTGCGGTTGCTGCAGAGAATGGTATTCAAGGTCGTGTTATCGTTAAGTTCGTTGTAGGACGTGATGGTGGCGTTAGTCAAGCTCAAGTTGTTCGTGGCGTTGACCCATCACTCGATCGTGAGGCTCTTCGTGTTGTAAACAGCATGCCGAAGTGGAATCCAGGTATGAACAATGGTCAAGCAGCAAATGTTTGGTTCACTCTACCTATTACCTTCAAATTGCAGTAAAAGCAAATTTATATGAAAAGATCCAGATTCTACGTTATGGTAGGATTGATGCTTAGCCTTAGTTCTCTTTTGATCTCTTGTGGTCAGAAGAAAGCTAAGGACGGCAGAACAGATACACCGACGTCAGGGACGATTAAGTTCGCCTCTGACGAAAGTTTTAGTCCTATTATTGAGGAACTGCTACAAACTTACCAGTTCCGTTACCCACAAACCCACTTATTGCCAATCTATACTGACGATAACACGGGTATGAAGTTAATCCTCAATCAGAAGGTTAATCTCTTCTTCACTTCACATGCTTTGACGAAAGGAGAAGATGCTATTTTAAGAGGAAAAGGACCTATTCCAGAAGTATTCCCAATAGGCTATGATGGAATTGCTTTCATTGTTAATCGTGTGAACAACGATTCTTGTATGACGGTTAATGATGTGAAGAAGATTCTTAGTGGACAGATTGCAAATTGGAAGCAGTTGAATCCTAAGAATAATCAAGGCAACATTGAAGTTGTTTTTGATAATAAGGCTTCAGCCACATTACATTATGTAGTTGACTCCATTTTAGGTGGAAAGAACATCAAGAGTACGAACATTGTTGCTGCTAACAATAGTAAATCAGTTGTTGACTATGTTCACAAGACTCCCAACGCTATAGGTGTTATTGGTTCCAATTGGTTGAATGATCATCGTGACTCAACGAACACCACATTCAAAAAAGATATTACAGTGGTTGCTCTTTCAAAGGCTACCATTGCACAACCAGGTAATAGTTGGCAACCTTATCAAGCCTATCTTTTAGATGGTAGATACCCGTTTGTTAGAACGATTTATGCTATTGTTGCCGATCCTCATAAGGCTTTGCCTTGGGCATTTGCGAACTTCGTAACCAATCCTATTGGTCAGAAGATAATCTTCAAAGCAGGTTTACTTCCTTATCGAGGTCAGATTAATATTCGTGAAGTAGAAGTTAAGACAGAATAAGGAGTATAACTTATATAGTTAACGGGTGATAGTTTAAACAGTGGTTGATGATAAGTTGTAATTGTTAGTTGATTCGATTTTATTATTTATTTGAGTGTTATAATCTCTTATAAATGTTTATAATTGTCGACAACGAAGCAATTTCTCTTAAACCATAGCGTTTAACAAACATCTTAATGATAGTTTTCACTGGTATTAAACATTAAAAGAAGAGAATTATGAAAACAAAGAAATATTTAGTAGCTGGAGCTTTGATGTTGGCAATGTCAACTCCAGCAATGGCACAGGAGGTTAATTATGCAGAGGCTTTGAAGCCTATAGTTGCGGCTATTGAAGCAGCTCCAAACGATCCAAAGGCAGCAAAGGATCTCATCAAGGAATATCAGAAGAATTTCAAGAAGAATGAGGAAGCTTTGGTTGCTTTGGGTAATGTTTACCTATTACAGCATAATTACACACAGGCAGATGCAATTGCACAGAGTGTTATAAGCAATAAGAAGTTCAATGGTAGTCTAGCTTATGTACTTCTTGGCGACATCGCTGCAATCCAAGATTCTATTGGTAATGCAGGTGCTGCCGCAACGCAGTATCAGACTGCAATCAGCCTCGACCCACAGAATGTAACAGCCTATGAGCGTTATGCTAAGGTATATCGTCATGTAAATTCAAAGGTTGCAGTTGCTAAGTTAGAGGAACTTCGTAAAGTTAAGCCAGACTATCCAGTAGAAGCCACAGCTGCAGAGATCATGCTGAGCGATGGTAAGTATTCCGAAGCTTTGAAGTGGTATGATAAGGGCAATCCTGCTAATATGTCAGAGGATAACTTCTATAACTACGGCTTTGCTGCTTACATCACAAAGGATTATAACAAGGCTTTGAATGTAGCAAAGCAAGGTCTTGAGAAGTTTCCTGGTAGTGAGTATCTCAGCCGTATCGCTATGATGGCAGCTGTTGAGTTAAAGGATTATCCACAGGCAGTTAACTTCGCAAATGTAGTGTTTGCAGGTAAGGGTAAGAAGGTGTCAAACGACTATGATATGTATGCAAAGGCTCTCTGCGGTAACAAACAGTATGATGAAGCAATTACCGCAGTCAACAAAGCCCTTGAGCTTGATGCCAATAACCTCGAACCAATGAAGACTCTTGCTGCAATCTATGTTGCACAGGGCAATGAAGATAAGGCTCTTGAAGTACAGCAGGATTATCTCTCAAAGAGTAAGAAAGCAACTAATAACGATTGGGCAACACTTGCAAATACATACGTAACAAAGGCAGAAGGCATTACAGATCGTGCTGCGAAGAATGCCGTACTTGCTAAAGCCTTTGATGTATATGAGCAGATGGTCACAAAGTTCCCATCAATCTCTGACTGGGTATGGTTGAATCAAGCCAATGTAGCTCAGCTTATGAACGACCCTGACAAGGTTGCTGAAATCTATCAGAAGGTAGCAGCTTTCGAGGAGGCAAAGCCTAATCTTGATGAGGATAGCAAGAGTTATTTGGAAGGAGCTTACTATGGTTTAGGTTTCTACAACTCAAAGAAAGGTAACAAGGCTGTAGCTGAAGAGTACTTCCAGAAGGTACTCAAAGTTAATCCAAACAATGAGAATGCAAAGAAAGCTTTAGGTATGTAATATCTGAAACAATCAATATCTGCGAGGGTGATAGTCGTTAAGACCGTCGCCCTTTTTACTTCTTTCTTTTGCAGTGAGCTGTTGCATGTAGCCGTAAATAGCCTATATGTAAAGTTATTGCATCATAGTTTCTTTGATTCCTTGAGCTTATTTATGTAACACAAAACCCCTAATTTAGTTTTAATTATAGTTGCTGTCATTTTTAACATTTATACTAATACGTTCTTTATCAGAGGATTAAGAGTACAAAAAGGATGATAGAAATGACAGCAAAAACATTTTTGCTCTTTATTAGTCTGACTTTGTCTCATGTAGTTGTATTCTGTTCCTATTGTCTTTCCTATCATTAATTCCATTTCTGATTACCTATGATATACCTATTACTTTTACCTTTTGTTCGTAATAAAAAGGTTCTTTTTAACTTACTGATTATCATTGCTTAAGTTTGATAAAGAATTGTCTTATAAGAGAATTTGAAGTTACTTAGTGCAAAATTTGATGTTCCTCGATATTATACAGGAGTCTTACCTCGTGAGAGACAACCTTTATATAACGAAAATATAGAGCGAGATATATTTCAAAATGAGCGCTTGCAACAATATTCACAACATATTTACAAAAGAGTATCATAGTGTATTCTCATTAATTTTGTGTATCTTTGTGCTCGTTAGCAGATAATTACACATAAAAGATAATACGCACATTGAAAGCTGAAAGAAAGATAAGCCCATGGGCATGGATCCCTTCGCTCTATTTTGCGGAAGGGCTTCCTTATATAGCCGTAACCGTTTTATCCATTCAAGTCTATATGCAGTTAGGCTTGTCAGATGCCGAAGTAACGTTTTATACTTCATGGTTATATCTTCCTTGGGTAATCAAACCTTTGTGGAGTCCTTTCCTTGATTTGGTTAAGACGAAACGCTGGTGGATTGTCGTTATGCAGCTATTCCTCGGTGCTGCCTTTGCGGGTGTCGCCTTCACGGTGAACACTTCTTTTTGGCTACAAGGCTCTATCTGTTTCTTTTGGCTACTTTCTTTCAGTAGTGCTACACATGATGTTGCGGCCGATGGGTTCTATATGATGGGACTTAATCAGCATGATCAGGCCTTCTTTGTGGGTATTCGTTCAACGTTCTATCGCATTTCGATGGTTGTTGGTAAGGGCGGATTGATTGCCTTGGCAGGTCTTTTACATAAGATAGTGGGCATCCAACTTTCATGGGCATTGGTCTTTTATGGTCTGATGGCATTGTTCATAGGTCTTTCTTTGTATCATCGTTTCATTTTACCGAAGCCTTCAGAAGATACTGATAAGGTCAGTGTGTCTAAATCTCAACTCTTGTTAGACTTCTGCCAAACCTTTGTCTCCTTCTTAAAAAAGGATCAATCGTTAATAACAATAGTTTTCCTACTCCTTTTTCGACTGCCCGAAGCACTGATAACTCCAGTCTCTCAGCTCTTCCTGCAAGCACCTATAGCAAAAGGAGGATTGGCTCTTTCCGAGATAGAATATGGTACCGTTAATGGTGTCGTGGGCGTTTTAGGACTTCTTTTAGGTGGCATTATCGGTGGAATGATGATTAGTCGTGATGGCTTGAAACGCTGGCTATGGCCAATGACGGCAGCTATCACCTTGCCCAACATTGCTTATGTCTATCTTGCCTATATGCTTCCCGATAGTGTGATAGCCATTAGTATTGCCGTATTTATTGAGAACTTCGGTTACGGCTTCGGCTTTAGTGCCTACATGCTGTTTATGATTTATTTCAGTCAAGGCGAACACAAGACCAGCCATTACGCTTTGTGTACTGGCTTCATGGCACTTTCCATGATGATACCAGGACTGTTTGCAGGAGCCTTAGCAGAAGCTGTTGGCTACCGTTGGTTCTTTGTTATAGTGATGATCGTATGCGTATTTCCTTTCCTTGTTGCCCATCAACTGCGCATTGAAGGGAACTTTGGAAAGGAAGAGTAGGGGGTAATCGGATGTTACCATAAGGCTATCTTTCCAGCAATACCTAAGTCCAGTGTTGCTGTGCCAATGCCTAATGCCTGAAAAACTCGGCTCATAATAGGGAGTGTAATCACACTTCTACCACTTTCCAATCTACATATCTGTGCTCGTTGAACGCCTATCTTCTTACCTAATTCATCCTGTGTGAGGTTTTGAGATAGGCGTGCTTTGCGAATAGCCTCACCGATGTAGTATGAATTAACTTCGTCATTTATTTGTTTCTCCATAACGTCACGTTTGGTTGTACCTTTCTCTCCCCACACCTCGTCCACAATAGTTGATAGTGGTGTTAAATGCATCTTTTCCATATTATCTTTCTTTTTGTTTGAAATACTCTTGTTTGATTATCTCTGCCTTTGAAATCTCTTTCTTTGGGGTCTTCTGAGTCTTTTTAATAATGCCATGAGTCGCTATTATCAATGTCTCCGTATCTGTATCCCAGAACGAGAAGAGCCGATAACAATTACCATTGAAAAGTGTTCTGAACTCCCAAATCTCAGTTCCCTCTAATTTTTTGAAGAGTTCTTTACTTATAAGCCCTTGCTGTATTTTAAGGAAATTATAGGTAATTTTCTCCTGTACTTTCTGTGGTAAAGAACGGACGAAAGCTACAGCCTCATCCATCATTACGACTTTTATTTCATGCTCTATCATACATTATTAGTTTAATGATACAAAGATAGACATTTGTTTCCTAATTAAGAAACATATTGCATACAATTCTTTCGATAAGTGGGATCAGATATGCTCTCTTCTAATAGGACGTAGGTAGTATAAGAATCAAATGATATTTAAATATGCAACTAATGTTCTCTAAATAAGACGTCTACCATCAATATCCTTGGTATAATTTCTCTTTTGTATTTGAGTTTATATATTCCAACAAAACAAGCAGACGCCCTTCTTGCTATGAAGAAAGCCTCTCTTCACATCAAAGAAATGCCCTTTTCAAATTGAGGAAAGCCTCTCCTCTTTTTCGTCTCTTTGTCTGTTGCTAACGAGGCAATTCCTTGTTACACTCTCACACAGACCTTCTTCCTTTTTCTTTCATGCCTTCTTAGGTGCTTTGCGTGTTTCGGCTATGTAGTGTTTGATCCCCTTTTGGCGGACAGACGCCCTCGTCTGTCCCTACTTTTGGCACTATTTTAGACAGAAGTAATCACAATTTTGAATCTTGAATTATGAATTCTAAATTACCAGACGATGGCGTCTGTCCCTACTTTTGGCACTATTTTAGACAGAAGTAATCACAATTTTGAATCTTGAGTTATGAATTCTAAATTACCAGACGATGGGTTCTGTCCCTACTTTATGTTTCATTTCGAATGGTACGAATCGATGTTAAAGATTGGAGCCTAACATTAAGTTGCTCTTTCTTAATCTATCCAACAGAATCTCCATCAGTCTTGGAAGTGCGTAATCAGCAATCTTTTCTGTAGGAATCCATATAAAGTCAGCAGATAGGATAGGGCGTTGCTGTGGTGCCCAATAGTAGAGATTGGCGAAAAGAAGTTGGTGTGTAAGAACATGCTTTACGTCTTTACAAACTTCTATAGCCTCCCTTTTCCATTCCTCTCCATCCTCTTTCGATAGATGTTCAAGCTGTGGTAACTCCCAAAGACCTTGCCATATATCCCCTGCGCCACGCTGATGTAAGACTATTTCATCGTTATATTGAATATAAATATACGTCAAGTGACGCTCCTGCTGATGAATCTTCTTACTTTTAACGGGTAGTTGATTAATACGCTGCTCACGAAAGGCAACGCAGGACTCACATAAGGGGCAAATGTCGCAATGAGGGGAAGTTGGTGTACATTGAATTGCTCCAAAGTCCATGATCGCTTGGTTATATCGCGCTGAATCATGCGTTGGCAAGAGTGTTTGTGATAGACTTTGAAACTCCTTCTTACCCGATGTCGTGTCTATTGGTGTATCGATACCTTTATAGCGAGAAAGCACCCGATAGACATTACCGTCAACGACTGCTATCTTCTCATCAAAGGCAAAGGAAGCAATGGCAGCAGCGGTATATTCACCAACACCTTTCAGTTTCTTCAATTCCTTTGCTGTGTGGGGAAAGCCTTTCAGTTCCACTACCTGCTGTGCTGCCTTGTGTAGATTCCTTGCCCGAGAATAGTAACCTAGTCCCTGCCAAGCCTTCAATACTTCATCTTCTGATGCATTAGCTAAGTCGTAGACTGTAGGCCATTGCCGCATGAAATGTTGCCAATAAGACATGCCTTGAACTATTCGTGTCTGTTGTAGAATAACCTCACTAAGCCATATCGCATAGGCGTCTTTCGTTTCACGCCAAGGCAGTGGACGCTCGTTATTATCGTACCAAAGAAGTAGTGTTGATGCAAAATTCATGGAACA
Organism: Prevotella veroralis; assembly: GCF_018127765.1. NCBI lineage: Bacteria > Pseudomonadati > Bacteroidota > Bacteroidia > Bacteroidales > Prevotellaceae > Prevotella > Prevotella veroralis. Next base: position 1,506,707 of record NZ_CP072330.1, on the reverse strand, counting down.
AAGGTAGTTAAAAAGTAGAAAAAGAATGAAAACTATCCGTGTCATTTGTTGTTATCTTCATTATTATTTTCTACTTTTGTCCCAATCAAGTAATGACAAATTAGGAGTTATAAAGATGAAACGTAATATTAAAAACATGCTTATGGGCGTTGCACTTATAGCCACGACCCTGTCCGTTAGCTCATGTTCTACACGTGAGTCGGCTATCAATGACTTACAGAACTTCTCGTATGAATTGCGCGATAACAGCCAATACTATACGGTAAAGAAATGGAAGAAAGCTGTTAACAAGTTCGGTAAGATTCGTCGCAGGATAGCTCGTCATGACTATACAGTAGCTGAACGCCAGCGCATTGGAAAGCTCGAAGGGGATTGTGCTCGTTATATGGCGAAAGGTGCGAAAGACGGCGTTTTGGATCAGATATTAGGGATTGGTAGTGAGATTCAAGGTATTTTGGATGCCATCGGAATCAAACGTTAGAGGCAGATAAAAGCGACAGACTATCAGCTAATTTGATATTACACAATTAGTTGATAGGTTTTAGTTTTTTTTGAGATAAAATGTTGCTTAGTCGCTTATAACTTAGTAACTTTGCAATTCAAATCCATAAAATGTTTTACAATGGCTGGTACAAAACAAATAAAGACTGCGCTTATCTCAGTCTTTCATAAGGATGGGCTTGATGATTTACTCAAGAAGTTACACGCCGAAGGGGTTAAGTTTTTAAGCACTGGAGGTACGCAAGAATTTATAGAGTCATTAGGTTATGACTGTCAGAAAGTAGAGGAAGTAACCTCTTACCCATCCATACTTGGAGGTCGAGTAAAGACGTTACATCCGAAGATTTTCGGCGGTATCTTGGCACGTCGTGATAATGAGAGCGACCAGAAGCAGATGGCTGAATATGATATTCCAGCAATTGACTTAGTTATTGTAGACTTGTATCCTTTTGAGCAAACAGTCGCTAGTGGGGCTAGCTCTGAGGATATTATAGAGAAGATAGACATCGGTGGCATCTCTTTGATTCGTGCTGGTGCAAAGAACTTCAAAGATGTAGTCATCATTCCAAGTAAGGCCGAATACCCTGTGTTGTTACAGATACTCAATACAAAAGGTGCACAAACAGATGTTGAAGACAGGAAGATGTTTGCAGAGCGTGCCTTTGGTGTTAGTAGCCATTACGATACGGCTATTCACTCTTGGTTCGTAGCCGAGTAAACATATAAAACTTGCCTTTTAAAGGAAGAACTTATTGACAAGGAGTAACTCTCTAAATAGAAATATACACTTACAAAACATACATTAATGGGATTATTTTCATTTATCCAGGAGATTGCTATGGACCTGGGAACGGCAAACACAATCATTATCAGTGATGACAAGATTGTGGTAGATGAGCCTTCAGTCGTAGCTTTGGATCGTCGTACAGATAAGATGATTGCGGTTGGTGGAGACGCAAAGATGATGTACGAGAAAGAGCACCCTAACATCCGTACTATTCGTCCTCTACGTGATGGAGTTATCGCTGATTTCACAGCTTGTGAGCAGATGATGCGAGGCTTGATAAAGATGGTTCATAGTGGTAACCGATTCTTTTCTCCATCATTGCGAATGGTGATTGGCGTTCCATCTGGGTCTACTGAGGTTGAGTTGCGTGCTGTTCGTGACTCTGCAGAACATGCAGATGGACGTGATGTTTATCTAATCTTTGAACCAATGGCTGCCGCTCTTGGTATGGGATTAGATGTAGAAGCTCCAGAAGGAAACATGATAGTTGATATCGGTGGTGGTAGTACTGAAATTGCCGTTATATCGTTGGGTGGTATCGTTTGTAATAACTCTATCCGCGTTGCTGGCGATGACCTCACTGCTGATATACAGGAATATATGAGTCGTCAACATAATGTGAAGGTCAGTGAACGTATGGCAGAACGTATCAAACTTCATGTTGGTTCAGCTCTTACAGATTTAGGAGATGAGGCTCCAGAGGACTATATTGTTCATGGTCCTAACCGTATTACAGCTCTCCCGATGGAGGTTCCTGTATGCTATCAAGAGATTGCACACTGCCTCGATAAGACTGTTGCTAAGATAGAGAATGCTGTTCTTTCTGCATTAGAGAATACACCACCAGAGCTTTACGCAGACATTGTTAAGAATGGTATCTACCTCAGTGGTGGTGGTGCATTACTACGTGGTATCGATAAGCGACTTACTGATAAGATTAACATTCCATTCCATATTGCCGAAGACCCATTGCACAGTGTTGCTAAGGGAGCAGGCATTGCATTGAAGAACGTAGACCGTTTCTCGTTCTTAATGAGATAACAACTAGGTTCATGCACAATCTGACAGAGTTCCTTGCTAGGTACAAGCATTGGTTCTTGTTTGTTGCCCTGGAAGTCTTGAGTATGGTTCTTTTGTTCCGATTCAATGACTATCAGGGCAGTGTGTGGTTCACATCTGCTAACTATGTCGCTGGTTTGGCGTATGAGGCGAGTTCGAAAGTTACGTCCTATCTTACTATGGGGGAGGTGAATGAGAAACTAACTAAACGCAACTTAGAGTTAGAACATCAAGTACGCGAACTATCCTCTCAACTATATGATAAGACGAAGGATTCAACTTTCTTACGTGGTCAGTATCGCTTTCTTTCGAAGTTCCGTCTGATACAGGCAAAGGTTGTTTCCAATAGTCTGGATAGACCAGATAACTTTATAACGATTAATAAAGGAACATGGGATGGCGTTAGAAAGGATATGGGTGTAGCCTGTGGCAATGGCGTTGTGGGTATTGTCTATATGGCTGGTATTCACTATGCTGTGGTAATTCCAGTGCTTAACTCAAAGTCGAATATCAGTTGTTCTATTCAAGGAAGAGACTACTTTGGCTATCTTCATTGGAATGGTGGCGCAACAGATATGGCTTATCTTGATGATGTCCCACGCCATGCTAAGTTTAAGTTAGGCGATCGCATAGTTACAAGTGGATACTCTTCTGTGTTCCCCGCAGGCGTGTTAGTAGGTAAGATAAAGCATGTCTATAATTCAGAGGATGGACTTTCTTATCGTCTAGCCATTGAACTATCGACCGACTTCGGCAACCTTCGTGATGTCTGTGTCATTGATGATGCCTCTATTAGAGAGCAGCGTCAGGTGATCAAGGCAGCGCAAGATTCTATTAAGCCGATAGAGCAGCAGAATGCGAACCAAGGCGAGTAAGGAATAGAGACGAGTTTTTATTTGGTGTAAATCAGAGCTTCCTTGTGGGCAAGAACCAATCTGGCAGTTCTTTTATATAATAAGGTAAGAGAGAATGAATGTAGATTTCCTAAAACGTTTATTATGGTTTGTAGTCCTGATATTGGCGCAGGTGTTTGTCCTTAATCACATCCATCTGTTTGCTGTTGCTACGCCTTTATTGTATGTTTACTTCATTCTCTTGTTCCCACGTAACTATCCCCAATGGGCTATATTGTTGTGGGGTTTCTTGATGGGACTTATCATTGACACCTTCTCCAATACGCCTGGTGTAGCCTCGGGATCCCTTACTTTCATTGCAGCTTTACAACCCTTTATCCTTCAACCATTCATTCCTCGGGACAGCAGTGACGACTTCCAGCCAGGAATGGATACTTTAGGAGTACCACAATACACGTGGTATGCAGCTATTCTGACGCTTATCTATAATGTAGTATTCTTCTCTTTAGAGATGTTCAGCTTCTTTAATGTGTTAGAGTGGCTCGAGTGTATTGGTGGCAGTTCATTGCTTACATTGATTCTGATCCTTGTTATTGAGAATGTAAGGAGGCGTTAGAAGGATGAAGAATTACGATCTTGAGAAGCGTCGATTAGTGCTTAGTGCAGTTGCAATAGGCATTGTTGTTATTTATATTCTCCGACTTTTTGCTCTTCAGATAGCGAGTGACGACTATAGAAAGAGTGCTGACTCAAATGCTTTCCTAAAGAAGATTGAGTTCCCATCACGTGGTACTATCACCGATAGGAATGGTAAGCTGTTGGTGTATAACCAGCCCGCTTATGACATTATGGTGGTTACTAACGAGATGGCAGGTCATCTTGATACACTCGACTTCTGTAATGCTTTAGGTATAACGAAAGCCGACTTCCTAAAGCGCCTACGTGATATTAAAGATAGAAACAAGAACCCCGGCTATTCCAGATTCACCCAACAACTCTTCATGAGCCAGCTGAGTGACAAGGAATTTAGTGCTTTCCAAGAGAAGCTCTATCGCTTCCCTGGCTTCTACATACAGAAGCGCAGCGTTCGACAATACCAACGACCAATAGCTGCACATGTGCTTGGTGACGTTGCTGAAGTTAGTCAGAGTGACATCGAGGATGACGATTATTACCAGCCCGGCGATTATATAGGTAAGATGGGTGTTGAGCGTGAGTACGAGCAGGATCTACGTGGTCGTAAAGGCGTACAGATACTCTTGCGCGATGCTCATGGACGAATACAAGGACGCTACAAGAATGGTGAATACGACCAGAGACCACAACCCGGTCGTGACCTTCAGTTAGGTCTTGATGCAGACTTACAAGCCTTAGGTGAACGCTTGATGGAGGGTAAACTCGGTGCTATCGTAGCGATAGAACCTAAGACAGGTCAGGTGCTTGCCATGGTTTCTTCACCAACCTTTGATCCTCGCATGATGATTGGTAAGTTACGTGGTAAGTATCAGCGCGATTTGACATTAGACCCCGCTAAGCCTTTACTTAATCGTGCTATCATGGGGCAATACCCACCAGGTTCAACCTTCAAGACTAGTCAGGCGGTTACTTACTACACAGAGGGAATCATCAACGATTCGACCCGTTACGTTTGTAACCATGGTTTTAACTTCAAGGGCTTACATGTAGGCTGTCACTCACATGCGTCTCCTTTAGCTCTCGTCCCAGCTATTAGTACATCCTGCAATGGCTACTTCTGTTGGGGACTTTATCACATGTTATCCAATAGAAAGAAGTATAAAACACTCGATGAAGCCATGACCGTATGGCGAAACTACATGGTTTCCATGGGCTTCGGGTATAAGTTGGGCATTGATCTACCTGGTGAGAAGCGTGGTATGATACCGAATGCGCAGTTCTATGATCATGCCTTCAAGGCATGGAATCCACTATCTGTTATATCCATCTCTATCGGTCAGGGCGAGGTCAATCTGACGCCATTACAGATAGCAAACCTCGGTGCAACGATAGCCAATCGAGGCTATTATATCACGCCACACATCGTTCGTCATATCGAAGGAAAGAAACTTGATAAGAAGTATTTGGAGCACCATCGCACGAAGGGAAGCGTCAGATCTTATCAAGAAGTCATAGCTGGTATGATGTCATCAGTACGTGGTGGTACCTGTGCACATGCCGTTCACCCCGGCTACTCATTAGCTGGTAAGACGGGTACGGCGCAGAATCGCGGTAGAGACCACTCTGTCTTTATGGGCTTTGCACCTGTTGATACGCCAAAGATAGCCATTGCTGTCTATGTAGAGAATGGTGGTTTTGGTGCCGACTATGGTGTTCCTATCGGTTCATTAATGATAGAGCAATATATTAATGGTAAGTTAACTCCAGGTGACGTAGCTAGAGCTGATGCCCTTCAGAAGCGTCACATTTCTTACCCCTTCAAGCGTCCATTGACGCATGCGGACTCTCTTCGCCTCGATTCCATCAAACGCGTCAATCAGATAAAGGACTCTTTAAAGATGGTAAACCAGAAGCAGGAGGCGGCAGAAGCAGCTAAACTCAAGGAAGCCCAACAGCAGAAAGAGGCAGAAGAAAAGGAGAGGAAGAAGCAACCACAGAATGATCCAGCTATCAAGGTGGAGCCTGAAGAGTTGGTAAAGACCGAGGAGAAGGGTAAAGACAAGGATAAGGATAAGCCCGAAAAGGACAAGGAGAGATCTCGAGAAAAGGAACGCGACAAGTCCAAAAAGCCCAAGGAAGTGCGCAAAGAGAGTAAAGATAATCATAAAGACAAGCAACAGAAGAGTAAAGACAATAAGGCGAAAGACAAGCCAAAGGACAAGTCGAAGGAGCAACCCAAGACTAAATCGAAAAGCAAGGAGAATGTAAATCGTGGTAAGTAATTATTCAACAGATAGGCAACCGGGCGTTCTTCGTTCACTGGACTGGTGGACAATCGCTATCTATATCGCATTGCTTAGCTTCGGATGGGTGAGTGTTTGTGGTGCTAGTTATACTTATGGAGACACCGAGATATTCTCTCTTGCCAGTCGGTCAGGTATGCAGATCGTATGGATTGGTACTTCCATCTGTTTGGGGTTCGTACTCCTAATGCTGGATGACCGCTTCTATGATACCTTTGCATACGTCATCTACGGACTCTTGGTACTGCTACTCTTTGCCACAATCTTTAATCCGCACTCCATTAAGGGATCGCGGTCATGGATTGTCATGGGACCTTTGCGACTGCAACCGGCCGAGTTTGCGAAGTTTGCCACAGCCTTAGCAATAGCCAAGTTCATGTCCGCTTACGGCTTTACTATCCATAACTGGAAACACTTTGCAGGTGCTTGTGGCATTATCTTTTTGCCTATGTTGTGCATTGTAGGGCAACGTGAGACAGGTTCCGCACTTGTTTATCTGTCCTTCTTCCTCATGTTGTATCGTGAAGGAATGCCTGGTTCGTTTCTCTTCATGGGCTTAGCAATGGTGATATACTTCGTCGTTGGTATTAAATATGAGGAGGTTTTCTTATGGGATACACCAACGTCCGTAGGTAAGTTTGTCGTATTGTTGCTGGTTCAAATATTCTCTTCAATGATGGTATGGGTGTATGTTAATGACAAGCGGAAGACTCGCTTGTTACTCACCTACGTCTTCGGAATAACGGGACTGGCTCTTCTTTTCTCCGAGTTTGTTATTCCTTTCGATATTGTTTGGGTACAATTAATTCTGTCGGCATGCGTGATAGGTTATCTGATATATAACGGTATGAACACACGCTTTGCCCATTACTTCTATATAGCCTTGTTTGCTCTGGGGTCAATCGCCTTTTTCTATTCAGCTGATTACGTGCTGAACGATGTGATGCAACCCCACCAACGTGTGCGTATCAACGTTCTTTTGGGTTTAGATGAGGACTTGGCAGGTGCTGGATACAATGTTCATCAAAGTGAGATAGCCATTGGTTCAGGTGGACTACAGGGTAAAGGCTTCCTAAATGGTACTCAAACGAAGTTGAAGTTCGTACCGGAACAAGACACAGACTTCATCTTCTGCACCGTAGGAGAGGAGGAGGGCTTCCTCGGTTCAGCATCTGTTCTGGTGTTATTCCTATGCCTTATCCTTCGACTAATGTACTTAGCGGATCGCCAACCATTTAAGTTTGGACGTGTATATGGCTATTGTGTCGCGGGAATCTTCCTCTTCCACTTGTTCATTAACATAGGGATGGTACTCGGATTAACGCCCGTTATCGGTATTCCTCTGCCTTTCTTCAGTTATGGCGGTTCGTCACTATGGGGCTTCACATTACTTCTTTTCATCTTCCTTCGTATAGATGCTGGACGTAACTTGATACGTCAGTAAGTGGGAGAAAAAGCCTCACCCCCGCCCCCTCTCCGAATGGAGAGGGGAGTAAATAGTACCCTTTCCCACAGAACAAACAACTCGTTTACTTGTCACCTGTCAACTCGTCAATTCGAAGTAATCATAATTTTGAATTATGAACGTTGAATTTTGAATTGCACGAGGGCGTTTCTTTGATGCAAGGAAAGCCTCTCTTCGATACGAAGGAACGCCCTTCTCGATTGGAGAAGGGCGTTCCTTTAATCAATGATATTGCCACAAGGTAGGGACAGACGCCCTCGTCTGTCCGCATAGGAAGATGTATTTCATAAAGAAGTAAGGAGGTAAACCGGACAGACGAGGGCGTCTGTCCCTACTTTGTGATACTGTCTTTGTATGTAAATGACGCTGTTCACTCCCCTCTCCATTCGGAGAGGGGGCGGGGGTGAGGCTTTTGGAGGGATAGTAGAGGCTACCTTCTCTGCAATCTTAGACCTATGTCACTGATGCCGGGAATACTATTTCTGCTCATAACATGGTGTATGGTAATGTGTAGAGAGTCGTTCCTATTTAGTTGGAAAGACGCTACGTGCTGGCGAATTTCCGTATTACTGATGCCATCTTGACCTGCTAACATACCCTTATCCGTGATGATTTCGCAATGAATTGTGTCTCGCCTCATCCTTTCCAGCTTCTTCTTATGCTTGTAATTGATGATAGCTGACTCCACAATTAGGCTCACACTGCGATAAGGAAAAGTCTGCGAAGCACGAAGCCCAAGGCTTAGTTCATAACTACCTTCCCACTGCCTTGGTAAGTTGAAGGTAAGAGTATCATTACGTTCCCAGCCCTTTACCGATACACTTTCATAGTGGTCATAGGTGCGTGGATCGTTACATGAAGTGGTACTCATGCCCCATAGCAAGAGTACCACCATATATATAAAGGTGAAAACCTTCGTTCTCATTCCTGTGTTCTGTCTGTTTGTTGAGGCTTTTTGTCCTCTTGTTTCTTGTTTTGTGCTGCGCCTTCTTCCTGCCTTTGGGGCTGTTTTCGCATGTTATTCTGCCTGCGATTACCATTCTGTTGATAGCGGTTGTTATCGTTATTCGGGCGTTGGCTGTCCTGTGCGGCACGCTGGTTACGATTGTTATCACGTTGCTGGTGTCCCCCTTGTGAATTGTTGTTATTGCGCTGCTGATTCCCTTTTTTGCGCTTCTTAGCCTTATCGAAACGACTGAGATCGGCTCCTGCAAGCAAGTCAGCAGACTTCTTTGCAGGCTTAGCCTTACCATCCTCAAGTAGCGAGAGAGGCTTCTCTCCACGCTTATTCATCTCTATGATCTCCTTAGCACGAGCCGCACTGATTATCTCAAGGTTTGCTCCTAAGTTCTTATCGGTCGAGTATGTGCATTGACCACTTAGTATATCCGTCTTGAAGAGGTGGTATTCACCATCCATAGTCTCCAACAATACCTCCTTACTTGGGAGCTTTCTGTTAGCTTCCATATACTGGTCAACCTCGTAGTTGAGGCAGCACTTGAGCTTAGCACACATTCCGGCGAGCTTAGTTGGGTTCGGGGAGATGTCTTGAATACGTGCTGCTGTGGTGGAGACACTCGAGAAGTTCTTCATCCAAGTAGCACAGCAAAGCTCTCTTCCACATGGTCCTGTACCACCAATACGCCCTGCTTCCTGTCGAGCACCAATCTGTTTCATCTCAATGCGGACGTGGAAAGCAGCTGCAAGATCCTTTATGAGCTGTCTAAAGTCAACTCGTTCGTCTGCAATGTAATAGAAGATTGCCTTGTTGCCATCGCCTTGGTACTCCACATCACCAATCTTCATCTTCAGTCCCAAGCCCTTAGCTATCTGCCTACTCTCTATCATTGTTCGGTGCTCACGGGCTTTTGCTTCATGATACTTCTGCATGTCGACTTCTTTAGCCAAGCGATATACTCGCTTGATATCATCGGGTGACTTGACTGCTGTCGACTTCTTTATCTGTAGCTTAACGAGCCTACCTGTCAGTGTAACGACCCCTATGTCGTGTCCAGGATTTGCTTCGACAGCTACGATGTCACCCTTTTTTAGGTCTAAGTTGTTGACGTTATGATAGTAACCCTTGCGTGTGTTCTTGAATTGAACCTCAACAAGATCGGTCGTCTGGTTGTTCCCTGGGACATCAGCTAACCAATCGTATGTGTTGAGTTGACGATCCTGTCTGCCGCAACCTTTATGACATAAGCCTCGATCGCAGCCGTGCCAGACCTTGAATTTCATATCTTTATAATCCATTGGAATCTATCTTTTTGTTTGCTGTGTGGCATTTCTGCCTATATATATGTTGATTATCTTTCTTGTTTTGATGGGCTGTTTCACTTCTTGAGTAGCAATACAATGAGCTTTAGAGCTACATCATAAAAGACCACCTTAGCGTTTGCGTTCTGTCCAATATCACGATTGGCACGTTCGAAGAGTTCGTTAATTTCAATCACATTTGCCTCATTAATGAAACGAGCAAAGTTCTTGGCGAAGTTCTCCTCTTCGAGTGTCATATAGTTAAGTTCAGCGTTCCTGAAGTTGAAGATGAAGTTTTCTCGCACTTGCTGTTGGAAGTAAACGAGCATACGACGCTCCTTCTCACGACCGTAACCAGCAACAACTTCACTCCAGCGCTTGAGGTCTTTGACGTTACGGAGGTAACATAAGCGCATAAGCATTTGGAACATATTGAGGAACTCACGGTTCTCGTTGCTCGTATCGAGGGTTTCTAAGGCTTTGAGCCAACTGCCATGTGCAATATGTGCAATGCGTTTTGCGGCATCAGGTTCTATCCCCCTTTGATGGATAAGAGCCTGTTCTATAGCATTATCATCAATTCGCTTCACATCAATTCGCTGTGTTCTACTGATGATCGTTTCGAGTAGCTTCTCTGGTTCCTCGCATACCATGAGGAAGATAGTGCCCTGCGGTGGCTCCTCCAAGAGCTTTAGTAGTTTGTTGGCAGATGTGAGATTCATGCGTTCCGGACGCCAGATGATGGACACCTTATAGCCTCCTTGACTTGATTTTAAGGATAGAACACGTGATAACTCATCGCTCTCGGCACCTGTAATAATCGCCTGCTGCGTTGTAGCACCCATCTGTTTCATCCATTGATTCATAGTGAAATAGGCACCACACATGATGAGTTCGTGCCATTCCTTTGCGAAGTCAGAGCTTACGGGTTGGTGGTCTCCACTCATACTGGGCAACTTTATGGTTGGAAAAGAGAAGTGTAAGTCAGGATGTTCCCACTTCCGAAGCATGGCAATAGCGTTTGAGATGAGTGGAGATTCAGTGTTATCGACCTCGTCTCCAGCAAGAAGATAGTTGGCAAAAGCCATTGCGAGTGCCATTTTCCCTACTCCCTCTGGACCACAGAAGAGCATTGCATGGGGCACACGATCCTCTTTTATCATCTGTAGGAGGCGTTGTTTCGTAGCCTCCTGACCTATTACATCAGAAAAGTTCATCCTCTCTTTATCTTTAGTTGCTTGATGTTCTGTTATTGAGATAAGCTTTATTTCAAGAGCTGGTTGACCACTTTGGTACCATTGTAAGCTGTGATAGCTTTGTGAAAGGCTTAATGCCAAGTACAATGGGGATGGTAATACCAATGCTTTTAGCGCGCTCTACGAAATCAAAGAACTTCTTCTATATCTATGAATTGATTGTGCATTTGGCTACAAAGTTAGCAAATAAAAGTGAGAAAAGTGCGTTATTAAGAGTACATGTTCATGTTGGTTATGTAATTAGTCATAATGCAGATGACATAGAAAAGGCAGTGAAAAGGGATTGTAAGTAGACATCCTTCAAACCTAAATCATCATCTTGTGCAGTATAATAGATATAATTTTTAATAGCTACTGATAGTATGAAAAGAGTTTTTATGACATTAATTGGTTTATCAATGATGGTAAGTACAATGGCAAGTAACTTTGTGAAAGTGGTCAACGGGCGCTTTGTTCGAGACGGGAAGCCCTATTGTTATGTGGGAACAAACGTCTGGTATGGTCCTTTGTTGGGCATGGAAGGGAAGGAGGGAAACCGCCAACGGCTCTGTAAAGAGCTTGATGCAATGCACCAGCTGGGGCTTGATAACCTCCGAATACTCGTTGGAGCAGATGGAGATACGGGTGTGGAGGATAAGATAGCACCGGTCTTACAAACCAAACCCGGCGTTTATAACGATAGTATTCTTGCTGGTTTGGATTACTTATTAGCAGAGATGAGCAAGCGAAAGATGGTTGCTGTGCTTTATCTCACTAACTCTTGGGAATGGAGTGGGGGCTATGGTGCTTACTTGGATTGGGCAGGTAAGGGACCTGTTGTTATACCTCGACGAGATGGATATGGCGCATACACCAAGTTTGCAAGCCAATTCGCTTCCAACCAACGGGCACACCTTATGTTATATGAGCACATCCGTCACATTCTTAGTAGGACTAACCGCTACACTGGAGTGCGCTATGTTGACGATCCAACCATCATGTCGTGGCAGCTATGTAACGAACCACGTGCCTTTTCAAAGGATGCTTTACCAGAGTTTGAGAAGTGGTTGTCAGAGGCAAGTGCACTCATCCGCAGTCTTGATTCGAACCATCTTATCAGCTTAGGAAGTGAAGGCTTCTATGGTTGTGAGCTTGATTATGGCTCTTACGAACGCATTTGTGCCGATAAGAACATTGATTATTGCAACATTCATATATGGCCTTACAACTGGCAATGGGCACGAAAAGACTATCTAAAGGCTGACTTGAAGACTGCTTGTGACAAGACTTTAGATTACATCAAACGGCATTTAGCAATAGCAAAGCGACTTAATAAGCCTTTAGTCTTAGAGGAGTTTGGTTACCCAAGGGATGGCTTTTCATTCTCATTAAATAGTTCTACGAAGGCACGTGATGCTTATTACAAGTATGTGATGAGCCTAATAGTCGACTATGCAGCGCAAGGCAGTGTTCTTCAAGGTTGTAACTTCTGGGGGTGGGGAGGCTTTGCACAACCTAAGCATGAGCGTTGGCAGGCTGGAGACGACTTCACCTGTGACCCAGCACACGAACCGCAAGGCTTTTATAGTGTGTTTGCTTCAGACAAGTCAACGCAGAAAATCATTCAACAACAGGCTAAACGGATGGCAACAGTCAAGTAGTTTCCTATTCTCTCATGGGCATATTCTGATAGAGAATACCAATATCAAACTGCGACAAGAGGGAACATTCACAACGAAAGCACCCGTCTCTTCACTTTGATTCTTTGGTCATGTAGAGAATAAAGTGTACCTTTGCAGGCATAAGTAAATACATGACTTTGCCTCATAAGCGTATAACAAAACAACTAAAATAAGCAACAATAACGTATGGAAATGTTTAAGTTTAATCCCCTCCTAAAGTCTACCATCTGGGGAGGAGAGAAGATTATCCCTTTCAAGCACCTGTCTTCTGATGAGCAACAAGTAGGTGAGAGCTGGGAAGTATCAGGCGTGAAAGACAACGAGAGTATCGTCTCTAATGGTAAATACAAGGGTTGGAAGTTAAACGACTTGGTTGATGCTCTGAAAGAGGAGCTCGTTGGTAAAGATAATTATGCACGTTTCGGTAATGAGTTCCCATTGCTTGTGAAGTTTATTGATGCACGTGCGCAACTCTCCATTCAGGTTCATCCTACTGACGAACAAGCGCAGGCTAAGGGTTTAGGTCGTGGTAAGACGGAGATGTGGTACGTAATGGAAAGTGATGAGAATGCCTCTTTACGCAGTGGACTAAAGCAGCAGATCACCCCCGAGCAGTATAAGGAAATGGTAGAAAATGATACCATTACCGGTGCTTTGGCAGAATATTCAGTGAAAGAGGGCGACGTATTCTTCCTCCCTGCAGGGCGTATCCACTCTATTGGAACAGGCTGTTTCTTGGCAGAGATACAGGAGACGAGCGATGTAACTTACCGCATTTACGACTTTAAACGCCAAGACAAGAACGGCAATTATCGCCAGTTACACACCAAGGAGGCTGCTGAGTGTATTGATTATACAGTCTATCCCGACTATAAGACACAATACGAACCACGACAGAATGAGCCAGTTGAACTCGTTAGTTGTCCTTATTTCACCACCTCGGTGTATGATCTTACAGAGCCTATGACACTCGATTACAGCGATTTGGATTCTTTCGTTATCTTCGTGGGACTAAAGGGTGAAGGCGAGATTACCGATGCGGACGGCAATAGTCTATCGTTCCGTGCAGGTGAGAGTGTGCTTATTCCTGCAACAGCAACTACTGTTAAAGTGTCTGGAACCATTAAGTTCTTGGAGTCTTACGTGTAACTTTTGAGCTCCAATGAGATTTATCTTACGTTGATATAAGCGTCTAATATCACTTGTGCTGATGATGGGCATGAGCGATATTAGGCGTTTTCTTATTTGTAGAATATTCTTCTTTAAAGCCTATTTCGATGATGATAGAGGAAGTACATACATAAGTTTATACTTGGAAAGCACGATAACTAATAACCCAAGGAAGTATGAGGAAGTATTTAAATGTATTGAGTTGCTTAACTATAAGCATGCTGTCACTAAGCTGTAATAGCTCTGCAAAGAAAGTTTCTAACCAGTCTATGTCAGGGGAAATAGAGGTAGTTAATGCAAAAGCCGATAATGGTAGAACATTAGAATCTGCCGTTAATTTAAAGAATGCTAACCGTGTGGATGAGTGTAACGGAGAGATTGACAAAGGTTCACAAGGTGATGGTAAGAATCGTAAAAGTAGGCAAGATGGAATTCAACCTTGGATGATTTTGGATGGTTATGATAGAGTGGTTGAAGTCAACGGAGACTTCTCTAAGGTATTAGCAAATAGTGTATATGACTATCTCGGGTATATCGGCAATGACTATCAAAGGCTGTTTATAGACATTAACTCTGCGCGCAGAACGGGTGGAAAACAATACTATGTAACAGGTGAATCACGCGTTAGAAACAATGCTTGTAAGTTTGAGGGAGATATCGAAATCCTTAGTATTAGAGAGAAAACCTATGGTAGTTATGGTGTAGATGATTATATGGAAGGAAAGGTAAGAAGGCGCGGTTGCTGTATAGCTAAGTATTCCCTTAGAGAAGACCCGAAGCATTTTGGCAGTGGAGTATTCGCTGGTTACCTGTTGTTCTATTGGTATGAAAACAATCACCGGCACATAGTCTATGACAATATAGATATTGATTCGGATGCTTATAGTAACTGTCAATATGCTGGAACATGGCAGAGTTATAAGACAAATAAGGTGAAGCCGTGTTGCTGGGGGCAGTGTCGTATCCCTAACAGTGGCGATTTGGACATTGGTTCGTGTGAGTTTATTGTTAACCCAAAGTATAGATCTAAGGGATGGGAAGGCTTCATCCA
Organism: Prevotella veroralis; assembly: GCF_018127765.1. Classification (NCBI taxonomy): domain Bacteria; kingdom Pseudomonadati; phylum Bacteroidota; class Bacteroidia; order Bacteroidales; family Prevotellaceae; genus Prevotella; species Prevotella veroralis. The sequence goes on along the minus strand of NZ_CP072330.1, from coordinate 1,491,705 downwards.
AGCATGGTAGGAGGCTATGGTACGAATAGCCAAACAGCCGATTAAGAGTTTAACTTACAACAGTCTATAATAGACAAGAGCGTTACATCATAGGAACAAATACTCTTGTCAGCCTGTACACAATGCTTATATAAAACATAGTTAGGTAGCTTGTTCCTCTCAAAATGCCTGCGCGAGCTTTTTATACAGCGGTGTATAACAGATTATACAGCGGTGTATAATGAATTATACCATACTGTATAACGGATTATACCTTTACTGTATAATGAATTATACCGTACTGTATAACAGACTATACCATGCTGTATAGCATTGTTTGATAAGGTTTTGATGAATTTAGTTGTTATGTTCCTCTTGAAGAGCTATCCATTAGGTGGAAACAAGGAAAGCCTCTCTTGCCAATGAAGAGAGGCTTTCTTTAATGCGAAGAGACGCCCTTTTCATTGCAAGGAAACGCCCTCTTCATATTGAAGAAAGCGTTCCTTTATTTAAAGAACATGCCAACCTGTAGGGACAGACGCTCTCGTCTGTCCGCTATAGCACAGCCAGATAAGACCTACCCCAAGCCCCTCTAAAGGAGGGGATGTAGCCTAACGGGATGCCATGTTAGGGTAAAAGAGCGGACAGACGAGGGCGTCTGTCCCTACTTTATAGCCTCACCTTCCAGCTCCTCTCAGAACGGAATAATCCCACCCAGCCTCCCCGAAGGGGAGGAGTGCCTAACGGGAGCCGGTTTGGAAAAGGCATTCTTAATACAAAGGAGGCGTTTCTTCACATCGAAGAGACGCCCTTTTCATTGCAAGGAAACGCCCTCTTCATATTGAAGAAAGCGTTCCTTTATTTAAAGAACATGCCAACCTGTAGGGACAGACGCCCTCGTCTGTCCGCTATAGCACAGCCAGATAAGACCTACCCCAAGCCCCTCTAAAGGAGGGGATGTCGCCTAACGGGATGCCATGTAAGGGTAAAAGAGCGGACAGACGAGGGCGTCTGTCCCTACTTTATAGCCTCACCTTCCAGTTCCTCTCAGAACGGAATAACCCCACCCAGCCTCCCCGAAGGGGAGGAGTGCCTAACGGGAGCTGGTTAGGAAAAGGCATTCTTAATACAAAGGGGGCGTTTCTTCACATCGAAGAGACGCCCTCTTTGAATGAAAGAGGGCGTCTTGTTTAAATCAATAGATTGTATGCTAATTGACTTCCGTTGCCCACTCCTACTCTTTGTGGAGGCGGGGTGGGGTGTAGGGAAACCTATATCATATTATTCTTTGGGTTTATTTCCCTTCTCAATAACGTTCATCACTTCCTTTAACTCCTCATCTTCATGCTCCTTCGTGACGTATCTTTGCCAGTAAGCAATGATGAGTGTCGTAAGTGGGAGAGCGATAATAAGACCGATAAAGCCTAACAATGCACCCCAAACAGAGAGTGAGAGGAGGAGGATGGCAGGGTTAAGTCCCATGGCTTTACCCATGATCTTCGGTGTAATCACCATATCCATAAGTGCTTGAACGATGGCAAATACAGCCAAAGCCGAGCCAAAGATAATCCAGAAATTCTGCCCCGTATCAGCCGCTTTAAGCAATGCTAAGAATGCAGTTGGGATGAGGGCGAAGGTGTGGAGATACGGAATAAGGTTGAGAACTCCTATCAGTATGCCCAGACCAATAGCCATTGGGAAGTCGATGATGGTGAATCCTATACAGAAGAGAACGCCCATGCAGAGCGATACAAGCCCCTGCCCGCGCACGTAGTTATTGAGTTCTCGTTCCACATCCTGCTCTAGTTCTCGCCAGAAAGGACGTGCTTTTTTAGGGAATATCCTTATCCAATTGGAGGTGAGGAACTCGTAATCCAGCAAGATAAAGAACATATAGAGTAAGGTGATGAAAGACGCTATGATGGATAGCACGATACTTGCTGTTTGACCTATAACAGAGAACAGTTTGGGCATAACCGATTTAATGGCATCGGTGAAGTCGGGGCTCTTTAAGAATCGTTCTATTTGGTATTGATTCTCCGAGACCCACTGTTGGATCATAGCCGAGATATTGTTAGTATGAGCCGTCTCATGTAAGTATCTATTGGCGATAGTCATAAGTCTGTCTATCTGACCAATCATCGGTGGGACGATGAAGTAGAGCACTCCTGCGATGATGGCAATAACAAAGATCATTGTAACGATAATGCTTAGTGCTCGGCTGGGAACGTGCAACTTGTATTGAACGAACTTCACGATGGGGTAGAGGAGATAGGCTAAGAACCATGCAATAAAGAATGGTAAGAGAACGCTCGAAAGCCCTTTTATCACTAAGAAAACGGCAACAACTGCCAGAGCCGTTAGTGACCAGCGTATGAATTTATCAAATGTAATAGTCTTATCCATATCTATTTATCTTTTGATGAACATTCGTTTTTAAGGCTCTTTTGGTAACAATCGCGGCACAAGGGTTCGTATTCTTGTTGTTCACCAAGCATTACCCGGCGGTCATCAGCTATCAGTCGATGACTGACATAAGCCAAGGCTCCACACTTAACACAGATGGCGTGTACCTTTGTTACATCATCAGCTATGGCACAAAGAGCGGGCATTGGACCGAAAGGAACACCTTTATAATCCATGTCAAGACCGGCTATGATGACTCGAACTCCATTATTAGCAAGTTGGTTGCAAACGTCAACGAGCCCTTCATCTAAGAACTGCGCTTCATCAATTCCCACGACATCTATATCTGAAGCTAATAATAAGATGTTACCCGAGGAGTCGATTGCTGTGGAGTGAATAGAGTTCTGGTCGTGGCTGACAACATCCTCTTCAGAGTAGCGAGTATCTATCGATGGCTTGAATATCTCTACCCTCTGCTTAGCGAACTGAGCACGTCTCATACGGCGGATAAGCTCTTCTGTCTTACCAGAGAACATACTTCCGCATATAACCTCTATGCGTCCTTTACGACACCTTTCACCATTAAGATTATTAATCGTTACCATAATTGCTGCAAAGATAAGTATTTTCTTGGAGTTAAAGAATACTTTCTTAGCCTTAACTCCTCTATTCGTTATGTAAAAAAAGCTAATTTATTTTGCCCTTCAGTGCTTTTGCTTTACATTTGCAAGCAACAAATGGGAATATTATACCTCGTACCTACACCGGTTGGAAACATGGAGGATATGACGCTCCGTGCAATCCGAATATTGAAGGAAGCCGACTTGGTCTTATGTGAAGATACCCGAACTTCGGGCATCTTATTGAAGCATTTCGATATAAAGAACCGTCTTCTATCACATCATAAGTTTAATGAACACAGCACATCAGCAGGTATCGTCAATCGATTGAAGGCTGGTGAAACCATCGCACTCATATCTGATGCAGGCACTCCTGGTATAAGTGATCCCGGCTTCTACTTAGCTCGTGAGGCTGCAGCAAGTGGTATTACGGTACAGACCTTACCGGGTGCAACAGCCTTTGTTCCAGCCCTCGTCTCTAGCGGACTGCCTTGTGATCGATTCTGTTTCGAAGGTTTCTTACCACAAAAGAAGGGGCGTAAAACACATTTGGAGAGCTTAACTGATGAGATGCGAACAATGATTTTCTATGAATCACCTTATAGGGTAGTGAAGACATTGAGCCAGTTTGCGGAGGTGTTCGGTGCTGATCGACAAGTAAGTTGTTGTCGTGAGATATCGAAGGTGCATGAGGAAAGTGTTCGAGGAACGCTTGCCGAGGTCATCAACCACTTCGAGGAAACAGAGCCAAGAGGCGAGTTTGTGATAGTGGTTGCTGGTAAGGAGAAGGTTAAGTCTTCGACTAAGAAGGCGCGAAATAAGATTAAAGAGTAATGTTATGAAGAAACTTTTAGTAGTGGCAGTATGTGGAGTTCTTGCACTGGCATCCTGCAATCAAGACAAGAAAACAGCGTTTAATCCAGCACAGATACAGAACGATTCCTTACGTGCAATTATTGATGCTCGTGACAACGAGATTAATGATATGATGGGGACACTCAATGATATTCAACAGGGATTTGCCGATATCAATGAGGCAGAGAATCGTGTGACTATCGCCAAAGATAGCGAGAGTAAGGATAAAAACGAGCAGGTGAAAGAGAACGTACAGTTCATTGCTCAACGTATGAAAGAAAATCGCGAGCTTATAAAGAAACTGCAACAACAGTTGCGCGAGACGGGTTTCAAGGGTGATGCAATGAAGAAGACTCTTACGCAGCTAACCAATCAGTTGGTTCGTAAAGAGGGTGAATTGAAACGCTTGCGCAGTGAGTTAGAGTCAAAGAATATCCATATTAAGGAGCTTGATGAGACGATCACGGGTCTGAATACAGATGTAGAAAACCTCAAGACAGACAAGGAGAACCTTACAACAGAGAAGGAGAACCTAACGACGGAGAAAGAGAATCTGCAGAACGAAAGCAATCAGAAGACTGAAACAATCAATACGCAAGATAAGCAGTTGAACACTGGTTGGTATGTATTCGGTACTAAGAGCGAATTGAAGGGACAGCGTATTCTTGATGGGGATAGGGTATTGCAGGGTGCTTTCAACAAGAGTTACTTCACGAAGATAGATATCCGCATTACCAAGGAAATCAAACTTTATAGTAAGAGCGCACGACTGTTAACAGCGCACCCAAGCAGTAGCTACAGCTTATCAGCTGACACAAATGGTCAGTATGTACTTCGTATTACTGATCCACAGACTTTCTGGAGTACAAGTAAATACTTGGTTATTCAAGTTAAGTAACCTTATATATATAACAAGGAAGAGGCATTCTCGTGATGAGAGTGCCTCTTCTTTGTATGTGTTAGATGGTTTTATGGTCATTTGTTGAAGTCTGCCAACTTTGAAGTAAGGAGCAGACTCAACATTATAAAGGTGGAACCAATGGCTAAACTAATGTATTTAATGTTGTTGAGAAGGACTATGATAAACTCCGAGTTAGAACTTTGCTTAAGTGATTCTGTTAGGTCGGGTAGGGTGAAGCTCGCAAGTGTCACGATAGTACCTAATACGATTCCAATAGCCAGCATGATGGTGGAGAACCGTTTGTTCTTACGTTTCTCCTCACGTTGATAAGCCTTTACCTCATCAATAAGAGCCATCTGGCGGTGTAGTCTTTGCATGAAGGCTGCATCGTCGGTGAGCTTTGGCTGATAATCAGTCAGCAGGTCTTTTAAGTATTTATCTTCGTCCATCTTTCAATAAGTGTTTTAGTTGTTCCCGTCCTCGGGATAGTTGTTTCTTAATCGCATCCTCACTGTTATCGGTTATTTCAGCAATCTCTTTGATTTGATATCCTTGCATATAATAAAGGAGAATACTGGTTCTTATCGTTTCAGAGAGTGTGGCTAATGCCACATGAAGCGCTTGATAACGGAAGCAATCATCTGCGTTTGCTGTTCCTTGAAGCGTAAACACTTTCTCTAAAGATAGTTTACTTTGCTCTTTCTGTTTACGTTTAGCATCAATAAAGATATGATATGCAATCTTTAATAACCATGCCGAGAACTGTCCGCGTTCATCATATTGCTCACAGCGGAGGTAAGCCTTGATAAGAGTCTCTTGTGCAATATCGTCAGCTTCAGTGCTGTCTCCGTAGCACAAAGCCATCAGGAACCGACGTAGATGAGCCTGTTCCTGATTGACTTGATTGACGAATTGATTCCTGGTCATACGCTCTTATTCGCTCACCGAAACCTGATTAAGTGACTTCTTACCGCTTTTGTAAGCTACTAACAGACCAATTCCAGTTGCTAAAGGAACTATTCCAAAGATCGCAAGGAAACCGATATCCATTCCTTCATACCCGTTGATGAAGCTCGTTGTGACTGTTGCTATAATACAGACAGCCCCTCCGATTGAACAAATGGTACCCCATAAGATTTCTTGATGTAGCCTATCGAGCATCCTCTCTTTGTATGTCTTCTGTGGAGGATTAAGTTTGCTTAGGAACTCTTGTACGTCAATATCGCTGTTCTTCTCTATTGCAGCCATGACAATCTCACTTCTTTTGTTTGTTTCATGCTGCTTCTTTTTATAGGCAATGTAGGCAATTGCAATGGGAAGTACTACTACTATTCCTAAAGGAACGATAATTGCTGTGAGTGTGCCAAGTGTTACTGGATTCATAACTTTATACTTTTTAATTTGTTATACATTGGTTGTGAATATTGAACCGATTCGTATGTATAACGAGAGTTAGGTGTAAAAGGTGACATTGATTATTAAGGTTTTTATCATGAAAGGCTATCTTCTCTCTTGGAAGAAACGTTGCATAAGAGCCTTACACTCCTCCTCTAGGACGCCAGAGGTTACGTTTGCTTTAGGGTGGAAAGCCTTAGGAGCATATTCATGATAGCCTCGCTTTATGTCAGGGCATCCATATACAATGCGGTGAAGTTGCGCCCATCCGATTGCTCCTGCACACATGATACAAGGTTCAACAGTAACATATAGCGTGCAATCTTGTAAGTACTTGCCCCCTAACTCGCTCTCCGCAATCGTGATGGCTTGCATTTCTGCATGGGCAGTAACGTCGTTCAAGGTTTCAGTGAGATTGTGGGCACGAGCTATGATACGATCTCGACATACTACGACAGCACCTATTGGAATCTCACCTTCACGGTATGCAGCCTTCGCTTCATCGATTGCACGCTGCATAAAATACATGTCTTTCTTTATTTGCTCATCAGTACTCATGCCACAAAAATACGTGTTTTATTTTGATTATACAAAACTTTGTCCTATCTTTGTGGGGCGAATAATAATGTGAGAAAGGCGCATGGCATACCATAATGATATAGGTAAATGGGGCGAAGAAGTTGCTGCTAACTATCTTCAACAGCAAGGTTATACCATCTTACATCGTAATTGGATGTATCAACACCGTGACTTGGATATTGTTGCAATGGACGCTGGAGCGTTGGTGATAGTGGAAGTGAAGACACGAAAGGACGAACGCTTTGTTAATGCCGATGCAGCTGTAACACCACAGAAGGTGCGCTCCTTGTCTCTTGCAGCTAATGCTTACGTCAAGAGATATAATATAAGTTTGGAGATACGATTCGATATTATCACCATCGTTGGATGCCCTGATGATAAGCACGAAGTACGCCATGTGAAGGATGCCTTTCTACCTTTTATATAATAGATAGCTATCATTCATGAAAATTATAGATGCAGTATTAGGTCTTTTCAAGCCTTCAGTCGTAGAAAAGAAGCAAGAAGTAAAGGTCATTCGATTACCTGAAGTGGATAGTACAAACAATTTCTTACGTAACTATACACCTGCGGAAGACGAGCTAATGACTGTTGTGGTAGCTGAACATCAGACCTCCGGACGTGGACAAGGGACTAATACTTGGGAGAGCGAAAGCGGTAAGAACCTATTATTCTCCATCCTTGTGCATCCTATAATGCTGCCAGTTCGCAGTCAATTCTTGCTCTCTGAGGCAGGAGCCTTAGCTTTGAAGGAAGCCTTGACAAGCTATGTTGCGGATGACATACGCCTCAAGTGGCCGAATGACATCTATTGGAAGGATAAGAAACTGAGTGGAACTCTGATTGAGACCAAACTTAGTGGCGGACATATAAAGGATTGCATCTTTGGTGTAGGGCTCAATGTTAACCAATCCACATTCGTTAGTGATGCTCCTAACCCCGTCTCTCTCTGCCAGATCTTAGGGCATGAAGTAGATAAGGAAGAACTCCTCAAGCAGATAATCGCTAAGTTCCAAGAGTGTTACCACCTGTTAGAATTAGGCGGATACAATGATATTAGTGCAATGTATCACGATGCTCTGTACCGTAAGGGAGGCTTTCATCAATACCGCGACACAGATGGCGAGTTTGAAGGAGCTATCGTTGAGGTAGAAGACGATGGGCATCTCATCCTAAGAGACCGTAGTGGAATGATTCGTGAATACCAGTTTAAAGAAGTAGAATTTATTGTTTAATTAAGATAAAGAATGGCAAGATTCAAACGTATATTATTGAAGCTCTCGGGCGAGAGTCTTATGGGTAAGCAAGGATTCGGCATAGATCCAGAACGCTTAAGTGACTATGCGAAGCAGATAAAAGAGGTGCATGACATGGGCGTGCAGATAGGTATCGTCATCGGTGGAGGTAATATCTTCCGTGGATTAAGCGGTAGCCAGAAAGGTTTCGATCGTGTGAAAGGAGACCAGATGGGTATGTGTGCCACTGTAATTAACTCTCTCGCGCTCTCTTCAGCACTTGAGGCAATCGGCGCAAAAGCCAAAGTCTTGACCGCAATTCGTATGGAGCCAATAGGTGAGTTCTATAGTAAGTGGAAGGCTATTGAGGCTATGGAAGCTGGCTATGTATGTATTTTCTCTGCCGGAACAGGCTGCCCTTACTTCACAACTGATACGGGTTCTAGCCTCCGTGGTATCGAGATAGAAGCCGACGTAATGCTAAAGGGTACACGCGTAGATGGCGTTTACACTGCTGATCCGGAGAAAGACCCAACAGCGCAGAAGTACTCTGAAATCACCTATGATGAGATTTACAACAAGGGCTTGAAGGTTATGGATCTTACAGCAACAACGATGTGTAAGGAGAATGACCTACCTATTTACGTCTTCAATATGGATGTTGTTGGAAACCTCAAGAAGGTGATGGACGGCGAAGATATAGGTACATTGGTTCACAATTAACCCATACCTAATATTATGATAATGTGATGATTTTGATAAAGATAAGAGTGTCTAAAGTTTCTGTAAGTTACTTTTGACACTCTTACTGGTTGATATTTTTGATGTCATATACCTATAATCTGTAATCAATTCAACGATATATAGAATTATTTATTTACCTTTGCAAGCGTTTTTTTAATCGTACAAATCAATGAACAAGAGAAATACATTACTATTTATCTTCATGTTGTTCGTTAGCTTAACAGCTTTCGCACAACAGAAGCCAGCACACTTTACTGTGCAACAGAAACAAGTGTCTCCAACAGAGGTAGACCTTATCTTCTCTGCTAAGATCGATCAGGGATGGCACGTCTATTCGACTAACTTACCTGCAGATGGACCTACTTCTACCACTTTGCATGTAGAGAAAGCAGAGGGCGTAACGCCTGTTGGTAAACTAACAGCACGTGGAAAGGAATTGAATGTCTTTGATAAAGCATTCGAGATGAAGCTCCGCTATTTCGAGAATAGTGTTAGCTTTGTTCAACGTTATAAGATCACAGCAAAGACATACGCGATCAAAGGTTACTTAGAGTATGGTACTTGTAACGATGAGATGTGTATGCCTCCAATGCAAGTGGAGTTCAACTTTAAGGGGAACGGCCCTGCTGAAGCTCCCGCTGCGACGCCAGCAAGCGCATCAACTACCACCGATAATACTGCGTCAGCTGCTACTCCGGTAGCAGCTGATGGTTTATCTGCACTGGCTGCAATGACCGCTGACACGGCAAAAGAGGCTACCACGGCTAAGACAGACTCAACTACTGCAACGGCTCAAACGGCTGTTCAGAGTACGCCAAACGCTGATCTGTGGACGCCTGTAGTAAAGGAGTTGGCGGCATTCAACAATGCACAAAATAACAAGAGCAACTCTCTTTGGTACATCTTCTTCATGGGTATTATTGGAGGACTCGTCGCTCTGCTCACCCCCTGCGTGTGGCCAATCATACCAATGACCGTTAGTTTCTTCCTAAAGCGTGCGAAGGACGACCGCAAGAAGGGTATTCGTGATGCCATAACATACGGTATCTCAATCATAGTAATCTATCTCGGGTTAGCGTCAATCGTAACAGCTGCATTCGGACCACAGAAGTTGAATGAGCTAGCAACCAATGCCCCGTTCAATATCTTCTTCTTCCTTCTGCTGTTAGTATTCGCCTTTAGTTTCTTTGGATGGTTCGAACTCCGATTGCCATCATCGTGGGGCAATGCTGTAGATAACAAAGCGGCAGCGACCACGGGATTGCTTTCAATCTTCCTTATGGCGTTCACCTTGTCACTGGTTAGCTTCTCTTGTACAGCACCCGTAGTGGGACTTTTGCTTGTTCAGGCAGCCACAAGCGGCGACTGGGTAGCCCCAGCAGTAGGCATGTTCGGCTTCGCCTTGGCGTTAGCCTTGCCTTTCACGCTCTTCGCCCTCTTCCCATCTTGGTTGAAGCAAGCACCTAAGTCAGGTTCATGGATGAATATGATTAAGGTTGTGTTAGGCTTCATTGAATTGGCATTTTCGCTGAAGTTCCTATCAGTAGCCGATCTCGCATACGGATGGCACATTCTAGATCGTGAGACATTCCTATCTATTTGGATTGCACTCTTTGGTTTGCTCGGTCTCTATCTCATAGGAAAACTCAAGTTCCCGCACGATGATTCGGAGCAGAAAGCAATGCCTGTACCAGCCATTATGCTAGGTCTTTGCTCATTGGCATTTGCTATTTATATGGTTCCGGGGCTTTGGGGCGCACCTTGTAAGGCGGTTAGTGCCTTCGCACCACCTATTAATACGCAGGATTTCAATCTAGCTCCACAAACCGTACATGCCCAATATACCGATTATGAAGAGGGCATGCGTGCAGCCGCAGCAGCAGGGAAACCAGTCTTAATAGACTTTACGGGCTTCGGATGTGTTAACTGTCGTAAGATGGAGGCTTCGGTATGGACCGACTCTCGTGTAGCTGATAAGCTCATGAAAGACTATGTTCTTATCTCGCTTTATGTAGATGATAAGACTCCGTTGAAACAGCCTGTAGAGGTGAAACGTCCTGATGGTTCTACTCGCACTCTGCGCACAGTGGGCGATAAGTGGAGCTATCTTGAAGAAACGAAGTTCGGTTATCTCGCACAGCCTTTCTATGTTCCTTTGGATAATGCCGGTAAGCCGCTCAATGGTAGCTTCAGCTTCAAAGAGGACGTGAAAGCCTATCTTGACTTCCTTGATAAGGGGCTTGAGAATTATAAAGTAGGTAAGTAATCAATGGTATAAGACAACACTTCTCTCCTTGGGAGAGGTTGGGTGGATTTCAAGAGACGCTCTTCTTTGTGGAAGAAAGGCGTTTCCTTGATACGAAGAGAGGCTTTCTTTATAGCAAAGGAAGCCTTTCTTTAAATGGAACAGGAAGTCGCTTCAAAGAGTGATGACACCTTTGTACAAATAAATAGAGTATATCGTTGGTTCGTGGGAACCTTGATATACTCTCAAACATATTTATCAACTTTAATACTATGGGTTCATTCTTGTTGGCCATCCTCTACTTCCGTGAAGTCTACATATTCGCCTTCACTATCAGGGATAACCTGTTTATTGCGTTCCTCTAAGGGTCTATTATCTGTAATCGTAGGCTCGTTCGATTGTGTCCTCTGCTGTTGTCTGTATGGATTAAATTGCTTCCGGGCACGTGTCAGTTGCTTATAGAAAGCATAAGCAACCCATCCTATCATGATGAGGAAGAATACAAATATGAGGAAAGCAAACTTCAGAAAATCTTCTATCATAGTGTTCCTTTGTATTATTACTTACTTGCCTGTTGCTTAACTATCGCTGATAACACAACGTACCAAGCAACGATGATGGCAAAGGCGGTAATGCCGAAGATTGCTAAAAGAGGAATACAAGTGAGTAAGAAGATGTATTTTACCTCGTTACCTTTCCATCCCCAATGCTTAAACTTTAGTGCGAACATTGGTATCTCAGATACAAGTAGCCACGAACTAACCAATATTCCAATCAGAATTAGGTATAGTGTCCAAGGGCGATAATACATCTGTTCTCCGATACCAACCAATAATGAGCCCCAGAAGAGGGCGTTGGCAGGCGTTGGCAAACCTATGAATCCGAGTGCTTGACGCTCATCGAGATTGAACTTAGCAAGGCGCAATGCAGAGAAAGCAGCCATGATGTAAGCCACGAAAGGGAGGTAGGGACGTAGAGGCTCGAGGAACTCTGGATAGCTCATCAGCTGTAGTTGAGTAAAGATAATAGTAGAGGGAGCTACGCCAAAGGTGATGTCATCCGCAAGAGAATCAAGTTCTTTACCAATTGGAGAACTGACATGTAAGAGGCGAGCAGTCATGCCATCGAAGAAGTCGAAGACTGCTCCAATAATAATCCAAAGCAACGCAATCTTCGCTTCACCAGTGAAAGCAAATGCCGTTGCGATGCAACCTGAAACCAAGTTACAGCATGTTATGCTGTTAGGAATATGTTTCTTCATTATTACCCGTTTATTTCTTAGGCTTCAACTTAGCGATAACTGTTTGGTCGCCAGTTGTTGCCTGTCCCATTTTAACGCATACTTCAGAGCCTACAGGGAGGAAGATATCAACACGACTACCCAACTTGATGAAGCCAAGGTGCTCATCAATATAACATTCCTCACCCTCCTTAGCATAAGTCACAATGCGTCGTGCCATAGCACCAGCAATCTGCCTGCATAACACATCAGTGCCATCAGGAGTAGTGATAATGGTATCGGCATGCTCATTCTCCTCACTTGCTTTAGGAAGCCAAGCCTTGTGAAAGTTGCCATCAAAGTGTTGTACTGATTTAACTACGCCATCTACAGGGAACCAGTTGGCGTGTACATTCCATAAACTCATGAATATTGAGATCATTAAACGGCGTTCATGGAAGTAGGTGTTTTCGTCTACTTCTTCTATAACTACGATGTGTCCATCCGCAGGAGCAACTACTATGCCTTCGGTCTCCTCGCTGCCAAAATAGCGGATAGGGCATCTGTAGAAGTTTAAAACAATTCCGTAGACTGTACCGAAGACTACTGCAAAGATCCAAAAGGGTATCTTTGACGGAATTGCAAACCATAGAATTAACGCGATAAGGGCTAAACATATACCGCTGTAGAGCAGCGTGTCTGTACCTTCGCGATGTATTCTTATCTTCTTTAGCTTCTTTTTAATTTTCCCCATGGTCGTTAAATCGACGTTTTGTAACGCTTGCAAAGGTACTTCTTTTTGGTCGTTTCTACAAATTTTCATTATCATTCTTTTGGCTATATGGGCTTTTCGTCGTAACTTTACAGCTCAAAATTCGTAGCTTAATGGAAGATTACATACATTTACATGTGCATACTAATTACTCCATTCTAGATGGTCAATCAAAGGTAACAAGGCTTGTTGATAAGGCAATCGCTGATGGAATGAAGGGTATGGCGATAACTGATCATGGCGTGATGTTCGGTATCAAAGAGTTTTCGGACTACTGCGCTAAGGTCAATAAGGAGCGTAAGAAGAATGGTGAAGAGCCTTTCAAACCTATCTTCGGATGTGAGATGTATGTTGCCCGACGCACTATGCACGATAAAGATAAGTCCATGCACGATAACTCTGGATACCATCTTATCGTCTTAGCAAAGAACTATAACGGCTACAAGAACCTTATTAAGCTCGTTTCTCACGCTTGGGTGGATGGCTACTACTATCGTCCTCGAACGGATCGAGCCGAGTTGGAGAAGTATCATGAGGACTTAATCGTATGTTCGGCATGTATTGCTGGTGAGATACCAAGTAAGATTATACATGGAGATATTGATGGTGCGCGTGAAGCCTGTGAGTGGTATCATCGTGTATTCGGCGATGACTTCTATCTAGAGTTGCAACGTCATGAGGTGAAAGACCCTACTATCCTTGCCAATCGAGAGGCTTTTCCCTTGCAGCAAAAGGCTAATAAAGTATTGTTGCAGTTCGCTAAGGAATATGGAATTAAGGTGGTTTGTACGAACGACTGTCACTTTGAAGATAAGGAGACAGCCGAGGCACACGATCACTTACTATGCCTTGCAACGAATGAAGACTTGGACGATCCGAAGCGCATGCGCTATTCCAAGCAAGAATGGTTCAAGTCTCGTCAGGAGATGAACGACGTCTTTTCGGATATTCCAGAAGCATTGACTAATACACTGGAGGTGCTTGATAAGGTTGAGATCTATAGTATTGACCATGGTCCTATCATGCCTTTCTTCCCCATCCCAGAGTCTTTTGGTACAGAAGAAGAGTGGGAGAAGAAGTTCACGGAGGAAGATTTATACAAGGAGTTCACCACAGATGAGAATGGTGAGAACCCTCTTTCCCCTGAGGAAGGACAAAAGGTTATAGAGCGATTAGGTGGTTATGAGAAGATATATCGTATCAAGTTCGAAGCCGACTATCTAGCTAAACTAGCCTACGATGGTGCTAAGAAGCTATATGGTGACCCTCTTTCAGATGAGGTGAAGAGTCATATTAGGTTCGAGTTACACGTCATGAAGACCATGGGTTTCCCTGGTTATTTCCTTATAGTACAGGACTTTATCAATGCAGCTCGCCAAGAGTTAGGGGTCATGGTAGGACCTGGTCGTGGTTCAGCAGCAGGTTCAGTCGTGGCTTATTGCCTAGGAATTACGAAGATAGACCCGCTTAAGTACGACTTACTGTTCGAACGCTTCCTTAATCCGGATCGTGTGAATCTTCCTGATATTGATACCGACTTCGATGATGACGGTCGTGGTCGTGTATTGCAATGGGTCATGGATAAGTATGGACATGAGAATTGCGCGCACATCATCACCTATGGTACAATGGCAACAAAGAACTCTATTAAGGATGTTGCCCGTGTAGAGAAATTACCTATTGCAATCGCTAATGAGCTGTGTAAAGCGATACCGGATCGTTTGCCAGATGGCATGAAGATGAATCTAGCAAACGCCATCAAGTGTACCCCGCAACTGCAAGATGCAGAGGTAAGTGAGGATATCCGAGAGCGAAACACTATAAAGTATGCGAGGATGCTTGAGGGTACTGTGCGTAATACGGGGATACATGCTTGTGGCTTCATCATCTGTCGTAACCCTATTGATGATTGGGTTCCTGTATCCACAGCGACCGATCCGGACTTCCCCGAGAAGAAAGTTCCTGTAACGCAGTATGACGGTCATGTCATTGAGGCAACAGGCTTAATCAAGATGGACTTCCTCGGTCTGAAGACCTTGTCAGAGTTAAAGGAAGCATGTAAAGTTATTCGACAGACAACAGGTGACATCATCGATCTTGACAACATTCCGATAGATGATGAACTGACCTACCAGTTATATCAGAAGGGGCAAACGATAGGTACTTTTCAGTTCGAGTCAGCCGGTATGCAGAAGTACCTCCGAGAGCTTCATCCAACAGTCTTTGAGGACTTGATCGCCATGAATGCACTGTATCGTCCAGGTCCAATGGACTATATTCCCGATTTTATTAAGCGTAAGAACGATCCTTCGCTAGTAAAGTATGACATCCCATGTATGGAGAAGTACCTCAAAGATACATACGGGATTACAGTCTATCAAGAGCAAGTGATGCTCCTAAGTCGCCAGTTGGCGAGCTTCACCCGAGGTGAGAGTGATGCCTTACGAAAGGCAATGGGTAAGAAAAAGAAGGCTATCGTTGACCAGATGAAACCGAAGTTTATCAAGCAAGGACAGGCTAATGGGCACGATCCGCAGATACTGGAGAAGATATGGAGTGACTGGGAGAAGTTTGCCAGTTACGCCTTCAATAAGTCGCATGCCACGTGCTATTCCTGGGTAGCTTATCAAACGGCTTACCTCAAGGCACACTATCCCGCCGAATATATGGCAGCCTTAATGACCCGCCGTTTCAGCCAGATTACCGAGATAACCAAGCTCATGGAAGAATGTAAAGCATTGAAGATAGCAACGCTCGGACCTGATATCAACGAGAGCCAGATAGGCTTTGGTGTAAATAAGAAAGGTGAGATTCGATTCGGTCTAGCTGCTATCAAGGGTATGGGAACAAGTGCTGCTGAGAGTATTGTAAGCGAACGGGAGAAGAATGGACCATATAAAGATATATACGACTTTGCCGAACGTGTCGACCTTAGCAATGTGAATCGTAAGGCATTCGAAAGCCTCGCTTATAGTGGTGGCTTTGATAGTTTCGGCTTGCAGAGAGAGCAGTTCTTCGGTGTATCAGGCAGAGATAGCGTCTTTCTTGATATTATCGTTCGTTACGGACAGTTATTCCAGACAGAGAAAGCAGAGCAACAGAACTCCCTCTTTGGAGGTATGGATGCTGTCGCAGTTATGCACCCCGTTGCACCGAAGACAGAGAAGTGGCCGACGATAGAAAAGCTTAACAAAGAACGCGAGTTAGTGGGTGTCTATTTGTCAGCCCACCCATTGGATGAGTATAGCGTCGTACTGAACAACATGTGTAACACGCATTGTTCGATGATAGGACGCAATGCTGATATGACGAAACTATCCCAAACTGATGAGGTAACATTCGGTGGTATCGTCACGTCAGTGAATGAGCGTTTCTCACAGAAGACGGGTAAGCCCTTTGGTTTCGTTACAATAGAAGACTTCGAGGGAACGGGTGAGTTAGCACTCTTCGGTGATGATTGGGCACGCTGGAACAATCTTCTAAAGGTGAATTACACCATATATATAACTGCTAAGTGCCAACCCCGTTATCGCAATAACCCGTCATTACTGGAGCTGAAAGTGCAGAATGTGGAGCAACTCTATGATGTTAAAGAGCATAAGTTACAGCGGTTTACCATCTCAATGGATGCCTCATCTTTAGATGACGAACTCGTATCAGAGTTGTCAACGGTGATAGATGAGCACCAAGGCAATACACAGCTGTTTATCCAGTTACGCACCTTAGAGAACACTATTGTCACTCTTCAGAGTCGCAATAAGACAGTCAATGTAGACCGAAAGTTGATAGACTTTATCACTGCCAGTGACAAGATGGAGTTCCACATCAATTAGTTATATATAAAGGTGGCATACACTTTGATATAACATAAGCGTGAGATATTAATTTAATAACAATCAGTATAATTATAAAAAAGTAAAGACATGGAAGTAAAAATTACTAGTGAGAACTTAGAGACTTATAAGAATGGTGACTTACCATTGGTAGTTGACCTATGGGCAACATGGTGTGGACCTTGCAAGATGGTCGGTCCAATCATCTCTGAATTAGCAGAGGAATACGATGGAAAGATCGTTGTTGGCAAGTGTGATGTTGAAGAGAATGATGATGTTGCAATCGACTTCGGAGTACGCAACATACCAACGATTCTATTCTTCAAGAACGGTGAGTTAGTAGATAAGTTCGTTGGTGCTGCATCAAAAGCAGTGCTTGATGAGAAGTTCAAAGCACTGCTGTAAGCAGTCAGTTGATAGATTAATAATGGTTGAAAGCCATATTAGGCAGTCGTTAAAAGACTGTTTAATATGGCTTTTTTAGTGGGATTTTGAGGACGTTCGAAAGGTATTCCAGAAGATTACAAGTCTTTTGTAATGGTTCTCCAAGTGCTTTGTAATAGTTTTCCAAAGCATTTGGAGAGGTCTGGAATGACTGCATATAGGAACCTCTTCCAGTTTTCTTCAAGGGGAAATGTAAGTTTCCTCTCTCCTTCTCTCACATAGAGTGGGGAGTAGATAGTGCCGTTTACTACAGAACAAACAGCGAATTTGCATGTTTACTTGTTAGCTCTTCGA
This sequence comes from Prevotella veroralis, assembly GCF_018127765.1. Classification (NCBI taxonomy): domain Bacteria; kingdom Pseudomonadati; phylum Bacteroidota; class Bacteroidia; order Bacteroidales; family Prevotellaceae; genus Prevotella; species Prevotella veroralis. The sequence continues at coordinate 1,474,184 of NZ_CP072330.1, read as the reverse complement.
ATCGAAATAATTGTCAGAAGTAGGGACAGACGCCCTCGTCTGTCCGCCCATTTATCCTTTCATGACATCCCGTTAGGCGACATCCCCTCCTTTGAGGGGCTTGGGGAAGCTCTTATTGCTTGTGTTTTGGACGGACAGACGAGGGTGTCTGCCCCTACTCTGTGTCATTGATTTTCATAGATGTAGATTGTTAGGTAAAACTAAAGAGAGCCTCTCCTTGATATGAGAAGAGGCTCTCTTTGATGCGAAGAAGCACTCCCTTCGCATTGAAGAAAGCCTTTCTTTAAATAGTCCCGTAGGTTACACCCTCTCCTTTTAACGGGCTTGGGGAGGTTTCCTGCCGTTAGATTCAATTTCAGAAGGGCGTTGTTTCGTTACCTTAATACGTCAAGAGGCGGCTGCCATCAGGCTGTTCTTCGATCGTAACTTTGATGACGTTCTCTGGAAGAACGTCCTCAACGAGCTCCGGCCATTCGAGTAGACAGAGGTTACCACTATAGAAGTAATCCTCATAACCCATGTCGTAAACCTCCTCCAACTTCTTTATTCGATAGAAATCGAAGTGATAGATAGGGTTGTCGTTGCCGTCTGTATACTCGTTGATGATGGCGAATGTAGGGGAAGTAATCACATCCTTCACCCCGAGAACTTCGCAAAGTGCTTTGATAAAGGTGGTCTTTCCAGCTCCCATCTTACCATAGAAGGCAAACACCTTACCGTCTCCCATTCCCTTAATAAAGTCCTTTGCAGCCTCGTGAATGGTATCGAGACTATTGATTCTGATTTCCATATTGCTTTTATTTATCTGTTCTTTATGATCGTTTACGTGGTGTGAGCGTGACCAAAGGGATGATCATTTCTTCCAAAGAGATGCCTCCGTGTTGGAAAGTATCCTTATAGTAAGACACGTAATAGTTGTAGTTATTGGGGTAAGCAAAGAACGAATCGCCCGTAGCGAATACGTAACTTGTACTGAGGTTAGGGGCTGGCAGCTGTGCTTGATGCGGATTCTTGATAGTGAAAACCTCCTTAGCATCATAGTTAAGACTCTTTCCCAGCTTATAACGAAGGTTCGTATTCGTATTGCGATCACCGATAATCTTCACTGGATTAATCGTCCGAATGGATCCGTGATCAGTTGTGATTATCACCTTATAGTTCGATTGTGCCAACTCCTTGATGACGTCTGCAAGGACGCTGTGTTGGAACCAGCTAAGTGTAATGGAGCGATAGGCACTCTCGTCACTGGCTAGTTCACGTATCATCTTCATCTCTGTTCGCGCATGAGAAAGCATGTCGATGAAGTTAACAACAAGTACATTAAGATCGTTTTGAGCTAAGTTCTTGTATTGTTGCATGAACTTCTCAGCACCCGTTGAGTCGTTAATCTTATGATAAGAGAACCTGTCATGACGGCGATAACGCTCTATCTGCGTCCGAATAAGCGGCTCTTCGTTGAGATTCTTGCCCTCTTCTTCGTCCTCATCGACCCACAATTCGGGGTACATCTTTGCTATTTGTTGAGGCATAAGACCACTGAATATAGCATTGCGGGCGTATTGTGTTGCTGTTGGAAGTATGCTCATGTAAAGGTCCTCTTCGATCTCGAACATGTCACCAATCTCTTTCGACAGGATACGCCATTGGTCAAGTCGGAAGTTATCGATGACGATGAGGAATACTTTCTCGCCTTTGTCAATGAGTGGAAACACCTTTTTCTTGAAGACCTCTGGGCTTAGTAAGGGCTTATCGTTGGTTTCGTTGTTGGTATCAGACTTCTTATTGCGTCCTGCCAAACGTGCGAAACTACTGTTCATTTTTGTTTCCTGTGGTGCTACCCAGTTGAGATAATGCTTTGAAATATACTTAGCAAAGCCATTATTAGCCTCTTCTTTCTGCATTTTCAGCATTTCCACCATGTTGCTGTCAGTGCTGCTTAGCTCTAACTCCCAGTGTACTAACTTACGATAAACCTCTTTCCAATCATCGAACGAACGGCAGTCGGCAATCTCCATAGCTATCTGTTGATAGCTTTGTTGGTATCCGCTCTGCGTTACTTCAGTGACAATTTCCTTCTGATGGATATTCTTTTTCAGTGAAAGAAGTATCTGATTCGGGTTGACGGGCTTGATGAGATAGTCTGCAATCTTTGCTCCAATCGCTTGATTCATGATGTCTTCTTCTTCACTCTTCGTCACCATGACAATAGGTGTAGCAGGTTGAATCTCCTTGATCCGTTGTAAGGTCTCGAGCCCAGAAAGCCCTGGCATCTGCTCATCAAGTAGCACGAGATCGAAGGTCTGCATGCCACATTGCTCAATAGCATCAGCCCCGTTGCTAGCCATGACAACCTTATATCCTTTGTTCTCAAGGAATAGGATGTGCGCTTTCAACAGCTCGATCTCATCATCTACCCATAGTAACAATCCGTTGTTCATATATCTTCTTGCTTCTAGTTAGAACCCTTCCAAGTCATAATACTCATCTTCGATGTTGTTTTGAATGGGTTGATTCTTCTTGTTAGTCTTGTTGTTATTCTTCTTGCCAGATGTTGGTTCGTCATCTCCGAAGTAAATGATTGGACCATCATCTACCGCCTTTGGCTTCTTTGCCGGAGCCTGTTGAGGCTGCTTAGCAGGTGCTTTTTGCGGTGCAGCAGATGGTACTTTCTGCACTTTGGGTTCTGTCTTTTGCTGTGTTGGAGTAGGCTTTGTCACAGTATTCTTCGTCTCTTTTCCTGTGTTGGCAGGAGTTTTCGGGAGAGTTGGAGTAGGCTTTTCGGCAGGCTTCTCATCAGGAATAACGAACGTGTTAGTGTCCTCTAACGTTGGTTTCTTCACCTCCGTAGGAATCTCGAAAGTGTTTTCATTCTTTGGAGATGTCGTTGGCTCCATCTTCTTTGATGCTGGTGTGTCCAACGGAATATCCATCGTATTGTTTGCAGGAACATCCATATCGTCAGGGAAGAGATCCTTGTCATTGGCGTGCTTCTCCTCTATCTTCTGTAGAAGATCAGGCTCGCGCGGTGTCGCCACTTCGGCTGGTTCACTCAAGAGATAGCGTTTGGTCACTTCAAGCGGTGAGAAGTTCTTTTTATAGAAAGCCTCATAATCCTTATAACTATAGGTCGTTCCAATCAGTTTCAGGTTCTTGTCACTGATAATGACAGCCTTAGTAGTCTTGCTCATCTGCATCACCACGTCCTTAGCAGCAAATAGTTGATGGGCATATTGATACGCTTCATCATAACTGCGGAAGCCCGATATGATCATTTGATGTAATCCGCTGAGGTCTTCTATTTGTATTTCAAAGTTGCGAACGAGGAAGTTTGTGAAGTTGAAACGTGCTAACTCGAATAGTAATTGGTTCTCCTTCAATGAATCGGGGTTGTATATTAGCAAGAACTTAAAGTCTATGTTGCGTTCAGGAGAGAGCTTCGCTTGTCGGATACTGTCGCTATCACTAAGGATGGAAGCACGGTATGACCACACAGCATTTAGGTCGAACTTACCGCTGCGGAGCTTCTTTCCAGCCTGAACACCATTCACTATCATTCCAGCCATCTCACTGATACGACTGTTAGGGTACTTCTTTACAACCTCCTTCATGTCGGTTAAGCACCCATTAGCGTCTCCCGTGTTTAGCTTACTCAATCCTCCAATGAACAAGAACTTATCTCGGTTGGCTCCCATTGGGAATCGTTTCTCGGAGATTTGAGCGTTATTAGCAACCTCATTATAGCGTCCTTGCTTGAAAGCATCGTAAGTTGAGGCATATAGAGAGTCTTCTATCTGCACGCCGAAACGTAAGTTTTGTTTGTAATAAGGGTCAGTTAGGAGGGTAGTCCACTTGCTCTTGGGGTATTGCCGACTTAACTTTGTAAGGTAAGTCTCGGCTATCTCGGGTTCGTTCTTACGCATATAAAGCAAGTAGAGGTGGTAATAAACATCGTCCATAGCCTCATAGTCAGGATAATTATCACTCACTCTGCGTAGCGCCCGCTCTGCTAAACGAAGATTATTAAGCCTATCCTTGAATATTACTCCTGAATGATGTAGACCATCCTCAAGTATCTTGTTACTTGCAGCAAGCTGTTCCGCAGTGAATGGGATTTGTGCTAGATAATACTCCCGCTTATGTGGGTCGTTCTTTAAAGAGTCTCTTGTCTGTTCGAGCGAATCCCTCTTTGCTTCGGCTTTATATATGGAGTCGCGTTGAGCATCCGTCATTTCATAAGGGTTGTTAGTGTTTCCAATATTCCTAACAACGGTCTGATTCATGCGTTGCCAGTTGTCGATATTCTCTCTCTTGCCCCATAGTTGTTGGAAAGTAACCTTTCCTTGTTGTACAGCCGTTGGGTTATAGAAATACCAAGTACTCCCTTGTTGATGATTGGGGTTAACTCTTTGAATATTATTCGATGTGTTGTTACGTCCGAAATTACCATCCATACCTTGCTGCTGGGCGTTGTTATTTTGCAAGCCCAGTGCATTTTGTTCCTCTTTCTCCTTCTTCTTCAATGCCGTGATGACCCTATCTATAGCGGCATTACGCTCCTTCTCTGAGCATTTAGCAAGCTGTTGGAGAGAGTCCTGTAGCTGGACAGCATCCGTATAAGGTGCTAATTCGTCTAATATCTTCGAACGATCAGACAACTGTTCATAGTCTTTACGATCTCTGTCAAGTAATCCCAATGCTTCATCATAGCATTTCTTAGCATTGCCGAAACGCTCTTTAGCCCAATACAAATCGCCAAGATGTAATAACAAAACGCCTTTCTCAATTCCACTACGCGTCGCCTTCTTACGTCCCAGTTCGTAGGCATTGATAGCAGCAAGCGTATCTTTGTTCGCAAGATGTATGTTTCCCATTGCGTAATAGACCTGATCCAGATATTCCTTATTGTTATCTGAAGCCGCCATGTGCCTTAGTTTGCTTATCATCTGCTTGCTTTGTCCTTCTGCCATGACCTCTGTTTGAGCAATGCGAGCGTTGAACTCTAGTTCATAAGGGGGATTGGTACGAATGACGCGTTGGAAGGCTTCATAGGCATCTTGCCTCTTTCCTAATGCTGCATACACTTGTCCAAGTAGATAAAGTTCACGTGCTTTCTGCTTCTGACGCATCTCGTGCTTGATAACCTTTTGTAAGTAAGGCACAGCCTTAGCCAGTTCTCCCGTGTGAAGATAGTAGTCTGCGTAAGTATAATCCCACTCCTTCACCGCACGCCAGTCCATTGAATCACGTTGCATATTGCGAATAACATCCTCGGCATCGTATAGCCAGCCCTGTTCTATGTAACATTTAGCCAACCAAGCACGTGCTTTTCCATAGATGGCGGGCTGCCCCTTGTACATACGACTCATGTAGGCGAAGGTCGCAGCAGCCTCTTCAAAGGCTCCTTGATGGAACTGTGAGCGTCCCATTAACATCCATGCCTTCCACAAGAAAGGGTTATATTCGCGTCTTGAGAGCCACTCTATGTCCTTAGAGGTCTTCTTTCTGTTCTTAGTCCACTCTGGTCTCTTCTTGATACTATGCTTAGCTATTGCCTTCTCTGCCTTTTCTATGGCACGATTAAAGTTACTTTTCCCTAAGTCACGACTATTCTTATTGCCGACAGTATATAGTGGAATAAGTTCGGTAAAGTTATCCTTGTTCCCCTTTTCTTTCTCTATAGAACCATCGATATAAGCCTGTGCTCCATTAAAATATACGTTATATCGGGTATTAAAAGCCTGCCACCAGCGAGATTGAGCGGTGTTATTCTTCGTAGAGCAACCCACAATCACCATTGTAATGATTGCTAATAAAGAGAAGGTTATATGTCTGTTTGCTTTCTTCACGTTAGCCTTCAATCATTGTTATTAGTTCATCCTTAATCTGATTAGGGACATTTATCTCACGGAGGATGAGGCTTCTATTCCAGCCTTTTGCCTCTTGTGGCTGCATGGTATAGAGTATATTGGCAAACTCCTCGGCTTCTTCATCGGTGTATTGATTCGACTGTCGCCCACGGAAACGATCGAGTTCTTCGTCATCATAGTACTCTATTTCTCTTGTTGCAGCTTCCATCATGCACACTTGCTCGCACTTATCATCTGTGCCATCACACGATGAGCAATCACCAGAAGTAGGCATAACAACATCGGGTTCACCCTCTTTCTTCTTGGTGAATAAGGTTGTTATAGCGGCAAAAAGAGCCAGTACTATAAGTGCACCAATGCCAATATAAAATATACTCATTTGTTCTTTTCTTCTTTTGGAAACATGAGAAGTAGGCCAGCTAGGCTATTCTACCTCCGTAATGTGAAAGCCTGCAGAACGTAAGTCAGCCCAGAAATGAGGGTAAGACTTCGTTACAACTTCTGGATGATCTATGCGTATTTCCCCCAGTTTGATAGCTAATGGAGCGAAAGACATTGCCATTCTATGGTCTTCGTATGTGTTGATGACAGGAAGAGAAACAGGTTCGCAACGTTCACCCTCCCATGACAACTCTCCATCGTTACGGCTTTGAAGGACGTAACCCAGCTTTGCCATCTCTGTTTTCATTGCTTCTATGCGGTCTGTCTCTTTGATTCTTAGACTGTTCAAACCCGTGAAATGGAAGGGAATACCCAACACTGGACATGCTGCTATCAGTGTTTGTGCTAAGTCTGGATGGTTAATAAAGTCGTAATCCATCCTATTTAGCATACGAGTATGGCGTGTTAACGTTGCGTCAGTCAGCCCTTCTGCATCCTTGCGAGCGAAGTTTGTCTTTATACCCAGCAATGAGAAGATGTATCGAACAGCTGCATCTCCTTGTCGCGAACCATCTTTTAAACCCGAGAGAACCACCTCTCCGTCTAGATCTTCTTGTAGAGCGAGGATTTCATACCAATAGCTTGCTGCTGTCCAGTCATTCTCTATTGTATAAGTTCGGCGTGTGTATTGCTGTGGTTTGACGCTAATTGTGTCGAAGTTAGTCCATTCGGCAGCAACTCCAAACTCATGCATAATATGCAAAGTGAGGTCGATGTAAGGTCTAGACACAATCTCTCCCGTGAGCTTCAAGTCCAATCCTTTGGTCAAAATGGGCGCAATCATGAGTAAAGCCGAGACGTATTGCGAACTCACATTGCCAGGTATTACCAGTTGTCCACCCTCTAATTCACATCCACGAATGCGCAGGGGAGGATAGCCCTCATTACCAATATAATCAATATCTGCACCTAAGTAACGCAAAGCATCAACGAGAATCTTTATCGGTCGATGCTTCATTCGCTCTGTTCCCGTGATAATATGCTCTCCTTGTGATAGGCATAAATACGCTGTCAGAAAGCGCATTGCAGTGCCAGAAGCCTTTATGTCAATCACATCTGATGGTTGAGAGAAAGCCTGCAAAATAACTTTTGTGTCATCACAATCCGATAAGTTCTCTGGTAGAATCCCCTCTTTTGTAAGTGCCTGTACGATGAGTGCACGATTACTAACGCTTTTTGAGGCTGGAAGTGTAATGCGAGTATCAATATGTTGGGGTGGAGTTATGATGTATTGCATGCTTTTTTGGTGCATAATTATTACATCACAAAATTACAAAATAAACTTGGGATATGAGAAAAAGAACTTCAAAAGTTTGCTAATATCATGGAAAGTACGTAATTTTGCAGGGCTTTTAAAGGAACGGGATGTAGTTCAGTAGGTTTAGAATGCTGGTCTGGGGGACCAGTGGTCGCCAGTTCGAGTCTGGTCATCCCGACTTAATTGAAGAGAAAGAAATCATCTTTTGGTTTCTTTCTTTTTGTTTTTTAAGCTGTTAAAAACGTTTTCTTCGAGTCGACTTAAAGCCTTTCTGTAATGTTACAAAAGGCTTGTAGAAGTATTACAGAAGTCTTGGAGAGGTATTACAGAAGCCTTGTAATAATTCTGGAGGATATTAAGTGCTACCGAATATTATATTTTTTTGATAGGAGTTAATTACATTTTCTATTATCAAAGTACGCTTTGTGCATAAAAAGGTATGGTTAGTAATAGCTTTCCCAATTCTTATTTGTATCTTTGTCACCCATAGTGAAAACCAAAGTCTATTAATTTCTACAAATGAAGATGAACATGAGAAAGACGATAATTGAGGGGATCTTTGGGTGCAATCTCACCTGTGATCGTGTGCAATATAGGTTTGGAACATCCGCTTCCTCTTGTCAGGTGTATACGAAACATGCTATTAATAAGATACTGATAAGCATGTATATACTACTAGCTGCATTGCCAATGAAGGCTCAAAACTTTCGAACTCTGCGCGATGTAAAGGTGAATGAAACTGTACTCGACTTTTCTCAAACTGCCTGCAAAGTGATTCCACGTAATGCAATGCACTCTCGGCATAGATTACAAAAGCTTATTCTCCCTGCGACTTTGGACTCTATTGGTAGTCAGGCATTCTTTGCCTGTGATGGTTTAAAGGGGCAATTACTCATCCCATCATCAACTCGTGTGATAGAAGCATCGGCTTTCAATGGTTGTAGTGGTTTGGATGAACTCGTGTTTGAAGGTTCTCCTCGTTTGAAGTCTTTCGCTTTTGCTAATTGTAAGGGCTTGCGTGTGATACGTCTTTCAGCACTTGTTCCACCAGTTTGTGCTGCTAATACTTTTGTAGGAATTGATTTTAAGATAGTCAAACTCATTGTTCCTTCAAAGGCAAAAGCGGCTTATCTGAATGCTGTGGGTTGGCGTTCTTTCTTCTCGAAGACCGAAGAGAAGAATGTTTGTGAGCCTGAAGAGTTACTCGTTCCACGTCCTCTTCGCATGGAAGTGTTCTCTAAAACAAATCCAAAAGGCGTTTATAAAAAGGCGTTGATTTGGTCGGATGTTATCGGCGTTGAGGCTTCGAACGGCTTAGATAATGAAAAGGAACAAGCCGAACGCATACTTCGTGAACGTACAACGAGTGTGCTCCGTCCGCAAGCTAATAATATAAAAGGTGGTAAGAGTAGGGGAGTAATAGTGCGTTTATCACTTGATTCAACCCTAAACAATGCTGAGGCTTATACGTTAGACATATCAAATAAAGGCGTAGAGATAAAGGGAAAGACTGCAGCGGGAGTGTTTTATGGACTGATGACACTCGAACAATTATGTATAGGGAATGGTGTTGCTGCCCCCTCAACAACGATTCCTCCTCTTTATATAGTAGACCAGCCGCGAACGGAAGTGCGTGAGTTAATGGTGGATCCAGTGCGTCATTTCATCCCATTCAACGATTTAAAGCACTTCGTTGTAGAGATGGCTCGCTTCAAATTCAATGCTCTTCACCTCCATTTAGTTGATGATCAAGCATGGAGAATAGAGATTAAGAAGTATCCAGAACTTACTGAGAAAGCCTCCGACAGAGTAGGAATGGATGATATGCCAGAGCGTATTAGCGGCTTTTATACGCAAGAGCAGATGCGTGAGTTGGTACGTTTTGCAGCCCAATATCATGTTATGGTGATTCCAGAGATAGAACTTCCCGGGCATGAAGTGGCTGCTATTCATTGTTTCCCACAACTCTCTTGTGCTAAAAAAGAAGTCCCCATCCGTTTGACCTGTGGAGTTAGTAATGACTTACTCTGCCCTGCCGAACCCTTTGTTTACGAGTTTCTTGATAACGTTCTAAAGGAGTTAGCCGAGGTGTTCCCTGCTCCATACGTTCATCTGGGCGGTGATGAGGCGGGTCAACCACCATTAGGCGCATGGACAAACTGCCCTGCTTGTAAGGAACTAAAGCGGAAGGAAGGGTTTACAGAGAACTGGCAATTACAGCAATACCTCTTTGATCGAGTTATAAAACAGATTCATCAGTTGGGGAAGACGCCAATGTATTGGTATGAGAAAGAGTTTAAGACAATCCAACCGGGGTGCGTTGTTTATGCTTGGCGGAATGGTTTAACGCAGGTGGCGATAGATGCAGCCGTGCGTAACAAAGCAAAGATTATGATGTGTCCAGGCGAACATTGCTATCTTGACTACCCACAAGGGCGAGGCGATATGCCAGAGGTTAATTGGGGAATGCCCGTTACTTCGCATGAACAAACTTATCGTCTTGATCCGGCATGGGGGATGGATAGCACCTTTGTACAGCGTAATCTCTTAGGCGTGAGTGGTACACTTTGGAGCGAATGTATCAATTCAACCGAACGACTTTATTATCAAGCTTTCCCTCGTGCTGCTGCTTTGTCGGAAGCAGGTTGGACCATTCCTGAACGGCGCAGTTATACTGATTACCTCCTTCGTGTACGCCCTTTGATGGACGATATGTTGCGTCGTGGTATCGCTGTGAACGTGAATTAATCTGTTAAGTGCGCTCTTAAAGTCTTTCCAGTAGTATGAAGTATGAAGAAAGGGAGATACTCCATCTTTGGAAATCTCCCTTTTTATTGATGTTATCAATGTTTTTTCAAATTGATAAATAGTTATAAGTTAGATAGAACTTATAGGTTGATACGGATGCCACCGATAACCCACGTGCCGGGTTGAGGGACGTTTCCATAATCAAGGTAATGCGTTCCGAAGAGGTTGTTAGCCTCCAGATAGGCTGTCCAACCCTTATCAGTCCAACTTAATCTAGCGTCCATTACGCCGTAACTTCTGTATTTGTGACGTTGATTATTTACGTCCAAATAGCTGCCCATACGGTGTTGGAAGCGATAGTTAAGACCGAGGTCAAGATTGCGCCAAAGGTTCATTTGGAGGTTACTTACTACCTTATTCTTTAAGTATTCGAGGGCATATTTGCTCACGATACCTGCTTGCTCAGTCTTATCCTGGTTGATGTAACTATAAGCAACACAGAACTTCTTAAAGAAACGTTGCGATGGGATGAGCTGCAGAAGATTAAAGTCAAGTGCCATCTCTGCCCCGAAGTCGTTGATAGTTCCAAAGTTAACACTCTTCCAAAGCGGTGCTCCGCTGGCATCTAAAGTTCCATCATTGATCCAGTCGATGAGGTTCTTGTGATGATTCCAATATAGACTCGCTTTGGCAGTAACACCCTTGGTTTCATATTTAACGCCTGTTTCTAATGCTGAAAGTTCCTCTGGTTTGAGGTGCTTATCAGCCTTATGTCCACCTACAGAATAGAATAATTCCGTTACAGAAGGCATACGAAGAGATGTGTTGTAAGAGGCATATAACTTCCATGCTTGTCCAATGCGATAACTTGCGTCGATGCCTGGGTAAACACGCATGTGCATATCAGCTTGTGTGTTCTTAACGGCTATTAAACCCGCAGATAACGTGAATCGGTCAAGGATGAGATTGTGTTCAAAGACGAACTGGATATTCGTTCTGTTTAGACCAACGGTGTAGTCTCTGTCCGTACCATGTATGTGCTTAGGCTTAGCAAGCGGTTCGCCAAGGTTACCACTGACGAGATCTTCATTGCGAATCTCGGCTCCAACGGCTGTTCGTCCTAGTTTCCAATCAAAGTAAGTATTGAGGTTTACACCATAGACATCTGTGCGGTGATAATTGAAAGGATACTTGTTTGCAGCGTTTCGGAACAGTTCGAAGCGATCCATACTACGGTTCCAATAGATGGCAGGACGGATGTGGAAACGCCCTTGAAGATTCTCTGCTTGTATGGCAGTAAAGGTTTTGAAAGTGTGTTCGAACTGGTCATCATACTTCGTTGAGTAGAACGTGTTAGAGCCAAAGTCCTTGATACTCATACCTGCGTGCCACTGAACTCTAACGTCGTTATCCGTGTAATTGCCTTGATAGAAAGCCTTACCTGTGCGATAATCAGCATTCAGTTTGCCTGCTTTGTTACGAAGGTAACCATCACTGCGGGTATATGAACCAGATAGTTGATTGTTCCATTTTCCCTTTGATAAGTTCGCTCGCATACCAGTACTAAGATAGCCATAAGAGCCGCTTTCGACGTGTGCGGAGAGACTTGATTGTGGTGGAGTTTGGGTTACAATGTTTATAGCACCTAATAAAGAAGACGTACCATAAACTCGTGCAGCAGGTCCTTCAAGAATTTCTATACGCTCGATTTCACTAATATCAACTGGGAAATCGAAGGCGTTATGACCTGTTTGTGCATCACAGATATTGATGCCGTTGAGAAGAATTGTGACTTGTTCGGAGTTGCCCCCACGTATGCTTACGTCTGTCAAAGCCCCTAGAGGACCCTTTTGTCGTACATCGACACCGACGGCATACTTCAATAAGTCATTCACACTCTGTACTGGCGCCGCTTGGATATCCTCACGACTTAGTACAGTTACCATTCTCGCTTGCTGACTAACAGTCAGTGGTGCGCGTGTTCCCGTGACGCTTACTTCATCCATCATCACGCCTCGGTTGGTTATAACTGAGTCCATTTCTGCCTTTTCAGCATTAACGCTAATGCCTTTGGCAGTAGCATGCTGTAAGGTAGCAACACTCAGTACACCAATCAAAACCTCCTTGCCAAGAACGGCAAAGAGCGAGTAGCCGTGATTAGAGAAGTGCTTAAACTTCAGGACACTGCGCTTTTCAAAAGTTGGTTTGTACATAATATAATTAATAAAAAACGCCAGTTGTAAGTTTGTTAACAGACTGGCAAACGGGTGCAAAAGTACTAAATCTTTTTGTAACGGCAATGTTTAATCGATGTGAATGTGCTTTTCTGCAATAAAGAGAGATAAAAGTAAGGTTGTTATAGTGCTTATATTCCATCTTTTTAGTACTTTTGTAGGCAATTAATTCTCGGCATCGACAAACTATTAATTGCACAATGAAAGCATTACGTGACCGTATTTTAAAGGATGGTAAGTGCTATCCTGGAGGCATCCTAAAGGTAGACAAGTTTATTAATCATCAAATGGATCCTAATTTGATGAAGCGTATCTGTGTGGAATTCATACGTAGATACGCCTCAACGGAGATTAATAAAATCATCACAATAGAGGCTAGTGGCATTGCACCAGCTATCATGATGGGGTTCTTACTAGACCTTCCTGTTGTCTTCGCAAAGAAGAAGAAGCCTTCAACAATGACCGATATGTTGTCGACGACAGTGTTTTCTTTCACGAAGCAACGTGAGTATCATGTCGTAATATCCAAAGAATACCTACGAGAAGGCGATAAAGTGTTGTTCGTAGATGACTTCCTTGCCTACGGAAATGCGGCTAAAGGTATCATAGACTTGTGTAAACAAGCAGGTGCGGAACTAGTTGGTATGGGCTTTATCATCGAGAAGGCGTTCCAACACGGACGTGAGGTAATAGAGCAAGCGGGCGTTCGCTGTGAGAGCCTAGCAATCATTGAATCGCTTGAGAATTGTGAGATTAAACTGAAAGAAGATTAAACAAGGTGGACAGCATACGTCCACCTTGTTTGTTTATAGACTATTGCTCGTTTACTAATAGTCATTGAAACGTGTTTTAAATAGATATAACTTCACCTTATTATATAGTAGTTTTAAAAGTAAAAGAATGGAAGTATCAAAGGAACTTATCTATGGTTTGAATGACAGACCACCCCTTCGTGAAACGTTGTTTGCGGCTTTACAGCATTTATTAGCCATCTTTGTAGCTATTATCACGCCTCCCCTCATTATCAGTTCGGCGTTGAAATTTGACTTAGAGACCACTGGCTTCCTCGTATCGATGTCTCTTTTCGTATCAGGATTAGCCACCTTTATTCAGTGTAAACGTTTTGGACCGTTAGGGGCAGGGCTTCTCTGTATTCAAGGAACATCCTTCTCTTTCATCAGTCCGATAATTGGTGCAGGAATGTTAGGTATGGTTGGCGGAAAGATGAACGTCGAAATGGGTTTGAGTTACATCTTCGGAGCATGCCTTGTAGCGGCTTTTGTCGAGATGATTGTGAGTCGTTTACTCCCTTACACACGTAAGATTATCACGCCATTAGTGTCTGGTATTGTTGTTTCCCTCATTGGTATGTGCCTCATAAAGGCAGGTATCAATTCGTGCGGAGGTGGTCAGTCGGCTATAGATGCAGGTACTTTCGGATCCATGCAGAATCTTGGTTTAGCTTTCTTAGTACTTGTCAGCATTATATTCTTTAATCGTTCGAGCAACAGATTCCTACGAATGGCATCCATCGTGTTGGGTTTGTTGATAGGAAGTGTTGCTGCCTACGCCCTTAACATGATTGACTTTTCACGCATAAGTGGTGCCGGAACGCTGAATATACCAACCCCTTTCAAGTATGGACTGCGCTTTGATATAGGTTCAATCATCGGTCTTGGGCTCATCTACTTGGTTACTGCAGTTGAAGCATTCGGCGATATTACAGCCAACTCATTGATCTCTGGCGAGCCAGTTGAGGGTTCGGTCTTCTTGAAAAGGGCGCAGGGTGGAATCTTAGCAGATGGTTTTAATTCTTTCTTAGCCGCTATCTTCAATAGTTTCCCTAACTCCATCTTTGCTCAAAACAATGGTATGATACAATTAACAGGCGTTGCCAGTCGTTATGTAGGGTATTTCATTGCAGCAGCCTTGGTATTATTAGGACTCTTCCCAGTGGTTGGTCAGCTCTTTTCTCTTATCCCCGATGCCGTCTTAGGAGGTGCCACACTCCTCATGTTCGGTACTGTTGCAGCAGCAGGAATCCGTATCATCGCTTCAACGAAGATAACCCGTAAGGCAGTATTGGTTATGGCAATCAGCTTTGCAATGGGCTTGAGTGTAGAGTTAGTGCCTAATATTCTTGATAAGATGCCAGACCTCATTAAGAGTATCTTCTCGAGTGGTATCACCACCGGAGGGCTCACCGCCATCCTCGCCAATGCGTTTATTCGTATTAAAGAGTAGGCATTTATTATTTTTTATCATCGTTTCGGTGCGTTTTCCTTATAAATGTTTATCTTTGCAGATAGAGTGTAGGAGAACGCAACGATAGCGTTTTCTTTCATAAAGAAAATAATATATTAAAGCTAAGCCAATGCAGAATAAGAAGCGTAAATTTACTAAGTCACTCACGTTTAAGGTGCTATGTGGACTGGTAGTTATCGTTCTTTTAGGGATAGGATATAATCTGATAGTCGAAGACAAAGATAGTCCTTTAAGCGAAGAAGAGCAAGAGGAGGAACAGCAACGCACTGCCGATAAGGATACGATAGACATTGTCGGCGATTATCTGTGGCCTCATGCGAAGTCTTCAAAGGATGATTTAACAGCCAAGGACGACAAGGACAAGGATGCAGATGAGGCTAAGGACAAGACTGACAAGGCTGATAAAGCTAAGTCAAAGGAAAGCACATCCCATCAAGAAAGCAATGAGGCGCCAATGGCTGCACCAGCTTCTCCTACCCCAACAACGCCAGATCCAGAACCTTCCAGTAAGTCTTCTGCACCTACGATAGAGAAGATGAATGCACCAAAGATCGAACGCATAGACTAAAGCAAAGGCTTGTTTTCATCAGAGAGAAAGAGAGGTACTATTATGAAACGATTGTTTTTATGTTTGTTTTCGGCACTCCTAATGGTGGGATGTGCAACGACTTACTATGATTCGGATGGTAAGCCAATATCAAAGGAGACGATGGCTCAACTGAAAGCTGCCGCTGTCAAGGCTCATTTAGGCGAGCATCGTTACCGCATCTTCATGGATAGAATGGAGCCAATGAGGGGTCCTTCGATCTATTTACAAGATGATTGGGGCATTGAAGTAAGCGGTGATTCTGTTGGTTTATTCCTCCCTTATGTGGGTAGGGTGTACCAGATTCCATACGGTCGGGGCGGTGGCTTGTCCCTTGTTTCCCCTCTTTCGAGTTACAAAGAAGAGCCTATTAAGGGTGGCAGACGCATTTTTATGACCACTCGCAACGATTATGAAAGTTACCAGATAGTCTTGGAAGTGTTCGACAATGCGACAGCCTCCTTACTTGTCAACCCCAGCGGGAAGGATGCGATACGCTTTACTGGTGTGATGGAACTTAATGATTGTTTTACAGTTAAGGGTGGTAAGCCCGTGAAGAAACGGCAAGTATCGTTTATGAAACTATAAGATTAGGATAAAAACATTCATCCTGTCTCTGCTCATTTACTAATTGGTGAAGTGCAGATGACAGGATTTTTCATTTTAAGAAAGTAGCTTTTTTAGTAGAGAAACACAGTTTTAACAGTTAAGTCTATCAAAGTGTAAAAGGCTTGAAAGATAACTATTCACCTTGAATTGATATATATCAATTATATGACATAATGCTAATTGTTGTGCATGAAACCCTTAATAATAGTATAGTTCGCTTTCTTTTCAAAGCTATTTAACGCTTATTTCTTCTCTTTTTGTTATTCTTTTTACTCTTTAATTACAACTGAAAAGGCACGAAAAATTACTTAAAAATACCCTTCAGAATATTTGGTTGTATCATAGTTTACTATTAAATTTGCTTATAGAAAACGTATAATTAAAGACCTATCGACAATGAAAAAGTTACTTTTGACAGCTTTTGTCTGCCTGATTTCAGCATCATCTTTCGCTCGCGAAGGTGTGACAACAACAGTAGTATCACGTGATACAATCTTCTACAATCAAGCGTTACGATCAGTGAAAAGCTCTGAGAACGTTGCTTACTATCGTCTTCTTGCAAAAGAAAGCTATAAGGGTGTAGAGCGAGACATCTTCCAGGACTTCTATCCAGATGGTCAGAAGCGTTTAGAGGGTGGCTATTCTTTCCTCGACTTAGGCAATGATGCCAATACAGTTCTTGATGGTCATGTGACTGCTTATTACCCCAATGGTATGGAGAAGTGGCATTGCAATTACAAAGATGGTAAGCGTGAAGGCTATTTAACGCTACACTTGCGCGATGGAAGTATCGGTGTTGTGGCTTATAGAGAAGGTAAGAGTCGTTTCGACTACATGACGATTACGCACCCTGATGGTCGAATGGAAAAGGTTGGATTGAAGCACTATTCAAGTCTGATCCAGTAAGAGTTACCTGTCAGAGTTTAGTAATTACAAGCCTCCCCAAGCCCCTCCAAAGGAGGGGATGTGGGTTACTAAGATGTAATGGAGGTATGAAAAGAATGAGTAGCGAATTATAATTAGATTTAACAAGAGGCTCTCTTTGATGTAAAGAGAGCCTCTTTTCAACTGCAAAAGGGCGTCTCTTCGATATGAAGGAACGCCCTCTTCAAATGGAGTATCTTTTATCTTTCTGCATAGCCACTTGTTTGTTGCTAACGAGACGTGGTCTCTTTCTCTGTCTTATACATAAAGTCATAAATTATTTCAGTCACTCTTTCCTTGCCTTCATGTGTAAGATCAGGAAGAGTGAAGAGCCTTCCTTTCGTTGTATAAATTATCTGAACGACGAACGGAACGAAGTGGTAATTATAATCGTTGACGCCTTCTATCTCATCAGCTGTTACTTCGATGTACTTACAACGGAGGCAATCATAAAAGCAGATGTGGTCTCCTTTGATGGAAAGATAGTCTTTATTCCATAATTTCTGACATGTAATAAAGAGCTTGAAAAGCCAATATGAGATGGCAAAACCAGTCATCCACAATGCAAGAATAAGCATTAGAGGATGAGATGCATCTGTTCCTTTGTGTCCGAAGAAGAACCATATAAAAAACAAAACAGGGATGGGTGCAAGCAACGTATCGATGAATAGCAATGGACTATACTTGTATTTGATAATCATATCAGAACTGTGTGTAAATGAAAGGTTGTATACTATGCTGGCTAAAGTTGATGACTAATTGCAGAACAAAGGCGAAGATAGCGAGCTTCACCAGCCATGGTGAACGGATGAACTTCGTTTGTAACCATTCATAATCAGCCTCTTTAATGCTGTGAAGTTCCAAACTAATGAGTACAACTGCCGTCCAGAGCGGGTATTCTAATAGGAAAGCGTAAGCATCACAGAGCTTAGTTGTTTGAATGATATTCGTTATCAATGTCAGAGCAGAGTCCATATTAGGGGCACGGAAGAATATCCATGCGAGTGAAATATAGCCGAAGGTGATGAGCCAACAAGCAACTTTTATAGGCTTGGAATTGGGTATCTGCTTCAGACCATTGTTGTTGCAAAACTTATGAACGACAAGTCCTATACCATGCATAACGCCCCATACGATGAACATCCACGATGCCCCATGCCATAAACCAGCAATAATCATGACAGAGAAGCTATTGAGGTAAGTGCGAACAGTACCCTTTCTGTTACCTCCAAGAGGGATATATAGGTAATCGCGAACCCATGTTGAAAGTGCAATATGCCATCTATGCCAGAACTCCGTGAGGTTAAGACTTTGGTAAGGGAAGTTGAAATTGTCCTTTAACTCATATCCCATCAGGGCTGCAACACCAATAGCTAGGTCGCTGTAACCCGAGAAGTCGCAGTAAATCTGTACCGAGAAGCCCAACACACCCATAAGATCTCCAAAGCCATTCTGCACTGCTGGCGCATCAAACACTATGTTGTTATATTGCGCAAGATAGTCTGCTATGAGTGCTTTCTTTATCAATCCGCAGATAATCAACCACAGTCCTTTATAGACAAGGGCACTCTTGATATTCCTTTTAGGGGTTTGAATCTGTGGTAACAATACTTCGGCACGGGTGATAGGACCAGCTATGAGGAGGGGAAAGAACGTAAGATAGAATGTATAATCAAGTAGTTTCGCAGTCTTTGGATACCTCCCTTTATAAACATCCACTGTGTAGCTGATGGCTTGGAAAGTAAAGAAAGAGATACCAACAGGCAAGAGTAACTTCATAGGAGAGAAGTTACTGCGGAGGAGCTCATGGAATATTTCAAGGGTGAAGTTCGTGTATTTATAGTAGAGTAGGGGTATCAACTCTGTGAAAATGGTGATGGCTAAGCCCGTCTTACGCAACTTTCCATGTTTTAAACGCATCATAGAACGCGTTAGATACCATGATACAAAGGTGGTGAAAGGCAATAGCCACATCAAAGCACCATTCGCTTTGAAAGCGAAGAAGAGGCTAAAACAAATGACATAAACCTTTGTCCACTGTTGACGATAGTGTCTAAGGGGAATGTAAAGAGCAAAGAAAACGAGGAAACAAGCCATGAATGACAGCGTACACAACGACCAGTTCTTATCTTGTGAGGATAAGAAATCAAGGAACGTGGATGTTAGCTGCGATAGTTCTGTCATGCTTCTGTATTCTTTCGCTTACTTTCCTTTTCTGTATTAAAAGCCTTCAAATGCTGGTTGTAACAAACTTGTGTTTGTTGCCTTGTGATGTGCTTTAGGGGAATTGAGCTGCAATGGATAGTCACACTTATTACTGGCAATAAACTTTGCAGCCGTATCCATCCAATAAGCAGCAGCCTCCCATGTAGGGTGATAATGGTCACTTCCTCGCTTTAGTTTTAAGTGTCTACTATCGAAGAAATGCCCTGCACCTACTCTTTCTTTGATGATGTCATTGATACCAGTATCTCCATTCCAATCCGAAGGACTAATCCACACGAAAGGAATATCGCCTATCTTCTTAACCATCTCACTGACATATTGAGCCCTGTTAGCGAGGTCGTTGATGAATAACTCATTACTTCCAAGACAGATAAGGATGTAAGTTGGCTTGTATTTAGCGATGTAATGTTCCAGAGTATGCGTCGTTCCCCATCGTTCAGTGGATGAGCTATACCATATAACAGAGTATAGTTTGTGTCCATTCTCACCTGCGTAATCACCCAAGCGACGTGACAGTCCCTCCACCATAGAGTCTCCGATGAAGAGAATAGTTTGGTTGCGATGAATGGTCTTAGGCTTCTTCTTGTGTTTTTTCTGTGGTTCTTTAGGAGGAAGGAAGATACTTGTAAGTGTTATCTTCCTTATTGTGTAGCTGCCCAAAGTAAGCTCTTTTGGAGAGAAAGCATAGGCTATGATGGCTGCAAGAACTACAGCCATCAATAGCAATGATTTGATCTGGGCATACATAAGAGAGGCTTTACTTTAAGTCAATCTCTATGGGACAATGGTCGCTACCCATTATCTCTGTATGAATCTTAGCGTCTACCAATCGGTCTCTCAAGCGTTCGGAGATAAGGAAGTAGTCGATACGCCAACCCGTATTCTTCTCCCTTGCACGGAAACGATACGACCACCAAGAGTAGGTTACTTGCTCTGGATAAAGCGTGCGGAAGGTATCTATGAATCCATTACTCAATAGTTGGGTCATCTTCTGACGCTCTTCATCGGTGAAGCCAGCGTTTCGGCGGTTTGTTTTGGGGTTCTTTAAGTCGATCTCCTGGTGCGCAACATTCATATCACCGCACACTATGACAGGCTTAATCTCATCTAGTTTGTGTAGGTAGGATTGGAAGTCATCCTCCCACTTCATGCGATATTCCAATCGACGAAGCTCATCTTGCGAGTTCGGTGTATAGACAGTTACGAGGTAGAAATCGTCCATCTCTAATGTAATGACACGTCCCTCATGGTCGTGCTCATCGATATCAATGCCGTAAGTAACGCTCAATGGCTTATGTCTCGTGAATATCGCAGTACCTGAATAACCCTTTTTATCAGCGTAATTCCAGTATGACTCGTATCCAGGAAAGCTTAAATCAAGCTGACCAGCTTGCATCTTCGTCTCTTGCAAACAAAAGAAATCAGCGTTAAAGTCCTTGAATTGCTGCTCAAAGTCTTTGCCCACGCAAGCACGAAGACCGTTTACATTCCATGAAATAAGTTTCATCTCTCTTCCTTTCTCTCGTCCTTAATGTGTTATTAAATCTTTTGTTGTGATTCAAACTCAAATGTTATAGGCAAGTTGTAATCGGTGGATAGGGGAGTGAAACCGCCTCTTCCATTGTTCTTCTTCAAGTCTCTAATGGTGAAATTAAAGTGCATCTTTTGTGTAGGCATTGCATAGAAACAAGAGAAAGGCAGTGAGCCTCCTGTTCCAACCACCTCTACCTGTTGTCCATCAAGATTGATGGTGAAGGTGAGTTTAGCTGATGCATTGAAGAAAATCATTTGTTCCTGTGGTTTAAAACTCGTCATAATGACTTCTAACTTACCATTCGTAGCATTCAAAAGAGCTTGATATAACTTTGAAGATTGGTTCTTTACGCCAGCTGCGAGTTCGTCACCATTGATGTTCTTAACGCTGATTACCTCTTTCTTAGCTGTCCATGTTGCATTCTTTGAACCCAAGTCACCATTGCTGTTACGCATCTTTGCAGTACCAACGTAATTGCCATTGATGTTTTGGTAAAGCTGTTCAACATTAATACTTGGCGTATCTTTCTCCTTAGAACATGCCGTAAAGAAGTTGATTGTAACGATTGCCACGAATGCTAGTGTGGCCACTTTTAAAACCTTATTCATAACTTTTCTCCTTTTAAATATTAGTTGTTATTATATCCGTTTGGTCTCTCCACGCAGTAAGTTCATAAACTCGTTGCGGGTTTTACTTGATTCGAACACACCACTGTAAGCACTTGTTGTGGTGATAGAGTTCTGTTTCTCCACACCACGCATCTGCATACACATGTGTTTCGCTTCGATGACTACCATCACACCTTGCGGTTTCAACGTGTCGTTGATACATTGCATTACCTGTTCGGTGAGGCGTTCCTGCACTTGAAGTCGGTGAGAGTAGATATCGACAACACGTGCGATCTTACTCAAACCAGTGATCTTTCCGTTTGGAATATACGCCACATGCGCCTTGCCATAGAATGGGAGTATATGGTGCTCACACATTGAGAAGAAGTCAATATCCTTGACTATCACCATCTGATTGTACTTCTCTTCAAAGAGCGCGTCCGTTAATACCTTATGAGGATCTTGTGTATATCCACGTGTAAGAACCTGCATTGCCTTTGCAACTCGCATGGGAGTCTTCTCCAATCCTTCCCTTTCTGGATTCTCACCGAGCAACTTTAATATCTCTTTATAGTGTGTTGCAAGTTCGTCTAAACCATCACGAAATTGTGTTTCTGGAGTCATATTATATTGTTTCTGATTATTGCTGTTTATGAGGTGGGCTTTATTACCATAGTAAGGGTATTGCCTAAGACCCTTATAAGGGTGTTACCTGTTACCCCAGTAAGGGTGTTGTTTGGGGGTTATATATAATATATAAGGTGTGAATATATTTAGTTGTCAATGACAGTTGACGTCCTTATGCTAACCATCATACGTATCACGTTTGCTTGAGGATAGCCTTCTTTGCGCATCTTCCGCATTACTTTTTTAGCAGTGTTATAGTTTGTGAAGTTACCAATAAGGCACATCCAACGTGGCGCGTAGAAGTGAACATAGATGGGCTGATCGGGGAATAACTGCTTAGCAGTTTGTCCCGCTTTGTCTGCCTGTTGGTGAGCTATACGCGTATTACCGCCACTATAGACCTGAACACGGAATCCCCTAACCTTTTTAATGCCCTTCTTTACACGTTTGGTCACTATCTGTTTGCCATCGTCTATATCATCGAATGTGGGGTCATGAGGCCTTCTGACTAAACGTTTCACTAGCTTAGTCCCAACTTGCCTAACGGGCTGTAAGGTGTTATTGTCAGGTCTTGCAATCTCTGGTTTATGGTCGTTTAGCTTAGGAACAGACAGTTGTTTTGTATCTGGAGTCTTAATCTTTGAGCCTATTGACTGGCGTGATTGCTCACGCTGACTCTCTACTTTCTTGCTTTCTTTATTAGCTTTCTTCGCTGTTTTCTTACCATTGACTAATGCGTCAATATCGGTACTCTGCGTTACAGTTACCGTACTTTGAGCATGCGCTGATGTAATGGTTGTCAGTATGAGAACTATGATTGTAAGGAGTCTTTTCATGTCTTTTACTATAATTGAAAAGTGATGAGAGGAGCACAAAACGTGACTCCCTCTCATCATTAATATATGTATGGATTACTTCTTCCAAGCATCGATGATACCCTTGAAGTCAGCTGCCTTCAATGAAGCACCACCAATCAAGCCACCATCAATGTCAGGTTTAGCAAACAACTCTGGTGCGTTGCTAGCCTTACAGCTACCACCATAGAGGATAGAAGTGTCCTCTGCTACTTCCTTACCATACTTCTCTGCAACGATAGAACGGATGTAGGCTAACATCTCCTGAGCCTGGTCTGAAGTAGCAGTCTTACCTGTACCGATAGCCCAGATTGGTTCGTAAGCCAAGATAATGCTCTTCCATTCCTCTGCAGAGAGGTTGAATACTGAACCTTCCAACTCTGCCTTTACTACCTCGTTTTGCTTCTCTGCCTCGCGCTCTTCGAGTGTCTCACCACAGCAGAAGATTACCTTCAAACCATTAGCGAGTGCTAATTGAACCTTCTCTTTGAGGATCTCTGCTGTTTCTCCATAGTACTGACGACGCTCAGAGTGACCAAGGATAACATATTGTGCACCTGTACTCTTTACCATTGCAGCTGATACTTCACCTGTGTAAGCACCCTTCTCCTTGTCTGCACAGTTCTCTGCGCCAAGTCCAACAACGCTTGAATCTAATACCTGAGCAACACTTGCGAGGTGAATGAATGGAGTACAGATAACAACATCACAATTAGGTTTCTCTGCCTTGAGTGACTCGTTAATCTCTTTTGCTAGTTCGATACCTTCCTGCAAGGTCTCGTTCATCTTCCAGTTACCTGCTACGATTTTCTTTCTCATTTGTCTTTTACGTTTTAAAAGTTGATATAATTTATTTGATTGTTCCTTTTGCTTCACCCAATCTTCCTTTTGTTTGAGCCACTCTTCACGTTTCCTTACCCATCTTGTCCACGACCAAATGCGGTCAGCGGCAATAAGGAATGACAAGGGGAAGATGTAGCACACGATGATGAGCATAATCTTTGTCCATGTGTTATTAGCCGGTTCGCGCCCTATTTCTATGAGGGAGAGTGGGGCATTAAGTTCGGCTTGTTTGGGCAAATCGTTATGACTCCATTTATTGATGATAGTACCTTTGTAGAGCAGTACTAAGCCCGGATTACTACGAATGATGGTTTTTAGTGTTGTGCCGTCAGTCGTATAGAAAGGATATTCCGCACCAGTAATGTCCCTCCAATGCTGTACAGCTTTATCTGTACTAGCAGTCAATCCGTAGAATCCATATCCATTCTCTTTTGCATATTCGTAGATAGCATCAATATCACCAAAGTTACTATCGTCAGCCATTTCCAATACAGGAGCTATGAGTAAGAAGGTATATCCTTTATGGGTCAAGATACTATCCGTAATATCGTTTCCTGTCTGTTCGTTCGTGATAGAGAAATCGTGTATGGGTGGTTCATAACCCTGCTCAAGTATCTCTTGGCGTGTATCTTTAAATACCCACGTAGAGTCGTTATAAGGGTAATTATTCTCATTGAATTCCTTTGTTACACCATTCTTTTCACAGATAAAGGTCGTCTTATAGGTTGTTTGTTTAGCCCCCTTTGGAATCTCCATACCCTTTTTGATGTTCTGTCCGATATAATAAGGACGGAAGTCAAAGATGGGCAGATGATAAAGACTCAATAGTGACGCTATACAGATAAAGACGATAGTAAAATAGAAAGCTATCCACTGATTCGTCTTTGAAACGAAGCGCATCTGATGTAAAGGCCAGCGTGTGAGAATGATTGCTGCAACAAGCAAAACAATGTTCTTGATAAATGTCTGCGTGTTGGTTAGGTGTATGGCATCTCCGAAACAACCACAATCTTGTATCGGATTACTTACAGTCAACCACAATGTTACAGCTGTCATCACAGCCATGAAAAGCAAGGATATCTTACTGGCTAATCGACGGCGGATGGCCAAGAGGAGCATTACACCCAGCGTAAATTCTATGGCAGAAAGGGCTATCGACACCATTAGCTGTGCCCAATCGGGTACATAAGCCGATAATTGCACTGCCTCTAGGTATTCCGCAATCTTATATTGCGAACCTAGTGGGTCAATAGCCTTAACAAATCCAGAAAAGATAAACGTCAAGGCTAACAGCGCACGACTGAGGTTTACTAATAGTGTCTTTAATTTATTCATGTAGCTTGATAGCACCGAAAACGGCGTAATTCATTATATCCATATAATTGGCATCTATACCTTCACTGACGAGTGTTTCTCCATTAAGATCCTCGATTTCCTTGATTCGTTCAATCTTAGTGAGAATAAGGTCTGTGTAACTACTCACACGCATATCTCGCCATGCCTCTCCATAGTCATGGTTCTTCTTTACCATTAGTTCGTAGGCTTCGTTGGCATAGGTATCATAGAGACAGAGAGCCTCGTCGGGCGTGATGTCAACACTATCAACAAAGCCCTTGGATAGTTGAATCAGTCCAACAATACTATAATTAATCAATGCGATGAATTCGGGGCGTACTCCTTCTCCAACGAGATTCTCACCTGTAATCTCTAATGAGCGTATGCGTTTGGCTTTGATAAAAAGCTGATCTGTGAGGGAAGAGGGGCGTAAAATGCGCCATGAGGCACCATAATCATGGAGCTTCTTACCAAAGAGCTCTCTACATTCAGCCAGTATGTCTTTAAACTCTTGCTGTGTCTTTGTCAATTGACTTGCCATTGTTATGAATCGATTTGCCTGCAAAAATACTTAATTTCATTGTAATAAACGAATGAATTAACAACTAATACCATCCGTTTCGCTGGTTGGCGGGGATTCATGGAAGAGCATTGTAACCTATCTGTGCAGAATTTCTAACCTATTGGCAGTTGATGGAGATGCACGTTAGGTATTTTATGCAATCCTATATGTAAACAATAGTTAAGGCGAGGGGCGTAACTGTTAACATCGACGAAATGTACTTTTGTGGAGCACGAAAGTACATTTCGTGCTCCACAAGATGTACTCCCGTGCCTTACGAGTCCTACTTCCGTGATGAGCATAGAATAAGGGCTATTAATACAAGCAAGAAATTGTTTGCGAACAAATCGAAAATTGTTTGTGAAGATTTTAGAGTATCTCTTATTATTGATTAGTTCCTTGTTTTGTACCCAACTATGGGTATGAAAGCTTTTATTCGTTGGGTATAAATGTGGTAGATCTTTAGTGTAGAATTAGGTTGTTACATGTATGAAATAATAACTTAATTTGTGTGACTTAACTAATTTACGTATCTTTGCATTGCTATTCATACAAAGATAACATTTAATTATGCGAGATCTTTCAGATGCCGAATTGGCACAATTATTAGATAAAGATATATTTCATCATATTTCCAATGCCGCCGATAAACTCGGGCTGGAGTGTTACGTAGTGGGCGGCTATGTGCGTGATTTGTTTTTAGAACGCCCTTCCAATGATATCGATGTTGTTGTGGTGGGGAGTGGTATACAGGTAGCAAGCGAATTGAAAGCCGTTCTTGGCAAGAAAGCTCACCTCTCGGTGTTCCGCAACTTTGGTACTGCTCAAGTGAAATATAAGCACACAGAGGTTGAATTTGTAGGTGCTCGACGAGAGAGTTACAGCCATGATAGTAGGAAACCAGTGGTAGAAGATGGTACACTTGAGGATGATCAGAATCGTAGGGACTTTACAATCAATGCCCTAGCAGTGTGCTTGAATAAGGCTCGCTTTGGTGAGTTAGTCGATCCATTCGATGGTGTTGACGACCTATGGGATGGTATTATTCGCACGCCTTTAGACCCTGATGTAACCTTCTCTGACGATCCATTGCGTATGATGCGATGCGTTCGTTTTGCTACACAATTAAATTTCTTTATTGAAGATGAGACCTTCGAGGCGTTGGAACGCAATGCCGAAAGAATAAAGATTATTAGTGGGGAGCGCATAGAAGAGGAGTTGAACAAAATTATGATGACGCCAACACCGAGCAAGGGATTTATCGATTTGTATCGTTGTGGGCTCTTGCAAATCATCTTGCCAGAGCTAGTTGCTTTGGATGTCGTGGAGACTAGGAACGGACGAGCACATAAGAATAATTTTTATCACACCTTAGAAGTGTTGGATAATATCTGCAAGCATACGGATAACTTATGGTTACGTTGGGCAGCATTATTGCATGATGTGGGTAAAGCAATGTGTAAACGGTGGGATGCTGTAGCGGGTTGGACCTTCCATAATCACAACTATGTTGGTGCAAAGATGGTACCTGAAATCTTCCGAAGGTTGAAGTTACCAATGGATAGTAAGATGAAGTATGTGCAAAAGCAAGTAGACTTACACATGCGTCCGATTGTTATTGCCGATGAAGAGGTGACCGACTCGGCTGTGAGACGACTGCTGAATGATGCTGGCGAAGACATTGATGACTTGATGACTCTGTGTGAGGCGGATATAACGAGTAAGAATGTTGCCCGCAAACAACGCTTCCTTGATAACTTCCGAAGCGTTCGTAAGAAGCTAAAAGACCTGAAGGAACGCGATTACAAACGCCTTCTACAACCCTGCATAGATGGTAATGAGATCATGGAGATGTTTCATCTCAAACCTAGTAGAGAGGTGGGCATATTGAAGCAGACGCTGAAAGATGCCGTTCTTGATAATAAGGTGCCTAATGAGCGAGAGCCTTTAATGGAACTTCTGCGCAATAAGGCAAGAGAATTGGGACTGATTTAAGCATGACGGAAGATGCCATCTATTGGTAAGGGAGGTTATAGATAAGAACCGTAAATGGTATGTTTATAGGTAATAATTGTTAAATGCTGTTTGCAAAATAAGTATCTTTAGTGATTAATGAGTAGTTTTGCACATTGAAAAACTTATGCTTTACGCATCGGTTTCCAATGTGCTTTACTTTATTTAAAAGGTAAACTTGATACTATCTGAGAACATCTCTCTTGTGCGAAAGAGGGGGAAGAAAGATTAGAAAAGAATGAATATAATATATTAATTAGGTATGAAAAAGAATAAAATCTTATTGTTCGTAACTGCAACGGTAGCATTTCTAACCAGTTGCGGAGGCGGTCGGCAGGGTCTTCCTACAAGTGATGAGTATCCTGTGATTACGATTGGTGCATCTAATGCACAGCTAAAGACAACTTATCCAGCTACGCTGAAGGGTGTTCAGGATGTAGAGGTTCGCCCAAAGGTAAGCGGCTTTATCACGAAACTATACGTGCATGAGGGTGAGTATGTGCATGCTGGTCAGGTGCTCTTCGTTGTGGATAACTCCACTTATCAGGCTGCTGTTCGTCAGGCAGAGGCACAGGTTAACTCCGCTCAGAGTGCTGTGGCACAGGCTGAAGCTGGTGTTGTTCAGGCTAATGCAAGTCTTAATTCGGCTAATGCCCAGGCTGCCACCGCTCGTTTAACTTACTCAAACAGTAAGAACCTATATAATAATAAGGTGATAGGCGACTATGAGTTGCAATCAGCGAAGAATAGTTTTGAGACATCACAAGCTGCTGTTCGCCAAGCACAAAGTGGTGTCGCATCTGCGCAAGCTGCTGTTCGCCAGGCGCAAGCAGGTGTTCGCCAGGCACAAGCAATGCTATCAACTGCTAAGGATAACCTTGGTTTCTGTTATGTAAAGAGTCCTGCTTCAGGTTACATCGGTAGTCTTCCTTTCAAAGAGGGAGCATTGGTAAGTGCTTCTTCTGCACAGCCAGTTACAACCGTGAGCAACACTTCTACAATAGAAGTTTACTTCTCTATGACCGAGGCAGATGTGCTGAAACTAAGTCGTACAGACGATGGCTTGAGCAATGCCATTAAGAAGTTCCCAAGCGTAAGTTTGTTGCTTGCCGACGGAACAACCTACAATCACGAAGGATCTATCGTAAAGACAAGCGGTAGTATAGACCCTGCAACAGGAACAATAAGCGTTATTGCACATTTTCCTAATCCCGAACATTTGTTGAAGAGTGGTGGTAGTGGACAAATTGTTATCGCTAAGAACAATAATCACGCATTGTTGATTCCACAAGAAGCAACCACTCAGGTACAGGATAAGATATTTGTTTATAAGGTGGATGCTAATAATAAGGTACATTACAGCGAGATAACCATTAATCCACAGAACGATGGTATCAATTACATCGTTACTAGTGGATTAAAGATGGGCGACCGCATTGTTAGCAAGGGAATCTCAAGTTTGGAAGATGGTGCAAAGATAAAGGCATTGACTCCAGCAGAGTATGAAGAAGCCATCAAGAAAGCCGAGAAGTTGGGTGAGAATCAGAGCTCTGCTGCAGGTTTCTTGAAGACAATGAAAGGAGATAGTAAATAATTAGAAGTTAGGAATTTGGAGTTTTGAATGAGGATTTGAAGGTTGACCTTTGAACGAGGCAGGCTTCGTTAAGCTAAGTTTTTATCCATCTCCATAATTCAAAAGAACAATATTTATGACATTTACTAATTTCATTAAACGACCGGTTCTATCAACGGTTATATCCATCTTCTTTGTACTTTTGGGTATAATCGGTTTGATGTCACTGCCTATTGAGCAGTATCCGGATATCGCACCACCTACGATTTCGATATCAACATTTTATCAAGGTGCAGATGCGCAGACCGTATTGAATTCTGTAATCACACCATTGGAAGAAAGTATCAATGGTGTGGAGAATATGACTTATATCCAGTCAACTGCGACAAATGCGGGTATGGCGATGATTACGGTCTACTTCAAGCAAGGTGCTGATCCCAATATGGCTGCGGTCAACGTGCAGAACCGTGTTTCGCAAGCACAGGCTTTGTTACCTGCTGAAGTTACCCGTGTGGGTGTGACGGTATCAAAGCGTCAGAGTTCAAACGTCGTCATGTATTCATTGACAACAGATGATGGTCGATATGACGATGAGTTCCTGACGAACTATAACAACATCAACATCGTTCCAATGTTGAAGCGTGTCAATGGTGTGGGTGACGTACAGACGCCTGGTATGAAGACTTACTCAATGCGTATATGGCTCCAGCCAGATAAGATGAAGCAGTATGGTCTTGTCCCTTCTGATATCTCTGGTGCTCTTGCAGAACAGAACATTGAGGCGGCACCAGGTTCCTTCGGTGAGCAAAGTAAGCTCAAGTTCGAGTACACCATGCGCTATAAAGGACGTTTGAAGACGCCAGAAGAGTATGGTAATATTATCATCTCTAGCAATACAAATGGTCAGACTCTTCACTTGCGTGATGTGGCAAAGGTGGAATTAGGCGGTTTGCAATATTCCGTTGCCATGCGTAACAATGGGCAACCTGCTGTATTAGGTATGGTTAACCAGGTGGCTGGTTCAAATGCTACACAGATTGCTGATGACGTAAAAGCAGCCTTGGCTGACGCCCAAAAGCAAATGCCTCCTGGGATGAAGGTCACGATTGAGCAAGATGTAACCGAATTCCTTTTTGCTTCTATCGAAGAGGTAGTACGCACACTGGTAATTACTTTGGTCTTAGTGTTCTTTGTTGTGTATGTCTTCCTACAGGACTTCCGCTCTACACTCATCCCTATGATTGCTGTACCAGTAGCCTTGATTGGTACGTTCTTCTTCCTTTGGGTCTTTGGCTTCTCCATCAACCTTTTGACACTGTCGGCATTGTTATTAGCGATTGCCATCGTGGTGGATGATGCCATTGTGGTGGTTGAGGCTGTTCATGCAAAACTCGATTTAGGTTATAAGAGTGCTATGACGGCTGCCATTGATGCAATGAATGAGATTTCAGGAGCTATCATCTCTATTACTTTGGTGATGTCAGCAGTGTTCGTTCCAGTATCATTTATTGGTGGAACATCAGGTACTTTCTATCGTGAGTTCGGTGTAACTATGGCGGTATCAATCGTTATCTCTGCTCTGAATGCTTTGACATTGTCACCTGCCTTATGTGCTATCTTCTTGAAGCCACATAGTGATGACGAGGAACACAAGAAGCTGTCACGCATTGACAGATTCCACATGGCATTCAATACACAGTATGATAAGATCAATGCGAAGTATCAGAAGAAAGTAGAGAAGATTATCAACCATCGTTGGATTTCAGGTACAGCTGTAGTCGTAGGTTTCGTAGCTCTTGTGCTTACAATGACCTTCACAAAGACAGGTCTTGTACCTGATGAGGATACAGGAACATTGTTCGCTATGGTCAGTATGCCTCCAGGGACATCACAAGAAGAGACTCAAAAGGTAGTTGATCAAGTAGATAAAATGTTGGCAAATAACCCTTATATCGAGCGTCGTGAACAGATCGTTGGTTACAACTTCTTGGCTGGTCAGGGGTCTAATCAGGCAACTTTCATTGTTAAGTTGAAGCCTTTTGCCGAGCGTGAATATGGCATGTTCGACCGTATTAAGTCGGTATTCACGGGTGCTGGTATTGCTGGATTATTCATTGACCCAACTTCTTCTAATATGATTTTGGGCATGATTTACAAGCAAACAGCCAGTATTAAGGGTGCGCAGGTAATAGCCTTTGCACCGCCAATGATTCCTGGTTATGGTATGTCGAATGGTCTTTCTTTCTCTTTACAAGATAAGACAGGTGGAGATTTGAATAAATTCTTTAAGGTTGCACAGGATTACCTCGCTGCTTTGAACAAGCGTCCGGAGTTCAGCCGAGCACTTACCACTTACAACCCGAACTATCCACAATACATGGTGGATGTAGATGTTGCGAAAGCAAAGCAGGCAGGTACATCACCAGCAGCTATTCTTTCTGTATTGCAGGGATACTATGGTGGTATGTATGCGTCCAACTTTAATGCATACGGTAAGCTCTTCCGTGTGATGATACAAGGAACAGCAGAGAGCCGCATGGACGAGTCGAGCATGAATAACATCTATGTTCGAACAGCAGCGGGTATGGCTCCAGTAAGTGAGTTCTGTACGTTGAAGCGTGTTTATGGACCGTCAAATATCACTCGTTTCAACCTCTTTACCTCTATTGCGGTTAATGCGACACCGGCAAACGGGGTCTCTTCTGGAGAGGCTATTAAGGCCGCAGAGGAAGTGGCAAAGCAAGTGTTACCACAGGGATATGGCTATGAGTTCTCCGGCTTAACACGTTCAGAGCAGGAGTCATCGAACTCAACAGCGATGATCTTCGTCCTTTGTATCGTGTTTGTCTACTTGATTCTTAGTGCACAATATGAGAGTTATATCCTTCCATTAGCCGTTATCTTGTCAATACCATTCGGTCTTGCTGGTGCGTTCATATTCACGATGACCTTCGGGCATAGCAACGATATCTACATGCAAATATCCTTGATTATGTTGATTGGATTGTTGGCAAAGAACGCCATCCTTATCGTTGAGTTTGCTCTGGAGCGTCGCCGAACAGGTATGGCAATCAAGTATGCAGCCATCTTAGGTGCTGGCGCACGTCTTCGTCCTATCCTTATGACGTCTTTGGCAATGGTTGTCGGATTGTTGCCATTGATGTTTGCAAGCGGTGTAGGTCATAATGGTAACCAGACATTGGGTGCTGCTGCCGTCGGAGGTATGTTGATTGGTACACTCTGTCAGGTGTTTGTTGTACCAGCTCTGTTCGCTGGCTTCCAGTACTTACAAGAGCGTATTAAGCCTATTGAGTTTGAAGATGAGGCTAGTCTCGACGTCATTAAGGAACTCGAGAAATACGCGAAAGGTCCTGTACATGATTATAAGGTAGAAGAGTAGTACTATATTAAAAGAACAATAATGAAGAATAAAAATATAATCATCATAGCCCTTGCAGCCCTGTCATTGACAGGCTGTAAGAGTCTCTACGGCAATTACGAGCGTCCCGATGTGAAGACGAATGGGATTGTGAGAGACCCTGTTGATGACAAGGCAACGCTTGAGGGAGCCAATGACTTTGGTAACCTCCCATGGCGCAGTGTCTTTACCGATCCTCAATTACAGGCACTTATTGAAAAAGCTCTTAATAATAATCCCGACCTGATCAATGCTGCTTTGAACATTGATATTGCCGAACAGCAGGTGAAGACATCAAAGTTGGCGTTCTTACCATCTGTGGTCTTCGCACCGACGGGTACGATTTCTCACTTTGGTTCGCACACGCCTTCCACCCAGTCTTACACACTCCCTGTCTCTGCAAGTTGGGATGTTGATCTCTTTGGAAAGCTGCGTTCCCAGAAGAAAGCAGCCCAGATGATGCTCCTTCAGTCGAAGGATTACAGGGTAGCTGTGCAGACAAATCTTATCTGCAACGTTGCCAATCTCTATTATACATTGCTGATGCTCGATCGTCAGAAGCAGATAATAGATGATATGTCAGGACTGACAAAGAACACCTGGGACATGATGAAACTCCAAATGGAGTATGGACGTGCTCGTTCAACGAGTGTTCAGAGTGCAGAAGCAGCTTACTATAGTGTACAGACACAGGGCGCAGACATCCGTCGTCAGATACGTGAGACCGAGAACGCTCTTAGTCTTCTTCTTGGTGAACCAGCGCAAGGTATTGCTCGCGGTAGTCTAGCCAATCAGAGCTTACCGGCGAATTTCGCAGGTGGTATTGGTGTACAACTTCTAAGCAATCGTGCCGATGTGCATGCAAACGAAATGGCGTTGGCTCAATGCTTCTATAATATTCAGCAGGCACGCAGTCGTTTCTATCCAGCATTGAACATATCACCTACTGGCGCGTGGACCAATAGCAATGGCATGGTTAACCCTGGCAAGTTGCTCTTGAGTGTAGTTGGTAGTTTGACACAGCCCATCTTCATGCGCGGACAATTGAAAGCAGGTTTGCGTGTTGCTGAAGATAAGTATAAGCAAGCATATAACACATGGCAGAATAGTATTCTCAAGGCTGGTTCAGAAGTGAGCAACGCCCTTGTTGCTTATAATTCAGCTGGTGAGAAAGAGAAGTTGCAGCAACAACAAATAGATGTTCTGAAGCAGAATGTAGAGCACACACAGATGCTCTATGCACAAAGCTCAAGTACCTATCTTGAAGTTATCACCGCTCAGCAGAGCTTACTTAACGCAGAAATATCACAAGTGAAAGAGCAGTTTACGAAGCTACAATCTATCGTCAATCTGTATAATGCACTTGGTGGTGGTTCTAAGTAAATTGTTTGTTTAATTCTTAGTATTCAAGAGTATGAGTAGCGTAATTAGTCCAAAAGCCGAAGTCTCTCCGAAAGCAAAGATTGGAGACGGCTGTAAGATATTTCCATTTGTGTATATAGAAGACGATGTCGTCATCGGTGATAACTGTGTTATCTTCCCCTTTGTTAGTATTTTAAATGGTACTCGAATGGGAAGTGGAAACAAGATTCACCAAGGGTCGGTGCTTGCTGCTTTGCCACAGGATTTCAATTTCGTGGGTGAAAAAAGCGAACTGGTGATGGGTGATAACAACATTGTTCGAGAGAATGTGGTTATCAATCGTGCCACACACCGTGGCTGTAAAACCATTATTGGCTCGAATAATTTCCTCATGGAAGGCGCACATATTAGCCACGATACCATTGTAGGTGACAAGTGTGTCTTTGGCTATGGTGCGAAGATTGCAGGCGATTGTAAGATTGAAACGGGAGCGATTATCTCTTCAAACGTTGTGGAGAAAGCGAACACACGCGTAGGCGAGTATGCAGTGGTACAAGCAGGTACAACCTTCTCGAAGGACGTTCCTCCTTATATTATCGCTGGTGGTGCACCAATTGAATATCATGGTGTTAACACAACTATTGGTAAGCGAGCTGGTGTTGATGAGAAGGTTCTCAAGCACATTGCCAATGCTTATCGTCTGTTGTTCCATGGGCAGACATCAGTTTTCGATGCTTGTATTCAGATAGAACAACAAGTACCAGCTTCGCACGAGATTCGTAATATCGTTGACTTCGTGCGAGCAACGGAAGAAGGAATCATTAGTAAAATCTAAATTTCATATCAATGTTTTTTTGATGAGAGGAAAGACTAACCGTGAGGTTAGTCTTTCTGTTTTATATTCCTTCTAATGTTTATTTCTAAAAGCTTTGGAGTTTTTCTCAAAAAGCTTAAGAGCCTTTGGGAAATAATTACTTACATATATAATCTATGGGTATGGATTGTTTTATAAAATATCTAGTAGGATGCAGTGCAAGGAATGCCCATGGCAATTACTTTGTCACGAATGGTATTTAGTTCTTCAGGAGAAGCCTTGAGGAGATGCTGGTCAGGGGTTTCTCGATCAATGGTGTAAATCATTACCTCACGTGGAGCAATCTCTTTCACAACCTTGAGCCATGGAGTAACGAAAGAATCAGAAGTGTTGTCAACATCGACCCCTTCGTCAGTCGTTCCTTTTAGAAACATTGTTTGAATGATTGCCTGTCCCTTAAAAGCCTTGATGTCAGCAATGATACGATTCACGTCGTAGGATGGTTGTGTCGGTCGATCCACCTTTTTTATATATCCCATGTCAATCGTGTCTAGCTTCAAAATGTTGTTATCCACCTTTGATAATGCTTCATGAACCTTTGGGCGATGAATGAATGTAGAATTACTGAGGACAGAAATCTTTGCTTGGGGGCAATACTTATCACGTAGACGGATAGTGTCATCAATAATCTCAGCGAAATGAGGATGTGAAGTAGGCTCTCCGTTACCAGCGAAAGTTAGTACGTCAGGATGGATGTTATCCTTAATCATCTCTTTGAGTTTGTTCTCCAATGCCGTAGTAACAAGTTCACGGGCAGGGTGGGGCGTCTTCGTTCGATGATCTTCGTTAAATCCACATTCGCAATAAATGCAATCGAAGGTGCATATTTTACCATCGGCTGGCATAAGATTAATACCAAGAGAAACGCCCAAACGACGGCTATGTACGGGTCCAAAGATAGGTGAAGGATAAATAATCGTACTCATTATGCTTTTTGTTTTAATGTTTGAAAAGGAGGTACGAGTGCAAAGATAAGATAAATAAATTGTATCGTTAAGCGGCATAAAGATAAATAAAAGGAGAAGTCTAAATAAACTATAATTTCTTTTGCTGTTCTTTTATTTTGCTGTATCTTTGCAGCAATTTCGGTGAATTATACCCTTTTCAGAAATGGCAAAAAAAAGAAATAAAGCCCGCAACCGTCATAGTTTGCAGGTTATTACGCTATGTATTAGCACGGCGATGGTGCTGATGCTCATCGGTATGGTTGTACTGACAGGCTTCACCAGTCGTAACCTTAGTTCATACGTAAAGGAGAATCTGACCATTACGATGATTCTTCAACCTGATATGAGTACAGAAGAGAGTGCTGCGCTTTGTCAGCGTGTACGCTCGTTACATTATATCAATAGTTTGAATTTTGTCAGTAAGGAAGAAGCCTTGAAAGAGGGAACTCGTGAATTAGGGGCTAATCCTGCAGAGTTTGCAGGTGAGAATCCATTTACGGGTGAGATAGAGTTGCAATTGAAAGCGAACTATGCGAATAATGATTCTATTAAGACGATAGCACAGGAATTACGTACTTATCGGGGGGTGAGTGATATTACTTATCCTCAAAACCTGGTAGAGAGTGTGAACAACACTTTGGCTAAGATTAGTCTTGTTTTGTTGGTTATTGCAGTTCTGTTGACGATTGTTTCGTTCTCTTTGATTAATAATACAATCAGATTGAGTATTTACGCACGTCGTTTCTCTATTCATACAATGAAACTGGTTGGTGCTTCTTGGGGCTTTATTCGTGCTCCCTTCCTTCGTAGAGCGGTGCTAGAAGGACTGGTTTCAGCATTAATGGCAATTGTTGCTTTGGGTATTGGGATGTGCTTCTTATATGATTATGAACCTGATATTACAAAGGTTTTATCGTTAGAAGCCTTACTCATTACAGCAGTTGTGATGGTGGCTTTTGGCGTATTAATTGCAACACTCTGCTCATGGTTATCGGTAAATAAGTTCCTGCGAATGAAGGCTGGTGACTTGTACAAGATATAATCACCTTCTTTCACTCCTCATAATTCCTCAAATAAATATGGATAAAAGAAATTTAGCCTTTGGTAAGGTCAACTTTATCATGTTGGCAATTGGACTTGCTATTGTTATCATTGGATTCATTCTATTGAGTGGTGGTAGTTCAACAGAAACAGCATTTGATCCAAGTATTTTTAGTGCACGTCACATCAAGGTGGCACCAGTAGTGACTTTCATCGGATTTATTTCTATTATCGGTGCAATTATCTATAAGCCGAAAGATACAAATGATAAGGAGGTATAATGACACTTATACAAACTATCATTATCTCCATTGTGGAAGGATTAACAGAGTTTCTTCCTGTTTCTTCTACAGGTCACATGATTATCACCCAACATCTCTTGGGCGTTTCACAAGGTAGTCCCTTTGTACATGCCTTTACATTCATTATTCAGTTTGGCGCAATCCTTTCTGTTGTATGTCTGTATTGGAAACGCTTCTTCCACATTGACCGTACACCTGTTCCAGCTGATGTAGAGAATCCGTTTTTGCGTTTTATTCATCCATTAAGATTCTACTGGTTGCTCTTTGTTGGAGTTTTGCCAGCTGTAGTGATAGGTTTAGCTGCAAAGAAGAGTGGTTTACTCGACTGGTTGCTCGATTCTATTTGGGCTGTAGCAATTATGTTGGTTGTTGGTGGTATCTTCATGCTTTTCTGCGACAAGATATTCAATAAAGGTAGAGAAGAAAATAAGGTGAACGAAAAACGTGCCTTCAATATTGGTTTGTGGCAGTGTTTATCCGTGATTCCAGGAACGAGCCGTTCTATGGCAACGATTGTTGGAGGTATGGCAAACGGACTCACACGTAAGCGTGCAGCAGAATACTCTTTCTTCTTGGCAGTACCAACAATGGCTGGTGCTACACTGTTAGATCTTCTAGATATACTGAAAGAAGATGCCACATGGGTGAATACTCATGATTTGATAATGCTCGCTGTTGGCTGTGTTGTATCCTTTGTAGTCGCATTGTTAGCCATGAAGTGGTTTGTTAGCTTCCTTACTAAGTATGGCTTTAAAGTCTTTGGCTGGTATCGAATCATTATTGGTATTATCATTATCGTGATGTTGCTCTCTGGCATATCATTGAATATGGTTGATTAATCCACCTTTATTATATAGCAATCCTTATGAACTTCAAAGAAGGAGTAATCATCCCGATTGATAAACCCTACGGCATAACGAGTTTCAAAGCGTTGGCTCATGTACGTTATCTCTGTACACAAGCTAATGATGGAAAAGTGAAGATTGGTCATGCGGGAACGTTAGATCCCTTGGCAACGGGTGTATTGATTCTTGCTACGGGAAAGATGACAAAGCAAATAGAAACATTGCAGGCGCACACGAAGGAATATGTTGCTACATTACAATTGGGAGCTACAACTCCTAGTTATGATATGGAACATGAGGTGAACGAGAAATTTCCTGTAGAGCATATCACACGTGAGTTGATAGATAAGACTTTGCCACAATTCGTGGGTGATATAGAACAGATACCGCCAACCTATAGTGCTGTGAAGGTGGATGGGAAACGCGCTTTTGACTATCGTCGTAGTGGAAAAGAGGTTGTATTGAAGGCTAAAAATATCCATATAGATGAGATAGAAGTCTTGAACTTTGATACAGCTAAGATGCAATTGACAATTCGGGTTGGATGTGGTAAAGGTACTTACATTCGTGCATTGGCTCGCGATTTAGGACGAGCAATGAATAGCGGAGCCTATCTCACTGCATTGCGACGTACAAGAGTTGGTGACGTAAAAGTCGAAGATTGTGTTAATTATGATCAGTTTGAGACATGGCTCCAACAACAAATAATAGATAAATAAAACTCTCCCAAAATATTAATATGAAGCTTTCACAATTCAAATTCAATTTACCTAAAGAGCAGGTTGCCCTATATCCTCATTCTTCTAAACGTGTATTGACACGTTCTGATGGTAGTACGCAGACTTTCACAATCACTCGCCGAGATGAAAGCCGGTTAATGGTTGTACATCGTAAGTCTGGCAAGATTGATATGTTTAAGGGTGAAGTGAATGGAGATCCAACAGAGGATGATTATATCCGCTTCAAAGATGTCTTCGATTACTTTGAAGAGGGTGATGCCTTTATATTCAATGATACAAAGGTGTTCCCTGCTCGTTTGTATGGTACTAAGGAGAAGACAGATGCAAAGATAGAGGTGTTCTTGCTTAGAGAACTTAATCAAGAGATGCGCCTATGGGATGTGTTGGTTGAGCCTGCCCGTAAGATTCGTATTGGTAATAAACTCTTCTTTGATGAATCAGGAACAATGGTTGCAGAGGTAATTGACAATACTACCTCACGTGGTCGTACACTTCGTTTCCTATATGATTGTCCTCACGAGGAGTTTAAACGAGAGTTATTCGCTTTAGGTGAAGCGCCATTACCACGTTACATCATTGATAATCGTCCAAAGGAAGAAGGAGAAGAATTCGCTCATGCAACGAAAGAAGATATGGAGAACTTCCAGTCTGTCTTTGCAAGGAATGAGGGAGCAGTATCTGCGCCAGGTACTAATATTCACTTCTCTGAACACATGATGAAGATGATGGAGATTCGTGGGATAAAGAAATCGTTTATCACTTTGCATTGTGGTTTGGGTAACTTCCATGATATAGAGGTGGAGGATCTGACTAAACATAAGATGGATTCTGAAGAGATGCACATCAATGCTGAGGCTTGTGAGATTGCTAACAATGCAAAGAAAGCAGGACATCATTTATGTGCTGTTGGTGCGAGTGTAGTAAAAGCGACAGAGACAGCTGTTGGTACTGATGGTATGTTGAAGGAATATGATGGTTGGACTAATGAGTTCATCTTCCCGCCTTACAACTTTGGTTTCGCAGATTCTATGTTGGTTAACTTCTATCAACCTTATTCAACTCTATTGATGGAAACAGCAGCTTTTGGAGGTTATGACCTTATAATGGAAGCTTATGACAAAGCTGTGAAGAATGGTTATATGTTTGGTTGCTTCGGTGATTCATTGTTGATTCTCAACGATTAATATGCACATAGTTTATTTATCCCTCGGCACAAATCTTGGCAATAGAAAGGCTATTATGCACGAGGCAATAACACGAATAGGAGAAAAGATTGGCACAGTATTGCGCCAATCTTCTTTTCACGAGACAGAGCCTTGGGGATTTGAAAGTCCTAATCTCTTTCTCAATGCTTGTGTATGTGTGTCTACTTCTCTTGCTCCCCGACAGTTATTAGAGGCAACACAAGCCATAGAAATAGAGATGGGAAGAGTGAAGAAGTCAATCAATGCACAATATACAGACCGTATCATAGATATTGATATTCTGCTTTATGACAACTTAAATATCAACGAACCAAACCTTGTTATCCCTCATCCTTTGATGGAAGAACGCGATTTTGTGATGTTACCTTTAAAGGAAATATGGGACGACTGAATCGTCTACATGCAACAATATAAACTAAATCTATTTGTTTTGAGAGCTCTCAAACACAATAATCTTGATATAAAATATAACAAACCAATATACTTGACTAATAATATAAACAAATGAAAAGAACAATCTTGCTGGTGTTAACTGTGTTTGCAAGTATTTTATTAGCTAACGCAGACCCTATCACCAAAGCACAGGCTTTGAGTATTGCCTCAAAATATATTAATAAACCAATACTCTCTGGCAATTCTCCTAAGACCCGCTCGTTACAAGCTAATGAGCAACCAGCTTATTACATTTTTACTAATCTAAACGACAAGAAATTCGTTATTATCTCTGGAGAAAGTAAACTCAATGAGCTCGTAGGTTATGGAGATAAGATGACAGAAAACCCCAACGACCAGCCTCCATACTTCAAACTGTTCTTAAAGGAATATGAACGTGTTGTAAAAGAAGTGCGTTCTAAAGCTACAGCTACTACCCCACAGCGTCCTATAAAACGAAAGGTAGAACCCTTGCTTACTTGTAAGTGGAGCCAGTATGACCCTTTCAATAAGTACACCCCACTGAGTAATGGACAGCATACACCTACTGGATGTGTTGCAACAGCCACAGCACAGGTGATGTTCTACAATAAATGGCCTAAGAATAGACCACAAGATTATATAGCATCGACAGGTGATGATGCTAAGAAGAGTGCTACTTATTGGTGGGATGAAATGAAGAACACGACTAATGAGATGAGAACGGAACATTCTCGACAAGCCGTTGGCGTATTGATGTCTGACATCGGTAAGGCTGTCAATATGAGATACTATTATAGAGGTAGTGACTCAAACTTACAATATGCCTGCAATGCACTTCGTGATAAGTTCGACTATACCGTGCGTTATATTGACAAAAACTTCCTTCCTGCCAATGACTTCCTCAATGAGGTGATGCAAGAAATCTCAGACGGATATCCAGTCTTAGTAGT
This sequence comes from Prevotella veroralis, assembly GCF_018127765.1. NCBI lineage: Bacteria > Pseudomonadati > Bacteroidota > Bacteroidia > Bacteroidales > Prevotellaceae > Prevotella > Prevotella veroralis. The sequence continues at coordinate 1,432,979 of NZ_CP072330.1, read as the reverse complement.
AGGTGGACCTCATGCCTTTGTTTATGATGGCTATGATGAGCAAGGCCTCATTCACACCAACTGGGGCTGGGGAGGCGAAAACGACGGATACTTCGACATCAACATAGTTACCCTTAATGTTTCAGGCTTTGCCCTCAATAGTGGAACATTCTGGGACGACATCTCAGTTGTCTTTGCCCATCCTAACGACGGTAAGGCTACACCTTTCAAGGATATAGAGCGCGGATTAGATGCAAGAACCACCACTTCACTCACTATTGACAAGACAGAAGCAAACCGTTCTGAAAGTTTTAGTGCAAAGATTGAGAAGTTGGGCTCGTATAGTTCGGTGAAAGGTGAACTTGGTGTATTCACTGGAAAGGTAGCACTTGCCCTCTATAATGATAAGAACGAACGAGTAAAAATCTTTAACTCAACTGCTGGCGACCAAACATGGGCATCCATCTTTACTTCCATGTCCTTTGATATTGCTGACATTAACTTTAAGGATATTGCTGACGGAAACTACCGTTTGGTTCCAGTATTCTCTGAGATGCTCGATACCAAGACGAAGAAACACGGTGACTGGAAGCCAATCAATCACGCCAATGAAATAGAAGTAAACCTCACCCCAAATGCAGTACAGCTCAATACAAACAACCCAAAGGATGTGGTTGTTATTGAAAAGGCTCCAAGCCTACTTGCACCTTACTATGAAGGCTCTGGATTTAAGGGTGCATACAGTTTCACGATGTACAACCCTGGACGCGAAGAGGTGCGTGGTGAGCTTGTGATGACACTTAAAAATCAAGAGACAAAGCAAGAATATAATGGTTATCTACTTACCCCAAACGTTGTTGCACAACGTCTTGGACGAACAACCTTTGTCATTAATATGCTTCCACTATATTACAACAAACCAAGTTTAGGTAATCTTCCAAGAGGTAAATATGACGTCACACTATCTATAAAGGTCAATCGAAAGGGAACAGAAACCATTGTTCCTATTGACATGAAAGAGCCATTTGAGATTGAAGTACTACCTTATGTCAATAATGGGAATATCGAATTAACTTTCCTCGACTACTATGCGGATGGTGAATACGCCAATTACAGCACCTTCCAACTTAATAAGATAAAGAATATCAGTCTGCAAGTACATTCTAAAGTATCTGGCTATCAGATAAGAAATGGTTATCGTGGATCTATCCATTATCGCCTACTCGATTTGACAAGTAATAAGTGGATTGAATTGGGAACAGTTCGTAATGTTTATCTTCCTTGTGATATAGACAACAATGCAGCCGAGACACGTATCACATTCGCTGCTTCGCTGTTAGAACCTAACCATTCATACGAAATACACATAGAGGTTGAAAGGGATGGGAAACGAGAAGACATTTGGAATCCCAATACGTTACGCAACGTATTTAATACGGTAGATGAGTTGAAACCTACTGGCATTGACTTGCTTAAGGAAGACAAAAAAGCAGTAAAGAATATATTTACTCTGCAAGGTGTCCGCTTATCAAAGACTTGGGAAGAACTCCCTGTAGGCATCTATGTTATAGATGGTAAGAAGGTGATAAAGACAAGATAACAGAAAAAAGGTAAGAAAGGAAAGCTTAAATAGCTTTGACTTTCTTACCTTTTATATTTTACTTAGCTGAAGTCTTACTTGCGGAGACCTAAAGCCTTAACGATAGCACGATAACGTTCAATGTCACGATCGTAGAGATACTTGAGTAAAGCACGACGCTTACCAACGAGCTGTGTCAATGAACGAGTTGTAACATAATCCTTACGATTCTTTTTAACATGCTCTGTCAAGTGCTTGATACGATAAGAGAACAAAGCAATCTGGCTCTCTGCAGAACCTGTGTCTGTTGCTTTCTGTGCCTTACCGAACTGTGCGAAGATCTCTTCTTTCTTTGTTTTTTCTAAATACATAACTTTGTTTTGATTAATTATTTGTGCAATTACATTCTTCTATTGCCAGTCTGCCTTAATCACAACAGACCACAACATCAAATGCATCGGAATCTCCGAAAACGCGGTGCAAAGATACAACTTTTTCTCTGAACGACAAGCGTTTTCCATTTTTTATTAGTACTTTTGCACCGTAATTCAGCGTAAGTTTTTAAGGTAAATACATGCAAGATATTCGTAACATCGCAGTTATTGCGCACGTTGACCATGGTAAAACGACCTTGGTTGACAAGATGATGCTCGCTGGTAAGCTTTTCCGTGATGGACAAGACAACAGTGGAGAAGTTCTCGACTCTAATGACTTGGAGCGTGAACGAGGGATAACGATTTTAAGTAAGAATGTAAGTATCAATTGGAAAGGTGTAAAGATTAATATCCTCGATACTCCTGGTCACTCTGATTTTGGTGGTGAGGTAGAGCGTGTATTGAACATGGCAGATGGTTGCCTATTGCTCGTAGATGCTTTTGAAGGTCCTATGCCACAAACTCGTTTTGTGTTGCAAAAGGCTTTGCAATTAGGTTTGAAGCCTGTTGTTGTTATCAATAAGGTAGACAAACCTAACTGTCGTCCAGAGGAAGTATACGAGATGGTGTTCGATCTTATGTGTGACTTGAATGCTACAGAGGAGCAGTTAAACTTCCCAGTTGTCTATGGTTCTGCTAAGAATGGTTGGATGAGTGAAGACTGGAAGAAGCCTACTGATAATATTGAATATTTGCTAGATCTTATTCTCGAAGCAATTCCTGCACCTAAGCAGCTCGAGGGTACACCACAGATGTTGATTACATCTTTGGATTACTCAAGCTATACTGGTCGTATTGCTGTCGGTCGTGTACATCGTGGTACATTGAAGGATGGTCAGAATATAACAATCTGCCATCGTGATGGAACACAAGAACGCACGAAGATAAAGGAGCTTCATACTTTCGAAGGTATGGGACATAAGAAGACCGATCATGTCGATTCAGGTGATATTTGTGCTGTAATTGGTTTGGAGAAGTTCGAGATAGGTGATACAATCGCAGATTTTGAGAACCCAGAACCATTACCACCTATTGCGGTAGATGAGCCTACTATGAGTATGCTCTTCACCATTAATGACTCTCCTTTCTTTGGTAAAGAAGGTAAGTTCTGTACTTCTCGCCACATTAGTGATCGTTTGAACAAAGAGTTAGAGAAGAACCTAGCATTGCGTGTTCGTCCAGTAGAAGGTTCAATGGATAAGTGGATTGTCAGTGGTCGTGGTGTTCTTCACCTCTCAGTTCTTGTTGAGACAATGCGTCGTGAGGGCTACGAGCTTCAAGTCGGACAGCCACAAGTTATCTACAAGGAGATTGATGGTCAGAAATGTGAGCCTATCGAGGAATTGACAATCAATGTACCAACAGACTTCTCAAGTAAGATGATTGATATGGTAACACGTCGTAAAGGCGACTTGTTGGGTATGGATGCAGAGGGAGATCGTGTTAACATTACCTTCGAAATCCCATCACGTGGTATCATAGGTCTACGTACTAACGTCCTTACTGCTAGTCAGGGCGAGGCTATTATGGCGCATCGTTTCAAGAACTATCAGCCTTTTAAGGGTGAGATAGTACGCCGTACCAATGGTTCAATGATTGCTCTTGAGACTGGAACAGCCTATGCTTATGCTATTGATAAGCTCCAAGATCGTGGTAAGTTCTTCATTGATGCAGGTGAAGAAGTATATGGTGGACAGGTTGTAGGCGAGCACGTTCATGATAACGACCTTGTTATCAACGTTACAAAGGCAAAGCAGTTGACCAATGTCCGTGCTTCTGGTTCTGATGAGAAGGCTCGTGTTATACCAAAGACAGAAATGAGTCTTGAGGAATGTCTTGAGTATATCAAGGCTAACGAGTATGTTGAGGTAACGCCAAAGAACATCCGTATGCGCAAGATAACGCTTGATCATTTGGAGCGTAAACGCGAGAACAAGGATTAAATCTTATTTCAATCATAAGACGAGGGGCGACTATCCAGTGGGATAGTCGCCCCTCTCTTTATTACTAATTTTTTGTTTATTGTAGTTGCTGTCACTTTTAACACTTCTCGTAACGGTCTTGTAGTTAGTAGATTATAACGTCAATATTATGACAGGAGTGACAGCAACTTTAAAAATAACCATCTTCTTATTTTGTCCCTTCCGTTAGTTTTCCTCTATTTTCATTTGTTTCATTAATGGATTATAGCTATTTTTGTATTCGGGTTTGTAGCCTTTTGTATAACTCCCGTTTGTTATATCAAAGGTAAGATATTATTGATTAACAGGTATGTAAAGTCGTAGTCTATGTTAGGAGCAATAGTTGGAGACATCATAGGGTCAGCCTATGAGTTTAATAATACGAAGCGGAAAGAGTTTCATTTGTTTACTCCGAGGAGTAAATTCACAGATGATACGGTGATGACGTTGGCTGTGGCTCGATGGTTGTGTGGCAATAAGGAACATCGCAAAGAAACACTGGTTCGACACATGCAAGAGCTTGGCAGACATTATCCAATGGCTGGTTATGGCGGTAGTTTTATGCGTTGGTTGTATAATCCAGAGCCTCGACCTTATAATAGCTATGGGAATGGCTCTGCTATGAGGGTAAGCCCCGTTGCTTTCTATGCGCATAGTTTACAGGAAGCATTAGGTCTTGCAAAGATATCAGCAGAGGTGACACACAATCATCCCGAAGGTATAAAAGGAGCACAAGCAATTGCTTCCTCCATTTATCTTGCACGTCATGGAGCAACGAAAGAAGAGATTAAGAGCTATGTAGAGGAGCACTTTCATTATGATTTAAGTCGGCAATTGGATGATATCCGACCTACTTATTCCTATGATATGTCTTGTCAGAATTCTGTCCCACAGGCTCTTTTAGCTTTCCTTGAAGGCGCCAATTTTGAAGATGTGATACGTTTAGCGGTATCTACAGGAGGCGATTCTGATACGATAGCAGCAATGGCTGGTGGTATAGCCCAAGCCTTTTACGTGATTCCGAAGAAGCTTTCAAGTTATTGCTATGCCCTTCTGACTCCCGAGTTGCGTGGTGTTCTTAATGATTTTGAAGACTTGTTGGGCTGTCGAGAGGCTGATCCTTTTAATATTGAACGTTTTATAGAGGCACAGAATACGAGCAATACTTATCGCCAAGCATTGGTAGAAATGCAGCAAGGACACAAGCAGACGCATTGGATATGGTTTATTTTCCCACAGCTAAAAGGCTTTGGTCACAGTGCGTATTCGCAGTATTATGGGTTGGCTGATACCGACGAAGCACGCACTTATCTGGCTCATCCACTATTGAACGAACGCTTACGCAAAATCACTAAAGCAGTCTTGTTGCATGGCAATATGGATGTGAAAAGGGTAATGGGGAGTAGTATTGATGCCGTTAAACTCAAATCTTCTATGACGCTATTTGACGTAGTTTGTCCTAATGATATCTTTGAAGAAGTACTGAAAATGTTCTATGGTGGGGAGCGAGATAGCCTAACCTTGAATAAGAATGGTTTATAAGAAGAGAGGATTTAAGTCTGATGAGCAAGCAGGGAGAGTATAATAAATAGCGAATAATATCGTTTTCTATGATGTAATCTTTAACTTAACAACATTCAAAACCAAATGAAACGGATAATTACATTAGCTTTCTTGAGTGCCATCTCGTTAGCTTCTTTTGCACAGAGTAGGGTTGGAACATGGTCGGTGATACCTCATGTTGGCGTGTCGATAGCCTCTCTAACTCATCAATCAGGCGGCACAGTGATTGGTGGTAATCAATCTCAAGAGGTGAAGCCACAGGCTCGCCCAGGTTTTACAGGCGGTGTCGATGTGATGTATCAGGCGTCTGATGTAGTTGGATTATCAGTCGGTTTAAGTTACGTTCAAGCAGGTTGTAAGTACAAGGACGTTGATGATAATGGTGTGATATGGCACGATCATTACGCTCGAACGGACTATATCTCTGTTCCTCTTTTGGGTCATTCTTACATTGCGCCGGGGCTTTCAATCAACGTAGGTGTCGCTCCTTCTTTCTTAATCTATGGTAACTATCATGCTGGAATGCTTAGTTATGACCTTGATGCAGATGGGCATAGAACGAATGTGCAAGAGGGTGTGATGGACATAGATACTAAGAAAGGACTACGTAAGTTCGACCTTTCAATCCCCGTTGGTATCAGTTATGAGTATGAGAATGTGGTGTTAGATGCTCGTTATAATATGGGTGTACTTAATGCTTATAAGCATGGACTAATCGCCCGCAATAAGGTCTTTGAGGTGTCTGTTGGTTATAAGTTTGATTTGTAAAAACAGCCCTATTACCTTCTTCTAATCTAACGGAAAGCCTCCTCAAGTCCCTCTGAAGGAGGGGATGTTGCCTAATGGAAGTTTGTTGGGAAAGTCTTGCTTGTTTTGAAGGAACGCCCTCTTCAATGCGAAGAAGGCGTTTCTTCATGTCAAAGAAACGCTTTCCTTAAATGGAGAAGAGGCTCTCTTAATTTGCTCACGTTCGTTCATCCTCCCTTTGAGGATGTTGGAAATGGGTTCAAAGACTACTTACTTCCCCCGTTGTTTCAATCTACGTAGAAGCCAGAAGTAAGCAGGGATAAGGAATAAATCAGCCATTATCCATGCGACAGGGTCGGCATAACAGACGCCTAACCATGCGAAGGTTGGTACTAACCAAAGGCTAACACCACAACGGGCAATCATTTCCATGACACCACTCATCATACTCAAATTGCTATATCCAAGCCCTTGAATACTATAACGGAGGATGACCAGCACACCTAATGACGGATAGAACCAGTTGGCTATACGCATGAGTTGAGCTGCATTAGCAATGACCTCTTGCTCACCACTATTGACAAAGAGCATCATCATCTCGTCTGCAAAAGGATAGATAATCGCTACTGTCAATACGAAGTAAGCCATCATAATCCACATAGAATCACGTACTCCCGTCTTTACTCGGTCTATTCTCTTAGCTCCAATGTTCTGTCCACAATAGGTTGCCATGGCTACGCCGATATTTTCCAGCACACAGGTGAAGAGATACTTAATGCGTATTGCCGCCGTAAACGACGCTACATAGATCGTACCCAGGGCGTTGTTTGCACTCTGAAGCATGATGATACCAATGGAAGTGATGGAGAATTGCAATCCCATTGGTATGCCATTGTTTAGTAGAATACTAATCTTCTTGTTATCAAAAGAGCGTTCCTCGCCCTTGGGAACAAGGATCGTTAGCTTCTTTTTAATATACCACCAACACAGAACGGAAGCAACAGCCTGACTCAAGAAAGTGGCGATACCTGCTCCTTCTACGCCCATTCTCAATAAGAGAATAAGCACGATATCAAGCAAGATGTTGAGGAATGACGATGCAATTAGGAAGTAGAAAGGTTGCTTCGAGTTCCCCAGTGCACGTATCTGACCTGATAGTAAGTTGTAAGCAATGGTAAATGGAATCGTACAGAACTGTAGGAAGAGGAAGACGTAAGCGTCATGGAACACATCCTCTGGCGTGTTGACGAGGTGAAGAATCTTACCACAAAAAACGCAAGAAAGCAATGTGATGACGATTGCCAATACAACGGCAATACGGATGGAATTGCTTACGTAGCATCGCATCTTGTGATAATCGCCTGCTCCGAAAGCCTGTGCTATAGGGATGGCGAAGCCTGCGCACGAACCATTACAGAACCCCATGATAAGAAACATGATACTGCTTGAGGCTCCAACAGCCGCTAATGCGTTCACTCCTATCCATCGCCCGACGATGGCGGCATCGATGATTAGATACATCTGCTGCAATAGGTAGCCGAGAATAAGGGGTATGGCAAACTTGATGATGGCACGAGATGGTGCGCCTTGGGTCATACTTTCTGTATGAATTGATTGTGGCATGGTGTGGTTGTGTTAGTGGTTGATGAGTTAATGGGTAGACAAGTTGACGAGTAGACAAGTTGTTTGCAATGAATACCGATACTATCAAGCAACTTGTCTACCCGTCTACTCGTCCACTTGTCTACTCTTTCTCCGGATACAGAAGATTAGCTTCTGTGATGTTATCCAGCACCTCTGTGAGGAATTTACGTGATTCCCACTTAGCCATGGGGAGGTCATGTAGTAGATAGTTACCGCAGTCGCGTGGTGCAGCACCGGGTATCTCACCCTCGTAATCAGCGACGAATTGGAAGGTGCGACGCATGAGTTCTACAATATCCTTCGACTCCAAGTCGCCTTGAAGGATAAGGTAATTACCCGTCAGGCAGCCCATTGGTCCCCAATATACAACTCGGTCTTTCCATTCCGGGTCGTTTCGAAGATAGGTAGCAGCCAAATGCTCAATAGTATGGATAGCCCCCACGTGCAGCACAGGCTCACGGTTTGGCTCCTTCATACGTATGTCGAAAGTGGTAACAACCTCGTTGCCTACCTCGTCTTTACGGCTTACGTAAATGCCACGTAGCAATCGCTCGTGGTCAATAGTGAATGATGGAATCTTGTTCATAGTTGCTTTCTTTTGTTGTTATATTGCTGTGTAACGAGGCACTCACTCCTTTTATATGATACTAATAAAGTGCTTCGTCACCTCGAAGCTACCGTTAGCTATTCTATTCCAGAAGTCGAAGTACTGGCTAGCCTTGTTATCCTTCAATGGAATATCACTGATGACGCGGAAGGATATAAAGGGTTTCTTGTAGACGTGGCAGACCTGTGCAATGGAGCAACTCTCCATGTCAACAGCCGTTGCCGATGGGAACTTATCAAGGATCTGTTGCATCTTCTCTCTTGTATTAACAAACCATTCGCCACTAACAGTGAGCCCTGCTTTGACATGAATATCCTTACAATCGTGGCGTGTATTTAGTGAGAGAGCCTTCTCAATAAGTGCTGATTGTGCTTTAAAACGGGCTGGCATCCCTATGATCTGACCGAACTGCACCTCGTCACCACAATATGCGTCATGGTAAGTACACTCGCTTGCTACCACCACATCAGTTACCTCCAAAGAGGTGTCGGCACCGCCTGCACAACCGCTTGATATAACTAAGTCGGGGTTGTAATGATTAATCATCTCCACAGCTCCAATAGCCGAGTTAACCTTACCAATACCACATTGTTGCAGGATAATCTCCTTATCCTCTAACGTTCCTGTTACGAAGTCTTTATGATGATAACGCTCTGTTTGCGTGTCTGAGAGAATTGACTTGAGTTGTGTGAACTCCTTGTCCATCGCAACGATGATTCCTATTTTCATACTGCAAAGGTACGAAAAAGTTAGAAGTTGGATGTTGTAAGTACTTTGTTTTTTGTAACTTTGCACGCATAATACGCATACTTTAGAAAGAACAAAAGGCTATTAAAATGAGAACTTATAAGAAATTTCTACCTGATGTAGTGGTTATCTTGGTGTTTGCGATTATCTCTTTCGCTTACTTCCTCGTGCCTATTACACAGGGAAAGATACTCTTTCAGCACGATGCATCGGCTGGTGTTGGCTCGGCACAGGAGTTTACAGAGTATCAGAATCGTACGGGTGAGACAACAAGATGGACTAATTCTATCTTCGGAGGTATGCCTACTTATCAGATGTCTCCATCTTATCAGTCGACTGATGGACTGTCACAAGTGATGAACGCATACCATCTCTGGTTGCCTGATAACGTATGGTTCCTCTTCGCCTACCTGTTAGGTTTCTATATTCTGTTGCGTGCCTTCGACTTCAGACAGACGTTAGCTGCACTCGGAAGTATCATGTGGGCATTCTCGTCCTACTTCCTAATTATCATCGCAGCAGGGCACTTGTGGAAGGTAATGGCATTAGCCTATCTACCGCCAATGATTGCTGGTATCGTCTTAGCCTATCGTGGTAGATACCTGTCGGGATTCATTGTTACGGCACTCTTCACGGCATTTGAGATAAAGGCGAACCACGTGCAGATGACGTATTACTACCTGTTTATCATCCTCTTCATGGTGATAGCTTACCTTGTAAAGGCTGTGCGTGAGAAGCAACTAGCAGGCTTTATGAAGTCGACTGGCGTCGTGGCAGCTGCCGCAGTGATTGGTATTGCAATCAATCTATCAAGCCTCTATCACACATGGCAGTATCAGAAGGAGAGCATGCGAGGCAAGAGTGAGTTGGTAAAGAAGGATGCCGCCAATCAAACAAGCTCTGGTTTAGATCGTGACTACATAACCCAATGGAGTTATGGCATTGATGAGACTCTAACGCTCTTAGTGCCTGATGCGAAGGGTGGGGCTACTGTCCCATTGAGCAAGAACGCCACTGCTATGGCAAAAGCCGACCCACAGATACAATCGATGATACCGCAACTCTATGATGCAATACCGCAATACTTTGGTACGCAGCCAGGCACTAGTGGACCTGTTTACGTGGGTGCTTTCGTGTTGTTCCTCTTCATCTTAGGATTGTTCATTGTGCGTGGCTCTATGAAATGGGCACTACTGGCGGCTACTGTTCTGTCGGTTCTTCTCGCATGGGGACATAACTTCATGGGCTTTACGAACTTCTTCCTCGATTATATACCGATGTATGCTAAGTTCCGAACTGTGGCTAGTATCCTCGTAATAGCCGAGTTCACGATACCTCTTTTGGCTGCTCTTGCCTTGAAGAAGATGGTTGATGAGCCTGAAGTACTTACCAAACAGATGAAGTTCGTTTACATCAGTTTAGCCCTTACAGCAGGTGTTGCGCTATTGATTGCCCTGTTCCCAGGTATGATGGAACCCTTTGTCAGCGACCAAGAGCGTCAGATGATTACCAGTATCCAAGGCATGGATGGCAATACTGCTAACACGATTTTAGCTAACATCGCAGCGATGCGTGAGGCAATGGTAAGTGCTGATGCATGGCGTTCGGTCATAGTGATCTTGATAGGTTTCGCCCTCTTGTTCCTCTACAAGATGAAGAAGTTACGTGCCGATTATATGGTTATCTGCATGGCGGTACTTTGTCTTGTTGATATGTGGCAAGTGGACAAACGATACCTAAATGATGAGATGTTTGTTCCCAAGAGTGAGCGTGATATGCCTCATCAAGCCACTTCCACTGACCTTGCCATTATGAAGGATAAGAGCCTTGACTACCGTGTGTTGAACCTCGCTTCGAACACCTTTAACGAGAACGAGACATCTTTCTTCCATAAGAGTATCGGTGGTTATCACCCAGCGAAGTTGCGTCGTTATCAAGAGATGATTGATGCTTACATTGCACCCGAGATGCAAGCTGCTATGCAGGCAATCGCTGCTAAGAATGGAAATATGCAGGAGGTGGATGGCGCGAAAGTGTTCCCTGTATTGAATATGCTTAACACGAAGTACTTCATCCTACCATTGCAAGGAGGTGCAACGATGCCTTTGCAGAATATTTATGCACAAGGGAATGGATGGTTCGTAGATAAGATTAACTATGTAGCTGATGCCAACGCGGAATATGCTGGAGTAGGTAAGATTGATGTACGTCACGAAGCCGTTGCAGATAAGAAGTTTGAGTCTGTCCTCGGACAAGCACAGAGTAACGATTCAACGGCTATAGTGAAACTCGTCAAGTATGAGCCTAACAACCTGCAATACACTATAGATTCTAAGAAGGGTGGAGTGGTTGTCTTCGCTGAAATCTATTATCCTGGATGGACAGCAACGATTGATGGTCAGCCTGCAGAACTCGGTAGGGTGAACTACATCCTACGTGCTTTGAATGTGAAGGCAGGCAAGCACACGGTTGTACTCGACTTCCATCCAACGAGTATATCCACGACTGAGACAATCGCTTACATCGCTATCGTCATCTTGCTCTTGGCTATTATTGGAGCGGGATATATGAGGTTTAAGAATCGAAAAGAAGCCTAATCTCCCAATAACAGCCCTACACAACCCCTCTACAGCCTCACCCCCAACCCCTCTCCGAATGGAGAGGGGAGTGATTAGGGACGGTGGGTAACGAGGTAACAACTTGTTTACCCGTTTACTCGTTAACGTGTTTACTCTCACACAATAGCATATATAAGAGGTGCTTTATGCAAGTGTTACACTCGCATGAAGCACTTCTTTTTGTTCGTAGGTGATAGGGCGAAGAGTAAAGACGGACGCTAATAGGTGCGCTCACTTATATGAAAGAATGCCCTGCATAGGCTTTTGTCACTCTCAAACCAGCGCATAGTAATGAGAGTTTCAGAGCCTGAGACTGTGTGTTTCAGAGCCTGAGACTGTGTGTTTCAAGCCTTGAGACTGTGTGTTTCAGAGCCTGAGACTGTGTGTTTCAGAGCCTGAAATTGTGTGTCTCGGAGCCTGAAACAATAAGTATCATAGTTTGAGATGCGTTCCATGTATTGAGTTACAATTCATTATATAGGCTTGTATAATTGTGTAGAATAATGGTTTTGCGGGTGATAAGACCTTATTGAACGAATAAGATATACATAAGAAAAAGGGGATGTATCAGTCGTTAATAACGCTTGTGATACATCCCCTTGAGTGAAGTTTTACTCTTCCATTAGTTTGCGATACCTGCCTTTCTTGATTTCTTCATTACCTAGACGGCGCGCTTTGTTAATCTCGTAATCGGAGAAACCGCCTTCGAAGAATACGACCTCGCCATTGCCTTCGAAAGCAAGGATGTGCGTACAAATACGATCGAGGAACCATCTGTCGTGGCTGATGACTACTGCACAACCTGCGAAAGCCTCTAAGCCTTCCTCAAGCGCACGTAGCGTATTCACGTCGATGTCGTTCGTTGGCTCATCGAGGAGTAACACATTGCCTTCCTGCTTAAGGGCTAATGCCAGTTGCAAGCGGTTGCGCTCACCACCAGATAGCACTGAACAGAGTTTGCTCTGGTCGGTTCCTGAGAAGTTGAAACGTGACAGATAAGCACGCGAATTGATGTCACGCCCACCCATGCGGATGGTTTCGTTGCCCTGTGCCACTACGTCATAAACGGTCTTGTTAGGGTCGATGTCCTTGTGTTGCTGGTCTACATAAGCCAACTTAACGGTCTCACCCACCTCAAACGTACCGCCATCTACCTGCTCAAGTCCCATGATGAGGCGGAAGAGGGTGGTCTTTCCTGCACCATTAGGACCGATGACACCAACGATACCATTAGGTGGCAACATGAAGTTGAGGTCGTTGAATAGCACCTTATCGCCAAACGCCTTCTTCACGTGCTGCGCCTCAATCACCTTATTACCGAGACGTGGACCATTCGGGATAAATATCTCTAACTTCTCTTCGCGCTGCTTCTGTTCCTCGTTGAGCATTTGTTCGTATGAGTTCAAACGAGCCTTACCTTTTGCCTGTCGAGCCTTTGGTGCCATGCGAACCCACTCCAGTTCTCGCTCGAGAGTCTTACGTCTCTTCGATGCAGACTTCTCTTCCTGTTCCATGCGTTTGGTCTTTTGATCGAGCCAAGAAGAGTAGTTTCCCTTCCAAGGAATCCCTTCCCCGCGGTCGAGTTCGAGTATCCATTCGCTCACATCATCTAGGAAGTAACGGTCGTGAGTGACGGCAATAACGGTGCCTTCATACTGCTGTAAGTGCTGTTCCAACCAATCGATACTCTCTGCATCGAGGTGGTTGGTAGGCTCATCAAGCAGTAGAACGTCGGGCTTCTGTAGGAGTAATCGGCACAAGGCAACGCGTCTGCGCTCACCACCAGACAGATTTGTCACAGGCAAATCGCCCTTAGGACAGCGCAAGGCATCCATCGCCCGTTCCAGTCGAGAGTCGATGTTCCATGCGTCAGTAGCGTCGATGATGTCTTGAAGTTCAGCCTGTCTCTGCATGAGTTTATCCATCTTGTCGGCATCAGAGTAATACTCCTCCAAGCCGAACTTCACATTGATATCGTCATACTCTTTGAGTGCGTCATAGATTTGTTGCACTCCCTCCATGACGTTCTCTTTGACTGTTTTACTCTCATCGAGCGGTGGATCCTGTGGTAGATAGCCCACCGAATAACCCGGGCTCCACACAACTTCACCCTGCGTAGGCTCTACGAGCCCTGCAATAATCTTCATTAAGGTGGACTTACCCGCACCATTAAGACCAATGATACCTATCTTTGCGCCGTAGAAGAACGATAGATAAATGTTCTTCAGGATTTGTTTTTGGTTCTGTGGGATGATCTTTGACACGCCCACCATTGAGAAGATAATCTTCTTGTCGTCAACTGTTGCCATTGAATGTACTGTTTTGTTTGGTGGACAAAGATAGCTAAAATAATCCGTATTGACAAATCAATAGCATTGCAGAAGGGCGTCTGCTCGAAATGAAGAGAGCCTTTCCTTTATGCGAGAAGAGGGTGTGTCAAAATAGCCACACACTCTTTTTTATGCACAAAGCCCCGACTTTCTCAAGCCAGGGCTTTGCTATTTCCTAAAGTTTTTGTACCTTTAGGCATACAAAAAAATCTCATTATGACAAAGGTACACTTTCGTTCTTACATACACAAGAAAATGATTCTTTTTCCTCAAAGAATCGATAAGGATATCGCAGAAGATAACCCTGTTCGTCTTTTAGACGCCTTGGTGGATAATCTTATATTGGATAATGTCTACAAGCTTTATAAGCCCAGTGGGCGTAAGCCTTATCATCCACAAATGATGCTCAAGGTGATTCTTTACGCCTATATGAATAATATCTATTCCTGCCGTCGTATAGAGTCGCTTCTCAAGCGTGACATTCATTTCATCTATCTGGCAGGATATGAGCAGCCTGATTTTATTACCATCAATCGTTTTCGTAATCGTGTGAAAAAGGAAATCAACAATATCTTCACACAAGTGGTATTAGTACTTGCAGCCAAAGGTTTGATAAGTCTTGACGTTGAATATATTGACGGCACAAAAATAGAATCGAAAGCCAACAAGTATACCTTCGTTTGGAAGAGAACCGTGGAAAAGAACCGCGCCAAGTTGCAGGAACAAATACGCACACTCTTGCTCCAGGTTGATGATGTCATAGCGCAGGACAATGCCGCTAAGACAGAAGGTGTCGAGTTTACTGCAGCTCTGCTCGATGAGATATCCGAGGAATTGAACAAGTCTTTGGAATCATCCCCTGAGCCTAAGACAAAAGAAGAGAAGCAGGCTGTTAGAACCAAGAAAAAACAGCTTAAAGAGCTTGAGAAGAAACGTAATAAACTCCAAGAGTATGACCAACACCTTGAGATTATGGGGGAGAGAAACTCCTACAGCAAGACCGACCTTGATGCTACGTTTATGCACATGAAGGAGGATGCTATGCGGAACGGACAGACTAAGCCTGGATATAATCTGCAGATAGCAACTGAGAACCAGTTTATCATCGACTTTGCACTCTATGCTAACCGTACAGATACGCTTACACTTCCTTCTTTCTTGGAGTCCTTCAACTCACGTTACCATCGTTATGCCAAGACAGTCGTAGCCGATTCAGGGTATGGCTCCGAGGAGAACTATCTGTTCATGGACGTACATAATATGGAAGCCTATGTGAAGTATAACTACTTCCATAAAGAGCAGCATCCACGCTATACACCTAACCCATTCTGTCCTGCAAGCCTTTATTATAATAAGGAACAGGATTTCTACGTCTGCCCTATGGGACAGCATATGAAGCGTATAGGCATGAAGCGTTCCCTAACCTCTAATGGATTCGTTACTTACAGTGTACGTTATCAGGCAGAACGCTGTGATGGTTGTCCGTTGAGAGGCTCATGTTTTAAGGCAAGAGGGAACAGAATTATAGAAGTAAACCACCAACTACAGTACTATAAACAAAAGGCACGGGAACTACTGACCTCGGAAGAAGGCATCAAGCATCGAGGACGAAGGTGCATAGAACCTGAAGCTGTTTTTGGACAAACAAAATACAATAAAGCCTACAAGAGGTTTAGGCATTTTGGAAAAGACAAGGTCAATATGGATTTTGCCTTCTTTGCTATTGCCTTTAACATAGGAAAAATGTGCAAAAAAAATAATCTCAAGGAGCTAAAAGCTATTATGGAGGTACTTTTAGTCACCTTCAGATGCTCTATAGAAGTTTATATAAGCTATTGGAAGCCCAACAAATCATTTTATATGAAATTAGCGGCATAGCTGCAGTAAATAACGAATTATGCGGTAGATGAAGTAAAGAGGAGTAGAAAAAGAGGATGTGTCCATTTTGACACACCCTCTCTTGAAATGGAGGGAACGCTCTATTGAATGCTTGTTTGTGTATGCTTTGTATATAAAGGTATTCTTTTCTGCTGTGTGTAAGGCGTTTATGACCGTGCAAATAATAAGAAGAATATTTAGTTAAGGTGCTCATTACACCAAGTTATGAGCGATGTTACTAATGGGAACAACTCTTTACCTGTTGTAGAGAGTGCGTATTTACCAGCCTTCTCCGTGATAATCTCGTCCTGTATTAATACTTGTAAGGAATCGGAGAGTTCGCTCTCAGGAACATCCCTTAGTAGTGTGTTGTATCCTTTCGAACCACTTGCACCGAGTAACTGGATAATCCACAGCGTGTCCGGTCGGCATATCCTTGCAAGGACATTACGTATCGGACACGTTGGAAATAAGGGGTCGGTTACCATTTAAGTGGCTCATTTAAGATATTTCCATCACTAGCGGGAGAGTCGCTTTCAACGAAGCTGTTTGCCTTATATTGTATGCAAAGCATGAGCAACTCGCCCTTACCTGTATTCTTCAATGCGCGTTTGCCTTCTGGAGCAACACGTATGATACTACCTTCTGAGACTGGGAATATATCTCCATCTACCTGATATTCGCCCTCACCTTTTAGTATGAAGTAAAGTTCCTCGTGCGTTTTATGTGTGTGCAAGAAGCCACTGTCTTGTCCTGGAACGAGTGTTTGGAATGATAGCTCACTACCTGTTGCGTGCAAAGCCTGCCCTGCGAACACCTTACCAGGTATCTCAATCTCGCCCATAGGGAGCACATAATCTTTGATCTCGTTGAGCTTTCCAACTGTTACTGCTGTGTAGTTCTTACCATTCTTAATTGTTTCAATCGTCTTCATAATGCTTTATTTGTTTAATTGTTATTATTTTGTTTTGACGATGCAAAGGTATATTCTTTCATAGAATCGCACAAGTAGGCACGCAAAGGTCAGCCAGTTACCTTGAAGTAAGTAATACGGTAAATAGAGAGATTGCCGTTTCTTAGTTTTACATAGTTTAACTATAAAGTAAAAGGGAACGTTGACTTTAATGGTTACTTTTGTATAGCAATAAGACACATAGACGTTATTAGAAATGAACAGAAGTGATATTAGAGATGCTCTTTACCCTAATTGTCCTATCCGAAATGTGCTCTCTAGAGTAGGAGATAAGTGGTCAATGCTGGTGCTCTTCACCCTTGAGTCGAACGATAACCAACGCTTTAAAGAGTTGCAAAGGAATATCCCAGACATCTCTCAAAAGATGTTGACAGCAACGCTAAAGATGCTTGAGGCCGATGGACTCATTCGTCGTGAAGTCTTTCCAGAGGTACCACCTCGTGTGGAGTATTCGCTTACGAAGAAGGGAAAGAGTCTGTTGCCTCTGATTGATAATCTACTCTCGTGGGCAAGTGAGAATATGGAGGATATCATCGAGTCGAGGCGGAAGTTCTTGTTGAAATAAGTTTTCCACTATTATATAAAGGTGTATAAACGAAAAGACTCCACTCATGGTGTGGTACTTATCCGACCATGAGTGGGGTCTTTTGTGATGTGTGTCTTATAGGTTATCAGGTATCTGCTTCTTCGGAGTAATCCCCAGCGTCTTCATACCTTCGAGGCGTCTAATGATATTACCTTTGCCTTCGTTGAGTTGTCCCTTAGCCTTGTTGAAGTCTGATTGGAGCTTCTCAATACTTGTCCCAATCTTTACGAAGGTTTCACCGAAGGTCACGAACTTATCGTATAGATCGTTCGACTGGCGGAGAATCTCATCTACATTCTTATTCAATCGATAGTTCTGCCACATCGTGCGGGTCAGTTGCAATGCCATGAGGAGATTGCTCGGACTGAGTACGATGATATGCTTTCTGTAGGCGTATTGTAGGATAGAAGGGTCGGTCTTGAGGGCTGCGGAATAGCCACTCTCGTAGGGGATGAACATCAAGACATAGCCGATACAACCAGGGACAATCTTCTCGTAGCCCTTAGCCGATAGCTCGTCGATGTGTTTCCGCACGGAGCTTACATGCTCTTTCAGCAATCGCTCCTGCTCATCAGGGTCTGTTTCCTTTATTGCCGATTGGTAAGCTGTGAGCGAAACCTTCGAGTCAACGACTGCTCTCTCCTTATTCGGCAACTCGATAACAGCATCTGGTCGGAAGTTATTACCCTCCTCGTCCTTGTAATTCTCTTGTAGGAAGAACTGCTGATCCTTAATAAGCCCGCAGTCTTCTAAGGTCTTTTCGAGAATCATCTCACCCCAGTCACCTTGCATCTTCGAGTCCCCCTTGAGTGCTTTCGTTAGTGAGGCGGCATCATTTCCAATGCGTTCTGTCTGTTCGCGAAGCTCCTTCACCGTTCGTTCTTGGTCTTCACGCATCGCCTTAATGGTCATTTCTTGCTCGGCATGAAGTCTCTTCATCGCCTCTTCGAAGGTCGTTTTGATCTCTGTTTTATTAGCTGCTGTCTCCTTACTGTTGTTTGTCACCGTCTGATTGAAAGCCTCCAAGCGGTCCTTCAAAGGCGTGAGTAAAGCCTCGAGACGCTCTTTATCAGCCGTATTCATCTTCTCTCGACTCTCTGAAAGCATCTGAGCCGCCATGTTACGCACCTCCTCTTGCAGCAACTTGTTCTTAGCCTCCGCCTGTTTCTGTAGTTCGTTACGTAATTCCTCGTTATGTTTGCGCTCTGCTTCCAAGCGTTGGGTGTAGCTGTTCTTGACTTCTTCTAATTGTCGGTCAGCCGCTTCTTTCGTTGCATCCACCTGTTGTGTCGCATTCTCTTTAGCGACAGCAAGGCGATCCTCTATGCTCTTTTGCTCCGCTTCCAGCTGACTGCGGAGTGCTGCCAGTTGCTCATTTGCTTTGCTCACATCCTGTGTCATCTTGCCTTTTAGCCACAAGAACGAGATGACGAAACCGATGATAAGTCCCAGAATTAAGTATATTATCTCCATAAATCTTATAGTTATTTATTTGTTACTAAGTTCATCTTAAACACAGAATACACGGATGAAAGGAAGTTATGGAGTCGTCCTTTTATCTGTGTATTCAGTGTTAAAAATGACTGTGAGAAGGTGAGTTTGATACAATCTATCCCCTCTTCAAGAGAAGAAGAGGGGATGAATAGCACTCGTTAGTCTTGGAAGTAAACCCGTTTCACACGGTTACTAATAGTGGTGAGAACCTCGTAAGGAATCGTGTCTAATACATCACTAAGGACTGTGACAGGCAGGTGGTCGCCGAAAATCTCAACGCTATCGCCCTCCTTACAATCGATACCTGTAACGTCAATCATCGCTACATCCATGCAAATATTGCCTACATATTCTGCCTTCTGACCGTTTACCAAGCAATAACAATGCCGATTCCCAAGGTGGCGATTGAGCCCATCTGCATAGCCAATAGGTATTGCGGCGATAACACTATCATGGTCTATTGAACCCTTACGAGAGTATCCTACCGTGTCACCCGCAGGCACATGGCGAAGCTGAAGGATGGTTGTTTTGAGCGTAGAAACATTGTTGATAATCTTATTTGTGCGTGGATTGATACCATAAAGACCCAATCCTAGCCTACACATATCTAGTTGACGTGCTGGGAAGTGTTCGATTCCTGATGAATTATCTATGTGTCGGATGATCTTGTGTTTGAATGCTGCTTGCAGCTTCTTACTACCCTCATCGAATAAAGCAAACTGCTTGGCTGAGAACTCATCGAAGCTATCTGCATCAGAGCCAACGAAGTGAGAGAAGACAGAACGCGGTATGATTGCATTCTGATGTTTAAGTCTATCAATCAATTCATCCATGTCTTTCTGTGGATCAAAGCCCAGTCTGTGCATACCAGTATCGAGTTTGATATGAACAGGGAAGCCCGTTATGCCTTCCTTTTGAGCGGCTTTGACGAGTGCATCAAGGAGTCGGAAACTGTAAACCTCAGGCTCAAGATCATAATCAAAGAGCGTCTTGAAGGATGACATCTCTGGGTTCATGATCATGATGTTACTTGTGATACCATTCTTGCGGAGCGTTACCCCCTCATCAGCCACAGCCACAGCAAGGTAATCGACACGATGATCTTGCAACGTCTTAGCAATCTCTACGGCTCCAGCTCCATAAGCATCAGCCTTGATCATGCACACTAGTTTGGTCTCAGGCTTCATAAAAGAACGGTACCAGTTGAGGTTATCTACCACCGCATTGAGGTTTACCTCCAATACAGTCTCATGTACTTTCTTTACCAATAGTTCGGTGAGATGGTCAAAACCAAACTGTCTTGCACCCTTTAAAAGGATCACTTCATCGTGCAAGTTAGCAAATACCTCGCTATGAATGAAGGCATTGATAGTAGCAAAGAAATGCTTTTCTCCTAAATGCTTAAAGGCATTGCGCTCTGCTAAAAGCCCTTCGCCAATGCCGATGAACTTATCAACTCCACGCTTCTCACATAGGAATGCCACCTTATTATATAGTTCCTTGTCATCCTCGCCACTCTGAAGTATATCACTCAATATCAGTGTTCTCTTGCGTCCCTTATGGTCTGGACGACGATTCATGAAGTCGAGTGCAATGTCAAGTGAGTTATAATCAGAGTTGTAGGAATCGTTGATAAGCGTGCAACCATGCTGTCCCTCTTTCACTTCCAATCGCATAGCAACAGGTTCCAATTGCGCCATTCGCTCTGCAAGAGCAGCCTGCGTTACACCTAAATGTAGTGCAACAACAGCACAAGTGATAGAGTTCTCCACACTTGCATCATCGATAAATGGGAGCTTATACTGGGCTTCTTTCCCACCTTTCCATGTGTAAGTAACGGTAGTCTCAATGTCCTTCTTCTCAATAGACTTTATATAGAACGTTGCGTCCGTATGCTTTGTTGACCAACTAAGTTGCTCTCCTTGGTAGTTATATTGAGCCAAGCAATGTGTCAGAACATCGTCATCCATAGAATAGACAATCGCTTGCGTGTCATGGAAAAGACATAACTTCTCCTTACATTTAGCCTCTATGGAAGGGAAGTTCTCTTGGTGAGCTGTACCCAAACTAGTGAACACTCCGATGGTAGGTTGTATGATATCGCGCAACGCCATCATCTCTCCTGGCTTACTGATGCCCGCTTCGAACACCCCTACTTGGGTGTTTTCATTGAGCAACCAAACCGATAGTGGGACACCGATCTGAGAGTTATAACTTCTTGGAGAACGCGTTACCACCATTTGAGGAGATAGTAGTTGATAAAGCCATTCCTTAACCATTGTCTTGCCATTAGAGCCTGTTATGCCCACAATCGGTATGAGGAACTCATCGCGATGACGCTCTGCTAGACGTTGCAAAGCCTCTAGGCTGCCCACAACCTTTAGGAAGTTTGAACCCGAGTAGAGCGTTTCCCAGTTATCTGGAACTACCTCTACTACGAAGTTCCTAACGCCCCTTGCATATAGTTCCGGTATATAGTTATGACCATCATTACGCTCTGTTTTGAGTGCAAAGAACAATGTTTCTTCAGGGAAGCAGAGTGATCGACTGTCGGTGAGAACGAAGCTTATATTAGCCTCTTTAGTACCATATCGGCGTGCACCAATTAGTGTCGTTACCTTCTCAATAGTATAATTCATTACTATTCTAATTGTTTTAATCTCTTGCAAAGATAATCAAAACTATTAATACAACATCTTATCTTGACCGTTTTTTATTACTTATTGATAAAGAATCTACCGATGGGAGCAATCTGGGCAGATTCCTTTAATCATGTAGTTAACGGCTGTCTGCCTATAACCAGTAGGTAAATTGACTTGCGGAACGGGTATTTCATTGAGGCAGAAGGTGCGATGGCAGTGTTCACAATAGAAGTGTACATGTATGTCTTCATCGGTTTCTTTGTTCAGACTATGACATAGTTCGTAACGCACAATGTCGTTCCCATCTTCCAACTGATGCACTAAATGATGGCTTTTGAAGTGTGATAACGTGCGGAAGATACTC
This sequence comes from Prevotella veroralis, assembly GCF_018127765.1. Classification (NCBI taxonomy): domain Bacteria; kingdom Pseudomonadati; phylum Bacteroidota; class Bacteroidia; order Bacteroidales; family Prevotellaceae; genus Prevotella; species Prevotella veroralis. The sequence continues at coordinate 1,410,833 of NZ_CP072330.1, read as the reverse complement.
GACTTATCCATCGTGAGGAGCATTGTTTCCAATTCTCTCATTGATACTGGATAATCCAAGGAAGACATGATTTTGGCTATTAGTATTCGATTGGCTGTTAGCTTAATACCGTGTTGCTCCAGTAAGCGTTCTATCTGTTGAGCGTTCATATCAGCATTGTTTCAGTTGTTCTTCGTCTATTTCTAGGTCGGGATATAGCTGTTTTAAGCGTCGAGCTTTCTCTTTGGTCTTCTCTAGAAAGAGCCGATAAGTCTCCGAGTCGGGATTGAATGGGCGATGTCCTAACGCCTCCTTAATAGGACGCCAAGCCTCCAGAAACTTCTTAGCTTCCGATGAGAAGCAAGTCTCAACGAGCCGTTCCCAGATGTATTCAACGGCTTGTTCGTTAGGATGTAACATATCCGCTTTATAGAAGCGATAGTCTCGCAGCTCATCATTCACTATCTCGTAAGCAGGGAAATAATAGACCGCCTCGCCTTCCTCTCGTGCTAGTTTATCAGCTGCCAAAAGTAATGTTGCCTTTGACAACTGGCTCCCGTGAAAGCCATATTTTGCATATCTTATCGGACTAACAGTCACTATCACCTTCACATTTGGGTTTTGTTTCCTTAATAAATGGATGGCTTCACGTAGGGCATTAGCCGATTCGTCAATCGTTAACTCCTGTTCGTTGAAAAGGTTTTGAGGGCGTTTTTGACAATTATCCACGATCTCTCCCGTAGCTTTCTCTATGTAGACATGGTTAGTCCCAAGCGTGAATACCACTATATCAAACGCCTGATTGGATAGTTTCCGTACTGTGTGAAGGATGGAAACTGGGTTATACATCACCCCAAAAGGGTTGACTTTCGTGCGAAACTTCTCCTCTTTGAATCGCTTCCCGATGTTATCTGCAAAGCAAGAACCCACAAAGAGGACTCTTTCGCAGGGCTTGAATGAGAAGTTCGGAATAGGGATGTCTATAATAGTTCGGAATTTCATAAAGGTAAGATAACTTATTCTTTGCATTGAAGAGGGCGTTTCTTTGCTATGAAGGAAGCCTCTCTTTGATGGGAAGAAACGCCCTCTTTAATATAAGGAAGGCGTCTCCTTAGAGGAACCCCTGCTGTCTTAGTGCTTCAAGCAAGCCCACAGACATAGCCTCGTTATCCTTCTTTGTATAACGAATATCGGTATATACCTGTGCAAGTGTTTCTTTCTTGTTCAGCTCAACGAAGTCTTTATTCTCTTTCAAGTTCTCCTTTTGCGTGTAAAACTCGTCTATTCTCTCGGGTGTATAATCGTTGTAAGTCTCATTGTGAATAATACTCTTCAATGGCAAACGATCGGTCTGCTCGGGTGTTTCAGCAGCCCATCCCAAGGTGATAGTAGCAACTGGCATGACCAAACGAGGCAATTCTAGTGCTTCAATTAGTGCTTTTGGACTATAGATCGTAGTGCCCAGGAAGCAGGTTCCCAAGCCCCTTTCTTCAGCGAGATTACAGAAAGTTTGGCAATAAAGAAGGGCATCTGTCGCCGCATTTAGGAATGACAAGAAGTTGTCATAACCAGGTGTTCCTTTCCTTTGTGCCGCCCATAAGGTTGTTCGGCGATAGTCTGCACAGAAGGTTAGAACCGCTGGAGCTTCCGTAACCATGGGTTGATTGAAGTGTGCCGGAGCGATCTTCTTCTTCATTTCCGGGCTTCGGGTGATAACGACCGAATAGAGTTGCAGGTTGCCCATAGTTGGTGTTCTCTCTGCAACCGATAGGAGTTCTCTTAACAAGTCATCCGATACATCCTCTTGAGAATATCGTCTTATAGTTCTTCTTGAATTGATAGTTTCCATTGCTAATAACTTTGTTTCGACAAAGTTAAGCAAATGTTTTAGAATTAAGAAAACAATTCGTAACTTCGCAGTCGTTAATTTTCTAAAAAGGACAATGGTAACTAATCAAACTTACTCATTCGATGAGGTCTATCAGACTTCATTAGCTTACTTCAATGGAGATGAGCTTGCTGCTCGTGTCTGGGTGAACAAGTATGCCATGAAAGATAGCCTCGGTAACATTTATGAGAAGTCTCCGGAGCAGATGCACAGACGTATTGCCAAGGAGATAGCTCGTATCGAGCACAAGTATAAGAACCCCTTAACAGAGGAAGAGATATTCAATCTTTTGGATCATTTCCGGTACATTATTCCAGCTGGAAGTCCGATGACCGGAATCGGTAATGACCATCAGGTAGCATCGTTATCCAACTGTTTTGTGATTGGATTAGATGGCGATGCCGATTCATACGGTGCTATCCTGCGTATAGACGAAGAGCAGGTTCAACTGATGAAACGCCGTGGAGGCGTTGGACATGACCTAAGTCACATTCGCCCGAAAGGCTCACCAGTCCATAACTCTGCCCTTACCTCTACTGGACTTGTCCCATTCATGGAACGCTACTCCAATAGTACAAGGGAGGTTGCACAGGATGGTCGTCGTGGTGCATTGATGCTCTCTGTGAGTATTAAACACCCAGACTCTGAGGCGTTCATAGACGCTAAGATGGAGGAAGGAAAGGTCACTGGGGCTAACGTGTCAGTAAAGATTACGGATGAGTTCATGCGTGCTGCCATTGATGACAAGCCTTATGAGCAGCAGTTCCCAATAGATTCTACGGAGCCAAAGTGCACTAAGAAGGTTTCTGCAAAGGCTCTTTGGGAGAAGATTGTGCATAATGCTTGGAAGAGCGCAGAGCCTGGTGTGCTCTTTTGGGATACTATTATTCGTGAGAGCATACCTGATTGTTATGCCGACTTAGGCTTTCGCACGGTCTCTACTAACCCTTGCGGTGAGATTCCTTTGTGCCCTTATGATAGCTGCCGATTGCTCTCGTTGAATCTATACTCTTATGTTTTAGATCCGTTCACAGACCATGCTTGCTTCGACTTCGACCTCTTTAGCAAGCATGCACAGCTAGCGCAACGTATCATGGATGATATCGTTGACCTCGAGATGGAGAAGATTGATCTTATCATGGCGAAGGTTAAGAGCGACCCACAAGTTGATGAGGTGAAGGAAGCCGAGTACCATCTTTGGGAGAAGATAAAGGATAAGAGCGGTAAAGGTCGTCGAACAGGAGTGGGCATAACTGCCGAAGGTGACATGATAGCTGCAATGGGTCTGCGTTATGGAACACAAGAGGCTACCGACTTCTCCGTTAGTGTTCATCGTGCGTTGGCATTGAATGCTTATCGTTCTTCCGTTCGAATGGCAGAGGAGCGCGGAGCCTTTGCTATCTATGATGCAAAGCGTGAGGAGCATAACCCCTTCATACTCCGCTTGAAGGAAGCTGATGCACAACTTTATGAGGAGATGATACGTTACGGGCGTCGCAATATAGCCTGTTTAACGATTGCTCCAACCGGTACTACGTCCTTAATGACACAAACTACTTCGGGCATAGAACCCGTCTTTATGCCTGTTTATAAGCGTCGCCGAAAGGTGAATCCAAATGATACTGATGTGCATGTAGACTTTGTTGATGAGGTTGGAGATTCCTTCGAAGAGTACATCGTGTACCATCGTAAGTTCCTAACATGGATGGAAGTGAATGGTATTGATACTCAAAAGAAGTACAGCCAAGAGGAGATTGATACGTTGGTAAAGCGTTCACCTTATTATAAAGCTACTGCCAACGATGTTGACTGGCTGATGAAAGTACGCATGCAAGGTACTATTCAGAAGTGGGTTGACCACTCCATTTCAGTTACAGTGAACCTCCCTAACAGCGTTGATGAGGCTCTTGTCAACAAGTTATACGTTGAGGCTTGGCGCAGCGGATGCAAAGGCTGCACCATATATCGTGATGGTAGCAGGTCCGGAGTGATGATATCTGTATCGAAGAAAGATAAGAAGAAAGAGACTAATACAGCCGAGGAAGAGAAGGTGAAAGACCTTACTTCAGCCGAAGAACACCATGAGCATGTATGCAACCGACCGCAAGTAGTGGAGGTTCGACCTAAGGAACTCGAGTGCGATGTGGTACGTTTTCAGAATAACAAGGAGAAGTGGGTGGCCTTTGTTGGGCTGTTGGATGGTTATCCATACGAGATCTTTACGGGTCTTCAAGACGATGAGGAAGGTATTGCCTTACCAAAGAGTGTTACCAAGGGAAAGATCATCAAGCAGACAGCAGAGGATGGTAGCCATCGTTATGACTTCCAGTTTGAGAATAAGCGAGGCTATAAGACGACTGTTGAAGGCTTGTCGGAGAAATTCAATCCAGAGTATTGGAACTATGCAAAGCTCATCTCTGGTGTGCTTCGTTACCGTATGCCGATAGACCATGTCATAAAGCTTGTAGGCTCATTGCAGCTTAAGAACGAGAGTATTAACACTTGGAAGAATGGTGTGGAACGTGCTTTGAAGAAGTACGTAACCGATGGTACGAAGGCTTCAGGGCTCCGTTGCCCTGTTTGCGGACAGGAGACTCTTGTTTATCAGGAGGGTTGCTTGATTTGTACTAATTGTGGTGCTTCTCGTTGTGGATAATCTTATGGGGGTGTATTAAGTGCTTATAGGGCATTTAATGCACCTTCTTTTTATCTTTAAAACTAATGTTTAATGATGGAATTAACGTCTACTTATATTCTTTTACAGGGTCTTCAATATCATGCCTTTATAGGAGTTGGAGAACAAGAGCAGGTTGTTGGCAATGATTATGTGCTTGATCTCCGATTGGGTTATCCCTTTGCTGAAGCCATGGAGAGCGATGCTGTCAATGATACATTGAACTATGCTGATGTGTTCAATGTCGTTTCAGAAGTGATGAAGCAACCTTCGAAACTGTTGGAAGCAGCAGCAGGAAAGATTGTAAAAGAGTTGTGTGCGCGATACAAGCGGCTGGAGAGTATAGACTTAAAGTTGGTGAAGAGGAATCCACCGATGGGTGCGGATTGTGATAGCACAGGCGTTGAATTACACTTAATAAATGATAAAACCAAGGATTAGAACCATGGTTTCCAAATGAAAAACCGTACCTTTGTCCTCTAAATAATTAAGTATGTTTAAGAAAATAACGCTTTTCATTGTTTTCTTTGTATTGTTCGTAGGCACTTCATGGGCTGCGAACGGGCGCTTCACACTTGTTATTGATGCTGGTCATGGCGGTCATGACGCTGGCGCTTTAGGTGCTATATCAAAGGAGAAGGACATCAATTTGAACGTAGCATTAGCCTTTGGACGTTATGTGGAGCAAAACTTACCAGACGTGCAAGTGATTTATACACGTAAGACGGATGTCTTTATTCCTCTACATCAGCGTGCCGATATAGCGAATAAGGCTAAGGCTGACCTCTTTATATCGGTTCACACCAACTCTGTTGTACCCGGTCATTATGCTAAGGGATTCCAAGTTTATACCTTAGGTATGCACCGTGCGAAGGATAACCTTGATGTTGCGATGCGCGAGAACTCGGTTATTTCGATGGAGAAAGGCTACCAACAGACTTATCAAGGCTTTGATCCAAAATCTTCCGAAAGCTATATTATGTTTGAGTTCATGCAGAATGCAAACATGGAAAAGAGTGTTGAGCTGGCGAGATTGATACAACGTTCGGTGTGTTCTAGTGCCAATCGCATTGATAAAGGTGTGCACCAAGCTGGTTTCTTGGTGTTGCGTGAGAGTTATATGCCTAGTTGTCTGATAGAGTTAGGCTTTATTACTGCAGCAGATGAGGAGGAGTTCTTAAATAGTCCAGATGGTATTGATGCCATGGCAAAGGGTATTTACAATGCTTTCGTTAAGTACAAGAACATGTACGACACGCATATTGTCGTACCATATAAGGCTGCTGACAATAGGAAGATTAGTGTTACAAGGGTGGTGCCAGTGCCTCCTTCGGGGCAACCGAACCTCGTGTCATCTAACACTATGGCGCAATCTACAAAAAAGGTTCCTACTAAGAAGACGATAAAAGAGGCTCCGAAGAAAGAAACTCCGGTATCTTCTTCTAACAAAACAAAGACTGATGCAAAGAAAGATAATAAGGTAAGTGCGCCCATTAATGCTCCTATCTTCAAGGTTCAAGTGATTGCTTCAAGTCGTCAACTACGCCCTGGTTGTGAACAGTTTAAAGGTCATAAGGATATAGAATGTATCCAAGAAGGATCTTGGTACAAATATACAATAGGTAACAGTACTAACTATAATGAGATAGCACGCCTACGTGAGAAGTTGAAGAAGGACTTTCCTCAAGCATTTGTTATAGCTTATAAAGCAGGCAATCGCATGGACACAAACGATGCTATCAACGAGTTTTTAAAGAATAAAAGGAATAAGTAAGGAAGTAATATGAGTAAGTTTTTCACGCCACAAGTTAAGATTGCACTCGTCGCTATATTGGGTGTTGTAGTATTGTTCTTCGGTATGCAGTTCCTAAAGGGACTCTCTATTTTCTCGACGGACACGCACTATCAGATGCGATTCAGTAATGTAAGTGGACTCTCAACGTCCACTCCTGTGTATGCAAATGGCTTTAAGGTTGGTACCGTAAAGAGCATAGAATACGATTATGCTAAGCCTGGAGAACCAATCATCGTCGGCGTAGATATCGATAAAAGCATGAACATTCCAGAGGGAACAAAGGCTGATATTATCAGTGATGTTATGGGTAATGTGAAAGTTGACTTAGTGCTTGGAACGAGTAGCAAGACGCTAGCCTCGAATGGAATTATTGATGGTCGTATTAATGACGGAGCTTTGGGACGAATGAAAGATATGGTTCCCTCCATTCAAAAGATGCTACCCAAATTGGATAGCATACTTGTTAGTATCAACTCACTCTTGGCTGATCCTGCTGTGAGAAGTTCCATCCATAATGTTGATCAAGTTACTGCAAACCTTACGAATTCGACGCGTGAAGTAAACCAGTTACTCGCTCAGATGAATCATTCATTGCCAGCTTTAACCACGAAAGCAGGTAGAGTGATGGATGGAGTTAACGACTTAATGGCAAATGCAAATGGCGGTATAACAGAAGCACGTGGTGCTATTCATGGTGCTAATGGCATGATCTCTACATTAAATAATAAGGTGAGTGGAATCGATGTAGAGGGTACAATGGCAAAGGTAAATACCACCCTTGACCACATGAACTCACTCACTGCAAAGCTAAATAGTAATGAGGGGAGCCTCGGACTATTGATGAATGATGCCTCTCTTTACAATAACTTGAACAGTACGATGCGTAGTGCTGATAGCCTACTTGTCAATCTCAAGGCTCATCCGAAACGCTATGTTCACTTCTCACTGTTCGGTAGAAAGGATAAGTAATTTAAATATCGTCTAAATTAAAAGATAGGTGTTTCACATGCAAGAGATGATTTAAAAGATACGTGTAAATCAGTTCCTTTGCTTGTCTCTTGCTTCTGTTCCACTCTTTAGACACGTTTTCTCTCTTTTCATATCGAAACCTTTTGACAATCAAGATATTATAATTGGGCAAACGACACATTATATATATAGATGCTTAAATAGCTGCAAAGTACGATAAGATAGCTATTTATGCGATTTAGATAGGTGTAGAGCAAATCGGAGGAAATAGGTTGTTTATTATTTAATTATTACCTTTGCATGTGTGTTAGAACTAGGAATGGTTTATCAACACACCATTTGTAGAAAGACATAAGAAACGTAGATATCAATATGAACGTCAATCCTAAACAACTTTGGGATCAGTGTCTCCAGCTTATAAAGGAGAATGTTACCGAGCAGCAATACGATACTTGGTTTCGTCCGATAGTACTTCAATCCTATCAGCCGGCCAGTAAGACATTGTTGGTTCAGGTGCCAAGTCAGTTCGTATATGAATATTTGGAAGAGCATTACGTTCCTTTGTTGCGTAAGACTCTCATACGTGTCTTTGGTCAAGGTGTTCAATTGAGTTATCGTGTGATGGTCGATCAGGAGCATCACTTATCACAAGACTTACAACCAGACACAGTCGAAGAGATCTCCTCACAGAGACCTACTGCTCGTGGTAACCAAAGTCCTACGATTTTGGACGCAGTGCCTCAAGACCTTGATTCGCAACTTGATCCTCATAAGTCATTCACTAACTATATAGAGGGAGATAGCAATAAATTGCCTCGTTCAATAGGACTTTCTATTGCAGAACATCCTAGTACAACGCAGTTCAATCCAATGTTTATTTATGGACCTTCTGGCTGTGGTAAGACGCATCTCGTCAATGCCATTGGATTGAAAGTTAAGCAGCTTTATCCCGAAAAGCGTGTGTTATATGTTTCTGCACGCCTTTTCCAAGTGCAGTACACAGATTCTGTTAGACAGAACACCACCAATGATTTCATTAATTTCTACCAAACGATTGATGTCTTAATAGTGGATGATATACAAGAGTGGATCACTGCTACCAAGACACAAGACACTTTCTTCCACATCTTTAATCACCTTTTCCGTAATGGAAAACGTATAATCTTAGCCAGTGACCGCCCTCCTGTAGATCTTAAAGGAATGAATGATCGCTTGTTGACACGTTTCTCTTGCGGTCTTATTGCAGAGCTGGAGAAGCCAAATGTACAGCTTTGTGTGGATATCTTGCACAATAAGATTAAGCGTGATGGGCTTAGTATTCCAGAGGACGTGATTAAGTTTATCGCAGAAACGGCTAATGGTAGTGTGCGAGACTTGCAAGGTGTTATCAACTCTCTCTTGGCTTATAGCGTTGTTTATAACAGTAACGTCGATATGCGACTGGCTGAACGTGTTATCAAGCGTGCCGTAAAGATCGATGATGAACCACTAACCATTGATGATATCTTGGATAAGGTTTGTACACACTTCAGCGTTACCACCTCTGCTGTCAACTCTCGTTCACGCAAGAAGGACATTGTTATGGCGCGTCAGGTGAGCATGTATATGGCACAGAAATATACGAAGATGCCTGCAAGCCGTATCGGTAAGTTGGTGGGCAATAGAGACCACAGTACAGTTATTCACAGCTGTTCTAAGATAGAAGACAGGCTTAAGGTGGATAAGGGTTTCTATGCAGAATTGGCAAGTATAGAGAACTCCTTTAAGTTGAAAGCATAAGTTTTTTGTCAATGGGGGTTACAATGAAGCGTATAATTATTGTAACTTATTATTAGTAGATAGATGTGACTTAAAGTAGACCTAACTTCTTCTTATCTTCTAAATGGGCTTTGTGAATTAGGAAAAATAGTTTAATTTTCTCTGTAAAATATCCTTAATCCTTTTGGAAAATAGACTATTTTTCGTATAAGAGACGTCCTTCTTTAAGCTGTCTTGATACTTTCTCTGTTCTATATAAGGACTTTCTGAAAGTAAAGAAAGACTTTTAATCATTGATAATGAGCAGCCTCTAAACAATAATTATTAAATGTTTCTATGTGTCCGATAGATTAAATAGTCTCCATCGGCATGGATAGTAAAGGATGTGGAAAGGGCTTCGTTCAGTGTTCCCTGCCATATTTCTGCGAAGGGGTATATGTCCCATTTGAGCCCTTCGCTACTTAGTTCCTTGCAAGAAGCATTGAAAATGCTTACTTGTTGACCTGCAAAAGAAGAGAAGGTGTTTGTACCTGATGCAGGTACAAACCATCCGTAATCGGTCAACATGAGGGGGGCTATGCTTAGTTGACGATGGTAATAAAGCATTAAAGAGATGTTCCCTAGCGTGTGATCTTCTCGTTTGCCAGTTGCTCCGAGGTAGCAGAAGCGGGGACGGGTATGGGTTGATGCGTCCATCTTCAAGTGTGAACGAGCAAAGAGGGTCGCCTTGGTGAGGTCGTTAAACTCTTGTTCTGATATATGATGATAAATGTGTGCATAGCGTTGTTTCAGCTCTTCAGAGAGAGAGTCGCCGTCGCCCACTACTGCCGTTGGCTCTATCTCATATTCAAGTAGATCCTTGAGTGCGCCATCACATACAATGAGATTATCCGCAGTGCGTAGGATGCGAAGGGGTAGGATGTGGGTGGGAAAGTCGCCAGCTGCAAGGATGACGGAGTTAAAGCCTCCCCAAGCCCCTCCGAAGGAGGGGATGTGCCTAGCGGAAGACACTTCCCCTAATGCCTCTGGAGGAAGGGAGTTAAAGCCTTCCCCAACCCCTCCGAAAGGAGGGGAGTACCTAGCGGGGGGTTCGTTGGGGATGTGAGGATGTTGTTCGTCCTTGTTATTCTCTTTGTTATTGATAATCATTTGTTGTGTTGTTCTATTTTATTGTAGCTCTCTTTCGAGAGGCTTTGTATGCGTTTTATTTATTACAGTAACTTCTTCTCCTATGAATATATTTTGGAGAACTCTGATGAAACCTTTATTCCGTTAGGCACATCCCCTCCTTTGGAGGGGCTTGGGGAGGCTCCTTTTCTATTCCTTTAAGAGGGGCTTGGGGAGGCTTCCCCTCCACTTAAAGTACCCTGCCACAGCGATAATCGTGTAGAGAGCATATAGCCCTGCGGTGAAAGGAATTCCTTTATAAAGGTAGAGTCCTGCCAGTTCGATGTCGACGACAATCCAGATCCACCATTGTTCGATGTATTTCTTTGCTAATGCCCACAGTCCGATGAAGCTGAGTGCATTGCCGAAGCTGTCTAATACTGGTACGGTAGAGTTCGTGAAGTTGATGAGAATGAGGTAGAGTGCGCCCCATAGGACGAGGAAGACAAGGATTGACGGGAGTATCAACCGACGTGGATAGTGTGTGATAGGAATCTCCTCCGCCCCTTTCTTCCGTCCGAACTTCCAATACAAGAAGCCATAAATGGCTGCTAATGTATAATATATCTGCATTCCAAAGTCCGCATATAGTCCCGCCTCGTAATAGACAACCATATAGATGGCAGGCATGATAATACCCGTCAGCCAAAGCCATATACTCGCTTTGTATTCTTGATAGATGTAAATGAGGCCGACGATGCAGCCCAGCATGTCTAGTGTCATAATGATGGCCTCACCCCCAACCCCTCTCCTATTGGAGAGGGGAGTGGAATGTGGCGTTTGCTAAGTTTATAATGTAATAGTTAAACTCGAATAGTAACCTTCTCATATATATATGGTTTATCATTTAGGGAAGTCTCGGTATCTACTCCCCCTCTCCAATCGGAGAGGGGGCGGGGGTGAGGCTAGAACTTCACCGCAACATTCCCCATCACATTAAAGCCTGCCATTGGGATAAAACCAATCTGCGTGTAACGGTTCTCGTTAGGATGACCGTCATTGTCGAGGATAGAGCTATATACCCATCCGCTGGCAGCATAATGGCGATTGAAGATGTTGTTAAGATTCACACCGAAGATAACTTCCTTCAAACCGATAAGACGCTTTGCAGGACGGAGAGAGTAGCTGATGTTGACATTCGTCTGTGAATAGCAAGGCAACGAACGGGTTATGTTCTCGGTGTTATCGAGATACTGACGACTTACGAAGTTTGTATGCCATACAGCCTTAATGCCTTTGTAATGCAAATCGAGGAAGCCATTGAGGATGGCTGATGGGGAGAATGCCAAAGTAGAGTGATTATAATGTATCTTGCGGAAAGAATCATCAAAGTTGACACTTGCCATTTCGTCGAAGTCCTTAATAACATTACGACTTAACGCAGCGTTACCTTCGACAGTCAACCATGACAGCGGACTCCAGCCAGCTTCCAACTCAGCACCCATACGGTAGCTGTTCTTGATGTTTGTGGTAAGATTCTCGCCGATGTCACTCTTCTCGCCAGTCTGCACAAACTGATTCGTATAGTCCATATAATAAAGGTTTACGCCTGCATGCCAGTTATTACCTGTGTACTGATAGCCAAGCTCTATATCCATCAATCGTTCTGGCGAAGGTGCAGGGTAACTACCATTGTTGGTAAAGTTATTGCGTTCTGGTTCACGGTTAGCATAGGCGATGGATGTATAAGCCTTGTGCCCATCACGATAGTAACTTACGCCCGCTTTAGGATTGATAAAGTCATAATGCTTATTGATATTCAACAGTTGATTATGGTATCCGTTGGCATCTTTACGGAACCTATCATTTTCGCCATTGGTTCTATATTCCACGCGGCGATACTGAAGGTCGATAAACGTATTCCAGTAGTTGTTAAAGTGGTAATTAGCTTTGAAGAAACCGCTGTAATCGAACTTACGAGCGTCAGAAGAATAATACTTATAATCCTTGCCGTTAGGTCGGAACTTGTTGTCGACCTGTTGGTCTTTGATATATGTAAGATATCCGAAGTGATCACCTCGGAACTGTTGGAGATTCAAGCCACCCATCACATCCCAGCTTTCATCTTTATAGTTGAGATTATAGATAACGCCGTAGGTGTGTTGTGACAAACCCTTACGACGCACGAGGTCAGTCTTTGCTATCTGTGTGCCAGTATTGTCGGTGAATTGCAAACCAAACTTAGCCAGCTTTGTTTTCCGCTTGAACTCGCTGTAATAACCATAACCATAAGTATAATGTAAGGTTATGTTATGGCTCCAATGCTGTGCAGGATGAATAAGGAAAGAAAGGATGTTGTGATTCTGATAGAAGTTATCGGTAGTCTTCTTCCAAAACGAACCATCGCGCATCTTAAATCGTTCCGTTTGATAATTCCCAGCAGCATCTTTGACGAAAGCACCATTATTGTCTGTCTGCAAATACTCGTATAGGGAATTGAATTTGCCTAATCCTCTATCGTAAAGATCCTTGTAAGTTTTAATACCCGTATGTACCCCGAAAGTACCATCCATCAAACTAAGATCGCCGCTACCAGCGACAACTCCATGCCAAGCCTGCCCCGTCTTCTCAAAGTTTCCGATGTTCTTGTAGCTAATGCGGAAGTTATCTCCTAACCAAGTCAAACCGCCATAGTAAGAACCCGACCGCCCGCTTGTTCCGTGAACATAACCATCGGTTGCTGTCTCGTGATATGCCCCATCAAAGATAAGATGATTGAAGAGCAAACCCGTTGAGAACTTCATTCCTGCGTTGTAAGTGTTATACGAACCGTATGATGCACTGACCTCTGCGCTCGGCGTCCGCATGGGTGAACTCATAGCCAAAGAAACCGAACCACCGAAAGCACCATCGCCGTTTGTAGATGTTCCGATACCGCGCTGTATCTGTACACTTCCCATAAGCGAAGCATACGAATTCATGTTCGCCCAGAACACAGACTGATCTTCTGGCGAGTTTAAAGCCACACCATCTAAGGTGATATTAATGCGACTTCCTGCTGCGCCTCGTATGCGCATTGCTGCAGTACCCGTTCCTAATCCGTTCTCGCCCCAAGCTAACACGCCTGGCGTTTGAGCTAATAAGAAAGGTAATTCACGTCCTGTTTTAGAGAAAGCCTCAAGTTCTGATTTCTTGATGTTAGCCACTGCATAAGGAGCATTCTTTTGTACTCGAACGCCAGCTACTATTACCTCTTCCAAGTGCTGTTGCTTGAGCGTGTCAGTTACTTCTTGTGCCTTTGTTGTTGCTACACATGTTAATGCAGCAGTGAATAGGATAATTCTTTTCATATCCTTTTAGTAATGATATTAAAATATAAATAAGGGGAATTTTCCCTACGACGGCATTACCCGTATCAGGTCAATGGGTATATTCTCAGCAAGCCCAAACAGGCAAGCACCCCCTAACTTCCGCTTTGGAAGTCGGTGCAAAAGTAATACATTCTTATCAAACTGCCAAAAGTAATCTGTACAAATATCGTATGCGTGTGTTTATATTCGTGTCTTCCTAATACGTGGAGTAGTAAGACTGGCTCAGCAGAAATATTGAGGGATAAACCAAAACTCTTACATATAAGGCACACAGAGCCACAGAGTTGACAGAGCTAATAGTAATATCATGGAGGTGCCAGTGATACAAAGAGTGACGGAGATATAGCGTACAGAATCCTAATACTTTTTAGATAAATATTTTGAACAGAATATGTCTAATATGATTGGCAAACAAGCTCTGTCGCTCCATGCACCGATGGTGCCTCCGTGCCTACCGTCACTTTGTCTTAATAATTCTCCATTTACTCCGTGCCTCTGTGTGACATTTCTTTAATACTCTAAATTCAAGAGGTAAACCTTATCTCACCAAACTACTGATGCCCTATAAATATTCTCTAATGGAAGAACCTGTTACACTTCTCACAATATAAGTTTAGTTTTGATTTGCTGTCACTTTTAACATTTTAATTAACTCCTCTGTAAACCAACGAGTTATCTTATACTTTTAAGTGATAGCAGTGACAGAAAAATCCGTTTTAGACAAGTGTTTGGTTGCTGAGGCACAGAGGCTGAGCGTGTAGGGTATTCAATCGTCATAGAGATATTAAAAAGGTTTAGGAAGAAACCGAGCAGAATGTAAGAAAGAGTGATGGTTATATCGACAATGCCACAACGCCCAAGTCTATGATTTTTGGGTGTCGAACCACACCGAGGGATATTGCCACATTTATTGACGATTTTCAGAAAATTACTTGTATATTTCGAGGATTTTGACGAATTTTGTGTAAATATTGTATATATGTTGACTTGAGCTTAATGCGTGAATTCAACAATAAGTGTAACTTTTTAAATAGATTTGGTAACTTAATTTAATTTAGCCAATGAGTATAGGATATAAATACAGAGCGAATATAATAGAAAAAAATAATTATCTTCGTGACATAGATTCTCTTTTAAAAGATGAATTATGGGCATCCTCATTTGATGACCTAAATGATCCTTTTGAAACCGAGTATATAGATAATATAAGCCGGGATTTGAACACGCTCAAAGAGTTGTTCAACATGAATATCAATGATGTGCAAGCTAAATGGGAAAATTTGAAGCGAATTAAAGAGAACTTAGGCATATATTCTTTATCTCTGTCTGAGAAGGATTATCCTTCAAGCAATTTGATGTGGTCACATTATTCAAATTCTCATAAGGGTTTTTGTATAGCGTACGATATTGATAAATTAAAGGATAGTGAGATATTGCCTTTCAGTGTGGATAGTGTAGAAGTTAAATATGTAGAAAATGTTCCGAAAATAGATGTAAACGATATTGCTCATAGGATAGATTTTATTGTAAAAATGTTTGGAACGAAAATGAAAGTCTGGCAATATGAAAAGGAAATAAGGCTCCTATATTCGACTTTTGGTATTAAGCATTATTCTCCGTTTGCCTTAAAAGCTGTTTATTTTGGCTTATATATGGACGAACAATATCAAAGTATAATTATTGATGGATTACAAAATAGAGATATAAAATTCTATAAGATGAATAGAAAAGAAAACTCGTATGAAATTTTACCTATTTCCCTTTGCGAGAATAGCCGAAAAATAGATGAAAAGTTACCTCTTGATTTGTTTGAAGTCTTGAAGATTGATCATAATTATACAGTTGAAAATTTTCATATACTGTATAAAGGTTTTCTGAAAGATGAAGCAACTTTACAAAGGTTCTCTTCTAAATTTCGAGAACAGTATTCAACCAAAGAAGCAAATATCTTTATCTATGATGATAAAAATATTCTGGATTTAATTGGAAAATACCCTTTGTATGGGAATGATCAATATAGACTTGCTAGCCATTTAATTGCGATGTCTACATTTGATGCTCCTAATGATATTTGGATGTATCCTGATAAAAGTTAATAATAGGAATTGGAGTGATTAAGTCTATCTAAAATCCAAAAGTAGGCAGTTGAATATTTTAAAATATAAGTTTGAGTATAATTTAATTTCTGAAGTTTTTCGTAGATATCTGTGAAAATATGAATAGATGATGCCAAGTATCGTAAAGAAAATTTTAACACTGAAATTCAGAAGGGTGTTAATTGGTTTTCAATTAACGCTCTTTTGGCTTGCAAGATAATATCTGAAATACAACTGATTGAAAATAAAGAAGTTACCTTGATGATACAACTGAATAGGTAACGATTTGGAAACGAGCGAGCTACTTGACTTCGCTGTTTTCTGCCTAACAAAGAACGCTTGTTATTCTGTCTGCAAAGATAATACTTTGTTACCGAATAACAAGCGTTTATGCTAAGAAATTCTTTGTTTTGCGTTTTTGTAAACTCGTGTGGCTTATAGTTTTCTCCCTCGTTTCTTTCTGTTCGCTTGGTATCTGAGCTTGCGCTGCCATGCTGCTTCGGCATAATCATCTCCCTGTGCGGTTGGTGTAATCATCCCGCCTAAGCCTTCCATTACTTCATCGACTACGCTCATGGCAGTATCAGCCACTGCGCCAATGGGACTTTGCATTTGTGGGATGTCATTGTCTCGTGAGATAGAGGAACGGCTTTTGGGTACAAGTTGATAACCTGTATCAGGCTGTTCGTTCTTTTCTATCGGTTCCTGTGTCGTTTGGTGTGGTCTTTTTAATGCTTCTTTGTTAGTTGGTTCAAAGTTCTTCTTCAGGGAACGGTAGCCGAACTCCCTGCCTATTTCCGACGCCTTGAAAGATTGTCCTCCGTATGAGAACTTCAAGCCATACACCTTGCCCTGCTTGTTCTTCACGCGCTCTATGGTAATGCCGTTCTTGTTTAATTCGTAGAGGAACATGGAATGTCCCGTGATGCCTGTACCTTTGTATTTATCAAGCAGGGTATAGCATATTCTTTGCAGTTCTTTCTTTGCTTCCTCCCTTGTGGGATTGGCTTTTACCTTTTGGCGTTTCCTCTCCGCCTTGACCTCCTTTGCGATGGTCAAGCCTTTCTCCCTGCTGATGTCCTCCGCCACCCTCGCTGCCCTGTTGCTCACAAAAGTGGTGTCATATACCTCTCCGTACAGACTGATGCGGTTGGCGATGATATGAATATGCCTGTTATCGGTGTCCTTGTGGGTTACGGCTACCCATTGGTGATTGTCAAGCCCCATTCGCTTGGCAAACAGATGAGATATCCTCATCAATTCAGAAACAGGCAGTTTCTTCTCGTCCTGCGGAGCGATACCTATTTCGATACGGAGGAACTTGTTCCTGCATCGGCTGTTGTAGTCGCTGACCACCTTCATTTCCTCATGGATAGCCTTCGGCTCCCTGCTGCAAAGATTGTGGAAGGCAAGCCGACAACCGAGCTTGCCCTCCCTGAAAATATAGTCCAATGCCGTGCTTCCGTGCGCTATCGCCTTACACTTTCCTATCATTTCTCGTCAAATTTAAGACCTTATAAATATCGTCATCAATCCGAAAGTGAGGGTCGTAAAAACGCTTAAATGCTTCCTTGGCACATATGGAAAGGTTCTTCGTTATCGGCACCCATGCCTTATCCTTGACCTTGATAAGGTTGGAAATCTGCCCGTAGAACATTCCCGTCCGCTGGAGTATGGCAATGGCTTCCCTCTCATTGTCCGTCATTGGAGGAACGGCTATCACTTCACCTCTGATTAACATCTCACGGCAGTAGTCGGAGAATTTACGCCCTGTGCTTTCCGCCCTTGACTTGATGCGCTGCTTCTCCTCCAAGCTGCACCTAACCTTGATGAACTCCGTCTTGTTCATCCTCTGTTCTTCCTTGTCCTGTTGCTGCCATCGGGCAGCTTTTCTTTTGTATCTACTCATATAAGTTTCTTTGAAAGTTTATCATTCTTCATGATTTATAGTCTCTTATTTCCCGAATACTGACCGATGAGAACGGAGTGATTACGGTCTATTCTCCCCGATAATTTAACGAGGGGAGCAAGCGCAGTTTGTGGGTACAAACTGACGTCTTGCAATGCTACCCTAACAGACCGTTTACGCATAAGGCGTTTTGTTGCCAAAAAGTGAATGCACGGCATTCCGTGTCTGACTGCGTTCGTGGCATTCCCACCGTTCAGTATGCTTGACAAATGTCCGTTGGCATATTCTCTGAAAAGGGTTTGGGGGGAAGTGAAAGGGATGTTCCTTCTCATATCCCCCTCGTCTTCTTTTCGTTCTGTTTACAGTCTTCTCCATTTCTCTATGTCCTCACCGTATTCCTCCAGATGAAGGCGCACGATGTTCTCCACAAAACTTGAAAGGTTGCTGCCCCTGTCGCCCAATCTGCGCACGATGAAGTCCGCCCGCTCCTGTGTCTCCCTGCTCAGATAGACCGCCTTTCGGCCTATCAATTTGGTTGGAACAAGATAGGCTTGCTTGTAGGCTTCAAGTGTCTTCTTTCTCATTTTGGCACTGATGCGTCTCTGAACGGCTGTGTTCTCTGTGTGCTGTGATGGTGCAGCATCCTGTGATGATACAGTATGCAGTTCATGTTCCGAATTCTCCGATGGAATACCCGACTGATTCATGGATATTCTTTTTTTCTGCTCCCTGACCTCTCCCCACTTAGGGATAAGTATGTCTTTTTATTCAGTTGTCTTTGAAGAAGTTTCTTCTTCGTTACCACCCAAGTAATATGAAAGGTCATGCTCCTCGTCTGTTGTTTTCTTCTTTTCCATTGTTTTATCTCATTTTATGTTTAACTTGTTTTGTCTTGATAGAATTGGTTTGCGGTTGTAATGTATTCAGTGATTGTCTTTTCTGCTGTCCACGCACCCTGTGGATATGGTACTCGTTGAGGTCTTTGAACCGTCCGTAATGCACGGACATATCCTCCACCTTGAAACCTGCCCTGATGAAATCATTGGTTGCTTTCCGTCCAGCATCGTCATTGTCAAGGAAGGCACGGATATGGGTTAGGTGTCTGTCGTTCAGATAGCGGATAGCCCTTGCAACGTTGCTTACGGAGTTCAGCACAAGACAGGCACTCGTTACTTCTTCTTTCATTGAAAGGAAAGAAAGGAAGTCCATGAAGCCCTCGAACACACAGACCGGTTGTATTTTGTCAGTTACCTTATTTCTCGACCTATCCATGAATATAGGGGTAATGTCCTTCGGGGCAATCGTTCCCTTGAACGAGCCGCTGTCCCGAAGCTCATAGCCACCCGACTGATTGGCGAAGCCGATGGCTTGATAATGCTGCCCCCTTACCTCATAGCTGATGCATTTGAGGAATGGCTTTGCCTTTGCCAAATCAATGTAGCGTTCTTTCATGAGGTAGTCCTGCAAATGTGGCGGCAAGGTGTCTGATATGCCTGTCAGTCTCCTTGCCCCGTTTGCCGATGTAGCCTGTCCAATACTTTCCTGATTGGAAGTGCCATGTACACATACCATACGAGGACTGCACGTTGTATCGGGAGCGTTCCGCCCCAAAAGGCGGATGGCTTCCGACAGGCTGCATCGCTCCATGCGCATACAGAGGTCGATGATGCTTCCGCCACGTCCCTCGGCATAATCTATCCAGAGGTTCTTCTCCGTGTCCACCTTGAAGCTCGGATGCGTTTCCTCCCTAAGCGGTGAGCGATAAAGGGCATAGGCAGGTGTCCTGCGGACAGGCTTGATGCCTTTCCTTTCAAGATACTCCACGATGGGGTATCGCTTGATGAGTGATAAATCTTCTTTCATTATTGTGATATTTATTGGTTGAACATTTCTTTCTTATCTCAAAATATTCTGTTCGACAGGACTCTACTTCCTTGATTATCTTTTCCAAAGTTTTTCCCTTCCAAACTTTTTTATCTTTCTTCTTACTACATACTATTTTGCAGTAAATACTTGATAATCAGTATCACATAGTAGTATATAACAATACTACACATACTACTACATCAGGCTACTACAACTGTTAAGAAGTGGGCAGGGCTGGATTTTCCGTATCTTATATACATAGACAGGACTACTGCCCTCACGCCTTTTGCTCACCTTTTCATATCCTGCCCTTTTGAGTGCTTCACCCATACGTTTGAGTGTCAAGGGTTGATGCGTATAGATGCCTAAGTAGGCAAGTATTTCGGTAGTAGTCATATAAGTACAATGAGGATTGTCCTCCATGGGCTTCTCAAAACAGCACGACAAGAGTTCCATTTCTGCGGTCTGCACTTGGAAGTCCTCACTCTCCTTGTAGAGTTCAGCTATCTCGTCATCGTCAAACCAATAGCGAAAGCCTGCGTTTAACAAGGATTTAGCTTCGGTATAGACGGCATCCATAGAAATAGCTTTAGCTCGTTCTATGTCAATAGATAGCACCTCAAAGGGAAGAAATCGTCTGCTGCCTGTCGGGTCGGTCAAGAAATCATTGCCGTTTACCGATGCCACGAAGCTCGCCAAGTGCGGATGTTCCTCCACATACTTGTCATAGGGCATACGGTATTTGACCATCGGGCAGGTGATAAGGTTCTTCAGTTCATTCTCGTCCCGCTTGTTGAGGGCTTTGAGCTGGTCGTCAATGTTTACGATGAGGTTCTGCCCGATATAGGTAAGTGTGTCCTTCTCCTGCGGGTATATCTTTCCCGTGTAGCTGTAACCGTGCAGAGCAGAAGGACAGAGCAGGTCAAGGAACGTTGTCTTGAACTTTCCCTGTTCTCCTGTCAGTACAAGGCAGGTGTGGTTACGACACTCTCGGTCGTCCATAGCATTGGCAACAACTGCAACGAGCCATTTGGTAAGATAGGACAGCCACTTTTCGGAGTTGCGGATGGTAACGCATGATGCAAGATTTGAAATGATGTTTTGATCTGTTTCTATCTTGTTCAGCACTTCTGAAGCATCAACCTCTGGCAAAGTCTTGAAGTATTCCTGTATGGGATTGATGCGTGGTGAAAAGCTGCTTTCAATGATGGAATAGAGGTTGTCGGACGATGTAACGATACCCACGTCGAAGTCAAGTTCTCTACGGAGAGAGTTGATTTCATAGCGACCTACTTTTGTGAAACGACTGCCTGCATCTTTATAGCTACGGTATTCTGTTCTGCCCAGCACGGTGTTGTACCTGAACGCATAGTGCGTACGGAGATAGGTTTCTATCTCGCTGTTCTTGGAGGTGTTTCCCCTGCGTTCGGTAGAATTGCCAGTTGTTTTCATTCTGCTTTTATCTGCTTCATTTTTCATTGTTTACCCGTTTTGGTTTCCTAGAATGAAGTTACGGCGAGAATGTCAATGTTCCAAGCAATCTGAGCATGCTTGCATAATGTTGCACTCATTGGCAATGAATTTCTCACGGATTTCTGACAGGAAGAAGCTGGAAAATAAGGATTTCAGGCTAATATAAGGGAGCAAGTATAGAAATACTACAAGAAAAGTATGTACTTATTTGCTCCAATCTGCACTGTATTGCTTTGACTAAAACAAACCTAGAAAAAAGGAAGATAAGGAACTACAGAATAGTAAGAAAGATAACCGCATTTCCTTCGGTTTCCCTATTCTTCCCTACTGTTCCCCACTGCTTTGCAGAATGGAAAGAAGCGAATACTTTTGCACGCAGAAACATGCGACGGAAAGCAAATCGCAAAAGGAAAATATAAACAAAACAAGATAACGCTATGGGATATTTTATCATTACCGACAAGCAATGGGCAATGCTGAGAGACGAAATCCTCGCCCTTGCCCAGACCTGCCATAAGGCATTTGGAGAATCGAGTAAGCACACTGATTGGCTGCACAACGGAGATGTATGTCAGCTACTGGGCATCAGCAAACGCACCTTGCAGCATTACCGTGATACGGGCATGCTTCCGTTTACACAAATCGGACACAAGTGCTATTACAAGCGTGAAGACGTGGAACGGTTGTTACAGACAAAGTCAGAGAAAACCAAGAACAACAAATAAACAATGAAAAGATGGAAACAGTTAGAGATTTAAGCATGGATGCGGACGAGATGCAGGTGGTGCTGTCCGCTATCAGCAGCGTAAGCAGAAGAATTAAGGAAGTGGCACAGACGCACAAGCCCCTGTTTGGAGGTGAGCATTTCCTAACGGGCAAGGAGGTGTGTGAGCGGCTGTATATAAGCCCTCGCACCTTGCAAGACTATCGAGACAGAAAGATTATTCCCTACACGCAGTTTGCAGGAAAGATTCTCTACAAGGCTTCGGACTTGGAGAGATTACTGGAGGATTGTTATAGGACCTCAATTCCGCAGCATTATTCCTTGTGAGGTACTTTTATATATTGAAGTGACATTTTGGGGATTTATCCATTGATATGGGGATTTTCTGAGGTTCTTGGTTCTTGCATAATCATGAAATCTCCCACCCAAACCAATGGGAAAGTATGATAACCACAAAGAAATACTGTTATTCTATGAAGACTTCAGCGTAGTAGGTTTTATTTGTATATAGGTTCAGAACGTTCTGCCTTCCAGTGCGCACCCATTTTGCTGGCACGCTGACAAAATGCAGGATAAAGGCTTTCAGCCTGCTTGTCTTTTTCAATGGCTTGACCTTATCGCTGATATGACGGACGAGATAGAGATAGAAGTTCTTCAGCATGGCGGTAACCATCATGAAAACCATGTTCTCAGCCATAAAGGAAAAGGGTAGATGTGACCATCCGAAGTCATTGTTCTGTATGTCGAAGTTCTTTTCGCTTGCTCCACGATCATTATAAATACTTCCATAACAGAATGCTTTGCCGCTACTTCCACGTTTACCCAATACAGATTCGGTAAGTTTTTCAAAGCCCAACTTTGAGAAAACGTCCATGATGTGATAAATTCCTCCGAAAGAAGTGATATTCTCGTTTTTAATTGCTACCTTTGTCATGTCAGTTTTTTGCTTACTTGTTATGTTTGCAGCACTAAGATAGGTGAAATTTCAGACATATTCAAGTGTTTTGAAAATTTTGTTTCTCAGGCACTTGGGATTCTCACAAGAATTTATGCTGCAGAATTAAGGTATTATAAGATGCGAACACGAACTTACTTTTTTAAGCCAGTACAATAATGAAATATTTTTTTATATTCGTGTTAGTATTATTCTCTTGTTCAGATCCAAGGGAAAAATTACCCTATAATTTGAGCGCACAAGTAGTTTATGAATATCCTGCGCATTTTGAGATAATAGATTCGCAAGGATTTCCTGTACTTGGGCCAGGCTTTAGATATACAAGGTCTTCCAGTTTTATAATTGCAACAACTATTGCCTATGGTTACAATAAAAGCGGTATAATAGTGCAGGTTACAGATAAACAAAAAAGAGTCCATTATTTAAAGACAGAGGTGAAAAAATAAATAATGATTATAATATAACTTTTATAGAAATAAGTAACAAAGATTTTAATAAAGAAAAAAAGAAATATAAATGGAAGATGGTTAGTATATAGTTATTATGGCTTATTTCTGACATGTCCAAGTGTTTTGAGAACTTTGTTTCTCAGGCACTTGGAGTTCTTACAAGAATTTATGCTGCGGAATTAAGGTAAAAAATAGATATGAAAAGATTTGGCTTACTATTGATTGGCGTAATGCTTGTTATTACAACTAACTGTAATAATCAGCAGTTAAATAACAGATATTCATCGAATAACTTATCATTTATAAAAAATGATAAACTTCATTATAATATCCTCTTAGTCGCATGTGACACCTGTGTTCCTATTATAAATAAGGGCTATAGAGTGCGTGTTAAGCTGACAGATAAACAGAAAAGTATTGTTAAGAAAATAGAAAAGGAAATGTGGAGGCACTTATTATCTGATAAGAAGACCGATTTTGCAGCAAATCTGATCCTCTATGATATTTATGATAAAGATGCTATTCTACTCTTTGGATTAGGCAACAATATAAGAGATTGGAGGAAAAATCTAAAACGGGATGATACATTGTTTTGGTTGAAGAAATTAAAATGAATTCGTATTGGTCATCAAATATAAAGCGTTATGAGGAATATTATATTCATTTTATCGATGCTTCTCATAAGGGCGGGACACTCCTAAAGCAGATACGAGCAATAGTAAGCTTTGGACAAAGAAAGTGAATTAATAAAAATACTTATCAATGGGGTATAGCATATATTGCTCCATTGATAAGTTAAAGTTTTGATTTCCTCTATTACCTCAATTCCGCAGCATTATTCCTTGTGAGGTACTTTTATATATTGAAGTGACATTTTTGGGATTCATCCATTGATATGGGAATTTTCTGGGGTTCTTGGTTCTTGCATAAGCATAAAATCCCCAAACCAATGGGGAAGTATGATAACCACAAAAAATACTTCCATAACAGAATGCTTTGCCGCTACTTCCACATTTACCCAATACAGATTCAGTAAGTTTTTCAAAGCCCAACTTTGAGAAAACGTCCATAATGTGATAAATTCCACCGAAAGAAGTGATCTTCTCGTTTTTAATTGCTACCTTTGCCATGTCAGTTTTTTGCTTACTTGTTATGTTTGCAGCACCAAGATAGGTGAAATTTCTGACATATCCAAGTGTTTTGAGAACTTTGTTTCTCAGACACTTGGAGTTCTCACAAGAATTTATACTGCGGAATTAAGGATGAAAGTGTTTTTACTTCTTTTATTATTATATTTTCCTCTTAACAGTAAAGTAGCGGAAGATCATCAGGTGGATGTTACCTTATCGTATGAATCTGGGTATATTTCCAAGAGTCTATATATAAATGGAAAGAAAGAAGCTGTCTATAAAAGCAAGAAAAAGAAACCTATAAGGCTCTCAAAAGTCGAGAAAGATATGCAAAATATCTTTTTCGAACAATTAAAATACTTGGAATCGTGGGGGGTGATTATAAAATATCCAGAGGTTATTTTCGAAGACCTTTGTATTATCTCTGATATATTATCCAATTATGATAAGTCGGAAATTCAATCTTTTATTCAAACAAAAGGCGATTGTAAAACAATTAATATATTAAAAATCAACAAATATTACACATATATTAATGCAAGAGTCGATTATGTTTTAACGCTCACAATAGTTATAGAAAAAGGTTTACTTAAAGAGTTCCGATATGAATACATGCCAGATTTTTCTGACGAGACCGTTATTTACAGATGTCAGTACAAATATGATAATTATGGTAGAATTATATATATAACAACTTTGGGGAAAGAAAAAAATGAGATTAGAATAACATATGCGAGTTTAAGATAATCCTTAATTCCGCAGCATTTTTTCTTGTGAGAAAATTTTATATGTTGAGATGTCTTTTTGGGCTCTATATGTTGATATGAGGTGCTTCGGTGTTTCTTGGGTCTTTTCTAAGCATAAAAGACCCAAACCAATGGGAAAGTATGAAAAACCACAAAAATACTTCCATAACAGAATGCTTTGCCGCTACTTCTACGTTTGCCCAATACAGATTCGGTAAGTTTTTCAAAGCCCATCTTTGAGAAAACGTCCATAATATGATAAATTCCACCGAAAGAAGTGATATTCTCGTTTTTAGTTGCTACCTTTGTCATGTCAGATTTTTGCTTACTTGTTATGTTTGCAGCACCAAGATAGGTGAAATTTCTGACATATCCAAGTGTTTCGAGAACTTTGTTTCTCAGGCACTTGGAGTTCTCACAAGAATTTATGCTGCGGAATTAAGGTTATAAATAAATATAGAAGTGAATACACCTCCCCTAATCGCTTATTATTCATACTCCGGAATAACAAAGGCACTGGCAGAAGACATTGCCTTGATTACCGATGGAGAGCTATTGGAGCTTATTCCACAGAAGCCATATTCTTTTTCCTACAATACTGCGGTGAAAGAAATCAGACAGGAGATAGAACGAGAATATTGCCCTCCTTTATCTAACTGTTTCGATAGCGTTGCAGTCTACGATACCATCTTCATCGGTTCACCTAACTGGCTAAAAACCTTTGCGCCGCCTATACGCTCTTTCTTGAGAAGTGTAGATCTGACCGGAAAAACAATAATCCCTTTCTGTACACATGGAGGAGGAGGATTCGGACATATGGTAGAAGACCTTCAACACGAGTGTAGCAACTGCCTGCTAAAAGAAGGTATTGCCCTAAAAGGCAACTATGATTTTGAAGAAGTGCAGAAATGGATTATAAGTCTTTAAACAAAACTCGGCATATGCTTCCTCAATTCCGCAGCATTATTCCTTGTGAGGTACTTTTATATATTGAAGTGACATTTTGGGGATTTATCCATTGATATGGGGATTTTCTAGGATTCTTGGTTCTTGCATAGACATGAAATCCCCCACCCAAACCAATGGGGAAGTATGAAAAGCCACAAAGAAATGATGTAAATTCCACCGAAAGAAGTGATATTCTCGTTTTTAATTGCTACCTTTGTTATGTCAGATTTTTGCTTACTTGTTATGTTTGCAGCACCAAGATAGGTGAAATTTCTGACATATCCAAGTGTTTTGAGGACTTTGTTTCTCAGGCACTTGGAGTTCTCACAAGAATTTATACTGTGGAATTAAGGACTTTGTAATCATAAACCCCAAAATGAGAAGAAAATGAAGTATGTAACGTTAAACAACGGAGTGAAAATACCCCAATTGGGCTACGGGGTATATCAAGTGGAACCGACAGAAGCCGGACGTTGCGTGAACGACGCACTCGGCGCAGGTTATCGGATGGTGGATACTGCTCAAGCGTATCACAACGAAGAGGGCGTGGGCGCAGCAGTGAAGAAGAGCGGCATTGCCCGCAGCGAAATCTTTCTGGTGTCTAAAATATGGATAGGCAACTACGGCTACGAACGTGCTAAAGCGAGCATCGACGAGAGTCTGCGCCAGTTGCAGACCGAATACATCGACCTCATGCTGCTTCATCAGCCTTTTTGTGACTACTATGGTGCCTATCGCGCTTTGGAAGAGGCTTATCGGGAGGGCAAATTGCGCGCCATCGGTGTGAGCAATTTCCAGCCGAACCATTTCATTGACCTTGCGAGCAATGTCGAAATCGTACCGGCAGTGAACCAAGTGGAGACGCACGTCTTCTGCCAGCAAATCAGGAGTAAGGAGTACATGGATGAGTTCGGCACGCATACAATGTCGTGGGGACCGCTTGCCGAAGGTCGCAACGGACTCTTCGTGAATCCTGTGTTAAAGGAAATCGGCAAGGTGCATGGCAAGAGCGTGGCACAGGTTGCCCTCCGCTACCTCACCCAACGCGATGTCATCATCATTCCGAAGTCCGTCCACCGCAACCGTATGGAAGAGAACTTCAACATCTACGATTTCGAGCTTACACCCGACGAAATGGAGCGTATCAAATCCCTTGACCTCGCCAAAAGCGCGTTTTTCGACCATAACGATCCGGAGACCATGAAGATGTTTATGGGATGGAGAGCACTCTGATGTGATTTTGTCATGTCAGATTTTTGCTTACTTGTTATGTTTGCAGCACCAAGATAGGTGAAATTTCTGACATATCCAAGTGTTTTGAGAACTTTGTTTCTCAGGTACTTGGAGTTCTCACAAGAATTTATGCTGCGGAATTAAGGTATACAAGAAAAAGAGAGGAAAACTAAGAGGATCTCTGGGCATAATAATCATATTCATATTGCAACTCAAAAGCGATGAAAAAATATAGGGCATGTTTTTTAAGCATAATTATATTGTATTGCTATATAGGATTACCTATTTATTCACAGAATAAGGATACTTTGTGCATTCACGGAGATTTTGTTTGTACAATAGGTAAATATTTGGTTTATTGTCAAAATAGCTATGATACGGAAGCGATTGAAAGGAAACTGCAAAGACTGGATATAAGGAATTACCGCAGCCACAGTTATTGTATCGATTCAACCATGACCTCGAATTGCTTAAAGATCTCGGACTCTGCACTGATATATGCAAAAGGTAGGAATATTATACTTTGGCATGTTCCTCAAAATGCAAAATATATTTATTGGCATTCAAAGCAGAATTTACCCATTGTGAACTTAGCTCAAAGTCGGAATAGGGATTATTTAATGGTGAGTCGAATAGATTACGAAGCAGAAGAGATGCTATTAACAATTATGGGAAAGAAAATGAATATTCTTTTTGAAAAGAAAATTAAGCTAAATGGTATGGAGATAGAGGGGGCGATTCCTATATCGTATGCCATTGAATCTTGTTTCGTTATTCTTGTCCAGGACAAATTATATCTCATCGACTGTGAAAGATTAAAGATTAACTTAATCACGAATCATTGTGATGTTTTTACCACCAGTACTAACTCAATTATCTATTACAAATTTATTTCAGATGATAAAACTAGAGGATATGAGTTGATACCATCCCGAAACGAAACACAAGAAATAGACAGGAGTATTGAACAATCCTTATATGATTGTCCTCTGACTTGGTTGTTTACTTCAAGAGTTAACGACGAAAATATTCCCATATATTACGTATGCGGAAAAGCGTATCGATTAGAAAAACATAATTGGCAAGAAATTCCTAAAATAATTATCTATCAAGATAAAGCAATTAGTATTACCGTCCCAATTATTAATGGTACTTTTCAATATAACTGGTTCAGTTTTTCTTTTCTTAATGATAGTGATTGGTAATGCTCCAGATTGGGAGTTGTGAAAATAGGATCTTGATTATCAGGACTATCTGATAAGTTAAAAATGCGAAGGCAGGAATTAGCGCTTTGCCTTCGCATTATTTTCGCAATTATAGCATAAGCAAATGAAGCAACAAGATAGTTTTGGAACTTTATGCTCTAAATCAACTATTGTCAAATTCTTCATTTTTAATGATGAGCCTTTACCATAAATAGTATAGCGTATATAGAAAAATAGAATATGAATAAAACATATAGGGATTTAATTTATAGATTTCAGAACCAGGGTATTGAAGAATCCCAATCCACCGGTGCAATCCTTATAGGAAAAGCGCCCCATATAGCCCCCGAGGCTTGGCTAAACACCCTGTATCCTCCGCTAAGTAAGAACGATGTCCAAGCATTGGAGAAAGAATTGGGCATGGAAATTCCCATCGATTATAAAAAATTCTTGTTAGATGTAAGCAATGGGTTAGACATATTGGTTGGAACCTTTTGTTTAGACGGGTTAAGAAGAAACTATAAAAGAAGCACTGATGAAAGCCGCCAACCGTTTTCGATTATTACGGCAAACATTCGGGAAAGACCTCGAAATGCCGCAGACTACCATTTCTTTATAGGCGGTTATGACTGGGACGGTTCTTATCTTTATATAGATAAAAGAACAAGCACCGTGCACTATTGTGATAGAGACGATGCAACCTCCCTATTCCAATGGGAAACGTTCGAACAAATGCTTATATCAGAGTTAAAGAGGATATACTCACTGTTTGATGAGAGGGGAAGAAAAATAGATGAAGACCTTTATACCACTCCAATTAAAAGGTAATATAAAGCCTCGTGATATTAGTCATATAAGGGTATCAGTGAACACCCATATAAGGGTATTGACGAACACTCTTATAAGGGTATTAACAACGGGTATACAATAAATCCGAATCGGAAACGTTATTAGAGTATATAACACCTTAATTCCGCAGCATTTTTTCTCACAAGAATTTATGCTGCGGAATTAAGGGAATAATTTGGGCTCTCATGGCAACTGCTGTGATGGGCATTCAAGCACAAAAGAATATGGAAAGGAAAGAAATCAAACAGACTGCAGGACGTACCGCCCTCGGAGAGTTCGCACCGGAATTTGCTCATCTCAACGATGACATTCTTTTCGGTGAAGTATGGAACCGTCAGGAAGAGATGAGCCTGCATGACCGCTCGCTTACCACAATTCTCTCACTCGTGGCGCAAGGCATCACCGACTCATCACTCAAATATCACCTGAATACGGCCAAAGCCAATGGCGTGACCCGACAGGAATTTTCGGAGATGATTACTCACGCCGCTTTCTATGTAGGCTGGCCTAAGGCATGGGCGGTGTTCAACATGGCCAAGGAGGTGTGGACTTCAGACATACAGACCAAAGAAGAATTTCAGGCAAGCACACCATATCCCATTGGCGAGCCTAACACGGGCTATGCTAAATACTTCATAGGGCTGAGTTATCTCGCTCCGATGGAAGCTGACAAGGGGGGCGTGGTAAATGTAACGTTTGAACCCCGTTGCCGCAACAACTGGCACATTCATCACAAAGCCGTTCAGGTGCTCATCTGCGTTGCCGGCCGTGGCTGGTACCAAGAGTGGGGCAAGACACCTATAGAGCTTTGCCCCGGTGTTGTCATTGCCATCCCTGCCGAAGTCAAGCACTGGCACGGAGCCGCCAGAGATAGTTGGATGCAGCACCTGTCATACAATACTCACGTTGAGGATGGCTCATCGAACGAATGGCTGGAGCCTGTGTCTGATGACATCTACGACAAATTCAAATAAGGCATTGCTTTCCCTATAGAAAGTTCATTGCGTGAGTTATTAGCCTACAATCATGCATTTTGAACTGACTAATGTAGAATGTAGTCAGAAAGTAGTAATCTCTATCAACTAACTCTGACTACATCCTAATCCTTTTTCTTTCACCGCTTTACCCCTTGTTGTAGTAATGTAGTAGGATAATATCGGTGAAAGAAAAAGGATAGAGATAATTTAATGGTGTGTATCTCCAAAAAGGAATATCGGTGTTATGGAGGTTTTCGGTTGCTGTACCTTATGGCAGACGTACCTTCTGAACAAGTGAGCTTCCATGCTATCCAATAGGAAAGATAGGGCAATAATTGTTGAGAGCGGATAAAGTGGCGCATAACCTGTCAATTCATTATCTCTGACCATTGCCTTCTCACCTGCACACATTTCATCAGGGTGTAGGTTGGAAGATTTCTGTATCACTTGTAGCTTGCCGTTGATTTTCTTCCACGTTACGTCGAAGAACATCGCCAGCTCTCCCTCTGTCATGGCAATTTCTCCGCCTCCCTTGCGGATTACCTGCATATTGCCGCTCCAATCAAGGCGACTACGCTCCATGTCAGTCTTTGGTCTGTTTGTTGTATTCATGCCGTTTCCTCCTTCTTATATGCTAATATGTTCAAGGATTCATTTCCCACCAGCTCTTTGTTTTTCTTTTCCTTTGAGAAAAGTTTGGCGATGAGCCTGTCCATGTCTTCCGAAATCTTGCAGTCCGTCACCTGTGCATAAATCTGCGTGCTTGATATGGAAGCATGCCCCATCATCTTGGCTATGCTTTCGATGGGTATTCCTGCACTAAGGCTCATCGTGCCGAAGGTGTGTCGTGCCATGTGGAAGGAAAGCCTTTGGCTGATACCGCAAGCCTTGCCCACAATGTACAATTTGCTATTCATCACGCTACGGCTGCTATCAGGATGAAAGACAAAGCCGTCGCCTTTTTCTTTCATCGTCTGCTCGTCCTGTCCTGTTGTTAAGTCGTTGTGATTTGCTTTCCTGCAATGGCTGATGATAGTTTCCGCTATTGGGTGCAGCGGTACGACAAACTCCACCTTGGTCTTCTGTCGCTCCTTGCGGATATATTTCTGTCCGTCCGCTGCGGTTTGGATATGCTTGTATTGCAGGGTTTCCATATCCGCAATAGCCAGTCCCGTGAAACAGGAGAAAATGAACATCAGCCTTGCCTGTTCCGCCTCGCTGTCATTCATCCTCATAGTCATGAGC
The DNA here is from genome assembly GCF_018127765.1 of Prevotella veroralis. NCBI lineage: Bacteria > Pseudomonadati > Bacteroidota > Bacteroidia > Bacteroidales > Prevotellaceae > Prevotella > Prevotella veroralis. The sequence goes on along the minus strand of NZ_CP072330.1, from coordinate 1,379,487 downwards.
CTTGCCACGTCGTATTTTTGTAAGTATCGTATATTCTTATCCTCTTTCTCATACTTGGCATTCTCAAAGGGATTACAGCGTATGATGTTCTGACTGACCGCACGGTACATCAGCCGACTCAGCCAGCAGAGATAGTTGTTGATGGTCGTTCCTTTCAGTCCACGCTTTTTGAGGTAGAAACGGTATTCCTCAAACAAGTCCTTCGTGATTGCCCCAATAAGGATGTCCTGCACTCCTTTGTCTTTGACAAACTCATGGAGATTTCTGTCTGCATGAGATAGGTTCAGGTACGTTCCCTCTGTCCTTAACTTGCCTACGCTCTCCCTGACCATTTGCAGTTCCGCCCTGCTCATGGCAAGGAGGGTTGTCGGATGGGTGGCTATGCCCTGTAAATAGTTCTTGATGAGTTCCACGCTTACCACTCCGTCCCTTACGAGAATATCCCGATAGGTCTTTTCCACAAGTTCCCTGAACTCATGGAGCCTTTGGCTGGTCTTCCTGTCGGTTGTCAAGCCCTGCTTAGAGTTCCACTCGGAGGGATTGCATTCCTCGCCTGTGGTAATGGCGGTACTCTTTCCGTCTATGGTGATACGGCAGAGGATGACTGTCCGCCCGTCTGCCTTTGTCTTCTGTCTGTTGATATAGAACAGTATCTTGAATGTACTTCTCATTGTCTTGATGTTTTGAAAGAAAGGATAATAAATAAAATAATTGTGATAAGGATTAGATAGCCAGCTGCATGTCTTCGGTGAAAGAAAGGAAACGTTCAAATTCCTCAAAGAGTTTCTGGGGTGTTACCTTTGCGTAGCGTTCCGTCATGCTTATGTTGGAATGTCCCAGCATCTTGCTCACCGTCTCTATGGGTACTCCCTGTTCAAGCGTGATGAGCGTGGCAAAGGTGTGTCTTGCGGTATGCGTGGTAAAGGGAAAGGATATGCCTGCACGCAGCCTGAGGGCTTTCAGGCAACTCTGATAGTTCTTGTACTTGATGAAGGGAAGCAGCGTTTCCCTTTCATCGCTGTGAAACCTTTCTATCAGCCGTATGGCTTCGGGCAGTAGCTTGACGCGACAGAGAACTCCTGTCTTCTGACGGTTGAACTTCAGCCAGAGGCTGCCCTCGTCATCACGGACAAGATGGGACTTGCTCAGTTCCATCAGGTCGCAATAGGCTGCACCGACATAACAGGCAAAAAGGAAAATGTCCCTTGCCGTTTCCATTTCCTCCTCCAAGTCCTCGAAGCGGAGGACCTTCAACTTGTCCAATGCTTCCCTGTCAAGAGCCTTTGGCAGTTTGTTGTCTCCCTTTGATATTTTCGCCTTGTCAAAAAGGAGCGTGTCTGCCAACCCCTCACGGTATGCCAGCCTGCATACCATTTTCAAGAAGGTGGCGGCATTATAGAACGTACTTTCCTGAAACCCACAAGTACCCATAAAGTATTGTTGGAAGTCGTAGATAAATTGTTCGGTAAGCTGTGAGAAAGCTAAATCAGCAACCTTATACTTCCTTTGTATAAAGTTCTGCAAATGGGTACGAGTGGAATAGTAGCCAAATATACTTCCCTCCTTGATGTCAATGCCGATATGGTTTTCTTTCTCTTTGATGAGCCTATCCATTCTTTCAATAAGCATACATTTAGATTGAACGCTTCCTTGAAATTCCTCTTTTATATCAGTTGCATCAAATGGGCAACCTTTGGATAGCAGAGACTGATAGGCTGTTTGGACGGATAGCAGCAGACTTTCCAATCTGGCATTCACTTCCACTGCCTCACGGCTCTTTCCGTCCATTCTACTTTCACGGGGATTCCACAAATCAGGGTTACAGGATAGTTTGCAGCTGAACTGCGCAATACTCCTTCCAAGCGTGATACGTCCCATGATGGGAGCCTTACCCGACTTGTCCATACTGCTCTTTTTGAGGTAGAGCAACACCTTCATCTTTACTGTTTTCATACGCTTTAATTTTTATGGGCAAAGTTACCCGAATTAAAGCGTTCTTCACTTATGCAGAAAACTGCCGACCAAAGCAACAAACACACGAACCAAATAATTTCAGTTACCTATATCTGCATTTAGTTACCTACTTCAAATCTTGGTAATGATTTAGTAACTGAACTTCTGCTTAAATCCGCACTTTCCTGCCTTTTACGAACAAAGCAGTTTTATGTAAATCATTTCATTTCCTACTCATTATCAGTTAGTTTGCACAAACTTCTATTTTTCTTCATTTTCATTGATTAGTTGCAAGCCAAAAGATGCCCTTTAAGCCCCTTACTAACGCCCTTTTGGAGTCCAATTAAGCACCTTTTCTGTGTCGTCTTTGTAACTAACTGATTCCCTGTTTGTTGCAAGCTTGCTTTTTATTCGTGTTTTTCGCCTTTGTTTTAAGTGCTTTTCTTGAATTTATGTAAAGACTTTTCAATCCGGTTTTAGTAGAGAGAATGTGGGATTGAAAAGAGAGTAGACTGATGTAAGAATGGGATATAGAAAGTAATGTGTACTTCCTCTCGCTGGAAAAAAAAGTGTATTCTTTTGGGTATTTATTATAATTTTTGTAACTTTGTTCAGTATAATTTAAACTTAAATCATTTCTAAACATTATTAATCTATAAAAACAAAGATCTATGAAAATAACATTAGATAAAATTGATATCTCTGGTAATTTAAATAATTTTGCTCAGTACCTTGAAAAGACGGATAGAATTATTTTGTCTGCTAAGTTTGGCGATGGAAAAACCTATTTGCTGAATGAGTTGCGAAAGGATGAAGCAATGCAAGATAAATATGAGTTCTTTACTATTTATCCAGTAAACTATTCTGTTGCAAAGAACGAGGATGTTTTTGAATATATTAAAAGAGATATTATTGTACAATTGCATAAAAAAAAGTTGTTTGAGAATATTGATTTAAATACTTTATTTGGTTCTGTATTTACCCTTGATGACTTGACATCTGTTGTGCCTTTCTTGCTTTCTTTGGTACCGCTGGGAGAGTTGTGCAATGAAGGCTATAGTAAGTTCCTTGAGATAAAGAAAAAATATGATGAGAAGAAGCACATTGTAGATAAGTATTTATCGCAGTTTGCCAATACAGCTGGCTGTATTCATGAAGAAGATGGATATACAAAACTGATAAAAAAGGCTATTAAATGGATTAGTCAAGACCATTCCTTAAATGGGAAAGTGAAGAAAGCAAAGAAGCCAGTATTGATAATAGAAGACTTAGATCGTTTAGACCCCAAGCACCTTTTTAGAATTCTTAATGTTGTAAGTGCGCACATAGACGATAGCAAGCAACCTGATATTGTCGGTAATAAATTTGGGTTTAATAACATTGTCTTGGTAATGGACTATGATGTGACTAAGCATATATTTCATCATTTCTATGGCGCGCAAGCTTGTTATGAAGGTTATATGAGTAAATTCTTGTCTCGTGAGCCATTCAGATATAGTATAAAATATATTATGATTCGAGCTTTTGAGGCACAGTTAGGAGAAAAACTTGGTATTCATGAATTACTGCCACATCTTCAACATTTTAGGGAAAAACTTGCTGGGAGTTCATTGCGTGATTTATATAAACTCACACAAATTGATACTGATAGCTATTTTAAAGTCCCTGAGTACTGTTATAGTGGGAGGAGTATGCCAACATCTTTACCTTTATTTCATCTGATTATTTATATGATGGAAAGTGGTATGCCTGTTGAAAAGATAGAGGAGGATTTGCGATCACTCAACAACATTATATTCCAGATTTCTAATGGTTATTCAATTCAATATGAGATAATAAAACTTTTATACCCAGTCTATATTACGAACTCCCCTAATATAGAATATATAAAAGCTTATAATGCTACATATAATTTCTGGTTAGAGAGAACGGAAAATTGTTGTAAGGTTGTTGTAGAGAATGTAGTCGGATATAATGGTGATGCTATTTTATCTATTAGGCAAGAGGATATAGGAGAAACAATTATACCATTTCTAAAATATCTTTCTATTTCTGCGAACTTATCAGCCTTGCGATTAGATTAGGCTGATGTTCTTAGACCTAAGTAGTGTTTTTGCATATATTATTTTTATCTTTGCGCTGTTGAATATTTCAAATGAGAATAGTTTGTTACAAACCATAATGATAGGTGGGGCATTTAACAGATATGGGTACGGAGGAGGAAGAGTTGAATAAGATGATGGAGGGAAAATCTAACTAAAATATGTTTATTATGAGTAATAGTATCAAAGAGCTACTGTCTAAATTGTCAGACATGCATAATGCAGAGCAAGATAGACTTCAAAAAGAAGAAAAAGAAGGAGAAAACTTTAATGTGTTTTCGGCATTGAATATATGCTCTGACGAAATGCGCTTGCATTCACGTTTGCTTGCAACATTATTCAATCCCAAAGCAAGCCATGGCTTGGGAAATGAATTCCTTAGGCAATTTCTTGTTACAGCTATAAAGGTAGATGATAATTATATTACACACTGTAATGAGAGTATTGCCGAACGATATGTAGGTGAAGTAACAGAAACTACTGGAGGTCGCATAGATATTATTCTTGAAGATGGTAAGCATGGCATTATCATAGAAAATAAAATCTACGCATGTGACCAACCTAATCAATTACTTCGATACCATAACTATGGAGTGAAACAGTTTAGAGAAAATAATTTCAAATTAGTTTATCTTACTTTATATGGTAGTGAACCGTCTTCAGATTCATTGGGAGGGGGACATTTTGAATTTATCAAACTTTCCTATGCACAGGATATATTAGGAATGTTAGATAGGTTAATGACTACTTATCCACAAAAGCCTATTCACCGCACCATTAAAGACTATATCACAATTATTAAACAACTTACTTATCAAGATATGGATACAGAATATCAAAAAAGTATTATTGAAGAAGCCATTAAGTCTGACAATATTGATGTTACTTCCGAATTGCTACTGTTACAGGAACAAATTGGAGATAAATTAAGAAGAGACTATATAATTAAGCCCCTAAAAGACCTTGGATTTAACGAATGTCAAGATAACAATGGAGCTTTATGGAAAAGTTTGAATAGCAAAAAAATCATTTTATTGTTATTAAAACAGACAAAGCCTATTGGAAAGAAGTGTGGATTGCGGTTGCTTCGGAGGACAAGACTATTCCGCTGCAACCTAAATTAGATTGCTTTACAGATGAACCTACCTCAGAATACCCTTACGGTTGGAGTTGGATTTCTGATAACGCAGCTAATAACTGGCATAATCCTGCTCAATATCTAGCAATTGGAAAAGAAGAAGTGTTAAAGTGGATAAAGAATAAGATTAGAGAAATAGAAGATTGTTTCAAAGATTAAGATTTAGAAAAGAAATAAATGGAAGAATTGAATCAACTTCTGGATTTTGGGGAATCATATCCACAATTTGTTGCTTATCATTGTTTTGGTGATAAAGCTACAGAGTTTTTGAGCAGTCTACAGCAGCCTTATAAGGATATAGTTACTTATAATATAGATGACTTACGCCCTTTAGAATGCCTTGCTGTTTTTGTCTTTACTGACAATGCAGAAGTATATATGTCTGAAATAGACGCCTTTATTAAACAGTATAATAGTTTAGTTGGTAGTATTTTTGTTTTAGACCTACACCCTACTTCGCAGTATAAAGTTTTCAAGGACAGGTGGAAATTCTACAATATTTTTACCTCACACTATTATACTTTGCAAGATAATATTTTTCACTTTTTGATGTTTTTCCATAATTTCATGGAAACGAAAGGAATCATAAGTATGGACTTTAATGATTTTAGGACGTGTGCTCGTTTGGCAACTTATATTACTTCTGGAACAGCTCCGTCGTTAGATCAGGCTATTTACCCAATATCCCCCATATCACATAGTGATAATATTAGAACTATAATGCTTGGGTTAGAATTGCAAAGCTTAGAAGAAAATATGCTAAGGGAGGATATGAAGGTGTTGGCTTCTTTCTTTGAACAACTTCCAGAGAATGTAGAAGTCAAATGGCAAATTACTCCTAAATGTGGTCAGCATCATACAGAGTATATTGTAGGTTTTGATGAGGACCCTATGCGGGATAATGGTAATTCATAGTTCTCTGATATGAAAATCCTTCAATTCTCTGATATACAGAGGGTGTGTCAAAATGGACACATCCTCTTTTCTACTCCTCTTTACTTCATCTACCGCATAATTCGTTATTTACTGCAGCTATGCCGCTAATTTCATATAAAATGATTTGTTGGGCTTCCAATAGCTTATATAAACTTCTATAGAGCATCTGAAGGTGACTAAAAGTACCTCCATAATAGCTTTTAGCTCCTTGAGATTATTTTTTTGCACATTTTTCCTATGTTAAAGGCAATAGCAAAGAAGGCAAAGTCCATATTGACCTTGTCTTTTCCCAAATGCCTAAATCTCTTGTAGACTTTATTATATTTTGTTTGTCCAAAAACAGCTTCAGGTTCTATGCACCTTCGTCCTCGATGCTTGATGCCTTCTTCCGAGGTCAGTAGTTCCCGTGCCTTTTGTTTATAGTGCTGTAGTTGATGGTTTACTTCTATAATTCTGTTCCCTCTTGCCTTAAAACATGAGCCTCTCAACGGACAACCATCACAGCGTTCTGCCTGATAACGTACACTGTAAGTAACGAATCCATTAGAGGTTAGGGAACGCTTCATGCCTATACGCTTCATATGCTGTCCCATAGGGCAGACGTAGAAATCCTGTTCCTTATTATAATAAAGGCTTGCAGGACAGAATGGGTTAGGTGTATAGCGTGGATGCTGCTCTTTATGGAAGTAGTTATACTTCACATAGGCTTCCATATTATGTACGTCCATGAACAGATAGTTCTCCTCGGAGCCATACCCTGAATCGGCTACGACTGTCTTGGCATAACGATGGTAACGTGAGTTGAAGGACTCCAAGAAAGAAGGAAGTGCGAGCGTGTCTGTACGGTTAGCATAGAGTGCAAAGTTGGTGATAAACTGGTTCTCAGTTGCTATCTGCAGATTATATCCAGGCTTAGTCTGTCCGTTCTGCATAGCATCCTCCTTCATGTGCATAAACGTGGCATCAGGGTCGGTCTTGCTGTAGGAGTTTCTCTCTCCCATAATCTCAAGGTGTTGGTCATACTCCTGGAGTTTATTACGTTTCTTCTCAAGCTCTTTAAGCTGTTTTTTCTTGGTTCTAACAGCCTGCTTCTCTTCTTTTGTCTTAGGCTCAGGGGCTGATTCCAAAGACTTGTTCAATTCCTCGGATATCTCATCGAGCAGAGCTGCAGTAAACTCGACACCTTCTGTTTTAGCAGCATTGTCCTGCGCTATGACATCATCAATCTGGAGCAAGAGTGTGCGTATTTGTTCCTGCAACTTGGCGCGGTTCTTTTCCACGGTTCTCTTCCAAACGAAGGTATACTTGTTGGCTTTCGATTCTATTTTTGTGCCGTCAATATATTCAACGTCAAGACTTATCAAACCTTTGGCTGCAAGTACTAATACCACTTGTGTGAAGATATTGTTGATTTCCTTTTTCACACGATTACGAAAACGATTGATGGTAATAAAATCAGGCTGCTCATATCCTGCCAGATAGATGAAATGAATGTCACGCTTGAGAAGCGACTCTATACGACGGCAGGAATAGATATTATTCATATAGGCGTAAAGAATCACCTTGAGCATCATTTGTGGATGATAAGGCTTGCGACCACTGGGCTTATAAAGCTTGTAGACATTATCCAATATAAGATTATCCACCAAGGCGTCTAAAAGACGAACAGGGTTATCTTCTGCGATATCCTTATCGATTCTTTGAGGAAAAAGAATCATTTTCTTGTGTATGTAAGAACGAAAGTGTACCTTTGTCATAATGAGATTTTTTGTATGCCTAAAGGTACAAAAACTTTAGGAAATAGCAAAGCCCTGGCTTGAGAAAGTCGGGGCTTTGTACATAAAAAAGAGTGTGTGGCTATTTTGACACACCCTCTCGGATATGCCTGCAGCCGATGCTATTGTCCATTGCGGTGACTTTATCGATATGGCTATGGAAGAGAAAGTGCTCGACTTTTTGAGTTGGTCTATCTCTTTGCCTTATCCGCACAATAAAACTCAGTACAGATTATATTTAGAGAGAAATATCCGTCCCCTTAAACTTGTCAAAGGCGGAATATGATTCTAATAATAAATTTCCTGTCACTTCTGTTACTCTGGATAAAGATGTAATAGATTAGTTTACAGGTGTTTCTGCCTAAATGTTAAAATGACAGCAAACTGAAATAAAAGTATTGTTGGTTTTTGGTTCGTTATTCTCTTATCTTGTAAGCGTAATAGTGTAATGCTCCTTCCGCCTATCAGTTGTAATAAGAATGTGAAAACCAAGATGTAGATTTGGAGTTGTCATAGGAAAACGTTTTTTTTTGCAGAAAAATATAAACAGGAGGTATAATTATGGCAGGCACAATGACAAACATCGAGAACAATACGATACGCATGTATTGGAACGCATTGCGTTCGATGAGTAAGAGTATTCGGTTGGGCTTAGCTGTGAAACTTACTAACTCTGTACTCGAGGAAGAACGCAAAGAAATGTCCGACGAAGCCTATACAGAAGAAATGCTTAATAAGTTTTTGGGGAAGTGGGAAGGAAACGAAACTGCTGAAGAACTGATGGGTATCATCAAGCGGAGCTCCTAAAGTCAACAGAGAATGTAAAACACTTTGCACGTATAGAATGATTAGAAATGCAGAATAGGGTTAGAGTTTAATCGGTCATTAGACTAAAATATGCGTAGGCTCTAATGAGCGATTTGGGCAAACGGTAATTACGACTATTATTTTCTTAGTAAGTTTGTTTGATTAAATAATATATTCTTAACGCTACTTGTTAAGAAGTGTTTTTCCTATTTAATGAATGATAAAAACTTAGCTTTTGTTGAAGTAAAAAGCTAACTTTGCTTGTACTTATAATGTATAGACATTTATAAAAACTAAAAACATAAAACTATTTATAATGAAAAGTATTAAGGATATATTACCTTGGGAGGAGCGTCCTGTTGGATGCAAGGATGTGATGTGGCGTTATTCAAAGAATCCAATCATTGACCGCTATCATATTCCAATATCAAACAGTATCTTCAATAGTGCTGTCGTACCATTTGAGGATGGCTTCGCTGGAGTGTTCCGTTGCGATAACAAGGCGGTGCAGATGAACATCTTCGCTGGCTTCAGTAAGGATGGTATCAACTGGGAAATCAATCACGAGCCTATTACGTTTGAGGCTGGTAACACGGAGATGATAGACTCGGAATATAAGTACGATCCGCGTGTTACATGGATTGAGGATCGTTACTGGATTACTTGGTGTAACGGTTATCATGGACCAACGATCGGAATTGCTTACACCTTCGACTTTAAGAAGTTCTATCAGTGTGAGAATGCTTTCTTGCCATTCAATCGTAATGGCGTACTCTTCCCAGAGAAGATTAACGGGAAGTATGCGATGTTGAGCCGTCCAAGCGATAATGGTCATACTCCTTTCGGGGATATCTATATCAGCTTCAGCCCTGACATGAAGTATTGGGGCGAACATCGTTGCGTGATGAAGGTTACTCCTTTCCCAGAGAGTGCATGGCAGTGTACGAAGATTGGTGCTGGTTCTGTTCCTTTCTTGACCGATGAGGGCTGGCTTTTGTTCTATCACGGCGTAATCAACACTTGTAATGGTTTCCGCTATTCAATGGGTGCAGCTATCCTTGATAAGGATAATCCAGAGAAGGTGCTCTATCGCACTCGTCCTTACCTATTGGCTCCAGCAGCTACGTATGAGTTACAAGGCGACGTGCCAAATGTAGTATTCCCATGTGCTGCTTTGCAGGATGGCGAGCGTGTCGCTGTATATTATGGTGCAGCTGATACCGTCGTTGGTATGGCGTTCGGCTATATCAAAGAGATTGTTGAATTTACAAAGAACAATAGCATCTTATAAGTATCAACCTACTTGTAAGACAGAGCTACGCACATCTTCGGTGTATTATCATATAATGTCAGAGATGTGCGTAGTCATTTTCATATAGGCTCGCCATAGTCCTTTTCATTCATGTGCCATGGCAGCAATAACTATTAACTGCATGTTTTTTATGAGACCTAAACTCCTATTGGGAATCCTTATTTCCTTATCTTTTCTATCCTTGAGAGCGGCAGATAAGACAGGCGAGGAACCCGTTGATCTTGTTAATCCTTTTATTGGAACATCCAACTTCGGAACAACCAACCCCGGTGCTGTGTGCCCGAATGGTTTGATGTCAGTCGTTCCCTTCAATGTGATGGGTTCCGACTTGAATAAGTATGATAAGGATGCAAGATGGTGGTCAACACCTTATGAATATCATAATGTCTATTTCACAGGCTTCTCTCATGTGAACCTTAGTGGCGTAGGTTGCCCAGAAGTGGGCTCGTTGTTGCTTATGCCAACGACGGGGAAGTTAGATGTAGACTATAAGAACTATGGTAGCACTTACGATAAGGAAGTAGCCCATCCTGGTTATTACTCGAACCATCTTACCAAATACGACATCAAGACCGAAGTAACCGCAACACCGCGCACCTCAATAGCTCGCTTTACGTTCCCCAAAGGCGAGAGCCACGTTTTGTTGAACTTAGGCGAAGGGCTCACGAATGAGACAGGAGCCATGGTGCGGAAGGTAAGCGATACCGAGTTTGAGGGCATGAAGTTACAAGGAACCTTCTGTTATAACCCACAGGCAGTGTTCCCAATCTACTTCGTTATGCGCATAAGCAAAAAGCCTTTAGAGTCGGGTTATTGGAAGAAACAACGTGCTATGACAGGCGTTGAGGCGGAATGGGATGCAGACAATGGCAAGTATAAGCTCTATAAGAAGTATCAGAAAGAGTTATCGGGCGATGATATAGGAGTATGGATGAACTTCGATACGGAAGCCAACGAGCAAGTAGAAGTACAGATGGGCGTGTCATTTGTCAGTATTGCAAATGCACGAGAGAATCTCAATGCCGAACAGCATGGAAAGAACTTTGACGACATCTACAATGTCGCTCGCAAGCAGTGGAATGATGACCTTTCTCGTATCCTCGTTGAAGGAGGCACGAAGACGGAACGCACCATCTTCTATACCGCCTTGTACCATACCCTCATCCATCCTAACATCCTACAAGACGTCAATGGGCAATATCCAGCAATGGAGAGCAACGATATTCGCACCATAAAAGAGGGCAACCGCTATACCGTCTTCTCACTTTGGGACACTTACCGCAACGTGCATCAGTTGCTTACGTTGGTTTACCCAGAACGTCAGCATGATATGATTCGTACAATGATTGATATGTATGACGAACATGGATGGATGCCGAAGTGGGAACTCTTTGGTCGCGAGACTTATACCATGGAAGGCGACCCAGCGATTCCCGTCATCACCGATTCGTGGCTCAAGGGCTTGCGTGGTTACGACATCAATAAGGCATACGAGGCTTTCCGTAAGTCTGCGCTAACGAAAGGCAGTGATAATCCGTTGCGCCCAGATAATGATGAGTACATGCAGAAAGGCTATGTTGCCCTGCACGAACAATATGATAATTCGGTCTCTCACGCACTGGAATATTACATTGCAGATAATGCGCTTTCACGTTTAGCAGCTGCCTTAGGCAAGAAAGCTGACGCCAAACTCTTCTATGATCGCTCGTTAGGTTATCGCCATTATTACAGCAAGGAGTATGGCGTATTCCGCCCCATCATGCCCGATGGTAGCTTCTATAAGCCCTTTGACCCTAAGCAGGGCGAGAACTTCGAGCCGTCACCTGGCTTCCACGAGGGCAACTCTTGGAACTATTCGTTCTATGTGCCACATGATGTGAAAGGCTTAGCAAAGCTGATGGGAGGTCAGAAGTCATTCGTCGATAAGTTACAGAGCGTCTTTGATAAGGGATATTACGACCCTGCCAATGAACCCGATATTGCTTATCCTTACCTCTTCTCATATTTCAAGGGTGACGAATGGCGTACACAGGTACAGACACGCAGACTCTTGAAGGAATATTTCAAGAATGCGCCAGAAGGCATTCCTGGTAATGACGATACGGGAACCATGTCAGCTTGGGCAGTCTTCAATATGATAGGATTCTATCCAGATTGCCCTGGTGAACCCTATTACACCCTCACATCCCCCGTCTTTGATAAGGTAACCATCCGTCTGGATAAGGTGCAGTGGGGTAGGGACAAGCTCGTCATTGAGGCAGTGCGCCCTAATCCCGATGACGTTATCATCAGTAAGATGGAATTAGGTGGTAAGCCGTGGAACCAATATCGCATTAGTAATGAAGAGCTCTTGAAGGGCGGAGTATTAAAGTTTTATTTAAAGAAATAAGGTGGGTCATTCGAGGCTAATTCCTATCGTATATCCCACCACAACGATACTATATTCATGATTAAAAAAGTATTTATAGGCGCAGCATTCTTGCTGTTATCAGCGTCAATCACACAACCTGTCAGTGCGCAGAGCATTATCCCTCAACCCGAGAGTATCACTCGTCAGCAAGGCACTTTCACATTGGCTAAGGGGCTACAAGGCGTGACCAATCTTAAAGGAGAGGACTTCAAGATATTGAATCAGTACACCTCAGATGTAATGAATATCCCGTTCTCATCCGTAAAGAACCCTGCTGCTGATGTACCTTTGTGCCTCATCTGTACTGGTACGGAACAGGAGGCGGCGATGGCGGCAGATAGCGTAAGCCTACAAGGGTATGAGTTAAATGTTACCCCAACAGCAGTGACCATACAGGCGAGAACTCCTATGGGACTTTTCTATGGTTTGCAAACACTGCGACAGCTGGAGAAGGACCGCCAGATTCCTTGTGTAAAGATAACAGATACACCCCGTTTCGCTTATCGTGGTCTGATGATAGACTGCTCAAGACACTTCTGGTGGAGTGATGAAATCAAGAAGCAACTGGACGCTATGGCGTACTTCAAGCTCGACAGATTCCACTGGCACCTCACTGACGGCGGCGGATGGCGCATGGAAGTGAAGCAATATCCACGCTTAACAGAGGAGACTGCCTATAGAACAGAATCTGACTGGACGAAGTGGTGGAACGGGAAGAACCGCCATTATACGCCTGATCCTAGCCGCCTTGTATGTTGGAAGGGAATGAATATACATGGTGGCTATTACACGCAGGACGACATTAAAGAGATTGTCGATTATGCCGCTGCACGCCATATCACCATCATACCAGAGATTGAAATGCCTGGGCATAGTGATGAGGTTGTCTATGCTTACCCTGAGTTGTCATGTACGGGTAAGCCCTATACTCAATCAGATTTATGCGTAGGGAAAGAACAGACATATACCTTCATGGAGAATGTATTGAAAGAGGTAATGCAACTCTTCCCTTCAAAGTACATTCACATAGGAGGCGATGAGGCTGAACGTCGCACATGGAAGACCTGTCCCGATTGTCAGCGGGTGATGAAGGACTATCATCTAAAGGACGTAGCCGAGTTACAGAGTCATTTCACTCACCGCATAGAACGCTTCCTTAACGATAATGGCAGAAAGCTCCTCGGATGGGATGAAATCATGGAAGGCACCTTAGCCCCCAATGCCGCTGTCATGTCATGGCGTGGCACTGAAGCAGGATTGACTGCCGCTAAGAGTGGACATCACGTAGTCATGGCACCGCAAGAGTTCTGCTATTTGAATATGTATCAGGACGACCCAATGACGGAACCAAAGGCGCAAGGAGGATATACGAGATTGGAGAAGACTTACAACTATGACCCTATCCCAGCGGCTTATAAGGGTACGTCTTTGGAGAAATATATCGATGGTGTACAGGGTTGTGTATGGACGGAATTCATAGAGAAACCTGACCATTTAGAGTATATGATATACCCCCGATTGCTTGCATTAGCCGAGACGGGATGGACGAAGCAGCGTACAGGCTATGCCGACTTCCGTCAACGAGTAATTACGGCAACTGATGCGCTCAAACGTGCTGGCTATAATGCTTTCGACATTCGAAAAGAGAAAGGCGCACGCCCTGAAAGCCGTTCCATCGTGCAGCATGAAGGTTTGGGTAAACCCGTAACCTATCTCGGTCGATACGCTGAGAAATATCGTGCAGAAGGCGATAGTACGCTGACCAATGGATTGTGTGGCGACTGGGGCTACCTTGAGGGAAGATGGCAGGGCTTCATAGATAGCACAGGCGTTGACGTGATTGTTGACATGGGGAAGGTAACTGATATCAAGGATGTGGAAGCCAACTTCATGCACCAGCTGGAGGCTGTCATCTATGTTCCTAACACCATAACCCTACTTGTTTCAAAGGATGGAAAGAATTTTACCACAATAGATAAGACGCTCCCTGGTATCAAGACAAACAGCGACTACCTTGTTTATCCCTATCGCTGGAAGGGTTCGGTACAGGCGCGTTATGTGCGTTTGAAAGCCACCTCGCGTGAAAAGGACGCATGGCTGTTCACGGATGAAATCATCATTAATAGGAAGTAAAGGTAGTATTTCATACTATTAAATCGACGATCCTATCTAAAGGAAATGAGGGCTTGGCATGAAGAGTGCCAAGCCTTCATGCGTTATAAGCCTTTCGCAATCGCATGATATGCAAACTTGACACATACGTGTTACTGCAGTATCATCCTAATGATATTCCAGTATCATCCTAATGATACTCCAGTATCACCCTGATGATATTCCAGTATCATCCTGATGATACTCCAGTATCACCCTGATGATATTCCAGTATCACCCTGATGATACTCCAGTATCACCCTGATGATATTCCAGTATCACCCTGATGATACTCCAGTATCACCCTGATGATACTCAATGATACTATAGGAGTCGGCGGAGCTATATCCCCTCTATGGCATCTCCTTTTCGTATCGTTTGCTCTCCCATTTTTATACTATGCAATGACATTTGTTATTGAAATGTTTTGATATGTCATTAATAGTTGCTAAATTTGTCTCATCAATATAACTTAAAACAGTGGTACTAGCCAGCCTAATTAGTCCAACGGGATTATAACTTAAACTTTATCAGTAAGTTAGTGAGCAGAAATATTACCTCTCTTTTATTCGTAAAGGATATTCCGTTATGGCTCTCTCTATGTACCCGTTCAGTAAGTGAATATTCTTTTCAATCATAGACAGTAGAACTCCCAATGCGGAGTAGAGTCATTCTGTCATCATAAACAGTATTTATAACTTTATGAAGAAAATCTTTTTGACTGCTGCTGTAGCACTGGCAACGATCTTCTCTGTTAGTGCGCAAGACTACACGCAGTATGTGAATCCTTTCATTGGTACAGGTGGTCATGGTCATGTCTTCCTGGGTGCTAATGTTCCATTTGGTAACATTCAAGCAGGTCCAACGCAAAAGAAACAAGGTTGGGATTGGTGTTCAGGCTATCATTATAGCGATTCTACGGTGATTGGCTTCGGTCAGATGCACCTTAGTGGTACGGGTATTGGCGACTTGGGTGATGTCTCTCTATTACCTATGACCAACCCTTCACAGCGTGAAGTGAAGTTCTCGCATAAAGCAGAGTATGTCCGCCCTGGTTATTATTCGGTGATGTTAGCTTCAGGAATTAGGGTAGAGTTGACCGCAACCCAACGTGTAGCCTTTCATCGTTACTCATTCCCCGCAGATGCTACGAAAGGTTATATAGCCTTGAATCTTGCACAAGGGATTGGATGGGATAAGATGACTTCTTGCAAGTTCAAACAGGAGTCAGATAAGACCATTACAGGATTCCGAATGTCTGAGGGATGGGCTAAAGACCAGCGAGTTTACTTCATTGCGGAGTTTTCTGAGCCTGTTAAACTTGAAGAGAATGAGTGTGATACCATAGGAATATTCTCTGTTGTCTCAACCAATCAGCCGCTTTTAGTGAAGGTGGGTATATCTGCTGTTAGCGTAGAGAATGCTCGAAAGAATCTGCAACAGGAGCTTCCTGGTTGGAACTTTGCAAGTGTTGTGGCTAAAGCGAATGCCGATTGGAATCGTGAGCTAAGTAAGATTGCAATTAAGACACAGGACGAGCGTGCGAAACGTATATTCTATACGGCACTTTATCATACGATGATAGCCCCTTCAGTGTTTAGTGATGTGAATGGAGAGTATCGTGGGGCAGATGGTAAGACGCATAAGGGTGATTTTACTGATTACACCACCTTCTCTTTGTGGGACACTTATCGTGCAGCCTTCCCCTTGATGACGCTTATTCAACCAGAGATGCAACGTGATCTTGCGGAGACAATGCTACATATTTTCAAGCAGCAAGGTAAACTCCCTGTTTGGCACTTGATGGGTAATGAAACAGACTGTATGGTGGGTAATCCTGGTGTTCCTGTACTTGTTGACATTGCTCTGAAGGGATTTAATGTGAATAAGAAGGCTGTCTTCGAAGCGGTTAAAGCCTCTGCAATGAGAGATGAACGAGGTATGGGACTATTGAAGAAGTACGGCTATATTCCTTGTGATCTCGACCCAGAGAAGGAGACGGTTGCTAAGGGATTAGAGTATGCGCTCGCTGATGCTTGTATAGCCAAACTTGCCAAGCAGTTGGGTAAGACAGAGGATTACAAGTACTTCTACAAGCGTAGCCAGTCCTATCGTGACTTCTATTTCGATAAGCAAACAAAGTTCATGAGAGGCGTTACTTCCGACCATAAGTTCCGTGAGCCATTCGATCCATTCAGCACTGTTCATCGTCAGGATGACTATACTGAGGGTAATGCTTGGCAGTATGTTTGGTTAGTTCCACATGATGTTCACGGGCTAGTAGCTGCCTTTGGTGGTGAGAAACCATTCGCCTCAAAGCTCGATTCCCTGTTCATTGTCAATGGTGATATGGGTGCTGATGCCTCACCAGACATTACTGGTTTAATTGGTCAATATGCGCATGGTAACGAGCCAAGTCACCACATTCTCTATATGTATAACTATGTTGGGCAACCTTGGAAAGGGGCTGACAAGATACGTTATGTATTATCTAACTTGTATCATGATGACTTTGATGGTTTGAGTGGAAATGAGGATGTTGGTCAGATGTCAGCATGGTATATCCTGTCTTCGGTAGGCTTCTATCAGGTTGATCCAGCTGGTGGTCGTTATGTCTTTGGATCGCCACTCTTCGATGAAGTAACATTGAATGTTGGTAATGGAAAGACCTTCCGCGTAGTTGCGCATAACAATAGTTCCGAGAATAAGTATATACAAAGTGCGAAGTTGAATGGCAAGCCTTATACTCGTTCTTACATTGATTTCAAGGATATAGTACGTGGGGGAACACTCGAATTTGTTATGGGGAATAAGCCTTCACAATTCGGTGTTAAGCCATCAGATCGCCCTTAGGCAATGATCAAACTATAGTAAAATAACCTATCCGATACGCATGACTCTATGTCATTGAAAGCCTTTGGCGAGTCATGGGTATCGACCTTTAATTACTTAATCAAGCTATGACTGATTTTAATAACGTGGTTTCTCAGTTCCGTATAAACGGCATTGTAGAAAGTGTAAGCCCTATTGGTAACGGGCTAATCAATGAGACGCTGCGAGTGTCAACAATAGGGAAAGATACTCCTGATTATATACTGCAACGCATTAATGATGCCGTCTTTACCGATGTAGAACTCCTACAACACAACATTGAACTTGTTACTTCTCATATTCGCCAGAAGCTGATTCAACAGGGAGAACAGGATGTTGATCGCAAGTGCTTACAGTTTATTAAGACCACAGAAGGGCGCACTTATTATCAAGATGTCTATGGTCGTTACTGGCGAATGAGCGTTTTTATCCCTGATTCTGTTACTAAGGAAGAGGTGAATCAAGATAGTGCTTATTGTTGTGGAGAAACCTTTGGCAATTTTGAGAAGATGTTAGTTGACTTGAAAGAACCGCTTGGTGAGACTATACCAGACTTCCATAACATGGAGTTGCGCATACGTCAGTTGCAGGAAGCAGTTAGTGCTGATGTCAAAGGAAGAGTGTCCAGTGTGCAGGATATCATCGATGAATTGTATCGTAATGCGGATGAGATGTGCCTTGCCGAACGCCTTTATCGTAAGGGAGTATTGCCTAAGCGCACTTGTCACTGCGATACAAAGGTTAATAACATGCTCTTTGATACATCTGGAAAGGTGCTTTGCGTGATAGATCTGGACACTGTTATGCCTAGCTTTATATTCTCTGATTATGGTGACTTCTTGCGTACTGGAGCTAATCATGTTGCTGAAGACAGTGACAATTATCAAGCAGTTGGACTCAAGGAAGACATTTTTAAATCCTTCACAGAGGGGTATCTTAGTAGTGCGGGGAGCTTTTTAACGGAAGTTGAAACCAGTCATTTACCTTATGCTGTAGCCCTCTTCCCCTTTATGCAGTGCGTTCGTTTCCTTGCCGACTACCTTAATGGGGATGTTTACTTTAAGACTAAGTATGCTGAACACAACCTTGTTCGCTCACGCAACCAGCTCTTGCTTTATCGTGATGTGCGTCGGCATGACCAGATGATGGCTGACTTTGTTCAGAAAACATTAAGACAATGAAACAATTAGAAGTACGAAGAATAGACGATCAGCAGGTTAATGCTGCTGATATCCCAGCTCTTTTTAGAGTTAAAAAGGTTACTTATCAGAAAATAGATACGGTTGATTGGGCTGCTGATTACCCTTATTGCCCACAAGTAGAGTTTGCTATTGCACATAAGGGGGATGCTATCTTGCTCCATTATCGTGTGGAGGAAGATTGTGTGAGAGCCGTCTCTGGAACTGACTTAGGTCCTGTTTGGGAAGACTCCTGCTGTGAGTTCTTTGTCAGTCCAGATGTAGAAGGAGGTTATTATAACCTTGAAACCAATTGTATAGGAACTGTTTTGCTTTGCAATGGACAAGGTCGTGAGAACCGAACAAAGGCTTCATCTGATGTTTTGAGGGCTATTGAGCGTTGGTCATCACTGGGTCGTGAACCTTTTGAAATGAAAGAGAACAAGCAGAAATGGGAACTTGCTTTGGTTGTCCCAGTATCTTCTTTCTTCCGTCATAACCTAAAGAACCTCTCCGGGAAGACAATGCGTGCCAATTTCTACAAGTGCGGTGATAAGACAACAAAGCCTCATTTCCTATCGTGGAATCCGATAGACTTGCCAGCACCCGACTTCCATCGACCTGACTTCTTTGGTGAGATTAGATTTTTATAGAGTGTTCTTCACTTGAGTATCAGTGCTCATAATCACTGATAAAAGTTAATAATCAGTAAGCAGCTAACCTGTGTTTTCGGGTTAGCTGCTGTTTGTTTGTTATGTTGTAGGCTTCTCTTCTTCTATGATTTCAGCATCTTCAATATCCTCGTTAGCGAGTTTGAAGCCTTCAACAATCTTACTTTCTTCTGCTTTCTCAAATGCTTTTCGAATATAATAATTACGTATAGAGAAGAGCAATTCGATAACTCCATAACACATGAAAGCCCATCCTATCACTTTTAATGGTAGTGCCGCTGCCTCTATTGGTTTGTGTATTGAGAAGATTGCAACAATCAAGATGAGGGCAGGGAGCAGCCAGAGATAGACAGGGACATGCGCATACTGCTTTGAACGGGCAAGTATTATGAACAAGTTAATAGCACCGAGAATGAGCAAAGCAGCAAGGATATAGACCATACCAATAACGAAGGTGTCAGGCATAAAAGCCAAGATGATACCCAAGACAACGCTTCCAACACCTGCAAGAGGGAATGAAGGCGACTTCAAAGCATCTGTTTCCTCCTTCTCTGCTTTTGCTTTCTTTTTCTCAATACGTTCCTTCTCTACATAGTAGATAATGCATGAGACGGCTCCCGAAAGGAAGAAGAGTAGACCAATAGTGATGGTTAACCACGTCATTGCTCCTTGATTGTATTTCACCAAAAGGAAGCCTGTCACTGCCATAAGGATTGCTCTTATAGCTGATATTTGTAGTACTTTCATGGCTACAAAAATACAAAATAATCTCTATTTCAAGGCTTTACTCGTAAACTATTTGTTACTTTTGCACGAAAAAGAAGTAAATAGATGACATTGTTATACTTAGTTCGGCATGGTGAAACAATCGATAACGTGCATCGTATCATGCAAGGACAAACGCAAGGGAAATTGAATGATAACGGTGTAAAACAGGCTGAAGAAGTGGCAGAGAAACTCAAGGCTGAACCAATAAATGCTTTCATTGCAAGTGATTTAAGGCGCAGTATTCATACTTGTGAGATTATTGCTGCACCGCATCATCAGCCTGTTCGCATTACACCCCTGTTGCGTGAGCGTGATTGGGGAGCCTTTACTGGCAAGTACATTCCCGACTTATCCAATCTGAAGAATCCTGCTTTATGGCCAAAGGATATTGAGAGTATTGATGCAATAAAGGGTAGGGCAGCAGAGTTTATAGCGTGGTTACGCACAGAATATCCTAATCAGAAGGTACTTGCCGTTGGGCATGGTATCATCAATAAGGCTATCCAAAGTGTCTATTATGATAAGCCGATGAATGAGATTTTACCGATGAGCAATGCTGAAATTCGTATGCTTGAACTATAGACATAATGCTAAGTCGAGCCACATGAAGCCTCTCTTTCTCCTGTTACAAGGCTCTTTCTTTAATGCTGTTAGACCTTAGTTAAAAGGCTGTGAACCGTCTTTTATTCTTGAGAAAAGCCTTCCAGACAGGAAATAATAGTTTATTTTTATCTGACGGTTATATTATATAATCCATAAAAATAGACTATTTTTATACCCATGAGTACGTTTTCTCCTGTATAGATAAGTGTCGCAAGTCAATTTGATAAGCATGTTTAATGTCATAGAAGTAGGTTAGTAGCAGATGAATTGATGGTTAAGAGCAGGAGGAAGGAATATAATTAAAGAGGAGCGTCACATCCCGTGAGGCTCCTCTTTCCTTCATTTAAATAACTCTCTGATTGTTACATCTCTATTAATCCTTAGTGTTCTCTTCTCTTTCTTGCGAGAACCTCTTTCACAAACTTATACCTTTTAAGATGAACTAATTACTCTCTAACGTTTAGTGTTTAGTATTTAAACCTTCTTGAGAACTGTTCGTTGGTAGTTCTCTTGCTATGTGTTGTAACTCTCTAAAGTAAGTTTTTTAGTGGCCGCTTTAGTCATTGTCTTGTATTTATAACTCTCTTTTGTTACCTTATCTATCTGTGTCCTCCGAAGACAGAACCGCTGTTTGAGGTACTTCCACCCGTTGAACGGCTTCCTCCGAAAGATGAGCCATTTCCGAAACTGCCTCGCGGTGTACTGAATGAAGGGCTTGGATTGCTAAAAGATGGACTCGGGGTATCGAAAGAACGAGTTGGTTCATTACCCCGAGTAGCGTTTCCGAAGCTACGATTAGCACCAAATCCACTATTGTTGTTAGGGCGTGTTACGGTTGTACGAGTCGAACTCTCACGTGGCTCATAAGTGCGAGTCATACCCTGCGGACCATCGAATGTGCTGCGTTGTTGGTTCCCGAAGCTGCGTGGACGACCGTTTTGTGGGAAGCTATTGTCGTATGAGCTGTAACCGTTGTAACCCCTATCATAGTAGCCACGGTTGAAGCTGTCACGCATACCATAGTAGTTACTATTGTTCCTTCCATAGAAGAGGTCTCTGCCATAATACCAACTTCTATCACCATTCATGCGCCAGCTGTGAGCACCACGATAGGCTGAATAGAAGTTAGGACGACCGAAGTAATAGTAATCGCGATGTGGATATCTTGCGTAAACACTGAAGTGCCAGTAGCCTGCATCCCATCTTAATGGACGATAGAAGTAGTTTGCTTCCATGTAAGCTCTGTATTGCCAGTCACAGAGGATATAGTTGAAGTCCATATTACGATGTGCCCAGTTAGCTCCGTAAAGATCAACCATTGAGTTAACACTCATCAGATAATCGAGATTAATCTCGTATGCTGCTTCGTATTGTTCTTCGGTCAAATTCAGTTCATAAGCCATCTTGTCTGTTAGAAAGAGGGCTTGTATGCGAGCTTGCTCGTAACTCATAGCATTTGCAGAAGCACTGAGAACGAGTGTCGCAATGAGTGTTAATATAAGCTTCTTCATACTTTCTTTGGTCTTTGTTGATGATTATTAGGGATGTTTGGAAGCGTTTAGAACTCCTATCCCTGTCCTCGTGATGCAAAGGAACGAATAATATTCAGCATACTAAAAGGATTTCCCCTATACTGAGGGGGATTTTCCCTAAAGGTGTATTGAGTGTTGGTAAGGATTGATGTACCCCTTATATAATAAGGTGTAAGGCTTTGGCAGTTGGTAAGTCATTTGTTTGTTAGTTCTCTTTTTTTTATTAACTTTGCATGAGATAATGCGTGTGTAGATGGCAGAAGTGCTGTTTCTCTTCTCTTTGCACAGCCTATGTCTATTTTGATAATCAGCTTTTTTATATGAAAAAACTACTTTTATCCTTGGTTGTCTTTCTATTGGCAAGTGCATTGAAAGCGCAGTCTTGGGAGGTAAACAATAGAGATACTGCTCGTGTGCAGTTGCTTAAAGGATTAGAATATAAGGTGGAATTACAAGGGAGCTTATCGAAAGGGAAGACTCCATTGTGGCTGAATGCCAATAAGTACGGGCTAAGTTCTTTGGAAGCAACAAATGGTTATGTGCGAGGAGCAGTGGAACGTCCTTTGAGCGTGGATGCTGGTAATAAGTTTGGTATTGGCTATGGTGTAGATGTCGTCGCACCCGTTAATTACACCAGTAAGGCGGTCATTCAGCAAGCCTATATAGAAGGTCGTTGGTGGCATGGAACGCTAACTATTGGTGCAAAAGAACAACCGATGGAGCTGAAGAATGCCGATTTTAGTACTGGATCACAGACCTTGGGCATCAATGCTCGACCTGTTCCTCAAGTGCGATTAGCACTCGGTGACTATTGGACATTGCCTTTCGCTAATGGTTGGTTGCACCTGAAAGGACATATAGCATACGGTAGGATGACCGATCAGAATTGGCAACATGACTTCACACACATGCAGTCGAAGTATTCTGATAAGGTGCTTTATCATTCTAAAGCAGGCTACTTAAAGATAGGAAATGAGGAAGTTTTCTGTCCGTGGTCATTAGAGATGGGGTTAGAGATGGTGTCCCTTTTTGGTGGTACATCCTATCTTCCTGATGGGCATGGTAACCTTGTTCCATCTAAAGGAGGAACTGGGGTGCGTGATTTCTGGAATGCTTTTCTACCTGGGGGAGCCGATAATGGAGAGACAACTTACCAAAACGTGGAGGGCGATCAGCTGGGTAGTTGGGTGATGCGATTGAATTATGAGGGTGATTGGAGTCGTTTCTCCTTCTATGCGGATAAGTTCTTTGAAGATCATTCGTCCATGTTCCAGCTTGATTATGATGGTTATGGCGAGGGGACGGAATGGCAAGAAAAGAAGAAACAACGCTATTTGTTGTATGATTTTAAGGACTGGATGTTAGGCTTTGAATATGAGTATAAGCCTGACAACTGGCTGAATAACGTTGTTGTTGAATACCTTTATAGTAAGTATCAGAGTGGTCCTATCTATCACGACCACACTATCACGGTGCCTGATCATATAGGAGGAAGGGACAACTTCTATAATCACTATATCTTCCCGGGCTATCAACATTGGGGGCAGGGAATGGGTAATCCGCTCTATCGATCGCCTATTTATAATGAAGATGGTACTATATTCTTCAAGGACAACCGCTTTGTAGCATTCCACTTAGGCTTGGGTGGTCATCCTTCTGATTGTTTAAAGTGGCGTTTCCTCGCAACTTGGCAAGAGGGATTGGGCACTTATGAGAAGCCTTATACGCATAAGAAGCATAATGTGAGTTTGTTAGGTGAGGCTGTATATAGGCTCCGTAGTGATATAAAATCTAAGTGGTTGCAGGGTACGGAAGTAAAGTTGGGTATTGGAGCCGACTTCGGTGGTATTCTTGAAGGACCTAATTATGGCTTACAGTTAACGCTCTGTAAGCGTGGATTGTTCGGTAAGTAAAATCGTAATGGTTGAATATAATAATGTAGAAAAAGATATGTTTAAATCAAAGATATTAGTATTTTTATTGCCAATATTGGCTTGCCTCTTCACTTCATGTAGCTTGGAAACAGATAACGATGCAGGAGATTTAGAGGGAATGTGGCATCTGGTTAAGATAGAAGAACTTGCGACAAGTACAAACACAGATGTGAGTAATAAACTAATCTTTTGGTCGTTTCAGGCGAAACTACTGCAATTAGAAGATAAGACAGGTGCGCACAGCAGTTATCTCTATCGTTTTAATATTAACAACAATCAGTTGGCTCTGTCCTCACCTTACCTCTTTGATCGTGAAAATGGCGATCATCCGCTTACAACCTATGATACTTCTTTAGCTTTATATGGCATTAAAACGATGACACCAACACTACAGATTGAAAGCAAGAAGAAAGGTAAGTTGATATTAAGTGATGGGAGTGTAAAGCTCTATTTCGATAAGTTTTAAGTCTTATTCAGCTTGGAAAGGAGACAAACCATTGCGTCTTATTCTAATATCCAATATGTAATTGAATGCGATATAACCGATGATGTCTATCGTAATAATCCATGTTACAAGGAGATGATTGAATAGTAATGTGTTGATAAGGATGAATGTCATTGCAAGCAAGAGGATGCTGATTAACGTTTGACGCTGCGTCAGTCCGGCACGCATGAGTTTATGGTGTATATGGTTCTTATCGGGTCGGAAGAGTGGTTCGCGGTGTATTAATCGTACGATAATAACCCTAAAAACATCAAAGACAGGTACGAGTAGCAAGGTTACTGACAAGAGAATAGAGTCCTTCTGATAAGGCATAACATGTGGATTATACATACAGAATTTAACCATCAAAACGCCGAGTATATATCCAAGTGTTAGACTACCAGAATCGCCCATGAATATCTTTTGCCCGTCTTCTGCACTACCGAAAAGGTTGTGATAAAGGAACGGAACAAGTACACCCATCAGTCCCGCAATCAAGATACAATAGATTCCAATACGCTCACGGAGGAAGAGAAAGAAGAGCCCACAAAGTGCAATAAGAACCAAACTAGCTGATAGTCCGTCAATACCATCTATAAGGTTTATGGCGTTCATAACGAATACGAGGATGCCAACTGTCAGTAACATGCCAACTACCATAGGCAGTTCTTCAATGTTCAAGAAGCCGTAGAGGTTATTAATATAGAGGTAAGAGATGGGCAATAGACTGGCAGCAATCACCTGCATAAGTAGTTTCATCCTTGCACGAATACCAAAGATATCATCGATAAGCCCCGTTAGATAAATAATAGTAATCCCAACGCCAAAGAAAATACTCCATGGGCTTACAGCAATCTTAGTACCTTTATTCGTATAAGTCCACACGAGTAACGCAACAATCGATGCGATTAACATACTCGGCAAGAATGATACTCCGCCTAAGCGAGGGATTGCATTCTTATGTACCTTACGTGCATTAGGTGTATCGTATAGCTTCTTCTTTCTGCAAAATGACAATATTTGTGGGATCATGATGAACCCACATATAGCACTCATGGTAAAGGCAAACAAACTTATCAGGATGTATATAAACATATAATTTAATGATTTCTCTCTTTATAACTCTTGTTTTGTAATAATATTGTATTTGTTGGTAAAGAAAGCATAAAATACTCATTAGAGTTTCTTTTGTTATATTTTAGTCGTTTAGATAGGCTTCTATATCATTTTCTTTTCGTACTTTTGTTGACAAAGGACTTTATTATGATTGAGATTTATCATGGCAGTAATGTAAGGGTTGAGAATCCTCGTATACAAGTAAGTGGTTATAGTAAAGATTTTGGTTATGGATTCTATTGTACTGTACTACCAAAACAAGCACAGAGATGGGCGTTGACGAAGCACCCAAAGCATATTGTGTCTGTGTATGAATATATTGGAGGCGAAGGATTAAAAGTGAAGTCTTTTTCTGAAATGACAGATGAGTGGCTTGACTTTGTTGTTAATTGTCGACGCGGAGTAGAGCATCATTATGATATCGTGGAGGGACCTATGGCAGACGATCAAATATGGGATTATGTAGAAGATTTAGCGAACGATCGCATCTCTCGTGAGGCTTTTTGGGCGTTGGTAAAGTTTAGATACCCCACGCATCAGATTGTCTTCTGTACAGATAAAGCATTGGAGAAGGTGAAATTTAAGAGTTCTTATAGCTTATGAGAAACATTTTCTTTAAAGAAGAATTTATTACGGAGAATGATTTATACTTTGTTTGTTCGATGGTAGAGCGAGTCGCACGCACCATTAGACAGCCCAATAAGTATGTTGTCAATCGGCTGGGATATCAGGCTTTGTCAGAAAAGCTTTCTCTTGCAAACGTCCTTCATTCAGAGAATCCTTTAGCCGTTGTGGACGATTGGATTGATACTTATCACCTTCAAGAAGGCGATTTTGATGTGACGAACGTTGATCCATATTATTGTGAGACCATCCCCACGGAATTACAAATGGGGAAAGTGTATATGCGTCTTATTCTAATGACAATGGATAGTACGGAAGATTATGCTCAAGCTATTCTACGCGTATATAACAATCCAATCTGTAAGATAATTGACAATTATAATAGTAGTGCTTATTACGAGCCGTCACCTTTTATAGCTCGTAGCTATTTTGTTGGCAGCTTTAATTAAACGGATTTAATTTAGTCTAATATCCTTTCGTATGAAAGTATCTATTATCACAGCAACTTTTAATAGTGAAAAAACATTGCAAGATACCTTAGATTCTGTCTTGCGACAGGATTATTGCGATATTGAACACATTATAGTAGATGGTGAATCTACGGACTCAACGGTAGATCTGATTCGTGCATACGCCTCTAAAACAACTTCTCATTCCGTGAAATGGGTATCTGAGAAAGACCGTGGTATATATGATGCAATGAACAAAGGAATAGCAATGGCGACGGGAGACGTTGTTGGAATCCTTAATTCGGATGATTATTTTACATCAAACGATATAGTCTCTAAGTTGGCAAAACCATTCGAAGATGATACCTTAGAGGCTGTGTATGGCGACATACACTTCATTCATGACGGCGAACCAGATAAGATTACGCGCTATTACTCATCTAAAATCTTCTCCCCTTTTTGGGTTCGTTTCGGCTTTATGCCAGCCCATCCCTCATTGTATGTACGCCGAGAAGTCTATCAAAAGATAGGTTCTTACAAGCTCGATTATAAGATTGGTGCCGACTTTGAGATGGTTGTTCGCATGTTTTGTGTCCATAAGATAAAGTCGAAATATCTTAATCTTGACTTTGTTACGATGCGTAATGGCGGAGCGAGCACGAATGGTATTCGTAGCCACCGATTACTTTTACAGGAAGATACTCGTGCTTGCCGAGAGAACGGAATATATAGTAATCAGTTCTTAATCTCGCTCAAGTATCTCTACAAACTCTTCGAGTTTCGGTTCTGATTTTTAGATGGATATTTTGTCTTTTTAGATAAGTTCTTGTGAAATTTGGGATCGTTCAGAAAATATTGTACATTTGCTGTGATATATACATAGGAAATGGCAACTGCTAACAGAATCAATCTGTCTCCGGATCGTTATGATTGGGCTATTCAACGTGCGGGTCTTACAGTAAATGGCTATATGGATAGCCATCCCAGAGTTGCTTTGGCATGCTGGGTGGCACGAAAGCACTTACGATTAAGCAGTTTGAGGACTTTGCTAAAAGCGTACACATCCCATTCGACTTCCTTTTTCTGGATAGTGTTCCTGTAGATAGAATCCCTTTCCCTGTGTTCCAGGGAGAAGCCAGACAGTCCCAGATAAGTGTTCTTAGTGTGCAGAGCGCATCTTGAGTGGAGTTGACAGGGAAAGGACGAAGATGAAGTCCACCTCCATCTATACATTTTTCTGTATGCGTGATTAATTCACTTCAGTTTTCAAAGTTGCTGTCACTCCTGTCACATAAATATACTTTGTAAACTTCTTATAATAAGGATATTATGTGAAATGTTAAAAGTGATAGCAACTTGAATCCTCTCTGATAAAGGTTTTTTATGAGAAAACCTTAGTATATTATTTTGTAGGTCGAATTTATAACAGAATGCCTAAATACTTTTGAGTGCGGCAACTAACCTGTCATTATCCTCTTTAGTTCGGATGGCAATGCGTATATAGTTCTTCCCTTTTAAGCCATCTTTGTTGTCACAGTCTTTAATGAGAATATTATACTCATTAAGTAGTTTTTGGGTTAGCTGCTTTGATGTGAACCGACTTGTAATTTCAGTTAAGAAATAATTGGCCTGTGATGGAATAACATGTATGAAAGGTATCTGATCCAATAATCTTTTAAAACGTCGACGCTCTATGATGAACTTCTCACAAGCATGTTGGTAATCTTTGGTATATTTACCAAAGATTTGCATGTAAAATTCTGCAAAAGAATTAATATTCCATATTGCCACATCTTTTTTGACAGCATCTATTAGGTCGGAATCTGAAGAGGCCATGATTCCAAGACGTAGTCCAGGTACGCCATAACTCTTTGAAATGCTCTTTATGACTATAAGGTTAGGGTTAGATTTTAATATATCATCATGGCAAAGGCTGTTATGAGAATAAGCATCAGTAAAATCTACGAAAGATTCATCTATTATAATCCGTATGCCTTTTTCTTTTCCCCATTGAATAAGATTGATTATATCGCTGATTGGTATAAAGTTGCCAGAAGGATTATCTGGGTTGATTATAAGCAGACTGCTTATTTCCTTATGGGCAAAGAAAGCCATCAAGTCATTTATATTGTATGACATGTCCATGTTCTGAGGAAGATATGCAATTATATCATCTTTATTTTTTCTATTAGGGTATTCCATGAAAGTCGGGTAGACAACTCCAATTTTCCCATTTATCATCCCCATCAAACTTTTGATTAATTCTGCTGCACCATTTCCTACAACTATATAACTCTGACGAATTCCCAAATATTTACCTGCCAACAGAGAGTTAACATACATTCCTGATGGATACTCTGTCAGTAGAGTGTCAAAATTGGCACGTAACTCATCCTTCATTCGTTGTGGAGGGAAGAAAGGATTAACTAAATAGCAGAAATCTAATAATTTAGGGAATCTCCAATAACCTCCGTAACGCATCTCATATCGGGATAGGCTTTTTTCTTTTGGGGCAAAGATTGTTTCTGCAATATCAAGATCCTGTATGTCATCAATTTCATACCACTTTCTGTCTCCGATTGGTAATGCCTTGAAGTCTGAACCGTCAAGGAAAGTGATGATACGTAGTACTTGTTCATAGTATTCGTTGTTTCCTATAGCTTCGCAGTAGGCTTTGAGGAAAGGAAGAAACCTATGTTTGGAAAAATCTTTGCTGAACTTATAAATGTTTACAGTTTTGTAATACTGGTCTGCCTCCTTGTAGTTGAAGGCTTTTTTCGGAATAAAGTTTATAATATTGTTTTCGTCATCTATGCGGACGACAGTTCCATCCATCCAAGATTCCCATTTTGCGACAAGGGCAAGATTAGGGAAAGGATTATCTATGATCATTTGCAATAAACTTTCCTCGTAGATGAGGTCTGATTCCAATAGAATCGTATCATCTTCAGATATTCTGTCTTGAGTAAGTGCAAGAGAATAAATATTGTTCGTCTTTTCGTAGACTGGATTGTCGATGAATTCTATTTTTAATTTGTCATTATAGCGCTGTCCTATGTGGGCAATAAGATTCTGCCCTTGGTAGCCGACTACAATGATAACACGTTTAATCTCCAGATGGGAGAGCATTGTTAAAGTTCTGTCAATCAGTTTGACACCATTGACGGACAGCATACATTTCGTATTGTCCTTTGTGTATTCTCCAAGTCGCCTACCCATTCCAGCAGCTAATATGATTGCTTGCATATTTCAATATGATTATTTGTTTAGTATAGTGTATGCTTTTTGTTTAAAGAAATTTATTCTTTTTCTACTTTTAATGTCTTGAATGAATTCTGTCATCGTATGTGGCAGTAATGCCTTGATATATTGTATAAGAAAGGCTTTTGTTCTGTCTGTCTTGCTCATTTTAAAATTAAACATGGGGATAGGGGTGCGCCAATCCTTTCCATAAAGGAAGTTTAACAAAGCCTCACTTTCTTTCGGTACAGTATAAGATTCTCCTTGGAATTCTATTTGAGTCGTATTGTTTATATATTTTACTTCGCAAAGTTCACATATACAAGTAGTTAATCTTCTGTCTTTTGCATAGGGCGTAAAAAAATAGATATCAATATATTCTCCTTTACGCATTATTGACATAAATCCTCTTCTCTCAAAACGCACGACTTCAAAACCATTTTCTCTCAATATGAAAAGTATGTCTTTAAAACGTTCTAAGTCTGTAATTGGAAGTACGATATCAATATCTTCATCATGAGAAATAAAATCATGTTCTCTCACTGCTCCTAAGAGTGTACCAAAGAAAAGAATAAATTCTAAGTTGTGTGTATTGCATATGTTTTTTAACAAAGAAAGATTTTCTTTCGCCCTTTCTTTGTTAATAGGCTTTATGCCTGGATAGATGGGCACAAAGCGATAAGAGTAATTACCTTTTGATGTTGGAATATTTAATTTCATATTTAGTTTCTGTTATAAGTATTTTATCCTCTGATCCATTTCTTTAGTATTGTTTTTAGACTGAATGGAATGAGTTGTAGTATAGTGTTCCTAAACGTATTGTTGCTCTTGTAAAAGCCTTGTTCAAAGTCTTCGTAAGGTACAACATATTTAGGGTGTTGTAGGGGAAATTCTAATTGTCCTTCGGCTTTGGATTGTAGCTGTTTTGCTCCCGTGGTAGTATGTGTAGCATCTTTACCGAATCCAATGTTGCTTATGAGACCTATGCGTGGATAGATACTTAATTGATTATAAGCCGATAAAGTAAAGAACCATTGCCAGTCCCAGGCACTGACATAATTATTCTCAATTGCCTTTATGCGGTATCGCCAATAGTTTCTGTCTTTACCATTGTAGCCATTATTATTTATGATAGATTCATAATATGGAGTGTTTTTCCAATCCATATTTAAATCCATATTTTTCCAGACACGCCTCCATGTTGCCCATCCCCATGTTGCTTTATACCTGCTAAAGCCATAAGAATCCGGGATATTAACTCCAGAAATATAATTGGGAGCTCCTATCATGCCTATCCGTTCGTCATTTCTATATTTATTTAGCAGTTCCTCTGCAAATGGGAAAAATGAAGATTGTAAAACACAATCATCTTCTATAATAATTCCTTCTTCTTCATTTTCAAAAAACCAATTTATAGCAGTGTAAACTCCTTTACCGCAACCTAAATTCTCTTTTTGGAATAATCTTCTAACATTACATTCCCAATCTATTTGTTGGAGGATAGAATCTTGAGTTGCTTTCACTAATTCGGCTTCTCCTTTAACATTTTCACGTGCGCCATCACAAGCAATGTATAGCTTGCTTGGCTTTACTTGTTTAATACGCTCAAAACTTTGTAATGCAATGTCTTTGCGTCGAAATATTATAAATAGAATAGGAATATTATACATGTGTTGTTTCTATTATTGATTAAAATACAGATGTCTTGATTGCTTCGAGGAACTTGTGACCATATTTTAGATCAGGCTCCACATAATTACCTTCTCCCCATTCGTTCCATGAACGGAGAAATAGTATCTTATGTTCATTTGGTTTGTCATTTATTACTTCTAATGCCTCTTCTATATGCTTCTTAAAGTTTTCAGGGGTTGAATTGATGTAGATTCCTTCATGCTTTCCTGCTCTCGGAGTTCTGTCCCATTGTGGCATAATAGTGGGGTATACGTTATCCCATCTGTCTTCGGGAGAGAAGAAATGTTTTGTTACTTTTGCATAATCATACTTAAGTGGGGGAAACCAAGATATATTTTTTTGTAAAAGGAATCGTACTATTCGTCTAATTTTACCTAAGGCAAGCATCTCACCTCGTGATTTCCCAAAAGAATTTAATCCATCAAAACCTAATGAAAGCATTTCTTTATACACTTCGGCACTGCTATTGGTATTTGGCAGAACCCTTTTTATACTTCCATCTGCAAGCCTTTTCATTGTTGAGGTGTTGTTGCATATAGCTATAAAATGAATTCCTTTTAACCCATTTTCCTTTGCTAAGTTTCTCCACACTTCAATAAAGTTTCTTATATCTTTAAATGAATAAGGGTCGAATATTGCGAATAAAGGTTTTCCATCAACTGTGATGTATCGATGGTCTTTAAAAGCAGGCAATACAGTGTAGAAGTGTTGTCTATAATCTTCTTCACCTGGATATAGTTGTTTTGCTATCATTGCAGGTTTACCATTATTTTTCCATGTCTTTGTCGTCCAGTCATGGTTTGCCCATGCTAAGCAGAAAGGAAAGTCTGGTTTGCCAGAGTTTAAAACTTCCTGGAAAGGTCGCTCCAATAGTCTCTTGTTATTTCCAAACCAGTAATGCCAATAGCAAAATCCCTCTATCCCAGCTTCTTTTGCCATTCGTGCCTGCTGTTCTCTTACTTCAGAGAGGCGCAAATCGTAAAATCCCAAATCAGCAGGTATTCTTGGTTGGTAATGACCCTTGAACTGAGGTTTAGCACTTGCGACATTCGTCCATTCAGTAAAACCCTTCCCCCATGCCTTATCATTTTCAGGAATAGGATGGAATTGTGGTAAATAATATGCTATAACTCTTGCTTTCATTGTAAGCTGTTGTTGAATTATTCTTATCTTATTTTTGTGTGATAATCTCTATCCTGTTAGGAAACTTTCCTTCTAGCTGTTTATGATACCATAAGTATGTATATAACAGTATGTAGTTAATGATTCTGAGATTTCCTCCAATGTCTGAGTAGGAAAAAAGGTACATTCCACCTTGTAAATTAATACATAAAACAAAATAGAGTAGAAGAAGCTGGTGGAGCTTGATAGTATTTTTATGCGTCCTTGTAAGACTGATAATGAGAAAATTAAATACTAAAAAAATTACCACTGCCGATATAGGACCATAGTCTATGGTGAAGTCTCCTACAAATGTTGTAAAAAAGTAATCATCAATATTCAGATTGTGATACTTTTCTCTTCGTTCAGCAAAGTTTTTAGGTGTTTTGGAATCTATTACTCTTTTAATCAGGTTGGCTGTACGGTCACCGTTTCGTGTACCATCAGCATTTAATCCATAATTATTAAAGTAGAGGCTGCCTTGTCCAACGTACCAATTAATAAATCCTCCGATGGTCCCAGTCTGTCCACTGTCTTCTCCGAATCGGCTTACTGTAATAGCGGTAAAAGGTATGGCAATAAGTACAGCTGTGACTATTCCGATAAAATGGAACCACTTTTTTATCTTAGGTTGGAGATATTGTTTGAAAAGCATATATCCTCCAATCATTGTAAATATAGCTAGTGCCACCCCAGACCGTTGTCCCTGAATAATGGCCACAACAAAATTCGATAAAATTCCTATTGTCAAGCAAAGAATAAGAAATTTGTTCTTTTTTTCTAAAGTGAGGTAGTAGAAGAAAATGAAAACGGAAATATCTGTTAGGGAGTTGAATATTATTGCTGGTAAATTCCGTATAGAATTGCCTGAACTCTCAACTCCTTCTATTTTTTCCATATATGCATCTTTTCCAGCAGCCGGGTCTGATATGATGTCTACCATGTTTGAACTGTCTTTCATAATTTCAGGTAGCATGAGAATTGCAGAGAGCAGTACTATAATACTAATGACCCCTAAGATACGTGTGTTTTCTGGCTGTATATTGGGAGTATGTTTATGATGGAAGATGATTAGTGGTGTCAATGCAATTATCATCATTACGTACAAGTAGATATAGGGAAAAACTTCAAGTTGATTATATGCTATGGAGAATAGAGGATCATTTAAAGATAAAATGGAAAAAATAGCATAGATAATGTAAGCAATGATTACAGCACTGCCTCCATCCCATACATTTCTTATATGTTGATAGCATATAAGTGTAATAATCCATATGGAAAGAAACCCTATGGCGAGTATATTATTAATTAGCACTTCTGACATATCTGGAATTTCTTTTGTTGATTAGTTGTAATAGTATAGATTTCTCTTTGTTCTTTAATCCCCATAGGTAGGATAACCCAAGTACAGCACTAGGTAATAAGAAGAAAATTAGAATGAAATGCAATATACCATCCGTTGTGTTTTGAATAATTAAGGCGAGACTTACACCTAATGCCGTGATGGCGATAGCAGGAAGCAAAAAACTAACGAAGTACTGTTTATAACTAAATAAAATAAATGCTCGCTTAAGGCATAAGAGTCTGACAATATGGGCTGTAATACAGATATTAATCATTACAAAAAAAACGATGTAAGAAGGGAATCCTGACTTGAATAAGATCCATGTGATGGGTATAGTTAGTAGCGTGATGCTTTCAACAGCTACATGATATTCCTTTATTCTACCAGTTGCCTCAACAATGGTGGTAATAGGATTGTTAAGAGCTAATAGGAATGTGAAAACAATCATAAGTTGCGCAAAATAAATTGTTTCTTCATCTGCTCTTCCCAACCATACGTATAATATCGTTCTCATTTCTACAATGATCGGCAGGCCAATGCTGCAGAGTATATAATAGGTAATTTTATTACTGAAATTGAAAAGTTTTGTCATATATAAGAAATCCTCTTGTGCATATGCTTTCATCATAGCTGGGCGGAAAGATAGAACCATGCTGTTGCTTAGGGCATTAAAGGCATTGCTTATTTGCATCGCAATTGCAAATGCCATGTTAGAGATAGGACCAAAGAAGAGGTTTATAAGAATTGTGTTTCCTTGGTTCATTCCCATATTGGCTAATGAGCCAAACATAGTCCATCCTGAAAACTGAAGGAGATGCTGGTAAAGAATTTTATCTTTTGTCTTCGTATAATGACACTCTTCGTATTTCCCTCCTTTCCATATATAGAGAAGTGAAACAATACCTGATTCTACAAGCAGGCCAATACTGTAAAATACAAGATGGTCAATAGATATTTTTGTTATAATAACAGCCAGTGCTAAACGCAATAAGCTGTCAACCGTCGATATGATAGCGTACACCCCCATATCCTCATGAGAAAAGATAATGGCTGTGAAAGGTATCTGTAATAAAGAAAAGAAAAAAACGAAGATGGAACATTGATATAAGCTAATGGCGGTAGTCATCCTCTCTGCAGGTATGGTCATCTGTGTGCTGACAAACCAAAGTCCAACGGTTTCAAACAGAATGATTATTGTTATGCTTAGGATAATTATTATATTCAAACTGGCAGAGAAAATAGTCTTTAATCGTTCTTCGTCTTCTTGTCCTAATGCAATAGAAAAGAAACGCTGAATGGATAAAGCAAGGACGGCACTGATGAAGCTGGCGGAAGTAACAACGCCTGCAACAGCGTTGAATATTCCATAGTCGATGACTCCTAACCCTTTTAGAACAAATCTAACGGTATACAGATTTATGATGGTAAGTAACAGCATACGTAGAAACATAAGGGTAGTATTTTTGGCTATCCTTTTATTTCTTTTTTCATTGTTACTTTTCCTATCAATAATGGCCATAGATTGTCAGAGGTTTATTGTTTCCTGTTCTGTGTATGTGTAATGGAACGGAGCACATAAATTGTTGTCAAAATGAAGGAGAACAAGACTGTACCCAGTAAGAATAACATTCTTTTAGGACCTGTTGGCTTTATAGGGACGGCCGCCCCTTTAATCTGAGTAAATACGGGTGTACGTTCACGTAGCTTTGCAAGGGATAGTTGTAATTGACCTTTCAGCTGACTGTAATTGTTATACCTCAGCTGCATTTCATTTTCCATGTCTTCACCTTTCGACTGGACACTAGGTAAAGAAACATCTGTATTAGAGTCGGAGAACTCGCCGTATTTCAGTCTTTGATGCTCATAGGACGACTTTGCCTCATCCGTCAACTTTTTGTAATACTCAACGTCGCGCCGTGCCTTATCAGTACGGTATTTGGTAATAAAATCTTTCAATAGTTCTCTCGTTGAATCAGCAA
The DNA here is from genome assembly GCF_018127765.1 of Prevotella veroralis. NCBI lineage: Bacteria > Pseudomonadati > Bacteroidota > Bacteroidia > Bacteroidales > Prevotellaceae > Prevotella > Prevotella veroralis. The sequence goes on along the minus strand of NZ_CP072330.1, from coordinate 1,343,256 downwards.
TTGTCTTTGCAATAAGAGGATCCTGATCTTCCGTATTGATAGTTATGGCACCAGTCTTCTTGTCAACCTTGATGGCGATCTGTTTCCTTATACTTTCGATGATGCTATTGTCCAGTTTCGTCAAATGGTAGGCGTTGAAAGGAGTTCCCACTTCATATTTCCCCTCTTCAGGTTTTTTACTTGATATTTTCGTAAGCAGGTCATTTGCCAGTTTGTTCCACCATGGCACCTTTGTTGCCGTGCGTTTATAGTCATAATAAGTTCCCTTAAAAGTACTGTCACCGGTCTGCACGTGTATGGGAAGCAGCATGGATATAAATCCATTGTCATCTATAAGATCTGGATAAAGCATAGGGGTGATAGCATCTGAGGATTCCAGCGTGGACATATCTATGCCGAATGTAGAGGCAAGCGATCCTAATGTTCCTCCACCTGGAGTCTTGCTGTCCACCTCAGGGGCAATTTCCGTGCTTGAGGAATATGTCCTTGGTAAGCTGAAAATATATAGGCTGGCAAATAAAATAGTAAAGGATAAAACGGTGAGATACACCATTTTCTTCTTCCATATTGCATGGAAGACAGCGGTGTAGTCTATACCTTTATATTCATCTTGATTGTCCATAGAATGTTTCTGTTTAAAAAATATCTTTCTATTTATTGGCTTGAGATTTTTTATTTAATTCTTTTCATTCTGTAGCAAATTATTCACTTTTTATTTTATAGCCCGATAGCATCTAACTCTTTCAACTCTTCTTTCAAATAGGGATAAATATATTCAGGACTTTGAAGGAATAATCCTGTTCTTACATTTAGGGGACTCTGGTAAGTTTTTGAATTATAGACATGGTCGAATGCTGCTGTCAAAGGCATCTGACATTTCTTCTGTAGCATGGAGACGAGTTCCTCCACACCGCTATTGATAATGAAGTCAAGTTGTCTTTTGGTTATTTTCATGTTCTTTAATGTGTAGCGATTGCTTCTCCTGTTAAGAAACTTATGTCTGTCAAATAAAATTCTTGTCCAAAGTCCTTGTTGGGCCTGCAAACAGATAGATTAATATCTGTAAAGTCAATATTTGTCCCATGATAGAGTTTCATTCGAAAGTACCTCCGTTTTTTTTGCAGATACTTATGAGGTCATTGATGGCATCGTTTAGAGAAAGTTGATGTTCGGCCTCATAGTATCTGTTCAGGAAATCAATTCCTTTGTATTCTTTTAGATAATTGAATGCAATGTGCGGTTCCATACCGAACTTCTTCCCAAATTCGGTAATGCACATATTGATATATCTAATTTTATTCATCATTTTTTCCTCTTCTATTGTATTGTGGCGTAAGAATTGTCAATGATCCTTCACAGTATCTGTATACAGTCCTCTGAACAGATCTTTGCGTCCCGAGTAGTAGGCTTCGAGGGTAGAGATAAGAGGTTCTTGCCGAACCTACGAGGACGATCGAGAAAGTAATACTTTCCTTTGCAGGTTAGCCAGTATATCTCCCGTGTCTTGTTAACATAGATACATCTATCCTGTCGTATTCTTTCAAACGACCGTATTCCTATCGGGTATTTCATTTCCTATTCCTTTCTTCACTATTTCAAGAGGTTGGCAATTGTGGCGATGACGGCAGCAATGCTGGCCGCACTGGATCCGACACTGAGTGTCTCGGCAAGGCTCATCCTGCTCTGTATCTTCGTAGGGACGATGATTTCGCAGCCGGGGCGTACCTTGGCGTTGTGTCCGATTTTGGCAAGCATCCCGTTCATGTAGAGGATATAAGTGTTGCTTTTCTTTGCATCACTGGCAAAGCCACCTGCTTGATCAATATAATATGCGACACTCTTACCTTCAACATAACCGACAGAGTTTGGATACATAACTGCACCATTGATCTTAACAGTACCATTGTATTGGGGAACAATAAGTCTGTCACCTTCTCTTAGCACAATGTCTGCATCACTACCTGGGTGTGCAATAGCTTTATCGAGTTCTATTCCGACAGGATACGTGTCAGGTACTTGGAATTTAACCTCAACTTGCTTGGTATTTTCTTGCGCCGCTTTCAACACGGAAGCATCCTTTGTTCTTATAGCTAATTGCATCATGTTTTTACTTTGTTGATCCATTTGAGTCTTATAAGCAGCCTCCATTCTGCTTCGTTCGCTAGGTGTCGGACGTCGTTCTAGACGTGCCCCCTTGATATATGCAAGGTCTGTTCCACCACCAGCAGCTTTAAAGACATCACTTAAACGCATCTTACGTGAGGTGAGGGTGTACTTTCCTGCAAAGATAACTTCTCCTTCAACAGAAACATTCTGTTGTGTTGTGGTTCCTGGACTCTTACGAACATAGACCTCGTCGAAAGGCTCTAATACGAATCCTGGAGCACCATCTATAACAAAACCATCACGGAGAGCAAAGGAATAAGTGCGTGCAATAATAGAATCTGGTGCAAGTGCTTGTGGATTATTAATGCGTCGCGATACATCTACCCTTACTGTTGAGGCTGTTTGTTTCAGTCCTCCAGCTTGCAAGATAAAGTCTTCTAACGATTCATTATCAGCGTATGTATATACGCCAGGATAGAGTACTTCACCATGAATAGTAATTGTACGCTGCTCTTGTGCTTCTGTTTTTGTAGGGATGAAGAGCACATCCTCATTTTGAAGAGGAATGTCGGCAACACGTCCAGTAAGGATTCCATCAATATCAACTGATATTACCTCTAAGGTGCGATCTGCTTTCTTCCTGTGTAATACGGCATGAGGAGTGAAAGCAACTTCGGTTAGTCCATCAGCAGCTTCAACCAGTTCTCGAATACTATTGATACGTCCTCCCACTTCATACATGCCTGGACGGAACACTGCTCCCTTTATCTCAACCATATTCTCATAACGAGGTATAACCGAATCAACGCTGACAGAGTCTTCATCAGCCACTCGGAAACTACGCATGTCAAACTCGTTAACGTTAAAGATAGAATATTGCCGACCTGTTTTACGGCGTACTCTAACCGAACGAGTATAAGCATCGCCAGCGAAACCACCAGCATAACTAATCAAAGTTCCGAGACTCTCGCCACGTTTCATTTCATAGAACATTGGACGTTTCACCTTTCCACTAACCTGAGCAAGCATTTCGTAAGGACCAACAACTATCACATCGTTATCAGCTAAACGTACATTTCCACTTAAATGACCACGACGCAAGAAGTCATAAACATCCACAGTACTGATGAGTGTCCCATTTCGATATACCTTAATATTACGTAATGTACCGAGGTCACCAATACCACCAGCCATATACAAAGCGTTGAATACGGTGGCAAAGGCAGAGAGTGTATAAGTTCCAGGGGTCTTTACTTCACCAACAACGTTTACCATTATGGTATGTGTCTGACCGACAGAGAGACGGATACTAGAACTACTATATCTCTTCCCGAGTTTCTGCTTAATACGATTATTAGCCTGTGCAACAGTCAGTCCGCTTACTTGAATAGGACCAAAACCGTCTAACGTGATGATACCATCAGGTGCTACTGTTGTTTGATACGACTTCTGAGAGGCTCCATAAACATCAATGAATATAGCATCGCCAGGTCCAATTCGATAGTTACGAGGTAATGCCATGTTCATATTCGGTTCGAATGATAGACTCTTATTATTAAAGATATCGCGCCCCCAAACCTTCTTTCGGTTACGACTTAATTGCTTCAGAAGGTTCTCATACATTATTGCTGTGTCTTGAGGCATCCAATCATTCATCTCCGATTGCATCTTCAGATAGTCGCCATCATTCTCATCATACGTATGTTGCCACGTCTGATTGTTTGATATTCGACCATCAGAGTACCGGTTCATGTTTTGCTCGTTATCATTATAATCTTCGAGTGTGTTTTCTGCAATCTGACGTTTGTTCTGCCCCGGACGCTTCTGTCCGTTATTACTACGACTACGATCGCCAGTATTGCTTTCTGGCGCAGCTCCGAAAGCAGCATTGCCCTTTTGCATCTTTTCGTATGTAGCTCTCACACGTCTAATCTGTGATATATCAACACCGCTCTGCATCAGTTTGGTTACAATCTGTGCCTGTGATGTTCCACGCTTATGCTCCTTTTGAACAAACTCCAGAACCTGTGTGTCCGTCATAGACGACTGCGCAAAGCCGCTTAGCGAGCATATTGAGAGTAATACGAATAGAATATATTTCTTCATTTTCTTTTGTTAGAATTTCTTGCCAGTGATAATATTAAGAATCGTTTTAATAACAATGATAAAGTCTAACCACAATGACCGATGTTCCAAATAATGGATATCCATTTCCATACGTCGCAGCATTTTCTCCATTGTGTCAGTATATCCATTATAAAGTGTAGCCTCTGATGTCAATCCCGGTTTCATCTGATAAATCAGGTTATAGCGATCTGTATGTTCTTGTATCTTATTGATGAAGAACTGACGTTCCGGTCTCGGACCAACGAAAGACATGTCTCCACGAAGAACATTCCATAGCTGTGGCAACTCATCCAAGTGATGATTTCGGAGGAACAACTCTAGTCGTGTAGAATTTGCACTATCACTGTTTGCGATAAGTTGAGGTCCTTCTTCTTCCACAACACTACTCATTGTGCGGAACTTATAGATAATGAAAGGTTGCCCTTTGTATCCTATTCTGACTTGTCGAAAGAATACCGAACCATTGTTTTGATATGTTAGTAAGAGAATAACAACAATGAATAATGGAGAACAAATTATGAAACCAATGAGCGATGATATAATATCAAATGCTCGTTTGAGGCTGCGTTGTAGCTTCCCCATGGCATCAATATTAGTTGATATGTCCATTTCGTCTCGTGTTAGGCTCGTTTGTATAGTATAACTCAACTTTGGTTTATTTATTATAGTGTTGTCTTTGTTATTTCGTTGCAAAGGTAGCTTTTTTTATTTATTTATAGGTTAGAAATGTGCATCTTTCTACACTTAGCAGTATCTTTGCGCATGAATCAGGGGTAATAATGCGTAAAATTATTCATATAGACATGGATGCTTTCTTTGCTTCAGTTGAACAAAGAGACAATCCCGAATTGCGTGGCAAGCCCATAGCTGTTGGTTATGATGGACCACGTGGAGTAGTCTCTACAGCTAGTTATGAGGCTCGTCCCTACGGCGTTCATTCGGCTATGTCCATCGCACAAGCTAAGCGTCGCTGTCCTGATTTAATCATTGTCCCATGTCATTTTGAAAGATATAAGGAGGTTTCGGGGCAAATCCATGAAGTCTTCCATGAATACACCGATCTCGTAGAACCCATCTCTTTGGATGAAGCCTTTCTTGACGTGACGGAGAATAAGAAAGGAATAGCACTCGCTGTAGACATTGCAAAAGATATAAAGCAGAAAATATTTGAACGTACTTCATTAACGGCTTCTGCTGGAGTTAGCTATAACAAGTTATTGGCAAAGATAGCTTCTGACATACGCAAGCCCAATGGTATCTATATTGTTCATCCCGAACGAGCAATGAACTTTATTGCTCGTCTCCCTATCGAGAAGTTGTGGGGTATAGGTCCGAAAACAGCTATTAAGATGCACGAAATGGGAGTCTTTACGGGCGAACAATTACGTAAAATCTCTTATAATCATCTTGTTCAGGTCTTTGGAAAGATGGGGAAAGTTTATTACGATTTCTCTCGTGGAATCGACGAACGCCCTGTAGTCATTAGCCGGGAACGTAAATCGGTCGGTTGCGAACGCACATTTCTAGAGGACTTACATGTTAAATCGAAAATTGTCATCGAACTTTACCATATTACACTAGAACTAGTTGAACGATTGAGCAGGAGTAAGTTTGAGGGTCGAACGCTCACTTTGAAATTAAAATGGGATGCAACGACTCAGATAACACGTAGCTTAACACAAGAGAAAATATTACGAACAAAAGAAGATATACTCCCACTTGCAAAACAATTACTCAGAGAAACGGAATATGAAACTCGCCCCATTCGTTTAATGGGTCTATCTGTTTCTTTCCCAACGAATGATGAAATTGTTGAGGAGAAGCTCCCAATGTGGGTAGAAGGTTTCTTACCTTTTGAAGTGCCTTAAGTATTTATACCTAATATGATTCCACCTATTACAATTTAAATTAACCCTGTTCGCACTCTTTGTCTAATAGGTTCCCGCATTCTTTATCACCCGTTCCCCATTCCTTTCTCACGCTTCTTGCGTCTTTCTCATCCGTACCTTTTACTTGTCTCATCGTGATGAAACTAGTGTCTCATCACAATGAAACCAGTGTCTCATCACGATGAAACTTGTGTCTCATCACGATGAAACTAACTTTATGTGCGTGTGTAAATGATGCGCAACACGTTAGAAAGAAATGGAGAGCAGGTGATAAATAATGTTGGAACAGGTGGAAAACGATTCGCAAACAGGTGAGAAAACTGGGCAAACCTGTTAAGTTAATCGGATATAATCTTCGTTTATCTCCCATATCTGTTGGCTATATTATTGGTTAAAACATTTCCAAGTACGGAATAAAATATTTAATTTTGCAGAAAAATGAGTTGATGCAGTATCAAGTAACTTGTAATAAGTGCCATCGTCCATTCACTATTAACAGTGAAGGAAGTGATAGAATACATTGTACTTGTCCTTATTGTGGGCAGTCGTTACTTGTTAATTTGCCCACTGTTGCTCAACCCGTTACCCCCTCTGTACAGCCAACTATCTATGATGTGCAAAAGAACGAAGGTGCTAGTGCCTCAACGAAGATACTATTGAGCATTCTCATTGTTCTACTTCTTGGTGGTTTGTCCGTATTTGTTTTTATTCAATGGCAACAACATCAAGAGAGTGAAAGAGAGCTTTTAGCAGCACAACGTAAAGCTCATGCAGACTCTGTTTTGCAAGTTCGCGCTAAACTGCAGATGCAGGAAGCAGCAGCACAGCGCAAGACGGATGAACAAAAGTCGGTGTGCCGCTTTTTAGATTCATTCTATCGGAAGGCGGTCTTTACATCAGGTGATCCAAGCTATTATGTACGTTACCTAACCCCATATTGTCGGCAAATGATATTCGGCGTAGATCCTTTTGGCGAGGATGAAGATGTCTGGAATGAATGGTGGGCAGCTTTTGGGGATCCTAGTAGTGGGGACGACTTTGATGAGATGAGGCGCAATTTACAGGTTACGCCATTGGGTGATAATTGGTATAAAGTACGCCTATCAGAACATGGTGTAACGGTATTCAGGAAGATAAAAGTTAAAGTATCAGATGGACATGTACTTATTGATGACATCAGATAAAACGAAAGAAAGGAGGTTCTCAAAGAATGCAGTTTCAGATTGTTTGTAAGCATTGTCATCGTTCTTTTGTGATAACATCGGAGGGAGGAAAGACTTTGCGATGTAATTGTCCTTATTGCGGTGAAAGCATGGTGGTTGCTACTCCAAGCGAAGAGCAGTCTTCGCAAAATATATCCAGAGAACAAGTTTTAGACAAGCAGGCACCTATTACTATGGGTAATGGCTATAACAAGGCAACTACTCAAACGAAACACGGCAAGTTTATAAGTGGAGTGGGGAAGATGACAATCATCGTGTTTACGATTGTGTTTGTTGGTATTCTTGCCTTATCTTCACTCTTATATATTATATTTTCTGCGATGTCGAATTAAATAATAATACTCAAGTTATGAAACAAACAAAGATAGTATGTTCAATTAGCGACCGACGTTGTGATGTCGATTTCCTTAGGAAGCTTTTCTTTGCGGGTATGAATGTTGTACGTATGAATACGGCTCATGCCACTCCTGATGGTATTCGTGAGATCATCCGCAATACGCGTGCTGTGTCTCCACACCTTGCTCTCCTGATAGATACAAAAGGTCCGGAAGTAAGAACAACGGGCACAGATAATCCTATTCATTATAAGGCGGGGGATATGGTAAAGATCTTTGGTCGCCCAGATATTGATACAACAAAAGATATTATAAACGTATCTTATCCAGACTTTACTCGCGATGTAAAGGTGGGCGATCATGTGCTTTTTGACGATGGAGCATTGGATATGTTGATTGTTGAGAGTGCTGGTCCAATGTTAGTTGCACAAGTTCAGAATGAAGGTGATTTAGGATCACATAAGAGTGTAAATGTACCTGGAGAGCATATCGAACTACCAGCTTTGACAGAGAAAGATAAGCGTAATATCCTGTTAGCAATAGATGAAGATATCGACTTTATTGCACATTCTTTTGTGCGCTCTGCAGCTGATGTATTGGAGGTTCAAAAGATACTTGATGAGCATAACTCGGATATTAAAATCATCTCGAAGATAGAGAATCAAGAGGGCGTTGATAATATTGATGAAATCATTGATGCCTCTTATGGTATTATGATTGCGCGTGGTGACTTGGGGATTGAGGTGCCTATTGAGTTGATTCCAGGCATTCAGCGTAGTATCATCAACAAGTGTATCTTGAAGAAGAAGCCAGTGATAGTGGCAACTCAGATGCTTCACACCATGATTAATAACCCTCGTCCTACTCGTGCCGAGGTAACAGATATTGCGAATGCAATCTATAGTCACACAGATGCTTTGATGTTGAGTGGTGAGACTGCAAGCGGTAAATATCCTGTTGAGGCGGTACAGACAATGGCGCGTATAGCAGAGGCTGCGGAGGTTGACGCACACAAGCGTGGGCATATCAACGTACCGATGACAAACCTTAATGACCAGCGTGAGTTCTTGTCAAGAAGTGCTATTGAGGCAACAGAACAGTTGGGCGTGAAAGGTATTGTAACCGATAGTGAGACGGGCTTAACAGCTCGTAATCTTGCAGCTTTCCGTGGTCCTAACCCAGTATTGGCTATTTGTTATAAGGAGAAGGTACAGCGTTGGTTGAACCTTAGCTATGGTGTTATTGCCATCTACCAACAGCAACACAAGTCTAGCCAAGAGATGTTTACAGCTGCTTTGAGAATGTTACGTCAAAAGGGTTACATCGATTTGGAAGATAATATTGCTTATCTTTCAGGCTCTTTCGGAGGCAGCGGAACAACCTTCTTAGAGATTAATAAGGTGGGAGAAGTGTTCAACCGCAGTTATCGTTTCCACTTACCTGAAGAAGAAACACTCCCTGTTGAAAAAGACGAGAAGTAATTATTTGATATATGGAAAAGGTGTTCAAAGTTGTTTTGAACACCTTTTTATAGCCTATTATATCTTTTCTTTTTAAAAAGACTAGTATCTCTTTCTTTAATTTGCTACTAGTCGACCTTAACACGAAGGCTTATTACTATTATAATTATATATTCCTCTTGAAATTTTAAAGATATGTTTCTGTTCTTTTTAACCTTCTTGAACAGGAATCTTCTTCACACGGCGTTCATGTCTACCGCCTTCAAAGCTAGCCTTGAAGAACTCATCAAGGATCTTCTCTGCCGTCTTGTTATCAATGAAACGACCAGGGAGAACAATCGCATTTGCGTCGTTGTGTTGGCGGGTCAATTCTGCCACATCTTTATTCCAAACTAGACCTGCACGTACACCTTGATGCTTGTTTAGCGTCATTGCCATGCCTTCACCACTACCGCAGATGGCAATGCCGGGATAGACCTCACCACTCTCTATCGCTTCTGCTAATGGATGAGCATAGTCTGGATAATCACAGCTTAAATCGCTATTACAACCAAAGTCCTTATATGCATACTTGTGTTGTTCCAGATACTGGATAACAAATTGCTTCAATGGAAAACCTGCGTGATCGCAAGCTACTCCTACTGTCTTTATTTCCATAAGCTGTTTAGGTTTTGCGAACCAGCCTGTCTTGGGGACAGGTGGTTCAAGTTAAACTATTGTGCTAGATATTCTTTGACTTGTTTGTATAGATTCTCTGGTGTGAAACCGAGTTTCTCATCAAGTACTTTATAGGGTGCTGAGAATCCAAAGCTATTGAGTCCGAAGACCTTACCATTCGTTCCAACGAGTCCTTCAAGGGTGACAGGTAAACCTGCTGTGAGACCGAATATCTTTGCATTCTTTGGTAAAATTTCTTCTTGATACTCTTTGCTTTGACGGCGGAAAAGCCCTTCTGAAGGAGCACTAACTACACGGACTTTTATGCCATCTTTGCGTAGTAATTCTGCTCCATCAACACAGGTAGATACTTCCGAACCACTTGCTGCGAGGATAACATCGTAGTCTTCGTCCGATCCTTTGACTATGTATGCACCCTTACGAGTTCCCTCATAATTAGTTCCTTCTGGTAAACTCTTCACGTTCTGACGTGAGAAGATAAGTGCTGTTGGGGTATCCATATTCTCCATTGCCATCTGCCAACAAACGGTTGCTGCATTGCTATCTGCTGGACGAAGTACGCGTACAGAGTCTTGACCAGCATGGTTTTGTAGCTTTTCCATTAATCTGATCTGTGCCTCCTGCTCTACTGGCTCATGCGTAGGGCCATCTTCACCAACGCGGAAAGCATCGTGACTCCATACGAATTTTACAGGTACTTGCATGAGTGCTGCCATACGAATGGCAGGCTTCATGTAGTCTGAGAATACAAAGAATGTACCCATTGCAGTGATAACACCACCATGTAGCATCATACCGATACACATACATGCCATTGCCAACTCACTGACACCAGCTTGGAAGAACGCACCACTGAAATCGCCACGAGTAAATGAATGTGTCTTTTTGAGGAAACCATCGGTCTTATCAGAATTACTGAGGTCGGCTGATGATACAATCATATTAGGTACTTGTTCTGCAAGTACACCGAGACAAGCTGCTGAACCATTACGTGTTGGAATATCACGTTTTTGAACTAAACCACTCCAATCTATTTTAGGAGCCTTACCTGAGAACCACTGTTGCATCTGCTCTGCCTTTGATGGATTCTGCTTCTTCCACGCATCCTCTGTAGCATGTCGCTCAGCAACAATCTGTCTTAGTTCAGCATTGCGATCATCGTATAGCTTCTGTACTTCTGGGAATATCTTGAATGGATCATTGAGGTCTCCACCAAGGTTCTTTATCGTGTTAGTATAAGCCTCGCCACCGAGTGGGGCACCATGAGTCTTTATGTTATGCTCGTAGCTACTGCCGTCAGCTTGCAAAGCACCTTTGCCCATTACAGTTTTACCAATAATGAGGGTAGAGCGTTGCTCTTCCTTATTTGCGGCATTAAGAGCCGCACGGATAGCATCAGGATCATTACCATCAATTTTTAAGACGTTCCATCCCCATGCCTGATACTTCATAGCTGTATCTTCACACATAACTGCTCCGCACTCAGTTGAAAGCTGGATGTCATTAGCGTCATAAAACATGATGAGGTTATTAAGACCTAGGTTTCCTGCCAATCTTCCGACTTCACTACTGATACCTTCTTGTACTCCGCCATCAGAGATGTAAGCATATATTTTGTGTTGCATCATAGTGTGACCAAGTCGAGCCTCAAGGAACTTCTCTGCTATAGCAGCACCTGCAGCATAGGCATGTCCTTGTCCTAATGGTCCAGAAGAGTTCTCTATGCCATGTGCTAAGTCACGCTCAGGGTGTCCTGGGGTAATTGACCCCCATTGACGGAATTGTTTGATGTCATCGATTGTGAACTTTCTTTGAAGTGTTAGTGCTGCATAGAGCATAGGAGACATGTGACCAGGATCGAGGTAAAAGCGATCGCGTCCAGTCCATTCTGGCTGATCTGGGTCATAAACGAGAAACTCGGAGAAAAGAACGTTGATAAAGTCGGCACCGCCCATAGCACCTCCTGGATGCCCAGACTTGGCTTTCTCTACCATTGACACTGCTAGAATTCTAATGTTGTCCGCTGCGCGGTTCATCAGTTCCTTGTCATTCATATAGATTGGATTTAAATTTGATAATGCAAATATAAAGATAAATGTGGAGACCTCAAAATATTAAACTTACATTTTTATAAAAATGTTTTCAGATGCAGTCAAAGGTCTTTTATAATTTTAAAAGGCCTTTGGCTGCATCACAATCTTATAACTTATAGACAGAACAATCCTTATATGCTTGCTTGTTAAAGCGGTACAAGATAGCTCCTCTTTTACTTGTAACCTTGTCAATAAGGTTTGTCTGTTCTATAAAGTCAACTTGTTTAATACGTTTCCGAAAGTTTCGTTTATCAATCTCTGCCCCTAAAATGGCTTCATGGACATTCTGTAATTGCGTCAAGGTAAATAATTTTGGCAATAGAGAAAAGCTGATAGGAGTATTATTGAGGAGCTTCCGTAACTGTTCCAAAGCTAGTTGCACCATCTTTTGGTGATCGCCATATAGATCTTCTAGATGGTCTAATTCAAGCCATTGCAGGTCATTTTCCTCCATGGCTTGATGGTCATAATCTGGTGCATTGATTAATGCACAATAAGCGATGGAGATAACTCGATCACCCGGATCGCGGTCTATTTCACCAAAAGCACCTACTTGTCTCATGTAGGGATTCTTAATACCTGTGCATTGAAATAATACACGATTAGCAGCTTCTTTCAAACTCTCGTCTTCTCTTACAAAGCCTCCATACAGAGATAATCTGCCACTTTCTGGTTCCACTTTGCGCTTACCGACAAGTAGTCTCAGCTTCTTGTTCTCAAATCCCAGGACGATACAATCCACCGAGACTAATAGTTTTGGTTCTCCTTGGTAATATTCGTTCATGTTGTAGACATTTATAATAGAGATGTAAAATTACTATTTTTTATTATTATAATCACGTTTTTATCCGTTTATTTTGACTTCCGCAAAGTAAAAAGCCATAAGTCTTTATGAGCTTATGGCTTATACTTTTTCAATTATAACTATCGGATTTAACAAACCTTATGAGAGCCTTCACTGATGATTACAGGATAGATCTCTGGTTTGTGTCCATATTTAGCATTGAACTTCTCGGTTACATTCTCGATGAATGTCTCGTACAAGTCGTCTTTTACGAGGTTAATAGTACAACCACCGAAACCGCCTCCCATAATACGAGAACCAGTAACACCATTCTCTTTAGCAACATCATTGAGATAATCAAGTTCCTCACAGCTAACCTCATACTCCTTGCTTAGACCATAGTGCGTCTCGTACATCTTCTGTCCAACTGTCTCATAGTCACCAGCAACAAGAGCATCGCAAACAGCAAGTACACGATCTTTCTCGCCCAGTACGAAATGTGCACGCTGATAATCCTCAGCACTAACTTCTGCTTTTACAGCCTCTAGTTCTTCCCAATTAGCATCTCGCAATGTTTCGAACTTCTTATCAGGGAAGTGCTTACCAAGTGCTGCAACAACATTCTCACAACTCTTACGACGGTCGTTGTAAGGACTTCCTGCCAACTCATGTTTAACCTTTGAGTTTACGAGAACCAACTTGTAACCTTTTGGATCAAATGGGAAGTACTCAAATTCACTACTCCTACAATCAAGGCGCATGAGCTTTCCTTCTTTACCAAAGACGCTTGCAAATTGATCCATAATACCACAATTAACACCGATGTATTTATGTTCTGTAGCCTGACCTGCCAATGCAATATCCCATTTAGAAACCTTGTTGTCAGCAAATAAATCATTCAAGGCACAGCCAAAGCAACTTTCCATAGCAGCAGAAGAACTCATACCAGCACCGAGAGGAACGTCACCAGCAAAGGCAATATTAAATCCTTTTACATCAACACCAAGTGCTTTAAACTCCTGAACCATACCATAGATGAATCGTGCCCATGTAGCGCGTGGACCTTCTGGATCGTCTACCTTAAATTCAACTCGGTCTTTCAAGTCGATAGAGTAACACATTACTGTATCTGTTCCGTTAGGTCTTACTTCTGCCATGATACCCTTATCTACGGCACCAGGGAATACGAAACCTCCATTATAATCTGTATGTTCACCAATGAGATTAATACGTCCTGGTGAGAAATAAATGTTACCAGTCTTGCCGTCAAAATGTTTAATGAAACGGCTTCTTACAAATTCTATGTCCATGTTAGTTAGTATATTTTAAAATGATTGTTAGGGTTTTTATCTTACATTTATGTTCTAATAGCAGACAATTCAAAAGGAATTATCTGCTATTAAAAAGAGCTTTCTTGTCATGCTTTCTTTGCTGGGCGTGAGCCAATCAAAGCGAAGAAGAGGATATAAGCTAACATTGCAACGATTAGCCAATAGCTCTGAATATCACCAATCTTAGTTGCCATGAGGTTCTGAATTAATGGCATAACACCACCACCGACAACCATGGTCATGAATAAACCTGATGCTGTTGCAGTGTATTTTCCAAGTCCCTCTGTTGCGAGGTTGAATATTACACCCCACATTACGGATGTACAAATACCACATAAGATGATGAACAATACCTTTGTAGGAACTTCTGCATGTATCAATGTACTCTCGGCAAGGTTAGGTACTGTAAGGTTCATCTTGCTAGCTTCTGGTGTGAAGATTGCAATTAAAAGGAGGGCAATTGCCACTACTGATGTTACTGTTAACTGTGTGCGAGAAGAAACTTTACCGCTGATGAAAGCACTTACAAAGCGACCAACAAGCATCAATAACCAGTAGATACCAGCGATTAGTCCGGCAATAGCAGCACTACCGAGTACACCGCCTTCAGATACAGGCTCACTCAGATAGAATAAGAGTTGTCCAGGGATACCCACCTCTACACCAACATAGAAGAAGATGGCAATGATACCTAAAACAAGCTGGCGATATGCTAAAGCACCTTTGACTCCACCGATGACATCCGACTTCTCTGTTTCAGGTTCAGTCAGTTGGGTGAACCAAACGATAACAAACGAAGCTGCAAAGATAACCAATGCAATGAGTAGCAATGGTGTTACAGCTTTCAAAGAAGTGTCTTTTGTGATCTCACCAATCATTGAACCAGCAAGCATAGGGGTTAATGTTGCTGCGAGAGAGTTCAATGATCCACCAGTCTGAATGAGCTGGTTACCACGATTGCCACCGCCTCCGAGCAGGTTAAGCATTGGATTGACAACAGTATTAAGAATACATACACAGAATCCGCAAATGAATGCTCCAAGTAGGTAAACAACGTATGTGCTGATGGCATCACCATCCATTGTGCTTGAAACGTATTGCACCCCAATACCTACAAAGCCCAATGCTAAGGCAACAAGAGCAGTCTTCTTGTATCCGTATTTAGTAATCATCATACCAGCAGGGATGCCCATGAATAGGTATGCAGCAAAGTTCATCATGTTGCCCATCATACCTGCCCAATCATAGTGTTGTTTCCAGATTGTGCCAAAAGGTGCCGCCATGTTGGTGACGAAAGAGATCATTGCGAACAGGAACATCATAGTGATGATTGCCACTAGAGTTCCTTTCTTCTTTGTTTGATTTTCCATTGTGTCTAGTTTATTTTTTTGTTTATTAATTCATAAGACGGTTATTCCTCCACTCCAAACTTATAGATTGTCTTCTGTGTGTAATCCTTACATGGCTCTAAGATAACCGATGGGAAGTAAGGATGGTTAGGGCTATCTGGGAAGTGTTGAGCCTCGAAACAGATAGCACTACGGCGTGGGAAGGTTGCTCCATGTTGTCCTTTGTATCCATCAGCCCAGTTATCTGTGTACACCTGAACGCCTGGTTCTGTTGTATAAACCTCCATCGTCCTACCGCTATGAGGCTCTTTGATTCGTGCAGCAAACGATAGTTCTCCTTCTTCCCTCTTGTTCAGAACGAAGCAATGATCATAACCTGCTCCATTCTTAATTTGTTCGTTATCAGCATCAATATCTTGTCCAACGGGTTTCATCTGACGGAAGTCAAAAGGCGTATCTGCCACCTTTCTTATCTCACCTGTTGGTATAGAAGTCTCGTCAATAGGCAAGTAGAAATCAGCATTAATCTGACATTCTAAGTCATTGATAGTGGGTGTTGGGTTAGCAATGCCAGCCAGAGAGAAGAATCCATGACTGGTAAGGTTAATGATAGTCTTCTTATTCGACTTAGCGAGGTATTTGATAACTAGCTCGTTATCATCCGTAAATGAATAGGCAACCCACACTTCGACCTCTCCCGTGTAACCCTCTTCTCCATAAGAGGATGTATATTTCAATACGACAGCGTGTTCGTTTACCTGTGTTGCATCCCACACCTTTGCATTGAATCCCTGTTTGCCTCCATGCAGCGAGTTAGGACCATTGTTAATGGCAAGTTTATATTCCTTGCCATTGAGTTGGAATCTTCCTTTTGCAATGCGATTGCCATATCGTCCAATAAGAGTTGATAGGTAAGGTTCGGGAGAATTGATAACGTCTTGAATGTTATCATGCCCTTGAATGACATTGGATAGGTTTCCATTCCTGTCGGGAACCATTATTGCGACAATAGCACCACCATAGTTTGTGATTGCTACTTCGTTTCCTTTTGCATTCTTAAGGATATAGAGGTCTGTTTTCTTTCCATCAATAGTGGTCTGGAAGTCCTCTTTTTTCAGTCCACACACATATTGTGTCTCTGCGGTATTTACCATGACGTTTGTTTTTAGTTACTAATTCAATGAGTTGCAAAGTAAATAAAAATAAACGAAAGTCACAAACTTAACCTAAAGAAAAGACAATTACGATTGTGTTAAAAACAATTAATCACGATGCGTTTTAACTGATCTATGTATTACTATTCTTGCTTAATTCGCATAGCAGTAGTGTGTTTTCCTTTTAATAAATGATAATTTTTTCTAGTCAAAAGGACAATTAGGATTTATGAAACAGATAAATGGGATGAAACAAAGGAATGAGGGTGAAGAAAAATGCAAATACATTTTGCCTCACCCTCTAATCGAACTTTCCTATTCTACTACCGGTCCAGAGTGATCTTTACTCCCCTCTCCCTCGGGAGAGGGGTCGGGGGTGAGGCTTTCTTTCTCTTTTCCTTTCCACTCTTCCCATTCAATATCCACATCTGACAAGCCACGCGTGGAAACGCGACCCTTACCAGCACCGCGATAACGGGTTTCAGGAATAAAGCGGACACGCACACCACGAATCAGGGTTGCGTTTACGTCTTCTGGTTTGTCTACGCCGTTTTTACTTGTTACTGCTGTAAAATAGAACGAGCCCACGCCATCAAGCTTTACCGAGCGACCTTGCGACATATAATCACCCATCACACCGCCTAGGGCTGTCAACACAGTGCGCACATCGGCTGGGCTAACTGTCGACTCGGCAGCAATACGTTTTGCGACCTGCTCGGTTGAAACTGGACTCATCACTAGAACGGACTTTGCATACCATTTACCGTTCACATTCATTTTGACTTTCTTATAAAATCCCATTGATAAAAGATTGTTAATCTTTGGAGCGTAATTGTTAACATCGACGAAATGTACTTTCGTGGGGCACGGAAGTACAATCCGTGCCCCACGGGTCCGACACCCGTGCCCTATAAGTCCTACTTCCGTAGCCGTCTCTTTTACGACTACTTTGGCATGAACTTTGCTAAGTTCTGCCTCTAATTTCGCTCCTCAGCATATTAATAATTAATGGGAATAGCAATCATTCCTACCATCTTTTTTTTGATGTGTTAATTCCTATCACATCAAGTGTTTATGCTTAGCACGAGTGGTGCCGATGGTAAATACCAATGGTGTTTTAGGCTTGGGGGTTGTCAAAGGGTTTCATAATGCTCTTTTCACAGCTGCTCCACGCTTACGTATATCTACAAACTCTTTTTGGGCTTGCTCCTCAAATTCTTGTTTCCGCTCAATGTCTCGCTTGAAACCAGCGATAAGTTCTTCTCTTGTTTTTTCTTTGGATTTAATCATATATTACTCTCCTTTTCGTTTTGCAAATATAACTCTTTGCATTGATATTTGTTAGAAAGTAAATGAAAAAGCAGCAAATGATTGCTCACTTGCTGCTCTATAGTAATAAGGTTTTCTATATAAGCCATCGAAGTTTTCCTTGTAAGTTTCTGTTCTTACTCTTATTTCTTTGTCAGACGAACATACAACAAGTAAAAATATATAGTGTGGCTTAGGAAAACCAATGTGTCTTTTATCTAATGATTATCTTTTTACCATTGACAATATAAACACCCTTAGGCAAAGCATTAATTTCGTCAGTGCTTGCTTTACTTAGCCGTTTTGTTCCATCTATTGTATAGACATCGGCAAGTCCTGCTTTATTATAAACAATGTTTGTAATGCCAGTAGTACTACCCTCTATTAAGGAAAAATCTTTCCATTGGTCTGCTTGTTTATATGCGTCAAGACTATTCTTAGGAACAATAAGTTTACATTTAGATTTATTAATGTCGGTAAGAACACCTGATTCACAGGTTGGAGGTACGACTGCCTCAGTCGAAATCTGTGTAACGCTGGTACAGTAGTTAAATGCATCTTCTCCTATAGCCTTAACACTATTTCCGAGATATACCTTTTGCAGGTTGGTGCATCCGCTAAAAGCATTATTACCAATATTCTTAGTTGGATTTATGTCAACAGATGTAAGATTGGTGCAATCGCTAAAAGTCCAATTGCCAATATCATTAGTTTTTTTTATGTCTACAGATGTAAGGTTGCTGCATCTGCTAAAAGCATCGTCGCCAATATCGTTAACCTTCGTAATGTCCACAGTTGAAAGATTGACACAGCCACTAAAAGCTTTATAACCAATACTCCCGTCTATATCAATGTACGCTTTTTTTATCTTTGTACAATTGTAAGCTGTACAAGGATTAATTTCTCTGACTGTCATGTCAACACCCTTATAGTTGACCTTTTTATTAATTTTGACTTCGTAAGGTTCTCCTGTGTAAGCGCAATCTATAGCGTCACAAGTGCGCTCTGATGGAGATACGGGAACATATTTGATACCGTTCACCTCAAAGATGGAACTTAAATAAGGATATACCCTTTTATTATCTAAGTTCGTATATAAATCATTAGCAACATAATGAATGCCACCTATCACGTTGCGATATCCAGCAGGAGGAGTGTTAGTTAGCCATATGACTTTGGTGTTATTTTTATTATAGAAGGCATTGTCGCCAATTTTTGTAACACTATTGCCAATGGTTATAGAAGTTAAAGAACTACAATCTCTGAAAGCAGAGTTTTCAATTGTCGTAACACTATTGGGAATGGTTACAGAAGTTAGAGAACTGCAACCTTCGAAAGCTAACCCTCCAATTGTCGTAACACTATTGCCAATGGTTACAGAATTTAGAGAACGGCAATTATAGAAAACAGAGTTTTCAATTGTCGTAACACTATTGCCAATGGTTACAGAAGTTAGATGACTGCAACCTCTGAAAGCAAGGTAGCCAATTTTCGTAACACTATTGGGAATGGTTACATAAGTTAGAGAGCTACAACCTTCGAAAGCTAACTCTCCAATTGTCGCAACACTATTGCCAATGGTTACAGAATTTAAAGAAATACAACCTCTGAAAGCATATGCACCAATTGTCGTAACACTATTGGGAATGGTTACATAAGTTAGAGAGCTACAACCATCGAAAGCATACTCTCCAATTGTCGTAACACTATTGCGAATGGTTACAGAAATTAGAGAACGACGGTCTTTGAAAGCATATTTTCCAATTGTCGTAACGCCATCACCTATTATAATTCTTTCAATATTAGAATATCCCCATGGCGCGGTATTTGAAAAATCATACATTTCCCCTTTTCCTGAAATGGTCAATACTCCATCATCAGTGAGATGCCATTTTAGATTAGGTCCACAAGTACCAGACTTCTCTGCATTAGCTGATAAGCCCATGAGTAGGGCTATTAGTAAGATGTAAATTTGTTTCATGTTTGATTTATTTTATTTTTATAGGGTAATTTGGAGGCATAAGGCTGCCGTCGACTTCAGAAATATCTTCGACATTACATCTGACAAATACTATATAAAGATTATCAGCTTCAGCATTGCCTCCTCCACCATTGTTTATGTTAACAAGTTTCGATTTGAGACGAGATGTCCGAAAGTAAGAAATCAATGCTGTCTCAGTATAATTTATTATGTCCGAAGCTCCTGTAGCGATTACGCTGAAATTAGTGTAACCATTATTTATGTGTTCACATTCTCGATCATTTACATCATCGGTTTTACCTATATAAAAGTTCTTGATTGTGTCATCAGCACAAACTCTCTCTATGTCTTTGATGATGGATTTAATTTGTTCTTTCATTTTACTAAAGATATTGAGTTTATTTCTACAACAGGTTCTCCTGTTTTGCTTGTAGTTATCTTAGCTGCACCTTTGATTGACCTAATATTAAATAGTATGTCATTATTCCCAATTTCTGACTTAATTTCTGCTGTACCTTGAAAGGTGTAAACCTTTGGTCCTATGAATTCCTCTTGGATTGTTTGTGCATGCGGAGTTACGATACAATAATCTTTGTCATAGGTTGTAATGTGATAGTTTCGCAGTGCATGAGTAATTGCAGTCTCAACATCTTTCTTAGTCATTGATAATTTAGGGATACTCATAAACAACTTTTTTACTGCTCACTGTTTCCCAGAAGCAAGCGGTTAATACTTGGGTAAATGGAAAAGCGTGGGAACTATTGAATGTTGTCTTATCTGAGGTTCTGCAATACCCACTACCAAACAACAAACAATAGCCCACGCATAGAGGTATATTATTCCCTTTGGTAAGGTACAATAATCCCAAGCGTGAGCGTACTGCCTATTGTCTTTGGTAGTTGAAATTTTGCAGATTTCAGATAAAAGACAATATATCAAACGCTCTTTTCAAAACTTGAACTCTTTATAATACACATCTGCGCATAGATGCATTTGAAGTTCGATTACAAAGATAAATAAAAATTATTATTAAATGTTTCTTTTCTGCTAAAAAATAAGTAATAATGTGTTTTTTCTACCTTAAACCCAAATCGGTCATTAACCACAATATGTACATTATTACTATGGTATGGTATTGCCTGCGTGATTAAACAACTTTGCTGTCACTCCTGTCACTTCTTATATGCTTGTAATATATTGAGTATAAGCATATAAAGAGAAGTGTTAAAAGTGACAGGAAACAAAAATTAAACTTTATGTAGTGATATGGGATTAATGGAGAAGGGACTTTTGCTACTTCTTTTGTAGGCTTGTCAGTAAGTCAGCAACCACGTAGCTGGAGCCACCAACGAAGATGAAGTCGGATTGGGCGGCATCATGAAGGGCGGCTTGGTAGGCTTCAAGGACGGTTGGGAAGATGTTTCCGTGCAGGTCGTAGTCGTCGGCTGTTGCGGCAACCTTCTCTGCAGGGAAAGCACGATGCGTACTCGGTTGTGTCCAATAGTAAATGGCGTCATCGGGAAGCATAGACATGACAGCATGTAGGTCTTTGTCATCCACCATACCAAAGACAATGCGCTTCTGCGCACATTGTTGGCGTTTGATTTGTTGGGAGAGATAGGTCCATCCACCAATGTTGTGTCCTGTGTCGCAAATGACCAGTGGATTAGCCTGTAGTTTCTGCCATCTACCCATTAAGCCCGTCAGTTCGCAAACATTGGCAAAGCCTTTGGCGATACTTTCTGCATTCTTAATGACACCTTTATTATATAGTTGCATGACCGCAGTGAGTACTGTGTTGGCGTTTTTCTCTTGGTAGCTACCACCTAATTCGCCCACAATATTGCCGAAGAAACGAGTCTGATAAGCGATGCCACCATCAGGGTTGGGATGAGAAGAAAGCACTGCTGGGATATCTTCAGCAAAGACAATGAGCGCATCCTCTTTCTGTGCTTTTGCCTTAAAAACAATCTGTGTTTCAGGGACAGACTCACCAATAACGACAGGTACACGATGTTTGATAATACCAGCCTTCTCTGCTGCGATAGCTCCGAGCGTATTACCGAGGAACTGGGTGTGATCGAGTGATATATTGGTGATAATCGATAAGATAGGAGTGATAATGTTTGTGCAATCGAGCCTACCACCTAAGCCCACTTCAATGATAGCAATATCAACCTTCTGCTCAGCAAAGTGCTTGAAAGCTAAGGCTGTTGTAAGTTCAAAGAAAGAAGGGTGCAGTGGCTCAAAGAAGTCGCGTTCCTGTTCAACAAAGTCGATAACCTCCTGTTCTGAAATCATTTCTCCATTGACTCTGATACGTTCGCGGAAGTCAACGAGGTGAGGACTGGTATAGAGTCCGACTTTATATCCTTCAGCTTGAAGGATAGCAGTCAATGTGTGGGAGCATGAGCCTTTACCATTCGTTCCTGCGATGTGAATGGTGAGAAAGTGGGTGTGCGGATGACCAAAGTGCTCGTCTAGAGTGCGTGTCGTTTCTAATCCCTCTTTGTATGCGGAAGCACCAATATGCTCAAAAACAGGGGTGCTATTGAATAGATATTCTACTGTTTCTTGGTAAGTCATGCAGTGTGTTATGTTTGTAATCTTGGGCGTTTGACAATGGATATAATAACATTTAGTCCCATTAGCCGTTACAGTCTAATGGGACTAAAACCATTCATCTTACAATCAGCTAGTCGACTTGTAGAATGAATCTAAG
This sequence comes from Prevotella veroralis, assembly GCF_018127765.1. NCBI lineage: Bacteria > Pseudomonadati > Bacteroidota > Bacteroidia > Bacteroidales > Prevotellaceae > Prevotella > Prevotella veroralis. Next base: position 1,320,716 of record NZ_CP072330.1, on the reverse strand, counting down.
GCATTAATTAAACAGTTTCTTGAAGTTTTCAAAGATAGAACGCTTCGTATTCTTATCACCACGGAAGTTCTCGCTGTCACGCAATTCCTCGATGGCTTTCTTCTCAGACTTCGTTAGCTCCTTTGGAACATAGATACTGATATGTACGACAAGATCGCCAATTCCAGTGCCATAACCCTGTACGGCAGGTAGTCCCTTGCTCCTTAGTCGGAGTGTCTTACCCGGTTGTGTGCCTGGTTCAATCTTAATCTTTACGTTGCTTCCATCAATAGTTGGAATCTCAACTTGCCCTCCGAGTACAGCTGTTGGGAAGTCGAGTAGGAGGTTATAGATAACATTTTGTCCATCACGAACGAATGTTTCATTAGGTTCCTCTTCGATATACACTTGTATATTACCAGTCACTCCGTTGTGCTTTCCAGCATTTCCTTTGCCAGGAACGTTGACCACCATACCTTCAGCAACACCTGCGGGGATATTGATTTCGACAACTTCTTCACCTTTGACGACACCTTCACCTTGACAATGAGTACACTTGTTCTTGATGATCGTACCCTCTCCACCACATACATGACAGGCGGTTTGGGTCTGAATCATACCAAACATACTTTGTTGAGTACGTATTTCTACACCAGAACCGTGACAGTTTGGACAAGTCTCAGTGCCACTTCCACCTTCTGCACCTGTACCATGACAATGCTCACAGGTGACGTCTTTGCGCACTTTAAACTTCTTGGTAACACCTGTAGCGACCTCTTGTAAGGATAAGCGAACCTTCAGTCGGAGGTCAGAACCACGATATTTAGGTGCCTGTTGACCACCGCCACCAAATCCGCCAAAGCCTCCGCCGTGACCACCGAATACATCTCCAAACATGGAGAAGATATCATCCATAGAGAATCCACCCGCTCCACCGAATGGGCTGCCACCGCCAAATCCACCGCCTGGAGCGTCAAATCCGAATTGATCATACTGCTGGCGTTTCTGTGGATCATGCAATACATCGTATGCTTCCGCAGCCTCTTTGAACTTGGCTTCCGCCTCGGCATCACCTGGATTGCGGTCTGGGTGATACTTAATAGCTAGTTTCCTGTAAGCCTTCTTAATCTCATCTACTGAAGCACTCCTGCTTACTTCGAGTACTTCATAGTAATCTCTTTTAGCCATCTTGTTTATTGTCCTACTGCTACCTTAGCGTGTCGGATAACCTTATCATTCAATGTATATCCTGTTTGAACGCAGTCTATTACCTTTCCTTTCATGGCATCTCCCATACCAGGAACCATGGCAATAGCTTCGTGGTAATCAACATCAAAGTCCGTATCGTTCGTTTCAATCTTCTTTACTCCCAGTGTCTCCAGTGTCTTGAGGAACTTTTTGAAGATGAGTTCAAAGCCCTCTTTGATAGCTACTGGGTCTTCTGTCTTGTCAGAAAGAGCACGTTCAAAGTCGTCTAAAATAGGTAGGATAGAAGAGATTGTCTTCTCACTTCCATTTAAGATTAGCTCAGACTTCTCTTTTAAGGTACGCTTCTTATAGTTGTCAAACTCGGCTACTAAACGGATATACTTGTCCTTCCATGCTTCAGCCTCACTCTGTGCAGCGGCTATAGGATCAGTCTTTTCTTCTGAAGAAGATTCCTCTGAAGAATCCTTTTCATTGTTATCTTCAGTTTGTGTATTCTCTTCGTTCATAGTAGACTCATCATAGTTCTTTTCCAACTCTTCGCCTTCTATGTTTATTTTCTTTTCTTTCTTGCTCATATTAAAGTACTATTAATCGTGGTAGACACCTACAAATTGTATGCCATGTTGGATGTCTTTAGTACATACCAGCCCTCTGTTCCTTGATTTGTTCATCATGGATATAGTCGTCGTAAGTGGTTAACTTATCGATAGTACCACTTGGTGTCAACTCGATGATACGATCAGCAACAGTGTTGATGAACTCGTGGTCATGTGAACTAAACAGGATATTACCCTTGAAACTAACCAAGTTATTGTTGAATGCTTGGATACTTTCGAGGTCAAGGTGGTTCGTTGGAGTATCAAGGATGAGGCAGTTTGCATTCTGTAATTGCATACGGGCAATCATACAACGCATCTTTTCTCCACCCGAGAGGACGTTTACCTTCTTCTCAACCTCTTCTTGTTTGAACAGCATTCTACCTAAGAATCCCTTCATAGCGACTTCATTACCTGGGCCGTACTGAGATAGCCAGTCGACCAGATTTAGGTCACAATTGAAGAACTCTGTATTGTCTAGTGGGAGGTAAGCTGTTGTAATAGTAACACCCCAGTTGTACGTTCCTTCGTCTGCTTTTCGATTACCATTAATAATCTCAAAGAGGGCTGTCATTGCTTTTGGATTGCGTGACAAGAATACGACCTTTTGCCCCTTTTCTATGTTGAAGTTTACGTGATCGAACAATACAGTGCCATCAGGATCAACTGCTTTAAGGTCTTGTACCTCTAGAATCTGGTTACCCGGTTCACGTTCCATACTGAATATAATGCCTGGATACTTACGACTTGAAGGGCGGATCTCTTCAACGTTTAGACGTTCCAACATCTTCTTTCGAGATGTAGTTTGCTTACTCTTTGCAACGTTAGCAGAGAACCGGCGGATGAATTCCTCAAGTTGTTTCTTCTTCTCTTCAGCCTTCATTTTCTGGTTTTGAGCTTGTCTCAATGCAAGTTGTGAGCTCTCATACCAGAACGAATAGTTACCAGCAAAGACTGTAACTTTGCCGAAGTCGATATCAATCGTTTGTGTACTAACAGTGTCCAAGAAGTGACGGTCGTGTGAAACAACTAACACTGTCTGATGCTCGTCAATCTCACTTAGATAGTCCTCAAGCCATTCCACGGTATCAAGGTCAAGGTCATTAGTAGGCTCATCAAGTAGTAAGTTCTCTGGCTTACCAAACAATGCTTTCGCCAACATAACGCGCACCTTCTCTGTATTTGATAGCTCCGACATCTGCTTCTCATGTAGCTCCTCTTTAATACCGAGGTTCTGAAGAAGTTGTGCAGCATTGCTTTCTGCCTCCCAGCCATTCATCTCTGCGAACTTTAACTCTAGGTCGGCAGCGCGGTTACCATCCTCTTCGGTCATCTCTGGTTTGGCATATAGAGCCTCACGCTCCTTCATATTCTGCCAAAGGCTATCGTGTCCCATGAGGACAGTATCCATCACTTTGTACTCGTCATATTTAAAGTGATCCTGCTCCAATACCGACAATCTCTCGCCTGGACCAAGCTCAATAGTTCCCTTGTTAGGCTCTAAATCGCCTGATATCGCACGAAGTAATGTTGACTTACCTGCGCCATTAGCACCGATAACTCCATATATATTACCTGGTGTAAACTTTAGATTAACGTCTTTGTAGAGAACTCTCTTGCCGAATTGGATAGCAAGGTTTGAAAGTGTAATCATCTTTTTCTAATACCTTGATTATATAATAATTTGGCTGCAAAGGTACTACTTTTATTCCATTTCCCCAAATCTCTTGCTTTCTTCTAAGGTGTTGGAAGAAGCATTGGGAATATGGTATAAGACCAGATATAACGGTATCTCGCATGGAAGCTAATTTCTTCTACTGATTTAATAGATGTATCACTTATTCTTCGTACATTTGCACCCTGATGATAAGAAAGAACCCATATACACAAGAGAAGTATAAGCATTATAAGGTAAGAGATAATGCTCCATTGCTGGAATGGCTGTTAGCTAACCTCAGCGAGAGTAAGAGTAAGGTGAAAGCAACGTTGCAGAACCGAGGTATAAAGGTTAACAGCAAGTGCGTAACGCAGTTTGATTATCCGTTAAGAGCTGGCGACAAGGTTTCGGTAAGTAAGAGTAAGAAGAATGATCTGTTCCGTAGTCGTTATGTGAAGATAGTCTATGAGGATCGCTTCTTAGTTGTGATAGAGAAGAACATAGGTATCCTCTCAATGGCTGCTGGTCACTCTGCTCTAAATGTGAAAGCCGTGTTGGACGATTATTTCCACAAGTCTCGACAGAAGTGCACAGCACATGTTGTGCATCGTTTAGATCGTGACACTTCGGGCTTAATGATATATGCTAAGGATATGCAGACCGAACAGCTCTTGGAGAGAGATTGGCATAATATAGTCTATGACCGCCGCTATGTGGCTGTTGTCAGTGGTGAGATGGAGAACGATGAAGGGACGATTGCCAACTGGCTGAAGGATAATAAGGCTTATGTCACTTATAGTTCTCCAGTGGATAATGGCGGAAAGTATGCTGTTACTCACTTTCATGTGTTAGATAGAACAGTGCGTCATAGTCTTGTTGAATATCGTTTAGAAACAGGAAGGAAGAACCAGATACGTGTGCATTCAGCCGATATGGGGCATCCTGTCTGCGGTGACGTCAAGTATGGCAATGGTGATGATCCTTTGCACCGACTATGTTTGCATGCTTATGTTCTTTGTTTCTACCATCCTGTTACACATCAGCGCATGGAGTTTGAGACGCCTATCCCGATGAATTTCAGACATTTGTTTAAGTAGAAACTACGATCTTTTAGAATGGAACACTTCGAACAGTTCTTAGGTTTGTTATTGGCTTTAGTCATTGGTGTAATATTGATTAAGAAGATAACAAGTTGTCTTTTCCGATTAACTATAACCCTTGTTTTATTGGGGATTATAGTCTGGTTCCTGTTGAATTACACGAGTGTCTTTCATTGAGTCTATCTATTAAGGATTTACAAATATAAAGCTTTCTGTATAGCAACAGAGGCTTTCTTCTATTTAAGAAGGGCGTTTCCTCACATCAAGGAAACGCCCTTCTCGCATCAAAGATATGCCTTTCTCAAATGGAGAAGTGTTTCTCCTCCTCTGCTAATAGCTTTATTGCTGTTATTCAATAGTTCGTATTCTAATTGCTCTCCAATAGGTGTCTCTTCCATTAGAAAGGTTAAGTACGATCGTTGAAAGCCCTTTCCTACAATTTTATACACGCTTGTATAATTAGTTATACACGTGTGTATAATCAGTTATACACGTATGTATAATTAGTTATACACGTTTGTAACTAATCAATGAAGATGAAGAAATGTCGAGGTTGATGTAAACTAACTGATAATGAGAGGGGAACGAAATGATTTGCATAATACTGCTCTGTTTGTAAAGGGCAGGAATATGCAGATTTAGGCAGAAGTTCAGTTACCAAAGCGTTACCCGATTATGACTTAGGTAACAATGAAGAAGATACGGGTAACTGAATTATTTTCGCTCGTGTGGCTGTTGCTTCGGTCGGCAGTATTCTGCATAAGTGAGGAACGCTTTAATTCGGGTAACTTTGCCCACAAATATTAAAGCGTATGAAAACAGAGAAAATGAAGGTGTTGCTCTACCTTAAAAAGATCGGTCTGGACAAGTCGGGGAGAGCTCCGATTATGGGGCGTATTACCATTGAGCGTTCCATTGCTCAGTTTAGTTGTAAACTCTCCTGCAATCCTGACTTATGGAATTCACGTGAGAGCAGGATGGACGGCAAGAGCCGTGAAGCGGTGGAAATTAACGGCAAGTTGGAGAACCTGTTGCTTTCCATTCAATCTGCCTATCAGTCGTTGATTGCCAAAGGCCAGCCATTTGACGCAACCGATGTAAAGGAACTGTTTCAAGGCAGCGTGCAGGCTCGCTGTATGCTCATCGAGAGATTGGATATGCTCATCAAGGAGAAAGAAAGCCATATCGGTATAGACATCAAGAGGAACTCTATGTCCGCCTATCATTCCACTCGGAAACGATTACAGGAGTTCATTCAGAAGAAATACCATGTTTCGGATTTGGCATTCTCACAGCTTACAGAAAGCTTTATCTATGAATTGCAGACGTTCTGTCTCGGTGAACTCGGTCATCAGCAAAGCACATTTTTCAGAGTTGCAGCAGATTTGAAGACCGTCTGTAGGCTGGCTTATCGTGAGGGACTGGCTGATACGCTTCTGTTTGATAAAGTACATATAGAACGAGGAGACAAGAAAGCACCTAAAGCTCTTGACAAAGAAGCATTGGACAAGTTGAAGGCACTCCGCTTTGATGAATTGGAAGAGGAAATGGAAACTGCTCGTGATGTGTTTCTCTTCGCTTGCTATACCGGTGCAGCCTATTGCGATTTGATGGAACTAAGCAAGAAGCACCTTGTCCGTGATGATGCAGGCAGTTTGTGGTTGAAGTTCAGCAGACAAAAGACAGGCGTACTTTGTCGTATCAAGTTGTTGCCGGAAGCTGTTCGGTTAATTGAGAAAATGCACAGCGATGAAAGGGAAACACTGCTCCCCCATATCAAATATCCCACTTATCAGTCCTGTCTTAAAGCCTTGCGATTACGGGCAGGTATTTCTTTCCCCTTTACTTCGCATACTGCAAGGCATACCTTTGCCACGCTTATCACCTTGGAGCAGGGCGTTCCTATTGAAACGGTGAGCAAGATGCTCGGACATACGAACGTAAGTATGACCGAACGTTATGCGAAGGTTACACCGCAGAAACTCTTTGAGGAGTTTAACCGTTTCCTTTCTTTCACTGAAGATTTGCGTTTAACCATTTAACCAAGATTTTTTATGAGAAGTACATTTAAGATACTGTTCTATATCAACAGACAGAAAATAAAGGCAGACGGCAAGACCGCCATTCTCTGCCGTATCACCATAGACGGAAAGAGCACTGCTATCACCACAGGCGAGCAGTGCAAGTCCTCCGAGTGGAGCAGCAAACAAGGACTGACAACCGACAAGAAGACCAATCAAAGAATCGGCGAGTTTAAGGAACTTGTAGAAAAGACCTATCAGGATATTCTGATAAAGGACGGAGTGGTAAGTGTGGAAGTGCTCAAGAACCGTTTGCAGGGAGTAGCCGCTACGCCGACAACACTTCTTGCCATGAGCAAAGCCGAACTGCAATCCGTTAAAGAGTGCGTGGGCAAATCGAGAGCTGAGGGAACCTATCAGAATCTTCTCTATTCAGATAAGTTACTTACGGAGTTTGTAAAGGATAAGGGAATGACGGATATAGTCATAGCCACTATACAGGAAGACTTGTTTGAAGAATACCGTTTCTATCTGAAAAAACGAGGCTTGGCAACAGCAACCATGAATCGCTATCTTTGTTGGCTGAGTAGGCTGATGTATCGTGCGGTCAGTCAAAGGCTCATCCGTTGCAATCCTTTTGAGAATGCCAAGTATGAGAAAACGGAACAGAAGATACGCTTTTTGCAAAAGAGCGATGTTGGCAAACTCATGGCATTGAGAGTAATTGATAAGGAGGCAGAACAAGCAAGACGGATGTTTGTCTTTGCCTGTTTTACAGGTTTGGCTATTGCCGATATGGAACATTTGCAATACCGTCATATCCAAATGTCAGCAGACGGACAGAAATATATTAGAAAGGGACGGCAGAAAACAAAGATGGAGTTTATTGTGCCCCTGCACCCCATAGCGGAAGCCATCATCAATCAATGCAAGAAAGAACGACCAAGCATGAAAGAAATGCAGACGGTGAAAGAAAAAGGTGACGACTTTATCTTTCACTGTGCTTGTAGCCGTAGCGTGATGAGCAAGAACCTGAGCATCGTGGGTAAGGCTTGCGGTATCAGAGAGCGGTTGTCCTACCACATGGCAAGGCACACGTTCGGCACGCTGAGTTTAAGTGCAGGAATACCCATAGAGAGTATTGCCAAGATGATGGGGCACGCCTCTATATCCAGTACTCAAATCTACGCACAGGTGACAGATAATAAGATTTCTGAGGACATGGACAGGTTGATAAGGAAACATCAGACAAAAGAAACGAAGGAGGAAACCGTATGAATGTCAATCACCATCAAATAAAAAGAGATCGCAGTTATTTCGAGTGGGGCGATAATATGCAAATCACTCGCAAAGGCAAAGGCGAAATAGCAATGACAGAGAGTGAACTGGTGGATTTCTTTAGTGTAACATGGAGGAAGCTCAATTATCGTCTGCAACTTCTACTAAAAGTCTCTCCCCTGCAACCCGACGAAAGGGATACAGGGGAGCAGGAAGTATTCGTGAACGGACGGCTGGGAGGTTATGCCTTGCTTTATCCGCTTACTATCATCATCGCTTTGTCTTATCAATTGGACAGCATGGAAGCCCATTTGTTCAGAAAACACCTCTGTCGAGAGCTACAACGCCCTTTACCTGTAGTGGAGCAGATATACCTACACTGCAGTGACAGTATCAATTGATATACTTTTCTCTTTCACCGATATTATCCTACTACATTACTACAAGAAGGGATAATACAGTGAAAGAGAAAGGGTTGGTATTGTAGTCAGAAAGTAGGAATAGGTTATTACTACCGTCTAACTACACACAACTATGTTTTTGAGGCCTTCAAGTATACTGAAAGCCTTATAAGTAGTTATTCTCCAAGTAGTCTATCAACAGTAGAGATACGCATCTGTTTTATTGCATAACATTCCTTTTACCCGTATTTCCTGACCCTCTGATTTCTTCGTGATAAAGATAATTCACTATCGAGGGATGTCCTTTGGGACTTCGTTCGTAAGGCAATTCATTATCCACATACTTACATTGAGCCTCCTGCGCCATTTTCGCAGCCTCTTGCTCCAATTGCTTCCAATATGTTCGGTCTTTATGCAAATAGATTTCTTCATAAAGTGGGAACAAATGGGGATAGTATGATTTGATATAACCCATAATGTTGGCCTTAAAACCACCCCGCAGATTGAGGTTCTCAAGCCAAAAGAGGTCGCAAATATCTTTCACTTCATGAAAAATAGCTTTGAAATTGGTGATGCCAGGGAAGATGGGCGACACAAAACAAATGGTTCGGATGCCCGCCTCGTAGACCTTTCGCATGGCTGCGATGCGCCGCTCTATGCTCACGGCCTTGTCCATGTCGGCACGAAATGTCTCATCAAGCGTGTTGACTGACCACGATACGGTGACTTTCTTCATTTGCCGGAGCAGGTCAAGGTCGCGCAACACGAGGTCGCTCTTTGTACAAATGAGTATTTCTGCATCGCTGTCTTTGAGCTCTTCAAGCAGTTTACGTGTCCTGCGGAACGTTGCTTCTTCGGGATTATACCCATCGGTCACTGATCCAATAACCACGCGTTGTCCGGCATATTTCTTCGGATTCTTGATTGCAGGCCAATGCTTCACGTCTAAGAAAGTGCCCCATTCTTCTTTATGTCCTGTGAAGCGCTTCATGAATGAGGCGTAACAATACTTGCAAGCATGGGTGCACCCCACGTATGGATTCACCGAATAGCCACCAACAGGGAGGTTGGACTTGGTCATGATGCCACGCACCTCTTTCGTTCCAATGAGTGTTTTTGCCATATATCTTCCTTTATTCTTTATAAATCCTCTACCGTTTCACCGTCTTCAGGAATAAAGACGCGGTCTAAAATTCCTGCCACTTCCGCACGCTTTCTCACCATTTCACGCGTCACGCTATTATGGTTCACGCCTTCAAGATGCGTCACAAATAACTTTGCATCAGGTGCAGCTGCAGCAACTTTTACCACATCTTCATCGTTCATAATAACGCGTCCACCCAAGCGAAAGCCATTGCCACCTGCATTAAGGGTGATAACCTCGGGGCGAAAACGCTTCAAATTGCGCTTCACACCAGCATACCAGATGGTATCTCCGGCATGATAGAGCGTCTTTTCTTGTGGATGAGTGAATACATAACCCGCTGTATGTCCGGCAGGATACTTCATGATGAAATTACCATGCTGGCTTTCGGCCTTTTGTATGCTCACTTCCCCAATCCTTGTATTGTCGCCGACAACTTCCACATGATTAAATCCATGCGACATTACCACCTGCCGATTGTTTTCGTCTTGCACAAAAAATCGCATATCTTTAGGCATCATTTCATAGGCCGCCTCATCGATATGGTCATCGTGTAGATGGGTAAGCAACACCGCATCTACACCTTTTAGCATCTCTTCTACAGGAAAAGGTAGTTCATGAAGTGGGTTGCGCAGGTGTTGATTTCTACTAAAGGGGAAAGGAGGCATGCAGCCTTTCTTTCCCAACATGGGGTCGATCAGAATTTTCTTTCCCCCATATTCAACGATTATCGTTGCGTTTCTTACTTGTTGGATATTCATTGTTTATTAAAATTAAAGTTTAACATTGGCTTCCAGCATAATACCATCCTTCAGAGGTTCATCATCATCAGAGAACGAATTTGCCTTATATTGTACGCAAAGCACGAGCATTTCGCTGCTGCCTGTGTTCTTGAAAGCACGTTTGCCATTGGGCGCAATTCTCACGATGCTTCCTTCTGAAACGGGAAATCGTTTGCCGTCTACATCGAAAATGCCTTCACCTTTAAGAATGAAATAAAGCTCTTCGTGGGTTTTATGGGTATGGCGTGTGCCATAATCCTGCCCAGCTGCAAGACTTTGGAAAGACAATTCTGCGCCTGTTGCTTGTAGTGCATGTCCGGCAAACATCTTTCCCGGGATAGAGAAATTGCCCATAGCCAACTCATATTCCTTAATTTCATTCAACTTACCTACGTTCACCGTGGTGAAGTTCTCACCTTTTTCTACAATTTTAATTTCTTTCATAATGCTATTTGTTTTGATTACGAGTGCAATTAATCAACGAAAATGAAGAAATATCGAAGTTGGTGTAAACTGACTGATAATGAGCAGGAAACGGAATAATTTGCATAGAACTTCCCTTTTCAAAAAGGGCAGGTATATGCAGATTTAGGCAGAAGTTCAGTTACCAGAGCGTTACCCGAATTTGCCATAGGTAACGATGGAGCAATGTTCGGTAACTGAATTATTTTCACTCGTGTGGCTGTTGCTGCGATCGGCAGTTTTCTGCATAAGTGAGGAACGCTTTGAAATTGGTAATTTTGCTACAAAACATCAAAGCGTATGAAAACAAAAAAAATGAAGGTGTTGCTCTACCTCAAAAAGAGCGGTCTGGACAAGTCGGGTAAAGCACCGATTATGGGACGGATAACCATTGGGCGTTCCATCGCACAGTTCAGTTGCAAGCTCTCCTGTAATCCTGACTTGTGGAATCCTCGTGAGAGCAGAATGGACGGAAAAAGTCGTGAGGCGGTGAAAGTGAATGGCAGGTTGGAGAACTTGCTGCTATCCATTCAGTCAGCTTATCAATCTTTGCTTACAAGAGGTTGCTCATTTGACGCAACCGACGTGAAGGAACTGTTTCAAGGCAGTGTGCAGACACGGTGCATGCTCATCGAAAGGCTTGATATGCTCATAAAAGAGAAAGAAAGTCATATCGGTGTAGACATCAGAAAAGAGTCAATGGCAAGCTATCACTCCACGAAAATCCACTTGCAGGAGTTCATCCAAAAGAAGTATAAGGTTTCTGACTTAGCCTTCTCACAACTGACAGAGAACTTCATCCATGAGTTTCAGCAGTACTTCTTGGGAGAGTGTGGATTTCAGGAAAGCTCATTCTACAATGTCGCCACCCATTTGAAAACAGTTTGCAGGCTGGCTTACCGTGAGGGGTTGGCAGACATCCTGCTTTTCGACAAAGTCAAAATCAGCAAGGGTAACAAGAAACTCCCCAAAGCACTTGACAGAGGGGCATTTGAGAAGTTAAAGACTCTCCACTTTGAGGACTTGGAGGAAGAAATGGAAACGGCAAGGGATATTTTTCTCTTTGCCTGTTATACGGGTGCTGCATATTGTGATTTGATGGAACTGGACAAGTCCCATCTTGTGCGTGACGACGAGGGTAGCCTTTGGCTGAAGTTCAACCGCCACAAGACAGGTGTGCCTTGCCGTGTCAAACTGCTGCCCGAAGCCATACGGCTGATGGAGAAGCTCCACAGCGATGAAAGGGAAACATTGCTCCCTTTCATGGGATATGCCACTTACCAATCTTATTTGAAAGCCCTGCGGCTTCGTGCTGGCATCTCGTTTCCTTTTACCACACATACGGCAAGGCACACCTTTGCCACGCTCATCACGCTTGAACAGGGTGTACCCATTGAGACCGTGAGTAAGATGCTGGGGCATTCCAACGTGAGCATGACCGAGCGTTATGCAAAGGTTACACCCCAAAAACTCTTTGAGGAATTTAATTGTTTCCTTTCTTTCACGGAGGATATGCAGATGAGTATTTAGCAATAGATATATTAAAACTAAAATCATTATGAGAAGTACATTCAAGATACTGTTCTATATCAACAGACAGAAAACTAAGGCAGACGGCAATACCGCCATTCTCTGCCGTATCACCATCGACGGAAAGAATGCAGCCATTACCACAGGAGAAGAGTGTAAAGTCTCCGAGTGGAACACCAAGCAGGGGTTGACAACCAACAAGAAAACAAACCAAAGAATCAATGAGTTCAGGGATTTGGTGGAAAAGACCTATCGGAACATTCTTGTAAAGGATGGAGTAGTAAGTGTGGAACTTGTAAAGAACCGCTTACAGGGTATTGCCACCAATCCGACCACGCTCCTTGCCATGAGCAGGGCGGAACTGCAAGCAGTCAAGGAAAGTGTTGGCAGATCAAGGGCAGAGGGAACTTACCTGAACCTGTTCTATTCTGACAGAAATCTCCGTGAATTTGTAGAAAACAAAGGAGTGCAGGATATATCCATCGGAACAATTACAGAGGACTTGTTCGAGGAATACCGCTTCTTTCTCAAAAAACGTGGGCTGAAAGCATCCACCGTCAACAGCAACCTCTGCTGGCTGAGCCGACTGATGTTCCGTGCGGTCAGCAAGAGAATTATCCGCTGCAATCCGTTTGAGAATGCCAAGTATGACAAGGAGGAAAAGAAGATACGTTTTCTGCAAAAGAGCGATGTAATGAAACTTATGGCAATGAAGATGAACGAAAGAGAAGCGGAGCTGGCAAGACTGATGTTTGTCTTTTCCTGCTTCACAGGCTTGGCTATCTCAGATATGGAGAATTTGGAATACAAGCATATTCAAACGGCAGCGGACGGACAGATGTATATAAGAAAGGAACGTCAGAAAACCAAGGTTGAGTTCATCGTGCCGTTACATCCCATAGCTGAAGCCATCATCAACCATTGCAGGAGTGAGAAGAGGAGAAGCGAGGAACAGCAGACTGTGAAAGAAAAAGACGACAACCTTGTCTTTCACCGTGATTGCAGCCGCAGTGTCATGGATGCCAAACTGAGTATTGTGGGAAAGGCTTGCGGTATCTGCCAAAGACTTTCTTTCCATATGGCAAGACATACATTCGGCACAATGAGCCTAAGCGCAGGTATTCCTATTGAGAGCATAGCCAAGATGATGGGACACGCCTCCATATCAAGCACTCAAGTTTATGCGCAGGTGACGGACAAAAAGATATCAAAGGATATGGACAGGCTCATTGCCAAGCAATCGGCAAAAGAAAAGGAAACTTCGGAGAGAGAGGCTTGTGAATCTTCGGATATTGTAACCTGTAAAATGGAAGAAACGGCATGAAGACAAACAACAATCCAAAAATAAGAACAAACACTTCCAATCAGCGTAGTTATTTTGATTGGGGCAGCAAAATGCAGGTCATTCGCAAAGGAAACGGAGAGATAGCCATGACAGATAGTGAACTTGTGAGTTTTTTGGGGGTAACATGGAGGAAACTCAACCATAGGCTTCAGACAATTATGAAATCTTCCAACCTGCATCCCGAAGAAAGAGTTGCTGACGAGGAAGAAGTCGTTATCAATGGACCGCTCAAAGGCTATGCACCGCTCTATCCACTTTCTATCATCATCGCTCTGTCCTTTCTGTTAGACAACACGGAAGCGCATTTGTTCAGAAAGTACATCTGTCAGAAGCTGCAGAAACCAGCATCCATAATAACACCGATATTCCTGATAGGCAACATGGATAACTGATGGTAATACGCTTTTTTCTTTCACTGATTATATCTTACTACATAACTACAATAGGGTATAATACGGTGAAAGAAAAAATCTTGTAGCGTAGTTAGTAAGAGAAGCATCCAGTTACTACTTAAAAACTACATACTACTTCTATTGGTAATCTTCCAGTAAGAACACACACTGCTTGCCATTATATTCGTATCACTTGCAAAATGATATTCTGAAATGGAATGGAAATGATCAACCCAAATAAAAATAACTTCAAAGAATTTGGGTGTTTGGAAAATACTCGGTATTTTTGCAAAAATAACCGACTTAATATATGTTAATAAACAAAGAAGAAAAGAAGGTTGTTGATATTCTTAGGAACTGTATTGAAAAAGCAAACACCGGTACTCTGTTTTTTAATAATAGTTTCCCAGAATACGACGACGAGTATGTTGGCAAAATTTTGTCAGATTTTGTCCGGCAGGGATTGTTATTAAGGCTATCTCGTGGTATATACCTAAAAACAAAGGAAACCAAATTCGGTGTTGTTTATCCAACTACCGAGGATATTGCTCGTGCTATTGCAGAAAGAGATAATGCAGAGATTCTCCCTACTGGTAGCACCGCGCTGAATATGCTCGGATTGTCCGAACAAGTTACCATGACCCCTGTTTTTCTCACCAGTGGGTCTGCAAGAAAAATCAAGTGTGGCAATAAAACCATCACGTTCAAAAGAGGAGTGCCCAAGAATTTCGCATTGAAGGGAAAGGTCACACGTCTGTTAGTACAAGCCATGAAAGCTATCGGTGAACGAAACTATAATGGCGAGTGGGAAAGTGCAATCAATGTGATATTGAGTAAATATCCAGAGGACGATACCATGTCGGAAGACTTAAAAGTCATGCCTGCATGGATAAGAAGAAAAATAATAAACATCCTAAACAATAAGAATCATGAGCAGTTGGCAGAATCATAGCATTGATGAGAGGATCTCAATGATACAATCAGTCGCACAAGATCATAATATCGAAGATAATGCGATAGAGAAGGATTGGTGGGTGACAGTAGTCCTCAAAGCCCTGTTTAACACATCTTGTGGGAAATGGCTTCTTTTCAAGGGTGGAACTTCTTTGAGTAAAGGATGGAATCTTATTAACCGTTTCAGTGAAGATATCGACATCTCCATTGACAGAATTTTTTTTGAAAAAATCCTTAACCTGCCATTTGCCAAGTGTGAGAACAACAACCAGGTAAAGAAGTTAAGAAAAGCGTCGCGAGATTATATTCATGGGACACTTTCAGCAGAACTGGATGTGGAACTTCAGAAAATGGGAATTGAAGGATATACTGTAAAGAATGAAACGATAGCGGGGGAACCTCCCAAGCCTATAGATCATGACAGTGACCCAACGGTAATATTCGTCAATTATGAAAGTATTTTCCCGTCCAGCATGAGACTTATTGATGCGAGGATTAAAATAGAAATCAGTTGTCTATCTATGTCTGAGCCTAATGAGAAATGCGACATTCACTCTCTTGTCTTCGATAAGTTCCCTGAGGAGGATGATGAAATGACAGCATCTATCAAGACTGTAACGCCATCAAGAACATTTTTGGAGAAGGCACTGCTTCTTAGTGAGGAGCTTCAAAAGGAAGAACCAAGAACATTGCGTATGTCCCGGCATCTTTATGATTTAGATAGATTGATGGACACGGAGTTTGGCCAGAAGTCACTGAACGATGGCAACCTTTATAAGGCTATCGTAGAACATCGTCGTCGTTTCTATCATTTGGGATATGTGGACTATGACAAAGATTATCCGACAAGTATTGATTTTATCCCCCGAAATGAGGTTCTGAAAGCCTATCGTCTGGACTATGAGACAAATATGGTAGATGGATATATATATGGCGAAGCTAAGCCCTTTAAGGAATTGATGAAAAGAATGGAGAAATTACTTCATGACTTCAGACAAATTATAATTCCTTAGATGTGCCATTGACCATCGTTTGTTACAGGTATCAAAAATACGCAATCCAATGTTTCCTTTATGACGGGAGGTGAACTTTGCAATAGTGCTCTTGTTGTTGATTATTCGCCCTTAAAAATAGGCCACTAGTCATAAATTTGAGCCTTTTTTCAAGTTTTTCAAAAAAAAGTTTCAAAATTCGTGCAGTCTTTTAGTCACAATCTGCTCCTTTTAATAAAAAGGAAAAGTATATCTATGAAAGTAGATGTTGATATAGACGCATGTAAACAGGGAGAACGGGAAGCTCTCGGAAATTTATACAAGGCATATTCCGACAGATTATTGCGGATATGCCAGCATTATGTGACAGACGAAAGCACGGCAGAAGATATTTTGCATGATGCGTTCATCATCATCTTCACCTCCATCAAATCGCTGAAAGACAACTCAAAATTGGAGGGATGGATGATCACCATTGTAAGGAACCTTTCTCTAAGGTACCTGCAAAGCACAGAGAAGGATGACATTCCTCTGTCTAGTCTGGGCATAGAATTTTTGAGCGAAGAAGACGAGGAAGAAAAGAATATAGAACTTGAACTATTGCTGTCGGCAATAGAGTCGTTACCGGAGGGGAACAGGGAGATATTCAAACTCTCGGTTCTGGATGGTCTTTCCCATAAGGAAATTGGAGAACTGCTTGGTATCAATCCTCACAGTTCATCTTCTCAGTTGGTTCGAGCAAAGAAAATGTTGCGGACCATACTGATGAACTATTGGATGCTCTTCTTGCTTCCAATTCTGATACCTGTCTATATCTATTTCGTAACGAAGGACAAAACTGTTGGAACTTCTGAACACAAGCAAACAGCAGTAACCACTCATAAGGAGCTGCCAGGACCGGTTCTAAAAGAATCTGCCTCTCAAAAGATAGTGCAACCAAGATATTCCATCCCATCAAGTATAAGTACCAGTAATAATGATGAACGTGCCTTGGCAGAAATGGCTACCTCTACTGAAAAGATTTCTTCACGGATGATAACAGATAGTGTAGAATCCGAGCAGCAGACTGTAGTTTTCCATGTGGATTCTATACAGAAACAATTGGTTATAAAGGGTATCAGCACCAAAGACTCCGTGCTTCGCATTCCACAAATTACCGAAGAAAAAATGATGGCATTGAATGAAAGTATGTCGCCTAGTGTCAGCAATAAGAAGAAATACCCATGGACATTTAACTTCGGCTATTCATCTAATGCCGGAGCAAATGGAGCCATGTCCAATTTGAACTACCTATCAGTAGTAGATTACGCTAATGGTGGGGCTGCGGCCAAATTATATACATGGGATGATTATGTAAATTATTTAGTTCGGAACAATGCACTGATGGATTCCGTCGAGAGGGCAAAAATGTCATGGATAGCACTGAATAATGCAACAGAGGGCAACGCTTCCTTAGGTGAGAAGGCGCATCACTACCGCCCTCAGACCTTTAGTTTGTCGCTCAACAAGCAACTAAGTTCCCATTGGACTTTTGGAACAGGATTGACTTACACAAGAATAAAGTCTGATTTTGAGAGTGAGTTTCATGGTGCGACCTTGTTGAAGACCCAGAAGATTGATTATGTGGGCATACCATTGCGATTGACCTATCGTATATGGAGCAAGGGACGATTCAATGCTTATACGACCGGTGGAGTGACATTCGAGATGCCAGTTCACAGTTCACTTGATAAGAAGTATATCATAACGTCTGACTCGTCCTACACGTTAAAGGGTGACATCAAGCCACGTTATCAATGGTCTGTGAACTTAGGTATCGGTGTTCAGTATAGGCTATTCAAGCCTTTCAGTCTGTATTTAGAACCTAACATGTTCTATTACTTCTGGAATGGCAGTGGCCTTGAAACCTACCGCACAGAGCATCCGTTCATCATAACAGTACCATTTGGATTGCGGCTTACTTGGTAAATGAAATAAATAGAAAAAAAAGTCATAAATATTGTGCAGTCTTTTCGTGGTTTTCTGCTCTTAACAATAAAAGACAAAACTCAAAAGAAAGAATGTACAGTATTTATGACTACATCCACAACGGAATAGTATTTGCCAACAATGTAATACGCAGACGGCATAAGGAACTTACTTCCTTGATGATATATTCCACTACCAACTGCCAGTCACGTTGCAAGCACTGTTCCATTTGGAAGAAACCTACGGAAAATTTAAGATTATACGACATCATCAAGATAATGAACAGCAAATGTATAACGAAACGCACGACGGTCGGCTTGGAGGGAGGTGAGTTTATCCTTCATCCCGAAGCAGACAAGATATTGGGATGGTTTGATACTAACCACCCAAACTATACATTGCTGTCCAACTGCCTTGCAGCAGACAAGGTAATTTCTTCCGTAAAGAATCATTATCCCAAACATCTATACATATCACTTGATGGCAATAGAGAAACCTATCGCTATATGCGTGGGAGAGATGGATATGACAAAGTGATTAAGGTTATAGAGACATGTAAAGACATCGTGCCTATCTCCCTAATGTTCTGTCTTTCTCCATGGAACTCGTTTGAGGATATGGGGCATGTCATAGATTGTGCCAAACAATATAACATTGATGTACGTATTGGCATTTACAGCACAATGTCATTCTTCGACACAACCAAAGATTTAATGGAATCCAATGATGCTGATTTCATCAGCCAGATACCCTCTTCCATACATCAAACATATGAGAACTTTGACTTTGTAGCTTTGTATGACGAGTGGAAGAATAATAGACTGAGACTGCGGTGTCATAGTATTTTCAGTGAATTGGTCATCCATTCTAATGGGGATGTTCCCTTGTGCCAGAATTTAGATGTAACCTTGGGTAATATTCATAAGAATACGCTTGATGAGATATTCAACTCAAAGGAGAGCTGCGAAGTCCAGTGTCAATACTCTAAAGCGTGTAATCAATGCTGGATTAACTATCATCGTAAATATGATATTATCCTGTTGAGAAATTTAGAAAGAATAATCCCCAAACGGCTGATAGAGTTGTTTTATGGGAAGTATCAATGGACCAGCAATAGGCAAACCACCTATAAGAAACATTTCAAGCAAATAAAAGCATAGCTAAAATGGGATATTTAGATAACATCATAGACAGATATAGGCGCATACGCAGCATGAGAGAACTGCAATATACCTACACACAGCAGTATGCTCTTGTGGGGTTTGGCAATCATTGTGCAAACAACCTGCTGCCCGTTATACAGTATCTTCAGCTGCCACTGAAATATATCTGCTGTACCTCTGAAAAGAAAGCTGAACTGATTTCTCAAAAGTACAAGGGGATCAAAGGAACAACTTCTTTACAAGATATCCTGCTTGATGATACAATCTCAGGAGTCTTCGTGGCAGCTAATCCACATTCTCATTTTCATATTGCAACTGAAGTTATAAAAGCAGGTAAATCCTTGTTCATAGAGAAGCCACCCTGTAAGGATGAAAGGGAACTAATGTTTTTGACTGATACTATCAAACTATATGGCTCACAGCATATCGTTGTCGGACTGCAAAGACGTTTTGCCCCTGCTACTCAAATTCTGAAAAAGCGATTGAAAGATGATGGCAAACGGCATTACCATTATCGCTATCTGACAGGATTATACCCTGAAGGAGATACTTTGCTTGACCTGTTCATCCATCCTCTTGACTATGTAATATTCCTTTTTGGAGAGGCAAAGATAAAGAGTTTGGATATCATTCGCAGTAGAGATGGTGCCCAGACCTTATTCCTTATATTAGAACACCAAGATATAGTAGGAATGTTGGAACTATCAACAGATTACTCTTGGCAGGATGCACAGGAACAATTAAGTATTAGTACGGACAAAGGACAATATGTATTGGACAGAATGGAAAGACTCGATTTTTCCCCAAGACACTCTGCTATATGGGGAATCCCTTTGGAAAAGGTCTTCCAAAATAATGCAACCGTTGTCAGCCTATACGGAAGGAATGGTTTTGTACCAACGGTTGAGAATAACCAAATTGTGTCACAAGGGTTCTTCTCGGAGATTCAAGCGTTTGCCGATATGGTTGAAAACAGATGCGAGGATAATCATGCCTTTTGCTTGGAAAGTGTTAAGCATGTTTATTCCTTAATGGCAGAAATAAAGAAGTATATGAATATAATTGACGACCACATATTATAATAACTAATTAAATCCAACAAATTATGAAAAGGTACTTTTGTGTATTACAGGCGTTCATCTTCTCGTTGCTGTTTATTGGTTGCAGCAATGAAGATGAGTCTGCTTCAACTCCCACAGTGCAAGCATCGAAAACGGAATTGTTTGCTATAGGGACAGCCCGAATGACAAGAGCCGCTTCAAGCCCCTATCTCTTTACACTTGACAACATTAAGTCTTTCAACGCGCAGACCCGTGAGATTATTTTTCAAGATTTTGAGCCGACAAGTCTGCTCTTTCCCATTTATCGTAACATAGAAATACATTCGTATGGTAAGGTTCTACTCCATATCTCAACGTTTGTGTCATCTTTCAATAGTCAAATCTTCACAGACTTATCATTAGTTTCAGAATCTGGCAAGTTTTATCTGAGTAACTGTTACCCACGCAATATTGAGGACAATAGTCAATATGTTAAAGAGAACAAGGCCATTCAAAAAGCAAAAGAAAAAAGAGCGGCAGAATGGGGAGAGTTTCTCTCAATACTCAAAAAACACGGGAAGTTGATTGAATAGTAAACACTATCCATAAAATGTATGTCTTTATTGCGGATTTCGGCAATAACAGAAATACGTAATAATATAAGCAAGAAATAACTTGTAATTACGTTTATATAAATATCAACATATAAAATCCTTGTAATTATGAAAAAAGTATTTTACAGCCTAATCCTTTTCTGTGGATTATCTGCATGTTCCTCAGAGAAGGTAGCTCTTGAGCCATTAAGAATTTATGATGTTGCAAATTCTAATTGTAAGTTAAGCATCTTTCCGACAGATACACGTCCTGATTTCTATTTGGAGAATGATGCAGTACCAGCAACTTTAAGCATAGAGCTGGGTAAGGATGGCATAGCCCAATGTGTGCTGGAAGATGTGAAAGCCAACTGTGCTGTAAGAAATATCTATGTGAACATCGTTAATCAAGATGATCAGATTACCCTTTTTGTGTATCATAATGTCCTTGATGCACTTGCCGATTGCATTTGCAAATACGATGTTAGTTTTAAGATGAGTAAATTGTCGGCTGGTAATTATAAACTTAAAGTTTACTTTGCCAGACCGAATATGAAATATGAAGAGTCTGATATAGCATTCAATGGGCTGCTCAATCTAACTCTGAATAAAAAGGAAAGAGTAGTGCTTAAGTCTGAATTGAGTTTACCAGAGATTTGAAAAACTGATTGAATAGTAAACGACAAAGACATAACATTTTAGGCGTAATGGACATTTGGTAGGCCGAAAAAACTCCAGATGTCCTTTATTTATTACCTTTGTTGCATTTGAGAACCTATGAATACATTTGCCTTTTTTCATTGTTTTAGCCATGCTCTAAAGGAGGCTTATATGACATTTGCTATTCGCCAGAAATCCTTTGCAACTGCTTCCACTATTTACAGATAAAGATCCTATGTACTTATTTCGCTCATTATAAATTTATACTTGTATTTTTTGAGTATCAGGGATATCAATAAAATTCACCAGCTGTTACTAGTAGACTAGGATATTGTCATTATGACTTTAAGCATTTGGCATATTGCAAACTACGTATGAACTTAATAATCTAGCTGATAGACTGATTTAAAGATCCTATAGTATAAGAGATTGCAAGTAATGTATCAAGTGTCATAGTACCTTCTTATCCCTAACTTGCGTAATAATGGCATATATTAGATCAGAATCTAAAGTCGTTGTTATTGCACAATCACCATCAATTGCCTATCCCTATTCAATACAATATCATGACCATATTCATTAAGATACTCATGCTGTTGCTCTCTCCATTCTCTCAATTCCGAACTTTTCACCCCAACAGACGAAAGTAATGAATAGATGGCCACCCTAATTCTTGAGTCCTCGGTATGCATAAGTTCTTCATAAAGCACATCTGCTGTTGCTTTATCACGTTTCAATCTCAATGTCAAAGGAGTGATAATCATTCGATAAACAAATGTATCTTGAAGCTCAGTTAAGTAGTATTTTAAATTTTCAAAAACCTTGTTTTTATCTATCATTGAGAATATAAAGTTGTAAGAAGCATAATCATTGCTCAAATCATATTTGTTCTCCTTATATTCGTCAAATATATCTTTTAGCTTCTCCACGTTGGTGTTGAGTGAACAGTTGAGCGATACACGGTTAAAAGAATTATTACGCCATTTCCATTCATCCAACTTCAATAGATTCTTAATATCTTCATCTTTATCAAATTCTACGGCAATGATTTGAGCCACAGTTGCAGACATTTCATTATTTGTATTATCAATATGGCTTATTACTAATTCTTTCAATAACGATTTTTGTCTCCCAACTTTTTTTAAGAACAACAGAATATTTGCATCATCTATTTTTACTTTATTCTCTATAAGATATTTTACAATGATGTTTGCTGCCTTCGAGGTAGGATTAATATATTTCGAGAAGAAAACAATATACGAATAAATACCCTTATCATCTCTGACAATCTTCTTCAGATTGGCCATATCATTTGCAAGCAAATAATCTGCTTCATCTGCAATGGTCTTCTCCACATATGGACTATCATTGTAAAAGGCATGAAACTGAGCAAACTCGTATTCTTTACCCCCTGTTCGTAAATCAATCTGCACATATTCATCAAGTTTATGGTACATCAGGTAAATACAGAATCGCATTTTGTAAGTATATTCTGTCGTGACCTGTGACGTGATGAACACCTTTTCTGCAATCTTAAACACATCAGCGTCTCTTCCTTTTCTTTTCAAGTGTTCTACTAAGCACAAAACTGTATCACATAGGACATATGCATTACCCTCCTGTTGGAATAAGTGTAATATTTCTTCTATGCGCTCGTCCATACTCGACAAGTTAGAAATTTTGTGTATCATCATCAGCCTCAAACGTGTATCCATGTGATACCACTTTTTAAGCATTCTGGAGGCCAACTCAGAACCATGATATTTTGCTATAATCTGCCCAGCAAATCTATAGTCGTCAGAATAATAATTCTGAAGGTACTCTCTGACATCCTTACGCTCTGAATAGTTCTGTATAATGGCTTCCAGTATGCCCCATTTTGAGCCGAGAATATGATCACTCATAGAGATTTCTCCATTGAGTATCCGGGGTATGTATCTTTCTGCAAATTTCTCCTTATAATGTCCTATATACACAGACACTGCACGGTCTTTCATTATACCCTTATTTACATCATTGATACATTTATCTAGATACGCCATAATCCGTTCGTCATTGCCTTGGTATATTTCATAAGCATATCCTGCTATCCACGAAGATTGGTCTAACGGCATCTCATCCAGACATTGCTGCAGTATTTTTATAACATCAGCATCTTGTCCCCAGTTTTTGATGAGAGGATGGACAACAATATGCTGATAACTTTTCATATCCTCTAATGCTTCAAGAAGTTTAGTCTTGATTCGAGAATCGTTAACAATGGTATTTACAATGAGAGACTCAATACCCCATTTAAAATGCTTTTTGTCCCTATTGACAGCCCATTCGGTTATCACTTGAAGCAAATTTGGAGATAGTTCTTGTCTTTGAATAATTTTCCAAAATTCATAGCTATTTCCAAAATTAAAAGAATATTCCTTATTAAGTTCTTCCTTAATGGCCTTGATAACATTTGGATGATTTATCCAACATGTCAGCAGGTAATTCCATGCTATACCCTTGTTAATATTACCTCGTCCTTCGTAGAGTGCACTAACTGACTTTAGAGCCTTTTGCATGACTGCATCGTCTTGTGGAAAATATTGCTGCAATAATCGGTTAGCTTCCTCTTGAATTGAAAATGGTAGTTCTGTAACCAATTCAAGGATTTCATCAGATGAAACGGGCCCACCTGTAAATAAAGCAAACTCAATTTGATAAAAGTGAGTAAAGATGTCACACGCCACTACTTTTCGTACTAGCTCGTTTTCCTTATCTATATCTATCCCGTCTACAATAACACTTCTGATGAAGAAGGCTACCACTTCTGGCAATGTTGATGGTATTATATATGAATTAACCATCTCCAGCAACTTTTCGTCGCCAGCGATATGACCTCTAATTACCTTAGATGCGAGTATTTTGTTGTTCACATCACCATTTATAACAGTCAAAACAATAAACTGGCGATCCTCTTCTGTCAAATCAGCCACTTGTGCCAACCCCGATAGCCTGATGTCATGATATACGGAAGTTGAAGGAATATATCTGGATATAAAGTCTTCAATGCGATCTTGTAATGAGGTATTATACAAACCATCAAGCAGAATTTCCAGTAAATCATGTTTGATGTCATAATCAGATTCCCACTCAATCCTTTGTATGTATTCTTCTATTTCTTTTAGTAAGAAATGTTTGGGTGCCTTCGTAGATCTTACCAAAACCTCTAATTTCAATTTATATAAATAATAATCCCTATAATCGTTTGCCTTTATAGGTTTTAAGATATTGTACAAACCTACAAAAGCTGATGCTGGCATCATTTCGAAAAGGAAGAGAACAACCTGGTGTAGCCTGGCATCCGAAACTTTATCTCGGAAAAAAGCTTTAGCCCTCTCTATATCTACCGAAAGGTATTTAGCAGCCATAAATTCCTGTAGTTGCCTATTGATGAAGGAAATGCGAGAACCTATCCTTTCCTCTATAACACCAAGTTGATGTGTATTATGCCTGAATAAATCATCAACAATATGCGCATTAATCAGTTCTTGCCCTGATGTCTGACTATTCAGGTATTGGTTAAGCAGTATTTCTGCCTGAGTCTTATCCATGCTGCCATCATTGTAATAGTCAAACATTTCTTTTGAGAGGATTCCAAGCATCATTTTGTTGCTTGTGTAGTCAAATGCCCCAGAATAGTCGTAAGCCTGATACTTGCGTGAAAGTTGATGCTTGACAAACAATTGTTCCATTATACAATTCATGGCCGCAATATTGTTGTGAGGAAGTTCGTTACCCTGTAGATATTGCCCAATAAGGATGGTCAGTAGCATGGGGTTCTCTTTCATGCGATCAATATCTTGTAATGACCTCAACTTAGCAGATAGGAACTCTACTGTCCTCTTTATTTCACGAATCACTCCATTATAATGATTTACGCATTTCTTCACAAGTTCATCCTGCTGTAGCGCAGACAATGGTGCGATTGTATATGTGTCGCTTGTACTGAAAGGGGAATTGATATTCGCAATGCCATATTCCCTGCTTGAAAAAATGGCGAGTAAATTATCAGCCTCTGTCTCTGCCTTTACTTTTCGGATAATTCTGTCTGCTTGTAGGGGGGCCTCACCCCATTCATCTATTCCATCAGCTATTAGCAGTATCTTCTGCTGCTCAAATGCATATTCTAGATAATAGCTGTTTTTCTCCCATAACTTGTTTTCTTGAAGCCAATCTCGAACAATACTCTTTATATCACTATCGCAATTCCTTGCCATATATGAAAATGGCATCCATACAGGCAAGTAGCCGTCATAGGCATTCATTTTTCCTTTTAGCAGTTGCAAGGTAAGATACTTTAGCAAAGAAGATTTGCCCGAGCCAGGGCCTCCTACAATGAGTAATATATTACTGCTGGGATTTAATATAGTTGATGCAGGAATTCTAATTTCCCTATTGCTTGTTTTATTCAGCTGGTTATAAAACTCTTTCAGATATTGCTCACTATATTCCTGGATCTCACTACTTTTTATATAGAGATTTGTAGGATCAACCTCAATAGGTTTCTCCTCTGTTTTCCCTTGGTCATCAGAATACAAGTTTTGTACTTCATCAATAAAATCAGGCATTATAAATCTTGCCTCAAGAGGGAACCGCGTATTATTATGGTTAACCAGTATTGAATCATTGACATCACGGAATACACTGTCGTAAACAACACTCATTGCTTGTTTACACTGTGTTATATTAATAAAATTAAGCGATTTCCATTTTCGTACAATTAACTGTGATTTAATCTTTTCCTCTAATTCCTGTGTAATCTTTACATTGTGAAACTCACCATTCGTCACAGCATATTTCCATAACATACCATACATTAATGGTTGGTTCTGAGCAAAAACGCCACCACCTGACATTCCATGCAGACTGTCCATATTATCTACATGCGAAGTGATATTAACCAGATTTACTTTGCTATCTACACACATACAATCCAGTCTGGTAATTATGTCTTGCGCCTCGCCTGAAACCCCATAGAGTTGCATGGATTTTTCTTCAATGAGGTCATCTGCCAAGAAGAAAGGAGTAAAATGCTTTTCGCTCTTATCAATCCTAATGATAAGAAAATCTTCACCAATAGGAAGTAAAGAATTCGCGATATTGCCTTTTGTAATGGTCTTATAGGTTACAAAATGACCATCCTCAAACACATCTATTTCGATGGTTTCTATTTTATCAAGAACAGCATTTAACGCCTTTTTCCGATCATATTTAAGAATATGCTGAGCCGTAAAGACATAATCGTACCCTTCAGCCACATCCAAAGGGTAGAGGACTCCACTTCCTCGAAACTGGAGCCCCCTACTCTTGATGTCCGCCTTTATCTTAACACAATTACTGCGTATGTCAAAAAACGAATTCATTACAAACGTTGAGATTAATATTATTTTCCATCAACTCATCTGCTGTTATTCCAAGTACATCAAGAGAATCTTGATAGTTAAAGTAGACGTTGATTGCCTTATCTGCACATTTTCTGTAGCGAAGAAGCTTGGCAATGGTCTCTTTGTTTGGGAAACGATATTTCTTATTCTTCTTAGTTGAAATAATGAAGTCTGAACATGTAACCGCGTCAAGGATGTTTTTAGTGACGTTTCGTGTACTTCCATGATGGGGAAGTTTCATAAAATCCAGTTTAAGAGGTGTACCATTGGTGTTATTATAATACAGAAGCGCATCATATAGCTCCTTGGGGGTACTATCAGCAGGTAGCAACAACTTCTTGCCTTCACATTCAACTAGAATTATAATTGACTGGCTATTGGGACCTCCTTCATCCATATCGTCATCATCAACATTATCTATCAAGGTCCTTAAATTTACATGCCAATCTTCTGGATAAACTCCAAGTTCATCAGGATTGTTTGGCTTATATTCATCAGCCACATCATGATCAGGTGCCAGTACACGCAGTTTCATATCCCCAACCTCTATCGTAGAGTCAAGCAATTCGGAAATGTTGTTATTCCAGCACACACCATCTATTCCAAGAAGAAGTGATGCCAACTCATTTCCTTCGGCAACAGAGTATTCATCTGTCTCTTCTTTCTTGGGGAAGTTAAACCAAACCTGTTTCAGCCTATGTGACTCCCCATTTTCTTTCATATGTTTAACCAATGCTATGATGCCAGCTATGTGGTCAGAGTCGATATGAGTCACCACAAGCAGGTCAATAATCTCATCTAGTGGTATTTTGTCATATCTAGTCCTAATGGCTATTGTAGATTTCCCACCATCAATCACAACATTTTTCTTATTGTGACTAATCCAAATACTATCACCTGTTCCCGCTTGTAGTATCTCTATGCGCATCTTTTATGTTAACGTGAGTTCAACTATTATAGGTCTTTATAAAGTTGGTAACTAGCAAAAATTATTGTAACTCTGAAATACAAAGAATTACAAGCAAAAATCACTTTGATTACTGAAGACAAAGTTACGGAAATATTCTGTATTGGCAGATGATTCTGCAAGTTTTTTAATACAATGATGGCGAAATATATGCTAAAATCGGCCAATAAGAAACAATACCATGTAATTCTACGATGTCTAAGGCAGAAGTCATGCTGATTATGATAATCTTTCACGACTCAGGCTATCGTTGCCAAAAGTATTTCTATCTTGAAAAGGTTCGCAAAGCACCTACGCCATCTGGTTCCAGATGTTGTCTCGTATAGTCGCTTTTTCGGACTGGAAAAGGAGGTTGCCGTCCCTTTAGCCTTGTTATCAAGAAGATACTTTTGGGAAAATGCACAAGTATAAGTTTGTTAACAGTACATCACTTCGCATTTGTAGAAACCAAAGAATATACATTCATAAAATTTTCAGAGGTGTTGTTAAAAGAGGAAAATACTCCATGGGCTGTTTCTATGGATTCAAGCTGCATTTGATCTGCAATGAGAGAGGAGAAGTTCTAAATTTCATGATTACTCGCAGTGACGCCGAAGACTGTAGACATTTGAAATACAAGTCTTTGTGAAATTCATTTATGGCAAGTTAGTAGGTGATATGGGATATGCCAACAGGAACCTTTTCCAAAGGCTTTTCGTTGATGGCATACTGCTTATTCTCAAGTTGAAAAGCAACATGAGAGGAACACTGATGAGCATCTCTGACAAACAGCTGCTCAGAAAGAGGGCTATCATTGAGTCTTTGAATGATAAACTGAAGAATATCGCATAGGTAGAACACCCTATTCATCAGCCATTCAATAGTTTTTTGTCAATTTATTGGGAGCTATTGCTGCCTATAGTCTATTTCCAAAGAAGCCGTGTATTAATGTACAAAGGACTTTAGATACACAGTTTACTTTATTCTAAATTCTTCGAATTCACGTTATTTATACAAGCCATCTAATAAGTCTCATATGAACTTGTTAGATGGCTCTTAATTTTTAATAGCTATAATTATTCTCTACCAACCTTTCCAAGTCCGATTCCTTATAAAGTATCTTCCCCGCGAACTGTGTGTAGGGAATAATCTTCCTGTCCCGATAGTCCTGCAAAGTACGAGGGCTGATATACAGCCGCTCGCATACTTCCTTGCTCGTCAGGAAATGCTCACCTCCAAACAGCGGTTTGTGTGTCTGTGCCACTTCCTTTATCCGTCTGTTCACTCCTTCAAATGCGGACAGCACCACCTGCATATCGTCAGCCTCCATATTCAAGTCTCTTACCTGTTCCATAATCTTCCTATTTATTTGTTGATATTAGTTTTATCCGTTTTTGATTTCTCTGTTTTGGTTTGGAGCAATTGCTCCACATCCTCACGCTTGTAATAGCACTTATGTCCTACTTGGGCAAAGGGCAACACACCTGTATCCCGATAATGCTGCAAGGTTCGCTTACTGATGTTGAGCAACTTGCACACATCACCGTTGTGCAGCCAATCGGTGTGCTTGCTCTGTTCCCCAAATGCCTTGTGGCAGGTCTCGGCAAGACTGAGTATCTCGTTCCTCAGCTTTCCCCAATTAGAGTCCGTAATGATAAAATATCCCATAGTTTTATTGTTATTTTGTTTGTAATTCTGTCTTATTGGTATTGACAACACCTTTGTCTGTTCTGCGTTTCATCACACGTTTATGCCTGCAAAAGTATGATGAGTTTATCACACTTCAAAGCAGTAGGGAGCAGTAGGGAAACATCGGGAAGTTGAAGGAAAAGCTAACGCATTTTATCGGCAGTCGTTTGCGCATTCTTTCCCTGTTTTCTTCTTTCACCGTCCGTTTGGCGCAAAGATAGGGCGGTGCATGTCCAATTCAATCGGCGTTTGTTCAACTGGCAGCTTATGGCACTTTCGATATGGACAAACGCTACCATATTTCCGTACTGATTCTATCGTTTGCAATATCAGTGCAGAATACTGCAAACATGCGCAAGTGGTACACTTCTATCTCTGTCTTTCCTTGCTATTTTATACCCAGTTTTGACTTAATTCGTGTTTAAATCAGTCATTTCTTTTCCTGTCTCCATAAAAATCTGTGCGAACTTCATTGCCAATGAACGCAACATTATGCAAGCACTCCCTGAATGCTTGGAACTTACTCATTCTCTTGATAACTTCGTTCTTGGAAACAAACCCCAGCATATAATGAAAACAAGCGCAGATAAAGGCAAATTGGAGGGTGGGTACAGCACACTCAGACCGAGAAAGGCTTCCTCCAAGAACTCAGAGATAGAAGCCTATCTCTCCTCTTATTATGAGTTCAGATACAACACGGTATTGGGACGAACCGAATACCGCAGAATGAATAGCAGCGATTTCACAAAGGTGGGTCGCTATGAAATCAACACGCTCCGCAGAGAGATAGACAACGACATCGGGATAATAACCTCGTCGGATAATCTATACTCTATCATCGAGAGCAGTTTTTCTCCACGTGTCAATCCCATACAGGAGTATTTCAAGGGATTGCCATTGGTGGATGTAAGCAGCAGTTCTCCCTTTTCACTGAAAGCCATTCCCGACTTGGCAAGTTGCGTGGTCGTGCGCAACTCTGACAAATGGCTGCCGTACCTCACCAAGTGGCTCGTGGCAGTGGTTGCCAACGCAATGGACGACCGTGAGTGCCGTAACCACACCTGCCTTGTGCTGACGGGCGAGCAGGGAAAGTTCAAAACTACATTCTTGGATTTGCTCTGCCCACCTGCATTGTATGGCTATAGCTACACAGGCAAGATATATCCGCAGGAGAAGGACACGCTCACCTATATAGGGCAAAACCTCATCGTAAACATTGACGACCAGCTCAAAGCCCTCAGCAAACGGGATGAGAACGAACTGAAGAACCTCATTACCTGCCCGATGGTCAAATACCGTATGCCCTACGACAAGTATGTAGAGGAGCATCCCCACTTGGCAAGCTTCGTGGCATCGGTGAACGGCAATGACTTTCTTACAGACCCTACGGGAAGCAGACGGTTCCTACCCTTTGAAGTGCTTTCCATAGATATTGAGAGAGCAAAAGCTATCTCGGTGGACAATGTTTATGCGGAAGCCAAAGCCCTGTTAAAGTCAGGCTTCCGCTATTGGTTTGATGATGATGAGATAGCCGAGCTATATAGGGAGAGTGAAGACTTTCAAGTACAGACTGCAGAGATGGAGCTTTTGTTGCGTTGTTTTGAAAAGCCAACGGAGGATGAAAGTTATTCGTTAATGACCACTACGGAGATACTCACTTATTTGGGTATTTATACTCACCAACCACTTGTTGCCAAGCGTATGGGTGAAGCCTTGAAGAAAGGAGGATACATAAAGGTGAGCAAACGAAGAAACGGTAGTAGCCCCATCTATGTCTACAAGATTAGGAAAATCTTGCCATGCCCGCTCCTTCAAACTTGTAGTAGCCAAATGTAGTAGAATGTGTAGTATTGCCTTATACTACAAAGTAATACTGATTATCAATTACTTATCACAAAATAGTATGTAGTAAGAAGAAAGATGAAAAAGTTTGGAGGGGGAAAACTTTGGAAAAGGTAAAACCCCAAAAACAGACAAACATAAATAATTATCATTCAACCCATTAATGTATCAAAACAATGAAAGAAGAAGATTTATCACGTATCAAGCGATACTCCATCGTGGAGTATCTTGAAAGGAAAGGCGTCAAGCCTGTACGTAGGACTGCTGCCTATGCCCTGTATTGTTCACCGCTCAGGGAGGAAACGCAGCCGAGTTTTAAGGTGGACACAGAGAAGAACCTTTGGATAGATTATGGCGAAGGTAGGGGTGGAAGTATCATCGACCTCTGTATGCGTATGGAGGGCTGCACGCTATCTGAAGCCATCCGCCGTTTGGGACAGAACGCTTCCCTTGATGCAGCGTACGGTCTTTCAAAAGAGAAGTCAGACATCGATACCAGTCCAGTCACGCCATGGCAGCCAAGTGGGGCAAGGAAACTGATAGAGGTATCAGACACCTTGCCTTCTCACTTAGAGGCCTATCTTGCCGATAAGCGCTGCATCGACCTTAACAGGGCAAGACCTTTTCTCAAATGTGTCTGCTATGAGGTAAGGGGCAGATGCTATCAGGCTATCGGCTTCGCTAATCAATCGGGAGGTTATGAGCTTCGGGACGACAATGTGTTCAAGGGAACGATTGCCCCGAAGGACATTACTCCGATATTCACGGATAGAGCGGAGCCAGTATGTATCTTTGAAGGCTTCATGGACTTTCTCTCCTTCCTTTCAATGAAAGAAGAGATTACCAACCGCTGCCTTGTGATGAACTCCGTGAGCAACGTGGCAAGGACTATCCGCTATTTGAATGACCGACACCTGCCCCATATCCGTACCTTCCTTGACAATGATGAAGCAGGACGGAGGGCTGTTCAAGATTTCATAAAGGCAGGCTTCCATGTTGAGGACATGAACATACATTACCAAGACTTCAAGGATCTCAACGAATATCATGTCAGCCGTGTCCGTGAGCAGCGGAAACGGAAAGCGCAGGAACAGACACACATATCAATTACAGGACAAAACAAGAAATCAAAACAAGTCAAACTTGAAATGAAATAGAAATGGAAAAGGAAACTATGATGAGCGACAAAGACCTTTCATGGTTCTTGGGTGTGGAAGATGAAACAGAGAACGAATCTACTTCACAAGAAGCGACTGCGGCTCCTGAAAGAGAAAGACCAACAAACAAGCAGGACACAGAGAATACCATGCACTCCGAGCCTGCACGGAATACTGAGAGTGCAACTATTCAAAGACGTATCAGTGCCAAGATGAGAATGAAAACACTTGAAGCCTACAAGCAAGCCTATCTTGTGCCGACCAAGTTAAACGACCGTAAGGCGGTCTATCTGAGCAGGGAGACACAGGAACGTGCCGACTTCATTGTGCGTAGGTTAGGCGACAGGGGTAGCAACCTTTCAAGCTTTGTGGAGAACATCGTTCGTCAGCATCTGGAGGAATATGGTGAAGACATAGAGAAATGGAGAAGACTGTAAGCCGTAAGAAAAGGTAGACGGTTTTCTGGAAAAAGGTCTACCTTTTCGAGCAAATAGGTCTACCTTTTTTGCTAAAAGGGTCTACCTTTTTTTCTTCGGCTTAGTTCTCTGTGAGAATACCACGAATGCAGTTAGTCATAGAATGCACGGCATTCGTTTTTAGACTATAAAACGTTTTAAGCATAAATGGTTTGTTCGATAGCATTGCAAGACGTCAGTTTGTACCCACAAACTGCTCTTGCTCCCCTTGTCAGACTGTCGGGGAGTTTAGACCGTAATCACTCCGTTCTCATCGGTCAGTATTCAAGAATTAAGAGACAATGAATCATCTATAATGATTAACTTTCAAAGAAACTTATATGAACAGATATAATAAAAAGATTGCCAAATGGCAGCAACAGAATAAGGAAGAGCAGAAGATGAACAAGACAGAGTTCATCAAGGTAAGATGCACCTTAGAAGAAAAGCAGCGTATTAAGTCAAAGGCAGAAAGTGCGGGACGTAAGTTTTCCGATTACTGCCGTGAGATACTCCTAAATGGAGAGGTGGCAGCCGTTCCTAAGATGACAGAAAATGAGAGGGAAGCCATTTGTATACTTCAGCATACAGGACGGTTCTATGGGCAGGTTTCCAATCTCATCAAGGTCAAAGACGAGGATTGGCTACATATCACAAAGAACCTTTCCCTATGTGCCAAAGAGGCATTTAAGCGGTTTTACGACCCCCATTTTCGTGTGAACGATGAGATATATAAGGTCTTAAATATGAGAAGAAATGATAGGAAAGTGTAAGGCAATAGCGCACGGCAGCACGGCTTTAGACTATATTTTCAGAGAGGGCAAACTCGGTAGTCGGCTTGCCTTCCATAATCTTTGCAGCAGGGAGCCAAAGACTATCTACGAAGAAATGAAGATGGTCAGCGATTACAACACACGGTGCAGGAATAAGTTCCTCCGCATTGAAATCGGTATAGCACCACAGGACGAGAAAAGGCTGCCTGTATCCGAGCTTATGGGAATAGCCCATCTGTTTGCCAAGCGAATGGGACTTGACAACCACCAATGGGTGGCGGTAACGCACAAGGATACCGACAATATGCACATTCATATCATTGCCAACCGTATCAGTCTTTACGGAGAGGTCTATGACACTACTTTTGTGAGCAACAAGGCAGCAAAAGTGGCGGAGGAAATAAGCAGAGAGAAAGGCTTGACCATCGCAAAAGAGGTCAAGGCAGACAAAAAATACCAAAAGGAAAAATCTAATCCAACGAGAGAGCAAACAAAGAAAGAGGTGCAACAAATCTGTTATGCCCTGCTTGACAAGTACAAAGGAACAGGCGTCACGGGGCATTCCATGTTCCTTTATGAATTGAACAAAAACGGCATTACCATAGAGCGTATGAAGAACAAGCAGGGCAACGTATATGGCCTGAAGTTCTCATACGCAGGGCAATCCTTCAAGGCTTCCGAAATCGGCAGGGAGTTCGGCTACCATTCCTTGCAGAAAAACTTTGAAACAACCAATAAAGCCGAAACAAAGGAGACAATAATAAAAGCTCACACAATAGCAGACAAGACTACAAAGAATAAAGTTCAATCAGACACAGGCTATCAACTTGTTCCTCCCAGTCGTTCATACATACCGCCTACAAAAGCAAACGAAAATTTATCTATTGCACAAGCCGTAGGAAATGTAGCAAGCACCGCCTTGAATGCAGCCGAAGAAATGATTTCGGGGGCAGGTGGACTTATTAATCCACAGACACACGGTGATAATTATGCTGAGACTATATGGCAGCACAGGCTCAGAAACCAAGCCAAGAAAAAGAAGAAAAGAGGGAGAGGAATAAATTAATGTTTAAATTTTCAGAGATAGACACAAATAAAAGTTGTTTTTCTAACGAGATACAATAAAATTATGTAATTTTGTATCTCATATGCAATGCTTAACACTAAGAAAATATATAAATAGCTTGGGCAAGACCTTTGAAACAGATAGTTTATGCACAGCTTTAATAGTATCCAACTTCAATTTCTATACACAGTCAAGGTGTAGAAATGCTAATATATCCCAATTGATTTTGCAAAAATATCATTTTATAAAATCTTTTTTTTAATAATTACTAAATTGTAATCTATAATTATTGCTTATTTTCAATTCTACGATATTACATGGATTTATCTTTATTTACAGGTGGTGCTATTTTGGGTGCCGTAATAGGATTTTGGAATCAAATAAAGTCTTTTTTATGGTCAATAGTCTCAATATTAATACAAAAAGCAGATATAACTACTGAAGAGGCTCATAATACAATTATTGCATATCTCTATAAGGAGTACAAGCATGTATCAATATACGACCAGGTATTCGGAGCACAAAATGAATCTTACAGGACAGGAAAATACGGTTTGGTTGCGTATGAGCAACTTGGCAAAAAAAGTATGATATTTTTTGATAGGAGTAAGAAATGTTTTATAAATTTCCCATTTGTGTTCTCCATCAAACAAGAGAACCCTAAAGGTAACGGTACAGAATACCCTGAAGTTGATACCAATAAGGTGTTTTCTTCTTTACTGTTTATCAGGGGTACTATTAATATCGACCAAATAATTAAAGAGGCAACAAAAGTACGAAACAACCTTGCTTGGAATATAGAAGATAAAGAAGGAAAAACTGACCGGTTTGAAATTTTTTATCTTCCAGATAAAGAAACTGATAATCAAAAATATTTTCAGAAGCAGAAAGATGGCCTAGTGTGGTACAAACAGAATCAATACCGGTTAATAGGGACGGAGAAGGACGAGTTGGGGAGAAAGAAAACTACCCAAGGTTCTGCAATTTCCAATCTTTATTTCCCTGACGATATCAAAAAATTAATTCGTTCGATAGAGTTATGGGTTAAGAGTGAGCAATGGTATAAAGAAAAAAATATTCCTTGGAAAAGGGGATGGTTATTGTATGGTCCTCCTGGTACAGGAAAGACTGCACTTGTAAGAGCTTTTGCTGAAGACCTTGACCTTCCTATTTATGTTTTTTCACTTGCTCAAATGAGTAATGGGACTCTTATGGATTGTTGGAAAAATCTACAACTAAATATACCATGTATTGCGTTAATAGAAGATATTGATAATATATTTGATGGTAGAAAGAATATCTGTCAAAAAGTGCCTTTCTATACTAACACATCAACTGGGGGAAATGAAGATAATGATACATCTCAGACTAAGGTGATGCAACCGTTAACATTTGATTGTTTCATTAATTGTCTTGATGGTGTTGATAAATCTATTGGCGTATTTACAATAATAACAACTAATAATATCCACAAAGTAGACGAGGCTATAGGCAAACCAAATGACAATGGTGAGTATGTTTCTTCTCGCCCAGGTCGAATTGATAAGGTGATAAAACTTTCTTACATGAGTAAAGATAATAGAAGAGAAATGGCAAAAAAGATATTATCCGAATACTTGGAAAAAATGAGTGATGTTGAGCAACATATAGATTCGATAGAGAAGGAAACTCCTGCACAATTTCAAGAGTATTGTGCTCAAATCGCTCTTGAGGAGTATTGGAGAAGGGAGGGAAATTAGAAGAAACTCAAGTGACAGAATTTAAACCTATAGGAACATATTAAAGTGCAACTACTGGAATATTTCATCAAAAACGCTTTGTTATTCAAAGCAAATGATTATCTTTGCAGACAGAATAACAAGCGTTCTTTGTTAATGCAGAAACTTGCGACTAAAAGCAATTCGCTCGTTTCCAAATCGTTACCAGTATAGTCTACACAATAAGATAACTTCTTTATTTTCAATTAGATACATTCCAAGAACTATCTTCGTTTGTATAATTTGTTCTACACGTCTGTAGAATTTGATACATCTTATAGGCAAGCAGTCATCATGGTATTACTCGTTCGATTGAATACTAACTTAAGAAGGGTTGCGAGGGACTATTGTCAGCCGATTCTTATATACCTTAATAATCTATCTAGGCATATTCTCTCCTTTTAAAAGAAGGCTTAGTAAAGTCGTTCGTAAGGAATGTTAGGGGACAGAAAAACCCTATTCTTTTCCCCCGAATGATGGTAAGAGGAAAGGAATAGGGCGATTGTTTATGTTGTTCTAATCGCTTACACTATTTGGCGAAAGGATAGAGAACGAAGCTGAAGGTTGTTCGCTTAACTGGAACACGATATTGCTCGGCAACACCAGGACCACAGGTTGCAGTACCAACACCGCTTTGCAGTGCATCTAAGTGTACTGTTACCTTTCCATCGCGATAGAGTTGGTTGATGTGAGTAGCACGATCGACAACACTATCAGAGAATGGTATTACAGAGAACTGGAAGGGTTGCTGCGCTGCAACCATCAGTTGGTTCTTTGTGTCAGAGAACTTCACCCATCGCACATCAGTGCGGTTGCCCGTTGCTTGTGGTTTCACATAATAATGGAACATAGCCTCTGCAGTGGTGTTGTAATGCCCAATCAATCCTGCTTGCTTGCGGTCGTTGTAAGTCTCAACATCACCACGACCAACGTATTCAACCTTTCCAAAGTCGTCATTCATTCGGAAGGTAAGTCCAATGCGAGCAAGCGATTTGATGATTGAGGTGTCTGGGTTGAAGGTCACTGATACTGCTAACGCACCATCCTTTTGTGGTTGATAAGTGAAGAGAGCTGTTCCAATGACGTTACCCTTCTTACCGATAATTTCGGTCTCTGCGCTCGTTACGTCTTTTTTATGCGTAATCTTCGTTACCTTCTGCGTGATAGAATCAAGTCCAGCCTCACGCCAGCGTCTAAGTCCGAATTGGTCACGTCCATCGTTATCGGTTGCTGGACGATAAAGATTAAGGCTGAGTGGGGTAGCAAGATATTCCTTGTTGCCATTCTTCAAAGAGGTTAACTCTCCTGTTTTCTCATCCACCTTATAACTTGTGCGTTGCTTCTCACGTGGGAGGAAAGTGGTGCAGTTCGCTGCTTGTTTCAGTGTGAACTGATCGTAAGCAACTACATCATTCTTGGTGATAACCAATCCGTCATTGACAGGTTGCCATGCGAGATCAAGGAAGGCTTCGGTAGTTGCCTTCAAGTTAGCAGTAGGGAAGGTGATTGTTGTTGTTTCATGAGGAGCGCAATCCACGTTCTTTGTTCCCTTAGAGAGCACCTTTCCGTTCTCATCAACAATCTGCCAGTTAAGCTGGTAAGCATTGAGATTGGTGAAATCAAACCAGTTCTTTACCTTAATCGTTATTTCTTTATCGTTTGATACGAGCTCTGATTTAATGTTCTGGTAAATCTTCTTCACCTCTGCAAGATGTGGGTGAGGTGTGCGATCGGCAGCTATCAAACCATTCGTACAGAAGTTTCCGAAGCTAGGAACATCCTTTGGTCCATAATCACCACCATAGCTCCAATACCAGTTACCGTTCTTATCTATTTCACGGAACGACTGATCCACCCAGTCCCAGATGTTTCCACCTTGCAAGATAGGTTCTTTCTCAATCAAGTCCCAGTAGTCCTTCATGCCACCACAACTATTACCCATAGCGTGAAGATACTCGCACATGATGTAAGGGCGAGTGGTGTCAGTGCGTTTAGCGTATTCCCTCATGTGATCGAGTGAACGATACATAGGGCAATAGATGTCCGTGTTGAAGTTCTCTTCCGCACGCTCGTATTGTATCAAGCGAGTCTTATCAGCATTCTTAAGCCAGCGATATGTGTGCTCGAAGTTAGTGCCATTACCAGCCTCATTACCTAATGACCAGATGATGATACTTGGGTGGTTTTTAGAGCGTTCATACATACGGCGAGTTCTATCCATGTGTGCTTTGAGCCATGTACTATCCTTTGCTAATGACTCTTTACCATATCCCATACCATGTGACTCGATGTTTGCTTCATCGATAACGTACAATCCGTATTTGTCACAAAGCTGATACCAATAAGGGTCGTTGACGTAATGAGAGCAACGGGTAAAGTTGATGTTGTTCTGTTTCATCATACGAATATCCTGCTCCATAAGCTCTTTGCTGACGGTACGACCACGCTCGGAATGTTCGTGACGATTGACTCCCTTGACAAGAATAGGCGTGCCGTTGATACAGAGTTGTTTGTTCTTTATCTCGATAGTTCTAAATCCTATCTTGCTACCAGTTTGCTCTGTAACATTACCATCTTTATCCTTTAAGGTGATAAGTAACGTGTAGAGATTAGGGTGCTCAGCACTCCATGCAGCTACATTCTGTACATTCTTTGTGGTGAAGTTAACGATAGCATCGGCATCTTTCGGGTTTACAGTCTTATCTTCGGAGAGCACTTTGTTGCCTTTGTCGTCCGTTAAGGTGTAATTGACAGAAGCAGCTCCTGTACCTTTAATATTGGTAGTTAGACTGAAAGAACCATTGTAGCTACCATCCGTCTGTTTGTCAACAGAAGCAGTTGTGTTATAGTCTGCAATGTATTGCATAGGTGTGGAGTAGAGATAAACATCCTGTTCAATACCGCTGATACGCCAATAGTCCTGGCATTCGAGGTAAGAACCAGAGCTCCAACGATAAACTTCCATCGCAATTACATTGTCACCCTTGTCATTAAGATACTTGGTTATATCCCATTCAGAAGGCATCTTCGCACCCATGTTGTAACCAACATATTGCCCATTGATCCATAAGTAGAAGAATGATTTAACACCTTCGCAGCATAGAACGACACGGCGTCCCTTCCATGCAGCAGGTATAGTGAATGTACGACGATAGTCGCCTACTTCATTCTCGGCAGATGGTACATGAGGTGGGTTCTTCTTAAAGTGGAAGAGCTTATCATCAAACTCGTATGTCTCATTGACGTATATAGGTAAGCCGTAACCTTGGCGTTCCCAGTTGCCTGGGACATTGATGTCATTCCATCCCTGTACGGCAAAATCAGGTTGATAAAAGTTCTTTGGACGTAGCTCGGGATTTCTATTCCAATGGAACTTCCACTTTCCGTTGAGCGACATATAGTAGGTGGAATGTTCGTAACCACCAGGTTGCTGCAATGCTGCAACAGATGAGTAAGGTATCACATAAGCATGTGGTTCTAACTTGTTCAGTCCTGTGCTGTATTGACTCTGCCACTCAGGAGTGGTAGTCTGAGCCAATGAGGATAGAGGAAGTAATATGCCACAAAGAATGCTGAATATTTTTCTCATGTCAATATCTTGATAATAAATTGATAGTATAAAAGTCTGTTCTTATTTCTTTCTTATATTGCTTTTGTTTCTTGGTTGAGTCTTTCCTTTCCTTGCAAGAGCTACATCTTTGAGGAATTGCGTGCGGTCAACATGTGGAAGAATCGTGTATTCTCCGTTTGTGATATCATTCAATGAGAGACTAACAAACTCTATGTCATAGCCATCATTTTGCCCACGAACTTCGTAAAGGAAGCCTATGCGATGGTTAGACATATTAACCATTGTGGAGTAACAAGAAGACTCGTCAGTTACACGTAGTCCTTTCTTCCAATTCTTTCCAAGTGCCGCTGCTGTTGAGTAATCGGCATAACGGGCTATTTCCTTATAATAGAAACCAACGCTATCACGCTTTGCGCTGAGAGGAACAGATTGTAGGGCGACGAAGAGTTGTTTGCCATCAATATTCCTCTTAGCTGGTACGATGAGGATACCACCATTACATGCATTTACTTCCTTAGCGGTCATGTTCTCAGGCATTACTTCTTTGCCCCATGACCCAGTAGCCTCTTTTGCATTGGTATATGTGAACACATTGAATCGTCTTCCACCATATACATTCCTGCAACTAAGTAATACACTACCATCTGGTAACTCCTCTATCTTTGATTCATCTTGTGCTATTGAAGGAGCGACAGAAGGGTTACCAAGAGTATGCCAAGTATATCCGAAGTCATCTGAATAGATAACAAATGTACCGCAGATATCCACACCTTTTTGTCTGATTGGATGTGCTATATAAAGGCGGTAGAACTTAGCTTTACGTATATAGCGGCTTTGCATGATCTTACCTGATGTAAGGAATATACCGTCAGGTTTGCCTCCGTTGGGTAGTTTCCCATCATAAAGACCATGTATCATCTCGGTTAGTTCAATACCATTGTCCCATGTCTTACCACCATCCTTACTATGGAAGAATACAGCATGTTGTGGATTCTGTCGGGTTGCTGTCTGGTATCCTGACTTTCCCGCAACGCAATGTAGGAGGACATTGTCAGATGTTCTATCTGCTACAATACTTGGGTCTCCGAAAGCAGCACGTACAGGGTTAGTTGCATGTTCATTACCACGTGCAACACAAACAGAATCTGACCAAGTTCGACCAAAGTCTTGGCTTGTCTTCATAACAACGTTAATCTGCCATAAACCATTGCGATTGTTCCATCCTATATCACTGTGGTTTAAGCGATAGTCGCATACTGCGAGCAATGTTCCTTTGCGTGTTTCTGTAATTGCAGGGATGCGGTAAGGGACGGTGCTATGTGTTCCGTCAAAGACAATGGTTCTAAATTCACCATCATCTTTAGGTGTTTGGATAGTCTTTGCATACCCTGTCAAACATGACAAAGAGAGAATAAGTGAAAAGATAATATGCTTTCTCATTTTTGTTAAATGGGGAAGTTTTTGATTGTTTTGTTTAGTAATAATCACTGTTCTAATCGATGAGAACATGATTATATTGGGGTTTGTATAAACTGTACCTACCCTTGAAAGGTAGGTACAGGGTTATTTCTTTCAAAGGTTGTAATCTAAAGATACTCTTTCTATTACAGCCCCTTTAGATACTAGAACTTGTATTCAACGAATGCTTCCATTGCCTCATAACAAGCTAAACCGAGGTCATCGTATAGTTTAGCTGTTCCGCGATTGCGGTCTTCCGAACGCTGCCAGAAGAGTCGCTCATCGTTTCCGAGGAATGGAGCACTTTCCATCTGACTCTGGTGTTTGAGGATAGAGTTGCGCTTAGCACGTAGCTCTTCAGGACTGATAGGAACACACATTTCTATGTTCTCAATTTCCCATTCTGCCCATGCTCCACGATACATCCATACGCGACAATCCTTTAGCCACTCTGCTTTAGCTTCTTTCTCAAGGTCTAAAGCAGCAAGTACTGCATCGGTGCACTTACGGTGTGTACCATGAGGATCAGCCAAGTCACCAGCAACATAAATCTGATGTGGTTTCACCTTAGTGATGAGGTCTCTAACAATATTTACATCAGCCTCGCTCATTGGGAGCTTTTCGATCTTACCAGACTCATAGAAAGGAAGATCCAAGAAGTGTACGTGGTCGAGTGGAATCTGATTGAATGTACAAGCGGTGCGAGCCTCTCCACGACGGATAAGTCCCTTGATAGTGCGTACATCTTGTGTGTCGATATCACCTTCTTTCTTGCCTTTTAAGAAGTTCTTAATCTCTTTGTATTTAGACTTGATGACCTCATCTTGCTCGTTGCCAAATATCTGGTTGAAGCCATTGATGAAGTGCATGAAGCGTACAACTTCCTCATCTCCAACGGCAATGTTGCCTGATGTCTCATAAGCCACATGTACATCATGACCTTGTTGTACTAAGCGACGGAGAGTTCCTCCCATTGAGATAACATCATCATCAGGGTGTGGAGAGAATACAATTACTCTCTTCGGGAATGGTTTAGCACGCTCGGGACGATAGGTGTCGTCGGCATCAGGCTTACCACCTGGCCATCCTGTGATAGTATGTTGGAGGTCATTAAAGATCTTTATATTAGCATTGTAAGCTGAACCATAGAGTGCTAATAACTCACTAAGACCATTCTCGTTGTAGTCTTTATTCGTCAGCTTGAGGATTGGTTTACCTGTGATCTGACACAACCACACCAATGCTGAGCGTACCAGCTTATCGGTCCATTTGCATGAAGCAACAAGCCAAGGATGCTGGATGCGAGTAAGTTTTGCTGCAGCAGAGAGGTCGATTACTACATGAGCATCATTATGTGTTTGTAAGTAGGATGCAGGTACTGTCTCACTAATCTTACCCTCAACAGTCTTCTTGATGATATCTGCCTTCTCTTCGCCCCATGCTGTTAAGAAAATCTTGCGAGCGGCAAGGATGGTGCTAATACCCATAGTGATAGAGCATGGAGGAACGGTCTCTTGTGAGCCGAAACTCATCTTCATCTCCTCGCGTGCAGTCTCATCAATGAGGATAAGGCGTGATGCAGAGGTGAGACTAGAACCTGGTTCGTTGGTTGCAATATTACCCATACGACCAATACCCAATAGGATAACATCAAGTCCACCAAGCTCTTTTATACACTGTTCATAGGCACGGCAATGTTCTTGTACCTTGTCTTGAGCAATCGTTCCATCCAATGTATAGATGTTCTTCTCTTCGATATCTATATGATTAAGGAAGCGCTGCTTCAATTGGTTGATACTACGATTTACATTCTCAGCATTCAGTGGGAAGTACTCGTAAGCATTAAACATAACAACGTTCTTGAAGCTCAATTTGCCAGCTTTATGACGCTTGATAAGTTCTTCAAATATTGGTGTGAGAGATGAGCCGGAACCGATACCCATGATAAATAGTCGACCTTCCTGCTCCCTCTTCTTAATATCAATCTCAAGTTGATTCGCTATGTCAGCGGCACCCTCTTCGATGGTTGGGAAGATATCAGTAGGCACCTTTTCAAAGCGTGTAATCTCTGATCTCTCGATAGCAGATGATGGGTGATAAAACTCCTTAGAAACTTGGTTGAGTACGATTTGCGAACTTAGATTTAGTTTCATTATAGGTTCTCCTTTTCTATATCTTTAAAGTATTTATATGTTTCAACAGTCAACTTGTCGGTTGCAGACTCATCACAAACAATTGTTCCATGTTCGTGCATTTGAAGGGCACTGATTGTCCATTTCTGGGTAATGCCACCCTCAACAGCAGCGTGAAGAGCCTCTGCTTTGTTATGACCATTTACAAGGATAAGGACTTCCTTAGCATCCATCACCGTACCAACACCTACTGTTAAAGCATGTGCAGGAACCTTCTCTGGATCATTATCGAAGAATCGAGAGTTTGCTATACGAGTGTCAGATGTCAATGTCTTGATGCGTGTACGTGAGCGAAGGGATGAACCTGGCTCGTTGAAGGCAATGTGTCCGTCAGGACCAATACCACCTAAGAAGAGATCAATACCGCCTGCTTCACGAATCATGTCCTCATAGTGCTGACATTCAGCTTGTAGATCCTCTGCAT
Source organism: Prevotella veroralis (assembly GCF_018127765.1). NCBI lineage: Bacteria > Pseudomonadati > Bacteroidota > Bacteroidia > Bacteroidales > Prevotellaceae > Prevotella > Prevotella veroralis. The sequence goes on along the minus strand of NZ_CP072330.1, from coordinate 1,276,697 downwards.
TACCATTAAGTATATGGATGTTCTCTTTGGGGCAATCAATGTGATTGAAGAGATGCTCTGCCATAAATGAGTGATAGCTCTGTGGATGACTTTCTGGTAGTCCTACATACTCATCCATATTGAATGTAACTACATTCTTAAAGCTCACTCTACCTTCCTTGTAAGCCTTAACTAGCTCTGCATACATACCCTCTGGTGACGAACCTGTAGGCAAACCGAGAACAAAAGGTTTTGTTTGATTCTTCGCAGCATTGATACGTTCGATAACATAATTAGCTGCCCATTTAGATAACTGATTGTAATCGGGTTCTATGATTAATCTCATAAGTTTTGATTTTAATTATATTGTTTGAATGTTATACTTGTTATTTAAGTGCTTATTAAGCCTTTTCTTTCTTAGTTTTGTCTGGGTAAGTGAATGGTACGAACCATGTAATTAGTAATGCTGGGATGGTACATACCAATACAAAGATGAAGAACAAACGATAGCCGAGGAGGTCACTAAAGAAACCACTTAGCATGCCCGGCAACATTACTCCGAGGTTCATAATACCACTGGCAAAGGCATAGTGTGCCATTTGATGTTTACCTGGAGCAACCTGTTGCATCATAAATAGTGACAGACCCACAAAGCCGAAGCCATACCCGAAGTACTCCATTACGATACCGCCACCAATCCATACCAAACTTTCTGGTTGATAAATGGCCAAGAGCGTGTAAGCTACAAAGGGGATGTTAAATACTAACGCAAGTGAAAATAAGCTCTTCTGCAATCCTCTATGAGCAATATAATAACCTGCAAGGATAGATCCGATGACGAAAGCTGCAGCTCCGAACGTGCCATAGCAAAGTCCAATCTCTTGCTCGGTAAGTCCTAATCCTTGTTCAGCACGGGGTGCTTTAAGGAAGAGAGGGACAATCTTCATCACGAAACCTTCCGCAAATCGATACAGAATGATGAAGAAGATATAGTATAGAATATGTGGCTTTTTGAAGAAATCAATAAATACTTTGAGTAATTCATTTAATGAATCACTAAGTGATTGAGGTGTTTCTTGTGCTTCTTTCTTTGGATTAGGAAGGATGAAATAATGGTAGATACCAATAGCAACCATTATGATTGCAATAATGAGCATGATGATTGTCCATGCCTTGGTAACGCCGAAGATGTTAATAAACGTACCTGCAAGATATACCAATCCGCCAGTTGCTGCAATCTTTGCAATGTTATAGAATGCACCTTGCCAGCCTATCCAACGGGCTTGTTCCTCATTAGAAAGTACTGACATATAGGTTCCGTCAGCTGCAATATCATGTGTTGCACCACTCATCGCAATTACTGCTAGTATGGCGATGGTGATTGCGAAGAACGAAGGAAGGTGTAGTGCAAAAGCTACTAAAGCGAACAACAATCCTGTAAGAATTTGTGTGAGAACAACAAAGAACTTCTTTGTCTTGTATATTTCAAGGAATGGACTCCATAACGGTTTGAATGTCCACGGAAGCATGATGAGCGATGTCCAAAAGGTAATTTGAGCATCAGAAACTCCCATACCTTTATACATTAACGTGCAAACCATGTTGAGAACGACGAATGGCATACCCATTGCGAAGTAAAGTGTTGGTACCCACGTTGCTGGACTATGCTGCTTGTTTTGGCTTTCGTTTACCGTCACTCGGTTCTTAGTTTTTAGATTCATTTGTTTATTGGGTTGTCTTGTAAAGCGGATTCAAAGTTACGAATTTACTTATACTTATCGAAACATTTAACTATAATTTACCAATTAAAAGTGTTATTTCTGGGCTATTTGTCGTTTACTGTCGTTTGTTCTGCTTTTAGGAGTCTTTATATCCTTTTTGTGATAGCAGAGTTTGATTATCTAAAGAGAAAGTCGTACTTTTGCGGAGAAGTAATATATAAATTAATTTACAATCAATTACCTATTCGTATGCAGAATAAAGCCTACTCGCAAATTCTGAAGGCTACGATAGCAAGTTCTTGCTTGCTTTGTATGCCTGCCTTGCTCCCTGTAGCGCATGCTCAGGAGCATAATTTTGTTGTTATCAATCCATCTGATTCGCCCGCAGACATTATTAAGAAAGCTGCAAATGTTGTTCCTTCTGCTCGTCAGTTCAACTGGCAACGACAGGAGTTGACAGCTTTCTTGCACTATGGTGTGAATACTTATACAGGCAGGGAGTGGGGTGATGGAACGGAGTCCCCAGCGATCTTCAATCCAACTAACCTTGATGCTGACCAATGGATACGTGAGTTGAAGGAGGCGGGATTCAAGTGTGCCATCCTTACATGTAAGCATCATGATGGTTTCTGTTTATGGCCTTCAGCTTATACTGACCATAGTGTGAAGCAATCGCCATGGAAGAACGGAATGGGCGATGTAGTTCGTGAGGTTAGTGATGCCTGTCATAAGTATGGTATGTCATTTGGAGTTTACCTCTCACCATGGGATCGTAACTCTAAGCTCTATGGTACAGAGGAATATAACGATTACTTTGTTAAGCAACTGACAGAGTTACTCACGCAATATGGAAAGGTTAGTGAAGTATGGTTTGATGGTGCATGCGGTGAAGGACCTAACGGTAAGAAGCAGCACTATGACTTTGTGCGTTGGTATGAGGTCATTCGCAAATTACAACCCGATGCTGTGATAGCAGTTATGGGACCAGACGTTCGATGGGTTGGAACTGAGACTGGTAAAGGTCGTGAAATGGAGTGGAGCGTTGTTCCCAAGGACAATCTCAACCAGGATGCCATAGCTAAGAACTCTCAACAGGAAATGCTGACTCAGCCTGTTGGCGACATGCGTGGAGAGGATTTGGGAAGTCGGAAAGTAATTGAGAAAGCAAAGTCTCTCGTATGGTATCCAGCAGAGATTGACGTTTCCATACGCCCAGGTTGGTTCTATCATAAGGATCAGGACAATAAGGTAAAGACGCCCAAAGAGTTGATGAATATCTACTTCTCATCAGTTGGAATGAATGGAGTTTTACTCTTGAATCTTCCTCCGAATAAGGAAGGACTGCTTGCGGAGGCAGATGTGAAGAGCCTTCGTGGTTTCCGTCAGTTATATGATACTACCTTTAAGCATAACCTTTTAGCGAATGCGAAAGTTACTTGTCAGTTGCGAGAGGGTAAAGGTCAGAATTTGATAGATGATAATTACGATACATCCGTCCGTCCGAATATGAAAAAGGGCACGGCTGTTTTCCTGTTTAAACTCAAGCAACCAGCGACATTCAATGTGCTTTCTGTGCAAGAAGACATCCGAAAAGGACAGCGAGTAGAGCAGTTTTCATTGGAGGTAAAAGATGCTAAAGGACAATGGAAGAAGGTGACGGAGGGTACTACGATAGGGCATAAGCGCCTGTTGAAATTCGTTCCTCAAACAGCGAAAGAAGTACGTTTGGTTATTCATCAAGTACGTGACATTCCATCCATTAGTGAGGTTGGTCTCTATCGTTTGGTAGAGTAGGAGAGCGGCAGACAGCGTCTGTCTCAAATATAGCAAACGCCCTTCTTGATGCGAGATAACGCTTATCTCAATTCAAGAAGGGCGTTACTTTGTTTGTAGGAGAACCTATCCTCCATCTGATTCGTTTGATGTCTTCTCCTTGTTGTATCATGCTGATGATACTCCAGTATCACCCTAATGATATTCCAGTATCACCTTGATGATATTCCAGTATCACCCTGATGATACTCCAGTATCACCCTAATGATATTCCAGTATCACCCTGATGATATTCCAGTATCACCCTGATGATATTCCAGTATCACCCTGATGATATTCCAGTATCACCCTAATGATACTCCAGTATCACTCTGATGATATTCCAGTATCACCCTGATGATACTCCAGTATCACCCTAATGATACTCCAGTATCACCCTGATGATACTTCTGTATCACCTATGTGTAACAAGTAATAGCACATACGTGTAACGGTGGTAACACATATCTGCTGTCTATAGATGACACAAAAAGAGGCTGTACCTCATCTCATTATCCACCTATTGTAGTGGCAAGAGAAGCGATACAGCCTCTTATTTTTGCTTGTTGTAAACACCACGAGGATGTTTACTTATTATCGGTATTACTTAAAGATTTCGATCTCTGACAATGAACCAAAAGCCTCTGGTGTGTGGTACTCAATCTTTATGTAGCGCACATTTGTAGCTTTCGTAGCAACGATGTCATTCCAAGTTGTTTGGTTCATAGTAATCTTGTCAGACATGAGTTGCCAGTTAGAACCATCGGTACTACCATAAACCTTTACGTAGTCTGGATAGTAAGCATAATCACTATTGATATATATTCCTAAGCTCATTCCCTTCACGCTCGTTGTGTGCTTCAAATCGATAGTAATGTCTGTTGTACCTTGTGGAAGATAAGTGAACTGCTCCGTATCTTCATCAGACAAATCTTCTATTGAACCATAAGAGAATGGATTAGAAGTAGTGATGGTGTAATCTGAACTAGAGATTTTACTACCTGATGGAGCAGAAGATGATGCCTCGAAGTGGATATCAGCAACATTAATAGGAATGAGCACCTCTCCGCCTTGGATGTAATGCTTGTTGCCAGCCTTGTCATAATATACTGCACGCATTGGAAGAATGTATAAGCCCTCTGCTGTGAACTTCTCTGGATGTTGCAATGTTACGGTAGTTTGCACTCCTGATAAGTTCTTTGCATTTACCTGTGAAGCGACAGAGATACCTTCAGGAGCAAGCTTCGTATTACCCTCACTCTTGAAGAGAGAGTTGTCACGCTCTAATCCCACCTTGCAGTCTTCAGTAATCTGCTTGGTTGTAGCAAAGCGAATATTCAACGTTGTGCCACTTGTATATGTCGTAGAAGAAGCACCAATCTTTGCTATTCCACCTTCACCAACAAGTTTAGCAGTCCATACATCCTTAGGTTGAATAACGATGTAAGCATAGTCCTGCTTGGTTGTTGATGGATTCTTCAAGTCAGCACTTGAAGGCGTAATACGTACTGGTACGACTGTTGGTTTGGTTATCTTCTGGAGGTTATTTACAGTGACGGATATGTTTACTTGAGTTGTGCCAGCTGCAAAGTCAAATACTCCGTTGTTAGGAAGAGATATCTGGTCAGCAGTAGCGACTTGATAATCTTTGTAAGTAGTAGCTAACAATGGAGCGTCAGCTGCTAATGCCACCTGAACCTTAGTAGCGTTAGTAAGATTACGACTGATGTTTGCAGTGAAGTTAAATGTGTGACTATTCTCACCCAATGGAATGTCTCCAACAAAGTCGTTGGTATATTCCTGAACATTAGTTGGGAAGTAAACCAAGTTGTTTCGTGGGTCAGAGCCATGGAAATAACCTGGGATGTCGTACTCGCCATCATAGTTGTAATCGTGGCTACAACCCGTAAAGGTTGTAGCTGCGAGTGCAACTGCTATAATATATATGTTCTTTTTCATATTGCTTAGTTACTTATTGAATGTTATTCTGGGAACTTCTCATTCGACCATGTAAGAAGGCTTTGGTTATATTCTGTAGCATCGTTTGAGCCAGCAGCATAAACCTTGATCGTATTCTGCTTCTTTGATACATCCTTAATACCAGTCTTCTTGTCTAATGGAGCATAGAAGAGTAAGTCTGGATTGTCAGGTGTTTCAATGTACAAGTTATCAGCTACTTGGAATGCTGTGAGTGCCTTGTTATAGAGACGAATCTCACGAACATAGCCCTCGAATGCGCCCCAACTCATGTTCAACTTAGTGAAAGTTTCAACCTTTGGTACGTCGAACTCGTTATCAAGTACGCCATTGATGTAGCATCTTACATGCTGGTTCTTGTAAACCCAAGCAATGTAATACCACTTACCTGGCTGTAGCTTTGTCTTAGCAAATGCCTTAGGGTCGTCAGTCTCACCTACCTTCATCTGCAAGGCACCATCAGCAGTGACACGAGAATAGAAGTCTGGAGAGAGGACAGCTTGATTGTCTTTATTGCGATCAAGCTTGATAGCATAAGACATTGTCCACTCCTGTAAGCCGGTGTAAGGTGTTGGGAAGATGGTCTTCAAGTAGAAGTCTTTCTGACGTAGAGCGGTTGTGTAAAGTACGCGGTCGATAGCGAAGATCTTTACTGAGCTTGAACCGAGGAGCTTTGCGCCATCAGCTGAAGCGATCTTCACAGGTATAGCATACTTTGTTGAAGCGTCTAAATCAGTACCAAGTGGCTTAACGTTTACATCGATTGTACCATTAGAGATGTTTGCCTTATCAATGGTGAGATTCTCTGTTGATAGGCTGTAATACTTTGCAGGCAATAGCTTATAGTGTGTGCCATTTGCCTCATTGTACTTAGTCAGTGCTTCTTCATCAATGGCAAACTTTAGATTAGCATTGGATGATAGTCTATTTGCTGCACGAGCTGTAAAGCTAGCCTTGCCACCAGTAGCGTCTACTGTTAGCTTAGAGATCGGCGCAACATCTGCACCATCTATATATATTGCGTTGGGTAACTTGTCTTCATTGCCCACCTCATCATAGTCTACATTTGCACATGACCATGTGAGACATGCTATAGAAGCGATACCTAAGAATTGAAATATATGTTTCATCTTGTCTATTTATGTTTTAGTTATTTTACAGCAGGGTTCATGATCTGGATGCCTTGACGTAGGTATTTGTAAGAAGGATTAGCTGCATAATCTTTCTCCATGTGGTAACTACCGATACCGCCCTTGCGTCCCTTTAGTGGTTGCCATTGAGCCATACCAAGATAAGATGTGACTGTCTTTCCATCACGAGTCGTGAAGTTTACACCACCCTTAGCAGAGTATGCCTCGAAGTTCTCTGTTACGATGAGCTTGCGAGCTACCTCTTCGGCTGATTGCTTTGACGCAAATTTATTAGCAACCTGCTGGAAGCGTGTGTCAAGATCAGTGTAAGAATAGCAGTTGTAAGCCTGAAGGATGTAGTAGTTGAAGTAGAGAGCCATATCTGCAGAGAACCAGTAAGGCTCACCGTCTACGACTAACAGCTTCTTTCTTCCTTCTTCTGTCTCTGCCTTTGGACCGATGCGCTTGCCCATAGTGCGGATGAAGAGGTTCATACGATCACCTTGCCACATCTCTTTATTGGTGTGGAATGGCTGTGGGATATAAGGCTCTGCATCGAGATCGAAACCATCGAGGTTGTACTTATAGATAGTGTCACAGATCGCATTAGCATACTTTACAATAGCAGCATTGATCTTATCCTCATCACCATCTACCCACCCCCAGTAGTTGTGGTTGTATTGTTCCCAAGTCTCACCTTTATCCTTTGATGCTTTAGGCTGTGCAGGGGTTACACCTTTACCAATGTCGAAAAGAAGAGCACATGCCAATGCACGAATACCTTTCTCTTCTTGAGCACGCTTCAAGTCAGCCTGTTGTGCCTTTGTTAGATTAGAGAAACCATCCCAAAGAGAAACGAAGTCTGTACTATCAGGGAGATTATAAAGGCAGCGTGAAGCTGGATTCTCACCTGTCCAGCCACCAAACCACCCGAAGGTGACTTGGTGATCAGTTTGTTTGTACGCACGGAGGTTGGCAAGATAGGCTTCATGTGCTTTTGCCTGTGCAGCATCAGCATCAGCTAAGAGTCCGTCGATATTCTTTGTTGCAGGCTCTGTCCAATCGCTGCAACTAACAGTAGCGAAGAGCAATGCTAAGAGACCGAAAATATAATATTTCTTCATTTGAATAATCTTTATAAGGGTTATTTAATCTTCTTATCCCACCATACACGTGTTGCACCATTGTCTGGTCCATTCAATAATAATACAGCTTTCTGAATGTTTACAAGGTTCTTGGTGTATTCATCATTTGAGTATGGAATACGTGTAGGACGGAGGTCGCCATCAACATCACAATCTGTTGCATTGAGAACAGAAGGGAATATACGAGGATATCCTGTGCGGCGGAACTCTGACCAAGCCTCCTGTCCATCAGGATAGATAGCAAGGTACTTCTGTGTGATGATACGCTCTAAGTTCTTTTCAAAGGTATCGCTGCTTTGCCATTTGATAGTGATCGTAGAGGCTGCAGTTGCATTATATTCAGAGTGTTGTGCATCAATAAAGTTAGCTGGTTTAGCGGTACTATTTGCTGCATACGCTGTTGCCTGCGCAGAACTTAAACCATTCTCTTCAAATGAAGTAGCAATACCCTTGTCGTAGTATGACTGCGCTGAGCCACCACCCATGTTCCAGCCGCGAAGTGCACCTTCAGCACGTAGGAAGTAAACCTCAGAAGCCTTCATGATGTAAATAGGTGTTGCATCTTGTACATTGAGAGAAGATGACTTTGTCTTATCCAAGTAGTCTGTTGTGTTTGGAATACTTGAACGAACGCCATAGTACCCCTCGATGCCATTGTTCTTTGACTTTACGAAGTAAGAAGCAATACGTGGATCGTCATAACCCTTGAGGTATGATTCTATCTCTGCACCCATACGAACGTCATTGTAGCTACCATTGATAATTACTAATGGATTTCGTAGAGAAACACCTGCACCCTTAGATAGCTGTGCAGCGTCTTTAGCAGACTCAATTACACCATAAGGATTATTGATTGCTTTCTCTGCATATTGCTGTGCAAGCGTTGGATTAGCGTAAACAATGCGCATAGCCAAGCGAAGCATTAAGGAGTTAGCAAACTTACACCACTTAGTGTAACTACCCTCGTAAATGATATCATACTTAGGGAATACATCATGTCCACCATTGCTAAGAGCCTGAACAGCGTCGTCCAAATCTTTTAGCATAGCCTTATAAACATCTTCTTGTGAGTCGTATTCAGCTGTTGTAGCACCAGCAATACCAGCCTTGGTATAAGGAATTGGACCAAAGGTATCTGCAGCTTTGTGGACGGCTGCGACCTTGATAATCTGTGCTATTGCTAATCCTTCTGGGTCATTAGCAGTGCGCTTCTTAACATCTAGGAAGTTACGGAAGGCATTACCAGCCATTACATTATAGGTATACTGACTCCATGGCTTCAGAGCATAACTAGGGAAACCACGTCCAACCCACTTATTTTGAGCTGGTGCCATATAGCCAATCCAGCATGCACCTGCTAGTGTGTAAGGAATCTGATAATCGTTAACATAACCTGTACCAGAAGATCCTACAGGGAAGATACTCTCTTCGAAAGAAGTAACAAAACCACCGACATTGAGGTTATCTTGCTCTAATTGTTCTTCTGTAGGCTGACGATGGTCACGGTTTATATCCTCAAAGTCAGCTTGACAAGATGCTAATAGTGATGCGGCAAGAGCCGAAACACATATAATAGAATTAATATTTCTTTTCATAAGAAGTTTATTTTAGAAGTTAAGTTTCAAGCTAAATCCAATGTTTCTTAGGCTAGGAGCACTGAAATAGTCACTACCTTGACCATAGGTACCAGTAGAAGCAGCAACCTCTGGGTCGAATGGAGCCTTGTTGTAAATCATCCATAAGTTATTAGCGATGAGTCCAACAGTAACGCCAGGCCAGCCTTGTCCTAATAGAGTCTTAGGCAATGTGTAGCTTAGACTTATGTTCTGTAGACGAACGTTAGTTGCACTATAGTAGTAGTAACCCATCAACTGCTGGTTAGCAACGACTTCGTAGTATTTCTGTGGGTCAACTCTCTGTCCACCTGCAACCTCTACGTAGCCACGATCACGTGCATCTGCTGTTGCCTTAGATACACCGAATTGATCAAGAACAGCCTGTGTTGCAGAAGTTACGATACCACCAACACGTGCATTGATTAGGAATGAAAGGTTAAGACCTTTCCATGAGATATTGTTTCTCCAACCCAAAGTAAAGTCTGGGTTAGTGTTTCCAATTTTTAGACGTTGACCGTTTGGTAAGTCCATAGAAGACAGACTACCATCTGCACCAACAGCAATCTTACCTGATGCATCACGTTTCAACACCTTTGTGATATATACATCACCCATGCTGTCACCCTCGCGGATGAAGCCACCACCAGCAGATGTCTCTGTGAAGTTGATTACCTGATTGTCAATACCTGTGTGATAATCACGAACCAACTTCTTTACCTTATTGACGTTGCGGCTATATACAAGACGTGACTCAAAGTCTACAGCACCAACATGGTCGTTATATGCTAAAGACATTTCTACACCAGTGTTGGCAATGTCACCAGCCTGAATATACAAACCAGAATAAGGAGATGTGGCAGAGAGCTCTGCTAAGAAAGTCTGGTTGTAGGTGTTAGAGTGATACCAAGTAAGGTCGAGGTTCAATTTGTTGTTGAACATGCGTAGGTCTAAACCTAACTCGTATGATCTTGTCCTTTCAGCCTTGAAGTCATAGAAAGGCATGATGGTACGAGTAGAAGGAATACCATTTACGATAGGGTAGGTTACTGTACCACGGGTAACACCACGGTAACGATCAGGGATTGGAGAACCAACTTCTGTATACGAACCTCTCACCTTCATGAATGAAATGAACTCTGGAAGTTTAGCCATCTTAGTTACAATGGCTGATAAACCTACAGAAGGATAGAAGAAAGAAGGTTCCTTTGCATTTACCAAGAGTGAACTCCAGTCGTTACGCCCTGTCATTGAGAGGAACAACATATCTTTCCAAGAGAGTTCAGCACTAGCAAAGATAGCCGTATTGCGCTTACGGAACTCGGAGTCATTAGGTATCGCGTTTACTGGATCAAGTGCTGCAGAAGAGAACAAGTTAGGAACCTTGAGGATAGGACCACCAAAACCAACGCCACTTGAGCGATAGTCTTCGAGGCTGGCACCAAGGTTAGCTGTTAAGCGATAATCAGTACCGAAACTCTTATCAAGGTTGAACATCATATCCAAGTATGTCTGCTGATCAATGCTCTGAGAGTGGTTGTAGATACCATTACCGTATGTACCTGCATACAAGATGCCCTGACCACTTGCGTGGAAACGACTCTCTGATTCTGTGTTTGTGTTATCAACACGTACACGACCAGTAACATTTAACCAAGGAAGAATGTCATACTTCAAGCTACTCATGAACATGTAACGCTTACGCTCTGTAGGAGTCATCATGTCGTTAACAATAAAGTAAGGGTTCTGCAGCTGCATGCCCTGGTCACCGTATGGCCAATACTGTGTAGCAAACTTGCGTGAAGCGTCGTAACGCTTGTACAACTGTACTGCTGACCAATCCTCTCCACGTGGGAAAAGGTAAACGGCTGTCAATGGGTTGTAGTACTCACCAGGACGATACATATTCTGTGTGTTCTGGATGATATAACTAGCACTCACGTCAAGATGTAACTTGTCATTGAGGAAGTCGCTTGTGTTACGAGCTGTAAAGTTGTAACGATTGTATTTGTTGTTAGGTAATATACCCGTTGCATTGGTTGTTGCAACAGAGATATATGTCTTATTTGTCTTTGTACCTGTTGTCAATGTTACAGAGTTGATGTAACTATGACCAGTGTTAAAGAAGTTCTTAGGATTGTAAGAAGACGGTGTTGTTAAACGATCACCCCAGCTCTCAAAAGAACCAGCTTTGTTGCCATAAGTGTTTTGGAACTCTGGCATAACAAAAGGATTAGAGAACTCCATACTACTTGAAACAGCTACCCTTACCTTTCCTTCTGTACCACGTTTCGTATTAATCATGATAACACCGTTAGCGGCAGCTGAACCATAGAGGGCAGCAGAAGATGGACCTGTAAGAACGTTGATGCTCTCAATATCGTCTGGGTTAATATCTGCAATACCTTCACCACTAGGTTGGCTTGAGTAACGACCACCGCCAACATCACCACCACTCTTGTTGAGCATTGGCACACCATCGATTACATAAAGGACGTTGTTACCACCGGTGATAGATTTTGTACCGCGCATGACAACACGGGTAGCACCGCCAACACCTGACGTTGATGCATTGATGTTCACACCGGCAACAGCACCATTCAGACTGTTTACAAAGTTTACATTCTTAACAGCACTAAGTTGTTCGCCACCAATCTTCTGTACGTTATAACTCAAAGCCTTCTCAGAGCGTTTGATACCTAAGGCGGTTACAACAACTTCGTCTATCTTGTGGGCTTCGTCTTTCAGGGTAATCTTTAGGTCAGAAGAACCTGTTACTTGAACTTCTTGCGTAAGCATTCCGACGTAACTGATGATAAGCGTTGAACCCTTAGGGACGTTTAACTCAAATTTACCGTCAAGGTCAGTTGCTGTACCACTTTGAGAGTTCTTTACTCTTACCGTTGCACCAATAATTGGCTCACCGGCGTTGTCAACGACAGTACCGTTAACTTTTACATCACCATTCGATTGTTGTGTTCCTAAGATACCTGTGCCTATTGCCTTGGTAATTGCTGTAACCATGTTTTTGCCGAGATTGTCAGATGAACTGACATGACCACTGGCAAACGCGTTAAGACAGCAGCAAGATAGGAAAACACTTACTGGTAGAATCTTTCCTTTTCTCATTGATTATAGTTGAGTTTGTTAATAAATTATCTGACTTAGGTGTCCTTGGGGTGTTGTATTTAGGACTTGGTTATCTAACACAAGGTCGTTATTTTTTTACCTTTAGGTTTTGCAGATGCAAATATAATGTATCCTGTTGTAATATTGTGTAGCTCACACATATCTTTTAACAAATATAAACACTATATGAACGAAATAGCCATATTATGCTTCCTTTTAGGTATAAAATGGTCTAATTCAGCAAAGTTATGATCGAAGAACAGCCTGATGGCAGCCGCCTCTTGAGGTAGAACCCCACCCAACCTCCCCCAAGGGGAGGAGAGCCTTACGGAAATTAGTTAGAATAGGTGTTTCTCAATCTCCACAAAGTAGGGACAGACGCCCTCGTCTGTCCGAAACATCCTAATCATTGGGAGCGGATAGACGAGGGCGTCTGTCCCGACTTTGTGGTATTATATCCTAACTAGCTTCCATTAGGCACTCTCCCCCTTTCGGGGGAGTTGGAGGGGGCTTACCCTACCTGCGGTCCTGGGTTCTCTTCACTCCCCTCGCCTTTTGGAGAGGGGTTGGGGGTGAGGCTTTTCTTTCTCGCAGGGTTATCCACCTCCACCTGAATATCCTTCAACGCCTTGCGAACAGGCTCCTTCCATGCCACCACAATATGCGGCTTCTTCAACGACTCGGCACAAACATCCTTCTCATTAGTTTCCATCTTCGAGTTAATAACCGTGCGGAACGAAAAGATGTCGCCAAGATCGAGCGAGCCACCCAATGAAACCACCTCACGGGTGATATTCTTCAACGTGATAAGCACATTACGCACATCGCCTTCACTCAACGAAGTCTCACGAACTATGCGCTCAACCAGCCATGCAGCGGAAAACTTACTCGGTGCCTTTGGCACTGCGCTATACGCTTTCTGTCCTTTACGAGGACCAACTCGGAGAACACTCTCCTTTACTAAAAAAAAAATCATAGTTTAAAGTTTTTAGGTTTTTAAATATGGGGCGCAACGCATTCATTACGCCCCGTTAATTAACACGATATTGTCTTTTCTTTTTCGCCTTACGGCTAATTCCTTAAATCCTTTATAATCAAAGACTTTTATCTTATAGTTACCGTCCCGTCATACTTTAACTTAAAGTACCGAAGGACTTTAACTTAAACTCCTCGAGGACTTTAACTTAAAACTGTCGAGGACTTTAACTTAAAGTACAAAAGGACTTCAACTTAAACATTCTAATTCTAAGGATAATAAGAAATAAACGGTCTAATTTTAGCCGTTTCAGTCTTAGACTTTAAGCCTAAGTGGAGCTTACCATCGTTAGAGATGGTAATTGTTGGCATCTTATATTCCGTTCCATCTTTACATTCATTATTTATCCAATATGTACCAGATGGGGGCGTACCACCTTCACTTATAAACGCATTATTGAAACGTGTCATATCCGTCATTGCTGGAAAATCTATAGAAGAAGGAGTGAAACCTGTTGCTGCAGCATTAGAAGGAATTAAAAAATTAAATAGACCGCCACGAGAAAGGTATGATTTATAAGTCTTTCCATCTTCCAACATTCTCCCTAAGTCTGTCCCTAGACAGAGGATGTCTGTCATTGGGGGAACTCTCCAGATGTGTGCTGGAATTGGAGAAGCAGGAGTATAGTCCTCTGCTGCCTGAATAGTGGCGTTATGAGGAACAACCCCATCACCAATAAAAAAACCATCAAAAAGCTCTGAATAATTGGTAGCAGCGCGGAGAGAAGGACGACTGGGATCTACTGCTTCCGAAGTAGTAGTAGCATTGCTCCATTGGAATTGATCGTTACCTCCTTCATTCACATCATGCAATGCAACAGCAATACGACGTCCTAAATCCAAAACTACGGCAACTGGTGTCTTAGTCGGATTCTTGTCTCGTGGACCTACTTTTCCGTCACTGTATAGATATTCATTGGTAAGATAGAGACGTATTGCAACAATGTATCGTTTGTTCGCTTCCACCAGCGTATGCTCTGGTACAGTGATAGACTTTCCTACCAGACTGATGCCACCGGCTTCACCATCAGTAAAGGTTAATTTAAACTTTGAGCAGTCGGTTTTAGGGAGAAAATAACCATTAAGAGCACGACTACCAGAAGTTACTAATGTCGTACCAGGTGTATTGTATGCCGCAGGTAGTCCTACTTCAAGTTTCCCTGTCTTAGATATCTGACTCTTTGCTGGATAGTTGGAAGTATTCGTAGCAAAATCGTAGACCATTGTTTCGGGTATAGCATTCGCAGAGGTTTCTAATTTGTACTTATAAACTTCTAATGGATTGTCCCAATCTATATCACGCACAGATATGCCTTCCTCGTTAACATACTGGGTATTTGAGAACTTCCCAGTAAAAGCACAATTCATAAAATTTATCGTTATCAGTACATTAGCCCCAGCATGCTTCATCGTAAAAGTTACCAACTGTTTAGGCTTTTGGTTGATGACAACTCCGCGCTGTATCGTGAAGCGAGCGGTAGCTGCATCAGAGCGATTGACAGTAAGCTGCGTACCATTGGCTGTTACTCCGTCATTAAAGCAAACGAAATCGTAAGTACCGTGAGGAAGGTTAATTTCATTAGGATAGCCTCCATCTGGGGTAAAGGTAGAACCACTGAATGTACCTTTTAACTCGCCTTTCTTTACGCCACCTTGAAAGGCTTGAATTGTATAATGCGTTGGTGTAGCGATCGCACGTGTCTTAGGAGTTTCGGCTCTGTGTGTGGTGTCGGGAACAAGGCTTACCTCTGCCATCAACCCGTTACCAAGATTTTGTACTTCTGGTTTTATCTCCTCTGCTGCAGCACGCGACTTTGGAGTATCGTCTGCTGATTCATAATCTTTTTCAACGATAGAGAATGAGACGTTGCCTGTACCTCCCTCTTGTGGATTTACATTGACAATGTCTTCGTTACTGCATCCTGTCAGTGTCATACCCGCAAGGGCGAGCAACAGGAATGCCGTATTAATTCTTTTGATTTTCATTGTTGTCGTTTTAATTGTTTCTTTTGATTTCTTTACTTCTGTGGCTTAGAGGTTGAGTACTCCACCGTCTACTGTTCCTCCATCTTCCCAATCCTCTTCTGTAGTCTGTGGTGCATTGGGAGCGACTGCGGAAATAGATGTACAGATGAAGTTTTCTATCTCCAACTCGTAGACGGCACACTCGGGTCGTTCGTAATCTTTCTTTTCTTTCTTTTTGCTCATTGCTTTTATTGATTAAAAAATAGTTATTATTAATGATTCTCACTTGCTTTACTTCATGTCACAGAGTTCAAGAGGGAGACGAAAGCATAAGAAGAGTTGTTAAAACAATGAATTATCTCCTCCTCTTGATGCTCTGTGGCACTACGTAAGTTTGATTTTATACGTGAATTAAATTCTATATTTTGCGTTTTAGCGGTCTTCAAAAAGGGCATAAAAAAGCGAACAAAGGAAACTCTTGAAAGTCCTTTGTTTACAGGGGTTACGGCACGCTTCGCGCGCGCGTATGCGAGAAGAAAAAATGTGTTATTGTACGCTAGGTGCGCATATAGTGTGTGTTAGCAAATTATTTGGATTGACCAAGGATAAAGTGCAAAAAGATGCAAAGAACTTGATAATTCTTTGCAGTACTTCGTTCACTTGATATGTCATTGCTAATTGTTTCACGGCGGCAAAGGTAAGAAGAATAAATTGAATGGGCAAGGAAAAAGAAAGAAAAAAAGCCTCAACACTCGCCCCAACCAGCCTCACCCCCGCCCCCTCTCCGAATGGAGAGGGGAGTAGAAAGTACTGTTTGCTGGGGATTTGGCACGGTAATTATGTAATAAAGAGTTTTAGTTTTATGTACTCTTATTCTTTATTTATTGCAACTGCAACCAGTCCATGGCTTTAATTCCTTAAAGAAATCATGCCCCTTATCGTCAACAAGGATGAAAGCAGGGAAGTCTTCAACTGTAATCTTCCAGATAGCTTCCATACCAAGTTCAGGATATTCTACGCATTCAATGCTCTTAATGCTACTTTGTGAAAGGACTGCAGCTACACCACCAATCGTACCGAGATAAAATCCGCCATGCTTCTTACATGCATCAGTAACAACTTGCGTACGATTACCTTTCGCCAACATAACGAGTGAGCCACCATGACTCTGGAACTCATCTACGTATGGATCCATTCGGTTAGCTGTTGTTGGTCCCATTGAACCACAAGGATAACCTGCAGGTGTCTTAGCAGGACCAGCATAGAAGATTGGGTGATCCTTGAAGTACTGAGGTAAGTCTTCACCTGCATCCAAACGAGCCTTTAACTTAGCATGTGCTATGTCGCGTGCTACGATGATAGTTCCCTTTAGATTGACACGTGTAGATACAGGGTACTTTGTTAATTCCGCACGTACAGCATCGATACCCTTATCAAGATCAATCTCAATGCCCTTTGCGCCCTCTCCTGGCTTGCGGTACTCCTCTGGTATTAACTCACTTGGATTTGTATCCATCTTCTCTAACCAGATACCATCTTTGTTAATCTTAGCCTTGATGTTTCGGTCAGCAGAACAGCTTACGCCCATACCTATAGGGCAACTTGCACCATGGCGTGGCAAGCGGATGACACGGATATCATGTGCTAGGTACTTACCACCGAACTGCGCACCAAGTCCGATCTTGTGTGCCTCGTCTAGGAGTTTAGCTTCTAGGTCGATGTCACGGAAAGCACGACCTGTCTCATCACCTGTAGTTGGTAGATTATCATAGTACTTAATACTACCGAGTTTAACTGTCAATAGATTCTTCTCAGCAGATGTACCACCAATAACAAAGCAGATGTGGTAAGGAGGACAAGCAGCTGTACCTAGGCTCTTCATCTTCTCTACGAGGAATGGAATCAGCGTTCCCTCGTTTTGGATGGTAGCCTTTGTCATTGGGTAGAAGTAGGTCTTATTAGCAGAACCACCACCTTTGGCAACCATTACGAATCGATATTCTGCACCTTCAACAGCCTCGATATCAATTTGTGCAGGGAGGTTGCACTTTGTGTTTACTTCATCATACATGTTAAGAGGAGCGTTCTGTGAGTAACGAAGGTTCTCCTCGGTGAAAGTATTGAATACACCACGTGAGAGCGCTTCCTCATCCTCGAAACCAGTCCAAACTTGCTGTCCCTTCTCACCATGAATGATAGCCGTACCCGTATCCTGACAGAAAGGTAATACTCCCTTAACTGCCGTCTCTGCATTGCGGAGGAATTGGAGAGCAACATACTTATCGTTCTCTGAAGCCTCTGGATCAGTTAGAATCTTCGCAACTTGCTCATTGTGTGCACGACGGAGCGTAAACTCACAATCGTGGAAAGCTTCTTGTGCTAGGAGCGTCAACGCTTCTTTACTTACTTTAAGGATCTCTTTACCTTCAAACTCACCTACACTAATTCCCTCTTTAGAGATCAGTCTGTACTCGGTGTCATCCTTGCCCAATTGAAACATTGGTGCATATTTGAATTCAGCCATAATGTTTTGTTTTCCCGCTGTGCCTTTGTTGTATAAGGCACAGCGGCGTTTTCTATTTGTTTGTTATTATGTTTTTGTATGTTTCTTGTTTATTCGCTTTTACCTTGTTCTAATATCCGAAGATTTCTTCTGTAGTAACCTTCTTGATAGGTGCAATCTTCTCAAGCCCCTTCATATCAAGCTCTTTCTCATCACCAAGAATGATGTACTTAAACGGCTTATTAGCTACATACTTCTTCTCAAAGTCGATTACATCTTTCAGTTGTAGTGCTGGAAGAGCTTTGTAAATAACTTCGCCTAATGAGGTATCAAGTCCTAATCGTTGTGCTGCAAGGTAAGAAGTGAGGATAGAGTACTTTGTGGTACGTGCAGACGCCAAGCTCTTCATCAAACTTTGTTTTGCTAGATCAAAACCTGCTTGACGCACAGGCATATCATCAAGGAGCTTGTTAAACTCGTGTACACAATCCATCATCTTATCGTTCTGTGTAATAATATAGGTGTAGAAACTCTCCTTATCACCTAAACGATAAGGTGTATCATATTGTGCATAGGCAGAGTAAGCAAGTCCACGTGCTTCGCGTAACTCTTGGAAGACGATAGCATTCATGCTACCACCGAAGTATTCATTGAATAGAGCAATGATTGGGGCACGTTCAGGTGTCCAATCTTGATTCTCGTTATGAAGCTGTACCATATAGATATTCTTTGCCTCATAAGGAGCAATAATCACCTCATTCTTTGGTGTTGTCTGCTCTACGTAACGTTTAGCAGCAGGAACTTCTGCAAACTTCTTAGGTGATTGAATGGTTTTACTAACAAGTTCATCAATAGCCTTTAGACTTGATGGTCCATAATAGAGAACTGTCTGCTTATAGTTCTTCAACCCTTTCAACATATTTAGTAGTTCTTGTGGATTCATTGCTCTAAGAGCTTGTTCACTAAGAATATTACGGGTTGGGTTGTATTCTCCATACGTTGCATAGTTTCTCAGAGCAGCAAAGTTCTGTTGCTGATTAGCTTTATTATCACTGCGTGATTTCAAAACCTGTTCAACATAGAGGTTATAAGCCCGCTTATCCACCTTTGCATTATTAAGTAAATCATTTAATAAGGCAAGAGCTTGTGGCATATTTGAGTTCAGACCATTGAGTGTGATATATGTACGATCATTCCTTTCAGAGATTCTATAGTCGCATGCTAACTTATAGAACTGTTGTTTAATCTGTTCGTTTGTGAGCTTATTAGTTCCAAGATACTCAAGATATTCAGCTGCATAAGCGAGCTTTGGATCGTGTTCGTCACCGAAAGGAAGAACAAAGCACAGCGTGAAGAGATCGTTAGATGTGTCCTGCTTATAAAGGATAGGCAAGCCCTTCTTTGTTGTCGCCTTTGTCAGGTCACGCTTATAATCAACGAACTGAGGTTGAATAGGAGTTGCCTTTGTATTTACAATCTCCTCCAAGAACGCACTATGTTTATCGTTGTTCGTAGGGATAGGAGTGATGGCTGGCTTTTCCACCTTCTTAATAGTAGTGTCATTGCCTTGCTCTTTGTAAACACAGGCGAAGTTATTACCAAAGAAGTGGTTAGCGAACCTAACGATGTCAGTCTTTGTTAGTTTAGATATACGACTAATCTTTTCTACTTCCTGTTTCCAGTTCTTATGATTGATGAATGCATCAACAAATTGCTTTGCTCGGAACTGATTGTTATCGAGCTGTGTGTAATAATGTCTTTTATAGTTGTTGATGATAGAAGGAAGTAAATCGTCAGAGAATTGTCCTTTCTTTAACTTCTCAATCTCATCTAATGCCAAACTACGAACTTCTGGTAATGTTTGTCCTTTCTTAGATTGACCATGGAGATAGAATACAGAGTAATCGTTCATATCAGCAACGCCAGCACCGACTTCTTGTACCTTCATCTTTTGATTGAGGTCTAAGTCGAATAAACCTGCTTTGCCATTCGATAGTAACTCTCCAATTACTTCTAGGGTATCAATCTGTTGAGAGTTACTAGCGTCAGCACGCCAACCCATGAAGAACATAGGAGCTTCTTTACCTATAACAATTGTGTCGATAGGCGCTGTGATTGTAGGTTGAGCAGCATATTGTGGTACATCTATATGTGCACTTGGCTTCCAATTACCGAAATACTTATCAATAGTTGCCACAGTCTCGTCTGGATTCAAGTCGCCAGATAAACAGATAGCAATATTGTTAGGAACATAATACTTGTGGAAGTAATTCTTAATATTGACAATTGAAGGGTTCTTTAAGTGCTCTCCAAGTCCAATCGTTGTTTGTGTTCCATAAGGATGTGTAGGGAACAACTTTGCAAACAAAGCTGCATACATCTTGCGCCAGTCACTTGCCAGTCCGATGTTATACTCCTCGTACACAGCTTCAAGCTCTGTGTGGAAACCACGGATTACCATGTTTTGGAATCTGTCACCTTCTATCTTTGCCCATGTGTCAATCTCATTTGAAGGGATATTCTCAACATAACAAGTGACATCATTCGATGTGTAGGCATTTGTCCCAGAACTTCCAATAGCAGTCATCATCTTATCGTACTCGTTAGGAATATTATAACGAGCAGCTAGTTGAGAGATGGAATCAATCTGATGATACCACTTCTTGCGTGCTACTGGGTCAGTGATGTGACGATATTGTTCGAATCGTGCTTCAATAGAATCTAGATAAGGACGTTCTGCTTCGGCATTAGATGTGCCGAAGTGGGTAGTACCTTTGAACATAAGGTGCTCTAAGTAGTGAGCCAAACCAGTTGTCTCCTTTGGGTCATTACGTGACCCTGTTCGAACGGCAATGTAAGTTTGCACACGAGGTTTCTCCTTGTTTACTGATAAGTAAATCTTCAGTCCGTTTTTCAGCGTATAGATACGCGTTTGCATGGGGTCATTTGGCACACTCTCGTAGTTGTAACGTTGTGCATGTCCCACAAGGGTTGTTAGTAGAAGCATTGCTCCCACACAAATCCCCTTCATGTAGATTTGATTAAGGAAATACTTTCTCATACAATAATAGTTTAGTTGTTGAATATAAGGTTGGTTATCAATTCTCAAAGTCTATCTCATGATCAAGGCTATTGACGAAAGACTCAAATACTTCTGGCTCCACATCGCCCATATCAAACTCCTTTTGAGCATCTTTCCTAATTTCGGCAATCCATGCACGACGTGCTTCCACGTAATCTTTCTTGATACGTTCATCGTCTTCTGCAGTAATCTCCTTGATTCCATAATATTCAAGAATCATGCGATAAGTCCATGCCCATTGATATACTCGATAGTTCTCGTTGATTTCCATAAAGCGTTCAATAACATCTTGTATGGTTTCAAGCGTACCATCCTTAATATCACTGATGAGGCGCATTTCTTCTGATTCTGGAAGTAATAAGCCTGATAAGTCGTTCCATTTGCCTGTACCGACTTCGGTCTCTGGTTTACCAAAGAAGCCCCACTTATGTGCACGCTTGAGCACTGCACCCATGTAGATGCGCAAGGCTATATCGTAGTATTTGATACCCTTACGCAGGCTGGAAGCATTGATGGTGTATTCGTGATAGTTGTATGCTGATACGTTATCACCACTCGCTTGACGCAGACTTTCCAATATCTTCTTTCCTCTTAATATCTCACCAACAGAGAAAGGTGACAGCCAATCGAAGTTGACAATACTCTTCTGTGACTGTTGCGGACGCATATCACGTTTAGGCCACTTGCGTATGTCACGATAAAGTCCTACTGTTGTTATGTTACGACCAGGCACAAGGAACATCTTGTCGGCCTCTGCAATAAGATAAGAGAAGGGAAGAGCTGTTGTGTTAGGGTGGTGCATTAATTTACCAAAGCATACAGAGAATGTTCCTATCGTAGCTGGCATTAACAGGTAGCTACCACTGGCATTCTTCGTACCACGTTCCAATATTCCCCAGTGCATTGGTCCCATCTTATACGCATGGTTAGAGAAGTTGGTTCCTGAACCTGCATTATAGAAGGAGAACATACCACCGATGAGTAGTGAGCTCTTGTGATGCGATGCGCAGAAAGGTCCGCAGAAGGCAGCACAAGCCTCGCCGTTTGCCATGAATGAATTAGCAAAGAATACACTTTGTGAGGCAGTGAAACCATTAGTTATCTGGCATGCCTCTCCAACAAAACAATCTTGCATCTTTACGCTATTCACAATACTAGATCCATCTGATATAATCGAGTTCTCACAGATGACACCAGTACCAATGAATACACTAGCATTCTCTGAACTAAGTATTGTGCAATCACTCAATCGGCTAGCACCTGATATCTCGCAATCATCTTGGATAACCGTGTTTGTTATCTCACGTGTATTGATGATCTTCACGTTATTACCGATGGTACCGCGGTCAGGGTTGGTGCGTGCTATCTCTTCAGAGACAAGCCTACGTATTGCATTCTTGAGGTCTTTATCATTGAAGTGCTTAACCATGAATGCAGCAAACTGGCTGTTTAAGTCATGGAATAGGATAACGTTTCCATCGCCTACCTCATTGAGCACAGCAATTAGATTGCCTTCTCCGTAGGTTGCTCCCTCTGTTGTCTCCATAACAGAGACATTTGAGATAATGCAGTCGTCACCAATGGTGTAATTATTGATATAGTTCCCTATCTTTTCTATTAAACAGTTATCACCTACTGTGACATTGCGTAAGGTGGCATCGTTAATACCCGAGTGCTTAACGAAATCCTTCGCTATTTCTATATCCTTCTGGCATTTTCCTAATCGGATATCACCATAAAACATCACACGATGGAAGAACTTTGCTTGAAAGTCTTCCTCTGCAACCTTCACATGAGTCCAATCCTCAGCCCAGCAGCTATTCTTCTCTAGAAGGTCTATCTCTTCAGGTGTTAGGGAACGATATTGCATATTCTTTTGTTTTATTTGTTGTTGTTAGCCTTATTAGCCCAATTAGTCTTATTAGCCCAATTAGCCCAATAATATTTATTCCTCTTCGATGTTATAAAGGAAGTCATTGTAGGGATACTTCTGCACATGCAGCTCACGTACTTTCTTATAAAGCACTTCCTTGAACTCATCAATGTTCTCCTTCTTCTTTGCAGAGATGAATAAACACTGATCATGCTCCTTAGCCATCCATGTCTTCTTAAGCTCATCTAAGGTAATGTTCTCCTTAGTTGCAGGTGTGAGATCGTCCTCTTCCTTTTCTATCCAATGGTAGTTATCGATCTTGTTGAAGATGATCATAGATGGTTTGTCAGCGCAACCTAATTCGCTAAGCGTTTGGTTTACAACCTGTATCTGCTCTTCGAAATCAGGGTGAGAAATATCCACAACATGTAAAAGTAAGTCGGCCTCTCTCACCTCATCAAGCGTTGATTTGAAGGAGTCGACCAAGTCTGTGGGGAGTTTGCGTATGAACCCTACGGTATCAGCAAGCAGGAAGGGAAGATTCTCTACAACTACTTTACGCACGGTTGTGTCTAAGGTTGCAAAGAGCTTATTCTCAGCAAACACCTCACTCTTGGCGAGCAGATTCATAGTGGTTGACTTGCCCACATTCGTATAACCGACTAGTGCTACACGAATCAGACGCCCACGGTTCTTACGTTGGGTTGTTTTCTGTTTATCTATTTCGGCTAATCGCTGCTTTAAGAGAGACATTCGCTGGAGGATGATACGGCGGTCCATCTCCAACTGAGTCTCACCAGGACCACGCAAACCTACTGAACCCTTTCCACCGCCAGAACCAGAGCCGCCACCCTGACGCTCCAAGTGTGTCCATAGGCGTTGTAGGCGTGGTAACATATAACGATATTGTGCCAATTCTACCTGTGTCTTCGCATTGGCTGTTTGCGCACGCATAGCGAAGATATCGAGAATGAGAGAGGTGCGGTCTAGTATCTTTACGCCGAGTTCCTGCTCGATATTGCGCATCTGCTTGGCTGATAGCTCATCGTCAAAGATAACCATACCAATAGGCTCATCGTCGTCCTCTTTCTGCTTGATATATTCTTTGATTTCTTCGAGCTTACCCTTACCAACGTAGGTAACAGCACTCGGACCATTCACTCTCTGTGTGAATCGTTTAACGGTAACAGCACCTGCGGTATCAGCAAGGAACTCTAGTTCGTCAAGATACTCCTTTGTCTTGGCTTCGTCTTGCTCCTTTGTGATGAGACCCACTAATATAGCAGTCTCTGTTTTTACTTCAGATATGATAAATTCTTTCATTCAGTATTCTTCTCTTATAATATTGGTAGTGTGCGTAATAGCATAGCTTTGGCTAGCTTTCTCTTACACCTCCTGCTACATGGCAAAGGTACTTATAAATTCTGAAAAATACTAATCATAGCCTCCGTTTTTATGTCCTTTAAGAATCAAGATAATAATGTTTCTGATCTTAAGGGATATTGCTTCGTAAAAACATCATACTGTCTCCGCATCATTTATACCTAACATAATTACATCTTGAACCCTGTTTGCGCTTTTTGTCTAATAGGTTTCCGCATTCTTTCTCCCTTGTCTCCCATTCCTTTCCCATGCGTCTTGCATCTTTTTTATGCACATCTTTTATTAGTTTCATCGTGATGAAACCAGTGTCTCATCATGATGAAACGAGTGTCTCTTCACGATGAAATTTGTGTCTCACCATGATGAAACTAACTTTATCTGCGTGTATAAATGATGCGTAACACGTCAGAAAAAGATGGGAAGCGGGTGATAAATAATGCTGGAACAGGTGGTAAACGATTCGCAAACGGGTGAGAACGTTTGGGTAGACCTGTTATTAAACAGTCTGTAAAGTCCGT
Organism: Prevotella veroralis; assembly: GCF_018127765.1. NCBI lineage: Bacteria > Pseudomonadati > Bacteroidota > Bacteroidia > Bacteroidales > Prevotellaceae > Prevotella > Prevotella veroralis. The sequence goes on along the minus strand of NZ_CP072330.1, from coordinate 1,251,832 downwards.
TCTTTTGAGTAGGAAGTACCTATCGTATGTTCCAGAGGTCTATGATTTTCTCTTTTGACACGCTTTCTACCTTTTGCTCAATGTCGTCTGGTAGATTGCAGAAGAAGTCTATACCAGTGAGTTGCTCAAGCTCATTGATATTGACAACATAGGGTTTAAGCGACCTGTCAGAATTAATTTTGTGCTCAAACCAGAAGCCGATAGCCTTGTACTCCCACTTATCTTGTCCGTACACCTTATACTTCATCAGGGCAGCTGAGAAGAAGTATTTAGGGACGATGAAGTTACTTCTAATCGTCATGAATTGTCCTGCCTTATCAATCGTACCACCACGACAGATGAAGAGTGTATCTTTTGAGATTTTGGCAGCAGTGATATATGTTCTCATCTTGCTTTCCATCGTCTCCCAAACGCCAGCATTGAAGCCATGAACTTGAGGTTGCATGTTGCTAAGATAGAATGTCTGGTCGTTCGAATCCCTTGAGTATCTCCTATCTTCCGAGGGGCATAGATGTCCATGATCGTAGCCTGAACCGCGGTAAGGATCGTAAGTAAAGAAAGCATTAGCAGGGAAAAGTGGGTCAAAGGGATACTGATTCGGATCGGTGTATGGCTTCCTTGGTACGTTTTTCTCAACGTTTCTCGCATAAATCTCATAGCAGGTCCATCTGTTCGACTTCTTTACAATGTCCCATTCCACGCTATAGTTTATCTCCCCTGTGTTAAGTTTATGTGTGAGAATAGTGCTGCTTCCGCCCTTTAGCCTTGGAAATTCAAGGCGATGTGTTGCTGGTCGAACATCCTTTAAGTTTGAGTTTGCGTTATTAACGACAGCTTTTGCTTTGCCAGTACCATTGGAGTTGCTATCGTCCTTGCTGCATGAAGAGAAAGTAGATAGAGCCAGCAATGAGAGAAAGAATGTACTTGTGCTTAATAATATCCTGTTCATTATCTTGTGTTAGGAGGGTAAAATAAGTTAGAAAAGATGATTGTTTCAAATGCAAAAGTGCGAGCAAACGTATATGCAACTACGTTTGTTCGCACTTTATATGTCTTTAAATCGAAAGATATTTATCGATTACTTCTTCAACTTACCGTAACGGCTCATGAAGCGGTCTACACGACCTGCTGTATCAACAAGTTTGCTCTTACCTGTATAGAATGGGTGAGAGGTACTTGAAATTTCGACTTTTACCACTGGGTAAGTTTCGCCTTCAAACTCTACTGTATCTGTAGTCTTGCATGTAGATCTTGAAAGGAACATATCGCCGTTGGACATATCTTTGAATACGACGGGGCGATAGTTTTCTGGATGAATACCTTGTTTCATTTTGTTATTATCTAATTGTTAATAATGTGTCTTGTCTTTGTCTTCCTCCTAAATAAGCTGGGAGTCAATACTCAACAGGGTGCAAAATTACGAATAATTCTGCACCCTGCCAAATATTTCATATTGTTTTTTACTTTACCTCTACGTCCTTGATCTCCCATGAACCAGCCTTTATTGCTGTGCTGGTGTAGAGAAATCCGATGTAAACAGTTGATTGACCAGTATAGGCTGTGAGATCACATGTAGCATCGATAAACTTCCAGTCAGCTCCTGTTGGATAAGCTGAAACGGCTACATCATGCCATGTTGTACCATCAGTAGAGACTTGTACCTTGAACTCATTGGCTGCGTTGGCAAAGAAACGAGCTGCATGCTTGAATGAAAGTGTAGCGGTCGTCTTACCTGCAAGACTGAATTTAGGAGAAACGAGACGGCTTTGAGCAGCGTAGTTGTGTGAACTCTTAAATGCAGAAGCTTTCATGTATTTGTTTGTAGCGTCGTGCTGCCAAACGAAGGTGAGGTCTGAAGGCAGGTTGATGTTATTGATTGTGAAATTGTCTTCACCTGTTGCAAATTTTGCAGTAAGGACTGCTGTTGATGGTTGTGGAGTAGTAGAACTACCGATGGTGATAATCTTACTACCCTTTTCCATCTCCATAACTTTTTGTCCTTGTTTATTGGTGTATTCTTTGAGATTACCCTTAACAACTACAGTCTGACCAACTTGTAAGTCTGTCTTAGCTGCGAAGTCTGCACCATTTACACCTTTACCAGAGAAAATCTGAAGCGTCTTGTCTGTACCATTATCAGAGATATAATAAGTAAGGCTCTTATGGTTCTGATCATAGTAAGTTATGGCAGAGATGATACCCTTTACGTATGCCTCACCATTGGAGGTTTGTCCTGCCTGTATCTTCTGCACGGCTTCAGCAACCGTCCAAGCGGTAGCCTCTGTGTTGAGGTCGGTCTTTGGTTGTGGGGTAGGTGTAACATTATCATTATCGAACGTCATGTTATATGGCGAAGGTACATCCTCGCAACTGGTGAAAACTGTGGCAGAGATAGCTAATGCCATCATTGAATAAATAATCTTTTTCATCTTGTGTATTGTTACTTTTGCTTGTTAATTAATTGAGATAATCTTGCTACGCTGGTCAACCTCAGGTGTACCATTATAGTCTTTCAACTTACCGAGGATAACAACAGTCTTACCAACAGTAAGCTGTGAGGCTGTTGCTGTGGTGAACTTAGCACCATTCAACCAATAGCCACGGAATACCATGAGGTGATTGCTGGTTGTGCCGTCATTTGATATGTAATATTCAGCATTACCATAAGTGCCTGTATCAACACTGTTGACTAAAGATATCTTACCTTTTATATAGTACTCTGTTGCATCGGCATGACCAGAAGCAATGTAAGCTAAGGCACGGGTTACATCAATAGGATTAGCAAGAGTGCCATCACCAGTACCTGGAAGCCCTGCAAATGGATCAACTCTTTCTGCTGGTTTAATATCATCCAAAGAGCGAATGATGATTTCCCACTGGTTGTTGAAACGCTTGATGATACCTGTGATATCCACCTTACCTGTTGGAACTTTAGCATTTGCAAAGTCGGCAAAATTACTGTTATATACAATTACCTTTTTCCCATCCTGCTCATTCAATGTCCAGCTTACGCTACCTGCGCCACCATTAGCATCAGCGAAGGTGTCTTTTACCTTTGCGTTGTTGCTACTCTTGAAACTAACGTTACGGATTACACCGAGCTTACCTCCGTCTGTATCAAGGTTCCATGTTGTAGGTGTTGAACCTGTTGCAAAGAGGGTAGGCTCAACTTTATGTCCTGTTGAAAGAATCTTGTAGTGTTGATCCCAAGCGGCACGACTAATTCGTCCAATGACATCTGCACCTGTTGCATTCTTCGATGGTACACCGATTTGAGCCTGTTTACCATAGTTACCGACATAAAGATCCTTCAAGCTAACCAACACTTCTGTACCAACAGGTAGTGATCCATAGAGTCCACCCTGCGCTACACCAACAATGATAGCACCTGTTGCATCTTGCAAGGCTAGTTCTTGATAGATATTGCCTTGTACATCAGAGCTAGTAACAATCGCCTTAATCTTTACATCATTATCAACTTTTGCAAAGCTGCGACCATCACGATAGTCGGTAGCAATGTAAGTTGCAAAGTTATTCTTCAGCTGTGCAATAGTAATGACATTCGTCTCTGTCAGTTCGTTATTACCATAAGGAGCTGGTGCATTCTCGTCTGGGTCAGTATAACCATCGTTCATGCAAGATGCGAAGAGAGCGCATACAGCTGCCATTATTAAATACTTAAATCTTACCATAATCGTTTCTGTCCTTTAGTTTTAGAATTTATATGCGACGTTCAACATGCCATTGATACCATTTACATAGTATTTCTTTGGGTTGCGATAGAAGTCGTAAGCACGTGTTGTTGCAGCACCAGTTGCTCTATTAATAGTATAGTTACTGCGGCTCTGCTCATAGCCACCACTAACAATCTTCTGATTGTTGAGGAGGTTCGTAATCATCAAGTTGATAGACAAACTTCCATGTGGCAAATAGAGACTCTTTCCAATGGAAGCATCCAACATGAATCCCCCTTTGCCTTCACTTTGTGCGTATGGAGTATAGTTTCCGTCGGCATCCATACCACCGAGTGTGGTACCCATTGTGCGGAGAGTGTTACCATAACGCAAACTTGGAGCGTATGAGAGATAGATGCGATCGTAGTAGTTGCCACTCAAGTCGATGAACCAACCTGCCTTGTGGAAGCTGAGGATACCACTATATACACTCAGAGGAGTGCTTGCTTCGTGCATACCCTTGTTGTAAACAACATCCTTATTATATGTACTCTTTGTAGAGTTCATGTAAATAGCATCAGCATTATTGATGTTTTTAGCTTCACTCCATGTTCCAAGTGCCTTAAAGTTTAAGAAGCTATTAATCTTAAAGTCGAGTCCTAACTCAACACCATAATAATTCTTCTTTATGTTAGTCATGCTAACATAAGTAAATGAGTTAGCATCATCGAAGTAGAAGTTCTGCCATTCAGTTACGTGTGTCATGTGGTTGTAATAACCGCTAAGGTTAGCATGTAACCAACTGCCAGAGTACTGATAACTCAATTCGCTTGAGAAGATTCGCTCGTTACGAAGGTTGAGGATAAAGTCGTTGTTCATCTCTGGAGAGGCAAAAGCATTGCTTGCACTAGGTGCGCGGTGTTCGTAACCTAAGCCTAAAGAAAGCGCATTACCACCGCCGAGCGTAAGAGTACCACTTGTCTTCAAACCTCCATAAACGAAGTCTGCATGCTTGCTCTTACCGTATGAGTTATCTGCAAACATACCATTGCGCATGTGACCATTACGATACATGTTATCATAGCCTAATCTACCAGCTACCATGTAATTCAACTTCCCAATGGTTTCGTTGTAACTAGCCCATAGTTGACCACGACGTACGTTGATGTTATAGTCATAACCGAACTTATCACCTTCATAAACAAGATTTCCCAAGCCTTTTGTACCCATTGTGTTGAGGTCATATTGTATGCGCGAATCATTAGCAGCGTATGTTCCAATAGCGTAAGTATTTACGTTATGGAAGCTCTTAGCACCTAATAAATCTTCCATTGTCTGATAATGACGCGCGAAGTTCTGACCAAGTGCGAAGCCAACATTAAGAACCTTATTCTTACCAATATGGTTGGTAAGAGTTGAAGAGAGTGTTGTTGTTAGGTTGTCAATGTGCTTTGCTTGTAGATAATAGAGCGCATCTTGTCCATTAGCAGCGGCTTGCCTATTAGCATAGTAAAGGCGATCCCATTGAATCTGGCGATTCTCCTTGTTGCCCCACCATGCAACAGCTGTCTTCCAATCAGCGTATGCCTGTGATGTACGATAGCGTACATCGCTCTCATTCCATACGTCAAAGTAACTACTTGGAAGGTTCTTCCAATAATCTGGCTGTGGGTTATCACTATTGTTGTAATTCAACTTTGTACTCTTATACATTGAGTACTTAGCGAAGAGACTCGTTGTGAGTTTCATCTTCTTATTGATATCCCAATCCCAAGTAAGGATTGCAGAAGGTGCGAAATCGTTTACAACACGGCTGTTACGCTTGCGCCCTTCTTGATAACCCCAATAAGGATTATACTGATAATCATTAGCAAGCCAATATGCCTCATCAGTACTTGCGCCTTGAGAAGCACGCTCGGTTGGATTACCCCATGTAGATAATGCCAATGAATGACCATTGTTCCATTTCTTCTGAACACCGAAGAAATAAGATAATGAATTATAGAATGTGCCTTCAACATAACCACGATTTGCCCAACGATAAGCAACACTTGCTGCGATAGCCCATCCTTTAGCATTGAATCCGGAAGCATAGTTGTACATACCACGGAGGGTGTAATTGCGGTTAGCACCAGAAAGAGTGATACGATGACCAGCAGCCATAGAACCTGCACGGAAGTCATAATTGTTGCTTCCTGCTAATCCTGTCATTGAGAAATTATTATTCTCAAAAGGTAGAGCGAAGTCAACGTTGCGTGTTTGTTGGTTGATACCGCCAACCATAGAATAGCGGAACTGCCCACTTTCCATGTCATTCATCGGTGCTCCATTGATGTAGATGTCGTTGTACTTCTGGTTCAATGCACGATAACGAAAGCGCATTGGAGAGTAAAGAAAGCCTACTTGAGAAGCATAAACATTACTATTTGAGTTAAGAATCGTGACATTGTCGTTCATGTCATTGTCTTCACCAAGTTGTGCTTCGGTGAATGTGAACGCTGATTCATCCATAGCGTTGGCTGTTTGTTCCTGTTGGTTCGTTTCCGTTTTAGTGTTTTGTGCCACCATAATAGAAGAACTACAAAGGGCTAAAACAGCTAGTGTCAGCTTTTTCTGCATAGTTGATTACATTAATATATGTTATACTTTGAGTGCAAAGTAACGAAATAAATTTTAAAAAGAAAAGGTTTTTTGATTGATTTTTCGGCAATTATGCCTAAATGTCGGATTATTTAGCGACATTTGCAAAAGTAAATACTCCATCATCCATTAGTTGGTTCATAGATGGAATTATGCACTACTGATAATAAACAACAACATTTAATGAGAATGAGAAAGTTACTATTCGCTCTTATTTGTACCCTTTTGGTTGGTACATCAGCTTCTGCTCAGAAGAAGTTTTCTGTTTATGCCGTTGGCTTTTATAATCAAGAGAATCTGTTTGATTGCACCCATGATGAGGGAAAGAACGATTATGATTTCACACCGAATGGTAGTTATCATTGGAATGAGATGAAATATAGCCATAAGTTGCATAACATGTCAACAGTATTGGCAGAGATGGGAACGGATGTTCTACCGAATGTTGGCTGTGCGGTGATTGGTTTAGCCGAGGTTGAGAATAATCATGTCATGCGTGATCTAGTAGCCCAGCCAGCTTTGGCTGCTCGTGGTTATAAGTTTGTGCATATAGAAGGTCCTGATCATCGTGGCATTGATTGCGCTTTGATCTACAACCCTAATCTTTTTACTATTCGCAATACAAAGTTAGTTCCATACGTTTATGATCTTCCGCAGGACAGTACACGTGCAACCCGTGGATTCCTTACTGTTAGTGGAACCTTAGCTGGTGAACATTTGACGGTTGTCGTTTGTCACCTTCCTAGTCGTAGAGCTAGTTCTTATTATCGAGAGTTAGGTGCGAAACAGGTAAAAGCGTTGAAAGATTCATTACTTCTTAATGATCCACAGGTAAAAGTATTAGTAATGGGTGATATGAATGATGATCCAACGAATGAGAGTATCCATGAGTGTCTATCTGCGAAAGCTGAAATTAATGAGGTAGGTGCTGATGATATGTATAATCCATGGTACAATCTCTTAGTAAAGGAGGGAACAGGAACCTTGCAATATCAAGGTAAATGGAATCTCTTTGATCAGATTATTATGACGCCTAATCTATTAAATAAGGATGGTAAAAAGGATTTCTCTCAGTTGAAGTTCTGGAAGAATCAGATCTTCCGTCGGGATTATCTCTTCCAGGAAACGGGTAAATATAAAGGAAATACAAAGCGTACTACGGCTGGTGGTGTTTGGTTGGATGGTTATTCTGATCACTTGCCAGTAGTAACTTATTTTGTTAAGCAGCAGTAGTTGTAGAGGGTTATTAGGCTAATTAGGCTAATAGGGCTAATAAGGCTAATTAGTCTAATTTGATAATAATAAGACAATGGAAATAGAAACTCATCCTTTTGAGCCATGGTTACCGAGTAATGCGAAGTTATTATTGTTAGGAACTTTCCCACCAGCCCCAAAGCGGTGGTGTATGGAATGGTATTATCCTAATTACACAAATGATATGTGGCGCATATTTGGTTATATATTCTTTGGTGATAAGCAGTATTTTGTAGATGAGGAAAACAAAACTTATAAGTTAGAACTACTGAAAGCCTTCCTGAAAGAGAAAGGAATTGCGATCTTCGATACTGCATTACGCATCCGAAGAACAACTGGAACTGCGGCTGATAAGGATTTGGAGATCGTAGAGCCAGCCGACCTTGATGGTATGCTTCGTGTTTTACCAGAGTGTAAAGCTGTATTGGCAGCGGGACAATTAGCTACAAAGGTATTTACAGATCATTATCAAATAGATGCTCGTAAGATGAAGATGGGCGACTATAAGGAGTTTTCATTCGAAGGGCGAACCCTCAAACTCTATCGCGAACCCAGTAGTAGTCGCGCCTATCCGATGAAAGTCGAGAAGAAATCTGAATATTATGTACAGATGTTGAAGGACATAGGATTATTCAATGAATGATAGTCCGATAATAAAAAAGGAAATAAAATCAAATAAGATGAAAGATAAGATTACAATCATTGGCATTGCTGGCGGTACAGGTTCTGGAAAAACCACCGTAGTGAAGAAAATTGTTGAGAGTCTTCCTCCTCATTACGTGGCAGTTGTTCCATTGGATTCCTATTATAATGACACGACGGGACTTACCGATGAGGAGCGAAAAGCTATCAATTTTGACCATCCTGATGCCTTCGATTGGAAGTTACTGATAAAGCAAGTGAACGATTTGCGTGAAGGAAAAGCGGTCGAACAACCCACTTATAGCTACATTCTCAGCAATCGTTTGCCCGAAACTATCCACGTAGAGCCCAAACCAGTCATTATTGTTGAGGGAATTATGGCATTGAGCAATAAGCGATTGAGGGATATGATGGACCTAAAGATATTTGTAGATTGTGATTCTGATGAGCGTCTTATCCGTAATATTCAGCGTGATACAATTGATCGTGGGCGTACTGTTTCCATGGTTGTTGAGCGTTATTTGGAGGTTTTGAAGCCTATGCACGAGCAATTTATTGAGCCAACAAAGCGTTACGCTAATCTGATTATTCCGCAAGGTGGTGAGAATGTGAAGGGAATCAACATCCTTTGCAGGTATATTGAAGGGTTGATGCCAAAGAAATAAATTGATAAAGATGTGCTTCGGAAGGCACATCTTTTTATTTTTGTAGCCTTATCAGATGAATTAAAGAGGTGTAGAGAGTTTTATTTGTGCGGACAGACAAGGGCGTCTGTCCCTACATTAAGGGAGATTGTTAGCTTCTTTAATTTGTAATAGAATATTGCTAATTCCGAGCTTGTAATTGCATTATTTTCGACGAGTATAAGAGTTGTACTCAAATACGCGAATTATGAGAGCTTTTTCGTAAGTTTATGTAAGGCGTTGAGAATCAGTATTTTATAGAAATCAATCCTACTATTTACTCATAAGTATTATACTTTTTTAGCAAAATGTACCTACATTTTCATAAAAACGGAGGTACATTTCACTAAAAACGGAGGTACATTTCACTAAAAACGGAGGTACATTTCACTAAAAACGGAGGTACATTTCACTAAAAACAGAGGTACGTTTCACCAAAAACGGAGGTACGTTTCACCAAAAACGGAGGTACGTTTTACCAAAAACGTATATACGTTTCTATTTTAAGGGATATTTCTTCGATTTAAAACGCTAGATTGAAAATTTCGTTTGTAAAGTATATTCTAATAATAAGGAGGTTATGAACAGTCTGTCATAACCTCCTTTTCCTCTTTTCTGGCTATTTCTTTTTGAAGAAACAGACCTATCGGAATCTTAGAAACAAGATTTTAATATTCAATTTTATCTGTCTTTTTATTCCAAATTCGGAATGCCTCGAGCCCTTCCTCACGCATCAAAATCTCTGAAGGCTTCTTGCGATATTGTGGTTTTACTTCTATCTCTTGATAGATAAAATCGTCATCAAAACCTATATCGGCAGCATCTTTTCGGTCATTTGCATAGTAGATCTTATCCAAATGTGCCCAATAAATTGCGCCGAGGCACATAGGACATGGCTCGCAGGAGGTGTAAATCTCGCACCCTGTGAGGTCGAAAGTGCCCAATTTCTCGCATGCTTTTCGGATAGCTGTTACTTCAGCATGTGCCGTTGGATCGTTATAAATCGTGACACCGTTGCTTCCTTCTGCAATAATCTCACCTTTACGTGCGATGATAGCACCGAAGGGACCACCGCCATTGCGCACACTTTCGATGGAAAGCTCTATAGCCTTCCGCATTAATTCTTCTTTCGTCATTGTTTGATTTAGCTTATTGTTATTTAATCTTTTGCTAATATTCGTGGATAAAGTCGATTGAAAACATCGCGTAACATGGTTTCGTTTTCAATCGTCTTACGTATTATTTCGAGGTTTTTCGCATTCGGTGAAACTGGAATCCATAGTTTGAGATAGCCCGTCCGACTATACTTTTCCTTCATGTGATTGCGGAATCGTTCCCACATTTGTTCCTCATTCTTCTCAGGATAATTCTCAATTCCGTAGAGAATGGCACGTGAGAATACGATTTCTGGCTCAAGATCGCGGTCGGCTTCAGCCACAATTTTCCCGTAAATGCTCCTTGGCGTGCGTGAACAACTGGCACGATGATCCTCAACAGCCTCCTTCATTATCTTTAATTGCTCGGGTGAAAACCACTTTTTGAGCCTTCCATCTGCCATAAGAATCTTGCCGCTTGTGATGTGATGGATAGCCCGAGGTCCCTCCATTCCTAGGTCGTGATAGGCAGCAATGACATACACCATGTTGACATCGGCGCCTGTTGCGGTGGCTAATGCTAATGAGTTTTTGATAACTCGCTGCACATGTCCGAGTCCATGACTCCTTCCAAACGCATTATAACGGGGTAGAATCTGCTGTTCGATAAATGTCATTATTTCGAGATTGGGCTGTTGCATGGGAATTGTTTGTATTTAAAATATGAAGAAATGGGGTGAGATTGAGGGAGAACGGCTAATGGGGCTGATGCAATATTATGAAATAAGCACCACGATTGTGGTTAGTATTCCATAGATTAGGATATTCCGAGCCGTGAGAGCCAGCACCTTATTTAGTTCCCGCCCTTGCTTGATTTGCACCATATACCGCTGTGTTTTGGTATGCAAGAAGATATAAGGAATATAGATAATCAGTGGGATTACGTAGGCTTTCCACCCATTGTTATCGGGGCTGATGCGTCCTTGTATGGTGAAAATGATAGCGAGTAAACCTAAAAAGTTATAGAGTTTTTCTGCTTTCTTTGCTCCGATTCTCACAATTAGAGTCATCTTTCCGCTCTTCTTGTCGTTGTCTCTATCCCGATAGTTATTGACGATTAGGAGCGTATCAATAACCAATCCGCAAGCAATGCTTGTCATAATTACCTCAGGATAAACGCCTTGTAACGTGGAAGGAAGGATAACGTAAGTGGTAAAGGTGACTGGAATGATACCGAAAAATACCAACACAAGTACATCACCCAAGCCTAAATAGGAAAAAAAGGTGGTGTATAAGAAGGCGAAAAGTACGCAGGCTGCACCAACAAGTACCATTTGCCATCCGCCATAAAATACGAGAGGAAGCCCAACGAGACTAGCGAGCAGAGAGGTAACGACCAATCCTTTGTGCATAGCTGACAGTGTGATCCATCCTTCCGTACAGGCACGTTTAGGACCAAGACGCGTCTCTTTGTCGTCACTTCCCTTTACGCAATCGAAATAATCATTGATAAAATTAGAGTCAATCTGCATTAAAAAGGCAAAAAGGAAACAGAGTAGGGCGGGGAGGAAACGGAAGTTTTCAGCTCCACCAATCTTCCAAGCCCATGCTGTTCCTATCATTACAGGGACAATAGCACCCGTCAATGTCTTTGGACGAGCTGCAAGAATCCATGCAGATAGACTATTAGTTTTTATATTGTCACGTTCTGAAATCATTTATTATAATGATGGTAAAGTCCCGATGAGGCTTGTTTAGTTAAAGAAGTTCCAACTAATACCGAATTTTAGAATACGTGGATTCAATGGATAATGCGGTGTGAAAAGATAATTTCCACCACTTCCCTCATTGAGATGCGTGAACATTATGTAGAAACGTGTGTGTTGTAATTGGAAGTTAGCATAAGCATCTAAGAGTGGATAATTACCAATCTTAGTCTTACTTGCAGCCGTTTCCTGTATTCCGAATGTGCCCATTCCCGGGATATATTCTGGAGCATAATAACTTGTGAAGTAGCGCATATCAACACCCAAGTCACATTTTAGCACATGTGCAATCTTGAATCGGATGAACAGATTACTATAAGCATTGAAAGTAGGTACTGGTAAAATGTCTTCCTTACTTGACTTTTGCAATGTCAGTACATTCTGCCAGTTGAGTATGCCTAGTTGAAAGTCCTGTTGCAGTTGTAAGGTAAGCAAACTAATAGGACTACTTGCTTGTCTAACATTCACATTGTTGTGTTGTACGAGATAGTTGTCACCACTTCTTACACGATCATTCTGAAGTCCGAAGTAGGTGTAGTTTTTTAAAACATCATAGCCAACACGTACCTTTGTGCGTGTCCGTTGTAGTGACAATTCGCCTAATATGCGTGAATGAATCTGTTGATCAAGGTTGTTATTCCACCAATAATGCTTGCCATAGAACTGCTCCATATAGAAAGAAGGAGCCGAACGATGCAAGAAGGCCGTAGCCGCTAATTGTATCGTATCGCCGAATAAGGGGAATCCAACGTCTGCGTGACCGTCAAGATGGAACTGTCCGGCACGAGTTCCTACCAGCCATGCCTCCGCACTGATGTCGTAATGGAGTGTCTTTCCTTGCGCCTTGAGGAGTTGCCCTCCTACAGAAATGTCATGTTGATTCCATTTCTGTGAACCATTGATGAAAGCCGTGGCAGGAGGAGTAGCTGCTGTAATTGCAGGTAATTCATAATGTCTTAACTCATAAGATACAAAAGCTTTCAATCCTGCCTTTGCCCATTTATTGAATCCTTCGAGCAATGCTACCGCAAATGTATTCTTAAAGGACCAATGCTTTGTTCGGTCGTAAATAGAATCATTTGCAGTTGTTCCATAGCTAAAGTAATTCTGTGCATAGTAATCTGTTGGGGTATCGTAAGCCTGATAGATGCGTCGATAATTATCGAATCTAGCTGTATGAATAAAACTCGTCACTGGGACATATTCTTCCTTCATCCATTGAGAAATAGAGTCTTTTGCTGCCTTATCAGCCTTATTCAATCTTGCCATCTGGGCGGAATCTTCTAGGTTTACCACCTCACGATTTCCCATTTTAAGACTATCAGCTTTATGATTAACCTGCGCAACATCACCCGCAATGACGGCATTATCAGGGCGTCCAGAGGAACGATGTTCCTTGTCGTATGCTTCCTCATCAAAGGTATCACCATTTGCTTTTGCTATTCGGCGCGCCTTTTCCTTCGCTTTTGCCTCTGCTTGAGCTTGTTGTGATTTGAGGGCAAACTTCTTTGCCTTAATCTCTTCCTCGGTCATTGGTATCTTGCGGAAGAATCCCAGACTATAGCGATGGTTGAAGAAGATATGTTGGTTATCATTTCTATTCCAGTTTTGTTTTAAGACTGTAGGAATTTCATCCTCATTGTATGAATCATTGAAAGACTCTGGGTGAGTGATATAGGCATCATTTGTGATACCACCATTCTCTGTTACCTTTTGATGATTGAGAGAAAGGAGTAGATGAGCTTGATAACGTTCGCCTAAATAGCTTCCCCACATCGAATAATTGAAGTGGGACGTACTTTGATTGCTATAATATCCACGACCATAGAGGTAATCAAACTTGAATCCGAAACCCCATTCTTTGCCAGCATTAACAGCAAAGAGTGCCTTAAAACGATCTTCTCCGTTGGTCCTATTACCAGCGGTATTATAGGAAAGAATAGTAATCGGGGAGAGGGTAGAGGTAAATTGAAAGTCCCCTGGTTGCACGATGAACATATCATACGGATCTACAAAGAAGAATTCCGAAGGTAGTTTTCTATCAATAAAGATTCTGTTCTGCCGTGGAGAACCGAGGTTCCCTAGTGTATTGTATTCGCCTCGAAGTCCTGTACTTAGTCCTCTGTTCATGAACATATAAGATAAGGTATCAGGGATAGCAGGTTTGCGATCACCGAAACGTTCATCTATTGTCCATACCTTCATGCCACGTGGAATCTCCTTATGCTGACTTTGGATAGAATCGGAACGACCCAAATTGCGGTCTTTTCGGTATCCATCTGCAGCAAATGTGCCATCATCTATGGGGCGGTAGTCATTGTTCTGTGCCATTGCAACGATTGTTGAAGCAATGGAAAGAACAATCAATAATATGTATCTTCTCATTAACGGATAAAACGAAGTATGCATTCGATAATCTTAAAGACCATCGCAGCAAGGATAATGATAATACCTGTTGTGGTTGATTCGCTTAAGAAGTAAACTGCTACACCCACGATTGCACCAAGCATAAAGATAATGTTTAGTTTCTGGCGAATCGGTAAGAAGCGGTCTTTGGGTTCTTGCCTGTGTAAGCGATGGTCGGGTCTTCGTGCTGTACTATTTTGTATTTCCATTTGTTGGTTATTTGCTTGTTATTAATTAAAAGAGGAATAGCCGTGCTGTTCTCCTTTTATTGTAGGGCTTCACGGAATCCTTGGAAAATACTATCTTTACGGTCGATAGTAGCTTTGCGGAACTTACCAGATACAGGAAGGAGACGCGTCTGTTTCTTATTCATTGAATAGTGGTCAGTAATCCACTTCTCCGCTGTATAATTGGTTACATTTCCCTGAACATCATAACTATATGTGATTCTACTCATACTTAATGTAGCCAATCCATCCTTACATGTTGCTTGTAGCACATAGTTACATTGTGTATAGTCGAGGGATAGAAATGTAGAAGAAAAAATGAGCTTCTCTCGTATTGTTGCGATGATACTGTGCTCATTCTTATTCACCAATGCTACCTTACTACCTTCTAATTGGTTGCTTCCTTCTGTGAGTTTGGTTAGGTAAGCGTATGCCTTATCATATAATTCAGTTGCTGTCGCACCAGGAACATTAACATCTTCTGTCCATATAACTTGTCCATTTACTTCAGGTACAATGCCTGGTTGAAGATAAATATCATTTGTGTTCTTACTGTCTACAACTTTATTATTTGCCTTTACTGCTGCTTTATCAGGAGTAGTAGGTACAACCCAAGCATTAGAATTACCCTCTTTCTTTGGTGTGGAATCAGTGGTTGTGCCTTCTTTCTTATTACTATCCTTATTCGCTTCTTCCCTTATCTTCGCAGCCTCTCGTGCTACTCGTTCGGTTTCTGCTTTTGTCTCAGCAATCTTTCGTTGTATAGCTTCAGCGTCTTTTTTAGCCTTCTCTGCTGCTTCAGACTTTGCTTTAGCCGCATTTTGTTTCGCCTTTTCTAAAGCTGCTTTCGCTTCTTCTAATTGGCGTTGTGCCTGTTCCAATTGCTGCTCTGGCGTAAGAGTTGTTTGTGCCATAGCCATCAAAGGAAGGCACATGAATAAGAATATTAGAGTCTTCTTCATATTTCTAAACTTTATCAAGTGTCAAAATGATAAGCAAAGATAAGGAATTATACTTATATAAGGGATGTTTATAAATACTTTTAACGTTTTCTTTCCTCATGCTATAATCGTTCTTTCATATAAGTTCCCTATGCTGCAATTACGTTTCCTATATAATATAAGGCGTAATTCCCTTCCATCCTCCCCAGCAAACAGTACTTTCTACTCCCCTCTCCATTCGGAGAGGGGTTGGGGGTGAGGCTGGTTGGGTCGAGTGTTGAGGCTTCTTTTTTCTTAATTTATTTGGTTAGTTAATTTATTCTTCTTACCTTTGCCGCCGTGAAACAATTAGCAATGACATGTCAAGTGAACGAAGTACTGCAAAGAATTATCGAATTCTTTGCATCTTTTTGCACTTTATCTTTGGTCAATCCAAATAATTTGCTAACACACACATTCGCACCTAGCGTCTACTAACACATTTTTTCTTCTCGCATACGCGCGCGAAGCGTGCCGTAACCCCTGTAAACAAAGGACTTCCAAGTGTTTCCTTTGTTCGCTTTTTTATGCCCTTTTTTGAACTCGATTTAGAGCAAAATAAGAACGAAATAACAACTATTTTAATCAATGAAGTAATGAGAAAAAAGCAAGTAAAGAAGAGTTATTCTGCACCAGCGTGCATGATAATTCAAGTCAACGAAGCCACTTATTTGATGGATACGTCTTTCCCCAGTCAGCACAGAAAGGCAAACCATGCTACTGGTCCAGCTGCTGCCAAATCTGCAGGTTTATGGAATGATGAAGACTTAGAAGATGAAAGCACATCTTCATGGGAAGATTAACAGAGAGTTATTAACAAAGAGAACAAAGAAAAGATGAAGAAAACAATGAAACAACATTCATTCGCATCACAACTAAAGTCCTTGGCACTCGTATTCGGCATAGCCTTGACTTTTGCATCCTGCGCTAACGAGGATGTAGCACAGAACCCAACCAACCCAAATGAGGATAACGACAAGAACCTAACCACTTTCGTGGCAGGTGACGAGGCAAAGACTCGCACATCACTGGATTACAACAGTAGCGACTTCTTTTGGGAGAAAGACGACTATATCTACGTAAAGGATGACGACGGTGTGTTGCAGAAGAGTAGTAATGCGCCAACAAGTAAGGTTACTTCCTTCCGTTATAGAGTTCCTGGTAAGTTTGGTGCAAGTGCAAGCTATAAGGTTTATTACTTGGGTAAGAACAGTAACGGTAGCCAAGTAACCATTTCTGCTAACCAAACGCAGACAGCCCCAGACAACACCGAGCATTTCGGCACTGCAGGCGACTACGGTACTGCTACGGCAACAGGAGCAGTAGGCGGTAGCATCTTTAGCTTTCAGTTAGAGCATCAGCCAGCTTACCTTGTCTTCCAGCCTTATACAAGTAATACAATTCTGCAAAACTGTTATTTAACTAAGGTGGAGGTAACCTCTGATAACGATATAACCGAAACATATAGCATCAATACAACTACAGGTGCTTTGGACGCTTCAGCAGGTACAGGCAGCAAACAAATCGTCTTGACCACAAGCGGCAGTCGTACTAATCCTAACGGCTTCCCACTAAGCAACAGTTCAGCCAGCGTAAGTACTAACGGCGCTTATATGGTAATTAAGCCTGGAACTCATATCTTAAAAGTACGTTACTGGGTAAAAGACGTAGCAACGAACGTAGAGGGTACTATCACGAAGACGCTTCCTGCCACAGCTTATGCTTCCAAAAGATTCAAGATATTTGTATCTTTCAGATAATCAATAGAATAAGAAAGTATAAAGGATAAATGGGTTACGACTTGGAAACGAGCGAGTTTCTTTTCCATTCTTTATTCTGCATTACTTCAAAGAACACTTAATCCCATTGCAAAGTTAAGATAAAAACTGAATATTACAATATCCTCGGTATTATTTTACCACAGGAAGTGTTAAATCTGTGCATTTTCGGATTTGTTTTCTTTCTTTTTTTGTATTTTTGCCCCATCTTAACAATATATAACCACAGTGTATGAGTATGATGAAGACAGTCTTGAAAGCAGCAATATTTTCAGTATTATTCCTTTCTGGGGGAAACTTGTCAGCGCAGGTTTCACCTATCCGGTTAGGTGTCCGTTTAGGTTGTGGCATGTCTGTCACTACTGGTCTGGATAAGATTCTTGTTCCAGAAGACTATTATTCCAATTACAGTTTCAAAGACAAGTGGCAGTTTACTCCAACAGTTGGTGTATTTGCTCAGTATCATGTTGATGGTTCCATCATAGGTGTTGAAGGTGGATTTAGCTATTGGCAGAAGGCATCACAGCTTGTCTATAATGATAATAAGGAGTTAAACTATAAGGTAACACCTCGTTATAATTACATTGGTGTATCTGCTCTGTTGAAGATTTATCCTTGGCGCAAAGGCTTCAATATCTCTATTGGTGGACGTGCGGGAGCTAATCTTAATGGTAAGGACATATCTTACGAGAGTAATCAAGAAGAAAGTAAGTTTGCAAACTATCATTTTGCCACTGTCGCTGAGACGGAACGTCTGATGAAAGAGAAGCTGACAGGACAGCCAGACATTGCTGTTGGAGGTGGCTTCGGATATGAAATAGACCATCATTGGGCTGTGGACCTACGTTATTTTTATGGTTTAAACTCTACTATCAAGACAGAGCATAATGACTATAACTGGGCAGAACACTCAACCCATGGACAGAACATAGAGCTTAGTATCAGCTATCTTTTTAAACTTTAACCCTTATGAGTTTATCTATGAAGGACAAGAGCAACAGAAAAAAACGTTATATTCTGGCAGGAATCTTTCTTGGCATAGCTGCTCTTTTGGGTATAGAACGCTGTGTTAATGACGAGCCAGAGGCTGAGCAGCGTATAGAACAAAAGAAAGCAGACAAGGCACCATCACAATCTACTACACCGCATGTCTCTTCTTCTTTAGACAAGACAAAAGTGCAGAAGGATTCGGGACGTTCAGATTGTGTATATAATAAGCTGGGGAATGTGTCCCGAAACGTTACAAGTATCAATACAAGGAGAATTAAAAAATCAAGCATGACAAGGAAAACCGCTAATGGCAAACATTTTTCGTCAGAGCAGCCAATCCTTTCTCCATCATTATCAACTGACGTTTCATCTTTAAACGATAAAACAGCCAGTATAAAACACGAGACGAAAGAACCAGACAATGAACCTACTAATCAGAAAACAGGTGAACATGTTCTTGACAACTCTATGAATAACCAGCCCACCATAGTAGAGGAAATTCCGAAAGATACACCATCTTTGATAACTTATTCTTTTCCTCACCATCATCTTTTTCGGATAGGACTCAGAGCAGGAGTAGGTTGTTCTAGCATTACAGGATTAAGCAGTATTATTGAGAACTATGATATACGTCCTACTTTCACTATGAGTGAACGTGGTGGCATCAGTCCTCGTATTGGTGTCTTTGGAACATGGCAATATCGCAGGTTAGGTGCTGAGCTTGGCATTGATTACACCCGTATTCTCAGCAAGCTGACGGAGCGCAAGATACCGGATAAAGTAACCGAGGCTACACGATTTCATTATAATTTCATTACTCCACAAATCTTGCTTCGTTTCTATGCTTTCCCAAAGTTCTATATGGGGGCCGGCATCAGTGCCGCCATTCCGTTCGGCAGCCGTAACATCGACTTCACCAATGACCACATTGGAGAGGTGTACCGGCAGCAGGCTGAACGTACGCAGGACCACCTGAGGGAATCCGTCAAGGCACGGGTGGCGTTCGTTCCTGCCATAAAGATCGGCTATGTTGATGCAAAGAACGGTCTGGAGGCAGGACTGGAATACGGTTTCGGATTCAATGACATGCTCCGCACCTGCGCCAATGACTACGGGTATCAGGAACGTACGAACAATCTGCAGACCGTCAGCCTTACCATCGGGTACAGTCTTCCTCTCGGAAAAGCCAAATAAACAGCATCCTGCAATCCTATTAAAACAGTCTCTGTATGAAACATAAATACCTCACAGCAGTTTCCTTCTTTATATCCGCTCTTTCTGCCACAGCCCAGACTCCTGGTGGTGTAGATAAGCCAATGGTCTGGTCACACGATTCTGTCTCCGTCCGTGTCTCTGCTGGTGCTGGACTTACCTATATAGGCGTAAGTAAGGTATATGGCGAGAAGGAACAGGCCATCTGGAGTCTCGGCAGCGGAAAAGCTATTACTCGTATGCAGACAACTGAGCGTGCTGCAAACCTTGGCAATGGTACTTTCATGAATTATGCCAAGGACTCGCTGCCTGAAATGCGACTTTACAGCTATACTACTTCTTCCAATATGGGTAATGGTCAGACTTTGCATATCGGCCGGAATGGGAACGCTAAGTTGCCTGTAAAGAACCTTGATGGTAGAACTGTTGAGTATACCGTCTTCGATCGTCGCCTTTCTGATACTGAACGGTGCCGTGTGGAAAGCTATCTTGCATTGAAATATGACGTTAGCCTTCGCAGCAGTTACCTTAATTCAAGAAGTGAGGTTATTTGGAATGGTTATACCAACAAAGCCTATAGTCACCGTATAGCTGGCCTTATCTCAGACAAGGCTTCTGCCTTACATAAGACAAGAGCCAAGAGCTGTGAGGAAGACGGTTTTCTTACAATCAGTATGAGCAAGCCTCTTGAAGATGGTGAGAGTCTTCTTTGGGGTGACAACAATGGTAAACTTTCTTTCCATCAGAGTAAGGCTTACGGCAAGTGGCTCGGTAGAAGATGGATGGATACAGCAACACGGATTGACAAGCCTAATGTTGATGTTGTAGCTGATGGTAAGCAACTACGCCAGATACAGCCTCTTGCAGAAGGTGAGAGCTACTATCTTGCCGTTGATCCTACAGGAACGGGTGACTTTCCTGTCAAAACTCTGAGCTATCATAAGGCAAACATGACAGTTGGTGACAGTATTGTCTTTAAGAATATACCGTTAGGTAAACGTGATGTCTTCACGCTACGAGCTGCCAAAGATATGTTTACAACGATAGAAGTAGTGCAGCCAAAGGAGAAGAGCGGCAGCACAGGAACACTTTCTGTTAGAGTAACAGGCGGTATTGCCCCTTACAAGATGACTCTACAGAGAGAACACATGTCTGTTTTCAATCGTACTACAAGCGACAGCATACAGTCTGCTGATGGACTCATAGAAGGAAAATACCTTCTTACGACGACAGACCATGTGGGTAACAAGGCTGAGAATGAGTTTCAGATTTCGAAGACAGGTATCACAGAGATTCCTTCCATGAACCCTTCTGACGGAAACAGTGACTTCTTTGCAAATGTAAGTGTAAGTCCTAATCCAACAGTGAATGGATATGTCAGTGTGCAGGTGGAACTGAGCGAAGTAGCTCCATTGGATATGGCACTCTATACGACGGGTGGAGCTCTTGTCAGTCGTCAGACCAATATGCCTGATATATATTTCTCTACCAAAGTCTATCTTCCACAGACAGGTGTCTACTTATTGACACTGCAAAGTGGTAGCAAAGAAAAGACATTTAAACTGGTGAGGAAGTAAATCTCATTTTTATCTTTTATAAAATTTTCCAACGCAAGTATATATATATTGAGGACCTTTAGGTCTGAAACAAAATAGCAAGAATAATGAAGTATTCTACACATTCACTCCTCCTTCCGTTCCTGTTGCTTTCAGGAATCATACTAAACTCCTGTAATGGTGGGAGTAGTCGTTCTGCTAAAGAAACAGTAATCAGTGATTCTACATGTACTGGTACAGTCTCTTCTGTCCAAAAAGATAGCATTTTCCGAAAGGCTACTTCCTTACGAAAACAAGTCAAGGACAGTGTACAGAACTCACCTGTGAAGAGATTCTCCAAAGAAATCGCAAGAAATCAAAAGTTGAATCGTGTAGATACTCACAAGCCGAACAAGAAACCTGCAAGACTTTTTGCAGACTTAGGCAAACATACCGTCAGCAAGTTCTTTGCTAACTCCGACAGCGATACGCTCAATGTTGGACGAGCCCAGCTTGCCGTACCACGTGAGGCTATGGCAAAGGGTAAAGTTCTTAGTATTACACCACTTAGAAAAGGTGAATTACCAACCTTGCCTACTGGTATGGTAAACGTTACAGGTGGCTGTGATACATTGATGGCAAGAACAGATACGGTGTCAGGTTATCGCTTCTTACCTCATGGCAATCATTTCGTCCATCATCTGGCAAGTATCGCAGTACCTTACGACAGCACGTTGATACCGAAAGGCTATACTGTAGATGATATTCACACCTATTATTATGATGAACTGCACCAACGCTGGACAATGCTCCAGTCAAAAGGTATTGATACTAAACGTGAGGTGGCAATGGCAGAGACATCACACTTTACGGATGTCATCAACGGTATCATCAAGGTTCCAGAGAGTCCCGAAACACAGAATTATGTCCCTACAGGTATCAGTGAACTGAAGGCTGCTGACCCAGCTGCGGGTATTCAGCAGATCGAAGCCCCATCAGCTAATCAGAATGGTACGGCGTCACTGTCCTATCCTTTCGAAGTTCCTGCAGGGCGTAATGATATTGGTGTAAGTGCCGGCTTACAGTACAGCAGTGAGGGCGGTAGTAGCTTTGTAGGCTATGGATGGAGTCTTCCTGTACAGAGCATTGACATAGAGACCCGATGGGGTGTACCACGTTTTGATGATAAGTCAGAGACTGAGAGCTATCTTCTCATGGGACAGCAGCTCAGTGACCGACTCTATCGTAGGACTGATTCTTTGTCACGTCAGACTGACAAGCAGTTCTATCCAATGACTGAAGGTGGTTTCAGTAGGATTATCCGAAAGGGTAACAGCCCGAAGAACTATTACTGGGAAGTGACTGGCAAGGATGGTACAGTCTACAGTTATGGTGGTCATGGTGGTCATGTCAGTGATGCTACTTCTCTTACAGATACCAATGGTAACCGTGTCAAATGGGCACTTGATCGTGTTACCGATGTCCACGGAAACTTTGCCGCATTCCATTACATGAAGTCTGGCAATAACCTTTATCCTGAACGTTATACATGGACAGGATTCGGGGAGACGGAAGGACTGTATAGCATTGAATTCAATATTGACTCTATAGCCACAGACCGAAAAGATGTGACGAGTAGCGGAAGACTTGGCATTATGCAAAAGGACAAAGGGCTACTCCGTAAGGTCACGGTGAAGAATAATGGTCAGCAGCTCCGCAGCTATACCTTAAACTATGAAGAAGGACCGTTTGGTAAAATGCTGCTAAAGAGCATTAATCAGAATGACAGCAGGGATGGTAAGGTTGCTACACAATCCTTTGACTATTACAATGACCTCAAAAATGGTCTTTTTTCTTCTAAGGCAGAACTGTGGAAGGCTCAATCTGACGACTATGAGTCATTCCTCAGCCATTCGGTTCATGGGTGTGACGACTATCTTAGTCTCCTTGGTGGTGGAGCTTCGAAAAGCCGTACTACGGGAAGGGGAACAATGATAGGTGTAGGTTTCACTGGTGGAACAGTAAACGTCGGTCCATCTTTCTCTACTAGCAAAAGTTCAAATACAGGTAAAGTTGCTTTTGTAGATATTGATGGTGATGGACTACCTGATAAGCTTTTCAAACGAGGTAACAAACTTTTCTATCGTAAAAACATGAGTGCAGATGGAAAGGATTTACTCTTTGGTAAAGCGTTACTGATACCAGGAGTAAACTCTTTCTCTGAAGGTAATAGCATCAGTCGTTCTCTTAATGCAGATGCTGCTGTTGAAGTTGGTATTACAAATAAACTTGGTGCTTCTGTTGGAATTTCCTATACCCATTCAAAGGATCAGGACAAGACAACTACCTATCTTTATGATTTCAACAGTGATGGACTTACAGATATAGCCGTCAATGGTCAGGTATATTTCAATCATATTGTAGACGGGAAACCTGTATTTAGTCCAGCAAGTAGTGTAACTGCCAATCCTATTATTGGTGAGGGGGCTCCTATTGATAAACATTTTATTCCAGACTATAAGGTTATTCGTGACTCCTTGGAAAAGGAATATCCCCTGAATGATGCCGTCCGTATGTGGTGCGCACCTTTTGCTGGCAGGGTCAACATACAAAGTACTATAAAGAAGCTTAGCAATCAAGGTGATGGCATCATCTACAGCATTCAACATGAGAGTGATGGCTTCATGGTCCGCGACTCTTTATTACAAGCTGGTAGCAAAACCAACAATCTTAATTGTGATGTAAACGTAGGAGACAGAATTTTCTTCCGTCTTCAGTCTCGATATGATGGTGAGGACGACAGGGTTCTTTGGAATCCTATAATTACTTATACCTCTTTGCCTGTCGGCAAGGATAGGTATCTGTCGGAAGACTTAAAAACATATAATAGTAAGGCTGATTATATAGAGGGTGAAAACAATGTAGTTATCTTTAATCGTACTGGCAAGGTAACGCTCCATGCTCCTTATATGAAAGGAAAGACTTCTGATGATGTTACACTTATCGTCACACGATTGGATCATCATGGTGAAACGATTGTAAAACGACTTAAACTTCCTGCTGACAGTATCGTCAATGACTCCTATGACTATACCGGTAACATAGATGAGAAAGATTCTGTTTCATTCTTCTTCGAAATCAAGACCACTTCTCCCCTCGATTGGACTAAGGTACAATGGGCAGGTAACTATTTCTATGAGACGGACCAAGACAGTGTACGTTTTGTGGCATCTCGTAGGATGTTCAACAAGCCTGTCAGCATCGCAGAGCGTAAAGACCTAAAACAGGATGTAACGGTACGGAGTAGAAAGTATAGACCAACGCTTTCTATTGTTCCTATGCTCTCTGTCGTACGCAAGGACAATAGAAATGATATAGATACAGCTACTGTCTATCTGACCTTACACGATAAGGATGGAACTCCTGTGTTGCATCATACCTGTAGGTTGAACGCATCCAATACGCTCAAGCCAGATACCATCACTATTACAGATACCACACTGATCAAACGATTGAGTTTAGGCAAGATAACGGCAACCTTTGCCATAGAGAATGAATTGGCAAGTGTGAGACAGGCTAAAGTAAACTTCCTTCGAGACAGTCTCTCTTATCAGAGTGCAACATCAATGGTAGTAACAGGTGAACAACGTGTACTTGTTGATACATTAGAGGCTTGTGTGTTCTCTGGGTATAACTCTATTGATTATGGGAGGCTCTACCGAGGATGGGGACAATTTGCTTATAACGGCAATAAAGCTTATGCCTCCCAGCCAATAGAAGTATCAGCACTGACCATTGACAGGGACAAATATAAGAATATAGCTGAGCATTATAAATCCACACACGATGGCAATCAACTTGCAAAGAGTCTTACTCCTGTCAATGAGCAGCGTTTCTTTGTGATGGGCTATGACACTAACAAGAGGATGTATGTTGGCGGCTCTGAACATGTCTTTATCTCTTTAGATACAATCTGTAGTTCTCGTATCGGCGAGGATGCTATTATAATAGACAGTGTGCATTATGCTAAAAATGCGGGTGAATTGTCTGCACCTGTACTTATGAGTGAGTCAAAGAGTAATGGCTATGGTGTAAGCGGTGGAATCTCCTATGCAGGACTCAGTGGCAGCAAGAGTACACAAACTTCTTATAGCAAGGTGTCTCTAATGGATATCAATGGTAATGGCTATCCTGATTGGTTAGAAGAGGTAGATGGCAATATTGTTACTCAATACACAAAAGCAACGGGTACACTTGGGGAAGATCGCATGAAACTAAATGTCACGCACCCAAAATTTAAAGCAAGTTCCTCTACTATTGGTGCAGATGCAAGTCTATCAAAACAGGCTTCGTCAAAGAGTGCTTTAGCTATCAGTATCAACCCTAAACCACAAGACGATGAAACTCCAGGCGGTAGTGATACACATAATTCATCCAATGGTAATGCTATCTCCAGTGTGTCTGTGAGCGCTAGCGGAAACTTTACATCAGGAACGTCTCATACAGAGAGTGATTGGATAGATCTCAATGGTGACGGACTACCTGATATGCTCTTGGGCGACAAGGTGAAGTTTGGTCTTGGATATAACTTTACAAATGAAGAGAGTAGTGGGGTAACGTCGTTGGAGTCTTCTGAAAATAGCACATGGGGTGCAGGACTTGGTACATCCATTGGGGTACTTGGTAATGCTGATATTTCTTTCGGTGTCAATGGAACGAAGACAACAACAAAGTACAATGTGTCTTTTATAGATGTTAATGGCGACGGTTTACCTGATATGGTAACTCGTAATGCTGACAAGTTCACCATAATGTTGAATACGGGATCTGGATTTATTCCTTATTCCGAAGAGCAACAAGGTCGTTTCAATGAGTCATTGGCAACGTCTGTTTCTCAATATGGTAATTTTGCTGTTTCCATTCCAATACACATTCTGTTTTTAAAACTGAGATTTACAGCTAAGGCTACTAAATCTTGGTCAAGTGGTGTTAGTTTCACAAGTGCAGCCTTGAGAGATATTGATGGTGACGGTCGTCCTGACCTTATCGTTTCTGACGGGGCAAAGCAGCTTATCGTCTACCGTAACCTTACGGGCAGAACGAACATGCTACGCTCTGTGACACTTCCTTTCGGCGGACATATCCATATCAGCTATGAGCAGACAACTCCAAGCTACGACCTGCCGGGACGTCGCTGGGTGATGTCATCTGTTGAGACGACGGGTGGATACAAGGAGAACGGAGCAATACGAAGCAGGAATACCTTCGAATATAGTGGTGGCTATCGTGACCGTCGTGAACGTGACTTCTATGGTTTCAAGCAGGTACGTACCAATCAGATAGACACCGAGAACGGTGACAGACTCTATCGTTACTCCGTCCAGACCTATGGTAAGAACAGGGATTACTATACGCATGGGCTTGTTACGAGTGAGTATCTCTATACCGCTGATGGAAAGAAGCTGCAGGGATCTCTATATGACTACGACCTGAAGACACTTGCCGTTGGTCATAACACGGCTGACGCTGTTGTCTTCCCTGCCCTAAAGACACTCGTTCAGAGTAACTTTGATGTAAATAGTGGGGATAGCCTGGCGATTGCGGTCAATAATACTTACGATGACTATGGTAACCTACAGGGATATAAGGAGACGACAACAGCCTATAGCTTAGAGGCAAACATTAACTATCATAAGATTGCCGATAAGTATATTGTCAGTGTTCCGAGCCATATCACTGTCAGCAGTGGCGGTAAGACTTACCGTGAACGCTCAACGAAAGTGGACGGCAACGGTGAGATAACGGAGATCATGCTCCATAACGGTGACAAGCCATCAGTCTATAACATGACTTACGATGGTTATGGTAACATCACACGGATGACGAAGCCGGAGAACTATAACCATCAGCGTATGTTCTATGCTTATACGTATGACGACCGCTATCATAGTCTTGTGACAAGTGTCAAGGATGCATACGGCTATAGCTCCAGCACGGCTTATGATGGTCTTTGGAATGCTCCGTCTGTAACGACCGACCTCAATGGGCAGAAGATGGAATACACCTACGATGCCTTAGGACGTCAGCAGACGATTCGTGCTCCGTATGAGATAGAAAGTGGTCAGCCGTTTACTATCCGTTTTGAGTACTTCCCTGCAGAGCGTAAGGCACATACTATCCATTATTCTAAGGACGGAAACATTGACACCTATACCTTCGCCGACTCGCTGATGCGTGCCGTTCAGACGAAGCAGACGGGTGTGGTGTGGTCTGGTGGTAGTAATCAGAAAGTCTCTATCGTCAGTGGAAGGGCTGTCATCGATGCCTTCGGACGTAACATTACAGCTTATTACCCAATGACGGAGAGTTATGGTAACATTGGAACTTACAACCACGCTACGGGTGATCTGCAGGCAAAGACGGAGTATGATACGCACGACCGTACCACGAGTGTGACGCTTGCTGACGGTAGTGTGACACGTACGGCTTATACTATCAGTAGCCATGACGGAGAACCTATGCTCCAGACAACGATCACGGATGCACTGGGACGACATGCGGAGAGCTATACCGATGCCAAGGGACGCAACCGGGAGACGGTGCAGCATGCCCGTGGTGAGGATATCACGGTGAAGTACAGCTATGACCCTGTCGGACAGGTGATGACGGTTCAGCATCCTAACGGCAAGGAGACGAAGTATGCCTATGACTTGCTTGGTCGGAAACTGATGGTGAATCATCCTGATGCAGGTGAGACGGATATGACCTATGATGCGGCGGGTAACCTCCTGACGAAGCTCACGGCAGAGCTTAGGAAGTCGATATCTGATAAGGGTTATATCTCTTACACCTACGACTTCGAACGGCTGCATGAGGTGCTTTATCCTGAAAATCTCTTCAACCGTGTCACCTATACCTATGGTAAGGCTGGCGATAAGTACAACCGTGCCGGTCGTCTTGCCCTTGTAGAGGATGCTTCGGGTGGTGAAGCGTATTACTACGGCAGACAGGGTGAGGTGACGAAAACCGTCCGTACGGTCATGGCGAGCGTGGCGGATATCAGGACTTATGTCTATGGTGCTACGTATGACAGCTGGAACCGGGTGCAGACGATGACTTATCCTGACGGTGAGGTGGTGACTTATCACTACAATGCTGCAGGACAGGTGGAGAGTCTTACGAGCAATAAACAGGGACGTCAGAGCGTTATTGTTGACAGGATAGGTTACGACAAGGAGGGTCATACGGTCTATACGAAGCTCGGTAATGGCACGGAGACTACCTATACCTACGACAGGCAGCGTGAACGTCTGCAGGTGATGAACCTTACAGCGGACGGTCAGACTGTGATGGAGAACAGGTATCGTTATGATGCAGTGGATAATATCCTCGGTATCACGAATGCTGCCAACCCAACGTCGCTGACAAAACTCAACAGGGCGAAGCTGGGAGGAAAGAGTATGCATACGTATGAGTATGATGAGCTGAACCGCCTTATTCATGCCAGCGGTAAGGCTAAGCGTGCATCGTATGATATGGTGATGTCGTTCGGTCGGATGAGTGAACCGCTGACGAAGATTCAGAAAGTGGACTCAACGACAACTGCTAAGTCTTATGACTTCGCTTATAAGTATGAGGACAGTAACCATCCGACGGCTCCAACGCAGATTGGGCACGATCATTACACCTACGATGCCAACGGTAATCCAACGCTGGTAACGAATGACTCAACGAACACTACCCGTGAGATGTATTGGGATGAGGATAATCGGTTGATGGTTCTCTCTGACAACGGTAAGACAAGCCGTTACACTTACAACGCTGCCGGTGAACGCATCATGAAGAGTTATGGTACGATGGAGGGTGTGTATATCAATGGTGCACCGCAGGGTATTACCTTCCACGAGACGGACAACTTCACACTTTATCCTGCAAGTATTCTCTCTGTCAACAAGAACAGATTCACGAAGCATTACTTCATTGGTGACAAACGAGTTGCTTCAAGGATAGGAACGGGACAGTTTAACAACGTTTACGGACGCAACGGCTCATACGTCACCGCTGGTCAGCAGGACTATGCTGAGCGTATGAATCAGATCCAGACACAGAAGGAAGCGTATTATAAGAAGGTGGGTGTAGCACCTGGTGTACCGACAGAGAAGGGTGCGTACGGTGATCCGGAGAATACGCACATCGGCTACAACTCCATTATCAGGGAGCTGGGCAACCATGATGTCCCACAAGGCTGGGTGCAGACCCCGAAGCCCAACACCACACCGAATACCAACCCCGGTTCACCCGTAAGCTGGAATGACCCGAGCAACCCTGATGACCCGCAGGCTGGTTATGGTTATATTCCAAACGACACCACAAAAGAGGAGACCTTCTTCTATCACAGTGACCACTTAGGCAGCACGTCTTACATCACAGATGACAAAGCCAATATCACACAATATGATGCTTACCTACCATACGGTGAACTGTTAGTTGACGAGCATAGTAGCAGTGAAGACCTACCGTATAAGTTCAACGGCAAACAGTTCGATGACGAAACTGGCTTGTACTATTACGGTGCAAGGTACATGAATCCTGTGGCAAGCATTTGGTATGGTGTGGATCCGTTGGCTGAGAAATTTCCTTTAATATTTGGATATTCCTATTGTGGAGGTAGATCTATAGTATTACGTGACAAAGATGGTAGACGCCCAACTGGGCACGAGGCAGCTTTAATGGCAAGGGCAGTTTATAAGGATGGAAATGATAAAAAAGATTTAAAGGAATTGGAGAAGGCTGGTTGGTTTATATCGAATATAAAGACTTCTATTCGCTCTCGAATGAACTATACTAAATTTGGTGAAAATGGTTTACAATCGACTATTTTTGAACGTAAAAATATTAAAACCGGAAGTACAGAATATGCCTATGTGTTTGCTGGCACAAACTCTATAGAAGATCTCATAGAAGATTTTTCACAAGTAGCTTTAGGGGCTCCACAATACAATATGGCTATAGACAATGCTAGAAAGTTATCAAAAGAATTGAAAAAATCTACGCTCACATTTGTAGGACATTCTTTAGGGGGAGGTTTAGCAGCAGCTGCAAGTATGGCAACGGGTAGAGCTGCTATAACTTTCAATCGTGCATCTGTAAGCGAACGAACAAAATCAATAAATAAGCTAGGTACAATACAAAATGTAACTGACTATCAAATAATTGGGAAAAAGGCTCTGTGGGGATTAATACGTATAGGTGGAGATCCTGTAAGTAATTTACAAAATAATCTTGGAATAGGTGCAAATGGTAGAAGAATCCTTATAGAATCGAATGACTATTTATTGCACCATTCTATAGACAACTTTGTCCACCTCAAACTTCCAAATTAAATAAGCTTATATGAAAATTAATAGGTATATATCACTAATGGCACTATGCTTAGTTTCTTGTGGTCTTCCATATTGTAAAAAGACACATCTTTCTGAAGAAGAGATGGAATGGATTAATATCTATGGTAAAAAAGAAGATATACTATTTTCAGATGGTTTGTCTATAGACACCTTTGCTTTTATAAAAAAAAATATTTTTAATAAGGTGCACATTCCAATTACAGACTTGAAATCTTGTAACTGGATAGAAGGACAACATGAATATATAGCTAATGCATCTATAGATTTCAAAATTAAACATAATACTCAATGGTGGCAAGGTGTCTTCATAATAAGTAAAAATATGGATTCTACCTTTGTTTCTGAAATTTCTTTTGGTGGCTTATATTCTGATGAAGTAGCTTTGGATAAGACTGACACTAGCATTTCCTTTAAAAATGGGGTTAATTCGGAAGAGGGGAGCTATCAACCGTTATTAGGTATAGAGGAAATAATATGGGATAAAGAAAAAGGAATCATTTGCTACAAATTAAAAGATGGAAGAGTCTTCCATAAACTAGAAGATTGAGACCACCGACCTTAACGGACAGAAGATGGAATACACCTACGATGCCTTAGGACGTCAGCAGACTATCCGTGCTCCGTATGAGATAGAGAGCGGTCAGCCGTTTACTATCCGCTTTGAATACTTCCCTGCAGAGCGTAAGGCACATACCATCCATTATTCTAAGGAAGGCAACATTGATACCTATACCTTTGCCGACTCGCTGATGCGTGCTGTCCAGACGAAGCAGACGGGTGTGGTGTGGTCTGGTGGAAGCAATCAAAAGGTCTCTATTGTCAGCGGAAGGGCTGTCATCGATGCCTTCGGACGTAACATTACAACTTATTACCCAATGACGGAGAGCTATGGTAACATCGGAACTTACAACCACGCTACGGGTGATCTGCAGGCAAAGACGGAGTATGATACACACGACCGTACCACGAGTGTTACGCTTGCTGATGGTAGTGTGACACGTACGGCTTACTCTATTGGCAGTCATGACGGTGAACCGATGCTTCAGACAACGGTCACGGATGCACTAGGACGACATGCGGAGAGCTATACTGATGCCAAGGGACGCAACCGTGAGACGGTGCAGCATGCCCGTGGTGAGGATATCACGGTGAAGTACAGCTATGACCCTGTCGGTCAGGTGATGACAGTTCAGCATCCTAACGGCAAGGAGACGAAATATGCCTACGACTTGCTTGGTCGGAAACTGAAGGTGAATCATCCTGATGCAGGTGAGACGGACATGACTTATGATGCGGCAGGCAACCTCCTGACGAAGCTCACGGCAGAGCTTAGGAAGTCGATATCTGACAAGGGTTACATCTCTTACACCTACGACTTCGAGCGACTGCATGAGGTGCTTTATCCTGAAAATCTCTTCAATCGTGTTACTTATACCTATGGTAAGGCTGGCGATAAGTATAACCGTGCCGGTCGTCTTGCCCTCGTTGAGGATGCTTCGGGTGGCGAAGCGTATTACTACGGTAGACAGGGTGAGGTGACAAAGACCGTCCGTACAGTCATGGCGAGCGTGGCGGATATCAGGACTTATGTCTACGGTGCTACCTATGACAGTTGGAACCGTGTGCAGACGATGACTTATCCTGACGGTGAAGTGGTGACTTATCACTACAATGCTGCAGGACAGGTGGAGAGTATGACGAGCAATAAACAGGGACGTCAGAGCGTTATTGTTGACAGGATAGGTTACGATAAGGAGGGTCATACGGTCTATACGAAGCTCGGTAATGGCACGGAGACTACCTATACCTACGACAGGCAGCGTGAACGTCTGCAGGTGATGAACCTTACAGCGGACGGTCAGACTGTGATGGAGAACAGGTATCGTTATGATGCAGTGGATAATATCCTCGGTATCACGAATGCTGCCAACCCAACGTCGCTGACAAAACTCAACAGGGCGAAGCTGGGAGGAAAGAGTATGCATACGTATGAGTATGATGAGCTGAACCGCCTTATTCATGCCAGCGGTAAGGCTAAGCGTGCATCGTATGATATGGTGATGTCGTTCGGTCGGATGAGTGAACCGCTGACGAAGATTCAGAAAGTGGACTCAACGACAACTGCTAAGTCTTATGACTTCGCTTATAAGTATGAGGACAGTAAGCACCCGACGGCTCCAACACAGATTGGTCACGATCATTACACGTATGATGCCAACGGTAATCCAACGCTGGTAACGAACGACTCAACGAATACTACCCGCGAGATGTATTGGGACGAGGATAACCGACTCATGGTACTCTCTGACAACGGCAAGACAAGCCGTTACACTTACAATGCTGCCGGTGAACGTATCATGAAGAGTTACGGAACAATGGAGGGCGTATATATCAATGGTGCACCACAAGGAATAACCTTCCACGAGACAGATAACTTCACGTTTTACCCTGCTTCAATAATCAGCATCAACAAGAATCGCTTTACAAAGCATTACTTCATTGGTGACAAACGAGTTGCTTCAAGGATAGGAACGGGTATGTTTAACAACGTTTACGGAAGAAATGGAAGCTACGTCACCGCCGGTCAGCAGGACTATGCTGAACGCATGAATCAGATACAGAAGCAGAAAGAGGCATACTATAAGCAGCAGGGCATTGCCCCTGGTGTACCTACAATGAAGGGCGCGTATGGTGACCCAGAGAATACAAAACGAGGATATAACTCTATCATTGACACACTCGGTAACCACGATGTGCCACAGGGTTGGGTTCAGACTCCACACCCCAACACCACACCGAATACCAACCCCGGTCCACCTATAAGCTGGAATGACCCGAGCAATCCTGATGACCCGCAGCCAGGTTACGGCTACATCCCTAACGATACCACGAAAGAAGAAACTTTCTTCTATCATAGTGACCACCTTGGCTCTACGTCTTACATTACGGACGATAAAGCCAATATCACTCAGTATGATGCATATCTTCCATACGGCGAACTCCTCGTTGATGAGCATAGCAGCAGTGAAGACCTGCCGTATAAGTTCAATGGCAAACAGTTCGATGAGGAGACTGGCTTGTACTATTATGGTGCAAGGTATATGAATCCTGTAACAAGTCTTTGGTATGGGGTGGATCCGTTGGCAGAGAAGTATCTTATGACAGGAGCCTATGTCTATTGTGGTGATAATCCAATTGTTTTAAAAGATCCTGACGGGAGAGGATGGATACAAACAAAAAAGGGGATCTATTATAACCCTAAAATTCATTCGCAGAGGGATATAAGTGTACGTGATACTCGGAGAGGCTTCAAATATCTGGGAGAGACTTACCACAATGCCAAACAAGGGATATCATATAGAAGTGATGGCAGTATTTTATTCCGCCATGAGTCGGATGCTTATAAGCATATGTGGAATCATGCTAATAACTTATATAAAGCTCCACGTAATCCACAAGGAAAAGAGGTTGGAGGTTTTTTATTATCTAACGGAAATGTGCTTGTGTTACCTGATTACAATAATGATAGTAGAACGACGAAAATTTCAGGATACGGATACAAAATAGGACATCACTCTGTCAGTAAAGGGAATGTTGTATACTCCGTTGTTGCACAAATTCATACGCATCAAGATACATCTGGCGACCCGACTCCATCATATTACTCCCCGAATGGTTCATATGATGGAAAGCTTGCAGAAAATATGAGAATTCCCGTTTTTGTACTTGGTCACGATAATAATGTTACTGGTATTATTCAGAATAAAAAACATCAAGCTTTTATAGAAGATTTACCTAAACCTTTTAATAAAGTTTCGACATTTCTGAAGGCTAATACAAGTTTCTTTTCTTATGTTGCAAAAAATACATGGTCATTAAAAGAATGAATATGAGACTATTTCTATACGTATTGGCATCGTTTTTTGTCATAAATTTAACGGCATGCAGACCAGAACAAAATGTACAAGGTAATATGAACAATCAAGTCAGTAGTCAAGTAAAATCTGTAGTTGATGAATACGCAAAGCGCCATCCTAAATATAAATCTTTGATTTTTATTACAGACTTTGAATACAATTGGAGAAATGGATATAAACGTAATAATGTAATCTTACTTGGTCCATCTTTGTATTGTTTACCTTCAAAATATAGATTATATCCTTCCCAATTGCAGTATTATAAGGATAAGCTAATATTTATCCAGTCATCTTCTGGCTTTCTTTATGAACAATCGAATATTCTAAAGACTTATAATAAAAACAAAACGAATATTGATAAATGTAACGATAACATTGCATTTTTCCTGAAGGAAGCTTCTGCATACCGGATTAAGGATAATGGAACTATAACAAAAATATCAGAAAGACCTGATACTATCCTATTGAAAAGGAGAGTTGAGTTTCATGCTCCACCAATAAGAAACCGTAATATCAAAAGTAACCAATGAGATACATGGTAGGCTATGCGGAGAATTGTCTACTCTTTTACAGTGATTACATTATAAAATGACGTAATAGTTTTTATAAAGAGGTTTTTGAAGAAGATTACCCGCATGATGCCAACGGTAATCCAACGCTGGTAACGAACGACTCAACCAACACGACCCGTGAGATGTACTGGGACGAGGACAACCGCCTGATGGTCTTAAGCGATAATGGCAAAACCTCACGCTATACTTATAACGCTGCCGGTGAACGTATCATGAAGAGTTACGGTACGATGGAGGGTGTGTATATCAATGGTGCACTGCAGGGAATAACCTTTCACGAGACGGATAACTTCACGCTCTACCCTGCTTCGATAATCAGCATCAACAAGAATCGCTTTACAAAGCATTACTTCATTGGTGACAAACGAGTTGCTTCAAGGATAGGAACAGGCTTGTTCAATAACGTTTACGGACGCAACGGTTCATACGTAACGGCTGGTCAGCAGGACTATGCAGAACGTATGAATCAGATTCAGACACAGAAGGAGGCGTACTATAAGAAGGTGGGTGTAGCACCAGGTGTACCGACAGAGAAGGGTGCGTATGGTGATCCAGCGAACACGGGCGTTGGTTATAATGCTGTCCTCACAGAACTCGGCAACCATGATGTGCCACAGGGTTGGATTCAGACTCCACATCCAAACACAACACCAGGCACTAACCCCGGTCCACCTGTAAGCTGGAACGACCTAAGCAATCCTGATGACCCACAGGCTGGTTATGGTTACATTCCCAATGACACTACAAAGGAGGAAACCTTCTTCTATCACAGTGATCATTTAGGTAGTACGTCTTACATCACGGACGACCACGCCAACATCACACAATATGATGCATATCTTCCATACGGTGAACTCCTTGTAGACGAACACTCATCGAGTGAAGACTTACCGTACAAGTTCAATGGCAAGCAGTTTGATGAGGAAACAGGCTTGTACTATTACGGTGCAAGGTACATGAATCCTGTAACAAGTCTGTGGTATGGGGTAGATCCTTTGGTAAGGGAAGATCCTGAAAATTCTTCTTATATTGTCTGTGGTAATAATACATTAAAATATATTGACCTTGATGGAAGAATTTTTGGGATAGACAATATTATCGGTGGTGTTGTTGGAGGTGTAGTAGAGATAGGAACTCAAATGGTTGCTAATGCTGTAACAGGACAAAAAGTTACAAATATAAGTTGGAGTAAAGTAGCAGTTTCTGCTGGTGAAGGATTTATTACCAGTGGAGCTAGTACAGTTGTGAAAATTACAGCTAAGATTGGTGCTGCTGTAATACAAAGTGCTTTAGACGGAAACAAAGGTGTAAAAAATATTATGATTGGTGCAGCTGTGAATTTAAGTGCGGGAGCAGTTGGTAGTGTAGCTGGTAGATTAGTTAAAGGAGTAGGAAGCAAAGGGCTACAGAAAGCCTCGAACCGAATTATTAGTAGTAAGAGTTCTTTATCTAACGTTGTTCGTCAGAGATTTCATATATCAACTAAAAGAGCACAAACGATAGCAAAACATATACAGAAAGTTCAAAAGAGTGTCGCTGGGCATGTAAGAAAGACTGTGTCGAACACTGTAGGTACAATATCTTCTGGAGTTTCTAGTGGCGTTTATGATAGATATAAACAACGTTCAAAATGAAAATAAAGAATATTTTAACTGTCTTTATAATCGTAGGAGGTATATCTTATGCTCTTTACTGTTCATTAATTACAGATTTTTTATTAAAGTATGGTGAAACAATACATACAAAAGCAGTTGTTGAAGAGAGATTAACAGGTAAGAGTTCATATCCAGTTCTTCGTTATAGATTTTTTTATCAGGGTCAAGCCTATATAGGTTTTGTATCAGAAACTTCATGTTTACGAGTGTTTGATACTATTAATGTTGTATTTTTAGAAACCAACCCTTCTATAAATAGACCGTTAAATGAGATAAAATAAGAGGACCTTATAATGTTGTCACATCACGGATGCACTGGGACGACATGCGGAGAGCTATACGGATGCCAAGGGACGCAACTGGGAGACGGTGCAGCATGCCCGTGGTGAGGATATCACGGTGAAGTACAGCTATGACCCTGTCGGACAGGTGATGACGGTTCAGCATCCTAACGGCAAGGAGACGAAGTATGCCTACGACTTGCTTGGTCGGAAACTGATGGTGAATCATCCTGATGCAGGTGAGACGGATATGACCTACGATGCGGCGGGTAACCTCCTGACGAAGCTCACGGCAGAGCTTAGGAAGTCGATATCTGACAAGGGTTATATCTCTTACACCTACGACTTCGAGCGACTCCATGAGGTGCTTTACCCTGAAAACCTCTTCAATCGTGTCACCTATACCTATGGTAAGGCTGGCGATAAGTACAACCGTGCTGGTCGTCTTGCCCTCGTAGAGGATGCTTCGGGTGGTGAAGCCTATTACTATGGCAGACAGGGTGAGGTGACGAAGACCGTTCGTACGGTCATGGCGAGTGTGGCGGATATCAGGACTTATGTCTATGGTGCTACGTATGACAGCTGGAACCGTGTGCAGACGATGACTTATCCTGACGGTGAGGTGGTGACTTATCACTACAATGCT
Source organism: Prevotella veroralis (assembly GCF_018127765.1). Classification (NCBI taxonomy): domain Bacteria; kingdom Pseudomonadati; phylum Bacteroidota; class Bacteroidia; order Bacteroidales; family Prevotellaceae; genus Prevotella; species Prevotella veroralis. The sequence continues at coordinate 1,214,476 of NZ_CP072330.1, read as the reverse complement.
GCAGGACAGGTGGAGCGTCTTACGAGCAATAAACAGGGACGTCAGAGCGTTATTGTTGACAGGATAGGTTACGACAAGGAGGGTCATACGGTCTATACGAAGCTTGGTAATGGCACGGAGACTACCTATACCTATGACAAGCAGCGTGAACGTCTGCAGGTGATGAACCTTACAGCGGATGGTCAGACTGTGATGGAGAACAGGTATCGTTATGATGCTGTGGATAATATCCTCGGTATTACGAATGCTGCCAACCCGACATCGCTTACAAAACTCAACAGGGCGAAGCTGGGAGGAAGGAGTTCGCATACGTATGAATATGATGAGCTGAACCGCCTTATTCATGCAAACGGTAAGGCAAAGCGTGCATCGTATGATATGGTGATGTCGTTCGGACGGATGAGTGAACCGCTGACGAAGGTACAGAAGGTGGACTCAACGACAACTGCCAAGTCTTATAACTTTGCTTATAAGTATGAGGACAGTAACCATCCGACGGCTCCGACGCAGATTGGTCATGACCATTACACCTACGATGCTAACGGTAATCCAACGCTGGTAACGAACGATTCGGCGAATACTACCCGTGAGATGTACTGGGATGAGGACAACCGCTTGATGGTACTCTCTGATAATGGCAAGACAAGTCGTTACACTTACAACGCTGCCGGCGAACGTATTATGAAGAGTTACGGTACGATGGAGGGAGTGTATATCAACGGTGCACCACAGGGTATTACCTTCCATGAAACAGACAACTTCACGCTTTATCCAGCAAGTATCCTCTCTGTCAACAAGAATCGCTTTACGAAGCATTACTTCATTGGTGACAAACGAGTTGCTTCAAGGATAGGAACGGGACTGTTTAACAACGTTTACGGAAGAAACGGTTCATACGTCACCGCTGGTCAGCAGGATTATGCTGAACGTATGAATCAGATTCAGACACAGAAGGAAGCGTATTATAAGAAGGTGGGTGTAGCTCCTGGCGTACCGACAGAGAAGGGTGCATATGGTGATCCGGAGAACACGGGTGTTGGTTATAATGCTGTCCTCACAGAACTCGGCAACCATGATGTGCCACAGGGTTGGATTCAGACACCACGTCCTAACATGACACCAGGCACCAACCCTGGTGCTCCTGTCTCATGGAACGCCCCGAGCAACCCTGATGACCCACAGGCTGGTTATGGCTATATTCCAAACGATACAACGAAAGAAGAAACCTTCTTCTATCACAGTGACCACCTCGGCAGTACGTCTTACATTACAGATGATAAAGCCAACATCACGCAGTATGATGCTTACTTGCCATACGGTGAGTTGTTAGTTGACGAGCATTCTTCATCCGAAGACCTACCGTATAAGTTCAACGGCAAGCAGTTCGATGAAGAGACTGGCTTGTACTATTATGGTGCAAGGTACATGAATCCTATGGCAAGTATTTGGTATGGGGTGGATCCGTTAGCAGAGAAGTTTCTAAGTGTTAGTGTATATTGTTATACAATGTGTAATCCTATAAACCTGATAGATGAAGATGGTCTTTTCCCCAAACAACTTATCAAATTACATAAAACTTTTTTTTGGCAAAAGGATTATTATACTTTTACTCAGCCTATGGCGCATGTTCTTTCTCTTGTCTCTAGTGTTAACGAACAGGACATTAAAAACACAAGGATATATGTGAGAGGTGTATCTAATCCTTATCCTTGGTATTTTGGAAAAGACAGGTATGGGGGTATTACTTTGCCAGAAAGAAACCATGCTGCAATAACATATACAAATAGTCTATTTGATGATTCTGAATTTGGGCAGAATTATTATGTATGGCTTGATATCTCTAGTCATGAAGTTGGTCATATTAATCACATAAAAGCTAGTAATAAAATTGCCGATAAGCAATATGAGCTTCTTCTAAAAACATCTATGTCTGCAAAGGACATGTATGTACCTTCATTAGAGACTCATCGGACTAATTCATATCTCAGTAAATTTATTGCCTCTTATTTAAAGTATGGAGGACATGATAAATCTCCGTTAGAGAAGCAAGCTGGCAAAGGATCTGATTCATTCAACAGATTCAATAAATTTGTTAATGAGAAATATGGGAATAACTCTTTGATCAACTTACTTAAATCCGATATATCAGATACAAAGAAAATACAACAGATTGATAAGTATTGGAACGAATATGTTAAATCTAAAGAAACAACCAAATAATGAAAAAAATATTATCTGTATTTTTGTTTTTATTATGCTTATTGTCCCTGCCATTTCTTATTTTTCTCTTATTTAACTCGCAAGGGAATGGAATTGAGTTTGATATATCTTCATCTACCATAATAAGTAAAAATGGGAAATTATTTAATGTTTACATTTATAGTGATAATGATAGTATAGAAGATATCCAATTTATACAATTAAAAGAAGGTCATGAAGCGAAACGAAAGATTTCATTAACCTCTGTAGATTCCAATTACGTAATTACAGACTGGCGTGACCACCAAGTAACAAAAATTTTCTTATATCCCAATAGAAAGTATAGAATCGAAAATCATTCTAACGGTGATACCTCCCCGAGTATTATTATGTTCATGACAGATTCGTTAGGGAAACCAGCTTATCAAATGACTGATAGATATTAAGTAGGAAGTGTAAAGAATAAATACAGAATGATCGGAATGACCCGAGCAACCCTGGCGACCAACTTCAATAAAGGAAAAAAAAGAAACAAAATGAAAAATTTTATTGCTGTATTCGTCTTAATTCTAATTTTCTTTAGTTGTACTAAAAGGTGTAGAGTTGAATCGAAATATAAAGATTCGATAGTAGTCTTCTTTAGACCTATTTTCAGCTCCAAAACTGTCAAGGCGCATGAATTGATAAATATGTCAAATTGTGTACCCGTAAATGATACTATCAAAATTAGCCATAGAGATTATTGTAAAATCAGCAATTTTATCCAAAATAAAAGATATGTAAAGTCTAAAGTAAAAGGAGTTCCTGAAATTTATTTTAAAAATGATGGAAAGGAAATATTCTTGACCTTGTTTGATACTTTAGCTACAGATATAAAGGGGGAGAATCTTGAGTCCAATATAAATATAATATACTTAATTAATAAGTATTGTAAATTCTATAACTATTATACCAAAGAAGAAGTTATGTGGGGTAGTCTTTATAGAAAATATCCTTTTCCCAAAGATTATCATTATTATTATGGATATTTTACTAAGAGGAAACAATCCGATGCATTAGTAGCAATAAAAAAGAAAGGAATAAAACTATGGCTCGTTGAAAAAGAAAGGTAATATATTGACCATGCTATTTCTATTTCGTGCGGCTTCAAGAGGCATTTTATCCAGAGAATATTTTCAACTATGCTGCGTATATCTCCGATGCAACGGTAATCCTACACTGGTAACGAATGACTCAACGAATACCACTTGTAGGATGTACTGGGATGAGAACAACCACTTGATGGCTTTAAGTGATAATGCAAGTTGAATCTTTACTTTTACAATGTTGTTGGTGTTCACTAATGGAGACGTTATCGCTTGTACCAAAGAATAAACTAGGTGTTCCATTGTTACTCTAAAACCCTAACATAGTTTTTGTTTTTAGTTGCTGTCACTTTTAACATTTCGTATAAGCGACTTGTTATCAATGTGTTGTGATATGGGGAAGAGTGACAGGAGTGACAGGAAAATTAAAAGGTGGTTGTTTTTATGGTGTTGTTATAATAATGCAAGGAGAGAGATATTTGTTTATTATGAAAAGAAAAAGGGCATAAGAAGGGTTGTAATAAAGATTCATAAATTGGAGATAACAGGTGGACTTTTACATGGTAAAAGATGCCCTTTTGCAAGCCAAAAGATGCTCTTTTGAGGTGTGAAAGACGCCCTTTTGCACGGTAAAAGGGCACCTTTTAGAAAGGTATTTGTAAGTCTTTGATAGAGAATGGTATACAAGTCTGAAAGCTTTGCATAACTCCTGATTTTGTGAACACGTAGCTTGATTTTCCTGTAAACATATTTCTGATTAGATCGTAATGGTTCAGTGATATACTTCGGTACGGATAAGTTTACACGATCCTGCGCTGGATAGTTTTACCATGAACAGGCGTATCTCATAACTACCAGTTCCCCTTTTCCACCCAAGGACAAAAGCCTACCGTATACCATTCCTGATTTTGCTGTCATTTCTGTCACTCTTCTTTTGCTTTTAACCATCTGTATATAAGCCCATTACACGAAGTGTTAAAAGTGACGGCAACTAAAAATTAAACTTAATTAGGGGTTTTGATGCTTTTCTTCTAGTTACATTTACACGCACAACGCCCTTCATCTTTCTCCTGTTTTCCCATACTCTAAAGACCCATTTACAAAATAAAGTTGTATATTTGCAGTTGTACACTTCCGTTTGACAACGTATAACGGTGACAAGCCATCAGTCTATAACATGACTTACGATGGCTATGGTAACATCACACGGATGACAAAGCCGGAGAACTATAACCATCAGCGTATGTTCTATGCTTATACGTATGACGACCGCTATCATAGTCTTGTGACAAGTGTCAAGGATGCATATGGCTATAGCTCCAGCACGGCTTATGATGGTCTTTGGAATGCTCCGTCTGTAACGACCGACCTTAACGGACAGAAGATGGAATACACCTACGATGCACAGGGCAGACAGATGACTATCCGTGCTCCGTATGAGATAGAGAGCGGTCAGCCGTTTACTATCCGCTTTGAGTACTTCCCTGCAGAGCGTAAGGCACATACCATCCATTATTCTAAGGACGGAAACATTGATACCTATACCTTTGCCGACTCACTGATGCGTGCCGTCCAGACGAAGCAGACGGGTGTGGTGTGGTCTGGTGGAAGCAATCAAAAGGTCTCTATTGTCAGTGGAAGGGCTGTCATCGATGCCTTCGGACGTAACATTGCAGCTTATTACCCAATGACGGAGAGCTATGGTAACATCGGAACTTACAACCACGCTACGGGTGATCTGCAGGCAAAGACGGAGTATGATACACACGACCGTACCACGAGTGTTACGCTTGCTGACGGTAGTGTGACACGTACGGCTTACTCTATCGGCAGCCATGACGGTGAACCAATGCTCCAGACAACGGTCACGGATGCACTGGGACGACATGCGGAGAGCTATACCGATGCCAAGGGACGCAACCGTGAGACGGTGCAGCATGCCCGTGGTGAGGATATCACGGTGAAGTACAGCTATGACCCTGTTGGACAGGTGATGACGGTTCAGCATCCTAACGGTAAGGAGACGAAGTATGCCTACGACTTGCTTGGTCGGAAGCTGATGGTGAATCATCCTGATGCAGGTGAGACGGATATGACCTATGATGCAGCGGGTAACCTCCTGACGAAGCTCACGGCAGAGCTTAGGAAGTCGATATCTGACAAGGGTTATATCTCTTACACTTACGACTTCGAACGGCTCCATGAGGTGCTTTATCCTGAAAATCTCTTCAATCGTGTTACCTACACCTATGGTAAGGCTGGCGATAAGTATAACCGTGCCGGTCGTCTTGCCCTCGTAGAGGATGCGAGTGGCGGTGAAGCCTATTACTATGGCAAGCAGGGTGAGGTGACGAAGACCGTCCGTACGGTCATGGCGAGCGTGGCGGATATCAGGACTTATGTCTATGGTGCTACGTATGACAGCTGGAACCGGGTGCAGACGATGACTTATCCTGACGGTGAAGTGGTTACTTATCACTACAATGCTGCAGGACAGGTGGAGAGTCTTACGAGCAATAAACAGGGACGTCAGAGCGTTATTGTTGACAGGATAGGTTACGACAAGGAGGGTCATACGGTCTATACGAAACTCGGTAATGGCACGGAGACTACCTATACCTACGACAAGCAGCGTGAACGTCTGCAGGTGATGAACCTTACAGCGGACGGTCAGACTGTCATGGAGAACAGGTATCGTTATGATGCCGTGGACAATATCCTCGGTATTACGAATGCCGCCAACCCAACGTCGCTGACAAAACTCAATAGGGCGAAGCTGGGAGGAAGGAGTTCGCATACGTATGAATATGATGAGCTGAACCGCCTTATTCATGCAAGCGGCAAGGCTAAGCGTGCATCGTATGATATGGTGATGTCGTTCGGACGGATGAGTGAACCGCTGACGAAGGTGCAGAAGGTGGACTCAACGACAACAGCTAAGTCTTATAACTTTGCTTATAAGTATGAGGACAGTAACCATCCGACGGCTCCGACGCAGATTGGTCATGACCATTACACCTACGATGCCAACGGTAATCCAACACTGGTAACGAACGACTCTACGAATACTACTCGTGAGATGTATTGGGATGAAGATAACCGCCTGATGGTACTCTCTGACAACGGCAAGACAAGTCGTTACACTTACAACGCTGCCAGCGAACGCATCATGAAGAGTTATGGCACAATGGAGGGTGTGTATATCAATGGTGCACCGCAAGGTATTACCTTCCATGAGACGGATAACTTCACGCTTTATCCTGCCTCAATAATCAGCATTAACAAGAATCGCTTTACAAAGCATTACTTCATCGGGGACAAACGAATCGCCAGCCGTATCGGTACAGGTCTGTTCAACAACGTTTACGGGCGCAACGGCTCATACGTAACCGCTGGTCAGCAGGACTATGCTGAACGTATGAATCAGATTCAGAAACAGAAAGAAGCGTACTATAAACAGCAAGGTGTTGCGCCTGGTGTTCCTACAATGAAGGGTGCGTATGGTGATCCGGAGAATACAAAGCGAGGATATAACTCCATCATTGACACACTCGGCAACCACGATGTGCCACAAGGTTGGATTCAGACTCCGCATCCTAACACGACCCCAGGCACCAACCCTGGTCCACCTGTCTCATGGAACGACCCGAGCAACCCTGATGACCCACAGGCTGGTTATGGTTATATTCCAAATGACCCTACGAAGGAAGAAACCTTCTTCTATCACAGTGACCACCTTGGCTCAACGTCTTACATTACAGATGACAAAGCTAACATCACCCAGTATGATGCATATCTTCCATACGGTGAACTGTTAGTTGACGAGCATTCATCATCCGAGGACTTACCCTATAAGTTCAATGGTAAAGAACTCGATCAAGAGACAGGACTGTACTATTACGGGGCAAGGTATATGAATCCAATCACGAGTTTGTGGTATGGGGTAGATAGATTTAAAGAAAAATATCCCCACCTTTCTGGTTTTAATGCTTGTGCTTCTAATCCTTTATTATCTAGGGACTTAAATGGAGATAGTCTATGGATCGTTAATAAGCAAACTAATATTCTATACGAAGATCATAAACTTTACAATAAAGATGGTTCTCTTTATTCAGGTAAGGTAGAAGGTTCTGTGAAAGAAGCTAAGGAGGCGATAGACATAATATCAGGCACTGATAGTGGTTCTAATGTTTTAGAAGAATTCCAGAAGAGTAAAAAGAATATATACATTCATAAATTTTATAAGGAAAATCATTTTACCCCTTTGGGAACACGTGCTTCACTATTGATGGTTCCTTCTAATTCAAAGTATTCTAGTATAGCAGGGTCTGGTGGAAACATTTATTGGGATCCATATAATACAGAGGGCGGTCCAGATGAATTTCGCAATACAGAAAGACCAGCCTTTATCGGTTTGGCACATGAAATGGGGCATGCATATGCTGCACTAAAAGGAAAAGCAGATTATAACTATTTTTCTCCAAAAGCAATGCCGCCATTAAATATAATCCATAGAGATGATTATAACGCTATGCACTTTGAAAATATGATAAGGTATGAACTGGGGTATCCTTTGCGTATTGCATACACATATGATGAAAAAGGTGACTTATTTTTTAATTATAACTATGAAAATAGATAGCTTATGCTCTGTTTTAAAACTATTAATTCTCGGAGTAATATTAAATTACATATCGGGATGTACAAATCTCTTGGATACACCCTCGCCAAGTTATATAAAAGCTTATACACATACAGAAGATTTGTATATCAGAAAAGATGATTTTTTGAAAATTGCTAAAAGTAAGAAAGTAGAATCATATCAAGATATATGCTCGCTTTTGGATTCTAATAGATATAATTTTAGTTACCTGTATATCCCTCCAAGGATTCCAATATCCATACCAGCTGGATTAAAAGAAAAGGAGGTTTTGTTTTATGTAACATTGGTAGATTGTCTTCCAGACTTATTAATAAAACATAAAGTACTGATCTATAATAGTAAGTCAAATAAGAAAGTAAGATATTATTATAAGGTAAATCATGGAGAAATATATTTTTATCTGAATGATGGAACTCTCTTTTATAGTAGTGTGCAAAGTATAATCGAATGAAAAAGAGATACGTAATGAGCATATTATGTGTAATATTATGTGTAATATTATGTTCTTGTAGTGCTAAGGGGCATCTTGGATCTTCTTTTATAGAACATTTTAAGTCCCTATCAGAGTTTCCTTGTGGCAAAAACTTGAAGCACATGCCTCTGCCTACAAAAGATACTATCAGTTATAACATTTTAGCAGAAAAATTCCTGCTCCCTATTAATTCATTAGAATTTGCAGCGAACTATACCCCCTCTACGTATTGTTATTTAGGGAAATATGAAATAGACAAAGGCTACTATATCTTAGCTTGTAAGGTTTTTTATAATTTTCATGATTCTAGAATTATTTTATATACATATAATGCAAATCAGGATATAGTTACTTCCTCTTTGTTAGTTGGATGTCATGATAATTCATTAACAATAGAGAGTGAATATAAAAATGGTATAATAGATATAGAGACTACTTACAAAAAAGTTCCGAATGGATTGGATCCACCTGAAGGTAGGGAATATATTCAAAAGAAATATAAAAAGCAATACCACATAAATAAGAATTTTTGCTTTGCTGAATATAAATAAGTACTATCTCAACTATGCCTACCTTCGGGTCAGATGGCTATCGAAAAATTGAACTCCAATAGCTACACCAACCGTTATGCGTATGAATAGAACAGCGTCAAATAAATTTCTTTCGTTGGTATATCGCACCTCATTCCAAGGGTGTTTAACACTGTTGACTAAAGGTGTTTAACACTGTTGATCAAGGGTGTTTAACATCCTTGATTCTCATTGCATAACTGGACTATACCAATCATCATTACATACTTGTTGGTGATGAATGACCCGAGTAACCCTGATGATCCGCAGGCTGGTTATGGCTACATTGCCAATGACACAACGAAAGAAGAGATCTTCTTCTATCACAGTGACCACCTCGGCTCAACGTCTTACATCACGGATGATAAAGCCAACATCACACAGTATGATGCCTACTTGCCGTATGGTGAACTCCTCGTTGATGAACACAGCAGCAGTGAAGACCTACCGTACAAGTTTAACGGCAAGCAGTTTGATGAGGAAACTGGCTTGTACTATTATGGTGCAAGGTACATGAATCCTATTACAAGTCTTTGGTATGGGGTGGATCCATTGGCGGAGAAGTATGTATCAACAGGGTGTTATGTATATTGTATAGATCACCCTATAAGACTAATAGACCCAGACGGGACTCATTGGGTTGAAGATAACAAAAAAGGATTGTCTGGAGAGAAAGTATTAAAAATAAGCAACAAGCCGCTGTAGCAGGACTAATTTATAGAGGGAAATCGTATCAAAGATTCTTTGTAAATAATCAAACATATGCAGTAACACGAGAACAATATACTCCTGATCGTCGCCTCATTATTCAAAAGCTCCAAAATATAGAATGGATTTTTCAGGAAAGGTTGTAACAGCCAAACAATTAACAGGTAAAAACTTGAATACTTCACGTAATGCACCATATGGAATCCAAGGGAAGGCCTATTTGAATGCTGTCTTTTCTGATGGAACAATACATACTGCAGCTACTTTCGAGTTTAATAGTGGTTTATACGGTAATGGACCTACACCTAACAACTCCTATGAAGCGCTTGGTGCTGTGCCAACAAATGAGTCTGGAATGTTAAACAACGGACGTACAGGATGGAAAGTTCTCTTACCGAATTATAATGGAAGATCGGGGCTTAGAGTGCATCCGGATACTAAGTCACCTGGAACAAAGGGCTGCATTGGTATAGTCGGTTGTTACGAAGAATTAAAAAATCTTGGTAATTTCTTTAATAATTATATTGGTCCTAGTGGAAGACATAGGATGATTTTTAATTTTAACATAAAAGGTAACCCAAATTATGGCAATGAAGGTAGATCTAATTCTCGTCTTGCTCAATAGCTTATTTAACATACAAGCTTGTACTGGACAAGGAAGAATAGAAAGGGGAAAAATAGATGTTGCAGAACATATAAAGAAGGAAGCTTCTGTACCGTTAGACACATCCATTAATGGCATAATACTAGATGATACCGTTTCTCTAAATAATATTTTAGGGAAAAGACTTCCCGTCATAGATTTTAGTAATTATGGAGAATGCACTGTGTGCAGTAATATTGATGGAACAGAAATTCTAATTCTTTGCGTGAACTATGGAGGATATATAAACCAGTATGATAAATTCGTTGTCGTTCCTTCTCATTCTATAATTCAACCTAAAAGAATACGACAAACTTTATTAAAAAAATTCTGTTCAGGGCTAGGTGCATATATTGGCTGTGATATAAAAGAAATAGAAAAACAAATGATGATGATGAATAAGGTTCAATATAAAACAGCTGAAGGTGTAGAGATTGTTTACAGCCAGTCTCTTCCCGATTGGCCATATCATTGTGAATACCATTTTATGAATAATCGTCTTATTCGATATGAATTTGATTATCGTGATCCATAAGATGTCCTCTGATGCCCCAATCTCTTGGAATGATCCGAGCAACGCGGACAACCCTCAGGCTGATTATGGTTATATTCCTAATGACACTACAAAAGAAGACACCTCCTTCTATCACACGCGCCTTATTCCAAGGGTGTTTAACACTGTTGCCCAAGGGTGTTTAATACTGTTGCCTAAAGGTGTTTAACACTGTTGATCAAGGGTGTTAAACACCCTTGATTCTTATAGTATTTCATTTGGGAAGTTTACAGAAACAGATCCTGTTACTGGTGATATAACATTAACAGAGGGCGGTAATAAGAAATTTCAAGTTATTAAATTAACACATGAACTATCGAATAGAATCAATAGAGGTGTACTCCGGAGTTATGGAAAGAAGGTTGAACAATCCAAAATTTCGCTACAGAAATATGCTCATTTATCTGCTCAGACAGAAGTAGATGGTGAAATTAATCAAATAAAAGTTGTTGCTGACATTGGATTCCGTTACTTTGGGAAAAATTCAAAAGCTATCAATTCTGTAATTGATAACTACTCGAAAAATAAAAGCTTTAATCTTAGAAAGATTGTGGCACCATCTACAGAGCATATTTTAACGTACATAAATCAAGGCAAAAGATTACAACAGGCATATCAAAATAGGAGGAGAAGAAGAAAATGAAATGGGTTATATTAATAGTGCAAATAATGTTTATTTTATCATGCAGTGCTCAAAAGACATCAAATGAGAGAGAGAGGGACTTATATATAAATGAGTTATCCTTTATAAATAATAGGAATCTGAACTTTTCTATTAAAAGAGTTGCCAGTGATTCATGTTTTCCAATTATTGATATAGGTTATCGCATAAGAGTAAAACTTACTCCAAAACAAGACAGTTTAATAAGAAAACTAAAGAAAAGACAATGGATAAATATGCTTAATAATAACACAACCGATTATGCTGCAAATATTCTACTATACTATATTCACAATCGTGATGCGACTGTGCTTTTATATAATAGGAGTCTTAAAGACTGGCGAGATGGTATGAAAAATGAGGATATCTTGTATTGGGATGAGACTCTTAAGTGATATTTAGACAGTCTGTAAGTAGCGTGAACTATCTTACAGCGGACGGTCAGACTGTCATGGAGAACAGGTATCGTTATGATGCCGTGGACAATATCCTCGGTATTACGAATGCCGCCAACCCAACGTCGCTGACAAAACTCAATAGGGCGAAGCTGGGAGGAAGGAGTTCGCATACGTATGAGTATGATGAGCTGAACCGCCTTGTCCATGCAAACGGCAAGGCTAAGCGTGCATCGTATGATATGGTGATGTCGTTCGGACGGATGAGTGAACCGCTGACCAAGGTTCAGAAGGTGGACTCAACGACAACTGCCAAGTCTTATAACTTTGCTTATAAGTATGAGGACAGCAACCACCCCACTGCTCCAACACAGATTGGTCATGAGCATTACACGTATGATGCTAACGGTAATCCTACGTTGGTAACAAATGACAGTACGAATATCACGAGGGAAATGTATTGGGATGAGGACAACCGTCTCATGGTCTTAAGCGACAACGGCAAGACAAGCCGTTACACCTACAACGCAGCCGGCGAGCGCATCATGAAGAGTTACGGTACGATGGAGGGTGTGTATATCAATGGTGCACCACAGGGTATCACCTTCCACGAGACGGACAACTTCACACTTTATCCTGCTTCAATAATCAGCATCAACAAGAATCGCTTTACGAAGCATTACTTCCTTGGTGACAAACGAATCGCTTCAAGGATAGGAACGGGTCTGTTTAACAACGTCTATGGACGCAATGGTTCATACGTAACGGCTGGTCAGCAGGACTATGCTGAGCGTATGAATCAGATTCAGACACAGAAGGAAACGTACTATAAGAAGGTGGGTGTAGCTCCTGGAGTACCGACAGAGAAGGGTGCATATGGTGATCCAGAGAACACGCACATCGGCTACAACTTCATCATCAGGGAGCTGGGTAACCACGATGTACCACAGGGTTGGATTCAGACTCCACATCCGAACACCACACCAGGTACCAACCCCGGTGCTCCTGTCTCATGGAATGACCCAACCAACCCCGATGACCCACAGGCTGGTTATGGTTACATCACTAATGACACTACAAAAGAGGAAACGTTCTTCTATCACAGTGATCACCTTGGCTCAACGTCTTACATCACAGATGATAAAGCCAATATCACTCAATATGATGCATATCTTCCATACGGCGAACTGTTAGTTGATGAGCACAGTAGCAGTGAGGACCTACCGTATAAGTTCAATGGCAAGCAGTTTGATGAGGAAACTGGTCTGTACTATTATGGTGCAAGATACTTGAACCCAGTCACGAGTCTGTGGTATGGGATGGATCCGTTGGCGGAGAAGTATCCGACAGTAGGAGGGTTTGTATTTTGCATTAGTAACCCTGTACGCTTAGTTGATCCTGATGGTAAGAAAATATGGATAGGAAATGGTAGTAATTCATCTACTACACTTGATCTTATACGAGGTACATTGCCAGAAAAGGAACGTTCTTTTGTTCAGTTAGATGTCAATGGATATATCGATCAAAAAATTCTACTATCAGGACTCAATAAAAATTCTAGTAATAATCTAAAAGATTTAATAACTGTTGTGCAAGATCGTAGAGTTATTAAATATTTTGGATTAGCTACAAGTGTTAATATGTTATATGACGAAAATGATAATGGCAATTTCAAAGTGCAGAATATTGCATTCAATCCTCCAACACACGGAAGTGAAATAGGCTCAAATATAAAGAATGCATTAGCAAATGACAAAACCTTAAATGTTAAAGAATTACGAGATGTCTATAAACGTCAAGGTTTAGACGAGTCTTATAGTGTTACTGGAAATTTAGGATTTACCTTGAGACCTAATAATGAGCAGGGTAATTATCCAAATAATTCTGAACGAGCATTGTCTTCATTTATTGAGGTTTATACGAGTGCTGTTGGTACAACTAAGTTGGATCAATACACTAATGCAGGCCATGAACTATATAATCATATTTTATTTTATTTAATGGGACGTGATCCGACGCATAATAATAAAGATCTTAACAGGCATGAAGAAAGGACTTTAAATGATATTTATAAATATAACCCAATTCTATTGAGAAATGATAAGAATAAATTTGAATAAAGTAATGAGGTGCTTAAGTCATATATTGCTAATATGGATAATTCTTTTTTTGTTTAGTTGTAGGACGACTCAACTACCAAAAGAAAATTCTTATACCATTTCTCCTAAAGACATCCACTACAACTATATCACTGGGGTATACTCGCCGACTTTATCCTTCAGAAAACAAATAGAAAAATACATATATCGGAATTTTTCATGGGATAGAGCTGGTTATGTATATAAGAATAGTATACAAGGGCGGAGTATTATTCAGGTTGATTATGATTTATTGAACAGTAATATAAAAGGTATACGGATTCTAATGTCAACAAATATAGCATCTGTAGATGAAGAGCTAATTTATTGTGTTAGGAAACTTCACTTTGTTAATGTAATGAAAGGAAATCAAAATATGGTACTTAGATTTTTATTAAGAGTAAGGTATAATAAAATTAGAAAGTAAACCTATATCGGCTCTGTCGATCTAGTTCATAAGGATTGATTTTTAGATACAATATGTGAACTCGGGTTAAGAATGTTCTTATAAAAGTTGCTAATCTCGTTAGTTATTAACAAAATTTTTGCAGGACTTGCCAATAATATCCTCGGTATTACGAATGCCGCCAACCCAACGTCGCTGACGAAAATCAACAAGGCGAAGCTGGGAGGAAGGAGTTCGCATACGTATGAGTATGATGAGCTGAACCGCCTTATTCATGCCAGCGGTAAGGCTAAGCATGCATCGTATGATATGGTGATGTCGTTCGGACGGATGAGTGAACCGCTGACTAAGGTTCAGAAAGTGGACTCAACGACAACTGCTAAGTCTTATAACTTCGCTTATAAGTATGAGGACAGTAACCATCCGACGGCTCCAACGCAGATTGGTCATGACCATTACACGTATGATGCTAACGGTAATCCAACATTAGTAACGAACGATTCGGCGAACACTACCCGTGAGATGTACAGGAATGAGGACAACCGCCTGATGGTCTTAAGCGATAACGGCAAGACAAGCCGTTACACTTACAACGCTGCCGGTGAACGTATCATGAAGAGTTATGGTACGATGGAGGGTGTGTATATCAATGGTGCGCCGCAGGGTATCACCTTCCATGAAACAGATAACTTCACACTTTATCCTGCAAGTATCCTCTCTGTTAACAAGAATCGCTTTACGAAGCATTACTTCATTGGTGACAAACGAGTTGCTTCAAGAATAGGAACAGGTCTGTTTAACAACGTCTACGGACGCAACGGCTCATACGTAACGGCTGGTCAGCAGGACTATGCAGAGCGTATGAATCAGATTCAGACACAGAAGGAGGCATACTATAAGAAGGTGGGTGTAGCTCCTGGTGTACCGACAGAGAAGGGTGCGTATGGTGATCCAGAGAATACACACATCGGCTACAACTCCATCATCAGGGAACTCGGTAACCACGATGTGTCACAGGGTTGGATTCAGACACCACGCCCCAACACCACACCGAATACTAACCCCGGTCCACCTGTAAGCTGGAATGACCCGAGCAACCCTGATGACCCACAGGCTGGTTATGGATATATTCCAAATGACACAACACGTGAGGAAACCTTCTTCTATTACAGTGATCATTTAGGCAGCACGTCTTACATCACAGATGACAAAGCCAACATCACCCAGTATGATGCTTACCTGCCATATGGTGAACTGTTAGTTGACGAGCATTCATCATCCGAGGACTTACCCTATAAGTTCAATGGTAAAGAACTCGATCAAGAGACAGGACTGTACTATTACGGGGCAAGGTATATGAACCCAGTAATATCACTATGGTATGGAGTAGATCCAATGCAGGAAAAATCCTCTTTTATTTCAACTTATGCATATACTTTTAATAATCCTGTTCATTTTATTGATCCAAATGGTAAATGGGGAGAAGATGCTAATAGAAATCTGATAGCGGAAAAGGGAGATAATGCATGGACATTAGCTAAGTATCTTAATACCTCTGCCGAGATCTCAACTAAAATGTTGAATGAGCAGGGATATTCTATAAATGAGAACGGCATTTTGAATTTAAAAGTTGGTGATATTTTCAAAGTCGAACGGGAAAGTCATAAACCCGAAGAAAGAATTGATTTAGGGTTTGTAGGAAATACTATAAGAAAAGAAGCTGGTTCCGAGTTTAGTAAAAACTTATTTGAAAATTATTGGAAAGGAAATGGAGATGTTGAATTATCAGGGGAAAGATTTGCTGGTATTTTACTTTATGTAAAAGAGAATGCTCCAAAGTCTTCCAATCAGACACCTGTCACTCTTATAGGTGCCCCTAGTGGAAATGTTGTAGGTCATGGTAGTAAAAGAGCTGTTAACTTTTATTCAAGTTCTGAATACGATAAAGCTTTCGGAACTGCAACCTTATATTATAATTCGAAAGGTAATATAATAGGCTTCTTTGATCATTATGATTTTGACCCGAAACCTTGGGGTGAACGAAGTTATAAAAATGAACTTATAACAAGAGCAGTAGAAACAGCCTCCCCATCAGAAGCCAAGGATTTTAAAATTAGATATGGATATTCAAAAAGATAGATTTATGAGAAATCTTACCTTATTAATTTTATGTTTAATTTTCATTGCCTGTGAGAGAGCATCTCTAAAAAGAGCAGAGAATCTTCTTAATTTTTCTCTCAATAATAGTGTGTCCTTTCTACAAAAACATGAATATTGGAATGACTTTAATGGTAATGGCTTCAGGATAGAGGTTTATAATATTTTAGATATGAACTATATAAGGAATATGTCAGAGAAATCGTATCTTAAATCTTTTAATTGCAATAAAAAGTACGACGTAATTAGAAATAGTGAATGTGGTAAATTTATTAATAACGGTGCAGGTTTCTATAAGACAATATGGAAAGGTGACAATATAGAAACGGTTGTTATAGATACTCTTAATAAAAAGTTTTTATTCTGTTATCGCTTTATATAGGCAAAATCAAATAAGTTTATTAATGTCATCTATAATTGGAGAAAGGAGCGACCCACTCTCACACCTGATTAGCATGTGGTATTGTAAACATCTTCCGCTCATATGCCTATACAGAAGAATTGGATTCCGATAACTATATCGAATGTTACATGTATAGATTAAAGTCTCTGAAAAATTCCAAGTACCGGAACGCACCGTTTCATCCGGTGAAACGCACGATTCCATCCGATGAAACCCACAGTTTCAAGCATTGAAACTCTATTGGAGTTCCTATTCGAAGAATCATGTATACGCCCACGAAGCCCCTAACCGTCTAATAAAGACCAACGGTAAGGCTAAGCTTGCATCGTATGATATGGTGATGTCGTTCGGACGGATGAGTGAACCGCTGACGAAGGTGCAGAAGGTGGATTCAACGACAACTGCCAAGTCTTATAACTTTGCTTATAAGTATGAGGACAGTAAGCACCCGACGGCTCCAACGCAGATTGGTCACGACCATTACACGTATGATGCCAATGGTAATCCTACGCTGGTAACGAATGACAGTACCAACACCACGAGGGAGATGTACTGGGACGAGGACAACCGCCTGATAGTCTTAAGCGATAATGGCAAAACCTCACGTTACACTTACAACGCTGCCGGTGAACGCATCATGAAGAGTTACGGGACGATGGAGGGTGTGTATATCAATGGTGCACCGCAAGGAATTATGTTCCACGAGACGGACAACTTCACGCTTTATCCTGCTTCGATAATCAGCATTAACAAGAATCGCTTTACGAAGCATTACTTCATTGGTGACAAACGAGTTGCTTCAAGGATAGGAACGGGTCTGTTCAACAACGTCTATGGACGCAATGGCTCATACGTAACCGCTGGTCAGCAGGATTATGCTGAGCGTATGAATCAGATTCAGAAGCAGAAAGAGGCATACTATAAGAAGGTGGGTGTAGCTCCTGGTGTACCGACAGAGAAGGGTGCGTATGGTGATCCGGAGAACACTGGTGTTGGTTATAATGCCGTCCTTACAGAACTCGGCAACCATGATGTGCCACAGGGTTGGATTCAGACTCCACATCCTAACACGACACCAGGTACCAACCCCGGTGCCCCAGTCTCATGGAACGACCCAAGCAACCCTGATGATCCACAGGCTGGTTACGGCTATATCCCAAACGATACTACGAAAGAAGAAACCTTCTTCTATCACAGTGACCACTTAGGTTCAACGTCTTACATCACAGACGATAGAGGTAACATCACACAATATGATGCTTACCTGCCGTATGGCGAACTATTAGTTGAAGAACACATTACCACTCTAATAGTATTATCAGAAGTGGTAAAAGTAGTACAAGATAAACAATGCTATCGATGTAAGTCAAGGGATTTTGTCAGTTGTACTGCTTGTTGTTGCAGTCTAATAAGAAGTTGGGAATAAGTTTCAAGTTTACTGAGCAATCGTTGAGCAGTGGCAACAGAATGATAAGTATTGAGGGCTTTCACGGCTTCGTTGTATAGCACGCCTATCTTATGAGTCATGGCAACGATTTCGGAGAGTTTCTCCAAGTAAGGCTCTTTTGCAGGGTCTTGGGTGATGACCTTAAAGGCTTCACCTAAAAGCCTTGCTCGGACAAAATCACTTTTCGTTTTTGCTCCCGACTTGCGGTAGAGTCTGATAAGCTTCTGCTGGTCTTCGGAATTAGGTATCCTGATGTGCCATCTGTCCCATCTTGGGCAGGTGGCACATCTGCCGTCTGGCTTCTTTTGTTTCTGCTTTTTCATTGCTTTCTAATCACGACTTTGGAGTGATTTAATCCCCTTTCGGGGCAAGGGTCTTTGTGGTACAAACGGCAGTTTGTGGTACAAAGACACACCTTGCTAATGTAGAAAATGGGATTATAAGCCCATGCCGTGTTACTGCATTCACTGAATACAGTAACTCAGCGTAGGCTTGCATTCGAGGAATGCAGTACTTCAGAGTTTCCGCCATCTTTCCACATCATCTTTGTATTGGTCGAGATGTTCTCGAAGCACCTGCTCCACATATCCCGAAATACTTGCTCCCTGCTCGCCAATCTTCCGCACCACATAGTCAAGTCTCCTTTGAGTTTCCTCTGATACATACACGGCTTTGCGGTGACTGTTGCGAAAGGGCTGAAGATATTTCCCCTGAAACTCGGATAATTGCTTCCTGTCCCTTGTTTTTCCCATTCGTTGATGATTCTCTTCGGTAGAAGTAGCCCTTTCCGTTGGTGACAACTCTGTTTCTTGATAGGACGGTTGAGAATAGTCCTTGTGACTCTCCTTGTCATTTTGTTCCTCAACTTTAACAGGCTCAAATCTTTTCTTTTCCTCTTCATAATCTACGGGCTGGTCAAAATCGGGCAACTCTTCGGGCTTGCGGAGCTTAACGCCATAATTGCCCATATCTCGAAGGGCTTGTTCCAAACGCTGCCTTCTCTTTTCTTCTATGGTTGTCATGGCTTCTTGGATTTTGGGTAATAATGTCTTTCGAGCATAGCTTGTATGTCGCTTTGCCTGTAGAGTATCTTGCCGCCGATTTTACAGTAGGCTATCGTTCCGCTGTCCCGATAGTCTTGAAGTGTGCGGGTACTCAGACGTAACAGGCTGCAAACTTCCTCGCCCGTGAGGTAAACCTCTCCGCCTAACATCGGACGGGCTGTAGAACAATAACGCTCCAGTTTCTTCAAAGTACCCTCCATCAACTGTGCAAACATCTGCATCTGAGAGTCTTTCTGTGTAACGATTTCGTTCTCTGTCATAGTTCATTCAGTTTTTGCGTTCAGTAAATCTGTGATGTCACTCTCCTTGTAATAACACTTGTGTCCAATCATTGAATAAGAAATTTTACCCGTATCTCTGTATGATTGCAGGGTACGCTTGCTGATGCCGAGTCTGCGACATACGGCTTCGTTGTCGAGCCATTCGTCCTTTTCGGGCGGATTGCCGATGAGTTGTTCGATACGATGGATAAAGTCTGCAAAGTCGGAGCAGTGCTGCTCCCATGCCTTGCGGTCGATAATAATGAGTTTCATTTCCTTGATTTTGTTTTGATTACTTTATTGTTACTCGGCAAACGAACTAATATGCAGTCCATTGCCGTACTTATTGAGTGCAAAAGTAAACCCTCGGAAGCACCGCTGCAAGAAATGAGGAAAAGCAGGGAAATAGAAGGAAGAGAAAAGAAGTTAGTCTGTCAATTTGAAAAGCTCTTAAGCTTTCACCCAAAAGCTCCTAAGCTTTCATTAAAAAGCTCTTAAGCTTTTGTCAGATTACTTATAAGCTTTTTGTAGAAAGCTCATAAACTTTAAGCGCAAAGGCTGGTAGCTTTCCCTATCAGATTTGGAGCTGTCGCTGAAAAGCTCTTATGTTCTGTATAAGAATGGTATGATTGCGGTAATGAGAAGAGGTGCCGGCTCTTTCCTTTTATCACATAGCAATTATTCTCTCGACAGTTCGATAGTTCGACAAATCGATATGTAGAACTATCGATAGATAGTTTTATCGATAGATTATTTTGACGATATATAGTTTTGACAACAGATAGTCATGACAACAAATTGTACAAACAACAGATTGTCCGTATTATCGTCAGTCCTATCTGTTGTTGGTTGTTACGCCTTGCGTCCAAAGAGCCTGAGTATGCCGTATTCTTGTCGTGCCTATACTCTCTTACGGCAGTCCAGCTCTGCAAGGTTGGGAGAGATGAATACAACCGCATGGCTATTGAAAATTGCAATACCACCTTGGAAAAGAAAAATCCTGCGGTGGAGATTCTTCTCTCCATCCGCAGGACTCGACCTTTCAGGGCAGATTGGCTGCCGTTGTACCTTTGCACGATAAGAAACGGCATCAGGGGCTTTGCGTGCGCCTTTGCTTACAACGCCTTCGGGCTTGCTTCCTCCGTCAGTCTGACCGTTGGCAGCTTATTGCTCTCAATGAGCAGCACTATCGTGCCTGTGAGTTCGGTGTAAAGACGGCCGTATTGCTCGTCAGAAGCCAATATGTCCGTCAAACCGAACTTGTCGAATGTGGCTTGAACAGCCTTGTTCGACAACAGTATAGGTACGAGTTTCTCTGGGAGCGGAGCAGGCAGTTCCCTCTCAAACTCGTTCTCTAAGACAGAAACAAGCGTGTCGTACTTGGAAAAGTGCAAACCTTGATACAATACCTCACTTGCTATGCTCTCTGCTTCGAGGTGCGAAAAACCTTGTGCCACTGCATCGCAGTAAGCTGTTAGAGCCATGTCTGCTCGTGTGGTGATAAACTCCGTGTCGTACAATCTTTCGGGGTGATGCTCACTCATATAACTTCTTAATTTCAACCGAAAATAGGAAAGTTCCTGTTTAGTATTCTGTTTCATAATCGTTTGTTTCTCAATCGTGAATAATATATGTTTTATAATTACTTCTTTCTTATGCTTGTTACAGTGGCATATTCTGCCGTGCAATCGACTTGCAATAGCCATCAAAGGCAGAATGCTCTCTATGAGTGAGTGCAGTCATATCCTCTTGTATCTTATGGTCAGTTATCTTTCCGTAAATTTGTGTCGTACCGATATTACTGTGTCCGAGCATCTTACTGAGCGTTTCCATCGAAATACCATTGGAAAGACATATTGTGGTCGAGAATGTGTGGCGAGCCATGTGAAAGGTCAAGCCTTTCTCTATCCGGCATATCTGCCCGATGTTCACACACGCAAAGGATGCCTTCCTTATTGTAAGATTGGGGAATATCAAGTCGTCCGCTTTCTTGCCCTTGATATAGAGCGAAAGGATTTGCTTGGCAATGGGCAGAAGTGGAATGATGGCTTCCACATTCGTTTTCTGCCTTTTGATGCGGATTTCCTCTGTACCATCTGCATTACGGATGATATGCTTCGGTTTGAGCCGTTGCATATCCACACGAGCCAGCCCCGTGAAGGCGCAGAAAAGGAACAGTTGCCTTGCACGCTCAAACTGCTTGTCAATAATGGGCGTTTGTAGTACTCGTTGCAGTTCCTCGGTTGTGAGATACCTGCGTGTTCGATGTGGTAGTTCCGCCTTGTAGTCCACAAAGGGGTCGATGTGAATGTATTTCTTCTGCTGCCCGATGCCGATGAGTTTCCGTAGGAAAATGACAACAATCTGAATGGTGGCAAGGGAGAGATTGCGCTCTGATTTAAGGTAGAAGTCCAGCTCCTCGATAAAGCCATAGTCCAACTGTGCGTATCGAATATCTTCCTGACCTAAGCGTTCACGCAGATAGGACTTAATGAGTTGTGCTGCATAGATGTAATTAGCAAAAGTCGGCTTGGCAATCGTCAGTCCTACGCATGGACGCTTTTCTTCAATAAATAGTCGTGTATCCTCCAAAAGAAAACCTTTAGGCTTGTCTTCTTCCATAAGTTCACGTTTGAGGAGCTCGGCGGTGATATAGCCACGTTGCCATATCAATTCCTGATACTTTGCTTTGGCTTGTTCCTCTTTGCTTTGTAAATAGCGGTTGATTTCCTTTGTCTCTTCGCCTGTTCCCTTGCATCGTCCCTTATGGCTGTCCCAAAGTTCAGGAGCAATTTCCTTGCCCGTGCTGTATTGTACCTGTTCTCTGTCTATGGTGATGCGCCCCATAATCGGGCATTTGCCGTTCTTCTTCTCTTTGGAACGGTTGATATAAAAGAGTGTCTTGAATGTGCTTCGTGCCATAATGTCAAAGTTTTAAGGTGAATGTATCTTGTATGCGTTGTTGTACTTTCTGCATATCTCGATGGATTCTCTCGGAGGAAACCGCCGCATAGATTTGTGTTGTTCTCAAATTTGTGTGTCCGAGCATACGGCTCACCGTTTCGATAGGTACACCCGCCGAGAGTGTGATGAGCGATGCAAAGGTGTGGCGAGCCATGTGAAAGGTCAGCGGAGTTTTCATCCCGATGTTTCTCTGTATGTAGTGCATGCCATTGAGGATAATGTCGGTAGTCGGCACGTCAAAAACAAAACCTGCCCTTATGCCTCTATAGCGATTCATAATTTCCAGAGCAGGAGGAAGTACCTGTACACGATACGGAGTCTTTGTCTTCATGCGTCTGCCCTTGATGCAGAGTTCACCCTCTTCAAAGACGATGTTTTCCTCTCTGAGATTGCGCACGTCAGAGATAGCCAGTCCTGTGAAGCAGGAGAAGACGAACAAATCACGGACAATGCGGTAGTTTTCCCACTCAATCTCCAAGTCAATTATCTTTTGTAGTTCGTCTTGCGTGATGCTTCTCGGCTCGCCTTTTGGTCGCTCGTAACTGTAGCCCAAGAACGGATAGAAGTCCAGCACGCCTTTCTTCACCGCCATGCGGACGATGGTCTGCAAAGTAGACAAGGTACTCGATATGCTACTGCGTTTCAGCTTTCGGTCAATGGTGAGATAATACTCGAAGCCCTCGATAAAGGCTTTGTCCAGCTGTGAGAGTGGAATATCGCTTACTTTGTGCTTCTTCTGCACATACTCACGGAGCAGGGAGAGTTGGTAGGTACGGAGTTTGAACGTCTTTAAGGCTCGATCAATGCCGATACGTTCCTTTGTCTGTGTAAGATACTCCCCAAAACTCTCCAAGAGCAAGGCTTGGCGGTGGATTTGCCCCTGATAGGCATCCCTCACGTCTGTGGCGGTAAAGGCTTCTTCTCTTTCACTGAATTCGTGAAAGCGTGCGTGAATGAGTGCGGTGCATTCACCGAGTTTCTGATTGACAGACACCGCCATTGCACTCTTGCCGACGAGCCGTTGCTTACGACTGTCCCAAAGAGTGAGCGGAGTCTTGCACTTGGTAGAAAAGCCAGAATGGGTTCTGCCTACTGAGAGGCGCCCGATAACAGGCACAAGTCCTTTCTTGTCGGTTCGTTTCGCCTGAACGAAGAACGATACTTTCAGTTTGTTTTCCTTCATTTTTCTGTCGTTTTTTCTAAATTTCCTTTGTTTGCAAAGGTACAGATGAGCAAGTATTCCTGAGCGATGCAGAAAAATGAAAGATGAGGAATAAAAACCTATGAAACAGTTGTTTAGCTTCAATTCGTTACCCCTTTTTGCTTTTCCCTTGATGGGTTACGATTTGGTAACGGAACTCATGCCGTTTGATGCTCGTTTTCGCTTACCCTCAAAATAGCAGGAAAAAGCTAAATAACACTATTTCAAATAGTTACATTCCTTGCGCTTCCCTTTATTTCCCTTAATTCTTAACTACTGATTATGCCCGCAACACGTACTACGATATGACTGCTAACCTTAATGTACGCAATTACGACGGCGATAAATATTACATGTGGGATGCCCAGCAGAATTATTGGTCAGGTCACGAATGGAATAGTGCCAGTCCATGGCAGCCAGTGTTGAACGGTCAGAGTAATAGCAACTACGCCCAAAGCAACGCTGACCCTCGTTACTACAACGAAGCATTTACTTACGGCGCAGATAATAAGGCAACTCACAGCTCATGTAAAGACCTTCCTAATGTTAACGAGATGACATGGTACGCTGCAAAGGGAGATCCTCGTTGGGACGCAGACGAACTTTGGACAACAATGGGTCACTTATATAAAGGTGGTATGTGGTTTAAGAAGAAGGCGAATATAAGCGGATTTGACGCTAACAAAGCTGTAGACGGAAGCGATTGGCGAACAAATGGCAACGAAAACAGCTGGTCTGTATCTCAGACTCTCCCCGATGCGGCTGACGCAGGTAATTATTTCTACCTGCCCGCCTTGGGTTTCTACGGCTCTGGTCAGCTGTTCAACGTTGGCTACGTAGGCCACTATTGGTCGTCTAGTGCTTACCCATGGGGCCGTTACGTCGCTTACAACCTGTACTTCTACAGTGGTAGCGTCGGCGTGCGCAACTACGGCCGCGGCTACGGGTTCAGGGCGGAGGCGCTTCAGTAGTTCTCGCGATTGCTCCTTTACAGGTGTCGCCCTCAAAAAGTCGACACCTAAAGAACCGCCGTAAGGTGATTGAAATAGGATATAGAATAATGAGTCTCAAAGGTGTTAAACACTCTTGGCTGTAGGTGTTTAACACCTTTGATCAACAGTGTTAAACACCCTTGATGAAGAGTCTTAAACACCCTTGAAACGAAGTGTTGAATACCAATAGAAAAAGAGTTTTAATAACATAATTATCAACCATTTAAAAGTATAATGCTATGGTAGAATTCGAAGTAAAATCAAAGAAGCAAACAATCGGGAAGAAGAAGGGGCAGACGGTGTACTATGCTGTGCCCAAGAGTAACCAACACATGACGCTTGATGCACTTTGCGACATGATTATGGACGAGACCTCGCTCTCGCGCGGTGACGTGATGAACACGCTTATCACGTTGGGTAAGATGGCGTGCCGCTCGTTGAAGATGGGTGCAAGTATTGACCTTGGTGACCTCGGTTCGCTTCGTGTTTACTTCCCTCCAAAGATGATGGACGACATGAAGGACGTGACAGCTGCCACACTCAAAACTCCTAAAATTATCTTCACCCCCTAAAGCTAAAATGCGTGAGGCTGCCCATGCTGCGGAGGTGTCGGTAGATAATCCTGCTAGGAAGAAAAGCCCCACCCCCGCCCCCGAACTGAAAGGAGAGGAGAATGGACCACAGGCAGGCTAAAGCCCCACCCCGCCTCCCCGAAAGGGGAGGAGTGCCTAACGGAAGCTAGTTGGGATATGTGCCACAAACGATGCCTCCCCAAGCCCCTCCAAAGGAGGGGATGTCCCTAAGTCCGCTCATATATATATGGTTATTTCAAACTGTATGCAATAAGGACATCCCCTCCTTTGGAGGGGCTTGGGGAGGCTTTCTTTAGTGTCGGCTTCTATACCACGGGAGCATTTTTAGATTGATTCAGGGTATCAATCGTTCTGTAATAAGACAATCGATTATATTAATTGTGAAATTAATGTCTTTCAAAACTAGTGTATTAATTTGGTTCTCTCGCTTCCGTGGTACGGTCTCACCCCAATCTAACGGGGTGGGGCTTTTGTGTGAGACAGAAGAACATGGGAGTTAGAGACATAATGCCATAAAGACATATTTTTTCAATGACATAAGTTTTGGAGACATGGTAACATTCGAACATAGAGGGATGGTAACATAGGGTTTAGACGGAAGAACATATTATTTAATGACATAAGTTTTGGAGACAGAGTAACAAATTAACATAGGGTCATGGTAACATATTAAGGCAATATGTTCGTGTGTTACTCTGTCTTTAAAGTATGATATTCTGTCTAAGGACATTGTGTTTATTTTGTTTCGAGCTGCTTTTGTAGTCGGATAATCTCATCACGATATTGTGCTGCCTGTAAGAAGTCGAGGTCTTTCGCTGCTTGTTTCATAAGGGCTGTTGTGTTGGCAATACTCTTCTCTAATTGCTCTTTCGTCATCCGCATAACGATAGGGTCGGCTGCAAATGCCATTGATTGTGTAGGCTCGGTATATATGCCTTTCGCTCCTTTAGCAAATGGAAATGCTTGTGCCGTTGTAGAGCGTCCAGTTTTTGGCAAAGTATCCTTAATCGCCTTGACAATTTGCTTTGGTGTGATGTGATGTTCCTCGTTGTATTTGAGCTGCTTCACACGTCTCCGCATTGTCTCATCAATGGTTCGCTGCATACTTTCGGTTATGTTATCCGCATACATGATCACCTTTCCGTTTACGTTACGGGCAGCACGTCCGACTGTCTGCGTTAGACTTCTATGACTACGGAGGAATCCTTCTTTGTCCGCATCAAGTATGGCGACAAGCGATACTTCCGGGAGATCAAGTCCTTCACGCAATAGGTTCACACCAACAAGGACGTCATACAGTCCTGCTCGCAAATCATTGATGATTTTGACGCGATCAAGACTGGCAACGTCACTATGGATATAGGCTGTTCGGATGTCATGATTGAGTAAGTATTCCGTCAACTCCTCCGCCATTCGCTTTGTTAAGGTTGTTACCAACACTCGCTCCTCCTTTTCTGCACGGATAACAATCTCGTTCATTAAATCATCAATCTGATTCTCTGAAGGACGAACCTCAATCTCTGGATCAAGTAATCCTGTCGGTCGAATTAATTGCTCAACAACAACACCTTCTGATTCTTTCAACTCATAGTCTGCAGGTGTTGCAGACACATAGATGATTTGATGAATCAGGTTATGGAACTCTTCAAACTTTAATGGTCGGTTGTCAAAAGCCGCAGGTAAACGGAATCCATACTCTACAAGGTTTGTCTTACGTGCTCGGTCACCACCATACATTGCTGAAATCTGAGGTACACTTACATGGCTTTCATCAATGACCATCAGGTAATCTTTAGGGAAGAAATCAAGTAGACAATAAGGTCGCTGTCCAGCCTTTCTACCATCGAAGTAACGCGAATAGTTCTCAATACCAGAACAATGACCAAGTTCCTTAATCATTTCAATGTCATATTCAACCCGCTCCTTTATGCGTTGTGCCTTGATATTGTCCCCCAGTTGAGTAAAGAAGTCAACTTGCTTTACCATATCATCCTGTATCTGTCGGATGGCACCTTCTGTCTGTTCTTTTGATGTAACAAAGAGATTTGCCGGATATAGCTCATAATCATCAAAAGTGGCAATTCTATGGAATGCTATTGGGTCGACTTCTTCGATAGTATCAATCTCATCGTCCCACCAAGTAATGCGCAAGATATTGTCATTATAAGCCATTGCTATATCGACAGTGTCTCCTTTTACTCGGAAGTTTCCACGTTGTAAATCAATATCATTTCGCGTGTATAAGGAATCAACAAGGCGTCGTAAAAACTCATTTCGATCGATGATTTGCCCTTTCTTGATCTGGATGACATTCTCCTTCATTGCGACTGGAGCACCCATACCATATATACATGAAACAGATGAGACCACAATTACATCTTTGCGACCTGATAATAGAGAAGAAACTGCAGAAAGTCTTAGCTTGTCTATTTCATCATTTATAGCAAGATCTTTCTCAATGTAAACATCGGTTGTTGGTAAGTAAGCTTCAGGCTGATAATAGTCATAATATGAGACATAATATTCCACAGCATTCTCTGGGAAAAACGCTTTCATTTCCTCGTAAAGTTGGGCTGCTAGAGTCTTGTTATGTGATAAGATAAGCGTTGGCTTATTCACGTTTGCAATCACATTAGCTACTGTAAACGTCTTACCTGATCCCGTTACTCCTAATAAAACTTGGCTTTTATCTCCACGCTCTAATCCCTCGGTCAATTCCTTAATGGCCTCAGGCTGATCACCCGTAGGCTTATATTTTGATGTTAATTTGAAGTTCATTATATCTGTAAAAAGGAGAACAATCTTTGGATGGCAAAGGTACGAAAATCAAGTGATAGTATCTCATTAATAGTGATTTTTTGCTAAAAAAGCAAAGTGCCTTTGTGTATTTATAGAATAATGTGTAACTTTGCATTTCAAAATTAATATATGAAGAAGAGTTTTTTAATAGGCATTTGTGTTGCTTTGCTCTTAACAAGTTGTGCTCATGAATATAATCAGGTCTACAAGACAACTGATAACAATTATAAGTATGAGTTCGCTAAAGAGTGTTTCGCAAAGGGAAAATACGGCTTTGCGGTACCCTTGTTACAGGATCTTGTAACAATAGAAAAGGGTACTGATAATGCAGAGGAATGCCTTTATATGTTAGCAATGGGTGAATATGGATTGAAGGACTATGAAGCAGCTTCAGAAACTTTCAAGAAGTATTACCAAACTTACCCACGTGGAAGGTATGCCGAAATGGCATCCTTTTATATTGGTCAGAGTCTTTTTGAGGGAACGCCAGAAGCACGTCTTGATCAGACTCCCACAATTGCTGCAATTGCTGCTTTCCAAGATTACTTAGATATTTTCCCAGAAGGGAAGATGAAGAGTACAGCTCAACAACGCCTCTTCGATTTGCAGGATAAACTTATTCGTAAGGAGTATTTGAATGCAAAGCTTTATTATAATCTCGGTTCATATTTTGGTAATTGTACCAGTGGTGGCAATAATTATGAGGCATGTATCATTACAGCTCAAAACGCTTTGAATGATTATCCTTATAGTAATCTTCGTGAAGATTTTTCTATCCTAATCATGAAGAGTAAATATGAGTTGGCACAGATGAGTGTTGAGTCAAAGAAGTTACAGCGTTACCAAGATGCGGAAGATGAATGTTATGGTTTCATCAATGAATACCCTAATTCGAAAGAGCGCAAAACTGCTGAGGATTTCATAAAGAAATGTAAGGAGATAACAAAAGATTAGAATTAAAGACTTAAAAATATAATAATTAGAATGGATTACAAGAAGTCAAAAGCACCGTCAAATACGGTAACCCGTGATGTTCAAGAACTTTGGAAGGGTACAGGTAATATTTATGAGAGTGTTGCAATTATTTCTAAAAGAGCGAACCAGATTTCTGTTGAGATAAAGCAAGACTTGAGTAAGAAACTTGCAGAGTTTGCTTCTTATAACGACTCTCTCGAAGAGGTTTTTGAGAATCGTGAGCAGATAGAAATTAGCCGCTATTATGAGAAGTTGCCTAAACCAACATTGTTGGCTACGCAAGAGTTCTTAGATGGTGATGTTTATTGGCGTGATCCTTCTAAGGAGGCACAAGAAGAGGAAGAATTGTAATCATGATACAAAGGAAACAAACAATCTTCTTGTTTCTGGCATTGATAGTAACGCTTGCCTGTCTTTGCCTACCGATTGGTAGTTTTGAGCCACAAGGGATGGGTGCTGATAATCAGTTGATGAATCTTTGGCTTACTGATGCAAACGGAGGAAGGAACTTTAACGTTTGGGCATTGTTTGTTATACTTTTAGTTACTTGTCCAATAGATTTGTTTGCAATTTTCGACTATCACAATCGTAAGCGTCAAGCTCGTTTCTGCTTGTTTTCTATGTTGATGATTATTGGGTGGTATGTTGTATATGGCGTATTCAGTCAGGTGTTAATGACAGGTTTTACTTTCCATATAGAATTTGCAGCATGTCTGCCACTAGTTGCATTTATACTTTTATGGTTGGCTCGTCATGCGATTCTTGCCGATGAGGCTTTGGTAAGAGCAGCTGATAGAATAAGATAATAGCATTTTATTATAACATAATATGGTATCAAAGGCGTACTTTAAGTAGCTTTTGATACCATATTTTTTTATTTGATTCTTTGCAAGCAAGTCTAAGAAGCTAATAACTCTGTCAGGGATACAACGCCTATACCTATGTGGAACAGATATACCTACATTGCAGTGACAGTATTGAAAGCAAAGCGATACTTGTGTTTCAAGCAATTTGTATATCTTTGCAATGTAACTGAAACTTTTAACGAGATGGAGAATATTAGCATTGAAAAGGGAATAAGTAAAGACAATGCCTTGCTTTTATGTGAATGGTCCAATAAACAAGGAAAAGAGTTCCAGGAGCAATGGATGGGTCCCAAAACCTCTTACCCGTTGAACTGTGGTAAGATACAGGAGTTGGAGAATGTATTTTCGATATTCAACAAAGGGGAATTTATCGGAATGATACAAGAAGTACGAATTGATAAGGAGAACATACACATAGGTAGATTTATAATCGCCCCCTGGAAAACAGGATTGGGTTTGGGCACAGCGGCACTAAAAAGATTTATAGATTTCCTTTTTGAGGATGATAATATTAAAAGTATTTCCCTTACAGTCTTTGATTTCAACCAAACAGCAAAGAGGGTTTATGAGAAACTCGGGTTTGAAATCAATGAAGTAATTGAGACTCCAAGGCTGAAATACATTATGAAGAAATACAGGTAATATTTGATTTTCAGCTGTAAAGATACAAGAATACAACGAGGTTACCAACTTTTTACAAACTTCTCTTATCCCGAGTTCGAGTTAATATGCTTTGACGAAAGTATATATTGTGAGGCACAATAGTACATTTCGTGGGGCACGAAAGTATATATTGTCAGGGACGCACAATGTGTATTTAATTGAAGAATGAAGGCTCGAAAGATTATTGAAAACGGCATCATCAAGGAGTTCTCCATCTGTAGCAAGAGCGGCTTTAGTACGATCTTGATATGTCATTGCACTATAAAATTCCATAATATTACTTCGATTAACTTTTCTAGAAGTATGACCATACATCCTGGCTTGAATCGCTATTTCCTCGAAACCTTTGGTCGCAATAATGTCAATGCCCCAGTCGCCTGCAAGTGGGGTTACTATGGTTTTATACTCTCCTGCTTGATACAAGGATGCTACATACTTTTCATATTCTTCAGGTGTTATATTTTTAATTGTTATTGTGGTGTCTTACTTGTTCTGGAATATATTCCAACTTATACAATGAAGTACTCCTCCTTCTTTTGCAATCTCTGCCATTTCTATCTGATGGATTGTGCAATCTGGGAACGCTTCAGCTATATAATTATAAGCAATTAAATCTTCTTCTATATTGAATACAGGCATAACAATATGCCTTCTTACTTGAAGAAAATTGATATAAGCCCAATTTAGTTCTGAACAAGGAGAATTAACTTTATCATTAAACCTCATCTCCATTACTTCAAACCCATACTTCTCAAGTTCATTTCTTATAGCAATAGCCTCTTCTGGATATTCATCACCATGATTACCCATCAGTATTCGATTATCGCCACACCATTTTATAAAACCATCAGAGTGTCCATACTTGTCTGTATCTTCTGTATCAAAATCACCATGCATAGTCCAAGGTATAATGATAACAGGATGTCCGAGTTCTGTTTCAAGTTTCAATTTAAATTTAGCATCATCTTTCTGACAATGGTTTTCTTTAAAAACCTTATCAGTCATAACAATGTACGGACCACAAGAAACCATATTTCCACCATCTATAATGAGAGTAGTGGAATTGCAACTAATACCCATGCCACGTAATACTTTTGAGCAGTCTGTGATATATTCCCTATCTTTCTCGTTTTTACTATTAACAAGGTAATCGGGATAATAACGATATTTTAAGAAATCATTTTTATGTAATTGGAAAGGCATATAGTCACGTACCCAATAATCTCTGGTGCTTTTCAATTCCTTAAACTCAATTCCAATATCTTGTAGTAGTTTTTTAAGCCGTTGATAGAAATCTGTATGACAATTATTGAGCAATGGTGAAAAGTAAACTATATTAGTTTCTTCATCATGCATTAACTTTTCACATCGAACATATCTGTATGCTCTATTTTTAAATGAAGTAAAGTCATTATATAATTCTTCAGTTTCTGGATGTGCTACGTATTCACTTAGAATATTATTAACTTTCTTTTCTACCGTCTGACCATTCGTAAGGAGATTTATTCGTGGCTTACGAATATAACTTACCATTCCACTGTTATGCTCAACAAGTAATGGTAGTTCAACGTCAGAACTTGTAGCATCGTAACATCTGAATAAATCAGCACAAGCCCAAGGACCAGCCAGAACATTACCATTTTCTTTGTTTATCAACTTACGTATCAATATTCCACCAAAGCAAGCTTCATTATTTAAGATGTGCTTTTGAGAAATCTTTCCTTTATTGTCTGTATTGGGTATGGTATTGATGGTGCTACCAAAATTCAAATCTATTCCACCAAAATCATTCACATACCAGCATAAAGGTCTAGAATTTCGTGGATGAGTGATAATATCACGATGATTCTTATTGTAGAAGTAAAACTCGATCTCTTTAAATAAATAAAGTGTAATTCCTTTCCTAATTGCTAAATTACTAAATAGGAGTTTTGCAATCTGATTAAAGTATTCCTCAATTTCAGCTGTTTCAATGTAGGAATAAAGAGACATCATGTCTTTTAGTTGTTCGATACTTCCCATAACAATTATATATTATCATTAGTGTCCCGTTAAAATCGGGACAAGTTAAATATTAATCAAATAACCCCAGAAAGAGGGGACAATCGAGTTCTTTGACATTATTGAAATCAGTCCTTTCGAAGAGTTCAACGAGTGGTGTCTTATCCATAAGAGAAATGCTTAGAATCTGAAGAACCTCATAAGTCGATCGCTTAAGTTGCAAATCATGTTGTACGATAGCAACAAGGCAATAGGCTATAATTGCCGATGAGATTTGGATTCTCACAGCATTCTCTGTAGTACCCCAAACCTTCTTGATTTTGAGGTGCTGCTTTAGCCATTTGAAGAACAGTTCTATCTGCCATCTATTCTTGTAAAGGTTGGCTATTTCAGGAGCTGTTAGATGAAAAGCATTTGTTAGGAAGGAAAACTCCCTACCTTGTTCTTCATCATAGAATTTGACGAGTCTGAGTTTCTCCGGATACTTCCGGTATGAATTGTATTCTGTGAATTCAATCTCAGCATTTGTCAATATATTCTTTGGCAACCTGCGCCTCCATTTACAGCATTTGTATTGCAGATTCTTCTTGGCTCGTACAACAAAGAACGATTCTTGCTGATGTATTTTGAAAAGTTCCTTGAATGCATTGTATCCACGATTAAACACATAGTAAGAACCTGATTCATAAGGAATTTCTTTCATTGCCCTTGAGTCGTAAACGGATGCTGTAGAGATGTGGAAGAAAGCTGGAACCTGAGATTCGAGGTCATATAGCACATGTGTTTTTACTCCTCCCTTCTTCTTACGGAACTTTGCCCACCAAAAGACCGACAAACACAAAGGAATGGTCGTTGAGTCGAAAGCATACACATTGCCTTGCAACTTGAAGATATCAGTCACACGTTTCTTTCTGGCTTGTTCCATCATATAGAAAGCAAAGTCTTCAAAGATGCGGTTGTCACGATTCTGATTGGCAGAAGCAAATGTCGTTTTCGTAATAGGCTTACGCCCTAATCCAAGATGGTATTGCTTTGCTCTATGTGCTTCAAAAGCAACAATCAGATCTCTTAAACTCTCTCGATTACTCAATTGACCAAACATCATAGCAAGCAACTGATTCCAACAAGTGAAATGCTTCACATAGCGGTTTCCATCATACTTGTCAACCAAATGGCGAAACTTGTTATTGTCGAGAAATTCTATCAATTGGGCGAAAACGTATTTGTCTTTGTTCATCGTGCAGCATTATAGATAACTGCAAAAGTACAAATTCAAATCGTCGCACCCTTGAAATCTCTTGCAAAAGACAGTATTTCAATTAATTCAAAGAGCTATTAGTCTTCTTTAACGGGACAGTAGTGATATATTATACTAAACCCATATACAACGATATCCAAATATTGATTCAATTTAATCAAGTAGAACTTAAAAGATATTCAACAATTCAATTTATTAACATTGTTAGAATAAAGTTCAAGGCTACAAATGTAGTTGTTTTATCTAACATTCCGTAGCTTTATTTTAACGAATTCTATTTCTTTTTAATTTTAGCTTTGTTAGGTGCTGTGCAATAATAGATTTATGAGAAAAAAGGAGATGTTAAATAATGAAAGAGCATATTTTAGAACCATCTCCTAAGAAACTTTTGCGATTAAGAATTATAAGTGTCACACACGAATTCTATTTTATAATACCACCTAGCTGCAGAGAATAGTGTAATAATAGCATCTTTGTATAAGCGATGGGAGAACTTTTCTTTTAAATTTCCTTTTGTAATTGTAAATATGACATTGTCTTTTGTTATAGTTCCTGTATTAGATTTCTTATCTTCACCAGTAAAAGTTACAGTCTTGTAAGAGAATGGTAGAGAACTAATTACTGCGAATACTATGATAAAAAAGTATATATTGTCAGGGACACGCAATGCGTATTTAGTTGAAGAATGAAGGCTCGAAAGATTATTGAAAACGAATAGTAAGAAAGGTGCAATAAGAAACGCAAAAAAGAGTTCGCGAACAAAATTAAAATTGTTCGCGAACTCTTTTTTGTTTGTTCGCGAACTTTTTATAAAGTCCTTTATAAATCATTTGAAAGGCCGTGATAAGTAACAAGTTATGTTGAATGAAAAAGAGGAGTTTTCTCTATCATAGAGAAACTCCTCTTTTAAAGTGTTATATAGTGTAATTAACTCTATATCTTCATTTTTCAAAGAAGGTTTTATGCCTCCTCACTCCAGTCTTCCTTGGTCTTGCGAACATAGCTCTTGTAACGGAGCTTAGCCATATCCTCACAAGCCTTGAAGAGCTCTTGCCCCTCGTTTGGATAGGCTTTGAGGACAGAGAGGAAGCGAACCTCACTGTGAAGGAACTCTTGGAATTTGTCCCAATCTGGAGCCTTAGAGTCGAGAGAGAATGGGTTCTTGCCTTCTTCTGCTAACTGTGGGTTATAACGCCAGAGGTGCCAGTAACCACAAGCAACAGCGTTAGCCTCTTGAGCTTGGCTGCGACCCATACCGCCCTTAATCTTCAAACCATGGTTGATACATGGAGAGTAAGCAATAATGAGTGATGGACCTGGATAAGCCTCAGCCTCACGAATAGCCTTTAAGGTCTGTGCGTTGTCAGCACCCATAGCTACCTGAGCTACGTAAACATAACCGTATGTAGTTGCCATCAGACCGAGATCCTTCTTGCGGACACGCTTACCCTTAGCTGCGAACTGAGCGATAGCACCGAGTGGAGTAGACTTAGAACTCTGACCACCAGTGTTTGAGTAAACCTCAGTATCGAGTACTAAGATATTAACGTCTTCACCAGAAGCGATAACATGGTCGAGACCACCGTAACCGATATCGTATGAAGCACCATCACCACCGATGATCCACTGGCTACGCTTAACGAGATAGTGGTCAAGAGTCTTCAACTCTGCACATACAGGGCATCCCTTTGCTGCACCAGCCTCGATTAATGGCTTTAACTTAGCTGCTGCAACCTTAGAAGCATCAGCATCGTTCATATTGTTAAGCCATTCTTGAGCTGCTTCCTTGAACTCTGCAGGTACATGCTCGTCATCCATAGCACCGTTAAGGAGCACTACGATGCGCTCACGCATCTTCTTGTTACCCATTGCCATACCCATACCGAATTCGCAGAAATCCTCGAACAATGAGTTGTTGAATGCAGGACCATGACCTTCCTCATTAGTTGTGTATGGAGTAGAAGGTACTGAAGCTGAGTAGATAGAAGAACAACCAGTAGCGTTAGCAATCATCTCACGGTCACCGAAGAGCTGTGAAACGAGCTTAACGTATGGTGTCTCACCACAACCAGCACATGCACCAGAGAACTCGAACAAAGGCTGAGCAAACTGAGAGTTCTTTGCATTTGACTTGATATCTACCAAGTTCTGCTTGCTCTTAACGTTCTTAACAAGGTAGTTCCAGTCGGCTGCACGACGTGTAGCTTCCTCTTCACCTGCAACAAACTGTGTCATTGACAATGCCTTGTTACCCTTCTTACCTGGGCAAACATCAGCACAGTTGCCACAACCTGTACAGTCGAGAACTGATACCTCAATGCGGAATTGCATACCCTTGAGCTGCTTTGGAGCAAGGATGTCAAGTGTTGGCTCATTGAAGCCAGCCTTCTCTGCCTCATCCAAAACGAATGGACGGATACAAGCATGAGGACAAACGAATGCACACTTGTTACACTGAATACAATTCTCAGCATCCCATGCAGGCACGAAAGCAGCTACACCGCGCTTGTCGTAAGCAGCAGTACCAACTGACCATGTACCGTCAATGGTGCCATGATTAACGAAGTCAGAAACCTTCAAGAGGTCACCTGCCTGTGCGTTCATAGGACGAACGAGTTCCTTAACGAATGCTGGAGCATCGTCAACCTTAGCTTCATCGTCTGGAAGGTTAGCCCATGCTGGGTCAACAGTCAGTTGTTTGTACTCGTTACCACGATCAACAGCAGCGAAGTTCTTGTCTACAACATCCTGACCCTTCTTGCTATAACTCTTAACGATGAACTTCTTCATCTGGTCTACGGCAAGGTCGAGAGGGATAACCTCTGTGATGCGGAAGAAAGCAGACTGTAGGATGGTGTTAGTACGATTACCAAGTCCAATCTCTTGAGCAATCTTTGTTGCGTTGATATAGTAAACGGTGATATTGTTCTTAGCGAAGTAACGCTTTACCTTATTAGGTATAAAGTTTACGAGCTCATCACCCTCAAAGATTGTGTTCAACAAGAATGTACCGTTCTTACGCAATCCACGTGTTACGTCATACATGTTCAAGTAAGCCTGAACGTGGCAAGCAACGAAGTTAGGCGTATTTACCTGATAAGTAGAACGGATTGGGCTATCACCGAAACGGAGGTGAGAACAGGTGAAACCACCTGACTTCTTAGAGTCGTAAGAGAAATAAGCCTGGCAGTGCTTATCAGTGTTATCACCGATAATCTTTACTGAGTTCTTGTTAGCACCAACTGTACCATCAGCACCCAAACCATAGAACTTAGCCTCGAACATGCCTTCACCACCTAATGGAATCTCTTCTACCTCTGGAAGAGAAGTGAAGGTTACGTCATCAACGATACCTACTGTGAAATGATCCTTTGGCTCTGGTAACTCTAAGTTATTGTAAACAGCGATAATCTTAGCTGGTGTTGTATCAGCAGAACCAAGACCATAACGACCACCAACAATCAGTGGCTTGTTCTCAACATCATAGAAGGCACTCTTTACATCGAGGTACAATGGCTCACCCTCTGCACCTGGTTCCTTTGTACGGTCAAGTACTGCAATACGCTTAACAGACTTAGGAACTGCGGCGAGCAAGTGCTTAACAGAGAATGGACGATAGAGGTGTACAGCAATCATACCAACCTTCTTACCCTGAGACATCAAGTAGTCGATAGCCTCACGAGCTGCCTCAGTAGCTGAACCCATCAAGATGATGATGTTCTCTGCATCCTTAGCACCATAGTAATCAAAGAGGTGGTGCTCACGACCAGTAATCTTTGAGATTTCGCCGAGATAGTGCTCAACAACCTCTGCTACATTCTCGTAAGCACTATTAGATGCCTCACGATGTGTGAAGAATGTCTCAGGGTTCTCAGCTGTACCACGAACTACTGGACGCTCTGGAGTCATTGCACGATCGCGGAAACGCTTAACATCTTCCTCGTCAACCAATGGACGGATATCTTCCTGATCAAGGCACTCAATCTTATGATACTCGTGTGATGTACGGAAACCGTCGAAGAAATTGATGAAAGGAACTGATGTCTTCAATGAAGCAAGGTGAGGAACAGCAGAGAGATCCATAACCTCCTGTACAGAACCTGAACAGAACATAGCGAAACCTGTCTGACGGCAAGCCATTACGTCCTGGTGGTCACCGAAGATACAAAGAGCGTGACTTGCGAGTGTACGTGCTGAAACATTGAATACACATGGCAAAAGTTCACCAGCAATCTTGTACATGTTAGGAATCATCAAGAGAAGACCCTGTGATGCGGTGAAGGTTGTCGTGAGAGCACCAGACTGCAGCGAACCGTGTACGGCACCTGCTGCGCCACCCTCTGACTGCATCTCCTGAACGCTTACTGTCTGACCCCAAAGGTTCTTACGACCACGTGCTGACCACTCATCAACGTGTTCAGCCATAGGAGATGATGGAGTGATAGGATAGATAGCAGCTACCTCTGAGAACATGTAGCTCACGTGAGCAGCGGCCTCGTTACCATCACAAGTGATAAACTTCTTTTCTTTAGCCATTTTGAAATTTATTAAATGAAAATTGTTTTATAATGTTTTTGGTCTTTTTCTAATAAAGAAATCCCATTAACCAAAGTGGTACTTGGTTACCTTTCCCAACTTCAGTATTATATTTTGCGTAGATGGTGTCATTGCTGAATCGAATTTTATTATTCTCAGCATCACACACTTTAAATTTATGCTTTTGATTGACAATGTAAGTTCCTTGCTTGCCTCCTTCATTGATAACACAAGTTTCTTGCATGGTATTAACAAAGAAAGTCTCCATAAGTTGTTGCTGTTCCACCTGGATAGGATAGATTGCATACATTAGATTTGGATTCTGTAGCATCACCTTTGATGGTTTCTTGGGGAACTCTTGCCCAACAGGATAAACCAAATTAATAAGTCTAGCATCAGTAAGATTTTTGATGTAATTCATCACTGTTGCACGACTTGTGTTTATTTCTTTTGCAAGGTTACTGATGTTGGGAGCTTTTGTTCCTTCAAGTGCCAAGAGGTAAAAGAGCTTCTTTATCTTAGTCAGATACTTTAACTCTATTTGCTTGATGAGTAAGATATCAACCTCAGTCATCATATTCATCGTCTTCAGAAGATTCTCTGAAAAGTTACGATGTTCTAAAAAGAAAGGATAAAAACCATGATGAAGATAGTCAAGGAAATACTTTGTCGGACTAACTTTAGATAAAATTTGATTGGTAATCTCCTCGTGATTATTTAGAATCTCTTCTAATGAGTAAGGCTCAAGTTGTAATCCTGTTTGTAAATTTAAAAACTCTCGAAAGGAGAAGCCACGTAGATTATAGCTTTTAACGATACTATTTAGTTCTGGATTCTCTTCTTTTAGTCTCATTACGCTTGACCCTGTAAAGACAATCTGTAAATTGGGGTAATTATCATAACACCGCCGTAGTTCACGACTCCAATCGGGCTGCTTAAATACTTGATCAATCAACAGAACCTTTCCTCCATTACGATAAAACTCTCCAGCGAAGTCCGCAATTCCTCTACTTTGAAAATAGAAGTTATTCATATTAACATAGAGACATTGCTTGTCAGTAGAACTATAACGCTCCTTTGCATATTGTAGCAAGAATGTTGTCTTTCCCACGCCTCTTGTCCCTTTGATACCTATTAGTTTGTCGTTCCAATCTATTTCATCCATGAGGCAACGACGAACAGGGGCATTTGTATGCTCCACTAGGTATGAGTGAGTACGAAAGAATGCGTCCATCTTGTTCCTGTTGTGTATCTATTATAATGTACATGCAAAGTTACAATTATTTCTTTGATTTGCAAACTCTATATAGCAAAAAATGTTATTTAAAGACATTTATTTTGTATTGCATTTGGTTTAATGTAACTTTGCATGACGTAAAAATAAAGTACGATGACACTACATATATTCAATCCGGAACATGATATTGCATTAGCTTATGATAATAAGTACTTTACAGCCCCCCATGCAGGTAGGCAAATGAGGC
The DNA here is from genome assembly GCF_018127765.1 of Prevotella veroralis. Classification (NCBI taxonomy): domain Bacteria; kingdom Pseudomonadati; phylum Bacteroidota; class Bacteroidia; order Bacteroidales; family Prevotellaceae; genus Prevotella; species Prevotella veroralis. The sequence continues at coordinate 1,174,321 of NZ_CP072330.1, read as the reverse complement.
ATGATTTGGATTATTTGCCAGTTCTATGGGCTAAAGATGGAGATTATATTTTAGTAGAGAATGTCAACTCTGCCCGAATCCACGCTCGACGTTTTATGAATTATGGTCAGCAAGTTCATTTTATTGATAGTGATAATATAGAGCAGCTTATTGATGAAGTTACAGAGGTAATGCCATGGGGTTGGGATTCTGCAATTAAGTTCCAGTTGGAGCAATTAGGGATTAAAGCTAACGTATTACCCACGGATGAGAGACTATCAGCAATTAGAGAACTTAGTAATCGGGAGTATGCCTCACAAGTTTTGCGTGAATTGCGAGAGCTGTTAGATGAGGATATATTAATAGGTGAATCGTTTTGTGCAAGGAATGTAGCAGAACTTACTTCTCTTTTAGAGAAAATTGATAAGGCTGTAATAAAAGCTCCATGGAGTAGTAGTGGGAGGGGTGTTCGTTATATTGATACAATGATCGAACCTGCAATACTTAATTGGGCAAACAACATTATCAAGCAGCAAGGGAGTATTATGGTTGAGCCTTATTATAACAAGGTGAAAGACTTTGGGATGGAGTTTATTGCGGATAAAGATGGTGTTCATTATGTAGGCTTATCAGTGTTCCATACAATGAATGGGGCATATATAGGCAATAGTCTTGAGAAAGAAGAAGTTAAGCAAGAACTCCTCTCTGCCTATATTCCAATACCAGTGCTAAATAATATAGCACAGACGTTAGAAACTTTACTGTCGAAACAGCTAACAGGCATTTATTATGGAGCATTAGGTGTCGATATGATGATTGTAGCTAATGGGAGTAGGGAAGACGTTGGTTTTAAGTTGCATCCTCTCGTTGAGATAAATTTGCGTCGCACAATGGGGCATGTAGCCTTATCTCTTTCGAATAAAAAGAGCTTCCAACATAAGATGATGCGCATTGATAATGACGGCTCGCACTATCATCTTCATATCGTACATAAAGAAAGGTAATGTGCCCTAAGGTTTCTAATTGTTGTATATCCACCACACAAGGTATAATATCCCAATAGCGGCGATTGTTCCTACGAACTTCATTATCTGGTTGAACTTGTGTCTACGGCGTGCAGCTTTCGAAGATCCATTATTGTGAAAGCCTGCTCTATGATTAGAATGTTGGTGATGGTGTTCAGTTGTCATCTTTTTTGGTTCTCTCTTTAATGTGTATTCCTTATAGTATCCACTTTAGTCATTATGGATAGATTGCAAAGGTATGATAAAATACGGACATGTACGAACATATCCGTATTTTATTGTCTATCAGAAGCGGAAACTTAATTCCACATCAAACATGGAATAATTAGGATTAGCCTGTAGTGCGTGTTGTGATCTATCATGTACATAAGAATAGATGCCACTCAAAGCTAAGTTCTTTGTAAACTCATAATCAAGACCAATATCATATTGAGTACGCTGCTTTTGTGCGCCATCTGAAGGCTGATACATATCATATCTTGCCTTTGCATGCAACTTGTTAGGGATGATAGGAGCGATAACCAGTGCATATACACCTTGTGCCTTATTACCATCAGCACTGAGGTTACAATCCTTTGCAGCTGCATCATCCGTGTTACTCAAAGGCTTAGCAAAGGCATAACCCGTAGAATGGATATACTCAGAACGCAATGTCCAATCATTCGCTTTATATTCAGCCGAGAAAGCATAACGACGTTGCTGCAATTTACGTACACCGCTTCGTACGATACCCGCATTATCAGTCCATGTGCCTTTTCTTGCGTATGAGCCCGTCCAACCGAACCATCCTAAGCGTAAACCATTAACGGGTATAACCCATACACCACCGATGATATTCTTCTGTTGGTCAACATCCTTAGTATTAATACCTTGACCATTGAATACTCCTACCTGATAGTGAACAAGGTTGCGCCCCGCATTATTCTTTAGGAAATCACCTTGCACTTGAATACCAATATCACGCCCATTTGAAGGGTGCGCACCTGTTCTGTCAGAGAAACTGGCTAACTTCAATACACTTTGTGCAACACTCATGAAGCCCTGATCGATAGGGTGAATAGGGTTATCGAATGTAAATGGATTCTTGAACTGTCCCAACTTTACACGGAAATAATCGTACTTCTGCCACTCGGCAAAGAGATCAACTACACGAGGCGAAGCACCCAAGGTAGAAGTATTGCCGTTTACTTGTAATTGTGCTTTCCAATACCAATCATCTAATATGCGACCATCTAAAGACACACGGCCTAATCGAAGATTAAAGCTGTTCGACTTGCTCGTCTTACTGTTGTGCATACCATTGTATTGATATTGAACGATACCGAAGCCAGATAACTTTACATTGTTTATCCACTTCTGTCCTTGCGCATAACTTATGATGCTACTAAACATCAATGCTGCTAAGATAATTGTTTTTCTCATAAATTGTATATTTTAGGTGAGATACAAACTGCTGTAATGATACTTAGAGTATTAATGCTGCAAAGATAGTGCTTTATCGGATAAGTGCAAAATAATATCCTGCTTTTCTCTCTATGTCATCGTCTAATCATTCCCTACCTTATTCTATATATTGTAAAGCTGATAAACTTTGTACAACAAGGTTGGTATAATCTGATGTTATATTATCTATCAGACCCCATCATAAGTATATATCCTATCAATGATAACTAATCAATAGTCTTTTATACAAGCGTGTATAATCAATTATACAGGCGTGTATAACTAATTATACAAACGTGTATAATCAATTATACAAACGTGTATAACTCGTTATACAAACGTGTATAATATTGTACTCTAACTTAGAGTATGACAGGATATATACTATCTATGCGACAGGACTTGTATTATCAGTTGATGATGCTTCTTAGTTTGATGGGATTCCTCCTTATTATATTAGCAGAATCCATAGACACTCTTTGTGTAAGTCTACTGGATAATTAGAAGCAAATGGATAATCCGTGCTGGAAAGATATATACCGAATCTTTATTGGATATGCCGAGCTTGTGACAATGTGATAAGCTCATTAATCACGACGTTAGATTAGGCAAAGAGAGTGTATCGCACCGGTTAAGTCCTGCGATACACTCTCTTATGTTGATAAATTAATTCGTAGTTGTTGTTGGTATGCTATTTACTTTAAATTAATAACGGATGATAATGCTGTGGAATATTTAAAGTAGAAGTCTTTGTAGACGGTGGCATCCGATAGGGGATTACCATTGCGATTGATTTCCTGCTTCTTTAAGATAACGTGATACTTATTGGGTACTAAGTTGGAGATAGTGTATTGTATGTCGTATTTGCAAGTACAATTTGTATCCTCTGTCGATTGTTCTACCAATATTATGGTATTACTTCCATCAGTATTCATTTGGGTTTTGATTAGGGCATCGCATGCCAGTGTTGCATTATGGTGTTCGAGAGTCATCTTTCCTTCACCTAATGCTTTTAAAGCAAGATACTCTTTCCCTTCTCCACCTGATAGATTGTTTGCTCTAGCTAAAGTGGGGCTTGTTTTACATCCTGTATTCGTAGAGTTGGTTAAAGTAGGAATAGGACTTTGAATCTCTGAATGATTGCTACACGCTAGCATTGTTGCTAAGGAAAGTGTTGCCATCAGATAGTTAATGATTTTCATAATGAATAACAGCTTAGTTAATAATAATAGTTTATGTGGTTTGCAAATATAGTTTTTTTATTTAAACTAATTGATGTTTTGTTTTTATTTAACAAGATAAGATACCTCTTACATACGAGAAGAGCCTCCATTCGGAAAGAAAGGAGGCTCTTCTATATTCGAGTATAATTATCGCTTTTCTAATAGCACAACATTCTCAACGTGTGGGGTGTGGGGGAACATATCAACGGGTTGAACGGCGGCTACCTTATAATCTGCATCAAGCAAAGCTAAATCTCGTGCTTGTGTTGCTGGATTACAACTAACGTAAACAATGCGTTTAGGACTTGCTCCGAGGATGACGTTAACAACGTCAGGGTGCATACCAGCACGTGGTGGGTCAGTGATGATAACATCAGGGCGACCATGCTTCTGGATGAACTCTTCTGTGAGAATATCTTTCATATCGCCAGCATAGAAGAGCGTATTATCAATGTTATTGACGTTGGAATTGACTTTTGCATCTTCAATCGCTTCGGGTACATACTCGATACCAATCACCTTACGAGCTTTCTTAGCAATGAAGTTGGCTATTGTTCCCGTCCCTGTGTAGAGATCGTAAACAAGCTCATCTCCCGTAAGATTGGCAAATTCTCTAGCAACAGAATAGAGATGATAAGCCTGTTCGGTGTTCGTTTGATAGAAACTCTTTGGACTCACCTTGAACTTCAGGTCTTCCATCGTTTCAAAGATATGGTCATTACCTTTATAAAGCGTTAGTTCTAGGTCGTTGAACGTATCGTTCCCCTTTTGATTATCGACATAGAAAAGAGAGGTTATTTGTGGGAATTTCTCAGCAATATGCTGCATGAGAGCTTTTGCTCGCTCGTCATCTCCCTCTTCATCGTAATGGAATTGTACGAGCAACATCCACTCACCCGTATTAGAGTTACGAAGCATGAGGTCACGTAATAAACCATGTTGGGCGCGAATGTCATAGAATGTCATCCCCGTTTCTAAAGCATAGTCGCGAATATCATTGCGTATCTCGTTACAAAGATTATCCATGAGCCAGCACTTCTCAATAGGGTAAATCTTATCGAAGCTGCCCGTTATATGGAATCCAATGGCACCACCTGAAAGCCCGACACCTTCAGGTAATGCAGCTAATTCTTCGGCGGTGTACCAACGTTTATTAGCACAACCAAACTCTAGTTTATTGCGATATTCCTTTGTGTGGACAGAACCCATGATAGGTCGGAACTCAGGAAGCTCAACCTTTCCAATGCGGCTCAGTTGATCATAAACCTGCTGCTGCTTTGCCTTTAATTGTTCGCTGTAAGGTAAGTTCTGCCATTTACATCCGCCACAGATACCAAAGTGTTCGCACATAGGTTCTTCACGCACATTGCTCTTGCTGATAAATCGAATGACGGTAGCCTCACAATAACTACGTTTCTTCTTCCGAACTTGCAAGTCGACGATGTCACCAGGAACAACAAATGGAACAAAGACAACCTTGTCTTCAACGTGTGCAACACACTTTCCTTCGGCAGCAACTGCCTCTATTGTGACATTCTCAAATATAGGAAATGGCTTTCTCTTTCTACTCATAAATTGTTTTGTATTTGGCTGCAAAGTTACTAAAAAAATCTAGTATGCGTCGTTGTGCCTATCTTTATTGTGGTATGTGTGTCCGCTAACAAGATGAAAATGTAAGGTAGAGATTACATTATTCATTGAAAAGTTTGTCACTTTACCTAATTATTGGTATATTTGCACGTAGAGATAAATAACTAAAATACATTATCAATTATAATTATGAGCGAAAAAAGAGTTTATACCTTCGGTAATGGTAAGGCAGAAGGTAAGGCTGACATGAGAAATCTCCTCGGTGGTAAAGGAGCTAATCTTGCAGAAATGAATCTTATCGGTGTTCCTGTTCCTCCAGGTTTCACCATTACTACCGATGTATGTAACGAGTATTTTGAGAAGGGTAAAGAGACTGTAGTAGGCTTATTGAAAGCAGAAGTTGAGAGTAGCGTTAAGCATATCGAAGCTCTTATGAACTCTAAGTTCGGCGATCCCTCTAATCCTCTTTTAGTCAGTGTTCGTTCTGGTGCACGTGCATCAATGCCTGGTATGATGGATACGATCCTTAATCTTGGTCTGAACGATGTTGTTGTAGAGGGATTGGCAAAGAAGACGGGCAATGAGCGTTTCGCTTACGATAGCTATCGCCGCTTCGTACAGATGTATGGTGATGTCGTATTAGGCATGAAACCAGTAAATAAGGAAGACATTGACCCATTTGAGGCTATTATTCAGCAAGTAAAGGCACAGCGTGGTATCAAACTCGATAACGAAATGACAGTTGATGAGTTGAAGCAACTGGTGACTTTATTTAAGAATGCTATTAAAGAACAGACAGGGCAGAACTTCCCTGACGATCCAATGGAGCAGCTTTGGGGTGCAGTATGTGCCGTGTTTGATTCTTGGATGAATGAGCGGGCTATTCTTTATCGTAAGATGGAGGGCATTCCACAAGAATGGGGTACAGCCGTTACGGTTATGGCAATGGTCTTTGGAAACATGGGTGAAACATCAGCTACAGGTGTTTGTTTCTCTCGTGATGCTGCTACTGGCGAGAATTGTTTCAATGGTGAGTATCTTATCAATGCACAGGGCGAAGATGTTGTAGCTGGTATCCGTACACCACAACAGATTACAAAGGAAGGTTCATTGCGTTGGGCAAAGCAACAGAATGTTGATGAAGAAACTCGTCGTAAGAAGTTCCCTTCAATGGAAGAAGCTATGCCAGAGTTATATGCTCAGTTGTATGCTCTTCAAGATAAGTTGGAGAAGCATTACCACGATATGCAGGATATGGAGTTTACCGTACAAGAAGGTAAGCTCTGGTTCCTACAGACTCGTAATGGTAAGCGCACAGGTACAGCAATGGTGAAGATAGCCATGGACTTGCTTCACGAAGGTGAGATTGATGAAAAGACAGCTCTTTTGCGTTGTGAACCAAATAAACTTGATGAACTTCTCCACCCAGTATTCGATAAGGAAGCACGCGCTCAAGCACATGTGTTGACACGTGGCTTACCAGCTTCACCAGGTGCTGCTTGCGGTCAGGTAGTATTCTTTGCTGATGATGCAACAAAGTGGCATGAGGATGGTCACCAGGTAATTATGGTGCGTATTGAGACATCTCCAGAGGATCTCGCAGGTATGTCAGCTGCTGAAGGAATCTTAACAGCTCGTGGCGGTATGACTTCACACGCAGCAGTTGTTGCCCGTGGTATGGGTAAGTGCTGTGTCAGTGGTGCAGGTGCAATTATGGTTGATTACAAGGCTCGTACTGTTGAGATTGATGGAACAATCATTCGTGAAGGTGATTACATCTCATTAAATGGTTCTACTGGTGAGGTTTATGCAGGTGAAGTGAAGACACGCCCAGCAGAGGTAACTGGCGACTTTGCCGAGTTAATGGATCTCTGTAAGAAGTATAGCAAATTGGTTGTACGCACCAATGCTGATACTCCACACGATGCAGAGGTTGCAAGCAACTTTGGTGCTGTTGGTATCGGTCTTTGTCGTACAGAGCACATGTTCTTCGAAAATGAGAAGATAAAGGCTATGCGTGAGATGATTCTCGCAGATAGCACAGAGGATCGTGAGAAGGCTCTCGATAAACTATTGCCTTATCAGAAACAAGACTTCTATGGTATCTTGAAGTGTATGGATGGTATGCCAGTGAACATTCGTTTGCTTGATCCACCATTGCACGAGTTCGTTCCTCATGATCTAAAGGGTCAAGAGATTATGGCTCAAGAGATGGGTGTAAGCGTTCAGTTCATCCAGAGCCGTGTAAGTTCTCTGTCAGAACATAATCCAATGTTAGGACTTCGTGGTTGTCGTTTGGGCAATACATTCCCAGAGATTACAGCCATGCAGACAAAGGCTATCCTCGGTGCTGCTATCCAGTTGAAGAAGGAAGGCTTTAACCCAATGCCAGAGATTATGGTTCCATTGGTTGGTATCGTAAATGAGCTTGATATACAGGAGCACATCATTCGTAAGACAGCTGATAAGCTCTTCAAGAAAGAAGGCGTAGAGGTTCCATTCAAGGTGGGTACGATGATTGAGATTCCTCGTGCTGCTCTAACTGCCGACCTCATCGCACAGAAAGCAGAATACTTTAGCTTTGGAACAAACGACTTGACACAGATGACCTTCGGTTATAGCCGCGACGACATTGCTAGCTTCTTGCCAAGCTACTTGGAAAAGAAGATTCTTGATGTTGACCCATTCCAGGTTCTCGATCAGAAGGGTGTTGGTCAACTTATCCAGATGGCTGTTGAGAAAGGACGTAAGACGCGCAAGAACCTCAAGTGTGGTATCTGCGGTGAGCATGGTGGTGAGCCAAGTTCTGTCAAGTTCTGCCATCATGTAGGACTCAATTACGTTAGTTGTTCTCCATTCCGTGTGCCAATCGCAAGACTCGCAGCGGCACAAGCAGCGGTGGAAGAAAAGTAGATACTTTCTTAGTTTTGGTATTTAGGCTGTGAATCCTTGGTAAAACAAGGTTCATAGCCTAATTTCTTTATATAATATAAGGTGAAATATGCATTCTCTCAATCTTCATCCCATGATTTTCTCATTAAATCCATATTTCTTTCTTTAATTCTTTCGTTATTCCAATATTTCTTTTTACCTTTGCGCCCGTTGAGTGAGAATTAACCAATTTAAGAATGATGTTACAAATAACGAAATTCAATCAAGCTAACGTTTGCGCCTTATATAATAAAGGTGTAAGCCGTGTTGTTGCGTTGGATTCTTTAACATCTAAATTCGAGAAAAAGGTTGCAAATTATTTGGTAGTTCCAAATAATTGTATACTCTCTCTCTCTCTCTCTCTCTCTCTCTAGTAGAGCAGGCGTAAATTACACATTTTTTTCTTCTCGCATACGCGCGCGCGAAGCGTGCCGTAACCCCTGTAAACAAAGGACTTCTAAGAGTTTCCTTTGTTCTTTTTTTGTGTCCGTACCTAAGCCGATATAAAGAGAAAATATAAACGAAATAACTACTATTTAATTAATTAAAGTAATGAGAAAAAAGAAACAGAAAAGAGACTATGAATGTCCCGAGTGCAACGTGCATGAACTTCAATTCGAAAAATTTATTTGTGCTTCCGTAACGCTAGATCCACAAGGTTCAAGCGAAGAGAATTGGAACAATGATAAGGAGATAAATGCCGATCACGAAGAATGGGTAGGGTCGTCTACTGAAGTTGCTCCATAGAAGATCGATATTTGGCGTATAAAATTTATAAGAATAATTAATTCATGACAGAAATGAAAAACTTTTTTTCTATTATATGTATGTTAGCTGCTATGCTAACAATATCTTGTAGTAATGATGATGTAGTTAATAATACTGCAAACAAGGTAAATGCTGCAAAAGATATTAAATTTGAAATTTCATTCAGTGACTATAACACAGATGATACCATTAGTCATGGTACGCGTGCGACTATTGATCCACAAGTACAGAAAACTCAAATTGTTCCTATGGGTGAAATGATGTATGCCGAAGTTAGTTTACAGCGTGATACTACTAAAACAATTGACAAAGTAGGGAAAGCAAAGACACGTGCTTTAACCGATGGTACTTATACTATTTATGCTTATCAGGGAACAAGTCTTAAAGGTACTTTAAAAGGAACTGTTACAAGTAATGTGTTTACCCCTACAAGTAGCAATGAAGAGATTGGTCTTGAATCAGGTACATATACCTTTGTTTGCTGCAATGAAAAAGTACAGGTTAATGGAGAAACTTGGAGTATTAATCGTAGTGATGTCGAGAATGCACGTATAGGTATAGCCAAGAACATTGTAATTACCCCAACACCAAGGAAACAAAAAGTTGCTTTCCAGATGAAGCATGTTGGAAGCCGAGTTAAAGTTGTTATGCAAACAGATGGTTTTCCTCCACGTGATTTGACAGGTAATTTCTCCTCTACACTTAATATACCTTCAAAAATCAACTTTAAGACATCCACTCAAACTTATGCTGTAGCAGGAACCGTTCCATTTACAGACAATATTACTTTTGCTTATACAACAGGTGCTGCTTGGACTAATGCCCCAACAGCTCCAGAAGGCTGGAATGATTATTATTATTTCCTTCCAAAAACAAATGGAGCTAATCTGAAATTTACAATAACTGGTGGAACAGCCTATCGGTTACCAATTACAGGTCGTTCTGTTACATTCCCTGAGCTAGCCTCAATGTCCTCGAATGATTCATATCGCTTAGTGATGAAAGTTCACTATAATTACATATACCTTTTCAGTGATGGAACTACCGGACAGAAGACTGATGCAAACTTCAGGTCTAAAACTCCTATAGCAGTGGTGGTGAGCCGCTCTAAACGTATTGCAGCAGCAATAAAAGATATTGACCCTAGTGCGATAAGTAATTTTAAATGGGGAAAAGATAATGTAGTTACAACAAATACTGCAAGTGCGACTCTAAGTGACCACCTTTCTGATTTAAAAGGTTATGATTATACTTATTCAACAACCTATAGTACTGATGGTATTATAAAGGGAAATGATGCAATAAACTATCCAGCCTTTTATGCTGCAGCCCATTATGACGCTGGTGTCCCAATTACAGGAGCTAACATTGGGAAATGGTATTTACCATCTATTGGAGAATGGAACCTTTATTTCAAAAACCTTGTATATCTTATTAATGAAGATGTTGATTATGTAGAAAAGCCAGTACCTGGTAGTCCAAATGAAATGTTTTATCCTGACACCTATGCTCTAAAATTTACTAGTCAACGCTCCAAAGGTACAGGGAAAAGCCTTTATGCCTCATCTTCAGAGCTTTCTGCATCACAATATTATGCTTATTGTTATGAAAGTTTTGTATCTAGTTCTATGGGGGGATGGACAATGATAAATAATTCTGGTAGAAATATGGTGGTTCAAGGGAATAAGAGTAATGACAGTCGTATGTTTGTCCGTCCTTTTGTTCATTACTAAATGTATAGTGCCCCAAAAGTATATGGTCTCGGATAAGCATGAATTTGCATGCTGTCGGAAGAAAAATTATATACGCTTCCCCGTAAATTTATATACGGTTAGAAATTTACGGGGAAGCGGTTAGAAATAAATTTTTATTTGATAAAAATTTTCGGCTAACCGTATATAATTTGGACTTTGAACTTTGAATATTGATTTTCGAACATTGAACGATGACCTTTCTCTTGAAAGTTGTGCTTTCGATGAGCGAAAACGATACAAGGGAACGAAGCCAGAGATGCTTTTTATAACTTTACTGGAGGTGGCGTCAAACCTCTATCCTTAAATGCGATTTAGGAGCATTGACGCTACCTCTATATATTTGAAAAACAGAGAAGTGCTGCAAAATGCAGTACGGTAATAATTAATAATTTAAATCTTATAATCAAATGAAAATCAAAATGGTTCAGCGGAAGAATCCGCAAAAGAAATCGGAAGTAAAGTATTATGCTAGTCCTGTCAACGCTGGTAAAAAGACTTTGCGCGACATTGCTAAGGACATTGCCGGTCGTTCCTCATTGACACGTGGTGACATCGAGAATGTGCTTACAAACTTTATGGAGTGTCTGCCCAGTTATTTGCGTGATGGCTTTAGCGTGCAGTTGGGCGAGTTCGGTACAATGCGTTTAACCTTATCAAGTGAAGGTGCAGCGAACGAAAAATCCTTTAAAACCGAAACCATCAAGCCTCGAGTAACGTTTACGCCCAGTGTAGAACTGAAAGCAGGATTGCGTGACAACTCTTACGAGACGGTGAAGAAGGAAAGTCTCACCCCTGCCCCTGGCTCTTCTCCAAAGGAAGGGGGGAGTGAAGGACCAGTGGCAGGATAGAAAGCCTCCCCAAGCCCCTCTTAGGAGGGATGTGCCTAACGGGGGCTAGTTAGGATAAGCGCCTGTCCCTACTGTTAGTATGTTGAAAATAATTTGTTTGATGTCTGCCATTAGACACTCCTTATTAAGTTGGATTGCATCTGAGGAATCGTTTATAACCAAGCAAATTACATGTAAATTAAAAAAGGATGTGCCTGAACACATCCTTTTTTCGGTTTTAATACAGTCCTTTCTAGTTTCTAAATACTAAGCCCTCGCCAAAGCAATCGATGATGACTGGCTTGTCACGATTGACAGTACCTGCAAGCAATGACTTACTGAGGTCGTTCAATACGTAACGTTGGATTGCACGCTTAACAGGTCGTGCGCCAAACTCTGGATTGTAGCCAACATCTGAAAGATAGTTGATGGCTGGGTCGGTCCATTCGAGATTGATACCTTGTGGTTCCAACATCTCCTTAACTCTTTCGAGTTGCAAACGAACAACACCACCAATCTGCTCCTTTGTCAATGGTAAGAACATAATTGTCTCGTCAATACGGTTGAGGAACTCAGGGCGAATTGTCTTCTTCAACATATCCATCACCGCAACTTTTGCCTTGTCGATTACTTCCTCACGATTCGTATCGTTAAGATGCTCAAACTGCTGTTGGATGTATTGCGAACCAAGGTTAGACGTCATGATGATAATCGTATTCTTGAAGTTCACCGTGCGACCCTTATTATCTGTCAATCGACCATCGTCCAATACCTGTAAAAGAATATTGAATACGTCTGGATGTGCCTTCTCAATCTCGTCAAAGAGTACGACAGAGTAAGGCTTACGGCGTACAGCCTCAGTCAACTGACCACCCTCGTCATAACCAACGTACCCCGGAGGCGCACCGATGAGGCGTGTTACACTGAACTTCTCTTGATACTCACTCATATCAATTCGCGTCATCATTGACTCGTCATTGAAGAGATAATCAGCCAATGCCTTTGCCAACTCCGTCTTACCTGTACCCGTTGTACCTAAGAAGATGAAGGAAGCAATAGGTTTCTTTGGGTCTTGCAAACCTGCACGTGAACGACGAACAGCGTCTGCAACAGCGGTAATTGCCTCGTCTTGACCAATGACACGCTTGTGCAACTCATCCTCTAAGTGGAGCAACTTATCCTTCTCACTTTGTAACATTCGGGTGACAGGAATGCCCGTCCAGCGACTTACCACCTCAGCTATATCATCCGCTGTAACTTCCTCACGCACCATCGCCTCACCGCCTTGCGTTGTTTGCAACTGCTGTTGAATATTCTTGATATCATCCTCCAGTTGTTTCAAACGAGAGTAACGAATCTCTGCAACACGCTCGTAATTGCCCTCACGCTCGGCACGGTCAGCCTCATACTTGAGCTGCTCAATCTCTTGCTTGTCTTGTTGAATCTTATTCACCAATCCACGCTCGCCTTCCCACTTAGCACGGAAACTATGTTCCTGCTCTTTGAGTTCGGCAATCTCCTTGTCGAGTTGTGCAATCTTTTCCTTATCGTCTTCCCGTTTAATCGCCTCACGCTCAATCTCAAGTTGTTTCAAACGACGAGTAATCTCATCCAACTCCTCTGGAACTGAATCACGCTCCATGCGTAGTTTTGCGGCTGCCTCATCCATCAAGTCGATAGCCTTATCAGGTAAGAAACGATCTGATATATAACGCTCAGAAAGTTTTACAGCTGCTATACAAGCATCGTCTTGAATACGAACCTTGTGATGGTTCTCATAACGCTCCTTCAATCCACGAAGGATAGAGATGGCGTCCAATTCGTCTGGCTCATCCACCATAACTGTTTGGAAACGACGCTCAAGTGCCTTATCTTTCTCAAAATATTTCTGATATTCATTCAACGTTGTTGCACCGATAGCTCTCAACTCGCCACGTGCCAAAGCTGGCTTCAAAATGTTAGCTGCATCCATAGCACCTTCGCCACCACCGGCACCAACAAGTGTGTGAATCTCATCAATGAAGAGAATGATATTACCATCAGCCTGCATCACTTCCTTAACAACACTCTTCAATCGCTCCTCGAACTCACCTTTATACTTAGCACCAGCCAACATCGCACCCATATCCAATGAGTAGAGTTGTTTATCTTTCAAATTTTCTGGCACATCACCACGAACGATTCGCTCTGCCAAACCCTCAACAATAGCCGTCTTACCAGTACCTGGCTCACCAATGAGAATAGGGTTATTTTTTGTACGACGAGACAGAATCTGCAATACTCTTCGAATCTCCTCATCACGACCAATCACTGGGTCGAGCTTGCCTGCACGGGCATCCTCGATAAGGTTGCGGGCATATTTCTGTAATGACTGATAATTCTCATCACCACTTTGCGACTGCACCTTCTGACCTTGTCTAAGATCATTAATTGCAGCTGTCATTTCTTTCTCTGTGCAACCTGCATCTTTCAATATCCGACTTGCTGTGGAATTTACAGCCAACAGAGCGAGCAACATCGGTTCAATGCTTACAAACTCATCGCCCATCTTCTGCGAAATATCCATCGTGCGTTGCATTACCTGATTGGCTTCAGAAGAGAGATAAGGTTCACCACCAGATACTTTCGGTAAGTGGCTCATCTCATTCTGAATGGCACTCTCCACAGCTTGTGCGTTCACACCTAATTTCTGGAAGACGTAATTAATCACGTCTTTTCCCTTTTCCATCACACCAGCCAAAATATGCACTGGCTCAATGGTTTGCTGCCCATTTCTCTGTGCAATATTTATCGCACTCTGAACAGCCTCTTGCGCTTTAATTGTAAATTTATCAAATGTCATTCTTCAAATTTCCTTTCTTATTTTCTTATCATTCCTCTAATCATTTCTAATCAGACGTTTTTCAATCACCTAATTATTCATCATCAGCCTCCCGATTATTCTTACTTTTTTTTGCTAATTCTGTAACCCATTATCTCAAATGATATGCCTATGAAAACAAAATGACAGAATGACGGAAATAAACGACAGAATGACAGTGTCGTTGGTGGGGGTATCTCACTAATCACTCCCCTCTTCACTCGGAGAGGGGTTGGAGGTGAGGCTACTTCACCGTCACAAACACTTTTTCTCCTTTCTCCATAGCCTCCGTCATCATCTTAACGAGTGTCAGCACACAGCGGGTAGAGTCCAGCACATAGCCTTTGCGGCGGTTGAAACCGAGGAGGATGCAGCCTTTCGTATCTTCTGGCTTATTCCCTGCATGAATCCTTATCCCTTCAAATCCCTTCACATTCAGCAGCAGCGGCAGCCATCGTCCGAACCGTCGGCTACGAGTGATGAGAATGCGATAACGCCCCGTGGGGATAGCCGTCTTCCCGATTATCTTATGCCTACGGATGACTGTTAGCGGCATTCGAGAAGTCAGCTTTCTCGCTGTCGGTTCCATCGTGTTGCAGAACCATTCGGGCACGGCTTTTTCTTCATTATTAGCCTGTTCGGGTAGAATATAGAGGTTTCCTATTGTGTAGCCTTTTTTTAAGGCGATGCGTCTGATGATTATTTCCATTGCAGTAGTGATTATGTGGTTAGACCTTAATGTAATTTGTAATAATGTAATTTCTTCGGGTTATACGGTAGCTATCTTCTTCCATTTACCTTCCTTCACCTTTTCTATCCATCCGTCCGTCTTCCATCGATGAATCATAACGCGCAGCGTTCCTATGTTCGTATTCTCAGGTTTCAGTCGGTTAAGGTCGTCAAGTGTGAATATCTGTGGCAATTCTTCAAGGATATTCTTGTTTCTGCTTCTTCTCTCGTTTCCCTCCATTGTCTTACCCATCTGTGTAAGCAGCGGCTTTCCGAAGATTTGCATTTGTGCTTGCAAGACATATTCAGCCATAGCCACCGCAAAGTCAAGGCAGGCTTTCGACTCTTTCCCTACGATCAGCCTATAGATAACACCACAGCGAAAGCCTATGACGGCAGCACGTTTGCGATAGGTGTCTTTGACGATGTCCCAGGTGCGTGATGCCTCAAGACGTTTCTCTTCCACCCAATTAGCAATTCGTTTGCGCAATCGGGGTGTGTCAAGGAATCCGTTGGCAGCACACAGCTTTTCTACGGCTTCACGAATGGCGGCAGAATCCCTGTCAATCATTCCTCGGAAGCGGGGCATAGGAGCAAAAGCGTTGTCGGGCATTTCGGAGAAGATGATGCGTGAGGAAAGTCCATTCTCTACATTGTCGCCTTGGAAGCATTTTGCCAGCGCACCGTATGTGCCGAGGATGGTCCAATTATAGGCAACGTCAACGACTCCACTCTCTGCCTGATCAGAGTTATAATCTTGTCCCCACCGTCCATTATCGAAGGCGAGGCGATAGATGTCATACTTCTGTGACCACGAGCCTGCACCATTTGTTTTGCGTAGTGTGTCGAGTTCCTCACCAAAAGAGAATAGCGTGTGTCCCTGTGCATATTTCATACGTTTCAGAAGGGTTGAACACGAGATGGTAACAGGCACATTGCGAATCATCACTCTTGGGTCTTCGGGAGCTTTCTCGTTAGCCTTTCGATTGCGGCGTTTCTCCTTCCATTCGTCTTCCTGTTTTCGTGCCTTTGCGTCGTCCTCGTTCATCCTTTCGAGCCATGTGTCGAGGGCTTCCTTACACGCACTTTTTCCCGATGCTTGCGGACCGACGATTACCGACATAAGTCCCAGCTGCATTCGCTTTCCGTCGCAGTATTCCACCGTTACGCTGTCGGCGTATGCGGCTGCCAGAGGCATGACAGCACAGAGGACGGGTATCTTCATCCCTTCTGGAACGCCTGCCAAGGTTGCTTTTAGTGCAGGCAAACGTAAGATGGCGTTCTCGATGTCTGCAACATATTGGGGCTTTGCCTTCGGTGTGGGTATGGAGAAAGGCTGGTCGCCCATAAAACCACTCGTCACGGCTGTTTCAAGATTGGAGACACCTTCACCTGCCTCCTGTTCGGCAAGGGCATTGATACGCTGAACGGTTGCGTTGAAAATCTTTGAGTCGTCGTGATATTTCGCATAGAAATCATGGATAAGCTGACGGCAATCCTGCTCCTGAGCATATTCAGGCATCCGCTGCTGCACCACTGCCAAGAGTTCTTCCTCGCTCATCAGTCGACTGGCTGCAACGGAGAGGATAGCCTGCAGGGAGGTGTGGCGTGAGCCTATACGATTGATGTCTACATCCTTTAAGCCTGCAGCTTCACGACTGAGGTCGAAGATGCGCAACTGCTTTTCTGTGCAGGTCGTAGGCTGCGTGTGCGTGGTTTCCTCTTTCGGTGTGTGTGTAGCTTCTGCCGTTGGCACTTGATAGGCAAGCATGCGCCCATCGTCCGTAAGTCCACGTCCTCGGAAAGCAGCTACATACATCTCACGATCGTCATCATTGAGGGGTTGATACCATTCTTTCGAGCGATAGATTTCGTCGTCAATGGATGTGACATAAATAAAGCGTTCGGGAGTGATGCAGGATTTGTCATACGGCACACCGATAGCCTCGCCATAAGCCTGCTGCGCCTCCTCTACGGTCATACCGAGTGGAAGACGGAAGTCAATATGCAGTTTCTTGCGGGCTGAATATTCCATATGCAATAACTTACTGCGCCAACGTCCAGGCTTCGTGTCAAGTTCGCGTGCCGCAGTGATAGCTTCTTCTACGACCGATGCGTCGTCTACATCGAAAGTTGTCTGAAAGGTGAACGCTTCAGGCAGTAGGTTTGCTTGCCTACGGTGATTATCCCCGAAGGCGGTATAATGCGGGCATCGCCACGGCAGTTGTGCCTTCAGTGCGTCAGCCCGTTTGTCGCCAGCTGGTAGTGTACGAATTTCGCTTATCAGTTCCTTCAGCCACGGCTCTCTAATGAGTCTATCGTAGTCTTCGATAGTCATCGTTCTGACTACTCCCTTATTGCCGTTGCGTGAAGTGTTGAGTGCAATGTTTTGTGTCATAGTTTATTGTGAAAAAAGTGTAATTAAAAACAGCCTCACCCCCAACCAGCCTCACCCCCAACCCCTCTCCGAATGGAGAGGGGAGTAAAAACCGAGATACCCCGATATATTAGATAAGTAATGAGAAAAGATATGGTGAAAAGATATCCTAAGTGTAGGGAAATCTCGCTAATTACTCCCCTCTCCATTCGGAGAGGGGGCGGGGGTGAGGCTCTTTTTTTACATCCCCCCTACAAATGCTGTCACGGCTACAAATATCTCGCTCATCATCGTGACGATGCGGCGGATGCCGAGTTTTCGGGGCAATCGGATATTGACGATAAGATCGTGAGAAGTCTGTTTGACACAGGCGTAAGGAATCTCAAAGAGTTTCTCATAGCGGCTACCCGTACCCTTGCGGTAAGGACGGATAAACGTCTCGCCATCTTTGCGCACACAGACCGATGCCTGGAATCTCTTCTCACTGCCTGCCACGACTGCAGAGTCTTCCCAAGGACAGGGCTTGGACTTGATACGCCCATCTGTATAAAAGAGAGTCTGTGTGTCTATACAGATATTGTCATAAAATACTTCATTAATGTTCTTAATAGAAGCAGTCTCGTTGTTAATCTTTTTCTCCATTTTTTTCTTCGTTAAGTGAGGAAGAAGCGTCTGAAAAACGTGGCCACGTTACTCTCCGGAGACTTTTCTTCAGCTCACTTCACTCAGATGAATAGTTCTTTTCTTATTCCTCCCGATGGCTATACCCTCTCAAACTTGATGATACGGATGTCGTTGAACCAGCGGTCTTGCCACTGACGGACGCCATAATGCAGGCTCACCTTCAGGCGGTCGCCCTCTTGAAGGGTAAACTTCTCAATCATACTGCCGTGCAGCGTGGCTACTAATGCGTCAGGGTAGACAACATTCTCTTCTGCCTCCAGCACCACGTCACGACGTTGCCAAGCTTGTCCATCACGTTGGCTGATTCCTTTTACTACTGGCTGTAAAGCTTTCACCTTGAAAACTACATTTTCTAAATCTTCCATAAATTCTTTGCTTACCGAGGATAGTGCGCAGCGACATTGCTACGGGGCTTCCTTTCGTTAGCTGATGCAAAGATAGGGCATAAAAAAGCCCCTTGCACGAAAAAACGTACAAGGGGAATAGTATTGGGGAAAAGGGAATTAAAAGGGGAATAAACCTATTGCAGATTTAGCCTTTTCAGTAGGAATTCGGCAACCATACACTGCTGTGCGTAGGCGGGAGTCTTACTCTTATAAGTCTCCCATTTGCTCACCTTAGCACGCAAGTCGGTCAAATCGTTAGGTACTTTCTTGATAGAGTCGTAACTGCAGGCAGGTTCTGCTCCCTTGAAGCCCATTTTGTTGTTGATATCCTTTGCAAAGTCGGTCATTTTGCAGGGATAGTTGCAGTATTCGCTCAGTACTCTGAAGACGGCATACCACTGTCTTTGTGTCTTCATCAGCTTCTCCCCCTCGGCAGTCTTAGCTTCGAGAAGTTCCGTCAGTGCCTGCTTTATCTCCTCATCGTCAGGAGCAAGGCGTGGCTCATCGTGGCTGTTGCCGTAGTAGTTCTGCGTGCAATCACCCATGATAAGGTTTTCAATCGTCTGTGTGCTGTCGCCAACGACCAGTTGGTGAATATTCACGTTAGCCCCCTGCAGCAGCTGCTGTAAAGCTTCTTTATGCTCGTTGTTCATATATTATTCCGCTCTTGTTGCCATATTGGCGTTAGTAATATTCTGTGTTCCGTTGCCCATTACAAGCTGGGTGGCTGATATATTGGTTTGTCCTTGGATAATCTGTTTGTTCTGTATTTCTTGCTGTGTTTTATGCATCTTTTGTATAAGTTCCCTAATCTGTGTGCTAAAGGGCGTATTGCCAAAGACATAAAAGCCTAACTTCTCCATAACAATCAATTTTTCGGGAGAGTTAGGAATATTCTCCAATCCCTCCATAATATCCTCAATTTTGATGGTTGTGTTTCCCTTTTCCTCCAGAAGTTCTTTCATCTTTTGTACCAACTTTTGGTTCTTGCTTTCCAAAGCTTCTATGGTTATAATGTCTTCTTCACGGCGGATGGATGCAAGGAGTTCTTTGCTCGTACCCTTGAAGCCTAAAGCCCTCATTCTTGCGACTGTGTTAGCTTCTTCTGCAGATAAGAAAAGATCTGTCGATTCTGCTTCTTCAAGTTGCTGCCGCAGTTGCGTTATCGTCTCCTCTTGTGTGCTGTTGATTTTCTTTAGGTTTGTAACCTCTTTTTTGAGTTCTTTGTTCTCCTCCAGCATTTGAGAGTTTCTCTCTCTTAGTTTCTTTATCTCGCTGTTCAGTATGGTGATATTGAGTCCGTTCTGCTTTGCGTCTTGCCGTAAATTTATATTTTTTACCTCAAGTTCTGATACATGCTCTCTCAATGTGCTGAGAGTTTGCTGATCTCGCATACTCTGTCTTTCCGCTCTCCTTACCTGCTGATTTACTATGGTGAGCTGTTTGTCTTGCTTGTATAGTTTATCATGCAAGAGCATAATAGTATTTGATCTTCCGCTTACGGCTTTTTCATGCTCTGCTAACGCTTTCTCTAAATCTTCTATCTTTTTTCTTTGCTGAGCAATGATTGCGCTATTCTCGTCGAGCATTTCCTTTAAGAGAGTATTTTTTGTTGGTTGGGGCAGTCCTATTTCTGCAGGCTCCCAAAAATTCTCTTCCCGTCGGGCGTTCTGTAATATACGACGTTGCTGCAGATAGTCTTCGAGAATCTCTTCGAAAGGTATCAGTTCAAGTTTTGTATCAGAATTTTTCAGGTATTCTTTCATGAATTTCATACCTATTTTTCTGGCGTTTACGAGAGTTTTATATTCTTTTATTATTTGTTTTACGATAAGATTTACTTTACCATCTCTCTCCACCCCGAGGATTATCCGTTTGATTTTGTCAAGGTCGAAATCACCAGTCACCTCTCTCCACTCCCTGTATACAGAGTCTTTTCCACTGTTGATGCGGCTAATAAGAATGTCCACGTCGTCCTTCTGAATACCATTGCTACCCAGTTCGTCCATGTCTAAGGAGAAAGCACTCATGATAAGCAAGCTCCCCCTTGAGTTCATCATTTCTTTGAGGTTTAATTCTCTCATTAAAATAATATTATTTAAATGTTAATGAAGACTATCCTTTGCTCCGTGTCCTTCTTTTTGATAGAAACGACAGCCCCTTATGAGCTCCTGCCTCTCTATATGCTCCCATGCGGTTAACAAAGTTGCTTAGAGGTAGTGATTAAAGTTTCGTCTTCTATTTATGTCTCGTTTTTATGATAAGACCTTACAAAGGTATAAAATTTTTTGCGTATTTCCAAGAGTTTTGCTTGTCTTTTTTTATATTTTTTTGCATCCTTGATGGGCATAGTTGTAGAGTAAATTCTAACTGCTGATGATTGAGGGGATTCTATATGACGAGATTAAGATAATCACTATTTTCAGTTTCATCCTTGATTACAAAATTACAAATTACAAATTACATTAAGGTCGTGGGGGAATGTTGGGGAAGGGGAGGAGAGAATAGTGAGTAATAAATTGATAGTATAATAATAAAAATAATTATAAATTATTATCTATAAATTTTTATTATAATATATAATATAATTATATTATATTATATATTATAATAAACGATCAGAACTCATCCTCTCTCCGCACCCTGCGTGGACCTTAATGTAATTTGTAATTTGTAATTTTGTAATTCGTGTCAAAAATGGGTTCCAGTACTTCGGTGCAGAAATCTTAAACACAGAGTGCACAGACGTTTACTGCCAGGAGATTACACGGAGTACCTAAAGGTACAAAGAGAACACACAGAACCATCTTTGCTGACAACTCGTCCACTCTACCACTCGAAGTAATCATAATTTTGAACTTTTAATTCCTGTTATATAAGCTGGTTAGCTTTTTGTAACACATTGTATATTAGTTGGTTATGATGCGTTTTGCATATTTTAACAGTGCATTTATTTGCTTTTCCTCTTTTTGTTGCTTACCTTTGCAAACAGAAAAAGAAAAGCCCATCTCCCTCTACAGCCACCCGACCTACAGCCTCACCCCCAACCCCTCTCCAAAAGGAGAGGGGAGTGAATAAAAAGATAAGCCCCAAGATGTTTAGATGTTAGCGCTCTTATGTTTAGAGATTAGTGTTCTTAGCGTTAAAGATTAGCGTTAGTAAGGTCAAACATAATTCTAAGTCTAAAATTCAAACCTCAAAGTTCAAAGTTAATAGTTCAAATCATAAAGTTTAAAGCTCAAAAGATAAAGCGTTCGTGTAATTAGAGAAATTCGTAGTTGTTAATAGTTCAATTCAAAACTTTAAACCAAAACTCAATATTATGATTCATTACAAAGTTTATCAAGACAATCGCAAGACCAGTAAGCGTAAGGGATATTGGTATGCGCGTGCGGTGGTCACTCAGACCTACGATTTGGAGAAGTTGGCGGAGTATATGTCTGCCCATAACACGCCTTATTCTAAGGGTGCTATCGCTGGTGTGCTGACCGATATGGTGGCTTGCATCCGTGAGTTGGTACTGGAGGGTGTGGCAGTGAAAATCCCCGACTTGGCTATCTTCTCGGCAGGCATCCGCAGTCAGGGTGCGGAGAAGTTGGCGGACTTTAATCCTGCGAAGCATATTTACAAACCTCATTTGCGTGCAAGGGCATCTGGTTCGTTGATGACGGCTCGTCTGAAGCAATCTGTTCACCTGCGTGAGTACGATAAGTACGATAAGTCCATCAAGGAGAGCAAGAAGGGGGACAAGAAGAAAACGCAGCCAGAGGGTGGTGGTCACATCCCGAGGGACCTGTGGTTGGAGGGTAGAAAAAAAGCCTCATAACCAGCACAGCCCCAACCAGCCTCACCCCCAAGAGGGTGTGTCAAAATGGACACATCCTCTTTTCTACTCCTCTTTACTTCATCTACCGCATAATTCGTTATTTACTGCAGCTATGCCGCTAATTTCATATAAAATGATTTGTTGGGCTTCCAATAGCTTATATAAACTTCTATAGAGCATCTGAAGGTGACTAAAAGTACCTCCATAATAGCTTTTAGCTCCTTGAGATTATTTTTTTTGCACATTTTTCCTATGTTAAAGGCAATAGCAAAGAAGGCAAAATCCATATTGACCTTGTCTTTTCCCAAATGCCTAAATCTCTTGTAGACTTTATTATATTTTGTTTGTCCAAAAACAGCTTCAGGTTCTATGCACCTTCGTCCTCGATGCTTGATGCCTTCTTCCGAGGTCAGTAGTTCCCGTGCCTTTTGTTTATAGTGCTGTAGTTGATGGTTTACTTCTATAATTCTGTTCCCTCTTGCCTTAAAACATGAGCCTCTCAACGGACAACCATCACAGCGTTCTGCCTGATAACGTACACTGTAAGTAACGAATCCATTAGAGGTTAGGGAACGCTTCATGCCTATACGCTTCATATGCTGTCCCATAGGGCAGACGTAGAAATCCTGTTCCTTATTATAATAAAGGCTTGCAGGACAGAATGGGTTAGGTGTATAGCGTGGATGCTGCTCTTTATGGAAGTAGTTATACTTCACATAGGCTTCCATATTATGTACGTCCATGAACAGATAGTTCTCCTCGGAGCCATACTCTGAATCGGCTACGACTGTCTTGGCATAACGATGGTAACGTGAGTTGAAGGACTCCAAGAAAGAAGGAAGTGTAAGCGTATCTGTACGGTTAGCATAGAGTGCAAAGTCGATGATAAACTGGTTCTCAGTTGCTATCTGCAGATTATATCCAGGCTTAGTCTGTCCGTTCTGCATAGCATCCTCCTTCATGTGCATAAACGTAGCATCAAGGTCGGTCTTGCTGTAGGAGTTTCTCTCCCCCATAATCTCAAGGTGTTGGTCATACTCTTGGAGTTTATTACGTTTCTTCTCAAGCTCTTTAAGCTGTTTTTTCTTGGTTCTAACAGCCTGCTTCTCTTCTTTTGTCTTAGGCTCAGGGGATGATTCCAAAGACTTGTTCAATTCCTCGGATATCTCATCGAGCAGAGCTGCAGTAAACTCGACACCTTCTGTCTTAGCGGCATTGTCCTGCGCTATGACATCATCAACCTGGAGCAAGAGTGTGCGTATTTGTTCCTGCAACTTGGCGCGGTTCTTTTCCACGGTTCTCTTCCAAACGAAGGTATACTTGTTGGCTTTCGATTCTATTTTTGTGCCGTCAATATATTCAACGTCAAGACTTATCAAACCTTTGGCTGCAAGTACTAATACCACTTGTGTGAAGATATTGTTGATTTCCTTTTTCACACGATTACGAAAACGATTGATGGTAATAAAATCAGGCTGCTCATATCCTGCCAGATAGATGAAATGAATGTCACGCTTGAGAAGCGACTCTATACGACGGCAGGAATAGATATTATTCATATAGGCGTAAAGAATCACCTTGAGCATCATTTGTGGATGATAAGGCTTGCGACCACTGGGCTTATAAAGCTTGTAGACATTATCCAACATAAGATTATCCACCAAGGCGTCTAAAAGACGAACAGGGTTATCTTCTGCGATATCCTTATCGATTCTTTGAGGAAAAAGAATCATTTTCTTGTGTATGTAAGAACGAAAGTGTACCTTTGTCATAATGAGATTTTTTGTATGCCTAAAGGTACAAAAACTTTAGGAAATAGCAAAGCCCTGGCTTGAGAAAGTCGGGGCTTTGTGCATAAAAAGAGTGTGTGGCTATTTTGACACACCCTCAGTGATTAGCGGGATACCCCTAAAGTTCAAAGTTCATAATTCAAAGTTCATAATTCAAAGTTCAAAGTTAAAAAATTAATAAATTCAAAAAATCAAAAAGTATGAAAAACGAAAAATGGAAAACAATCCTTAATGTGATTATCTCTGTGCTCACTGCCATTGCTACAACGCTGGGTATGTCGAGCTGTATGTAGAAGAGAAGCCTCACAACACAGCCTCACCCCCAACCAGCCTCACCCCCAACCCCTCTCCGAATGGAGAGGGGAGTAAAATGTCCTGCTGATTGTCATTTTGCTATCAAGAGGGGTAGTAATGCTTTTTTTGTTCAGCAAGTGGCGGTAATCACTCCCCTCTCCAATCGGAGAGGGGTTGGGGGTGAGGCTGGTTGGGCTGGTTGTTGTTCTTCTACTTTTTTGAAAATATAAGTAAAAACGCTTGGATAATCGTTTGGAAAATAGTAACTTTGCACGCGTTTAGCGAATTTAAACACATTAAAATAGTTGAATGAAGAATGACAAAATGAAAATGAAGTACCGCGTGAATGAGCAGATTCGCGTTCGGGAAGTACGTGTGGTAAGTGATAATGGAGCTGAGGTTATGCCTACGCGAAAAGCGTTGGAATTGGCTCAAAAAGAGGGAGTTGACCTTGTTGAGATTTCTCCTAACGCACAGCCACCGGTTTGTCGTATCATCGACTATTCTAAGTTCCTCTACCAGCAGAAAAAGCATCAGAAAGAGATGAAGCAGAAGCAGGTTAAGCAGGAGGTGAAGGAGATTCGTTTCGGTCCTCAGACGGATGAGCACGACTATAAGTTTAAGCTCAAGCATGCGCAGGAGTTCCTCAATGCAGGTAATAAGGTACGCGCATACGTGTTCTTCCGTGGTCGTTCGATTCTGTTTAAGGAGCAGGGCGAGGTGTTGTTGCTTCGTTTTGCCAACGATCTTGAGGAGCTTGCAAAGGTAGAGCAGCTTCCGAAGCTGGAGGGCAAGAAGATGTTCCTCTATCTTGCACCTAAGAAGGCAGGTGTTGCCAAGAAGAGTCAGCAGAAGCGCGACCGTGAGGAGGCAGAGGCTGGTGCAAAGGCAAGTGCTGAGGCTGTCAACGAGGAACCAAAGACGGATGGTGGCTTGTTTGCCAACGCTAAGAATGGTGCTGACGCATTGAAGAAACTGAATATTGACTAACGCCCGTTGGGTGTCTCCTCGTTATGAGGGGCGACATGGGCAACCTGTGCGTAACGTCCTGGTATATACGTTGCCACAGATGAATATAAATAACAATTTTAAATTTTACAAAAATGCCAAAACAGAAGACAAATTCCGGCGCAAAGAAGAGATTCACGTTCACCGGTACTGGTAAGATTAAACGTCATCACGCTTACCACAGTCACATTCTGACTAAGAAGACAAAGAAACAGAAGAGAAATCTTGTTCACCAGACGCTCGTGGATGGTACAAACTTGAAGCAGGTACGCGACTTGCTCAATCTCCGTTAATTCATTAGTCAAACAAATTAAAAGGAAAGAAAAACTATGCCAAGATCAGTCAATCATGTTGCTTCAAAAGCAAAGAGAACAAGAATTCTGAAGCAGACTAAGGGTTACTATGGTGCCCGTAAAAATGTTTGGACGGTAGCAAAGAATACCTATGAGAAGGGTTTGACTTATGCTTATCGTGACCGCCGTAACAAGAAGCGTAACTTCCGCGCATTGTGGATTCAGCGTATCAACGCTGCTGCTCGTCTTTATGATATGAGCTACAGCCAGTTGATGGGTGCATTGCACAAGGCTGGTATCGAGATTAACCGTAAGGTGCTCGCTGACCTCGCTGTTAACAATCAGGAAGCTTTTAAGGCTATTGTTGACAAGGTAAAGTAATACCCACCTCCAGCTCCTCCCGAAGGGAGGAGGGCTAGATACTGAAGTGGGAAGAGTTACTCCTATTTATTTGTCTGGCTTTTTCAAGGAGGGAAAGAATAGAGTCCACCTCTAAGTCTTTGCTAAGGCAGGGATTGGATAGGGAGGTTGGTGACTTCTAAAGATATGAGGATTCTTCTGCGGAGGAATCCTCTTTTTTATGGATGTTTTTTTACTTTATATCTTTGCTAATATCATATTAAAATCGTATATTTGTCATGTAATGGATAAATTAGATATGAATACGTCTGTAATACATCCAGAGGTTGTAAGACTTCGACTTCCAAATAGTTCTGACCTTAGGTTTCTAAAAGAACTTGCTCAACGAATGGGTTGGTCTTTTGAACGAGAGGAAATGAATGGGCTTGATAAAAGTATAGAAGATCTAAAGGCTGGACATCTTTATCATGCTAAAGATGTTGATGAACTTATGTCTCAATTGATGAGATAGTAAGCTATATGTACAAAATTGAATATACAAATAGCTTTAAACGCTCTTTTAAAAAATGTCTTAAAAGAGGATTGGATTCTCATGTGTTTGAGGCAGCTCTTCGTATATTAGTAGAGAAAGGTAGCCTCCCTCAAAACTATAAGCCTCATAAGTTATCGGGGAAGTATCGTGGGCTTTGGGAATGTCACTTACAATCTGATTGGTTATTGATATGGTCTCAAGATGATGATAAACTAATCCTACAGCTGATTGATACTGGTACTCATTCAGATTTGTTTGGATAAATAACCTTATATTGTATTTTGGTTTATCTTCCCTTGATATACTTAAAAATGAGGTGTATCGCTGTTGAGAGGATGTATATGAGGTTTAGCACAAGAAGATAAAACCACCATGTGAGACCTGCCCCATATTCTGAACGAAAGAAGAAGAGGTAATAGAGTGGGAGGGAGTAACCGAATAATACAATAGCTGATAAGACACCTGCTCTTTTCTGGCGATTGAATATCTGATAGATTGTGAGGAGTGCACAGACAATAGAGCTGAGATAAAGTAAGAGGTTGTCGCTCATATTCTTTTGATTTAGATGTAGTGAATGATAAGGATCTAATACCCACCTCCAACTCCTCCCGAAGGGAGGAGGGCTAGAATAGTGAAGTGGGTATTGTCTTATAGCAGATAGGAGTAATCATCCCTCCTCCCTTCGGGAGGAGTTGGAGGAGGGTAATAGCAGAAGAGATTATCGCTCATATTCTTTTGATTTAGATGTAGTGAATGATAAAGATTAATATGATAAGGAAGCATAAACCAATGATACCATCAAGGACACGATTGGAAAAGTATTCAGGGTTACGAGGGTAAATGTCAATATCTATTAGCTTTAATTCGCCAGTTTCAATCATACCTCGTATTATCTCTTTCTTATTTCGACCTTCTTTGAGAAACATTTCGAGTATTTGTTGTTGTTCCTCATCCAGGTCTATATCATATGCTTGATTACGTTGAGTTTGTCTCTGCTTCCATCTCTTGAATTGTTCTTTGTATGATTTTTTGGAGCAATCAAACACTGGCGATTCTGTTATCAGAGAATGATAACTATATTTGTCTCTGATAATAAAGCGATGATAAACGAAGCGAAGTGCAGCACCTATATGAACCAATGTTAAGCCTATAAAGCCTCCAATAATATCATGCATAGCTAATACCCACCTTCAGCTCCTCCCAAAGGGAGGAGGGTTTGAATAGTGTTATTTGTTATATTATTTATGTTTTTTCAACTTCTGTTTGCATAATGAAAGTGCTTCTTCAGCTCGCCCATCCATCATATAGGCAGGGAAGGAGTATATGGCGTTGATAGTCTTGAGGTTATACCCCATAGTCTTGCGTTTTATCCATGAAGATTCGTTTGCGATAACCTTTTCAGGGTCTTTCATCTGGATGGTTATTAACCTGTTACCTTTAAAACGTATTAGGGAGAAGTCGGTGATCTCCTCCCATAATATTTCCTCAGCTCCACAGATAGAAAGCCCTCTATCTGTAAATTCTATTTCTTTCTTATGGTTTATGAGAAGCTTTATCTTTTTATAAGCCATAAACAAACCGCCTCCACCAAAGAAGATGATGGAGAGGATGCCAGCAACTCTTAGTTTCCAAGGGGAATACATTGTGGTGGTGTCATCTATGGTAAGAAGCCATACGCCTAAGATAGTAAACGCAATACAACCTAAGTAAACAAGGATTTTCTTTGTTTGATTCATATTCTATTGTTTAATATTCTTCTCAATCTCATTATATTCGCAAAGATACGATTAATAATGTAAGTAAACAAGTGAATGAGTGAACAAGTGGATGGGTTGACGAGTTATTAGTACTATTCACTTGTTCACTTGTTCACTCGTCCACTTCTTTACCTGTTCACTTGTCACTCTTGAATAAAATAACTATCTTTGCGTATATAATCAAGATGGTGGAGTATGAGAAAGACGATAAGCCTATTATTGTGCATGTTCCTGTTCCTCTCCCTCGGACTAAAGGCACAGAAGATTGAACAAATGTGGAATAATGCGCAAAGTATTGCACAAAGTAAACCACAGGATGCAATACGAGCGTATGACAATCTAATGCTAAAAGCTGAACACGAAAAGCGATATGACATCCTTCTGAATGCTGGCGTTGAACGCCGAATGGTGACGATGAATTGGGCTCCAGATAGTCTCTTGCCTTATGCCGAACGATTGAAAAAACGTGAAGCACTTGTGCGTAGGAATGAGCCTGTACTTTCCTCCATTTATAGTACATTACTTTGTGCATTGGGGCAAAGTGATAGCCCTGATGGGCAAGCGTATGCTCAACTTGCTTTGGCTCATCCCGAACTCTTGGCACACACACGTGTGAAAACAAAGGGGAACACGATTGACAAGTATTTTCATTATGATCTCTTGCATATAATAGGCTATACTTTGGGTGATTTCTCCACGCTCAATTCTTATTATTCGCATGTGGGTAATCGACCAGCCACCTTTTTTACAGCCCTAGAGAGATTAAAACAAAATGCTCCAACGGATAAAGCCAGTCTTTTAAAGTCAAATTATCTTCATCAGTTAGATTCTCTTGCACAGGCTTATCATGACATTAAGGAGGGGGCTGAGGCGTCAATCCTCTATTGTCAGCTCCAGCGAGAATACGGACTTGTGAATGATAGTGTTTTACTGGCTAATGCCGAGCGAGCCATTCGTCAGTGGACTTCTTATCCTCGTGTCAATATTCTTCGACAAATGGTATCTGATATGACACGTTCCTCTCTATCTCTTGCCCAAGAGCGTTCTCTTTGGTCTACTGATGAAGAGAGAACGCTTACATTGGTGTATAAGAATGTAAACAATGTAAAGGTAATTGTACGAAAAGTTGAAGAGAAGAATCTTAATTGGGAAGACAATGATATAGACGATATGGTGGAGCATGAAACGATGCATAGTAGGAAATGCTTTTCAAAGACATATAATTTGACAAATACCAATCGTTTACGTCAGTATCGAGACGAAATTAAATTACCAAAACTCAAGGCTGGTATGTATCTTCTTGAATTGAATACGAATCCTAAGACGATAGGTGAGCGAACAATGTTCTTCGTTAGTGACATTCGATTGATGAGCCTTCCACAAGCTGGTGATACACTTCGTTTGGCAATCGTGCGAGCAAAAGACAATCAGCCCATTCACAATGCTTCTATCCAGTTGGATAAGGGGAAACCGATAGCCGTAAATGGTCAGGGAGAATTACGTCTCTATGATTATGAAGATTCCACCTTCTTATATGTTATTACGCCAGAGGGCTCTCATCTTCCTCCCATTGATGTGGACCGATTGAGTGATTATGATCTTGACAAAGCAGATACCACACGCATGAATATTTTTCTTGACAGAGGAGTCTATCGACCTGGTCAGATTGTCCACGTGGGGGTTATACGTCATCAAATAAATCATACAAAAACAAAGGCTTGGAGTAATGCACTTACAAAACTATACTTGCGTAATCCACAAGGAGAAATCCTTGATTCTGTCAGTATTTTTACGGATGATTATGGCACGGCACACACCTCTTTCACCTTACCTAATAAAACGCTCAATGGCGCTTATACGATAGGGGTAGGGTGGAATGTGGCTTCCTTCCGTGTGGAAGAATACAAACGCCCCACATTCACCATTGAGATTTCCAAACCAACAATGTACTATGCTTTAGGCGATAGTATCACGCTAGAAGGTAAGGCTCAAAACCTGATGGGTGAACCTGTAAGACGTGCGAGGGTGATTGTAAACAGAACCTATCTATCTAATACAAAGCCAGATACACTCTTTACTGATAACAGAGGGCAATTCTTGATTCCAATGAAACTCGATAGTTCAGTAAGGACTGGTGTGTCACGTAATTTCTTCTCAATCAATGGTACGATTACTGATGGAACTGGTGAACAACAGACGTTTAATTATACCGTCTATGCCGATGACAAACGGGCTCATCTTACGATTCAATCAGATGGCGATTATCGAGTAGAACTTCATCACTTGCCCCAACTCTGTTTCTTGCTTACAAATAGGTGTGGAGTATTACAGAAAGGTCGAGTTAAGTATTGGTTGAAAGGCTATGAAAGTGATGTTCAATCTTGTGAAACCAGTGATACATATACATTGAAACCTTCGGACAAATCTGATAATCGTTCTGTCGGTGTTATCACCCTACCTTTGCCTGCAAATGTAAAGAAAGGTTGGAATGAGCTCATAGCGACTTGTGAAGGTGATACGGCTCGTTATTCGTTCATTCTCTTTGATGAAAATGATAAGCGTCCGTGTGAAGAGATGAATGGGTGGTTCTATGCCACAGGCTCTGATTTTGGAGAAGGTGATAGCTCCTCTGTAAAAGTTTATTTCGGCACGAGCAAGAGAAATATCCACGTGCTTTATTCCATCTTTACCCCTGAAAAAACATTAGAAAATGGAACCTTAGAATTGAGCGATACCATCGTCAGTCGCACATTTAGTTATCGTCCAGAATATGGAGATGGTATGACCATTTGTTATGCTTACTATGTAGATGGTCAATTCCTTAGTTTTTATCAAACGATTAATCGTCGGCTCGATGATAAAAATTTGAATCTCTCATGGACCACTTTCCGTGATAGACTCGTGCCAGGAGATAAAGAAACATGGAGGTTGAAAGTTTCTACCCCCGATGGTCACCCTGTGCGTGCCCAGTTAATGGCGACACTTTATGACAGGGCTTTAGATAGGATTGCCGAGAATCAATGGAAGTTCTCATTGGGTGATCGTCTAACCGAGGTTCGTGCCGAATGGTTAGGAATGGACAAGCTATTATCCTATTATATGAGCATTTATTCTCACTCACCCTCAATCACTTACAATTATCCTTCCTTAGATATGGGACTGGCTGGAGGTGCAAAATTTATCGTAGAAGGTAAGGTTGTTGGTGAAGATGGAGAACCCATCATAGGGGCGACTGTCATGTCATGCGAACGAAGTGGATTAGGCACTGTGACCGACATTGATGGGCATTACCGATTGAAGGTGCACTATGGCGAGACGCTCCAGTTCTCATATATTGGTATGCAGAGTGTTGTGCGTAAGGTCTATGGTTCACGATTGGATATGACCATGAAAGAAAACAGTGACCAACTCCAGGAGGTAGTTGTTAGAGGTTATAGCTCTGTGAAGAAAGAATCTCTTACAGGAAGTGTGACCATTGTAAAGAATGTTTCCTCCCTTTATGGCTCACGTGCCCCCATTTCTCCTATATATATCCCAGAAGAAAGGACAAGCTCTACTTTGACTCTTTCCCCTGAAGAATTACAACATTTGACAAATCTTCCGATAAGAAAAAATTTTATGGAATTAGCCTTCTTCTATCCTAATTTGATGAGCGATACAGAGGGGAATGTCACGCTCAATTTCACCTTACCAGAGAGCGTAACCTCTTGGCAATTCATGGGCTTGGCACATACCCAAGACATGAAGTATGGATTGATTCGCTCATCGATATTGGCTCGTAAACACCTGATGGTTCAAACTAACCTCCCTCGATTCATTCGAATAGGAGATAAGGCAAGTATGAGTGCGAAAATATTTAGCGTGTCAGATAAAAATATAGATGGAAAAGCCACCCTCCTCCTCCTCAATGCAGAGAATGAGAAGGTCATCTATTCAGAGACACAAGCCTTCAAACTGAAGAGTGATAGTACGCAGGTGGTAAGTTTTTCTTATACCCCAGCAATGAATAATACGCCCTCCTTGCTCGTTTGTAAAGTGATCGTGACAGATGGAAAAATGAGTGATGGCGAACAGCATTATCTCCCTGTGTTAGATAATAAAGAACTCATTACACAAGCAATTCCTTTTACACTTGTTGGTAATGAAAAACTGACATTCCACCCCCATCAGCTCTTCCCGACAAATAGTGAGCATAAGGGTATCTATCCTTGCCTGCGGGTGGAATATACAAAGCATCCCGAGACAATGATTATTGATGCCTTACACGCTTACACTCATCCTGTGGATGGATGTGCGATCTGTCAGGCTATGGCGTATTATACGACAAGGCTGGGGCATGAATTGGCAAAGGCTCATCCAAATTTGTTTGAGGTGAGAGATAGTGTGGAAAGAAAACATCTTACATCAAATCTTGAAAAAAATGAAGAATTAAAATCCCTGTCTTTACAAGAAACTCCGTGGACTTTGACGGCAAAAAAAGAAACCGAACAGAAGTTGGCTTTAGTCGATTTCCTAAACGAATCAAAGATGTCGGAATATGAGAAAGACTTGACAGAACGATTGCGTGAACTCCAACAATCAGATGGCTCATGGACTTGGTTTAAGGGAATGTCGGGTAATCGGTGGGTCACTGAGACCGTCATGGAACTCCTTGTTCGCCTTAACGCTATGATTGGGCACCAGCGAGCTATTGATGAGATGATGGAGAAAGGTTTTCATTATTTAGCACAGGGAAAGACCGACTTAGAGGAACTTTACCTACGCGCATTAGATGGGCGAGGCGCAAAGGAGACGCTCACAAAACATGGTAAAGAACTTATACGAAGTTTAAAGAAAAACGTCTCCACGTATGATATCTATTCGTTGGCACAATCAGCCATTCTTCTTTATCACTATGGTGAGCAAAAAGAAGCCCGCCAGCTCGTAGAGACGTTGAAGCAATACACGGTTTATGACCAACTCAAAGGACGTTATTATGATAGTCAGCGTGCTGGGTATTCATGGCTTGATTACAAGATTCCATCCCACGTGTCGGCTCTTGAAGCCCTACAAATGATAACGCCAGAAGATCGTCTTACGATTGCCCAAATGAAACAATGGCTCTTGCAGGAGAAGCGAACACAATACTGGTTGACGACCATAAATAGTGCGAATGCAATCTACGCTTTCTTAGCAGATAAACCATTCGCTGATATGAGTGACGTTAGCGGTACACAAACTTATCGCTTTGATGCCGATAAGCTAAAGACAATGAGAAATATTTCCATATCTGGCGATGGTTACTTATGGGTGAATGAGAAGCCTAAGGATTCGTTGTCAAAGCTCTATACCCAACCACTTTCAGCTACTCATATTGGCTTTGGTGCTATCTATGTCCAATCTATTCAACCTTCAAAAGATATTCAGATTCCTACTGGTGAACTACAAGTTAAACGTGAGATAGTTCCCTTGCAGGCTGGTCCATTACGTGTGGGCAGTCATGTAAAGGTGCGCATAACCCTCACCACATCTCGTGATCTCGACTTCGTACAGGTTGTAGATAAGCGTGCGGCATGTATGGAGCCCGTCGATAAGACAAGTGGTTATACCTATGGCAACTATTGTAGCTATTACTTAGATATTAAGGATAACCAAACCAATTACTTCATCGGAATGTTACCAAAGGGCGTGCATGTAATAGAACAGGAGTATTATCTTGATCGTTCAGGAACTTATACGACGGGCACCATCACGGCTCAATGTGCATACGCCCCAGAGTATATAAGTACGGAGAAAGGGACATCGTTCAGCGTTCGCTTAAATGGGAGTAAAGTGCGATAATATTAGAAGAGAACTAATTGGGTAATTGCCATTACATTCTATCTTGTTTCTGAGATAATCGGTTACTTAGTATCAGAGAAACGCATTCACCAATTGGAAGTGTGTTCACAAAGGTAGGACAGACACCTCCGTCTGTCCTGCTTTTTATGATCAACCTTCTATATAGGAGAATGGCGTTTCGTATTACATCAGGATTGTGAGGTGGACAGACGAGGGCGTCTGTCCCTACATTGAGGCATTGTATCTGATGGGATAGATGATAGGAGGAAATAAAGGGTGTCTTTTGCAGTCGTATGATATAATCGAATAACACCTATGTGTCAACACTCCCTAACACACATGTATTTCCGTCAATCCATACATTCTATTCTAGTTTTATCCTAATGGAACTCCAGTATCATCCTAATGATATTCCAGTATCATCCTAATAATATTCCAGTATCACCCTGATGATATTCCAGTATCACCCTAATGATACTCCAGTATCACCCTGATGATATTCCAGTATCACCCTGATGATACTCCAATATCACCCCGATGATACTGCTTGATACGATAGGAGGCAGAGGAGAGATGTTCTCCTCCAAGGTATCCTCTTCCCTTTATCAAATCATGGCTTCTCATATTGGGATAAGTGCTTTCACTAAGAACGTACCTCTATTTTAACCGAAACGGAGGTACGTTTTAGTAAAAACGTACCTCCGTATTTATTGATATTCACTAACTGTTTAGTATCGAACAAGCTTTCGCTCCATCTACTTGCCCCCTTCCTTAGAACCGATAACTAAGGTCAACACCTAACTGGAATGGCGTTCCGCGTTGAGCAAAGGTGAGTTTATTACCTGTAGCAGCACTTTGAACAGCAAATGTATTATACTTTGTATCCGTCAGATTGCGTACCCATAAATTGATATGTAATTGCCCGAAGTCGGCATCAGCATGTGCACCTAAGACGGCATAGAAGTTCTGACTGATAGTATTCTGTTCATCCCAGTAGGTTTTACCTTGTGCAGAAAGGTTCAAACCAAGAGTCACACTACGCAAATGGAAGCTGTTAGAAGGGTCTAGCAAGGCGGCTGGGTCAATGTCAATACGATAGTCAGCACTTGCACCCAAGGTATGTTGTGGGACGAAAGGCACTTTCTTATCTTTGTAATTCACCTTATTGCCACCAGCGATAGAATCGGAATACTCATCGAACTGGGCACTTGTAAAGCCATAACTAAGGGCATAAGACAAACGATTATCAAGCGCTCCACCTCGAAGTGTCGCCTCTAAGCCGCACGAATGACTACGACCTGCGTTTGTCATTACACGTCCGAAACCATAATTACCAGCCATTACCGAGAGTTGCTGATTACGGATTTGCATGTAATAAGCTGCTAGGTCAAGATGAATTTGATGTCCCAAGAGGTTGAGGTGAGCACCTACCTCATAGTTCCAGCTAGTCTCGGGCTTATATTCTATCGTCTTAGCAATTCGCTTATAATAGGCCTCATCATGCTGAATATCGACATCAGCACGTGCCTTTTGTGCGGCTTGTGATGTCTCTGCCTGTAATATATCAGAGAACATTTGGAAATTGTATCCGCCAGCACGATAGCCCTTAGACCATGTGGCATATAGGTTACTCCCGTCATCGAAACGATAAGTAAGACCAACCTTCGGTAGTAATTGTTTGAAGTGATTGCCTTCATGGTGCTTCAACGTTGATGTGATTACAGGATTAATATTCACGCCTAACACGTGCTCTTGCAATGCGACACGAGCTGAAGTCGCATAGTCTATCGCCACATGCGAATAGTCATAGCGCAAGCCAAGCGTCGCTCTTAGGCGATTGGTGAGGTCGATATTGCTCTCATGATAGACGCCAAAGTTAAATGTTGGTGTACGGAAAACGCCTGGTACAGGATCCATCGTCATATTAATGGAAACGCCTCCCGCACGTGCAATATTCGCAGCTACGAGTGTGCGAGCCGCTAGCATAGCCGCCTCTTCAGACATACCACGTGCTATGAAACTAGGCACCATACCACGCGCCATAGCATTGAGCATCCCGTTATAAGCATAGTCCGTTATCTTCTTTGACAGGGCTGTATTCATATCCTTATCGAAGTAGATGGGCGCCATCGTCTTCAACCATTGATAAGAACCAAAGGCACCGAAAGTCCATTGCCATCTGCCTGATCTGTTACTCTTAACTGATAGTTCCTCCGTGAGTGTGTTACCATGCTGACGCTGGGTAAGATGGAGGAAATCTTGTGGGAGATAATCAATATCCATTAGCATATTGTCATGGAGGAATTGCCAGGAAGTCATGCTATTCACGTCAAATCCATTGCCAGCATACTTGATTCCCATTCCTGTATTCAATATGTTACGTCGATAATAACTCTGTCTGTTCTGATTGGGCATTTGTGTGCCAGCCTTCATAGCATATAAGGGCGAGGTAAGGGGTGCAGATGCAATTTCCTCCTTAGTCACGAGTTGTCCGTAAGGAAACCCATTCTGGTGAGTATATTGATAGTCGGCTATCCAATCAAACATCCATCTGTCTGATGCTTTCCACATGAAGTGCCCCTTGCCTCCGAACTCATTGATAAGGTCGGCACGACTTCCGTCAAATTGGTTTCGGAAAAACCCATTCTGTCCACCATAGAAAGCTGACAAAGAGAAGGCACGCTTATCATCGAGCTTCTGATAGTGACTGAGTTCTATCTTGCGCAAAAGCTTCGTTCCGAGCGAGAGCCTAACATCTGTGCCCTGATACAGGAATGGGTTACGACTATACATACGAATGAGTCCGCCTTCGGTATTCATTCCGTAAAGCGTTCCTTGAGGGCCATGCAATACGTCGACACGGTCAATATCATAAGTGTGGAAGTTAAAAGCACTCTTATTCAATATTGGCATTCCATCAACATAAATCCCAACAGCTGGCGAGTTCACCCGTGAGCCGATACCACGCATATAAATAGAGGAAGTGTAACGACTTCCATATTCTGGCATAATGAATGACGGAACAAAGGTGGATAGATGGCGAGCATCCTGCACATTTAATTGCAGGAGTTGGCTTCCATCAAAAGACGTACTACTCAAAGGCTGTTGGCGGAGTCGGTAAATCTCTTTCGGCTGATTAATCACCAACACCTCATCAATATCATAAACCCGAGAGGTATCACCTATTGCTATGGTATTATCTGCGTGAGCTCCTATCGACATACCTGTCGCCATCAACAGAGCTAAGCTAAACTGGCATTTAAACATATCTTTTCGCTTTCTTACGTTTAAGTATTATTTCACTTTGCAAAGATAGAGAGAATATACATACCACACAATCCTAATTTATTAGGATTACTCATTCATTCATCGCGCCACAATGTGGACAACGACCCTTACGGTGTAAGCGCGTCCCGCAATTCCCACAATAATAAGTCTCACTACTCTTTCGCAAATATGTCCAGAAGGCATAATAGATATAAACGACAAGTAGGAAATAACCTATATAATATAAGGTGAGAACAGAGAAGATGATATAATTAACGGCACATACGGCGGCTAACCCACTAAGATAGAGTATGGCATCGCCCGACTTTAATAAACGGCGCACATCATCTATAGTAGCTATGGCGATGATCAGCATTGCCCATACTAAACATAAGAAGATATTGAGCAATAGGGGTTGAGAGAAGGGATTGAGAGAAGGGTGGAAATAGAACTCCTTCCACGTTTCAGGTGTGAAAAGTTGTATGCTTGCATAGAATGCTGCTGATAATGCCACTACTACTGCTAACAATGTTGGATAGAATGAATTGATGTCATTGAAGTGAACAATATGCGCATTACGCTTTAATATCTTACGTGCCAAATAGCCCACGCCTATGATAGAAATAATAATCATAAAGATGAGCAAGTGGATGTTGGAGAAGGTGGAGATGAACTGGGAAATAGGATCATCAGGTATCACTTGCTTCAACAAACGTCCTTCGTGAATCCAACCAAAGGCGTAATCTTCAGTCGCTATCTGCACCCATACAGAATCATTTTTGTCATCAGGAAGAATACGAATATCTACCACGACAATGCTCTTTCCCTCATGCACGGCAAACGAATCAGTCTTCAAACGATGGCTCACGGCTTCTTCTGGTTGTTGGCGTATAAGCATAAGTGAATCAGAGCTAACCACAAAGTTAAAGCCTTGTGAATAGTGGTGCTTTACACGGAAAGAAAGCGAGTCAGCCCCACTTATAGAGCCTTGCCAATCATCCTCCGTACTATCTTTCTGCTTTGAAAGCGAGTCGCCTCCCGCTTCTAGCTTACGCGTAATCTGTGCCTCTTGAATACTATCTGGTAATCGGAAGGAAGAGGGGGTCTTCTTATGATAACAGCCTGTTATCATGAGTATCACACTAAACAGAAAGACGATCAATATCGGATAATATCTTCGCATATTGTGAGAATGTTTGGGGTTAAAGGTTAGATGAAACACACTTACTCTACATCTGGATGGATATTCATTTGGCAATCCTTGCAATCAAACTCTAAACGGAATCTACGCTTATCGGGGAGCTCTAAGAAGAGAGGTTCACGCCATGTGGGTTTCTTTCCTCCACGTTTCACACAATAGCCTAACGAATAACGAATACAATGACGGCATTGCATTAATAAAGCATCCTCCACTTGTCCACGTTTCACTTGTACACCTTGTGGGTGTTGATTCTCGAAAGCCTCATCGGGTTTCGTTAATCCTTGTTGTTCGTAAAACTTACGGGCGACATCATTAGAGATATTATAAAGGTAAGGGTATGCCTGATATTGACTAGGGTTAGCCTCCCTCACAAACTTATAGGATTGAGCCTTATCTCTATCCAATCTTGTCGTTCTGTGAATGGTGATACGCTTTCTTTCCTGTATCTTCTTGTCTAATTTTGTTATCAATGCACGACGCAAATCAGCAAGTACACTACTAGGAATAAAGCATTGCTCCACCCCATCTTCAAGTCTAACATCCGAGCATTCATAAGCCGTGTTTCCGAGTTTTGTCAACTGACGAACGATATTATCATGCTGAGGTTTCTGGGCTTGTTGATGGTCGAAACTAATAAGTGTTTCAGCACTTAATATATCTTCCATACCATCACTAGATACGAGCTTCCCCTTTAATATAAAGCCATTATCCGTAAGCCTGAAAGTCATTACAATAGGTATTTTACGGATAGCCGTAGTTCCACTCAACTCCTTATCAAAGGCTTGATCTTGGTTACGATACAATGCCATACCAGGCTTTAAGCCATGTGGCATCTTGTAGGGATAAAGGCGATTACCCACGGCTCGATTCACACGAAAACCATGGAGGACTATTGGAGAGTTGACGGGTTGACGAGTTGACGAGTTATTGGAACCATTAACTTGTCTACTTGCCTTCTTGTCCTCTTGTTCACTCCCCAAGAAACACAATCCATCGCCATTAGCAAAACTTGACGTACCAGCCACATTAAAACTATCACGCCTAATCTCTTTCACCGTACCTACAAACTCGCCTAAGGCTTTTGGCGTATCAGGGGAGAAGATATCAGCCTGTCGACCATTTAAGAAATAGCTCGTATATCCACGATTAAAGGTCTTCTTTAGGTTAGGCGTAAACGAATAAGCCACACGCCCTAAAGAGGCACGACGGAGTTCACGAGGATGTTGGCGGATAATCTCATCAATGCGTTGGCTATAAGCCGAGACCACATTCTTTACGTAATTAATATCTTTCAGTCTTCCCTCTATCTTAAAAGCACAAGCCCCTGAACGCATTAGTGCCTCAAGATTATCTATCTGACTCATATCCTTCAATGAGAGAAGATGACGCTGGTGTTCTATGGTTTTCCCGTCTGAATCCTTCAAGTCAAACGCTAAACGACAGAACTGAGAACACGCACCACGATTGGCTGAACGCCCAAAACAATATTGTGAGGCATAACAGATTCCACTATAACTCACGCATAATGCGCCATGCACAAAGGTCTCTAACTCCAGATTAGGCAAACGTCTATGTATCTCACTGATTTCTTCAACTGATAATTCTCGAGCCAAAACAATACGATCAAAACCCTGCTCGCTCAACCATTGGGCTTTCTCCCATGTACGTGTGTCACATTGTGTACTGGCGTGGAGAGCTATCGTATCAGGCACGATTTCCCTCACTTTACTCATCAATCCCATGTCTTGCAAAAGGAAAGCATCAACGCCAACATTCACCAACTCACGTACTAAGGCAAGCGTCTCTTCAAACTCTTCATCATAGATAATCGTATTGATGGTCACATGAACCGTGACGCCATAACGATGAGCATATTCGCATAACTTACCAATATCCTCAACACTATTACCAGCCGATTGGCGTGCCCCGAATCGAGAGGCACCAATATATATGGCATCTGCTCCATGATCAATAGCCGCTATTCCACATTCGAGGTTCTTGGCTGGGGCAAGGAGTTCAATCGTTCTCATTTATCAATCTCTTCTATACTAATCAGATACAAAGATAGTGATTAAATACTGATTGAACAAATACATCAAAAACAAATCTTAAAGCTGAAAGAACAAGAGATATAATGATTAAGAACGTATCAGAATCATCAAAATAATGGCATATTCCCCAAAGAAAGACTAATAAAAAAGTAGGGAAAGACGAGGGCGTCTGGAAACCCCTCCCAGCCTCCCCCAGGGGGAGGAGAGCCTTACGGAAATTAGTTAGGATAGTTTTCCCGATCTCAATATATCTCCTTGTAGGGACAGACGCCCTCGTCTGTCCGAAAAAACGACATAAAAAGAGAGGACAGACGAGGGCGTCTGTCCCTACTTTGTGGCAATTTTCCAGCCTATCCTAACTAGCTTCCGTTAGGCACATCCCCTCCTTCGGAGGGGCTTGGGGAGGCTTTTTGGGGGACTTTTACCCTACTTGCGGTCCACTTTCCTCCTCTTTCTTTTTCTTCTCCTCTTTCTCCTCCTTTTCTTCCTTCTTCTTTCTCGGCAACTCATACAAGTTGTCGCGTAATCCATTTTTCAGTTCCACACCTGGCGTAAAGGTTACTCGAGGTTTGATGGTTTCAACCTTAAAACTCTTCTCGTCCAACGCTCCAGTACTAGATAAGGTTAAGCGCATTGTACCGAATTCGCCCAACTGTACGCTAAAGCCATCGCGCAAGTAACTAGGCAAACACTCCATAAAGTTTGTAAGGACATTTTCAATGTCGCCGCGTGTCAAAGACGAACGACCCGCAATATCTCTCGCAATGTCGCGCAACGTCTTCTTACCAACATTCACTGGGTTAGCATACAACTTACCTGCGTCTTCCTTTGCGCCCGGTCTCTTTCTTTTTACTAATTTAATTTTCATGATTTATTTTATTTTTAGTTATAATTAATGTGCTGCACTTTGCAGCATCTTCATTTCTTGTTATTTTAAAACCGATGGAAACAAACGCTCATCAGCCAGTATCTTCAGCCCAAGCAGCCTCCAATTCCAAAGGCATTACGACAGCGTTAAATTTCCATCAGCTTTGCGATAAATTTCTAACCTATTCCCCATAAATTTCTAACACGTTCCCCGTAAACCGCAAACACGTTAGAAATTTCTCGCTAACACGTTCCCCGTAAATCGCAACCACGTTGGAAATTTACGGGGAACACGTTGGGATTTTAGTTCCAATAGCAAACTCAAACTTTTACAGATTTTTTTATTCTTTTGTCTAAGTCTGCTATATTATCATGAAGATGGTCTCTGTTTGTGATAACTCCGTGGGTTTGAGACCTTTTTACCCACGAAGTTTTTTTATAATATTTGCTTCTAATCTTCAAATTTAATGGAACTTTTGAGCTTTGGCACCATTGATACGACTTCCTGTCTTTACATTTATATTTGTTTTACTGAAATATAAACGATAAGCATTTCCTCCACCTTGAGGGTAAGCACTGGATGACCAATAGAAACCAATTTCATCCATATAGTTTAGTGTTCCAGAATAGTAGAAACCTGCGAGAGGTAATGGGAAGTATTTATTTGCATCGTCTGCGGAGAGGGGCTCCTTGTTTATCTTATTATTATTGCATTCACTTGCAACAGTTCGGTAATCTTTATCATCGTAGCCTTTTTCCTTTGAGAAATTAGGTATATGATCTTTCTTTAAAAACCACATAACCCCCTTGTGCAAATGTCCCATAGTCATCCATAACTCATTTTCGTCCCAGTGAGGATTTCCTTTCATACAATACCATGACATCTCGTTTGCATTAGGGAGAGTCTTAAATAGATCTGTAGTCGCCTCGTAAGGATTAGAACCGCCACCATTATTAAAATAACGATTCAAAGGATCACCATACTCTGGATAGTTCTGTCCTTGTTGATTATTAGCTGTTGGTTGCGAAGTTTCATGCCCGTACCAATAGTGATTCTGTGCATCCCACATATAATAGTTACCTGTTTTATATTCACGAGGAGTTACATTATCACTTATTTTGTAGTATTTATTTTTATCGAGGTTTTGGGAAACGTATGTTTTTGTGATAGTTCCTTCAATGTTAGTGTTTTTGTCTTTGCCTTTAATATAATAACGTACTTTAAAAGTGTGTGTCCCTGGTTTAACCACCATAAAAGAGATATTATCAGACGCACTATTAGTCAGAAGGAACCCATTATTCCCACTTCCCTTT
This sequence comes from Prevotella veroralis, assembly GCF_018127765.1. NCBI lineage: Bacteria > Pseudomonadati > Bacteroidota > Bacteroidia > Bacteroidales > Prevotellaceae > Prevotella > Prevotella veroralis. The sequence goes on along the minus strand of NZ_CP072330.1, from coordinate 1,131,365 downwards.
GTGGTAAGTGTAATTTGCTTTTTACTTCCATTGCCTGTTAGTGTACCATTTGTAAGATCCAGTGTATAAGTGCCTGAAATATCATTGTTAGAACTTACCTCAATCTTTGTCAAATAACAGTTTTGTATAAGGCTATTAGTGGTGTAAGGTTGAAATATAATATAGGTAGCTTGATGATTCAATCGGAAACTGAAATTACTTCCGCCAATAGTACCTACTGCCTCTGCTGTACCACAATCACCAGATGGTCCAAAATGAGTAGAGTTGTTGGGAACTGTTTGTTCTTGATCTGTAGAAATAGTTACCTGATTTTGATTCCCACTCTTGCCAGGATAAAAAACCATATATTTACTTTTCTTAGTGAATTGACCAGGAACCTTGAACTGAAAAGAAGCTGTTTTACTCGTAGGTGTATTGCTACTCACTTGCCAAGTACCAGTGTCATCTTTTACCCAAATCTTGTCACCTGCTTCCCAATAGAAAGTACCATTATTTTCCATTGACGTGCGGGACATTGGACCGTTTGCACTAAATGTGGTTAGTTTAGAACCATTATCTACTCCATTTGTGTTTTGTGCTACATCTTCATTAGAACAAGAAGCAAATACTACAGTTAGACCACAAAGTATTGCCCAAAATAAGTGTTGGTATTTTAATGTTAATTTCATCATCTTTTTAAGTTATTACTGTTATTTGTCTATTTTTTCCAAGTCTCACTTTCTACATCCATATCTTTCCCAAATAGGGTTTGTTTCGCTTCTTCACTTTGACTTTCACTTTGAAGAGTTCCACCATCACTTGCAGGATTGTGTTGACCTGGGAAAGATGTTTCCATCAAATTAGTGGTTTCGTTTACTTGCATTACTATGCAGTTAGGAGCATAATAATACTTTTTCTTTTGTCTCTTTTTCTCCATTGTTTTATTGATTAAAAATAGTTGTTATTTCGTTTTTAATTTCTCTATATTCTAGTTTAGGTAAGGACACAAAAAAAGGAACAAAGGAAACTCCTAAAAGTCCTTTGTTTACAGGGTTTGCAGCACGCTTCGCGCGCGCGTATGCGAGAAGAAAAAATGTGTAATTTGCGCCTGCTCTACTAGAGAGAGAGAGAGAGAGAGAGAGAGAGAGAGAGAGAGAGAGAGAGAGTATACAAATATTTGGAACTACCAAATTATTTGCTATCTTTTTCTCGATTATTTTTCTCTCAGTATTCAATGATTCAAATGCAGATACACAATAAGCAACACCTTTATTATATAAGGCGTTGTTCGTTGTGACGTTATTATTTATTGCTTGAATCATTGTCTTTTGTTTGTTTCGAACGCAAAAGTAATAAAAGATATTAAAACAGCAAAGAAAACCAAAGAAAAAAAGAAAGAATAGACTTAATTTCTCTAAAAAGAGACAGAATAAGGCTTTAAAGACAGAGTAACAGAGGAACAAATTGATTTAGTAACAGACAAATGATTCTAAGACACAATGACAAAGAGACATATTATTTTAATGACATATTAAGACAGACTAACAGAAGAACATTGGATCATAGTAACTAGATGTGGAAAGGAAACTAGATCTGTCAACGACGGAATGATATGTCATTAAAGAATATGTCGCTCTGTCACTATGTCTTAAGAACATGGTACTCCCTTATGTTCCTTTGTTACTCTGTCTTAATATGTCATTAAAGAATATGTCTCTTTGTCTTAAACTATATTACTCTTGTAATCTTACCACAATTTCAGACGTTCGTTCTCTGGAATAAAGAGCTTATCGCCCTCCTTCACGCCGAACGCCTTATACCACGCATTGATATGAGGTAGAGCACCATTTACACGCCACTCGCCAAGAGAGTGAGGATCACTCTTCACACGACTACGAATCTCGGCCTCTGTAATATTGTTTGCCCATACACCAGCATAAGCAATAAAGAAACGCTGTTCTGGAGTAAAGCCCATGATAACCTTACCTTTCTTGGCTTCTGGCGTCTTCTCGAAAGCATTGAAAGCCACCTCAAGACCACCATGGTCAGCTAGATTCTCACCCAATGTGAGCTTACCATTCGCATGAAGATCAGGCAAAACCTTAATAGCACTGAAGAAGTCAGCATACTTTCCTGTACGAGCCTCAAAGTTCTTTCCGTCCTCTTCTGTCCACCAGTCTGTCATATTACCATCCTTATCATAATGACGTCCTTGATCATCAAATCCGTGTGTCATCTCGTGTCCAATCACCACACCGATGGCTCCATAATTGAAGGCATCATCGGCCTTAGGATCAAAGAATGGATACTGAAGAATACCTGCTGGGAAACAAATCTCATTTGTCGTAGGATTATAATAAGCATTCACCGTTTGTGGGGTCATCAACCATTCATCCTTATCAACAGGCTTACCAGCTTTCTCTTGAATAGTCACATTAGCCCAGAACTTACGACATGCTTGAACGTTATCATAAAAAGACTTTGACGGATCTATTGTAAGTTTACTCAAATCTTTCCACTTGTTGGGATACCCCACCTTCACATAGAAGGTAGAGAGTTTCTCAAGAGCGGCTTTCTTTGTTGGCTCACTCATCCAATCTTGTGCTTTAATACGCTCGGCAAGGCTCACCTGCAAGTTTTTAACTAATTCCTCCATACGTTTCTTACTTGACGCTGGGAAATAACGCTCACAATAAATACGTCCGAGTGGCTCGCCCATTTGTTCTTCCACTTGTCGTGTGGCACGTTTCCAGCGAGGATAATCCTCCTTGGTTCCACGCATGGTCTTACTAAAGAAGTTGAAATATTCAGCACGTACATTATCACTCAAACAATTAGCTGACGACAAGATTGCATCCCATTCCATTCGAGCACGAAGTTCATCTGTATTACCAGTAGATGCCAGTTTATCAACGCCTGCGAAGAATGAGGGTTGACCAACCACCATTGTTTGAATATCCTTACTCTGTATACCTTCAGCATTTGCCAATGATTCCAGAGGAAGATTAGGATATTTCTCCTTGAACTCATCAAGCGTCATCTTATTATAATTGGCCTCAACATCACGTAATTCTGTATTACTTTTTGAAATCAAAGCTAACATTGTTTCATAACGCATAATAACATCACGCTTAGCCTGTGCCTGTGCGTCAGAGAATCCAAAGAGTCGGAACATATTGACAATAAATTGGCGATAAGCATTACGAATCTCGCTCGTAGCTTTATCATTATCCAGATAATATTCCTTCTGACCAAGTGTTAACCCACCTTGACCAAGATTTAATATGTTCTGTTTAGCATTCTTTTGGTCGGCATCAAAACCATATCCAAAAGGTACACCATATCCAAAAGTGGCATACTTAATCTGAAGATTGCGAAGATCGGTCAACGTTTTTGCATTCTCCATTTCGTCCAACAGAGGTTTAACAGGACTTACGCCTTCCTTATTACGACGAACCGAATCCATAGCGAGCTTATAGAAGTCGCCTAACTTCTTCTCTACCGAACCTTCCTTGCCCTGCTTTTTGAGCAAGTCTGTAAGGATTGTGTTAATCCGCTTGTTATTGTTCTCCTGTAATTGGTCGAACGAACCAAAGCGTGAGAAAGCGCCAGGAAGGGGATTGAGCTTTTGCCATCCACCTGTGGCAAACGTAAAGAAATCGTCAGCCGGACGTACCGACTTGTCGAGATTTTCAGCCTTGATACCTGCCTGACCCTGTGCCATAGCAATAAAGGGGACAGATACAAAGAGCATCATTGGTAAAAGTTTTTTGATACGCATAGTAAAAATATTTGGTTTAATTCAAAATTCATAATTATGATTACCGATGTGGGTAATGTTAAACATCAAAGTTCAAAGTTTCAAAGTTTCAGGCTTTTCAAAGTTTCAGAGTTTCCAACTCTTCCGACAGTATGAGCCATCGTTCGTTTTCCTCATCAAGTTCACGCTGGAGGTTGGTATATTCCGTCACAAGCTCCATGTTCGAGGCATTCTCGGGTATCATCAATAGATCATCCAATTCTTTCTTACGTGCCTCCAACTTAGCAATCTTGGTTTCGGATTCCTCCACGGCACGTTGAGCCTTACGAATTTTCTTCTGTATCTCTTTGCGTTCGGCGTAAGATAAGGCCTCCCCCAACCCCTCCGAAAGGAGGGGAGCTTCCTTTCTGCTATTATTAGATGATGTCAACGAGAGGTTCTCTGCACTCTCCCCCTTTCGGGGGAGCTGGAGGGGGCTTTTTAACCAATCATAAATCCCCCCTAAATGCTCTCTCACTTTACTTCCACCAAACTCATAGACCTTACTTACCAATCCATCCAAGAACTCACGATCATGACTCACGATAATTGCCGTACCATCAAAGGCTTTGATGGCTTCCTTCAACACTTCCTTTGAGGCGATATCAAGGTGATTGGTAGGCTCATCAAGGATAAGAAGATTCACAGGCTCAAGCAAGAGTTTGATCATCGCCAGACGTGAACGTTCACCTCCTGAAAGTACCTTGACGTACTCCTCCGACGTTTCTCCACCGAACATAAACGCACCGAGCAAATCATTGATTTTCAATCGCATATCACCTGTGACGACCCTATCAATCGTCTCATAGATCGTAAGGTTCTCGTCTAACAATTGTGCCTGATTCTGTGCAAAATAACCTATCTGTACGTTATGTCCAATCTTCAGCGTACCATCAAAAGGAATCTCTCCCATGATACACTTCACAAAAGTAGACTTTCCTTCACCATTCTTACCGACGAACGCCACTTTCTCTCCTCGTTTAATAATCAGGTCCACCCCCTCAAACACCGTCTGACCCGGTCCATCACGATGCAATCTATTGGGATAAGTCTTCCCTAAGCCCTCAGCAATGATTGGATAATCTCCACTTCTCAGACATGGAGGAAACTTCAGACGCATAGCCGAATTATCCACCTCATCCACTTCTATTGGCACTATCTTCTCCAACTGACGAATGCGTTGTTGAACCTGTACGGCTTTGGTGGCTTGATAACGGAAACGCTCAATAAACGCCTTTGTATCGGCGATCTCTTTCTGCTGGTTCTCATACGCACGAAGCTGCTGTTCACGACGCTCTTTTCTAAGCACGAGATATTCGTCATACTTCACCCGATAGTCTTCCACATGCCCACAGGTTATCTCCAGTGTACGATTCGTAACATTATTGACAAATGCTCGGTCATGACTCACAAGCACAACGGCCTTAGCACTCTGTGCAAGGAATTGTTCCAGCCATTGGATGGACTCGATGTCAAGGTGGTTCGTTGGCTCATCCAATAGGAGTACGTCTGGACGACGGAGAAGAATCTTCGCCAATTCAATACGCATACGCCATCCACCAGAGAACTCACGTGTAGGGCGGTCGAAGTCGTCACGGCTGAATCCGAGGCCCGTCAGCGTGCGCTCTATCTCAGCCTCATAGTTCTCGCCTCCCATCATCATATACCGGTCGTGCTCAGTCGTAAAGCGTTCAACGAGTTCGGCATAGCTATCACTCTCATAGTCAGTACGCTCGGCCATCTCCTGCTCCATCTTCTTGAGCTTCTCCTCCATCTTTGTCTTATCAGCGAAAGCCTTACGTGTCTCCTCTTTCACCGTTGTATCGTCAGAAAGTTTCATCACCTGTGGCAGGTATCCAATCGTCAAATCATTGGGTACTGAGACAGCACCACTTGTTGGTTTCTGAAGACCACACAAGATTTTCAACATCGTCGATTTTCCAGCACCATTCTTTCCAACTAAGGCTATCCTATCTCGTTCATTGATGACGAATGAAACATCCTTAAACAATGGCTTCACGCCAAATTCCACCGTCAGTCCGTCTATTGATATCATTTCTTAATATTTATTCTGATCTTTACCTTTGCAAAGGTAATATTAATTTCTGATAACTACACATCCGAAGAAATAAAACATGGTATTTAAGAAGAGCATTATTTCATACCAAGAAGGGTGTTTCTTCAGACTCTAAGTAGATGTATTTGCGTGTCATCTATGCATAAGCCTCTCCCTTAATATTGCAAAATAACACTTCGTTAAGTACTTCCTTTCTGAAATAGAGGAGAGGATGAGACCTTTTATATCTCTATAATCTAACTGGCATTGAGATTTGTAATTCCGTGAAATCGGCTTTTGTAGCATGAGCATTTACACTGAATCCGAGCGTTAATCTTTTCAGTTTGGGGAAACTATAGAAGACACCCACTTGCTCGTGATAAGGATATTCAAGTCCGTGATTGGCACTATATCCCATGTGTCGGTAAAGATAATAACCGAGTGTGACGCGAACGGAAACATTCCCATAGTAAACCTCGTGACGCACCTCGATACTTGCTGACCACGGACTATGTTTCTCGTCAGTATGTCCGTTTTCTTTATCCATTCTTGCTACTCGATGCGCATATTCGCCGTAGAATACTCCGATGCCTATCCCCGATGCCCAACGGCGAGCGTAGCGATAGAGGATATGTGTGTGAAAGGAGTAAGCTCCGTAATAAGTAAAATGTTCTTTACGATAATTAGGCTGTCCTTGAGGGGTATTGAACTGAGTTTGTAGCCATTCCTCAAGTAATGTCTTCCCACCTAGTCCGAGGGTAAACTCGGTAAACCAATATTTCTGAAAGGGCTTGGTTTCATTAGTATTACGTTTCACAATGGGGCTTGTCGCCTGCTGAGGTTCGTAAACAAGTCCTACGAACGGACCTAAGTAATTTGCGCCTTTGTTGGGGCGTGCCATAGCTCCATTGCTGTGATGTGCGAAGTCTAATCCAGCCTTTACGCTCCATTCTTTCGCTATCTTAACTTGTCCGTACAAACCAGCGTTGAAATAAATATTTAGGTGTGAGCCGATATATTCATTATCTATATCGTTCTTCTGATTATATTTAAGGCTCGTGTAGGCAATACCTGTTCCTAGATAATATCCCCATTGCCAGTGCTTGCTTCGATAGAGTGGTCGGTTGAAGGTGCCGTATAAGGTGAGGAAGTTCCCCAGCTTACTGGTATAGTTTACAGGCTGCGCTTCGCCCCATGGATCATCCCTGTGCATGGTTGTTCCATGGTTGAGATGATAGCGGAGGCCGAATGAGAAAGTGGGGTAGTTATAGTCGTGTGCATACGCATTCTTCGTAGGTGTAATGTTTATTTGTGCAGCCCAAGAATGCGTGTCTTTCGTCTTAGTCCAGATACGTGGCTCCTTATCTAAAGTGAGCGTTTGTGCAGGGATATAGCGGAACTCTATCCCCATCTTCGCAATGGAGAGCGAGTCATTCACCTCTGCTGTCACATTGATTGAAAAGGTAGAGAGAAGTATGAGGATAGCAGTTCTCACCTTATTATATTATAGCACTTTAATCCTGTAGCCCAGTGTTATAATGTCTGGGGAGATTAGATAGATTCAGACCAAGCTTAGGGACTGCATAGATATCCCACTGCCCGTGCTCGCCTGTAGGCTTAGTATCTTGTACGATAGCATCTCTTACATTCTTGATACCATCCTTAACTGCCGGACCAATCTGCTTCGTGTTATCTTTGTTCAGAACTTGTGCCTGCCCGTTTGTTAGTGCCATAAACAATATGACCGTAATAAATAGAATCCTTTTCATTCCTTAGAGTAACTGATTTGGATACAAAGTTAGTTATTTTTCTCTAAATAACTGATTTGTGTGCACTTTATTCTACCTCAAAGGATGAAAACCAGTTCGTATTTTTATAATTTTTACTTAGCTGGAGGAATATTTCATTAATATTCTTTTTATTCTCGAAGTTTTTATTTAATTTTGCAGCGATAACAGCGAATTAGAGACTATTAAAGGAAAGAGTCTGCGAGCGAAGCTATCTACTGAATTGACCAGCACAGTGTTTATTGTTTGAACTAACGATTGTTACTGTACCACGTCTATTTGTTTTTGCTTTTGTTCTTATGTGGAGGAACCGTGATAGTCGTTGTCCTGCAAGCTATTCTTTGTTTGTAGGGAGGGTGTGTTATCTTCAAAATCTATTATTTCTCTGTTTTTGTAAAATCCCCATAGCTTGTTTAAACTTTTAACTTTTTTATAGTATGATTATTAAACAATATGATTATCTTATTGTTGGCGCAGGTCTTTTTGGTGCTACCTTTGCTTACTTGGCAACTAGGCAGGGGAAAAAATGTATGGTAATAGACAAACGTTCACAGCTTGGGGGTAATCTCTACTGTGAGAGTGTAGAAGGAATAAATGTACACAAATATGGTGCGCATATCTTTCATACATCTAGTAAGCGTGTATGGGATTTTGTAAATTCTCTTGTTGAGTTTAATCATTTTACTAATGCGCCTGTTGCGTATTATAAGGGTAAACTTTATAATCTACCTTTCAATATGAATACATTTTATCAGGTGTGGGGAGTAACTACACCTAAAGAAGCGCAAAAGAAACTTGATGAACAACGGGAAGAAGCTGTTGCTAGGATGAAGGCTGAGGGTGTTGACGAACCTCGTAATCTTGAAGAACAGGCTCTAGCATTAATAGGTAAGGATATTTATGAAAAACTGATAAAAGGGTATACGGAAAAACAATGGGGAAGGAAATGTACAGAATTACCAGCCTTTATTATCAAGCGTCTTCCTGTTCGTTTAGTTTACGATAACAACTATTTCAATGATAAATATCAAGGTATTCCTATTGGTGGGTATAATAAGCTAATAGGCACTTTACTTGAGGGGGTAGAGACGATTACTGATACAGATTTTTTTGAGTGTCAACATTCTTATGACGCAGAGGAAGAGAATCATAACTTACAAATTAAAGACTTTAAAGTACAATCTAAAAAACTTGTTTTTACAGGCAAGATTGATGAATATTTTGGATACAGTTTAGGTAAGTTGGATTATCGTACAGTTCGGTTTGAACAGGAGATTTTGAACACTGCTAATTATCAGGGTAATGCTGTTTTCAATTATACAGAAGTAGAAGTCCCTTATACACGCATTATAGAACATAAACATTTTGAATCATTTGGGCAGGAGATTTATACTAATCCTAAAACTGTCGTTTCGTATGAATATTCAATGGAATGGCAGGAAGGTATGGAACCTTACTACCCTGTAAATGATGAAAAAAATAATGAGCTTGCAAAACAGTATCGTGCATTGGCCGCAACAGAACCTGCTGTTATTTTTGGAGGAAGATTGGCTGAATATAAATATTATGACATGGCTCCTATTGTTGAACGTGTGATGCGATACTTTGTTTAAAATGTTTTATTGTACATAATAAAAAGGTGTTCTTTATGAGGTTTTTGATATTAATATTTTTTTTGTTTTTATCTTCTCGGAATGGTTTTGCAGAAATAAGTGATTCAACGATTTTTGCGGATGCTATAAATGGTAAAGAATCACCCATAGAGGCTTCTTTGGGGTTGTCTACAAAATATGTTTGGCGTGGTATTGAATATGGAACAGGGGCAGTTACTTTTGCAAAAATATCTTATCAGAAGAGAAAATTTGATGCATATTTAGAAGGTGTTTACAGCACTAATGGAAGTCATTCAGAAGTTGATTTGGGAATTGGATATACTTATAAATGGCTTTATATTGGTTTAGCTGATTACTATTATCCCTCGGCAGTTAGTAACAAAGATAAATATTTTAATTTAGCTAATAGAAGTACAGGGCATTATATAGAAATGAATAGTATATTACGTCCAACAAAGATACCCCTTCAGTTAACATTATCGTCCTACGTATTTGGAGCAGATAAGAATTTAAACGGTGGGCAAGCTTTTTCTTCTTATGCGGAGTTGGCTTATTTTTATAATTTAAGGATAATAATGTTTTAACTCTTACGTTAGGATCAAGTTTAAATAAGGGATTTTATACAGATTATGAGTCTGGATTTAATATAATTAATGTTTCCCTTAAATATGAAACAAACTTCACGTTAGGTTGTTTTCATTTGCCAGTCAGTGCATCTTATATCGTTAATCCTTATAGGGAGAAATCATATTTTACATTCTCTGTTTTCCTAAAAAGCAAAATATGAATACGGCTGTTATTTTAGCTGCGCGTAAAGAGCAGAATTCTTGTATACCCTTACCCTTTGAAAGAGTTTTTTATAGGAGATGGAAAAAACATGTTTATTGGAACGTATCCTTCTTATATTAGAAGAATATGGTTTTAGTAATATCTTGATAGTTGTTGGTTATCAGAAACATTTGTTTACAAAGTTTGTAAATAAGAATGTTCGGCTGATAGATAATCAAGAATATGAATTTACATCTTCAATGGGCTCGTTAGCTGTTGTAGAACCATATATTAAAGAAGATTTTTTATTGATAGAAAGTGATACTTTCTTTGAAAAAAACTAATAGAAAGAGTTTCGAAGGTAGAAGAAGGTAATTGTTTCTGTATAACAGAAGAGTCTGGAAATAGAGATGAAGCTTTTGTGCAACTAAGACAAGGAAGAGTACAATGGATATCAAAAGATTATCATCAGATTTCTCATATAGGTGGTGAGATGATAGTGGTGACAATCTTGTTGGATACTTCAGTATTTAAACTATTAAGATTACCATCGCATTTTCTTATAAGAAAATTTATGAAACGTTTGGAAGAAGTACCAAAGTCTTCGTATCATTGGCTTTATTCTATTATATCCTGTGAAAGTAAACCTATGCCTGCTGAGTGGTTTGGTAAAGGTGTAAAAATGCAGTTTGAGGATATTGATGTCTTGATACCGTCTAATTATGATGAGTATCTTATTTGTATGTATGGTGATTATATGACTCCACCTCCTGTAGAGAAGCGTCCAAGTAGTCATGCACGTTATTTTATAGACTTTCATCATCGTTATTCTATTGAGGAGGTTCGTAAATTAAAGGGAAAAAGTAATTCTTTGTGAAATAATAATCTAACATCATTTATTTTCTACATTTTAAATATGTAAATTAATGTTGTGTATGAATAGAGTAATATGGTGTTATTAAAATATGCTCATTCAAGATTCGAGTAACACTACTATAATTCTTCATGATGTAAGCTTTTGTAGTCTTTTATATTTCTTCGCATTTAACAATCTTCCTTACGCCTAGTTAATTTGTATGTTATTACTATTCGCACTAATGGTGTTTACCATTTGCACGATGGGTGTTAGGTTTTCGCAGGTTGATAAGGAGTGGGGAGAGAAGTTTATGACAATGTATTACTAATATGGAATAAAAGGACGTATGATAATGCATGTTATAGATGTGGAGACAACTTCTTGGCATTTCTTACCAAGAACGGTTTTGCGGAGAGTGTTCCGTTCTCATTTTACATCTTTGCTTTCTGTGATAGAGTATTTTTTAATAAAATTTTCTGTTACGTCTGTCATCTGGAATAAACTTTTAACATGTTGATTTGCAGTGTGTTTATATTAAATGTTAAAAATGACAGCAAAATACAATAATAGCAATATAGATACATTTTAAAAGAGGAAAAGATATTTTTTCTTAAAGAATAATGCACAGGGTAAGCCACTAGGCGCTTTCATCTCTCATATTGAAATAGCCCTTTCTTTAGTAAACTTAATCACTCCATATTTTAGATGAGTCTTAAAAAAATAGATATATAATTCTGAGGTTTTTTAATCGAGAAGTACTCTGTTTTAATAATAAGTTATGTCTCAAAATGTTTCCAATAATAAAGTAATTGCTAAAAATGCGACAATGTTATATTTTCGTATGTTTTTTACTTTGGTAATTAGTTTCTATAGTTCCCGAATTGTTTTAAGGGCTCTTGGCGTTTCTGATTACGGTATTTATAATGTTGTTGGTGGGGTAATCGCTGTGATAAACGTGTTGACTAGTTCATTAGGAACAGCAACATCCCGTTTTTTGACATACTCTTTAGGCAAGGGGAGTTTGCGCGAGCTCCAGATAACATTTTCGACAGCCTATTACATTCATGTTATGCTGGCTTTATCTTTTTTGTTTTTGGCAGAAACAATAGGATTGTGGTTTGTAAACACACAGCTCGTGATTCCTGAAGGGAGAATGGTGGCAGCTAATTGGGTTTATCAATCTGCTGTTTTGAGTACTGTATTAGGTATTACTCAGATACCTTATGATGCTGCTATTAGTGCTCATGAAAAAATGGGTGTTTTTGCCTATTTACAGATTTTTAATGCAATTTTAAAGCTCGGTATTGCTTTTGTTGTTTTAATAGCAACTATAGATCATCTTATTTTATATAGCGTTCTGTATGTTTTTTTGTCTATAGCCTTTTTATTATATTATCGCTATTACTGTAAAAGGAATTTCGCTGAGTGTAGTTTGATTTTAGTCTTTAAAAAAATATTATTTAAGCAGATGTTGGCATTCTCAGTGTGGAGTATGTTTGGGAATGTTACGAATACGTTTAAAGATCAAGGATTAAATGTATTACTTAATCGTTTTTTTGGTACGCTATTAAATGCTGCTGCTGGTGTTGCAGGTCAGGTTATGGGAATATTGTCTGCATTTGCGGGTAATATAACTTTAGCTTTTCGTCCTCAGATTGTTAAGGAATATGCTGCTGGAAACTATACCCGATTTAATTATTTGATATGTATGGGGACAAAATTTCAGGTTATAGTCTGCATTCTGAGTGTCGTCCCAATATTCTTTAATTTAGATTTTCTGATGGGACTATGGTTGGATGTTGTCCCTGATGGTGCTGTTGTCTTATGTCAAGTATTATTGATTAATACTATTTTCTTTAGTCTTAATCCGTTTATCTATTATGGTATTGTTGCAACAGGGCGTGTTCGTAGTATAAATTTAGCGTTGGGAATATTGTATGTAGTTGCCCTTGTGTTATTCTTTGTTACACTTAAGATAACAGGTTCTTATGTGGTAACATACATAATGAATTTATTGGTCTCACCAATATCAACTGTATTTTACGTGATTGTCTTAAAGAAAATACTATCAGAATTCGATGTTAAAGCGTTTGTTGTCAATACTTTATTTCCTTTAATTCTACTTGCTTTCTTGTCAATTCTTTTAGCATGGTTTATTACTTTATCTTTTGATAATGTATGGATAAAATTATTCGTAACTTTGCTGATTTGCACTTCTTTTATATGTAGTATGTCTTATTTTTTTCTTCTAGATGTCAATACGAAAGCTTTTTGTAAAAATTATATCTTTAAAAAACTTCATCTTTTAAATACTTGATTGATAAAAGGTAAACTCTATGAAAATAGCATATATTGTCAATGGTTTGTACAATTCAGCTGGTATGGAGCGTGTTTTAACGGTTCGTGCCAATAATTTGTGTAATTTATATGATATCACTTTTATAACAAAAGCTCAAGGTAATAGACCTGATTATTTTCCTTTAGATAAAACGATTCATAGAATTGATATTGCAGAAGAGGTTGCTTACAGAGAGGGATTGGAAAAATGTTTATTGGAAAACAAATATGATATTACTGTATCAACTGGTGGAAGTGAGTTTTATTTTCTCTATAAAATAAAAGATGGCAGTAAAAAAATTTTTGAGTTTCATTTTTCGTATGATATTTCTCAAGTCTGGATGAGCGGAGTTAAGAATTCTTTTAAGCGTAAAATATTAATAGAATTGCAGAAGTTCAGAAGAATTTACATAGCAAGATATTATGATAAAGTCGTTGTATTGACTAAGACTGATTGTCAGAGGTGGGGAAGGTGGCTTAGCAATGTAACTTATATATATAATCCATTAACTATTGTACCTAAAAATAAGTCTTTGGTGATGGATAAAACGGTCATTGCTGTAGGTCGTCTTGATCGTCAGAAGGGATTTGATCTTTTAATAAATGCTTGGGAGATTGTTTTTGCCTCTTTTCCTGATTGGAAACTTCATATTTATGGAGAGGGCATATTAAGAGAACAGCTTCAAAGTTTAATAGATAGAAAGGGATTATCTTCTTCTTTAGTATTATGTGGTGCTACAAATAATATCATTTCAAAGTATTGTGAAAGTTCTATTTTTATTCTAAGTTCCAGGACAGAGGCTTTTGGTTTAGTCTTGACAGAAGCTGAAGCTTGTGGGCTTCCTATTGTTGCTTTTGATTGTCCCTCTGGACCTCGAGAATTGATGGAAGATGGGGAAAACGGTTTTTTGGTTAGACCTGTTGGCAATATAGAGCAATTAGCAAATCGTATTATAAAACTGATTTCAGATGTTTCTTTGCGTCAGAAAATGGGACAGCGTTCTTCTGAGTTATCTCAGAAATTTAGTATCGAGAATATATCAAAAAAGTGGGTTCAGTTATATAATCAGCTTTGAAGATATTAATTATACACATCATATTCCAGATATTAAATATCCCTTATCAATATGAAAAAAATCTCAATACTTATTCCTGCTTATAATATTGCTCATTTGTTACCCAGATGCTTAGAGTCTATACTTTCTCAGAATACTGATAATATAGAAATAGTAATTGTTGATGATGGTTCTACTGATAAGACTTTAGAATGTATCAATGATTATGCTGCACAATGGAAATGTATAAGAGCTTTTTCAAAGAAAAATGAAGGAGTTGGAGCTGCGCGTAACTTTCTGTTAGAGAATGCTGTAGGAGAGTTTATATGGTTTATTGATGCTGATGATTATATAGTCTATGGATGTCTTGATACAATCCTATTATTGCTTGATAATTCTGTAGATGCGTTGGCAGTTGCATACAATGATGCCCCATTATTATCTTTTGTAGGTTCAGGAATAGAGTATATAAGGAAAAGATATATCAATGGATATCTTTGGTCAAAGATTATAAGACGAAGTATTATAGAAGATGCTCATATACGTTTTGAGCCAGGTAGATATTCACAAGAAGATTGGTTTTTCTTGATGCAAATTTATCCTTTATTGAAGGAGGTTAAGCAAATCCCTTTAAAAGCATATTGCTATAGTGATGACAATAATGCTTCTGTAATGCGTAGTGCTGGGATGGAACATAAAAGAAAGCTTGTCGCAGATTCTCGTGAAACTATCTGCAATTTTAAATCTCTACTTGATGGTATAAAGCAGGAGTCTTACGCTGATGATTATGCACAATGGATGAATTTCTCTGCAGCGGGCTACCTTTACAGTTTATTTCCGCTTGATTATTCTATAGAAGAAGTTAAGCGTGATCTTAATATTTTCAGAGAAAAGAGAATTTATCCTGTCGGTAATACAGGAATAAGAAAGTTTAATTTATTTCTAAGTGTAGTCAATCATGAATGGCTTTATCTTATTTTAATCCGATTTTACAGGTTATTCAAATAACATAGTTAATCGAATGTTAGAATCGTCTCATAGTATATGTTTTATATTTTCTTATATATAGTTGTTTCTGCTATTTGCTTTTATTTGTTAAATAGTAGACGTAGTATCAGTAGTTCATGGCTTATAGGAATTTTATTGTTATTGGCGTTGGTTGTAGGATTAGGAGATATGTTAGGCGGTTATGACCGTTATATCTATTGTGACTTGTTTGACTCTAATGCTAATAGAATTCGTGCGGGTGGATCTTTTTTAAATCCTGAAAGTCCTCTTATGGGATATAGTAAGGAGATGTCATATGTAATATGGAATTGCTTAGTCGCTTATATAACGCCTAATAGATATATATATATTCTCATCACAACACTCTTTGTTTACACACTCTTATTTTATTCTCTCCGAGATATTTTTAAGAAGTATCCTATTTCCATTTTAATTTTTATGGGTTTATGGTTCTTCTTTACATTTACTTATCTTCGTCAGGTAATGGCTGCAAGTTGTGCTTGGCTATCTTATAAATATGTGATTCAAAAGAAATTTATCCCTTTTTTGATACTTTGGTTTGTTGCCTATAAGTTTCATAATTCTGCAGTTATATTTTTTATATTTTATTTTCTACCTGAAAGGAAATGGAAAAAATCAACTATTATCACTGTCTTGGTATTTTTCTTTATAATAGGTGCTTCTGGAGCTCCTATGTCGGTCTATACTCTTTATGATGATGCTTTAGATGCTCAAAGAGCATCCAGTTATGCTGTTGATTATGCTGTTATTCGAATTGATTATGTTCTTGAAGTAATAGTTATGATGTATCTGATTCTTTCTCGTTATGATGAGATTCCTGGGGATAGAGAGCATATAGTATTTTTGAATGCAGCATTGATGTTTTGCATTATTCTGCTTACATTCCTCCATTCTTCTAATGCTGGTAGACAAAGCTGGTATTATATGTTGGGTATTATATATATACTTTCTTTTTTGTCTTCGAGAAGAAAGCTAATAGACAATTATACAAAGGTGGTATATATACTGGTTACGGTTCTTTATTTGCGTATAGTTTTCGGTTGGGGAGTGCTTATAAGCCCTTACAAGTCTTTCCTAACAGATGGGCATCGTGCTAATGATCCTATTTATTTTCTTTTTGAATACGACAATAGATATGATACAGATAAGTTTTACCGGACTCCCTTTGATATTTACATACCATAGCAAATGATAATTGAAGGATTTTTCATTTATTAGCGTATAGTCGTTTTTAATAGAAATTTAAATTTATGGAGAAATCTAATTTTAAATATTCAGTTGCTATCCGTACAGTTGGCAAGGCTGGTGATAAGTATATTCAAGAACTACAATCACTTCACAACCAAACGATAAAACCAGAGCATATTTATGTGCATTTAGCACATGGTTTTGAGCGTCCGAAAGAGCAAGTCGGTATGGAGGAGTATATTGATACTCCCAAGGGCTTGGTACATCAGAGGGCTGCTGCTAATATGGTAGAGGAAGAGTATGTGCTTATAATAGATGATGATGTCTATTTCCCAGAAGATGCCGTTGAAAAAATGTATAATGCGCTGCAGGAGTATGGTGCTGATGGTATTGCACCAGACACTTTCCCTACTCAGGATATGAGTTTTCTTTCAAAATTAGGAGCGTATATAACAAATACTGTTAAAGGACGGAGAAATGATGGATGGGCTATTCGTATTCAACGTTCTGGAGCATTTTCCTATAATTCGAAGCCAGAAAAAGGTGCCATTTATCCAACCGAAAGTGCAGCAGGAACAGCAGTTTTTATGAAGACAGAGGTGTGGAAAGCAATTCATTATGAACACGAGGTGTGGATTGATCAGTATCCTGCTGGTACGTTTGGAGAAGATCAGTTGATGTATCAAAAAATAGTGGAGAATGGATATAAGCTTTTAATGTGGTATGATTCAGGGGTTGTTCATTTGGATGCGAATACCAATAAAGCAAGTCAGAAATCGTATGATAAAATATATTATCGTGCTATGGCACAGTACCTGACTTGGTATCGTTGTGTGTATGACTTACCAAAGAATACATATACAGATAAACTAAGGGACAAGTTGGCTTATGGTCATAGATTTTTACTGAGTTGTAGTGTAAGATTGCTCTATTCCATCCTCCAGTTCTCTCCAAGATTCTTGACAGCGCATATTAAGGGAAATCTAGATGCTAGAAGATTTGTGAGAAGTAAGGAATATACCCGTCTTCCTCGTTTTGTGCTCTCTGTGGAGAATAGAACTCTATATTTATAATAATATTCTGTAGATATGGGGAATATCAAGTTTAGTATAGTTGTTCCTGTATATAATGCAGAGGGGTTTCTGCGTCAATGTCTTAATTCTCTTTTGCGGCAAGGTTTGGACAGTTATGAGATTTTGTTGGTGAATGATGGAAGTACAGATAGTTCTCTGTCTATATGTCAAGAATATGCTAATGAAAATTCGAATATAAAAGTACTGAGTCAAACCAATCAAGGGGTTTGTGCAGCACGGAATAATGGTCTGGAACATGCGATGGGAGAGTGGGTTATATTAGTAGACTCAGACGACTATCTTCTTGACAATGGATTGTATACGGCTTTTTCAGCTGTAGAAAAACAAGAAGATTATGACATCATTCAGTATAAGAGTAGTTATGATTTTTGGCCAAAGAATATACTTACTTCTGAAGTAACTTTTAATGGGGAAGGGCTTGAATTGGTTAGACAGTCTGGCTTTGTCTCTTTCTGTTGGTTATGTTTCTATAGAAGAGATTTCTTGAATAAAAATCATATTCATTTTAATAATAAATATATTGTTGGCGAAGATCAACTATTTGTAGCAAATGTTTTCCTTCATAATCCGCGGACTGCTGTTGTATCAACGGATTTGTATCGTTATATTGTACATGAAAATAGTGCTACTACCAAGCGTGATGTAAAGTATACAAGACGTTGTGTTGAAGATTATTTGTCATCTTTCAATGATATATTAAGCATTGCTAAGAATGTAGAAACTGATGATAGAGACAGTGTTGTTCAAGCTTGTTATAAAGCCTTGAATTCTAAAAAAATGTTTGGCTTTAGTAGAATGTTATCATCTCAATATGATTATGGCTATTTTAAAAAAATTAGTTTAAAGGCACAAGAGATTGATTTCTATCCAGTTTTCCCAAACGGAAATGGAATAAAAGAGAAGGTTATGACTTGGATAATTAATTTAGCTATTAAACATTATTTAGTCTATAAGCCTGTTTCATGGTTCTTCAATAATATAATTGTAAATTTTATTCTCCCACGATTAAGAACAAATATCAAAAATGGAAAGTAAGACAGTAACTATAGTCACTCCTACTTACAATCGTGCAGACAGACTCCCTATGTTATTTAAAAGTCTTTGTAAACAGAGTTGCCAAGATTTTGAGTGGTTATGTATAGACGATGGGAGCTCTGATGATACGGAAAGACTGATTAGTCAGTTTATTCGGGATAGATCACAAGATGGAGCCAGTTTCCCTATAAAATATATTTATAAAAAGAATGGGGGGAAGCACTCTGCACTGAATGTTGCTTTCAAAGAGACGCAGTCAAAATTGTTATTTATTGTTGATTCTGATGATGTTTTAACAAATGATGCTGTGGCTTCAATAGTTTCTGACTGGAATCATATAGATGATAAAAAGAATATCTGTGGAATTGGTTATTTACGTGGATATTCTGAGTCACAAAAAATAGGAGACGCCTATTCTGCACATTACTTTATCAGTAATTTTATAGAAGAACGTTTTAATAGGAATATAAATGGAGATAAGGCTGAAGTTTGGGTGACTGATAAATTGCGTGAATTTCAATTTCCAGAAATAGAAGGAGAAAAATTTATCTCAGAGTCTGTTGCGTGGATATGGCTTGCAAAAAAATATAATATGCTTTTTGTGAATAAAATTATCTATATAACAGAATATTTAGAAGGAGGGCTGTCTGATTCTGGGCGTGTGTTGAGATTTAAATGTCCTGCGCTAATGGCGTATGGATCTTTAATGACTATGTCTAAGGAATTTTCTTTCAAAATACGCATAAAGGAAACATTACTTTATATAGTATATTCTCTCTTTGGGAAAAAAAGTATTTGTGAACTTTTTCGTTGTGATTATAAATTACTTGTTTTTTTTAATCTTATTCCAGGATATTTACTTTATCAATATTGGAAAAGAAGGTTCATGAAGGATGTTAATGAGTTGATATATTAATGCGAATATTACAGGTAATTACATCTTTGGATATGGGGGGGGCTGAAACGTTGGTAGTTAATTTGATACCAAGGTTGCAGGCTTTGGGAAATACAGTGGATTTATGTATCTTTAAGAGTACAGAAACACCGTTAACTCAGAAACTGAAGAGAGAAAGTCCGGAGACAAAGATATATGCATTAGGGCATGGAGTTTATAATCCACTCTATATATTAAAGCTGGTAAAGATAATGAAGAATTATGATATTGTTCATACGCATAATTCATCACCACAACTATTTGTAGCTATTGCTAACTTATTTTGTTCTCAAAAGCTGGTCTCTACAGAGCATACAACTTCTAATCGCAAACGTGAATGGAAATGGTATGCACCTATTGAGAGTTGGATGTATGGGCAATATAATCATGTGATTTGTATAAGTCAGATTGCCGAAGATAAATTGCGAGAATATATGGGAGGAGTTTGGTTAGATAAGACTAATCCTCAATATAAGCAAATCTCAACGATTAATAATGGCGTAGATGTTAAGGCTATTAGTGATGCAACTCCTGATAATGCTTTGTTGTCATTAAAGGAACAAAGGAAGGCTATCTTGATGGTAGCTGGATTTCGAGATGCGAAAGATCAAGATACGGTTGTTAAAGCCTTAGGACTACTCAATAACAATGACTTTGAGGTTTGGTTTGCTGGGGTTGGTATACGTCAAGAAATAGTTAAGCAGTTAGCAGAGTCACTTGATGTAAGTGACCGAGTGAGGTTTTTAGGCTTACGTACTGATATCCCAAATGTTCTGAGAGCTGCAGATATTATTGTAATGTCTTCTCATTGGGAAGGGTTGAGTCTTAGTAATGTAGAGGGAATGAGTGCACATAAGCCTTTTATAGCCTCTGATGTAAATGGTTTGAAAGAGGTTACTAATGGATACGGTATTCTTTTTCCACATGAGGATGCAAAAGCATTGGCTGAAGAAATCAACCGATTAACAAGTGATGAAGCTTATTATGACGAGATTGCAGAACACTGTTATAATAGAGCCTTGGAGTTTGATATTTCAAAAATGGTCAATGGATATAATAAAGTTTATAATGATGTAATTTCTAATGGAAAAAGATAGAATAGCATATTTAGATTTTGTAAAGTTCGTAGCAATACTTCTTGTATGTGTTGGGCATTGTTATGTAATGACACCAGACTTAGATAGCATTGTTCGACCGATTATCTATTCTTTTCACATGCCTTTGTTTATGTTGGTGTGTGGTTACTTCTCTAGTCGTAGCTTAGAAATCCCTATTGAATCCCTTTTTGTAAAGAAAAGTAAACAATTGTTGCTTCCTGTTGTATCGTGTACTATTGTGAGTATTTGTCTATTCGGGGGGGATTCGTATGGAGATTATAGGCTGTGTTTGGTTTCTAAAGAATCTGTTTGTATGCTATTTTATAGCAAGGTTTGTTAAATGTGTTAAAATACCAGTAGAGATAACGTTCCCGCTTTCATGGGTAATACTTTTAATTATTCCTTTTGGTGGAACTTTAATGATTAATTTTCTCTATTTTTATTTTTGTATTGGCTATTTAATCCATAAATATCTCGATTATCTTCAAACTTATAAAATTCCTCTATTTGGTATTTCACTTGTCTTTTTCATTATTGCAGTTTGTCAGAACTGGACAAATCTTTCAGAAAAAGTTGATATGAATTTACTTATGTATAGTTCTTTCAGATTTATGGTACAAGTTTTTGTTGGACTTTCTGGCTCTATAGTCGTAATAGGTATTTGTGAATTGATATATAAGTTGTTTGGAAAGCGACAGAGGGTAGGGAAGATTCTATCATATTTTAGTACTATTGGAAGATATACTTTGGGAATATATGTTGTACAAACTTTTATAATAGAGCGATTAATAACTGCATATATAAAGTTAAATGAGATTGTTATTTCATCAGCTTTTACAGATATTATCTTTATACCACTGATTGGTAGTGCCTTATGTCTTGTTTGCTATTATGTTGTTCGTATAACACAATCAATTAAAGTAATAAATATTCTTTTCTATGGGGGACAGAAATAGGGAAGTATAAGTTATTGTCCCATTGGAACTAAATTTTAAAATTATGGTTGAGAATGTTATTGATTTATAGAGCTGCTGTTTTAAGAGCTTCTCGGTTTTCTGGATTTACATAGTTATATTCAGAAGCGTAATTTGAGATTTGAACGTTAATTTATGATAGGAAGAAATTATTTAGTTAAGCTTATAGATTGCTGTTATCGTGAACCTCTGATGAAGTTTAGGATAATGAAGGAGAAAGGGTTCTCTTTATATAAAATAGGTGAAAGTTATCCATATATTTTTATGGCAGATGGCAGAATTCCACATGGTGGAATGTTTGATAGACTGAAAGGTCTGATTACCATTTATGCTATTTCTAAAGCTTTGGGTAAGCCATTTAAGTTGAACTGGAGTTATCCGTTTGTATTAAGCAAATATCTTGAGCCAAACGAGTACGATTGGCTAATTGATGAGAGCCAAATGAATTTTGGTTTTCTTTCATATAATAATGTTATAGCTTATGGAGAGATAGTAGACCCTTCTCGTTTATATAAAAAGCGTTCATCCGAAACACATTTCTATTATGGCTATAACTCATTAGATAAGGTGAATGCTTATTTTGGAACGAATTACCAGTGGGGCGAGTTGTATAGAGAGTTATTCCGTCCAACAACTTATCTTCAACGCTATTTGGACCTATATCAGTCAGAGATTGGAGCTAACTATATCGCAATTCATACACGTTTTATGAATCTTTTGGGTGATAAGACGGAAACAGCAATCAACCCAGAGTTAGACTCTGAGAATCAAAAAAGAGCATTGGTAGAGGCAGCTATCAATTCTGTACAGAAGATATCTGAACAGCATCCTAACACAAGGATTCTTATTGCTTCGGACTCTATGGTTTTTATAGAGGAGATAAAAAAAGCAATGCCCAATGTATATATTGTGCCTGGAACTGTTAAGCATATAGATACTGCAGGGGAAACAGATGATTCTGAGAATATAAAGATGTTCACTGATTATTATTTAATCAGTGGTGCGCAAAAGGTGTATAGCTTATGGCATGAAGGAATGTGGAAGAGCGCATTCCCTGAGTATGCTGTACGAATTGGAAATGTGAATTTTGAACGTATCGAGTTCTAAATCATGAAGAAGAAGTTAATTCGCGTTACAACTGCGGACATATCCTTAGATGGATTGCTAAGAGGCCAGTTGAAGTTTTTGAGCCAATATTTTGAGGTGATTGGTGTAGCAAAAGATACTGGTGTGCTGGAGGAGGTCAGTGAGCGAGAGGGAATCCGTGTGGTAGATGCTCCGTTAGAACGTCCTATTAGTTTAGTGAAAGATATCAAGGGGTTATGGTTCTTGTATCGTCTGTTTCGTAAGGAGAAGCCATGGTGTGTACATGCTAATACTCCTAAGGGAAGTCTTTTGGCAATGACTGCTGCGTGGTTTGCATGCGTTCCGCATAGAGTTTATACCGTCACTGGCTTACGTTATCAGGGTGCTCATGGGCTTTTCAGAATAATTTTAAAAGGAATGGAAATCTGTACCTGTTTCTTTGCAAATAAGGTAATTCCAGAAGGAAATGGAGTAAAGCAAATTTTGCAGGAGGATAATATAACAAAAAAGGAGTTGAATGTTATTCTGAATGGAAATATAAATGGAGTTGATATTGACTATTTTTCTCCTGACCACTTTACTGCAGAAACAAGAATAAAAGGAAAGCCATATACAGGAAATAAAGAGGAGATTCGTCAAGACTTAAATCTTAGTAAAGATGATTTTGTTTTTATTTTTATAGGGAGAATCGTTGGAGATAAGGGCATGAATGAATTATCTGATTCTATGAAACGTTTTCAAAAAGAAGGTAAGAATGTAAAGTTACTTCTTGTTGGACGCTTTGAATCAGAACTCGATCCTTTAAAGAATGGTAATGAGAATTTTCTTAGAAACAATCCAGATGTACGGTTTGTTGGCTATCAAACAGATGTGCGCCCATTCTTTATTGCAGCAGATGTTTTAGTTTTTCCAAGCTATAGAGAGGGCTTTCCTAATGTAGTCTTGCAAGCTGGTGCGATGGGTCTCCCATCTATTGTGACTAATATCAATGGATGTAATGAGATTATCAAAGAAGGTCAGAATGGTAAAATATTTCCTTCTAAAGATGCAGATACATTATTTAAGGAAATGAAGTGGTGTATAGAAAATAAAGATCTTATAAAGGTGATGGCTTCACAGTCTCGTAAAATGATAGTTGATAGATTTCGACAAGAGGAGGTTTGGAAGGCAACACTCAAAGAATACGAAAAACTTGAAAAGTAGTTGACGATGAAGTGTGATGTTATTGTAACATATTGTTGGAACCGAGTTGGATATAATATTATTCGTAGCCTTTACGAAAAAGGATTAAAGGTTGTAGTAGGAGATACATCGTCATATAATATTTGCAGTATCTCAAAATTTAGTGTTGGCAAATTTGTCTATAGAGATTTCAAAAAAGATGAGCAAGGATTTATAGAGGACTTGAAGAAAGCTATCAAAGAATTCTCTCCCAAAGCCCTTATGCCTACGCATGATGAAGCCTTAATTATTGCGAAACACATAGACGAGTTTCCTACGGATGTTATATATACAATGGAATCTTATGAGAAACAAGTTCTGTTGTCCGATAAGTATCAAGCAACTGTTTTATCAGATTCTGTTGGTGTACCTGTACCTCGTTTTATAGATGATATAAAAAAAGCTACATACCCAATAGTAATTAAAACAAAATTTGGAAACTCTGCAAAGGGAGTCTTCTTTCCTAAAAATTATGAGGAAGCAAAAAATATCTTACTCCAATATGATACAAAAGATATCTTAATAGAAGAGTTCTTTGCGGGTATAGATTATAGTGTAGACTGTGTTAGGTATGATGGTTTCTTCCAAGCATGTACCTATAGATCTTTAGTAACAAAGACAGATGGTGGAGGTACAACAACACAAAGAATTTTGGTAGAAATGCCAGAATTAGAAAGATATTCTAAGCAAATATTAGATAAAGTCGACTATAAAGGAGTTTGTGGTATAGATTTTAAGGTTAATGAAAAAACGAAAGAGGCTGTGTTTATTGAGGTTAATGCTCGATTTACTGGTGGTTTAGCAACTCCAATGGCTGGCGGTTTCGATATACCTTATATTGTATATTCTCTTTTCACTTCTGGGAAATATGAGCATAAGATTCAACCACGTATGGGAACAAAAACCAAGTGGATTCTTGGTGATATTATTACTCTTGTGGGTAAGATTCTTCGTTGCTCGCTGACAATCAAAGATTTTAAGCAGATTATGAGTTGGAACTTTGATGCTTTTGATGATTATAGAAGGGAAGATAAGAAAGCTATTTTAGGAGAATTCCTCTATTATTTTGTAAAATTGGTAAAAAATAGAAAAATAAATCCTTAAGTTGTTTTTATGAGTATAAAAATTAGAAAGCATTTGTGGCTACCATCTTTAAGAAAAGAATGGATTGATTTACAAAAGAAAAATAAACATTTATCTCCTTTTCAATATTATGATTTTGTATTTCAGCTTTGGAAAAATTATTATCCTTATATTTTGTCTAGACATTATTTTCCTGTTATCTATACGATTTATGAGAATGGAGAGCTTATGATGATAGCAATGTTGAACAAACAAAAAGGTGGGTATTCACTGTTCGGTGATGTAAATGGATGTGAATATTGTGATTTCATATATGCTGATAATATAAATATTAAACGTTATGTAGACGTATTAAGGGGTTATTTGAATAGTTCAATATTATGTCCAATGGTCTTAGAAAATTCAAAGTTGTTTCAAGAGTGTTGCCAATTACCTGACTATTCCTTTGTCAGTGAGAAATCTAATGTACATATCTTTTTGCACAATGATTACAAGGACTATTTCTCTGGGTTGAGTAAATCTGTTAGACAGAATCTAAGAACTGCATATAATAGGTTATATAAAGATTCTCATACCTTTGAAATAAAATTTATTTATAATATTGATAATATCACTTCTTCATCATATTTAAACCAGGATGGAATTCAGGCTGTACAAGAATGTGATTACATAACAAAAGAGCTGCACTCTTCCGAGAAAGGACGTTTATATGATAAGATGATTAATTTGTATGTTGATAGACATTCAAAGCAATATAAAGTTCAAACAAGTTTTCTTAAACAATGGTATCTAAAGAATCTGAATTTTTCTACTGTTAGCTTAAAAAAATTAGATAATGGTTTTAGTTCTTTATTGTTTATTGATGGGAATTTAGCAGTTTTCATGTCTGGTTTCAAAAATCAAGAAAGGACTACTTTAATTATTCCTCGTTTATCCATTAATGGTGATTTCTTATTTTATAGTCCAGGACTTATGCTTGTTAATGAGACTATTAAATTCCTTTATAATCAAACATCTATCAGAGAATTAGATCTTTCACAAGGTACAGAAAAATATAAGTTTGATATGGGTGGAGTGGTTCATACTACTAAGTGGTTTAAAATATGATTCAAAAATGGTTGTTTGATAAACTTGCATCTTTGTTTGGATTGCTATTCCTTAGTCCTGTATTGTTGGTTGTAGCAATTCTAATCAAGGTGAAGATGCCTGGTTCTATTTTGTTTTGTCAGAAGCGAGTAGGGCAGTATGGTAAACTGTTTACTGTATATAAGTTCAGATCGATGACTGTTAAGGCAGAGGCTTCTGTGGCAAGTCGGGATTCAGAAGCGACTTCTATTGCTTCAACCGAACAGTGCCGTATTACACCACTTGGTGAGAAACTCAGGTGTTATAAGTTAGATGAGTTGCCTGAACTCTGGAATGTTCTCAAGGGTGACATGAGCTTTGTTGGTCCACGCCCAGATGTCCCTGGTTATGCTGATCAATTGCAAGGAGAAGAAAGAGATATTCTGAAGTTAAAGCCAGGAATAACAGGACCAGCCAGTTTGAAATATAGAAATGAGGAAGAACTCTTAGCTTCTGTTGAGAATCCTGCTCAATATAATGACGAGGTTATCTTTCCAGACAAGGTTAAGTTAAACCTCTATTATCTAAAGCACTATTCATTTATAAAAGATATTCAAATGATTGTCTGTACAGTTCTTGGTAAGAAGATGGACTATGCAGGTGAAAAAATATAGTTAGTAAAATGGAAAGAAACCGTGTTTTACTTTGTCTCGCTCACATGAGTGGTAACGAGATGAAATACATCCAAGAGGCGTTTGACACCAATTGGGTGGTGCCATTGGGACCAAATGTCAATGGTTTTGAAGATGATCTGAAGAGATTTGTTACCTCTGTAGTTAATTCTAAAGAGAAAGAAGCATCTTTTAGAGATGAAGGCTATCCACAATCAATTCTTCCACATGAAGATAATCCCGATAACTTATGGAAAGATTCATTGCCAAACTTAGAAGATAAGCGTGTTGTTGCATTGTGTTCTGGAACTGCAGCTGTTCATCTTTCTTTGATAGCATTAGGTGTTAAGGCTGGCGATGAGGTTATTTGCCAATCATTTACTTTCTGTGCAAGTTCACATCCTGTTACTTATCTGGGTGCAACTCCTGTTTTTGTTGATTCAGAGAAGGAAACATGGAATATGGATCCATTATTATTGGAAGAAGCTATTAAAGATAGAATCTCAAAGACTGGTAAAAAGCCAAAGGCAATCATTGTTGTTTACCTTTATGGAATGCCTGCTAAGATAAAAGAGATACTTGCTGTTGCTGATAAGTATAATATTCCTGTCGTTGAAGATGCAGCCGAAGGCTTAGGCTCACGCTATAACGGACAAGTTTGTGGAACGTTTGGCGAGTATGGCGTGTTGTCATTCAATGGTAACAAGATGATTACCACATCTGGTGGCGGTGCTCTTATTTGTCCAAATGAAGCAGCTCGCACAGACGTAATGTTCTATGCTACGCAAGCTCGTGAAGGATATCCTTATTATCAGCATGAGAAGATTGGTTATAACTATCGTTTGAGCAATGTCTGTGCTGGTATTGGTCGTGGTCAGATGACAGTACTTGATGAGCACATAGCCTACCATCGTCATATAGCCCATTTATATGAAGAAGCCTTTAGCAAGATTGACGGTATAACCTTCCATGCCAATCCTTCTCCTATGTTCGATTCTAATTATTGGTTGAATACAATGACCATTGATCCTTCTGTGAAGGTGAAAGGTCAGGAGAATGCTTATCAATCGACAGTCAAAGGTGCTGTAGGTGGTGCTGCTGGTGTCATTCACGCTGTTGCAGATGCACATACCGATTGTGAGCCGAATGCAAATATTGAGGCTATGCGCGTTTATCTTGATAAGGCAAATATAGAGAGTCGTCCTTTGTGGAAGCCAATGCATAAGCAACCTTGTTATCAAAACTGTCCAGCTTATATAACTGGAGTGAGTGAGAGTCTTTTCAAGATAGGAATGTGTTTGCCTAGTGGTTCATTAGTGACAGATGATGATGTAAACTATATTGTAGAAACTATAAAGAGTGCAATAGAATAACTAGATGCATCTCTTCAAAGTAATTTAAGGGCTGACACCGTAGATCATAGTCTTCGTTGCCAGCCCTTGTTGTGTTTTTAATCATAAGTACCAGATTATATCAATATCTATTAGTCCTAACTAAGTTAAACCCCAATAACCCTGTGAATAATTGAATTGTAATACTTTATAATTCCTATTATGTGCAAGTTTGTTTGTAGGTTGCTTAGAGTAGGTTCTTATTTCTTTATTGATACGTTTAAATGCTGGACGCAACAAAAGTACGAAAAAAAAATTAATAGACGAAGAAATTATAGAAAAAGTAAGAATTGTTTTGGTGTTTTTTTTCGGTGCATTTTTTATGCTTTAATCAAACATTTATATATTGTAAATACTTGATTCTTAATAAGTATCACGTTTCTATTTGTTGTCGATATATTGACGGTAAATGTAGATAGAATTACAAAAGTTTTACCTAATTGTTATTGTTTGTCAGGGAATCCTTAGGTAAACTCTGTACATAATTGTTCCAACATGCTTTTGCCATTCTTTTTGTTTGAGCAATCCTTACTTTTACGATTTCTTCTTCTTTATAAGGATTATATGCTTCTTCCGCTTTCATATAATTGTCATAAGCCAATTTCCATTGTTGTAAGAACATGTGGCACATCGCTATACGATAATATGCGTCCGGTTTCTCTCTTTCATAACAAAGCGTGATAGTTTTCTCATAATATGGTATTGCCTTTTCATATTGTTTCATATTAAAATGGCTTTCTCCTGCTGTATAATAATACACCGAACGTTCATGAGGAGCAAAGGCATCAAGTCTTGGAATGGCATCATCTAAGTATTTTGCGGTCATTTCATAATCCCATTCATTAAAATAGCACAATCCAATATATGCTTTAAACCGAGGATTTAGCTGATAATCCTTATCTAATCTCTGAAAAATGAGCAATGCTTCATGATATTTTTGTGAAGTGAAATAATCTAAAGCCTTACCTAAATCCTCTGAATCTTTACTTTTTTGTGCCGATAAGGATAGGACGGACATACAAAGCATGCCACAAGTTATTATGATTTTGTCCATAAATCTCATAACCAAATAACCTCCCTTATAGTTTTATTGCCGTATTTAATTAAGTCAAGGTCTATGAACACCAGCCCTTTTTTATGGTTCTCATGCGAATCTCCAAATTCTGTTTCAATTTGTTTGAGATAATGTTCTATTACATTTTGGGGATAAAATGTCTCAAAAGTACCGATACAATTTAAGAATTTATCAGAAACAATTCCGATAGCATCAGTCCATTTTGGTTCAGAGAATAGGATATTTCCGAAGATCTCCCTTAGTCGTTTTTGAGCTTTACTAATATTCTCTTCTTGATTCTGGTTTGATCCTAATGTAATAATAACTTTCATAGAACGCAAAGTTAATGATTAGTTTTGTAATGTTTGAGAGAATTTAAGATAATTCATTTTGGATTGTATCAAAATTCGTGTATTTTTGCATTCATATAATCCAAAAGAACTTTTTATGAAACGATATATCCTTCTTTTAATCACCCTTTTTAGCTTTTTATCCACGATGGTAGGTGCCCCTATTAAGTGGAATCAAGTCTATCAAAACTATATTAATCAATACAAAGATGTGGCTATTGAGGGGATGTTGAAGTATGGCATTCCTGCCAGTATCACACTTGCCCAAGGCTTGTTAGAGAGCAGTGCTGGGCGTAGCGACCTTGTCATTCAGGGCAATAATCACTTTGGAATTAAGTGTCACGGTTGGACTGGTCGCACAATTTATCATGATGATGATGCACGCGGAGAATGTTTCCGTGCCTATAAGAATGCTTTGGAAAGCTATGAAGACCATTGCAAATTTCTTCGCGAGCGCCCTCGTTATCGTAGTTTGTTCGATTTAGATCGGACAGATTATCGTAGTTGGGCGTATGGTTTGAAGCGTGCTGGTTACGCGACGAACCCTTCTTATGCGCAACAGCTCATTAACATTATTGAACTTTATAAGCTTTATGAGTTCGATAAGGCAAAGCATTACGATCGATTCATGGTTAAGCACAGCGGAGAAGAGCCACCAGTCCTCACTCCCGATAATGGACTTCCTGCTTACACTCCTATAGCGGGACCACACCCGATACATAAATATAATGAAAACTATTATATCATTGTAAGACAGGGAGATACCTTTAAGTCATTAAGTAAGGAGTTAGACATTAGTGCGCATAAGCTCGCTAGATATAATGAGCGTAATAAGAAGGATAGACTAATTCCTGGTGAGTTTATTTGGTTAAAGAAAAAACGTAAAAAGGCTCCTAAGAATTTCAAAAATCGCCCTTATTATGTGCGGAAATCAGAGAGCATGTATGATATTGCACAGAAGTATGGCATCCGTTTGAAGAGTCTTATTAAGAAAAACAAAGCGATTGCTGAGCGTGGACTCCGTATCGGAGATGAAGTTCAGTTATACTAATACACAAATTTCGTAGAGCGAAATACCCTCGCCCGTCCTTAAGAAATTATCAAAAGGATAGGCGAGGGCATTTGTTTTTATCTATTGGATAATCCTAATTTCCGTTTAGTTTTTGTAATAGAATATTGCTAATTTCGATACTTATATTTGCGTTATTTTCATCCGAGCTTAGGTTCGTGTCCAAATGAGCAAGTTTTACGGCTATTTTGTTCTGATTTGTAATATCTTGATTAATAGATAGTTGCGATTAATCACGCAACTTTAGTGCGATAAAGTATATACTTTCTGCCCCTAATAATGGTACTTTTCGCTCAAAATGATAGTATTTTTCACCTAAAATGATAGTACTTTTTATCCAAAACGATAGTACTTTTCATTAAAAACGATAGTACTTTTTTTCAAAAAGGTATATATCTTTTGCCTAAAACCTATATACATTCCTAAAAGAAGCTATTTTTGATTCTATTTTATGCTATAATTAAAAAAATAAATGTAAATAATATTTTGCGTTTAACGGGATATAATTATGATATAAAACGGGTATTATTCCTTCTTATTTCATCCTTTATTCAACGTAAAATGTAATGGGATTGATTGTGAATAAATAGGAATTTTCGAGAGGGCGATAGGGAAAGGGGAGGCGAAAAAGACTAAAAACTTCAGATATTCCAGTACTATCTCTAATCTTTTGATTAACTTTGTGGCATGAAAAGGTTAGTCAATTGGAAAGAATTTATAGTGCTCTTTATTGTGATCGGAGGCTTGTATTATATAACAAAGTCATTGTGGATAACGAGCGGCATACTTGTTATTTTGTTATTAATTGATGGTCTCTTGCGGCAATATGACAATAAAAAGAAAGGGGAGAAGCAGGCGGAGGAGATAAGAAAGAAGCTGGAAGAATAGTTTCCGCTAACGAATTGAAGGGCATGAAAGAATTATTAGAACTATACAAGACGTGGAGAGGTGCAGAACCAGCGAATGTTGAGAAACTTACTGGTGCTGGTAGTAATCGTGAGTACTATCGATTGATGGATGAAGAGGGGACGACCGTTATCGGTGTGATTGGTACGAGTCGTGACGAGAACCATGCTTTCGTTTATCTGGCGAAACATTTTGAGAAACGCCAGTTGCCCGTGCCACATGTATTGGCAGTTGCGACTGATGAAACCTGCTATCTCCAGTCTGATTTGGGTTCAATCTCTCTCTTTGGTGCTATACGAGGTGGTCGTGAAGCGGGTGGACGATATAATCTTGCAGAACAGGAGTTGCTTCGAAGGACTATTCGGGAGTTGCCTAATATACAGCTTCGTGGTGCTCGCGGATTAGATTTCAGTCAGTGTTATCCGCAAGCGGAGTTTGATCAAGAGAGCGTTCTTTTCGATTTGAATTACTTTAAATACTGCTTTCTCAAAGCGACAGAACTTGATTTCCATGAGTTGAAACTTGAGGCGAACTTCCGAATGTTTGCTAAGGATCTAACATTTGAGAAGATGGATTCGTTCCTTTATCGTGACTTTCAGGCTCGGAATGTCATGTTAGATACTGATGGTAATCCTTATTTTATAGACTTCCAAGGTGGGCGTAAAGGACCATTTTATTACGATTTAGCTTCATTCTTGTGGCAAGCAAGTGCGAAGTATTCCTTCAAGTTGCGTCGTGAACTTGTGTTTGAATACTATCAAAGTTTGAAGAATTATACCGAAGTACCCTCAAAACGTCACTTTGTCAATCGCCTTTCTCTCTTCGTATTGTTCCGAACGTTGCAGGTGCTTGGAGCTTATGGATTCCGTGGTTACTTCGAGCGTAAGAAGCATTTTATTGATTCTATT
The DNA here is from genome assembly GCF_018127765.1 of Prevotella veroralis. Lineage (NCBI taxonomy): Bacteria > Pseudomonadati > Bacteroidota > Bacteroidia > Bacteroidales > Prevotellaceae > Prevotella > Prevotella veroralis. Next base: position 1,098,960 of record NZ_CP072330.1, on the reverse strand, counting down.
CCTCCAGCAATACAGAATCTGCGTGACATATTGGCTTTAGGCGAAGAGGTTTTCCCTTATCCTTATATGCTTGATATGCTGAAACGACTTACACAATTACCACAATTTGCGCACATTGAGAAGCCGGCGGCTAATAGAACCGATGGATTTAAAACGGCAGAAAAGGATGTCTATAAGGCGAATCCGTTGGATGGTCCTGCTACATTCTCTAAATATGATGGGAAAGGTCCGTTGGTAGTTCGCGTGTTTAGTTTCTCGTTTAAGAAGGGTATTCCCGAGGATACAACTGGTAATGGGGGCGGTTATGTGTTCGATTGTCGGAGCACGCATAATCCGGGTAGATATGAACCCTATAAGAAGATCACTGGTTTGGATGAACCCGTTATTCGTTTCTTAGAGGATGATGGTGAGATACTTGAGTTCTTGAAACCCGTTTATCAGTTGGCTGATCATCATGTAGAACGTTATATGCAACGTGGTTTTACGGATCTAATGTTCAGTTTTGGCTGTACAGGTGGGCAGCATCGTTCCGTTTATAGTGCGCAACATCTTGCCGAACATATCAATAAGAAATATGGAATTGAGGTGCGGATAACGCATAGAGAACAGGGTATTGAGCAGGTATTGGCGGCAAAGTAAGAAGACTTCACCCTAAATCCTCCCACCTTTATTATTATAGAATAGACAAGAAGCAATAAGAGCAACGGGAGAAGATTAGGCTTGTGTTCCCTTTGTCGGCTGAAATAAAAGCCGTAATTTTGCAGGCATAAAGGTAAAAAGCTAATGCAATCAATGATTTTTGCAGCCGGACTCGGCACTCGTTTGAAACCACTTACTGACACAATGCCAAAGGCGTTAGTAAGGGTAGGGGGTGCGCCGCTGCTTGAACATGTAATAAATAGATTGATAGACGCAGGCTGCAAGCGTATGGTTGTTAATGTCCATCACTTCGCTAATCAGATTATTGACTATCTGAATATGCACGATTATGGGGTGGATATTCTTGTGTCTGACGAAACAAAGCGGCTCCTTGATACCGGTGGTGGTATCAAGCGAGCTGCTTCGCTTTTTGATGATAGCTTGCCTGTCCTCATTCATAATGTAGACATTCTGAGTAATGTTGATTTGAAGGCTTTCTATCAGCATGCCGTAGATAGTAAAACGGATGCACTTCTGTTGGTAAGCCGTCGTATTACGCAGCGTTATCTTGTCTTTAATTCAGCTATGCGCCTTGTTGGTTGGACGAATGTTGCTACAGGAGAAGTGAAATCGCCGTATGAGGATGTGCGACAATTACATTTTGTACAGCCAACCGATGATACTACTTCTTATCATCAGAATGGTCATTATCTCTATGCTTTCTCGGGTATTCATGTCTTAGCTCCCACTGCTATACAAGCGGTTGAGGCTGTTGATGAGGATAAGTTCCCCATAATGGACTTCTATCTTAGTAATTGTGACAAGTTGAATATCTATGGAGAATTGAAGAGCGATCTGCAACTTCTTGATGTAGGTAAGCTCGATACACTGCAAGCAGCAGAAGACTTTATTGTAAATTTAGGTTATCAAAGCCCCAAAGTGGAGCAATGATACTTTTTAAAACATATCATCACTAACATGCAACAGAAGATAATCATTTTGGATTTCGGTTCGCAGACAACACAGTTGATAGGTCGACGTGTACGCGAGTTGGATACCTTCTGCGAAATCCTACCTTACAACAAGTTCCCAAAAGATGATCCGTCCGTGATAGGTGTAATCCTTTCTGGTTCGCCTTATTCGGTACATGATGCAGAAGCCTTTAAGGTTGATCTTAGCCAATTCATTGGGAAGGTGCCTGTATTGGGTATCTGCTATGGCGCACAATTCATCTCTTATTCTAATGGAGGTAAGGTGGAACAGACAGGTACACGTGAGTATGGTCGTGCGAATCTAGAGACAATCAATCTTGATAACCGCCTCTTCGCAGATTTTGAAAAGGGCTCTCAAGTATGGATGAGTCATGGTGACACCATTACGGCTATTCCTTCAGATTATGAAATCATCGCTTCTACAGGTGATGTTAAGTATGCAGCCTTTGCTTCAAAGACTCAACCTGTATGGGCTGTTCAGTTCCATCCTGAAGTTTATCACTCATTACAAGGAAAGCAGCTCCTGAAGAACTTTGTTGTAGATATCTGCGGTAGTAAACAGGAGTGGAGTGCAGCATCATTCGTAGAGAGCGCAGTGCAAGAGATTCGAGAGCAAGTTGGTAATGATCGTGTTATCCTTGGACTTTCTGGTGGTGTAGATTCATCTGTTTGTGCTACCTTATTGAATAAAGCTATTGGCAAGAATCTTACTTGTATCTTCGTTGATCATGGTATGTTGCGTAAGAATGAGTTCCAAAAGGTGATGGATGCTTATAAGGGACTTGGATTGAATGTTATTGGTGTTGATGCTTCCGAAAAGTTCTTTAAAGATCTTGAGGGAGTAAGTGACCCAGAAGAGAAACGCAAGATAATAGGTCGTGACTTTGTTGAGGTATTCAATGCGGAAGCGAAGAAGATTACTGATGCCAAGTGGCTTGCACAAGGAACAATCTATCCTGATCGCATAGAGAGCTTGAGCATAACGGGTATGGTTATTAAGAGCCACCATAATGTTGGCGGATTGCCAAAAGAGATGCACTTGCAGCTCTGCGAACCACTTCGTTGGTTGTTTAAAGATGAAGTGCGTCGTGTAGGGCATGAGATGGGAATGCCAGAACGTCTCATTAAGCGTCATCCGTTCCCTGGTCCTGGATTAGCTGTTCGTATTTTAGGTGATATTACTCGTGAGAAAGTTCGTATTCTTCAAGATGCAGATGATATCTATATCGAGAAGATGCACGATTATACATTGCCAGATGGTTCGAGTCTTTATGATCATGTTTGGCAGGCAGGCACCGTATTGCTTTCAACAATCCGTTCGGTAGGAGTGATGGGCGATGAGCGCACCTATGAGCATCCAGTTGCTCTGCGTGCTGTTACCTCTATGGATGCAATGACAGCTGACTGGGCACATCTTCCATACGACTTTATGGCAGATGTCTCTAATGAGATTATTCGCAAGGTGAAGGGGGTTAATCGTGTATGTTACGATATCTCCTCAAAACCACCTTCGACTATTGAGTGGGAGTAAATCCTCATGTTAGATACGTATAATTGCTTTTGGATGATAAAATTATATTATAGCTGGTTTTCAGTGAGTTATAATCAATATTTAAAGGAAGCATTATTAATGTTTTAGCGAAGGCTTACTTCAAAAGAAGGAAAGGCTCTCTTGGGAATAAGAAAGTGCTTTCCTGTTATGGAAGATAAAGTTAAATAAATCTGTAAAGATAAAAAGTCCGAGACTATTATAGCCTCGGACTTCTTTTTTGTTGTGAGTTATTACTTGTTCTTTAGTAAATCACGTATCTCTGAAAGGAGTTTTTCTTCAGCTGTTGGCTCTGGATCAGGAGCTGGTGCTGTAGGTTCTTCTGCCTTCTTTTTTGAAAGTTTGTTGATACCCTTTACTAAAAGGAAGACACAGAAAGCAATGATAATGAAATCCAATGTCGTTTGTAAGAAGTTACCATAGTTAATGGTGGCAGCTTCCATCTTCTCTATTCCTGGAAGTTGAACCGCAGGGAGGGTGTACTTAAGATCTGTGAACTTTACACCACCAATCAACCAGCCAATAGGAGGCATAATAATGTCATCAACAATGGATGAAACTATCTTACCGAATGCACCACCAATGATTACACCAACAGCCATATCAACTGCGTTACCCTTAACTGCAAAATCTTTAAACTCTTGAATGAATTTACCCATGATTCTAAATGTTATTAATTTGTTCTTTCATTGATTATATGTTCTTTTTATGCGCTTTGCTATATAGATATTACAAACACGGTTTATTGCGTTATCGTTGATTCTCTTGTGCAATTGAAACGAGCCATTTTTTATAATATTTAAACGCAAAGCGACTGCAAAAATAAAAAAAATATTGTATCTTTGCAATCGTAACATAGAAGAATGTTTAATTAGGAGGTAAAAAGACAATTGGTTTTATAAACTTTTATAAATAAATTAAAGTAAAAATGGTAAATGTAGCTATTAACGGCTTTGGCCGTATTGGTCGTCTCGCATTCCGTCAGATGTTTGAGGCTGAAGGTTATGAGGTTGTTGCAATCAACGACTTGACAAGTCCTAAGATGCTTGCTCATCTGTTGAAGTATGATACCGCTCAGGGTGGTTTCGCTGGCAAGTTCGGCGAGGGTAAGCACACTGTAGAGGCTACTGAGGACTCAATTATCGTTGACGGTAAGGAGATTAAGATTTCTGCTGAGAAGGACGCTGCAAACTGCCCATGGGCTGCTAATAAGGTAGACGTTGTACTCGAGTGTACAGGTTTCTATACATCAAAGGAGAAGGCTTCTGCTCACTTGAAGGCTGGTGCTAAGAAGGTAGTTATCTCTGCTCCTGCAGGTAACGATCTTCCTACAATCGTTTTCAATACAAACCACAAGACTTTGACTGCAGCTGATACTGTTATTTCTGCAGCTTCTTGTACAACAAACTGCTTGGCTCCAATGGCAGCTGCTTTGAACGCATACGCTCCAATCCAGTCAGGTATCATGTCAACAATCCACGCTTACACTGGTGATCAGATGATTCTTGATGGTCCACAGCGTAAGGGCGACCTCCGTCGTTCACGTGCAGGTGCTTGCAACATCGTTCCTAACTCAACTGGTGCAGCTAAGGCTATCGGTCTTGTTATTCCAGAGTTGAATGGTAAGTTAATTGGTTCTGCACAGCGTGTTCCTACTCCAACAGGTTCAACAACTATCCTTGTTGCTGTTGTTAAGGGTAAGGACGTAACTGTTGAAGGTATCAACGCTGCAATGAAGGCTGCTGCAACAGAGAGCTTCGGTTACAACGAGGATCAGATCGTATCTTCTGATATCATCGGTATGCGTTTCGGTTCTTTGTTCGATGCAACTCAGACTATGGTAAGCAAGATCAGCGATGATTGCTATCAGGTACAGGTTGTTTCTTGGTACGACAATGAGAACTCTTATACTTCTCAGATGGTTCGTACAATCAAGTACTTCGCAGAGTTGAAGTAATACCAACCGGAAGGTCATCTGCAATCCTCTCTTGCGTAGAGAGTGATTGACGGATAAAATAATAGTCCCTGTCAGCTTGCTGGCAGGGATTTTTTTGTTATCTTTGTGACATGAATCATGAACAAGCAAGTGAATTAATGGTTTCGAAAGATAGTCCGGCAAGGCGTATGATAACAATATTAGGTCCTACGGCTTCGGGCAAGACAAATCTTGTAACGCATTTAGCAGCTCGTCTCAACGCTGAAATTATCAGTGCTGATAGTCGCCAGGTGTATCGCGGCATGGATATTGGTACGGGTAAGGACTTGGCTGATTACATGGTTGATGGTCATGTTGTACCTTATCATTTGATAGATATTTGTGAGCCTGGTACGAAGTATAATCTTTTCCGCTATCAACAAGATTTCCTTGATTGTTATGAGGATATACGAAGTAGAGGAGCATTGCCTATTCTCTGTGGTGGTACAGGTCTCTATATAGAAGCCGTATTGAAAGGTTATAGCCTCTCGCCCGTACCTCAGAATCCAGCCTTACGTACTGAATTAGAGGGTAAGAATCTCGAAGAACTTACAAACATATTGGTAGATCTGAAGAGAAGAAATCATTCTGTTATGCACAATAAGACGGATGTTGATTCATGCCAGCGTGCTATTCGTGCGATAGAGATAGAAACCTATAACCTCACAAAGCCGACAGAAGAACGCCTGTGTCCGCCGATTGATTCATTAATAATAGGAGTGGATATAGATCGTGAAGAACGACGGAGAAAGATAACGAAGCGTTTAAAAGAACGTTTAAAGGCTGGTATGATTGATGAAGTTGATGGTTTATTAAAACGTGGTATACCAGCTGATGATCTTATTTATTATGGTCTCGAATACAAGTTTGTAACGGAATATATAATAGGTAAATTGACTTATGAAGAGATGTTTAGACAATTAGAAATAGCAATTCATCAATTTGCTAAACGACAAATGACATGGTTTCGCGGCATGGAGCGACGTGGATTTACAATACATTGGATTGATGCAATGCAACCGATGAAAGATAAAGTGGAGAAAATATTAAGATTATGGTAGACGAGAATAGATGGGGTATTATCTATTGCCCTAAGAATGGATTGCTAAGTAATCCTGTAAAGAAGTGGGAGCAAGCTGAACGTTGTTTAGAGGCTCACCATATACAATATGATATGGTGCAGAGTGAACACCCTCGTAGTGTTGAACGCCTTACAATGATGATGATTAATAATGGGTATAAAACAATTATCATCTTTGGCGGTGATTCTGCGCTGAATGATGCGGTTAATTGCTTAATGTCTTTGGAGCCAGCAATTCGTGAGAGTATTTCATTAGGAGTAATCCCGAATGGTGTAATTAATGATTTTGCTCATTTTTGGGGATTTGATGAATATAAACTTGAGCAGACCATTGAATGGCTTAGTAAGCGGAGAGTCAGAAAGGTAGACCTTGGTTGTATACGTTATCGCAATAGAAAAGAAGAAAGTTGTTATCGTTATTTTTTGAATTGTGTGAATGCTGGCTTGGTCGCAACTATCATGGGGCTTCGTCGTCGTACACGCCATCTTTTTGTTTCTCGCACATTATCATTCATCTTTTCTAGTCTTCTTTTACTCTTCCAGAGAGTTGATTTCTTAATGCACCTTCATATTGATACAGAAGATATTAAACGCCGATTAATGACGGTTTGCATCGGTAACGCTTTAGGTTATGGACAGACTCCTAGTGCAGTTCCGTATAATGGTTTGTTAGATGTCTCTGTTGTTTCTCAACCTAAAACCCTACAGACAATAGAAGGATTATATCTTTTGTTACGAGGTAGAATACTAAACCATAAGGGTGTACGAGCTTATCGCACAAAGGAACTAGAATTGCAAGTTGACGAACATACACCAGTTAGTGTTGATGGAAGATTACTTAATGGTACGCCTGTAGGAGTATGTAAATTAAGCGTAAAGAAAGAGGTTCTCAATTTTTTAATACCTGACCTATTATAAATAATAGGTGGATTAGGTCTGGAATCCTTGAAATTCTTTTTACGATGCAGAATCTTACTTTTACACCCTCATGTGGAAAATAATAAGCTCTATCTAGTGCCATTTCAAAAAAAAAGTGTATCTTTGAACTCCGTATAGAGTAGTCGTTGAAGACTACTATTTAATTAGAAGAAACCAAACAATATACATAAAACCTTAAAAGACATGAGCTACTTAAAATTAGAAAAGGGGCTAATGAGTAACCTGCAAGATTCGCTTCCTAGAGAGTTATTACGCACCAATCGATCTGGAGCTTATTCTTGTTCGACAATCGTTGACTGTAATACACGTAAGTATCATGGCTTACTTGTTGTGCCAGTTCCAGAGCTGGATGATGAGAACCATGTATTACTGAGTTCGCTTGATCCAACGGTTATTCAGCATGGTGCAGCGTTTAACTTAGGATTACATAAGTATCAAGGTGGGAGCTTTAGTCCACAAGGACATAAGTATATCCGTGAGTTCGACTGTGACATAGTGCCTACCACTATTTATCGAGTGGGCGGTGTATTATTAAAGAAAGAAGTTGTTTTCCAGCACTATGAAGATCGCATCTTAATTCGTTATACATTATTAGAAGCTCATTCCCAAACCACTTTACAATTCCGTCCATTCCTTGCTTTTCGTAGTGTTCGACAGTTTACACATGAGAACTCGGCTGTAAATCGTTCTTATCAACCAGTAGACAATGGTATTAGCACTTGTATGTACACTGGTTATCCAATGCTTTTTATGCAATTCTCGAAGCATAATGAGTTCCATTTCGAACCTTATTGGTATCGTGGTTTAGAATATCCAAAAGAGCAGGAACGAGGCTATGATTCTAATGAAGATTTATATGTTCCAGGCTACTTTGAGATGAACATTAGCAAAGGGGAAAGTATCGTTTTTGCGGCGTCAACAGCAGAATGTGACACGTCAACTTTACAAGATTTATTTGATAGAGAAGTTGAGTCAAGAAGTCCGCGAGACAATTTCTTCCATTGTCTTGTTAATGCAGCTCATCAATTCCATAATCGTACAAAGAATGATGAACGCTATATCCTTGCAGGTTATCCTTGGTTTAAGTGCCGTGCTCGTGATCAGTTCATAGCATTACCAGGACTAACTTTAAGTATAGAAGAACAAGATTATTTCGAGCTGGTTATGCAAACTGCAGAGAAAGGTTTACGCGAGTTTATGAATGACAAACCTGTTAGTGTAGACATCTATGAGATGGATAAACCGGATGTCCCTCTTTGGTGTGTTTGGGCAATACAACAATATGCAAAGAAGGCTAGTAAAGTCCGTTGTAAAGAACTTTATGGAACTTTCTTGCATGACATTATAGATTATCTTGCCACAGACAAACATCCTAATCTTGTTCTTGATGAGAACGGCTTACTCTATGCAGACGCTAAGGGTGAGGCTATTACATGGATGAACTCTATGAATAATGGTCAGCCTGTTGTTCCTCGTTCTGGATATATTGTTGAGTTCAATGCCCTTTGGTATAATGCGTTACGCTTTGTTGCAACAATGGAGCGAGAGTCTGGGAATGAAGAATATGCCGATAAGCTGGAAGTATTAGCAGATAAGTGTAAAGTCTCTTTCATTGATACTTTCTTAAATGAGTATGGTTACCTTTACGATTTTGTAGATGGTAAGATGATTGATTGGAGTGTTCGCCCTAATATGGTTTTCGCCGTAGCTCTTGATTATTCTCCACTTGATCAGAAACAAAAACGAGGTGTATTAGATATTTGTACACGTGAATTGTTAACTCCAAAGGGACTCCGTTCGCTTTCTCCAAAGAGCGGGGGTTATAATCCAATGTATACTGGACCACAAGCACAACGTGATCAGGCATATCATCAGGGAACAGCTTGGCCTTGGTTGGAAGGCTTCTATTTGGAGGCTTGTTTAAAACTCTATAAGCAAACCCGATTAAGTTTTGTGGAACGTCAGTTGGTTGGCTATGAGGATGAAATGTTTAATCATTGTCTTAGCACATTACCAGAGCTATTTGATGGCAATCCTCCATTCAGTGGTCGTGGGGCAATCTCTTTTGCTATGAATGTGGCCGAAGTCCTGCGTACATTAGAGTTGCTAGAGAAATATAAATATTAAAAAGGCAGAACAAGTATGAAAGTTTTAATGTTTGGATGGGAGTATCCTCCCCACGTATATGGTGGTCTTGCAACTGCGAACTTCGGTATTTCTGAGGGACTCCATGCACAAGGTGATATTGAGACAATCCTTTGTTTGCCTCATCCTTTCGGTGATGAAGACCATAATTATGCTGATATTGTAGCAATGAATCACGTGCCTATTGCTTATCGTGAGCTCAGTTATGATTATGTGAAGAATCGCTTAGGCAATGTAATGTCCCCAGAACTTTATTTCAAGTTGCGTGAGCATATCTATGCCGACTTCAATTATATGCATGTTAACGAGCTTGGTGCAATGGACTTTGCTGGTGGTTATCCTTCAAATTTGCACGAGGAGATTAATAATTATTCGATTATAGCAGGTGTTGTTGCACGTACATACGATTTCGATATTATTCATGCACATGATTGGTTGACTTATCCTGCTGGTATACATGCGAAACGTGTTAGTGGTAAGCCCTTGTGTATTCACGTACATGCAACCGATTTCGACCGCTCGCGTGGTAAAGTGAATCCGATAGTTTATGGTATAGAGAAAGATGGTATGGATAATGCCGATTGTATCATGTGTGTATCTGAATTGACACGCCAGACTGTCATTAATCAGTATCATCAAAATCCCCGAAAGGTATTTACGGTACACAATGCTGTTTATCCATTAGATAAAGAGATTGCTGATATACCACGCCCTGACCATAAAGGTAAAGAGAAGGTTGTTACTTTCCTCGGTCGAATAACGATGCAGAAAGGACCAGAATATTTTGTTGAAGCTGCTAATATGGTTCTCCATCGCACGCGCAATGTCCGTTTCTGTATGGCTGGCTCGGGAGATATGATGGAACAAATGATAACTTTAGCAGCTGAACGTGGTATCGCGGATCGTTTTCATTTCCCTGGCTTTATGCGTGGCAAACAAGTCTATGAATGCTTAAAGGCTTCGGATGTTTATGTTATGCCATCAGTCAGTGAACCCTTTGGAATCTCTCCCTTAGAGGCTATGCAGTGTGGAACACCGACGATTATATCAAAGCAGAGTGGATGTGCGGAAATTCTCGATAATTGTATAAAGGTAGATTATTGGGATATTAATGCACTGTCAGATGCCATATATTCTATTTGCCATAACGAGAGTCTCTTCGATTATTTATCAGAAGAGGGCAAACGAGAAGTCGACCAGATTACGTGGGAGAAAGTTGGTGCATGGATTCGTGAGCTCTATCTCCGCACATTAGGTTGGCAATAAATGTAACGTTAAAAACCATAATCTTTTAAAAACCAAAATAATTAGCAATGAAGACAATTTGTTTATATTTCGAGATACATCAGGTCATTCACTTAAAGCGTTATCGCTTCTTTGATATTGGAACTGACCATTATTATTATGATAGTTTTGAGAATGAACGTTCGGTAACAGAGATAGCTGAAAAGAGTTATATGCCTGCATTGGAGGCAATGTTACAGATGATTCATGAACATGGAAAAGCTTTTAAAGTGGCTTTCTCATTATCGGGTGTAGGAATAGAGGAACTTGAAATGCACGCCCCACAAGTTCTTGAGAAGTTGCAGGAGCTAAATAATACGGGTTGTGTAGAGTTCTTGGCTGAACCTTATTCACATGGTCTTGCTTCTCTGGCTAATGAGGAAAGTTTTAAGGCGGAGGTAAAGCGTCAGGCAAAGAAGATCAAAGAGTATTTCGGTCAGACACCAAAGGTTCTCCGCAACTCATCCCTTATCTATAGTGATGAGATCGGTTTACTTGCTTCGCAAATGGGCTTTAAAGCGATGTTGACCGAAGGTGCAAAGCACGTATTAGGCTGGAAGAGTCCACATTATGTATATAATTGCGCATTGGATCCTAACCTTAAACTGTTATTGCGTGACGTAAAGTTGAGCGACGATATATCCCTTCGCTTCAACAATTCAGACTGGGAAGGCTATCCACTGTTTGCTGATACTTACATGGATGAGATTGCGGCACTACCCAAAGAGGAACAGGTTATTGGTATCTTTATGAATCTTTCGGCTTTGGGAATAGAACAACCATTATCAAGTAATATCTTAGAATTCCTCAAGGCATTGCCTGCATGTGCGAAACAACGTGGCATAACATTCTCTACCCCGACAGAGATTTGCATGAAACTAAAGAGCGTGGATAGTCTCTCTGTACCTGATACGTTAAGTTGGATGGATGAAGAGCGTGATGTTAGCACGTGGTTAGGTAATGCAATGCAGCGTGAAGCTTTCAACAAACTTTATGGTATTGCCGATCGTGTACGAATTGCCAACGACCCACGTATCAATCAGGACTGGGACTATCTGCAGGCAAGTGATAACTTCCGGTTCATGTCAACTAAGCCTTCGCGTGTTGGTATGAATCGAGGAATATATACGAGTCCTTTTGATGCCTTTACCAATTATATGAATATTCTTGGCGACTTCATCAGTCGTGTCAATAGCCTTTACCCAGCCGAGATTGATAATGAGGAACTGAATGGTTTGCTCACTACTATACGCAATCAAGGTGAGGAAATTGAGATTAAGACGAAGGAAATCTCTCATCTTCAAGGTAAGGTTGAGAAGTTAGAAGCACAGGAAGAAGAGTTGAGGGCAGAGCTTGCAAAGAAAGCTCCTGCTAAGAAGGCTTCAACTAAAAAGATTGTTACAAAGAAAGCAAAGACAGCATCTAAGTAGAATTCAAAGGCTTACTTAAATAAAATGATAGGTACGGGAACATTCATCTGTACCTATCATTTTTTGTATCGAAACATCTTTAATTTTGTTTTGTCATTCCTTACAATCTCGGTTTCTTCCCTCTAATTGTACTGCGATGCGACAAACTTATGTTTGAGGAATATAGAGATAACAGTATAGAACTCGAACCATGAACAAGTAGAAGAGCATCAGTCATATACTTAATGAACGAACACAGTTATACTTAATGAACAACTTTATACACGTTTGTATAGTCTATTATACAGACGTGTATAACTAATTATACAGACGTGTATAATCAATTATACAAGCGTGTATAACATCGTACTCTAACTTAAAGTATGATTGTAGTCTAAGTATAAGCACGATCGAGGTTTAAGTATAAGTTCAATTGACAATTAGATTAGAGTATAAATGACGACTAAGCCATCTTCTTATTGTATACGTAATTATTTGTCTATGCGAGTGCTTTAATAAGTGATAGTTATGACAGCAAATAAAGTGAAATTTACATTAGGGCTACGATAGGAATCTGTCAAACTTGAATAAGATAATAGACGCAATAAGAGAGCGATTTGCTTCTAAGAACCTCGTGTTGTCTTCAAGTATTTTGTAAATCTCTGATGTTCTCCTGTTTGGGAGGATCGTATAACAAAAAGAGCGGCCTCTTACGAGAACCGCCCTGATGAAAGGAGGAGTGGTACCACCAGGAATCGAACCGGGGACACAAGGATTTTCAGTCCTTTGCTCTACCAACTGAGCTATGGCACCATCATGTCTTTGTTACTCATACTTTAGCTCTTATTGTTGCTATTTCTGAATTGCGATGCAAAGGTAGTGCTTTTATTTTATTCCTCCAAACCTTTCTAAAGGAATTCCTTACAATTTGAATCCTTTAACAGATAGCTTAATTTTCCTTTACTGACCAGCCTTGCGCCTGTAATTCGAACTCATTACCATCACGTGTGATGATATAGTTGCCTAAACTTTCCTTTGTGATATAACCTATCTGTTTGATATTCTCTAACTTATCAATCTTCTCATGGTCTCCGATTGGAACAGTGAAAAGTAGTTCGTAATCCTCTCCTCCATTTAAAGCCGCAGTTGTGAGATTCATATTGAACTCTTCACAGGTTACTGCTGTTTGATAGTCAATAGGAATATTCTTTTCATAGATTCTACACCCACAGTGGCTTTGTTGACAAATATGTTTGAGTTCGCTAGCTAAACCATCAGAAACATCAATCATAGAAGTGGGGTGGATTCCTGCTTGACGTAGTTGTTGCAAGACATCCCCACGTGCTTCTGGTTTCAACTGTCGGTCAATGAGGTATTCTTTTCCTGCAAAGTCGGGTTGGAAATCATCAATAGCAGTACGTTCTTTCTGTAAGGCTTTCAATCGAGCCTGGTCATTGTTCCGTTGTGCCTCCCTTACCTTATTATTATATTCCTCAACTTGTTGATAGTAGACAGACTTTTCCCTTTCAAGGATTTGTAAGCCCATATAGGCGGAACCCAGATCGCCTGTTACACAGATGAGGTCTGTCTCATTTGCACCAGAACGATAGATAATATCTTCTTTGGATGCTTCTCCAATGCAGGTGAGATTGATGGCAAAACCAGTATAAGATGATTTGGTATCCCCACCAATAATATCGACATTCCATTTAGCACATGCCTTATTTAAACCAGCGTAGAACGATTCGATATCCTCAACCTTGAATCGTTTTCCTAAGCCTAATGAAACGATGAGCTGACGTGGCTGACCATTCATTGCAAATATATTGCTCATCGTTGCCATAGCTACTTTGTAAGCCAAATGCTCCATATCGATATATGTAAGGTCGAACTGGACCCCCTCCATAAACATCTTTGATGTTACAAGAACCTCCTTATTGGAGTAGTTCAGTACGGCAGCATCATCTCCTATGCCCTGTTGGGTGGAGGCGTTTTGTGGGACAATGTTCTTTGTCAGTCTTTCTATAAGACCGAACTTACCGAGATCTTTAATTTCCATTTATTATCAAAAAACTTAGTGATAAATGTAGGACGTTCTTTATCTACACCTTATTACATATATGATAAAGAACGTCCGGGCAATTTTATGTATCTATTATTATGAACGCTTAATCATCTCGCGCATAATCTCTGTCATGTGTGGTTGTGCCATATTAGCTGCTTCTTGTACTTCCTCATGACTAACTTCAACGGGAACATCAAAGCCACCTAAGTCTGTAATTACACTAATACCAAAGACCTTAATACCGCTGTGACGTGCAACAATAACCTCTGGCACGGTACTCATACCAACAGCATCAGCCCCCATCTTATGATACATGCGATACTCTGCAGGTGTTTCGAAGGTAGGACCTTGTACACCCATGTAAACACCATGTACTATACGGATGTTCTTTTCTTTAGCTATCTCATCAGCCATTTGTATGAGCTTATGATCGTATGCCTCATGCATATCTGGAAAGCGAGGTCCAGTTGGGAAGTTCTTTCCGCGTAAAGGGTGCTCTGGGAAGAAGTTAATGTGATCAGTGATAATCATTAAGTCACCAATCTTAAACTCTGGATTCATACCGCCTGAAGCATTAGATACAAATAAACGCTCGATTCCTAACTCGTGCATAACACGAATAGGGAATGTTACTTGCTTCATATCGTATCCCTCATAGAAATGGAAACGTCCTTCCATTGCCATGATGTCCTTGTCACCAAGCTTACCAAAAATCAGTTTACCAGCATGCCCTTCTACTGTAGATACAGGGAAGTTGGGTATCTCTTTGTAAGAGAATTCATAGCTATCAGTTACCTCTGAAGCTAATTGTCCTAGGCCGGTGCCCAGAATGATGGCTGTTTTTGGACTTGTTGTCATCCTCTCTCTTAGCCAGGATGCTGTTTCTTGAATTTTTTCGTACATAAGAAATTATTTTTTCATTAAATGTCTCTTCTTTATCAAGCATGAATCTAACCTTGATAGGGAGTGTATATATATTGTCTTTTACTTCCTCGGATAACCCCTCTATATCAATAAGTCTTGCTTTATCTTTCTCTGTTGTTATTATTAATTTGGGTTCTTCCATTTGTGCAAAGGTATCATTAATTTTATTGATGTCCTTCGTTGTGAAAGAATGATGGTCAGGATAAGATAAGATTGTTAGAGCATTATTTCCTGTATATGTATTTAAATCTAATTCCAAGTACTTAGGAGTTGCAATACCTGCAAGCAATAGTATATTCTTACCTCTGATTTCTGTTAAAGGTATATTTTCTCCTTCCTTAAATATAGGCTCTAAATCACAATAATCAAGAGTTGTGAAGTAGAGTTGCTGGAAAGGGTAGAGTTCCATAGCTTTACTGAGCACTCGATAATCTATTGGATTAAGACTCTTGGGGCATTTTGTAATGATAACGATGTCTGCCCGATGTTTCCCAGATAATGGCTCACGAAGTCTACCTGCTGGTAGTAATTTGTCATAGATAATGAGACGATGATAATCCACTAGAAGAATGTTGATACCAGGTTTTACATATCGGTGTTGGAAAGCATCATCCAGTAGAATAACATCCGTATCATTGGTTTCAGGGTCAGAGGTTATGTTATCAATACCTTCACATCTTTTCTTATCTACAGCTACATGGATATTAGGGAACTTTGTTTTCATTTGATATGGTTCATCCCCAATCTCTCTCATTGGTGTGTCAGCATTGGCTAACACGTATCCGTGACTCTTACGTTTATATCCACGTGAGAGAATAGCTACTTTTACTTTATCTTGAAGTAGTCGGATAAGATACTCAACATGAGGCGTCTTACCAGATCCTCCAACTGTAATATTACCAACAGATATAACTGGTATATCGAAGCTCCTTGTCTTGAGTATATTTAAATCAAATAACTCGTTACGTATGCCCACAATAAGCCCATACAGCCAACTGAAAGGCAATAGCCATTTGTTTATTTTAATGTGGTCACCTTCCATAGACTATTAGTGGATGTTAGGATAATAAGGTAAACGAGCTTGAATAGCACTCTGGTGATTGAGCGTCTTCAATAGTGTGAATGGCTCATAAAGATCTCCTAAGTTTGAACGTAATTGTTCATCAAGATAATTGTTAGGTGTTGATTCCTGTATTATCTGTTCAAACATACTCTTTTGTGCAGGATAAGAGGTTATACTATGGTTCGATAACTTAGCTAATTGAGCCGCCTTCGTAATGGCTACATCTAATCCTCCTAGTTGGTCAACAAGACCAATCTTCATTGCATCTTGCCCTGAATAAACATGACCTTG
Organism: Prevotella veroralis; assembly: GCF_018127765.1. Taxonomy (NCBI): domain Bacteria; kingdom Pseudomonadati; phylum Bacteroidota; class Bacteroidia; order Bacteroidales; family Prevotellaceae; genus Prevotella; species Prevotella veroralis. Next base: position 1,082,604 of record NZ_CP072330.1, on the reverse strand, counting down.
CGCAATCTTTTCTATTTGATTATCAGTCTTCTTACGACCTTCTGCTACACGATGGCGGAAGAGCTTATAACCACGGTTGATATACTGGTTTAAGTATGCCATTTCTTCTTCAGAGAAAGGACGAGACTGAGTTCCGAAGCCTGAGAACTTATTGGTTTTTACTTCATCAAACTTAATACCAAGTTTCTCTGTTAATAAGCCACTAAAGTCGGGGAACATTCCGAAGATTCCTATAGAACCTGTAAGTGTTGTTGGTTCTGCCACTATCCAATTGGATGGAGCTGAGATATAGTATGCACCTGATGCCGCCATTCCTCCCATACTTACAACGACTGGCTTTAGTTTTTTTAATTCCATTATTTGATGCCAAATCTGTTCTGATGCATAAGCTGACCCACCACCTGAGTTGACACGAAGAACTACTGCCTTTACGTCTTTATCGTTAGTAAGTTTTTCTAAATCCTTACATACAACTTGTGCATCAATCGTATGACCTTGTGCAAATAGACCTCCTGCAGCACCATCAACAATGTCTCCGTATGCGTAATAAACGGCTATTTGATTATCACTATTATCATTCCCCTCATCCTCTACACCTTGCATATCGTCAATTGAGACTTGGTTAATGTCATCGTCCTTATCAAGACCTAGCTGTTTCTTTACAACAGCCTTTACTTGGTCAGTATAAAGCAAACCATCAACAAGTTTATATTTGAGATAATCTGTAGGTGCTGCAAATGTAATCATACTATCTGCATAAGCATTAAGAGAAGATACGGATATATTACGAGTAGCACTCACATCCTTTGTTATATTCCCCCATATACTATTCAAGTAAGCAGAAGTTTGCTCACGATTGGCATCACTCATCTTATCGCCCGTAAACATTTCAGTCGCACTCTTATAAGTTCCAACCTTCATCACTTGCATCTTTACTCCGAATTTCTTTAATAAATCCTTTACGAATACAGGCTGAGACGATAAACCGTGCCAATCAATCTGACCTTGTGGATTCAAATATACTTTATTAGCAGAAGAAGACAGGTAATATGTTCCTTGTGTGTAGATATCAGCATAAGTGATAATCCATTTGCCAGACTTTTTGAAGTCTACCAATGCATTCCGTACAGCTTGTAAAGAAGCATAGGAATCTGCAGTGAAAGCGCCAGCCTCTATGTAAATTCCCTTAATGTTCTTATTATTCTTTGCCTTATCAATCGCTGATAGGAGGTTGTCTAATCCGATAGTTCCTATCTTTCCTTGCAGCTGACTGATTATGTTATTATCTTCACTTCTCTCTGTGAGTTGACCTGACAGATTTAAAACAAGGACAGAGTTATCTTTTATTTCGTTTGTCGTTTGCGTTGAGGCTATCATACCAATAATCGTGATAAAAGCAAAACACCCCATAATAATACTGAAAAGGAGTGTTCCTACAAACGAAGCAAATACGTACTTGAAAAATTGTTTCATAAAGGTATCTAATTGTGGTTTACCATTTGCAAAGATATATATAATAGATGTAACAGCCAAATAATTCAAGATTTCTTAATAACATTGTAGTCAAGAAGAAACGTGTTATTTTCTTAATTTAAGTTCCTCTATAGTCTTAACTCTGTACCTTCTTTCTGAAAAGGGTTAACCTTTCTGTCGAAAAGGGTTGACCTTTTTGGTGAAAAAGGTTAACCTTTTGAGCAGAAAACGTCAACCTTTTCTGGGAAAAAGGTCAACCTTTTGAGAGAAGAGCCTTATCGTACGATAAAACAAGGGTAAGAAAAGTTAGGTTGATGTCCGATTTATAGCATGGTAATTTCCCTATATGGATTATAAATCGTAACTTTGTAGCCGTTTTTTAAAAGCTAAAAGATTGTTTTTTATGGACGAAAATCAGATGGTATCTTCCAAAACGATCCTTCGTAGAAAGTTGGATCTACTCCTAAGGACAGGGCAAATATTAATGGAGAGTTCTGCAGATACAAGTCGTGTAAAGCGCAATATGGAGCGTACGGCGGCTTATTTGGGGCTTCCTAAGGAGAATCTACACATGGACATCGGTTATTACATTCTTCAGGTGAATGTTAGCGATGAAACCCATAGTTTCTCAAAGATGCAACGTTGTGACAAACACGTCATTAATATGCTTGCCATTCAGGAAGTTTCAAAACTCTCATGGCGAGCAATCCAGGAGGATTACACACTTGATAAATATCAGGAGGAATTAGACAAGATAGCCAATGGTAGACATTATTATACTGATTGGATGATTGCTATCGGAGCAGGTTTTGCTTGTGGTGGTTTCTGTATTCAGTTCGGTTGTGATTGGACGGCATTCTTCTATGCCTCTATTGCTGCTATATTGGGTAATAGATTACGAATGTTCCTCAATCATTCTGGTTCTAACCTTTATGCGAACTTCGCTTTAGCTGCTTTTGTTAGTACACTTATCGCTTGGCTATCATCTTATTTATCTACTCCTGGTGTACAATCTGTTTTACCAGAATTTCTCCGTCCAATACTCTATTCGTCCACTCCTTGGCATCCGCTCTTGGCTTGTGCATTGTATATCGTACCAGGAGTACCGCTGATCAATGCTGTTAATGATTTATTAGATAATCATATCAACACAGGTTTGGTGCGAGCAATGAATACACTTCTCATAGTAGTTGCTATGGCATTTGGTATTGCAATGGCAATCAAATGCGGAAGTATAGACAATTTTGTGAAAGACTTATCTATGACACCACATCATAGTTTCGTAGAGTATGCTATAGCTGCGGCTATTTCTGCTATGGGATTTGCCACTATCTACAATATTCCTTATCGCTTAATGCCTTGGATAGCCATTGGCGGTATTATTTGTGTATGTTCTCGTAACTTTATCAATCTTGGTCCAGCGACAGGTAATATAGGATTAGGCATGGGCTTAATCGTTGGTTCGCTTTGTGGTTCTGCGCTTATTTCTATTATCAATATAAAGGCTGTACACATATTGCATACACCACATCAATGTATTACGATACCAGCAGTAATCCCAATTGTACCAGGTGTATTGATGTATCGTGCCCTTTATGGTTTCTTGGAGATGCAAGGCGTAGTAGGCGAGGTAACCTTTGCTGTGTTTAATGCAATCAATGGTTCGTTAGTTCTATTCTGTATTGCTTTAGGTGTTGCTATTCCAAATATCTTTGCACGTAAATGGATAACTCCACATCGCAAAGCTAAGTTAGCTCGTATGATAGAAGAACGCCGCCAGCGTGGTAAGTTCGTAGACTTGCATAACTTTGTGGTGGAATAAGTCCTAACCAGTATATAACAAATTTGTATAAGGTTTGCTTCAGGAAGAAGTAAACCTTATTTCTTATAGAGGATTCAGAAAAGTTTTTTGAAACATTTCCGTCTATGGGAACTTACACTCGCTTCATAAGTATAGCACGTTCTTTCGGACTAAATTTCTCGATGGCATAACGTAACATGGTGCGTGGCATATCCGCGCGACGTTCTATGACATACGCATAGAGTCGCTCGGGATTCCGTTTGCCAGCTTCACGAAGCATCCAGCCAATCGCCTTGTGCATGAGGTTGTGTGGATGGTGCATCATTAGGTCGCTTAATGCGTATGTGTCCTCCAGTTGACCCTTGCGGATAAAGGCATAGGTGGAAACGATGGCGATTCGGTTGTCCCATAGAAGTTGGCTTTGTGCTAATTGATAGAGGCGTTCGCGCGATTTGTCAAGTAGGTATTCGCCAACGATAAAACGGCAGGAGAGGTCGACTAAGTCCCAATTATTAATTCTTTCGGTCATGGTGAGGTAGAGGTCAAAGAGCTGTTTGCGAAGTGTTTCGTCCTTTTTCTTGCTTTTCTCTACCATGACTAGCAGTGCGCAGAGTCTTGCCTCATGCCATTTTGACAGCATTAGTTCTCGTATTACATCCAAGGATATATCTTTATGTTGTTTGGCAACAGTGCGGATGTTGGGAACTGTGACACCTAAAAAGAGATCGCCCTCGCCGTATTCCCCTTTTCCTGTTTTGAAGAAGCGTGGGAATACTTCTCTCTTTTCAGCATTTGATAACGCTTGGAGTTTGTCAATAATCATTTTCACTGTTGGGCTTATGCTTTCTGTCATACTTGTAGAAATTTGTTTTTGTTGCAAAGATACTACATTTATGTTATGGCTCAATGGAAATTGATGAGGGGTCTCCTATAAATTCTTAATGTCGTATGTGTATGCTGACAGGATGTCAGATATTGTTTTGTATGTTTATATGTATGTTTCTTTGGCATGGTTTTCGTATAAAGCAAAGCGGAACTACTAGTTTAGTAGATAAACAAAAGATTAAAATCTAAAAATATAAAGTGATTATGACAATTAAACCTTTATCAGACAGAGTATTGATTCTTCCTGCACAAGCAGAGGAGAAAGTTGGTGGTATTATTATCCCTGATACAGCTAAAGAGAAACCACAGCGTGGTAAGGTCGTAGCAGTTGGTAATGGCACAAAGGACGAGGAGATGACTCTCAAAGTTGGTGATGAGGTTCTCTATGGAAAGTACGCTGGTACGGAATTAGAGAATGAAGGTGAGAAGTATCTGATGATGCGTCAGAGCGATGTTCTCGCTGTAGTAGAATAAAAAGCCTCTTCCAATCCCAACGAAGGGAGGGATGCCTCCCCCTAACCCCTCCGAAAGGAGGGGAGAGCAGGAATGGAAAGATAGCTTTGAATATCTATTCTAAAGTTCAAAAATCAAACGTTAAAGTTCAAAGTTTAGATATCAAAGCTCAAATATTAGAGTTCAAATTTTAAAGTAAAAGTAAAATGGCAAAAGAGATAAAATTCAATACAGATGCACGTGAACTCTTGAAGAGTGGTGTTGATCAGTTAGCAAATGCAGTAAAGGTAACGCTAGGTCCTAAAGGTCGTAATGTTGTTATCGGTAAGAAGTTCGGTGCTCCACAGATAACAAAGGACGGTGTAACCGTTGCTAAGGAGGTGGAACTTGAAGACAACTTCGAGAATGCTGGTGCACAATTAGTAAAGAGTGTAGCTAGTAAGACTGGTGATGATGCTGGTGATGGTACCACAACAGCCACAATCCTAACACAGGCTATCGTAACAGAAGGCTTGAAGAATGTTGCGGCTGGTGCTAATCCTATGGATCTCAAGCGTGGTATTGACAAGGCTGTAGCAAAGGTTGTTGAGCATATCAAGGAATCAGCTGAGGTTGTTGGCGATAACTATGACAAGATTGAGCAGGTTGCAACTGTTAGTGCTAATAATGATCCTGAGATTGGCAAGCTGTTGGCTGATGCAATGCGTAAGGTATCTAAGGATGGAGTTATCACGATTGAGGAGAGCAAGACCCGTGAGACAAGCATTGGCGTAGTAGAGGGTATGCAATTTGATCGTGGTTATTTATCAGGTTACTTCGTTACCGACACTGATAAGATGGAGTGTGTAATGGAGAATCCATACATCCTTCTCTATGACAAGAAGATTTCAAATGTGAAAGATTTCTTGCCAATTCTCCAGCCAGCTGCTGAGAGTGGTCGTCCATTGTTGGTTATTGCAGAGGATGTTGATTCTGAAGCATTGACAACATTGGTTGTAAATCGCCTACGTGCAGGCTTGAAGATTTGTGCAGTGAAGGCTCCTGGCTTCGGCGATCGTCGTAAGGCAATGTTAGAAGATATAGCTACATTGACTGGTGGCGTTGTTATTAGCGAGGAGAAGGGTCTATCATTGGATAAGGCTACACTCGAGATGTTGGGTACAGCTAAGAAGGTTAATGTATCAAAGGACAATACAACCATTGTTGATGGTGCTGGCGATAAGGACGCAATCAAGGAGCGTGTGGCACAAATCAAGAATGAGATTGCTGCTTCAACAAGCTCTTATGACAAGGAGAAGTTGCAGGAACGTCTGGCAAAGATGGCTGGTGGCGTAGCTGTTCTCTATGTTGGTGCTAATTCCGAGGTAGAGATGAAGGAGAAGAAGGATCGCGTTGACGATGCTCTTTGTGCTACTCGTGCCGCAATGGAAGAGGGCGTTGTTGTTGGTGGTGGTACCACTTACATCCGAGCTCAAGAGGCATTGAAGGATCTCAAGGGCGAGAATCAGGACGAGCAGACTGGTATTAACATTGTTTGCCGTGCTATTGAGGAGCCTTTACGTCAGATCATTGCGAATGCAGGTGGCGAAGGTGCTGTTGTAGTTGACAATGTTCGTCAAGGCAAAGGTGACTATGGTTACAATGCTCGCAAGGATGTTTACGAGGATTTACGTGCTGCAGGTGTCATCGATCCTGCTAAGGTTTCTCGTGTAGCATTGGAGAATGCAGCTTCAATCGCAGGAATGTTCTTGACAACCGAATGCCTCATTGTTGACAAGGCTGAGGAAACTCCTGCAATGCCAGCAGCTCCGGGCATGGGTGGAATGATGTAATTTTTAGACATATTATCAGGGAAGGGAAGATGCCTTTATGGTATCTTCCCTTTTTTAAATGCGTTATAAACAGGCACATTCATCCCTGTTTTGTTATTGAACTTTTGGGATGAATATTTGTAATTGATATGAGTTGTTTTGTAATAGAATATTGTTATTTTAGGGGGTTGTTTTTGCGTTTTTTGGAAGAGACTGTACCTTTGGCTCAAATACTCAAATTATGGAGTATATTAGTTAAGGTTCATAACTATTTGATATATAGTGATTTGGAAATTATGTAGTGTTTTGTCAATTGAATTTATGATACTTTTTTCGTAAAAATGGCTATCTTTTCGGTAAAAAACACCTATCTTTCCACTCAAAAAGTACTATCGTTTTAGTGAAAAAGTACTATCGTTTCACTCAAAAAGTACTATCGTGTTATCCAAAACCTCTATTTACTTCTTATTTTTCGTAATTTCTTTCCATTTCTACCGCTAGAATTAGATTTTCTTTTGTAAAGGATTATTCGATTAAAACAGTATGAGAAAGCATACAAAAAGAGGATATGTCTCGATTGACATATCCTTTTGTTTTAGGTATCTGTATGCTTGTTTTAGAAATCAGTTAGGCATTGATCAAGTGCTTTTGTAATTGCGTCTTTGTCTAAATCCTGACCAATAAATACAAGTTTCTGCATACGATCTCCGTAAGGTTCTTCCCAATCTTTGTTTATTTTAGGGTTCTTTTCAAGGAAACTCCTTAATTCAAATGCAGGCATTGTAGCATACCATTGTCCAGCATTACGTAAGCTAACTTGTTTTCCTGCTTGTTCGAATACGTAACATATATCTTTTTCATTCTTGAAATAGCATAATCCTTTACAACGAATGATCTGTGCTGGCCACTTGCGTGCTACGAAATCATCGAAAAAGTTAATATCAAAAGGCTTGCGCGCATAGTACACGAATGTCTGAATGTTATATTCTAATGCCTCACCACTCTCTTCGTTTTCTAGTCCATGATGGTGGTGATGATGGTGATGTCCATGATGCTCTTCTTCTTCCTCATGCTCGTCATGATGTCCCTCAATCTCAGCAATCCAAGCGGCTGATGTTGCTACTTCATCAAAGTTGAATGCTTTTGTATTAATGATCTTATTAAGGTCAACATCTCCATAGTTACATTCAATAATTTCTGCCTTTGGTTGGAGCGAACGAATAATGCTTTTTACCAATCCTAACTCTTCTGCATTAACATCATCCACTTTATTAAGTAAGATAATGCTACAGAATTCAATCTGTTGAATCAGTAGGTTTTCAATGTCATCTTCTTTGAGATCTTTCTTTAACAAGTCATTGCCGGCTGAAAACTCATCACACATACGACGCGCATCAACTACGGTTACAATAGAATCGAGTACAGCCTTTCCGTTCTTTGCTAAGTCGGGATACATTTGTGGATATGCGCAAATGGTTTGTGCGATAGGAGCTGGTTCACAAATACCGCTAGCTTCAATGACAATGTAGTCAAACTTCTTTTGTGATACAATATCGTTTAACTGCTTTATCAGATCCATTTTCAGTGTACAGCAGATACAACCATTCTGAAGAGCTACGAGAGAATCATCGTTTTGATCTACTACACCGCCTGCTTCGATAAGGTTCGCATCGATATTCACCTCACCTATATCATTAACAATAACTGCAAATTTAATACCTTTCTCATTGGCAAGGATTCTGTTTACCAATGTCGTTTTACCGCTTCCTAGGTAACCGGTAAGCAATAGAACTGGTGTTTCTTTTATCTTCATATTATAAAATATATGTTTTATGATGTTCTGTACTTACAAAGTTACTAAAAATATTCATAACGAAGAAGAACGACCCTTTTAATTAGGATAATGAAAGTTAGTTATACGTTAAATGATAACTAGGATGAAAGTTAGTTATACGTTAGATGGTATATAAAACAAAAGACTTGCAATCGATTGGATTGCAAGTCTTCTGTGGGTAGTGATGGATTCGAACCACCGAAGCTAGAAGCAGCAGATTTACAGTCTGCCCCATTTGACCACTCTGGAAACTACCCTTTGATTGGTGGGCGTTGACGGATTCGAACCGCCGACCCTCTGCTTGTAAGGCAGATGCTCTAAACCAACTGAGCTAAACGCCCTTACTTATTGTAAGCGGTTGCAAAAGTAATGATTTAATTTGAACTCTGCAAACTTTCTTCATCCTTTTTTACTAATTAGTTCTGAAAAACGGGATTCTAGTTGTTGTGTTGGGCATAAATCTAGTGTGAGGACGATTCAAGGCTAATTGTTTGTATAAAGTTCGCCCTGTAAGTAGTCCGTAGGAACCGATACTTACAGGGCGAAGCAATTTTATGAATATCTTTAACTGATGATAAAGTTCAAGACAAAGAGAACAGCCAATATACAGAGTGTCAAGTTAAGATCTTTCCATTTCGCTGTACATACTTTCATAAACACAAATGACAAAATACCTAGACAGATACCATCAGCAATAGAGTAGCAGAGCACCATGGTTATCATTGTGATGAAGGCAGGGAATGACTCTGTAATATCATTCAAGTTAATCTTCTTTACAGAATCAATCATCAATACACCTACCATAACCAAGGCTCCACTTGTTGCAGCACTTGGAATAAGCATGAAGATAGGGGAGAGGAAGAGTGATACAAGGAACAGAATACCTACAAAGAATGCAGTTACACCTGAACGACCACCTTCGGCAATGCCGCTTGCACTTTCAACGTAAGTTGTAAGTGTTGAGCTACCTAACATTGCACCGCAGGTAGTTCCTATGGCATCACTCATCATAGCTTCTTTTACGCGTGGGATATTACCATTTGGTTCCACAATACCCGTCTTATCTGCTAAGCCCATAAGAGTACCAATCGTATCAAAGATATTTACCAATAACAATGAAAAGACAACCAATACCGTCTTGAGGTTCAAAAGACCACTAAAGTCGAACTTACAGAATATCGGACTAATATCTTGTGGTGCAGAGAAAGGCATCCAACTACTAGGAATAACTGTTACTCCTAAAGGAATACCGATGACTGTTGTAATAATAATACTCCAGAATAGCGAACCTTTGACATTCTTAGCCATTAACATGCCACTCAATAAGATGGCAATTATACCAAGAATACAACTAGGAGTGAAGGCACCAAGACCAACAAAGGTGGCATCTCTCGCAACGATAATCTCTGCATTCTTGAGTCCTATAAAGGCAATGAACATACCGATACCTGCTGATATTGCGTATCGTAAATTGTTCGGTATAGAATCGAGAATCATCTCACGTACATTAAAGAAAGTAATGAGGATGAAGACAATTCCCTCAATAAGCATAATGGCTAGAGAGTGTTGCCAGGAATAACCCATAGTTTGGCAAAGCGTGTAAGCAAAGAAAGCATTAAGACCCATGGAAGGAGCTTGTGCAAATGGTAGTTTAGCCATGAAAGCCAATAACAAGGTAGCAATAGCAACTGCTAAGACTGTACCAGTGAACAATGCGCCTTTATCCATTCCTGTGGAGGTAAGGATAGCAGGATTGACGGCTAAGATATAGCTCATCGTTAAGAAGGTTGTAGCTCCAGCAATAAGTTCAGTACGGAGCTTCATTGACTTGGGGTTAAAGCCAAGGGCTTTTTCTAAGAAAGTCATCATTGTTTTAAGGTTTAAATACTCTTTCGTTTATATTGAAGTTTGATTTATCCAATCATCAAGAATCATGCGTGCGATTGACAAACGTTCAGGAATATTGGGCAGATTCTCTTTTGTGAACCATGCCCCTTTTGATATTTCGCTTTGCTGTAACTGTAAATCGCCTCCATCATAATCTGCATTGAAGCCCACCATTAGCCCACAAGGATAAGGCCAGGGTTGGGAACCGAAGTATCGTAGGTTCTTTATCTTGATACCTGTTTCTTCAGCTACTTCACGATGCACTGCTTCCTCTAGTGTTTCTCCTGTTTCAACGAAACCTGCTACTAATCCAAAGAAGTCGGATTTGAAATTGCGTGCATGAACTAACAACACCTCATCACCTTTATGAACAAGGACGATAATAGCTGTCGCTAATTGTGGCCATACTTCTTTCGCACAATTCGTGCAACGTTTCGATATGTCTGTGTGCATTTTCATGGGTGCTCCACACACACCGCAGAATTTTGTGTTCTGATCCCAGTAAAGTAGTTCATGACATTTGCCAGCCTTCAAGTACAATTCAGTTGAAAGAAGATAAAAGGAAGGTCTAAGTCCGCACATCTCGTAATTGGGATTATCAGTTACAGGACTATCAATCATGAAAGCCTTTACCTCTGTACCATCCTCCGTTGGACCAATATTCATCACGTGTGTCCAAGGACGTAAAGCGATGGGTGGTTCTTCTGAAAGTGGAATCGTATAGTTATTACCAACCTTCTCTAACAGAAGGTCGGTCTTACAAAAGATAAACCAGTAATATTTCATCTTTATGATAGTTATAATCAGATGTTTATGAAGTTTATGCTTCCTTCTAACTTATTCTCCAAACAAGAGCTTACGGTCACGTGCAGCTGCTGGGACAGTCCACTCTTCTGGTATGAACTTCCAATTTTGATGTGCTTGCGGATTCATAGTACCAGCCTTTTTAATCTCCTCCATGAGGTAATGGCGTTGATCTTTCGGGCTCTCCCAGATAATCCTACTTTGAAGTGAATCATGTGGTATTCCTGCTCCCTTTGTGAGTAGTTCTCCACCGCCATTTGCACGATAACTATTAACAGCCACGGTGTACCATTTATGCTCATCGAAGGGTTGCCCGTTACTCATACGTAAGATATGTACTTTCTCGCCATTAGGCTTAGTAACATCAACCGTATAATCGATACCAGCGGCTGAATCGAAGTTAAACGAGAAGTTCTTGAAGCCTAAACGTTGTGCATCATTCTGCGTGTTAGAGAGTAACAACAGATGATCATCAGGACTCTTCATCGTGTTCACCCATAAGTCGTAACTCATCTCAAGGTGCTTGCGAATCTCTTCGCCAGTCATCTTTATCACACAGAGCTGGTTTTCGTATTTATAAAGGTTGAACATATCGCCTACTGTTACAGGACCAGCCTTGATAACAGAGTTAAATTGTAGAGGAGCATTAAAGGCAATATCAGCCTTTGTAATCTTTAGTTCCAGGTCGAGGATTAGATCGTTGAAAGCAGAATTACCGAAGAAGCAGTCCTTCGTGTAGATTGTATTTTCAAAATTACCAATCACCTGTTCACTCCATTGTTTTACAGCATCTATCTCTGGTTGGAAATGCTTAATGAAAGCCTCATCGGCTTTCAAGTCCCTCACATCCACGAGTTCCCCTTTCGCCTTCGTCAATGTGTATTGTTTCTTATCTTTGACGTTCTTAGGAGTCAATGTTAGTGTCGCCATTGCTACGCGTTGCGCATTGTTAGCAGGGTCAAGGCAGATGACCTCCTTGCCTATGATGTTTCGTTCGGTTGAATTATGAGGCGTGTGATCGTGTCCGAAGAAGACAACATCAAAGCCAGGGACTTCCTGCGCCACCTTTTGAGATGCATCCTCATCATATTGGGGCGTCTTGATACCTCCATTCCAACCAGAATGGAACAAACCAACTATAACATCAGGATTCTCTTTCTTTTTCACCTCCTCCATGGTACGTTTAGCGCATGAAACCATCTCATCGAAACGAAGTCCACTCCATATTGTTTCCTTTAACCAGTTGGGTATTGCAGGTGTCAGCATACCGATAACACATACTTTCAGTCCGTTCTTCTTTTTGATGACTGTATAAGGAAGTATGTAAGGTTTGTTAGTTTTAGTATTGATGATATTTGCACCAAGAATAGGGAAGCGCAGTTCTTTAAACCACTTGTCATAGACACTATGCCCTGTCTCAATATCATGGTTACCTACAGTGGCGGCATCATATCCCATATAGTTGAGCACACTTGCCGCAATATTCGTTCTCTCAGGAGCTACGTAGTTGTAATAATAAGAGATAGGTTGCCCTTGCAAGATATCTCCGTTATCCAATAGATAAACATTTTCTTTACCCTCCTTCTTACGTAAGTCTTCAACGAAAGTATTTACTCTTGCCATGGAACCGCTCTTTGGCTTACGTGTAATAAAGTCGTAAGGAAAGAACGAGCCGTGTACATCAGATGTTTCAACGAGTTTAATTGTAATGTCTCCCTTTTGTGCCATAGCGGTAGAACTGAGTCCTAACATAATGGTAAGTGCGATTGTTGTTAGTTTCATACTCTTTGTTTTATATTCACTTGCAAAAGTAATAAATTAAACGAGAATAAGCAACCTTGCTCTATCTTGATTTTACTATTATATACTTCTGCTAAATGTGATGTTTTACGGCTTTAAGAATAATATAATAAGAAGAAGTACGTTTGTATTAGCGTATTGTTTTAGTTTATTATGAGTACAGGCGTATGTATAGAAAGAAGATAATTAAATGGTTGCGCTATCTATTGTGTATCGAACTTCTATGGTTGATTGTTGTTTGGTTATCGCCATGGTCATTCTATCCTGTTATTACAAAGTTTGCTCAGTTTACGTTTCCCTGGTTAGTTCTTTTCTTTCTTATTCGTTTTGTTAGGTGTCGGTGGGAGCAGAATCATGATGTACTTATAGGTTGTTTGCATAGTTTGTTATGGGTAATGGTGCCTGTTCTATTTGTTATACAAATCTTCTTCTCATGGCTTCTGATGTCAGATAGCGAAACTACTCATGTAACGTATGAAGACGATAAGTATAGAGTCACAGAACTTTATGGCTTCTTCACAACTAATTCTGATAATGTGAGAATAGAGGAACATTGGGGACCTTTCTATCGTGAGGTGTATTATGGTGATCTTTATTCTGCACATACAAATACGTTGAAAAGTAAGGCTGCAATACGCCGATTCTTAGAGAGGTGGAACAAGGATAACAGCTCTCAATAAGCAAAATTATATTGATCAGCAACTTTTGCGTATATACTTCTACGCTCGTTTATACTGTTTCTGCATTATTTTCCTACTATTCGCGTATTGTTTTGATACGTATCGCGCATTTACGGAATACGTATCTTTTTGTATTATCTAAGTCTGATAATTAATTATCACGCTTAGATAAATAATTATCAAACTTAGATAATTAATTATCAGACTTAGATAATATAATTTGATACGTGCAAAAATAATACGGAGTACTGGAAGAAATAAAAGAATAAGCAGGAAAAATAATACGCAATACGTATGTATTTCTTCTTTTCTGCTTATTCTTTATGAAAGGTTGCGGATGTTTTATTTTTTAGATTAGATCTATGGTATCTCCGAATAGGGTAGAAGTCTCGTTTATATGGGGAGAGAAAAGGCGGGCAAACAAGATGTCTGCCCGCCTTTGAATATTTGATACACACTTGATTCTGCCTCGGATGTTATCTCTTTCCAAGATTACGGAGCCATTTCAGCGGCTTCTTTATCAAAGCTTTCAATCCAGAGTCACTCTTAGAACTTGTTGGTAGCTCTTCTCGAATATCGTACTTTGTACTTCTTCTCGTTGCCTTCTCGTTCGTGTTACGCTGACGATTGTTCTTCTTCTTCTTTTTGTTGTTAGGCTTTCTATTTTGTTGAGCGTTCGTCTTCTGACTAGCATCCTTATTGTTTGCAGCCTCCTTGTCGTTTCGTCTGTTATTGTTAGACTTCATCTGCTTGTCAGTTTGCCTATTCTTGTCTTGACGATTATTCCGCTTGCTTACGCTCTTTGCCTCAACAGCATTGTTATTATTGTTCTGTTGTTCTTGTCCTTGTCCTTTGTTCTTCTGCCTGTAGTTAGGATTACGCTCCTGTGAGTGCTGCGCCTTATTGTCAAAAGAGTCTTGGCTTTGAGGTTCGGGCCGTCTTGAACGTTGCTTGTTATTGCCCTGTTTCTTATCCTTGTGACTTTGATAGTCCCTATTCTTCCTGCGAATGCTCTTTGCACTTCCTCTCTTAGGCTTACCATTGCTCTTATACTCTGGTGCTTCGCCCAATCCATCTGGTAATTGAACTTTCTCGATCTCCTTACCTAAGAATGACTCAATCTGCTGAAAGAAGTAGATGTCATCTGCATTCACAAGTGTGATAGCAGTTCCATCATGATCAGCACGTGCAGTACGACCAATGCGGTGTACATAGTCTTCTACATCGTGTGGCACATCATAATTAATAACCATTGTGATGTCATCAATATCAATACCACGTGAGACAATATCAGTTGCCACTAGGACGTCAACTTGTCCGCTCTTGAACTTGAACATTATGTCGTTACGCTGCTCTTGATCAAGGTCGGAGTGCATCTCACCGCAGTTGATATGCTTACGGCTAAGCGCACCTGCAATCCGCTTAACCTTTTGTTTCGATCCAGAGAAAATAATGACACGCTTCATGTTTCCACCTTTGAAGACATCCTTGAGTATCCCCATCTTCTGTGTTTCGTAACACACGTATGCCATCTGATGTATCTTTTCAGCAGGTTTGCTGACAGCTAACTTGATTTCTACCGGATTCTTTAGCAGAGTCTTTGCGAGTTCCTCAATCTTCTTAGGCATTGTAGCCGAGAACATAATCGTTTGACAAGTATTAGGGAGCTTCTTGGCAATGGTCATAATGTCCTCAGAGAAACCCATATCAAGCATACGATCAGCCTCATCAAGAATGAAGAAGCTAACCTTTGACAAATCAACGTTGCCTAATGAAAGGTGAGAGATGAAACGACCGGGAGTAGCTATGACAACATCGGCTCCGAGCGATAAGCTCTTAAGTTCCTGGTCATAGCGATTGCCATCATTGCCACCATAGACAGCAACGCAGGAAACGCCATTCAGATAATAAGCAAAACCTTGCATTGCTTGGTCAATCTGCTGTGCAAGTTCGCGTGTTGGTGACATGATCACACAATTTATGGCAGACTCTGGGTAGCCTCCATCGGCTAATTTAGATAATACTGGTAAAAGATAAGCCGCAGTCTTACCAGTTCCTGTTTGTGCAACGCCTAATACGTCGTGACCTTTTAATATCTCTGGAATGCACTTCTCTTGTACGGGCGTACATTTATCAAAACGCATGTCATAGAGTGCGTCGAGTACCTTATCGTTTAAATCTAAATCTTCAAAATACATAATTTACAATTTATCCTCTTTGTAACAGAGGGTAGTTCTTACTTCTTTTTCTAACTCTCCTTATTAACTTGGTGCATGTCTATAACAGAAGTATGCTATAATAGCAAAGATAATGTTCGGTATCCATGCCGCGAGTACTGGTGGTGTATTGTCTTGGATGGCGAAAGTAGCAGAGACCGTTTGCAACATGATATAGCTGAAGCTCAATGCAAGACCTATACCTAATGAGAGCCCCATTCCACCTTTTCGCTTGCGGGAAGAAAGAGCCAAGCCAATAATCGTCAATATGAAAGAGGAGAACGACATGGCTATACGTTTATGGAACTCAACCTCATATTGCACTACATTCCCCGAGCCACGGCTTGTCTGCTTAGAAATATAATCAAGAAGCTCTGGAGAGGTGAATGTTTCTTGTTGTCCTTTTGAATATACAAGGTCAGTAGGCTCCATGAGTAGAACTGTGTCCTTAGTTGTTCCACTCTGAATGTGTTCCTTCAGTCCTTTGAGTGTTCTGATTTTCCAGTTACTTAACTTCCAATGATACTTTGAGTCAGCAATCGTATCATATTGAATCTCCATTGCGGTTAAGTGACTTACAATCTTCTTGTTTTTGATTTTAACAAGCGAAAAGCCATAACCACGTTTGTATTGGTCGTCGTAATTCTGGATATAAGCAGTGGTGTTCTTAGCTACAAACAGTTGGACGTTCTCCGCAGATGTATTCTTCTTTGAATTACGATATAAAGTTTCAAAGTTTTGTCTGATAACAGTACCATGGGGAATGACAAAGCTATTGAGATAGAATGTTAAGCCTGCAATGACTACGCACGAGAGCATGTAAGGACGCATTAACCTCTTTATAGAGACGCCTGCTGCTAACATTGCTATAATCTCCGAGTTTCCTGCTAACTTAGATGTGAAGAATATAACAGCAATGAATACAAATAGCGGTGAGAAGAGGTTGGAATAATAAGGTATGAAGTTGGCATAGTAATCAAAGATGATGGCTCGCCATGGTGCGTGGTATTGCGTGAACTTTGAGAGATTCTCATTAAAGTCGAATACAATAGCGATGGAGATAATCAAAAGGATGGCATAAATATAAGTTCCAATGAACTTCTTAATGATGTACCAATCAAGAATGCCAAGATACCTAGTTGGGGAGATCTTCTTGAGTAAATTTCCCACCTTATATATATAAGGTAGGCAAGGCTTAATCTTTTGACTAAGCTTACCTAGTAATCCTTTAATTATGCTTACAATCTCTTTGACCTTATGCATTGTGCGTATCCTTAAATTCTTCTTCCTAATTGCTCAATTACAGATGCCTTCCACTGAACGAAGTCGCCTTGCTCAATATGCGTTCGTGCGTCTGTTACCAAACGAAGATAGAAAGCTAAGTTGTGTATGCTAGCAATCTGCATTGCTAATAGTTCGCCTGCCTTGAATAGATGGTGTAGATAGGCTTTACTTGTAATTTGATCGATGTCACATCCGTCATGATCAACAGGAGAGAAGTCTTTCTCCCATTTCTTGTTACGCATATTCATCGTTCCATTGTAAGTAAAGAGCATTGCATTACGACCATTACGTGTAGGCATAACGCAATCGAACATATCAACACCACGCTCGATAGCCTCAAGGATGTTTTGTGGTGTACCTACACCCATCAAGTAACGTGGTTTATCTTTAGGTAGAATCTCATTAACTACCTCGATCATTTCATACATAACATCAGTAGGCTCACCTACAGCTAGTCCACCAATAGCATTACCATCAGCACCTTGATCGGTCACAAACTTTGCAGCCTCTTGACGTAAGTCTTTGTAGGTACATCCTTGAACAATTGGGAATAGGCTTTGCTCGTAACCATAGAGAGGTTCGGTCTCATTGAATCGTTTGATACAACGAGTTAACCAACGTTGGGTCATGCCTAGACTCTTCTTTGCATATTCATAATCACTTTGACCTGGAGGACATTCATCTAGAGCCATCATGATGTCTGCACCTATAATGCGTTCGGTATCCATAACATTCTCTGGTGTGAAGAAATGCTTAGAACCATCAATATGGCTTCTAAACTCACATCCTTCCTCTGATAACTTACGAATACCAGTTAATGAGAATACTTGGAAACCACCTGAATCAGTAAGGATAGGGCGCTCCCAACCGTTAAAGCCATGCAAGCCACCTGCAGCTTTTAATACATCTAAACCTGGACGTAGATAAAGGTGATAAGTATTACCTAAGATAATCTGCGCCTTTACCTGTCTTCGTAGTTCTTCAAAGTGTACACCTTTCACAGAACCAACAGTACCCACTGGCATAAAGATAGGAGTCTTTATCTGTCCATGGGCTGTCGTGATTAGTCCTGTACGTGCATCGCTTGCATTATCTGTGTGTTGCAGTTCAAATGTCATTTCTTTGTAGCTTTATTGTCTTCAGATATAGTGAAGTCCACTGGATGTTCTACCAGCTCATCGGTAAGAGCGACATCCCATACTTGTTTGATATTCTCAACGAAGTGGAACTCAATACCCTTTCTATAAATCTCTGGTATTTCTTCAATATCTTTCTTGTTCTCCGAACACATTACGATATCTGTAATACCTGCACGTTTAGCGGCAAGGATTTTCTCTTTAATGCCACCAACTGGAAGAACTTTACCACGAAGCGTCATCTCGCCAGTCATAGCAGTGTTTTTGCGCACCTTGCGTTGTGTAAGAGCTGAGGCTATACTTGTAGCAATAGTTATACCAGCGGAAGGACCATCCTTGGGTGTTGCTCCTTCTGGTACATGGATGTGTATATTCCATTGCTCAAAGATACGGTAATCAACACCTAAAGTATCAATGTGTGCTTTGACATATTCGAGTGCAATAACCGCTGATTCCTTCATCACATCTCCAAGATTACCAGTTAGTGTTAACTTTCCTGCCTTTCCTTTTGATAGAGAAGTCTCAATAAACAATATCTCACCACCCACACTTGTCCAAGCAAGTCCTGTTACTACACCAGCATATTTATTTCCTTGATAAATATCACGTGTGAAAGGAGGCTTACCAATGAGATCTTCCAATGCATCTGGAGTAATCTTCGTATAAGGTAGTTTTGCATTCATAGCCTGTTCGAACGCCAATTTACGCATCACCTTATTGATCTGCTTCTCAAGTTGACGAACACCGCTCTCTCGTGTGTAACTCTCGATAATCTTCTCAAGGGCTGCCTTTGTGAACTTTGGCTTATTTGTTAATTGGTCTAAACCTGTATTCTTAAGTTCCTTTGGAATCAAATGCCGTTTAGCAATCTCGATCTTCTCTTCTGTGATATAACCAGAAACATTGATCAGCTCCATACGATCTAATAAAGGTCTCGGGATTGTGTTGAGATCATTGGCTGTTGCTATGAAAAGTACCTTTGAGAGGTCATAATCCATATCAAGGTAGTTGTCATGGAAAGCGCTGTTCTGTTCAGGGTCAAGCACTTCCAATAATGCAGAAGAGGGATCTCCATTAATGGTGTTTTGCGTTATCTTGTCGATCTCATCAAGGATAAAGACGGGATTGGAAGAGCCTGCCTTTTGTATGTTCTTGATGATACGACCAGGCATAGCACCTATGTAAGTCTTGCGATGACCTCTGATTTCAGACTCATCATGCAGACCTCCAAGAGATACACGTACATATTTACGTTTCATTGCTTCGGCAATACTTACTCCTAAGCTAGTCTTTCCTACACCTGGAGGACCATAAAGGCATAGGATTGGAGACTTTAGACTGCCACGTAATTGTAATACAGCTATATATTCAAGGATGCGCTCCTTGACTTTCTCCATTCCATAATGGTCTTTGTCTAATATACGCTTTGCACGTTTTAAGTCGAGATTATCAGTTGTATATTCATTCCATGGTAAAGCCACCATCGTTTGAAGGTAGTTTACTTGTATGCTATAATCAGGACTTTGAGGGTTTAGTGTGTCGAGCTTATCAATTTCCTTTTGGAAGATTTTAGCAACATCTTGTGACCATTTCTTATTCTTTGCCTTTTCCAGTAATTCCTTCTTATCTGGTGCAGAATCGCCATCACCAAGTTCTTCCTTTATATTCTTAATTTGTTGATGGAGAAAGTATTCACGCTGTTGTTCATCAAGATCCTCACGTGTTTTTGAGCGAATATCTTGACGTAAATGTTGAAATTGAATCTCTCTGTTTAAAACCTTCATTAGTCTGAAGAGACGATCCTTTATGGAGTTCTCTTCCAACATTTGAATCTTATCAGCTACGGGGAAAGGCATTGTAGAGCAGGTGTAGTTGACAGCAATGATAGGGTTGCCCATGTTGTCAAGTGCAAGTTGAGTATCATCAGGAATCTCATCGCTTCCATGGATATACTCTTTTGCTACTAACTTCATGTCTTCTACAGCTGTAATGAACTCCTTATCTGTTTTAGACTCCATTTCCTCTCCTATAGCTTCAGTAACGCCTTTCATGTAAGGAGATTTGGAGGTTACCTCTTTAATACGACACTTGCCAAATCCTTGTAATATGATAGTCTTATTATCACCTTCATAATTGCCCGGCATATCAAAAGCACGAACGAAGCGTGCATAAATACCGATTTTGTAAATGTCGTCTTCTTTAGGTTCATTGACATTGCTATCCTTTTGACTAACAAGAGCAATGATGGTTTCTGGATTCTCCTCCAAATATTTTACCAATGCCAATGTCGTTTTTCTACCAACAAGAATTGGGGTGAGAATTCCAGGGAACATTACAAGATTACGGGTTACGAATATGGGAATCTCGCCATTAACTTTCACATTTAAGTTAGGCAAATCACCTTCGTAATCTGCAAACATCTGTATTGAGCTATTTTGTTTCATAAAGTTTTGTTATACCTATATTAGCTTGCAAAGTTACAAAATAAAAGCGAAAGATGGAAAGTTTAGTGTGCTTTAATGTTTTGTAACCTATACACTACCTTATTGTAATTGGTCTCTATTTTACTTGATGTAAAATTCTTTGGTAAGTTGATGATACCATTCTGAACGTTCCCCATTGTCCTGTGTCAATGTTACATGTTCTTCTTTTGTAAGTGATGATAATATCTTCTTAAATTCTATTATACACCGTTTAGGAGACTTTGATGTTTTTGTCTTTATATTTATAATCTTTGTAGTTGATAATCCGCAAAGTATAGCCTCTGACTCTATGATAACTTTA
Source organism: Prevotella veroralis (assembly GCF_018127765.1). Lineage (NCBI taxonomy): Bacteria > Pseudomonadati > Bacteroidota > Bacteroidia > Bacteroidales > Prevotellaceae > Prevotella > Prevotella veroralis. The sequence continues at coordinate 1,061,756 of NZ_CP072330.1, read as the reverse complement.
TTATCTGATGGTATAATGAGTGAAAGTATTCCTTCATCTTTTAATAGACGTGAGGCATGCTGTAACAATTCCTTTGGTGTTAAGGTTACGGTATGCCTTGCAACTGTCCTTTCTTGTAAAGGATTCTTTAAAGAATTGATAAAGTAAGGTGGGTTGCTTATAATAGCGTCATAAACATTATCAACGTTCGGGGGAAATAGACTAGGTTTATAGTATTGAAGTGAGGAATGAATGAGTTTTATTCTATCATGAAATGGGGATGACTCAATATTTACATGTGCGTCTTCTAATGCTTTGGGATCTATTTCTATAGCATCAATATGAGCTTGTGGAAACCGTTGTGCCATCATTAACGCAATGAGCCCAGTACCAGTACCAATATCTAATATCCTCATTCCACCCTGTGCCCAAGCTCCAAGTAGTACTCCATCAGTACCAACCTTCATAGCTGCCTTATCTTGAGTGATATGAAAGTTTTTGAATGTAAAGCCCATTCTTCTTAATTGGTATAGTTATATATTCAACTTACGTAATATGGTTTTATTGATGGCCTGAACTTTTCTACTTTGTTTGGTGATATCCTGCCTCATGAGATCAATGTTATAGAAAATCTCTGAGAAAGCTGTTTGTAACATATTAGGTTGTCGATGAGCCTTATCAGCATTGTGTTTAGTTACGATGTTAATGCCTTTTGAAACAATAGAGATATCTATGTCAGCACTAGATAAAACAGGGTCTCCATCATAGTGAATTACCCCCTCTTTTTTACGATGTATATGTATTCTCTTTGATTTAAACGTCTTTATCTTTAGGTTTTTATCCAGTGTCTTATTGAAGAGTTCAATAGCTACTTGTGGTGCTTCTAATATGTCGAAAGGTTCCATAATGATAATATCTAATAAACCATCACTCATGGATGCCTGAGGTGCAATATATGCATTATTACCATATTGAGAAGCATTAGCGGCAGAGACGAGGAAAGCTTTATATCGTTTGACCCCATCCTCATCTTCTATTTCGTATGTTTCTGGTTGATATTTAAGTCCTTCTTCAAGAACCTTTTGCATGTAGGTAATTGGACCTCTTTTCCCAGCTTGAGCAAATTGCATAGAGATGAATGCATCGAATCCCATACCACAAGTACAGAAAAATGGGTGGTCATTGATAATGCCGTAATCTAAAGCTCTAATATCACATTCGTTGATAACATCTACACATTTCTTGAGGTTCATAGGAAGATTTAGATGCCTTGCTAGTCCATTTCCTGATCCACAAGGTAGGATTGCCATAGCTGTCTGTGTGTTGATTAGAGATCTGCCAACTTCATTGACAGTTCCATCTCCACCGATAGCAACTACAATGTCAATTCCCTCTTCTACAGCTTGTTTTGCTAATTCTGTGGCATGCCCAGCATATTGAGTCTCAACTATATTGTAATCAAAATTATTTTTATCAAGCCTTTCTTCAATAAGATCAGGAATACCTGCCTTACTGATAGTACCTGATATAGGATTAAGAATGAAAACGATTCTTTTTTTGTTCATTGTGTCAATGGTCAGAATATAGTTTGTTTGACAAAGGTACATATTAATCTTATATCTTCTTGGTAGTGTAGTATGAAAAATACTTTAAAAAGCACTTTTCTAATCAAAATGTCCTTTTTGTCATTCAAAGTTATTATCTTTGCAACCTGAAATAATTTTATGTAGTCATTGGCTACACCATATTAAATATAATGGGACAGTTACAAGACAAGTACAAAAGTTACCGTGATCCGCAGAAGTTTATGGAAGCAGGAGTTTATCCTTATTTCCGCGAGATTACGAGCAAGCAAGGAACAGAAGTTACAGATATTGATGGAAACAGGATCTTGATGTTTGGTTCTAATGCCTATACAGGTCTACCAAATGATCAACGTGTTATAGACGCAGCACATCGTGCTTTAGACAAATATGGTACTGGATGTGCAGGTAGTCGTTTCTTGAATGGAACATTGGATCTTCATGTTCAATTAGAGAAAGAACTTGCAGCTTTTGAAGGAAAGGATGAAGCTCTTGTTTTCTCTACAGGTTTCTCTGTAAATGCTGGCGTTCTGGCAATGGTTGTTGGGCGTGGTGATTATATTATTTGTGACGATCGTGATCATGCTAGCATTGTTGATGGTCGTCGTTTGAGTTTTGCAACTCAACTTCATTATAAGCATAATGATATGGTGGATCTGGAGCGTGTTCTCCAGAAACTTCCACATGAAGCAGTGAAACTAATCGTTGTTGATGGTGTCTTCTCAATGGAAGGTGATTTAGCTAATCTACCAGAGATTGTGAAACTGAAGCATAAGTACAACTGCTCTATTATGGTTGATGAGGCACATGGCTTAGGTGTGTTTGGTCGTCAGGGTAGGGGCGTTTGTGATCATTTCCATGTAACGGATGAGGTCGATTTGATAATGGGAACGTTCTCAAAGAGTCTTGCATCAATAGGTGGTTTTATAGCAGGAGACAAGGATACAATCAATTATCTTCGTCATACATGTCGTACATACATCTTCTCTGCAAGTAATACACCTTCAGCTACAGCTGCGGCTTTAGAGGCTCTTCATATCTTGGAAAATGAACCAGAGCGTATAGAACATTTATGGAAGGTTACAAACTATGCGTTGAAGCGTTTCAAGGAAGAAGGTTTCGAGATAGGAGAGACTGAGAGTCCGATCATCCCACTTTATGTTCGTGATATACAGAAGACTTTTATTGTAACGAAGTTGGCGTATGAAGCAGGTGTGTTTATTAATCCTGTTATTCCTCCTGCTTGTGCACCTCAAGATACACTTGTTCGTTTTGCTTTGATGGCTACACATACCGAGGAGCAGGTTGAGCGTGGCGTACAGGCTTTGAAGAAGATTTTTAAAGAAGAAGGTATCATTAAGTAGAAGTTTCTTCTAATTGATATTTCTTCACTGAAATAGAGGAGAAGGTTGTGTATTATTACGCAATCTTCTTTTTTATTTTCTTTTCTATGTTCACCTTTTTGAAATCCAAGTTTTCCTAATCAAATTAATCAAAATCTTTTGTAGTACATTTACTTTTGACTCTGACCTTGCTAAGGTTAATCTTTGAGTTTGCTAACGCTAATCTTTGAATCTAAGAACGCTCATCTCTAAGCATATGAGCACTAACTTTTAAACTTTTTGGGGCTTATCTTGCTATTCACTCCCCTCTCCATTCTCGGAGAGGGTTGGAGGTGAGGTTGTAGGTCGTGTGGCTGTAGAGGGGGTAGGCTTTTTCTTTCTGTTTGCAAAGGTAAGCAACTTTATTCAGAAAACAATCATTTTTCTGGGTACTGGAGTAACAAGTTTCGTAAATACCATTGTAACTATCTGTATTACAGAGATATAAGTAAATCTGTGATTAGGAGCTAATAAGACAAAATAACAGAGGGAGAGCCTCCCCAAGCCCCTCCGAAGGGAGAGGATGTCCTTTCCCACACAAGAGGCGTGCAACATCACAATAACGGGTAATTAGCGTGCAAGTTAATGTGTTTATTACTATAGTTACTCTAGCAATTGAAAGTAATCATAATTTTTGAATTAAGGAAGGGCTTGGGGTGTCTGCTTCTGTGGATTCCCATGTTCCGCAAGGAACTCTGTGTGCCTCGGCTTTTGTGCCATCCGTGCATTCTGTGTCAAAAATGAGTTCTATCACCGAAGTGATGGCAATATCATAGATGTCTAGCCCTTAGCCTTTGTCTAACGGGAAAAAGTTCCAAGGTCAATGGTCAAAGAAAAAGTCCTACCAATCACACAAATCACAATCACAAAATCACAAAAAGGATTTTCAACATGTAAAAGAGATTCCCATATAATAGAATACATTATTAATAAATAATAATATATAATGATACATTATCTATGTAAGAAAAATGCGATACACCAAAAGTTGATTTTGTGATTTTGTGATTGTGATTTTGTGATTGGTATTTGTCTTCATTTTGAAATTTTTTATTTGCTAAACTCTTTGTTGCAATACCATTTAAAAAGTAAATTTGGATTGAAATAAAGCAAACAATCAGGAAATGTATTTTTCTGTAGTATTTCGTCCTATGTAGGCATAGATAAATATATAATGTTGTTTTTCAGACTATTACATATATTCTTGGTATATCATAAATTCTTTGCTTTAGAAATTAATGTACTTTTTGATAGAAAAAGCATAGAAATATTTGGTAGTTTCAAAAATAAGTACTACCTTTGCACTCGCAATTCAGAAATAACGCTAATAATTGCTGAATATGCAACGGGGTGTAGCGCAGCCCGGTAGCGCTCCTGGTTTGGGACCAGGCGGTCGCAGGTTCGAATCCTGTCGCCCCGACAATCATCAATCTTTAGAGTAAGTAGATGTTTTATTGCGGCAATAGCTCAGTTGGTAGAGCACGACCTTGCCAAGGTCGGGGTCGCGAGTTCGAGTCTCGTTTGCCGCTCTTTGATATTCTGGAAGGTTTTTTAGTTATCTCAAAACTAATGCCCAGGTGGCGGAATTGGTAGACGCGCACGTTTCAGGTGCGTGTGTTTCACGACGTGCAGGTTCGAGTCCTGTTCTGGGCACGGAAGTTCTTTAAATATTATAGGCATATTGGAGAGGTGGCGGAATTGGTAGACGCGCTACTTTGAGGGGGTAGTGAAAATTGCTTCGTGGGAGTTCGAGTCTCCTCCTCTTCACATGCAGATTTTAGTAAGTAATTACTTACATTGTATGCGGCAATAGCTCAGTTGGTAGAGCACGACCTTGCCAAGGTCGGGGTCGCGAGTTCGAGTCTCGTTTGCCGCTCTTATTTTAGAAAGAGAAACATACATAACATTATCTTTATGAATTTATATTTACGGTATTTCGATAATGAAGTATTAGTGCATAATGTTGAAGAGGCGTTAGATTTTTTGAGTTCTATTCCTGATATTCAACTCACTCCAGACTTGGAGGATGATATTAGGAATTATGCAGCAAATGATGTATTCTATCCTAAACGTTACAAGGTACGCCCTCGTGTCTACTTTATTGTTATAAAGACTGAGGCTGCCAATATGATGGATTTTAAGCAGAAGAAAGCATTACGTCCTAGCATTGATAGTATGCAACGTAAAGATAATCCAGCAATTATGCACCTCAATGAGGAGCGTGAAGGATGGTATGAGGGTGAACTTGACTTCAAGCGCGTTGTCTTGATCCCATCTACAGGTAAGCACGAATATAGAGACACGCACTTTGTAGTTCGATGCAAAGCTGTTTCTGGCTGGGATTGTTATGCTCGTATGGTTGAATATTTGAAGGAGAGAGTTGACAATAGAAGTCAGTTTCCATCTGCTAAAGGTAAGAATTTTAGATTTAAGTATTTGGGTATGTGGAAGTAAAGTATTTCTCTTTCTTTTATATCTGTGCTATATGAACAAAGTGATGTTAATTGGTAATGTTGGTCGTGAACCAGAAGTACGCTATTATGATGCGGATCAATGTGTTGCGACCTTTACGTTAGCTACAACAGAGCGAGGATATGAGCTTCCTGGTGGAACGAAAGTTCCTGATCGTACTGATTGGCATAATATAGTACTATTTAAGAGTTTGGCAAAGTATGCCGAACAATACATTCATAAGGGCGACAAGCTATATGTTGAAGGACGTATAAGGAATCGTTCTTATGATGATAAAAAAGGGGTGCGCCGACAGGTTACAGAAATCTATGTGGATAATCTTGAATGGTTAAGTGCATCTCGAAAGATGGAAAATGCGTCAGAAGAGAAGAATAAAGATGCTGATAACTCCATCTCTGATAATAACAAATTACCTTTTTAATGGATAGTTTTCTATTAGATATATCTTCTTATATCACCGTTAATCCAATAAGTCCAAGTATACTTGTTTCTATCCTCTTGGCATTATTTCTTATACTTTTATCTGGCTTTGCTAGTGCGTCAGAGATAGCTTTTTTTAGTTTGTCTCCGGCAGATTTAGAGGCTATGGATCCAGATAAAAGTCCATTGGATATGCAGGTTCAGGAACTTCGCGATGATAGTGAGCGCACACTGGCAACTATTCTTATAACGAATAACCTTGTTAACGTGACCATCATCATGTTGTGTAACTATATCTTCAATAGTTTGTTTACGTTCGGCGAAGAATGGTTGCAGTTTCTTTGCGTTACAATTTTATTAACCTTCTTACTGCTACTCTTTGGCGAAATTATCCCTAAGGTTTATAGTAGAAAGAATCCACTTGCATTTTGCCGAAAGGCAGTGAAAGGGGTAATTTTCTTTCGTAAGTTGTTCTGGCCAGTGGAGACAATTCTCCTAAAGAGTGGAGCCTTTGCTGAAAAGGTATTGCAGAAGGAAAACAGGCAGTTATCTATTGACGACTTGGAACAAGCACTTGAGTTGACAGATAAGAGTGATATCAAAGACGAACAAAGTATGTTGCAAGGTATTATACGTTTTGGAGATGAAACTGCTAAAGAAGTAATGACCTCCCGACAAGATATTATAGACCTTGACATTCGCTGTTCTTATGATAATGTACTAAAGTGTATTGTTGATAACAACTACTCTCGTATCCCTGTTTATCAAGACAATAAAGATAATATCCGTGGTGTACTTTACATCAAAGATTTGCTTCCTCATCTATCAAAGCCAGCTAACTTTAGATGGCAAAGCTTGATACGTCCACCTTACTTTGTTCCAGAAACAAAGAAGATTGACGACCTCTTGCGCGAGTTCCAAGAGAACAAAGTTCATATTGCAATAGTTGTGGATGAGTTTGGTGGAACCAGTGGTATAGTTACGCTCGAAGACATCTTAGAAGAGATAGTCGGGGAGATCAATGATGAGTATGACGAGGAAGAGCATAACTACACAAAATTAGACGCTAATAGTTATATCTTTGAAGGTAAAACCTTATTGAATGACTTTACCAAAATACTCAATCTTCCAGATGATGAGTTTGATGACGTAGAAGGTGATGCAGATTCACTTGCTGGTTTATTGTTGGAGATCAAAGGCGATTTCCCTGCAGTGCATGAGATTTTGAAGTATAAGCGATATACCTTTGAAGTATTAGAGATAGATGAACGTCGTATTAGTAAAGTCAAGGTGATCATAGGTTGTGAGGATAACGCGTGACGTTTTTGATAAAATCACTATAGGTCTTTTGCCGATAGACAAAGGACGAAAGGCAGAGAAAGAAGGCGAGCAACGTCTTCTTTTTGCTATGTTGGGTTATGTTCCTGTTATCAATCATAATGAGGATGGTAAACCAAATATCGAGGGTTATCACATTAGTATATCTCACACCATTGGTTATGTTGCTATCATCCTTTCCACGGACTTTGAAGTAGGGATTGACATTGAGTATGTGTCCACTCGTGTGAGTCGTATTACCTCTCGTTACCTTCGCTATGACGAGCCCTTCACCGACTTACGTTCCCAGCTTATAGCTTGGTGTGCAAAGGAAACCACCTATAAACTGTTTTCAGAAGAGCACTTAGCCCTTCAAGAGATGAAGGTAAACGTTGCCTTAGACCATGTTACCAACCTTAGAAGTAATATCGACATAAAGTTTGTAAGCGAAGTTACACATGATTATGTGTTAACTTATGCGTGGAAATAAGTAGCATCGAAGCAATCGTTTAACCTTTAAAGCTATTTGCGTTTAGCCTTAATCAATCGACTAATGATAAGTTATCATTTTCGGTGTTATTAGTTGATTGTTCAAAAAAAAACAGTATCTTTGTAACTTCAAGTCAATAAAAGATATAGAGCTAAGGCAAATTAAACAGATATGACTGATAAGACATCCAGCAAGAAGATAACTCGTAAGCGTGGAGCAAAAGCCCAAAAGGCACCACTAAAGAGTCGTACCATATCGAACGACCTCATCCCTATTGAAGAAGAGACATGGTTATTGCAGCCAATTGCTGTGACAATGATGCGTCATGACTACTCGCTAATTCAAGTCCGTATCCTCGTTTCTATTGTTGAGAGTTTACAAGATATTTTGCATGGAATCTTAAAGAGCAAACGAGGCTTTCAGTTAGATTTGTTTCAGACAGATGAGCTTGATGAAGATGGAAGAATGCCGATTAAGTTGCCTTTCAAAGAATTAGGTGTTGACCCTAACCATTATCCTCAACTTCGCAATTCATTGAAGATGTTAGCTTCCATCCCTGTTGAGATACCTTATAAGACGAGTGAAGGGCGTAAGTACACGAAGGCAACTAACCTTTGTGATGTATATATTCCCGAAGACCGTTCCTATAATAAGTATGCAATTTTAAAGTTGGATCATACAGTAGCTGAACGTCTGGTTTCTTTAGATTTAGGTTATCATAAGTTTGGTAAGCAGATTGTCTTTGCTTGTAAGAATAGATACACACAGCGCATCTATATGTTTATCGAGTCATGGGCAGATAAGGGGCGTGCCGTCATTGCAACATTAGATTTCCGCAAGATGTTACGTCTTGAGAATAATTATAAAAAGTTCTCTGACTTCTGCCGTCGAGTACTCGATCCTGCCATGCAAGAGTTAAAGGAATTATCCGAGAAAGGTTCTTGTGATTGCTTCTTTGAGTATGACAAGAAGTATGATCATGGGCAACGTGGTGGCGAACCAGATCGTTTAATCTTTATCATCCATCGTACTAAGGATAAGATGAATGCACAGTTAGAGAACATGATACAGGCACAACGTCGTCAGTTCCAGCAGTACCTTGTCCAGTATTTTAATTTTACTCCAGCGAATGCCCAACAGATGGCTGATCGTATAACTGCCGATAACTATCAAGAGGCTGTTCAGAAACTAATGAGCTTGCGCGACCGCTTCTCTAAGACTGTCGTTCAAGATAAGGCTGCCTACACCTTTAAGAGTTTAGATGAATTGCTAAGATCGAAAGAAATTCCTAATACGATTGTAGAGGAAGTGGAGTAATGGCGACTCATAGTATAGGAACATTCTTCCCTCAACAGCAAAGCAATGAGAATAGATCATCATTTGGTAACGCCCGTAGGATGAATTCAATCTTCATTTGGAAGCCAATCTCTTTCGAGCACACGTTCTTCTAATTCGTTAACTGGGGGTGTCTGGAGGTCATAGGTAAATTAAAGAATATATGAGAATAACGGATATTAACCGATCGAGAGTAGTCACTGCAATGGTCAGGGGCTACTTTCATTCTTTCTTCTCTGGACAGATAGATGCTTTATCACCCGACAAGAAGAAATTAGAACCACGAGAGTATAAGCAGTTGTTGGTTAATAGCTTCGATAACTTGTCTTCACATTTTGTATCGGTACTATTCCCCGTTCTTATTCGTTTGAATTATGATGACTTAGATCAGGTAACCACTGATATGAAGCGTAGACATTTCTCCTCTTCTACTTCTTCAAAGTTGCTCTTGCGCTATGCTTGTGGGGCAAAGGCATTATATGACTTGGTTACTGCGGAATATCAGAAAAACGTTTATGCTTTATTGGAAGGTCATTTGTTGACAAAGGAGGAGTTCTTTTCTTCTTGCCCCACCTTGCAGGCAGACGATACTGTTCCTGTTTCTTTAGCCATTCGCTCTATTGTCCGTGTACAGATGCAAGCGTATGCAACTGGCGTTACAAGTGCACAATCATCCACGAAGAACTTGCGACAAGCAACAATCTATCGTTTAATGCTCTCGGGCATGGAATCTTTGTTGCATGACTCACCTATTTCTTTCGAGGAAGAGAACTTAGAGTTGATGTTCCGTAAAGTCTCATTAAACTCGGATAACTTTGAAAGTTTAATGGATGAAATGACTCAAGCTTATACGGAGTTAGTATAGATACTCTAAGCATAAAGTAGGGACAGACGCCCTCGTCTGTCCGCCCTAATAAAAGTGTTGCGGACAGACGAGGGCGTCTGTCCCTACTTTTTAAGATTGTATTAAAATTAGGCAATGATTTGTGGTTAGAATCTGCCAGCTTCCCCCAGATAACTATCCTTGAATCCAAGAAAATACAGCACACCATCGAGCCCAATAGTTGTTATATTTTGTTCGGCAGTAGCTTGCACACGTGGCTTTGCATGGTAAGCAATGCCCAATCCCGCTTCAGAAATCATGGGCAAGTCATTAGCTCCGTCGCCTACAGCAATCGTTTGTGCGAGATTGACTTTCTCAACCTGAGCCAGTAGCTTCAACAGTTCTGCCTTGCGTTTTCCGTCAACTATATCGCCGAGGTAATGCCCAGTTAACTTATTATGCTCATCTATTTCTAATTCGTTTGCATAGACGTAATCAATACCATATTTGCGCTGTAAGAACTCTCCAAAATAAGTAAATCCACCGCTGAGAATAGCTATTTTATAACCACATTGTTTCAGCACATTCATCAATCTATCTACGCCTTCCGTAATAGGCATTGATTCTGCGATATCTTTCATTACGCCAGCATCTAATCCCTTCAATAGTGCTACACGTTCAGCGAAACTCTCTTTGAAATCAATCTCACCACGCATCGCACGTTCTGTGATTTCTGCGACTTGTTCGCCAACACCAGCTCGCTTTGCAAGTTCATCAATACACTCGGTCTGAATAAGCGTCGAATCCATATCAAAGCAGATGAGCCTGCGCATACGACGATACATATCATCTTTCTGTAGAGAGCAGTCAATACCTTGTTCATGGCTCATTTGCATCAATTCTGCTTGTAAGCGTTGGTAATCGGTAGGGGTTCCTCTAAGTGAAAACTCAATGCATGCTCTGACGTGCAAGTAATGTTTCTTAATACTTTGCCGTCCTGTAAGGCGTCGTACAGCATCAATGTTAAAGCCATGAGCCGAGATGATTTGTGCCGTTGCCTCTATGTTCTTCGCCGACAATGACCGCCCAATGATGGTAAGGATATATCTGTTCTTACCTTGTTGGTTCACCCAATCTTCGTACTCGTCATCACTGATAGGTACGAAGCCGATGTTCACGCCAAGTTCTGTAGCTTTGAAAAGCAAGTCTTTCATCACTTGTCCAGAACTTTGCCCGTCAATCCTTATTAAGATACCCAATGATAGGGTAGAGTGAATATCTGCTTGACCAATATCTAAGATGTGTGTATCATATTGTGCAAGTATCTCCATGATTGACGCTGTTAGTCCCGGTCTATCTTGCCCTGTTACTCTGATGAGTATTTGCTCTTCTTGTGTGTTAGTCTTTTCTTCCATATCCAACTTTTGTTCGTGCAAAAGTACAGATTAATTATGACGTGAGCAAATGTCGTAGTCTTGGGTGGTTTCCTATTTTATATGATCCGTGTTTTAATTCTATATGGTTCCCGTTTTAGTTTTATATGCTTCGCGTAATAATATTTGCCCTATCTCCACATCATTTATACCTCTTATAATTACATTTTTCATCTATTCCAATTTAAATTAACCCTGTTTGCATCTTTGTCTAATAGGCTTCCGCATTCTTTATCCCCCGTTCTCCATTCCTTTCCCATGTGTCTTCTGTCTCTTCTTCCGTATCTTTTGTTAGTTTCACCATGGTGAAACTATTATGTCACCACGGTGAAACTTATGTCTCACCATGGTGAAATTTGTATCTCACCATGGTGAAACTAACTTTATATGCGTGTATAAATGATGCGCAACACGTTAGAAAGGAATGGGGAACGGGTGATAAAGAATGCTGGAACAGGTGGTAAACGATCCGCAAACGGGTGAGAGAGATTGGGTGAACCTTTCAAAAGACAGGGAAATGAAGTGTACTAAAAGAAGGGCTGATTGCTTCGTGCATTCAGCCCTTCTTATTCCTTTGTAGTTGTAAAATAAAATATTGGTATCCGATAAAAATGTAAGTAGTATTATCTATTGATGAACTTCTTACCGTTCTGGATAACAACTCCCTTGTAAGTCTTGTCTACACGCTGCCCAGAAAGGTTATACATTGGCTGTGTGTCATCATTAGAATTGGCATTGATATCTGTGATACCAGCAGAAGTCTCCTTCAAAGTAATTGTGAACTTCTTAATACGTACTTGCTTTTTAGCAGCAGTGAAAGAAGCTGTCTTTGCATCACCTTTCCATGTAGCTGTAATATTATCAGATGAAATAGTGACGCCCTCCATATTGGCTGCAAAGCCATCAGCGAGGTATTGCTTTCCGGACTTATCTTTGAATTTATCACATTCCATTACTATCTCTGTCATATTGTAATCTTTTGATGTAATGGTCATAGTAGCTTTCTGATAAAGACGATATGAATACTTATAATTCATAGCTCCCTCTGACATTGTAATAGTTATTCCATCTTTATTGATGCTAATATTACTGCCTTTTGTTGGACCTTGCAGCTCTGCTGAACTGATAACTACTTTCTTTTGTGCAAAAGATAAAGAACTAATTGCAGCGAATGCAATAGTGAGAATTAAGCGTAAAGATTTGTTCATAAAAAAACTGTTTAATGATTAAAAGAATTTATAACAATGCAAATATAGCTATTTGAAACGAGATATGCAATTAAGTGCATTATTATAATTAAAAGACCATCTAATTCTTTGCTTGTTTCTTCTTTATGCCCTTTCGTGTGTACGCTTATAATGTTAAAATCTTCTTTTTATACTGATAATATTTGTTTTATTCTTTTATATGCGCTATATTTGTACCGTGTTTTTCACAGATTTAGATGTTTTGCTAAATCTTGTTCGAGGTTGGTAGCTTCCTGCACCAACCTCTTTTTTATTGTTTCACTTGACATTATCTGATTCTTTTCTTATCTTTGCGATGTTAATATAAACTTGATTCTATGAAGATGAATAGATTAATAATCATGCTCTTAGCCTGCGTTATTTATACAGGATGTCAGAAGATCACTCCCGCAGATGATAATGAGAGTTTGCCAAGATTAGAAGAAAATGATGACAGCTCTGATGAGGGACAAAAGGTCTTCACTGTTGAGGAGTTCCGCAATGCAGACTTAGGTGATAGATATGTCTGGGTTAAGGGAATTATTGTTGGTGCTTGCAGTAAGAGTATTAAGAATGCTGAATGGATGGATCCTTTCACATTCGATAATGCCATCCTGTTGTCAGATGAGTTGGGAGATAATACGGAAAAGAAAGTTATTGCCATTCAATTGAGAACCAAAGCAATGAAGAATGAGTTTGGTTTAGCTACTAATCCTAATAACTACGGACGGACAGTTGCATTCTATGGTACAAAGCAAAGATACCTTGGAGTGCCTGGTATGAAGAAGAATGTCGTGGGTGGACGATGGTTAGATGAATGAGTTTTTGTGTGAAAAGTTTGCTACAAAGGATAAAAGTTACTATATTTGCACAACTTAAACTGCACATCTAAGATAGATGAAGATGATTTTAACCCGATCTATTTAATGTTTTGCAGTAATAGAAGAAAGATTATTTTCAATTAAAATTAAGGAAAAGAAAGCCTATCGGAACAATTATACTTCATAAACCAATAGAATTATAAATGAAGAATCTAAGTGATATGACCGACGAAGAGTTGGCATTGTCATATATTGAAGGAAGTAACGAAGCTTTTGATTTATTGCTTGAGCGCAATCAATCAAGACTCTTTTCGTATATTCTTTTCGTGGTACGTGATCATGACGCTGCTGATGACTTATTTCAGGAGACGTTTGTGAAGGTTATCACTAGGCTACAGCAGGGTAAGTATTCTCCAACTGGAAAGTTCTATGCTTGGATTATGCGCATTGCTCATAATGCTATCATGGACTGGTATCGTGCCCAACGTGCAGATAAAGTTGTTGATGCGCCAAAGGAAAATGATTTGTCCAATATTGGTGGTAGTGGGACTACCATCAGTAATATAGAAAGTCAGTTTATAAACTCTCAAACTCTTTCAGACGTAAAGCGTTTGATGAATTTATTGCCAGCACCACAACGTGAGGTTGTTTACATGCGCTTTTACCAAGAGATGTCATTTAAGGAGATAGCTGAAACTACTGGTGTAAGCATAAACACCAGTTTAGGGCGTATGCGTTATGCCATTCTTAATTTGAGACGGATGGTGCGTGAACATCATTTAAACCTACAGTTTACTTAATAAGAAAAGGTGTTGAATAGGAGATGTCCAACGATAATGATTATTATTTTCTGAAGACATCTAATATTCAACACCTTTTACTTTTATCGTCTCAAAGTTTTCAATGAATGAATTGCTGCTTTTGGATCAGAAGCCTTGAAAACATAACTGCCACTAACGAGAATATCTGTCCCAGCTTGTACAAGTCGTGGTGCAGTCTCTTGTTGTACGCCACCATCAACTTCTATCAATGCTTTGCTATTTTCCTTTTCTATTAGTTGGCGAAGTCGCTGAACTTTCTTAATAGTATGCTCAATAAACCTCTGACCACCGAAACCAGGATTAACACTCATGAGCTGAACAATATCAACGTCACAGATAATATCCTCTAAAACATTCACAGGAGTAGAAGGATTCAGTGTTACCCCTGCCTTCATTCCAGCATTATGAATAGCTTGAATTGTTCGGTGAAGATGCACGCAAGCCTCATATTGTACATTCATAATAGCTGCCCCAGTATCTGCAGTTTGCTGGATATAATTCTCTGGATGAACAATCATAAAGTGTACATCCATTGGTTTCTTACAAGCTTTTCCAACTGCCTCTAGTATTGGGAATCCAAAAGATATATTAGGAACAAATACACCATCCATAATATCCATGTGAAGCCAATCAGCATCGCTTTCGTTAATCATTTCGATTTCTTTGTCCAAACGGAGGAAATCTGCGGAGAGTAGAGAAGGAGATACAATTGTTTCCATACCATTTTCTTTAATTCAAACAGTAAGACTTCATTTTTCCATTTATCTTTAAGGCGCGATAAGTATAAGCTATCTGCCGAATGAGAGCTAAAGTCTTCTCAGAAGGCTTTAATTCCTCTGGAGTAAATATATTCACCATAGGCTTAAATTATATATTAATTAGAGAGTTACTATGTCTTTTAAACGTTCGTGATCAAGAGATTATTATAACTGAAGGAAATATTATTTTTGTTTTATCCCGCACGTAAGCAATGTTTTTGAGACAATACTACGAGTACAATCTTTTTTTTGGTTATCTTTGCACAAAACATTATAACTATGATAATTAAAGTATGTGGCATGCGTGATGCCGTGAATATTCATAATGTATCGCAATTAGGCGTTGATTGGATAGGACTTAATTTCTGCCCTTTGGATGAGCGTTATGTCAGTCAGATATCTTCGTGTGCTGGTATTATTCCTGATTATGGTACATTGGAAATAAATACATCCGAAAGCAATCGTCCTAAGTTATGTGGTATCTTTAAAGATGATATGCCCCAAAACATCGTTACGCGTGTCTATAATTTCAATCTTGATATAGTCCAGCTTGACGGAGACGAAAATCCTGTTATGATGGATAACCTTCGTCGCACGTTAGATCCAGATATTCATGCTGGAATAAGGATAATGAAAACGATTAATATTAGCACTTGCGAAGATATTAATCAATACAAGCCGTATGCAGAAAGTGCCGATTATTTCCTGTTTAATATCCAAAGTTCTGACGATGGTTCTAAGGATTGGACGATATTAGAAGCATATAACGGGAACATTCCTTTTCTATTGTCAGGCAATATCGGCATAGATGATATAGCGAGTATAAATCATTTTTCTCATCCCCAGTTCTATGGCATAAATATAGATCGCAAGTTTGAGGAAGAACCAGCTATGAAAAATATTAATCTGCTCAAGACTTTCTTAGAAAGTATAAAAAGATAAGCGGGGAGAGCATAGATGAAACCGATGAAGATGAAATGTGTTATCATTGATAACTATGATTCATTCACTTATAATCTATCGCACCTTATCAAAGAAGTGGGTGGAGAAGTAACCATTTTTCATAATGATGAATTCCAACTCTGTGAGTTAGAATGCTTTGATAAGATAGTTCTTAGTCCCGGTCCCGGTCTACCTTCCCAAGCAGGCGAATTATTGAATGTCATCCGTTATTATGCTGGTCACAAGCCAATCCTTGGTGTTTGTTTGGGACATCAAGCTATCGCAGAGGTCTTCGGAGCGCAGCTGGAACACTTATCCGATGTGTTTCATGGGGTATCCACCGAGATAGTTCAGTCTGTAAATACCCCACTTTTTGCAGGTATTAAGAATCCAATCGTCGTGGGACGCTATCACAGTTGGGTTGTCTCAAAGGTTGATTTTCCCGATTGCCTTGAGATAATAGCCGAAAGTGCTGATGGGAAAATCATGGCATTGAGGCATCGTAATTATAATATATATGGTATACAATTCCATCCAGAGAGTGTTTTAACGCCCGATGGTTATAAGATTATTTCCAACTGGCTATCACTTTGAGTAATTTTTATTACATCATAATCAATTATGGAAGAGACAACTAAATATATAGATACCATTGTTGACGACGGATTGCCATGGTATGCAATAAAACTCTTTACAGTTCGTCAAGGAGAAGTTAGAACCTATTTTGAGGAAGAGGGCTTAGAATGTTTCATTCCCGAGCAATATGTTACCATAGAAGGTCGTGATGGTAAGCCACGCGAGATATTGCGCCCAGTCGTTCGTAACCTTATTTTCGTTAAACAATCAATTAGCGATAAGCAGTTTCGTAAGATAGTTCAAGAGGCAGACTATAAGATAAGTGTGATACGTAAATCGAGAGATTCACAGGAATATAGCCTCATTCCTCACAATCAGATGTATGAATTCCGATTAATGTGTAACCCAGAAGTGACCATGCGCAAGTTCGTTTCGTCCGAAGAGGCACATCTAAAAGCAGGTGACGAAGTTCTGGTTAAGTTCGGACCAATGAAGGGGATGACAGGTCGATTAGTTCGTTCTAATAAGAAGTATTACTTATTGAAGGAGATTCCAGGCATCGGTGTGATGCTAAAGGTCACTAAATGGTGTTGTGTTCCTATGAAGAAATAAATGTAAAGTAATATTGTTATTTTTAATGCTTATATTTGCGTTATTCTAAAATAATCCTCCTTTCGTTCGAAATATCCAAATTTTGGAGAAGAAAACCTTGTTTTTAATAACTATCTGATATATAGGTAGTTACGGAAATATCTATCCTTTCTTGCAAAAACGTACCTCCGTTTTAAGCAAAATGTACCTCCGTTTTAGGTAAAATGTACCTCCGTTTTAGGTAAAATGTACCTCCGTTTTTAGTAAAACGTACCTCCGTTTTTGGTAAAACGTATATCCGTTTTCAGTAAAATGTATATCCGTTTTCAGTAAAACGTATATATCTTTTACCAAATAGCCCCATTTCTTCTATTTTAAGGATATATTTTTCTCTAAAATATCCTATTATAGAAAAATAAAATGTAATATCTTTTGATAATTAATTAATAATCAAAGAGTAGGGACAGACGCCCCCGTCTGTCCGCTTTTGCATTTTATTCCCTAATAAATCATACGTTCTTTTTCGGACAGACGAGGGCGTCTGTCCCTACATTTGTTGTATAAATCTTGCTATTAGCTCTAATTGTCTCAACTAAATGATAATCCTTTCAGTAGGGACAGACGCCCCCGTCTGTCCGCTTTTGTATTTTATTCCCTAATAAATCATACGTTCTTTTTTCGGACAGACGAGGGCGTCTGTCCCTACATTGTTGTATAAATCTTGCTATTAGTTCTAATTGTTTCAACTAAATGATAATCCTTTCAGTAGGGACAGACGCCCCCGTCTGTCCGCTTCTGCATTTTATTCCCTAATAAAATTATACTTCTTTTTTCGGACAGACGAGGGAGTCTGTCCCTACATTTGTTGTATAAATCTTGCTATTAGTTCTAATTGTCTCAACTAAATGATAATCCTTTCAGTAGGGACAGACGCCCCCGTCTGTCCGCTTCTGCATTTTATTCCCTAATAAATCATACATTCTTTTTTCGGACAGACGAGGGCGTCTGTCCCTACAGCGTGGTTATTATTGATAGAAGCAATCCTTCTTCCATCTTGAAGGATTCTGGAAAATATAATTTCTGATCATATCAAAATCGTGTTGATTGCGGATGATATGGTCGAAATATCTATTCTGCCATAACTTCTTGTCATACATTTCCCATTGATTTTGTTTTGCTCCTTCAATGTATTTATGTGTTGTAAGGCTTTTCCACCATCGCATTACAGCTGATATTGTGGTTGTGTTATTGTCACATACTTCTAAAATACAATGAAAATGATTTGGCATCACCACTGCATCCATACACTTTATTGTTGGGAACTGATTTGGAATTGTTAAATATGAGTCCATAATCATTTGCCCAGCATTGTTATGATACATTTTATCATCTATGATTTCCCCGAATAGTTCCATTCTATTCTTGGTAACTAACGTCAGAAAATAGTATCCAGAAGTAGAATAATCGAAATCTTTCAATCGTAATGATTTCCTTTGTGGCAATGTCATAAGGTGATTAGTAATTAGATTTGTTATGAAAGAAAGGGGGATAAAGTAGGGACAGACGCCCCCGTCTGTCCGCTTTTGCATTTTATTCCTTAATAAATCATACGTTCTTTTTCGGAAAGACGGGGGCGTCTGTCCCTACTTGTGGATACAAACTGGGGGACTTGAGCCTAGAATTCGCTTGTAAAGTGGAAGCGGATATGCTCAAAATCTTGCTGTGCCATACTCAAAACATAACTGGAATCAGCGAGGAAGACGTCACGCCCTTCATTATCCTTTGCCATGTACTGATACTTACGTTTCTTGAAATTCTCTAGTTCCGTTTCGTCATCAGCTTCAATCCAGCAAGCCTTGTATAGATGAACTGGCTCCCAGCGGCATTTCGCATTATATTCGTGTTCCAATCGGTATTGGATGACCTCGAACTGTAGTTGTCCAACAGTACCAACAATACGGCGATTATTGAATTGATTAACGAACGATTGCGCTACACCTTCGTTCATTAATTGCTCAATACCTTTAAGGAATTGCTTAGACTTCATTGGATCATCATTCTCAATGTATTTGAAGAGCTCTGGAGAGAAACTTGGTAAACCACGGAAGTGAATCAATTCGCCTTCTGTTAAAGTATCACCAATCTTGAATACCCCAGCATTGTCAGGGAGACCAACTATATCTCCAGGGTAAGCCTCTTCTACCGTACTCTTGCGTTGTGCCATGAATTGGGTAGGGGAGGAGAAACGCATTGTTTTTCCATTGCGTACATGCAAATAGGGCTGGTTACGTTGGAATTTACCAGAGCATACCTTGCAGAAAGCAATACAACTACGATGGTTAGGGTCGATGTTGGCGGTAATCTTAAAGATAAAGCCTGTGAACTTTGGCTCTGTAGGTTCTACGATTCTCTCTTCTGCCTTCGTTGGTCGTGGGCTTGGAGCTATCTCTACGAAACAATTCAAGAGTTCCTGTACACCGAAGTTATTCAAGGCAGAACCGAAGAATACTGGTGCAACTTCTGCACGTCGATAGGCATCAACATCAAATTCTGGATAGACCCCATTAACCAATTCGAGATCATTGCGGAGTTGTTGAGAGAAATCGGCACCCACATGCTCTTCAAGTTCTTTAGAGTTGATATCTACTTCTATTTTCTCAGTAACTCGTTGTTTGTTGGGTGTGAAAAGGTTTAATTGTTGCTCGTAGATGTTATATACACCCTTAAAGCGTTGACCTTGTCCGATAGGCCATGATAATGGACGCACACTGATTTGAAGTTCTTCCTCCAATTCATCTAATACGTCGAACGGATCACGACCTTCACGATCCATCTTATTAATGAAAATGATAACAGGCGTGTTACGCATACGGCAAACTTCCATTAACTTACGCGTTTGTGCCTCAACACCTTTTGCAGAGTCGACAACGATGATGGCAGAATCCACAGCTGTTAGAGTACGATAAGTATCTTCGGCGAAGTCTTGGTGACCAGGAGTATCTAGAATGTTTACCTTATACCCTTCGTAATCGAACTCCATCACGGAAGTTGACACCGATATACCACGTTGCTTTTCAATATCCATCCAGTCAGATGTTGCTGTCTTACGAATCTTATTATTCTTAACAGCACCAGCTACTTGAATCTGTCCACCGAAGAGCAGGAATTTCTCTGTCAATGTAGTTTTACCAGCATCAGGGTGTGAGATAATGGCAAAAGTTCGTCTGCGTTCTATTTCGTTCATTTAAATTCTTTATGTTATTTGTCTTGTTCTTGTAATCCTTTGATACATTTCTTCAATGAGTCTTCCCAGTATGGAATCTTAATACCAAAGGTTTCTTTAATCTTTGTCTTGTCAAGTACAGAATAGGCTGGGCGTGTAACGGGTGATGGAAATTCATCGCTATGGCAAGGTTGTATATCACAATTACGATTGCCAACAAGTTCTGCAATCTTAATAGTAAAGTCATACCAGCTGCAAACACCTTCGTTAGAGAAATGATAGATACCATTGTTTCCTTCATATTTGCGTTGCTCGACAATATCGTAGATAGCATCAGCTAAATCGCCAGCATAAGTTGGAGTACCACATTGGTCAAAAACAACTTTCAATTGTGGCTTTGTTGCTGTAAGATTAATCATTGTCTTAACAAAGTTATGACCAAACTCACTATACAACCAGGCAGTACGTAGGATGATATGTTTCACTCCTGTTGCTTGAATCTTTTGTTCGCCATGCAATTTGGTTAAACCATATACACCAGTCGGAGTACCTTTCATGTCTTCTTTACAAGGAGTATTATAAGGGTCGCCTCCAAAGACATAATCAGTGCTGATATGAACAAGTAAACCATTTACTTCTTTCATTGCTATCGCAAGATTCTCAGGAGCAATAGCATTGAGCATCTCGACAATTTCGCCTGCAGTTTCTGCTTTATCAACATTTGTCCAAGCTGCGCAATTGATGATACATTTAATGTCGTTGTCTTTCACCATTTTGCGTATAGCTTCCAAATTAGTGATGTCTAACTTAGTATAACCATCACATACGTCTGTGAAGATATACTTGTCTTTACTCTTTTGAGATACAATCTGCATCTCATTACCGAGTTGTCCATTTGCACCTGTAACTAAAATATTCATACCCTTGTTGTCTTTATTCTTCACCGAAGTCTAACCCCTCTGTCTTGTCCTTTATGTAATAGTCGGATAGCATACCAATAAAAGTTGTTACTTCTTTTAAGGCACGCTCTGTTTCTGGTGTAATCTCTTTCTTTTGTAGGCGAAGCATCATGACTCCATAGAGCAAGTCAAAGCATGTCTCTATTTCACTTTTTGAAAGTTGAGAAGCTACATCCTTCAATCGATTGTCATTTGTCTTTGCCATTTTATCAGCAGTACGTTTAGTCTTACCTCTTAGTTCAACGATGAAAGGTAAGACACGATAATATTCTGCTGAATAAAAAGGGAACTTAGAAGATTGGAGTAACTCTTTATGAAGTTCTGTAAGTCCTTGCATCAAGACCTTATTAATCTGTAAGTGTCCTCCCTCACGGCAACCTTCTTGATTCATCATTCTAACAAGGTCACCAAACCAATCCTCCTCTTCTTCCTTTTGTTCGTCAGTATATTGAAATTGATCAATATATTCGGTACGTATTCTTGTGAGTGAACATCTATAAGCTCGAATGATATCTTCAATCTGCCACATATAAAGCAGATATTCTGCTACACTCTTCTTTCTTAATTCTTTTGCAACAAACATATAAAATACCTATTATTTGTATTTATTTCATCAGACCATCGACCGTAGGAAGATGATAAAGATTGAATACCGTTCCTAAGAGCATAATAATCGAAAATAAAATAACAATAGAACCAATCACCTTATTTATTATGAGAATACCATTGACATCGAACTTTCCTCGAATTCTGTCGATAAGCCATGTTAAACCATACCACCATAATAATGCTCCTGCTGGGATACAAGCGAAGCCTATAATCATCTCAAAAGGTTGTCCAGGTTGTACAAAAGCAAATTGCGCAAAGCAGGCCATAAATAGGAAGATGATCAATGGATTTGAGAATGTTACGAGAAATGCGGTCAATCCATTGTGAAAAATACTACCTTTAGTCTTTCCGCTTTGGTGTACTTTCTTCATTGGATTTGATTTAAAACAATAAAGTCCAAATAATAAAAGTAAGACGCTTCCTGATATTTGGAGTATAAGTTTATAAGTAGGGTTTTGTAAAGGTCCCATGATAAAACTCATACCTAAACCAACTATAAGAGCATAAATAGTATCACTAACAGCAGCGCCAATACCTGTTATAAAACCATACCAACGTCCTTTATTTAAAGTACGCTGAATACATAATATTCCGACTGGACCCATAGGTGCTGATGCGATAATACCAATCAACAAACCTTTAAAGATAAAATCCAGTATATCTAATTGAATAGGAAATTGCATGCTTGTTATTTTGGGTGCAAAATTGCAAAAATTATGTGAGAAAAACAAATTTACCTAACAAAACTTTGTGGTATTCTAGTTTTTTCATAACTTTGCTCCAAGTATAATTAAACTAAAAACTTAGTAGGTCATATGGACGTAACAGAACAGAAACCAGTTGTAACTGGTTTAGAAAAGCCATTTGTTATTGGCTTGGATTTGGGAGGAACAAATGCTGTCTTCGGTGTCGTAGATCAGCGTGGTCAGGTACTTGCGACAAATTCAATTAAGACGCAGGCCTATAAAACAGTAGATGACTTTGTAGAGGCTGGTGTTGAAGCATTGAAACCACTTATTGCAAAGTATGGTGGAATAGGACAGTTCCGTGCTATGGGTATTGGTGCTCCTAATGGTAATTTCTATCGTGGTACGATTGAATTTGCACCAAACTTGTCATGGGGACATGATGGTGTTGTGCCATTGGGTGATATGTTTTCAGAGAAGTTAGGTATTCCTGTTGGTCTTACCAATGATGCTAATGCTGCTGCTATCGGTGAAATGCAGTATGGAGTTGCACGTGGAATGAAGGATTTCATAATGATTACCCTTGGTACTGGCGTAGGTTCTGGTATTGTGATTAATGGTCAGATGGTTTATGGCTCGGATGGTTTTGCCGGTGAGCTTGGTCACGTGATTATGGTTCGTGGCGAAAAGGGACGTAGCTGTGGTTGTGGTCGTACAGGCTGTCTAGAGGCTTATTGCTCTGCAACTGGCGTTGCACGTACTGCTCGTGAATTCCTAAAAGAGAGCGACGAAGATTCTTTATTGCGTGAGTTGAAAATAGAAAATATTACATCTCTTGATGTTTCTATTGCAGCAGGTCGTGGTGATGCTCTTGCAAAGCGTGTATATGAATTTACGGGAAAGATGTTAGGTGAAGCATGTGCTGATTTTGCAACATTCTCTTCTCCTGAAGCATTTATCTTCTTTGGAGGTTTAACAAAAGCGGGTGACTTGTTGATGGAACCATTAATTCGTGCTTATAGAGAGAATGCTTTAGAGATTTTCCGTGATAAGCCAAAGTTCTTAGTAAGTTCACTTGATGATGCTGCTGCTGCAGTTCTTGGTGCATCTGCTATTGGATGGGAGTTATAATTAAAGATATTCGACTTAATATATAAAAGGTAAAGTCTAAGTTCGTATATCTAATTTACATAGAACTACAATTGAATCCTTTTTAAATTAAGTTCTCTCAATCTAGAAGAAAAGGTTAACGTTAATATTAGATGTGATTCTTGAGATAATATCATACTCTGGAGTCCCTATCTTAATAGCGTTAGCCTTTTTTGTTGTTTTATTTTGTGTTCTCACTTTTTTACTATATCTTTGCGACTCGGAATAAAGTTAATCTATAATTAATTAAAGCAACAAATGAATCAGGAAGACGATATCAAAAAAGCTATTGAGGTGATGAAACAAGGCGGAATCATACTTTATCCGACAGATACTGTATGGGGAATTGGTTGTGATGCTACCAATGCAGAAGCTGTTGCAAAAGTCTATTCATTGAAACGTAGAGACGATTCTAAAGCTCTAATCTGTTTGGTTGATTCTGATAATCGTCTACAACGTTATGTTCATAATATCCCTGATGTTGCTTGGCAACTAATTGATGCTGTAGAGAAACCAACAACATTAATTTTAGATGGTGCAGTGAACCTTGCACCTAACTTGATAGCAGAAGATGGTTCTATTGGTATTCGAATCACAAAGGAACCCTTCTCGCATGAATTATGTTATCGATTCCAAAAGGCTATTGTGAGCACATCCGCTAATATAAGCGGTGAGCCTGCTGCTCAGAACTATTGCGATATTTCTCAAGAGATACTTGATGGTGTAGACTATGTTTGTCAGTCTCGTCGTCAAGGACATAAGCCCCATACACCTTCTAGTATTATAAAGTTGAGTGTTGATGGTGAGGTGAAAATTATTAGAAAATAAGTAAACGTATAGATGGAAGTATCGGCTAAATTAGGCTTTCTCTCTCGATTTGATGTTTGGCGTCAGAAGCATATATCTAATCGTGAGTTAGTTTTAGTACTAGCATTTGCTATTGGTTTTCTTGCTTCTTTAGCTGCTTATATTCTCCATATTATTATTGGTCAGATAGAGGAACTTGTTACTTCAGGCTTCCATGTGATGACAATTAATTGGCTCTATCTGCTTTATCCTGTTATAGGTATTTGGCTTACGAGTTTATTTGTCAAATACATAGTTCGTGATAATATCTCCCATGGTATTACACGTGTCCTGTATGCTATTTCCACAAAGCAATCTCGTTTGAAAGCTCATAATACATGGTCTTCTATTGTTGCATCTGCCATTACGATCGGATTTGGTGGTTCTGTTGGAGCTGAGGCTCCTATCGTATTGACGGGCTCCGCTATTGGAAGTAACTTAGGACGCATTTTTCATCTAGACAATCGTACACTCATGCTCCTTGTGGGATGTGGGGCGACAGCAGCAGTATCTGGTATCTTTAAGGCTCCTATTGCAGGGTTAGTCTTTACGCTAGAAGTATTGATGGTAGATCTTACCATGGCTTCTTTGTTACCAATACTTATTTCCTCAGTAACAGCAACATGCTTTTCTTACTTCTTCACAGGTGGATCTCCGATGTACCACTTCCAAATGGATTATCTTTGGAGTCTTGAACGTGTACCGCCTACGATACTCCTTGGTATTGCTTGTGGTTTTATTTCGCTTTATTTCATGCGCCTTATGTCGTGGTGCGAAAATGGTTACGGCAAACTTTCTAAGTATCCTTATCTAAAGCTACTTGTTGGTGGCTTAGTACTATCCTCTCTCATCTTCCTTTTCCCTTCTCTCTATGGTGAAGGCTATAACAGCTTAGGGTTATTTATTGAGGGGAAGACTGAGGCTGACTGGATGCAAGTTATGAGTGGTTCTATGTTTGCTGGTCAAACGAACTTACTTGTACTCTATGTTGGTTTCGTTATGCTTACTAAGGTTTTTGCTACTAGTGCTACAAATGGTGCAGGTGGATGTGGTGGAACTTTTGCTCCAGCACTATTCATTGGAGGTTTTGGCGGATTCTTCTTTGCTCGTCTTTGGAATATCCAACAGTTAGGTGTTTATGTTCCTGAGAAGAACTTCACGCTCTATGGAATGGCTGCTGTCATGGCAGCTGTCATGCATGCGCCCTTGACTGGAATATTCTTGATTGCGGAATTGACTGGTGGGTATCAGCTTTTTATACCTTTAATTATTGTAACCATCTGCTCTTATCTGACAATCAATATTTTCGAGCACCATAGTATCTATGCTGTCCGATTAGCCAAACAAGGCAAATTAGTCACGCATCACACAGACAAGTCTATCCTTACGTTGATGACAATGGATAAGATTATTGACCGTGATTTTACCTCTGTTGCTCCTGATATGGAAATGGGGCAACTCATTCATGCCCTTAGTTCGAGCCGCAATGATTATATCCCAGTTCTCAATGAAAGCGGCTGCCTTATGGGCGAGATAGATATTACCAAACTTCGCCATATTATTTTTCGTACAGAGCTTTATCATCGATTTCATGTGAGTCAACTTATGACTGCTCCAGCAGCGACATTAGGTGTTAATGATCCTATGGAGGATGTGATGAAAACGTTTGATAGTACAGGAGCGCAGTATTTACCAGTGGTAGGTTTAGATGGTCATTTGGTAGGATATATCTCACGAATACGATTGTATAGTATGTATCGTCAGTTCGTTGCAGATTTCAGTGCCGAGTAAGTCTTGCTCTTACTCTCATTTTATTCAGCATCCTTAATTGTAAAATCTCAAAGAATGAATAGTAAAGATATACGCATCATCTTTATGGGTACCCCCGAGTTTGCGGTGGAGTCCTTAAAGGCTTTAGTAGAAAACGATTATAATGTAGTAGCCGTCGTTACTCAACCTGATAAACCTGTTGGGCGGCATCAAGAGAAGCTGCAACCTTCTGCAGTTAAGCAGTATGCTTTAGAAAAAGGCTTACCAGTACTTCAACCAGTGAAGATGAAGGATCCTGAGTTTATCGAGGAACTTCGTTCTTATCATGCGGACTTACAAGTTGTTGTTGCCTTCCGTATGTTACCGGAAATCGTTTGGGCAATGCCTCGTTTGGGAACTTTCAATGTCCATGCTGCTCTATTGCCTCAATATCGCGGTGCTGCTCCCATTAATTGGGCAGTAATCAATGGAGAGACGCAAACGGGTGTTACGACTTTCTTCCTTGATAAAGACATTGACACGGGTAGGATTATTATGCAAAAGCCATTCGACATCCCTGATACAGCTGATGTTGAATATGTTTATGATGGTTTAATGCACTTAGGGGCAACAATAGCAATAGACACAATCAATCTTATTGCCTCTAAGTTGCCAGAAGATAACTTGGATGTTGATTTCTCTCATGTCTTAGACGAGATTAGTGTACCCCAAGAGCAAGAGAATATCGAACTCAAGAGCGCACCGAAGATATTTAAGGAAACCTGCGAGATAAATTGGAGTCAACCAGCAAAGACCATTTATGACTTTATTCGTGGACTTAGTCCTTATCCTGGTGCATGGGGTTCGTTAGTCTTGAATGATGGTTCGAAGAGCAAATCATTGGTTATGAAAATCTATAAAACATCAAAGACGAATCGTGCAGCCACAGGCACAGTTGGTAGCCTTGTTGTTGAGAAGAATCATTTATATGTGAATACCACAGATAACTTGCTTGAGCTTTTGGATATTCAATTATCTGGAAAGAAACGCATGGGTGCCCCCTCTTTTCTTAATGGCTTTAAAGTAATCTCTAACTATCATTTCTGTTAATTTTTATGGACTAATACGAAAAGAGACAAGAGAGTTCTCCTTACCATCGAACAAACGCCCTTCTGGATTCCAAAAGGGCGTTTGTTAGTTTTAAAGAGAAGGTATACTTGTATGTGGAGATATTGAATAGGTCAGAATAGAAAGGTCTGGAACTATTTCGAGAAAGTTAGGAGCTTTTTATTAAAAGTTTAAGAACTTTTGAGGGCTTGCTATATAACGAGATATAGATTATTTATTTTTGAGATAAAACAAGTTACGGCACTACCAAACGATTGTTTGATAATGCCGTGATAGAGACATTTATAAATATTGGGTTTAATCGCTCTAAATAGAGCTTATGCTTTTAACCAAGGAAGTGGATTTCGCCGATGAAATAGAGTAGGATATAGCCTAAGATGATAGAAACCAGACCACAGGTTAGTCCCGTCTTTAGCATATCCTTTTGTTCGATTAAGCCTGTTGAGTAAGCAATGGCGTTCGGCGGTGTTGATATTGGTAAACACATTGCTGTTGATGCAGCAATGGCAATACCAATGAGGACTGTGCTTGTACCACCAATACCACCAAGCTTGTTGCCCATACCACGGCATACAACAGCGAGGATGGGAACTAACAAAGCTGCGGTTGCTGTGTTTGAAATGAAGTTAGAAAGGAAGAAACAAATCAAACCAGAGACGGCAAGGATGACGATAGGACTCCAATTGCCGAACGGAATACTCTCAATAGCGGCATCAGCCAAGCCTGATCCGTTCATACCCAATCCAATAGCAAAACCTCCAGCAACCATCCAGATGACGCTCCAGTTAATCTCCTGCATATCTTTTGCGGTAATAACGCCCGTGACAGCGAAAATTGCCATTGGAATCATTGAGACAGTGTTGGTGTCAATACCTGTGATGTCCTTTGGAATTACCCATAAGAGAATTGTGATAATGAAGGTAATGATAACTACCCACATACGCCATCCACGGTGTACTTCACCATCAATCTTTAGATGGATAGTCTTTTGTGTGAAAGGGAAGAAATACAGAATAATTCTCCATGATAACAGCATTAAGACGATTACAAGCGGTGCCATGAATGCCATCCAGTGCATGAAGTCGATATTCATGTTAAGACCTGCTGGATCATTGAGATATTTAAGTGCGATGAGGTTTGGAGGTGTTCCAATCGGTGTTCCCATACCGCCGAGGTTGGCTGCAATGGGTATAGACATCGTCAAGGCAATACGTCCTTTGCCATTAGCAGGCAGGGCTGCAAAGACAGGAGTAAGGAAGGTAAGCATTAAGGCAGCTGTGGCTGTGTTCGAGATGAACATTGAGAAGAGTCCTGTGATAAGTAGGAATCCCAAAAGAACATTCTCACTCTTGTTACCGAAAGGCTTGATAAGGTTACGTGCCAAGAGTGTGTCAAGTCCCGACTTCGAAGCGGCAATCGCCAATATAAAGCCCGCAAGGAAGAGCATAATAATTGGGTCAGCAAAGGATGCCATGATTTCCTTCGAATCAAGTAAATCCCCGACTCCCTCGCCTTTGAATACTCCAAAAGCGTTCTTAGATACGGTGACACACATGATAGACATGATGCTTAGCGAGGTTGCCCATGCAGGGATGCACTCCGTCAGCCACGACAGGGTAGCAAACACAAAGATTGCAATGATACGTTGTTGTACAATGGTTAATCCATCAATACCGAAAGCACTTGTTGGAAGGTTCCAAACGATAGTTGTTACGGCGATAATAGCCAGTAGTTGCCAAACATGTTTTGTTTCGACGTGGCTACTAAGTGCATTAGACTTTTCTTCAGCCATGGTGTTGGTTGTTTAGATTAATACTTTAGATTGTTTAGTTATTTGTGGTCGCTAAAGTATAAAAAATATCCTTAAAGAACAAGAGAATACCTCTTTTTTTGTATTTTTGCATATCAATTTCTAAGTTATGCGCCAATTATCAGTACTTGTCCTTTGTTTCTCATTGTTGGTTTCTTGTAGTCTTCGACAGCAAAAGGCAAACGAAGAAATAGGGGAGACAGGGTTTAAATATGCTCGGAATATCACAATGGAGCATAAAGATGGTTATGTTGTTGTAAAGTTGCTGAACCCTTGGAAGAAAGGAACAGTCCTACAAACATATTATCTCATGCCACGTAATGTTGAGTCGGAGAATATCTCGGATGGAGTACGTGTGGATGTTCCGATCCAGCGAAGCGTTGTGTTTACGACGGCTCATGCGAATCTTCTTGAGATGTTACATGCTCAGAAGGCTATTGTGGGTGTTGCTGATTTGAAGTATATGCTTATCCCCGATGTTCAACAGCGAGCACGGAAGGGTGAGATTGCTAATTGTGGTGAGTCGATGAAGCCCGATGTAGAACATATTATAGACTTAAAGCCTGATGCTATCCTGCTTTCTCCTTTTGAGAATAGTGGTGGTTATGGACGATTGGAGGAGATTGGTGTACCCCTTATTGAGTGTGCAGATTATATGGAGCGTTCAGCCTTAGGGCGTGCC
The DNA here is from genome assembly GCF_018127765.1 of Prevotella veroralis. NCBI lineage: Bacteria > Pseudomonadati > Bacteroidota > Bacteroidia > Bacteroidales > Prevotellaceae > Prevotella > Prevotella veroralis. The sequence goes on along the minus strand of NZ_CP072330.1, from coordinate 1,031,946 downwards.
GAATGGATGAAGTTCTATGGAATGTTATATGGTCGTGAGCATGAAGCAGACTCCTTGTTTGCGGTTGTAGAGCAGAACTATAAGGATTTGAGTGCAAAGGCGAAGAAGAGCAAGGTGAAGCGAAGTGTCTTGCCAGATAGGAAAGTTGGTGCTGTTTGGTATTTGCCCGGTGGAGAGAGTAGTGTTGGCTTATTGTATAAGGATGCCAATGGTTCTTATGCTTATGCGCAAGACAAACATAGCGGTAGTCTTTCAATGCCCTTTGAGACGATATTAGATAAGTTTGGAGACAGTGACTTCTGGATTCTCAGTTATAATGGAAACTTCAGTTTGAATACCTTATTGGCGGAGTATCAAGGCTATGGAGCATTGAAGCCTTATAAAACAGGAGAGGTTTATGGCTGTAAGGTGGATAGTACGCCCTACTTTGAGGAGGTCAGTTGGCGACCAGATTGGCTACTTTCTGACTTGATCCAACTCTTCCATCCCGACTTGCATTTAGGTGCGATGCGTTATTACAAGAAACTTAAATGATGAAGAGGAACGTCAGTATCATCCTATTGTTAGTGGCTGGCATAATCATGCTATTTGCCATGAATCTTATAGTGGGTTCGGTGAGGATCCCATTAGCCGATGTCTGCGATATACTCTTTGATAAGTTTGATGGCAAGGAGAGTTGGAAGTATATCGTAATGGAGAATCGACTCCCTCAAGCCTTAACAGCAATGCTATGTGGTGCGTCGCTGGCAGTCTGTGGTCTAATGCTTCAAACTGCATTTCGTAATCCTTTGGCTGGTCCTGATGTCTTCGGAATCAGCTCGGGAGCAGGATTAGGAGTGGCAATCGTGATGTTATTCTTAGGTGGAAGTGTGTCAACAACCCTGTTTACCGTATCAGGTTTCCTTGCTATTCTTACATCTGCATTCATCGGTGCAATAGTCGTTACGATGATTATTCTGTTTCTTTCGACCATGGTAAGGAACAGTGTACTATTGCTTATCGTTGGTCTGATGGTGGGCTATGTCTCCTCGTCAGCTGTGGCATTATTGAATTTCTTTGCTTCGGAAGAAGGGGTAAAGAGTTATATGGTATGGGGTATGGGCAACTTTGGAGGTATATCAATGGATCACATGTTGCTCTTCGCTTTACTCTGTTTGGTTGGTATCATAGCCTCCATATTCTTAATAAAGCCCCTCAACATTATGCTCTTAGGCACTCAATATGCAGAAAGTCTTGGTATCAATATCCGCCAGATACGTAACCTATTACTCGTGACAATCGGTTTATTGACAGCCGTAATAACAGCCTTCTGTGGACCTGTGTCTTTCCTTGGTTTGGCTATACCTCACATGACCCGATTATTATTGCATACGGAGAACCATCAGATTCTTTTACCCTACACAATTCTTTGTGGTGCCGTGATTGCGTTGTTGTGCAATCTTATTTGCTATTTACCGGGAGATGGAGGGATTATTCCTCTTAATGCTGTTACGCCGCTCATCGGTGCACCTATTATTATATATGTCATAGTGAAACGATAGGTATTTGCCCATACCTACACAATAACTGAACGATTGATAATATAGATACCCGTAGAGTTTCATGGCATGAGACTGTGTGTCTCAAAGCCTGAAACAGTGTGTCTCAAAGCCTGAAACTGTGTGTTTCAAGGGCTGAAACAGTGTGTCTCAAACTTTGAAACGACTATGAGACACTATTCTATTCGAAAGAGTAACGATCAATGTAATTGTCAAAACTTAACTTTTCGGTGTAACCATACGAACGGAATATGTCGATAATATCCGCTTGTTGTTCAGGAGTGAGCGTAAGTTGTCCGTTCATATAACGATAGTAAGTAGGGCGACTTCCGAGATATTGCTGTATTTCTCTGCGTATCGGCGTGTCGTCTACATGCTTGACATTGAGAAATAGATTATGGAATCCCCATGCTGCACGTATCACTTTCTTCTCTACATAAAACTCGCATCTGCCGTTTTGTAGCGCATTGGGGAAGACGGCTAAGCCTATTTTTTTGTCTTCCGGTAGATGTTGTCCAACAAAATAACGCATACAAGTATCCTTGTGTGGGCAATCTTTGTTGAAACAAAGTTCCCATATTGATGGGACGGAATCGAAGTTGAATGCTGATTTATCCATGTTTGCTTTTATAGAATATAGAAATAGTTATATCAATAATAGCGGTGTCCTATATGGGATGTAAAATGACTGACTTCCATTTTGGAAGGAATCATTCGCCCATAAACTTACCCATGAAGCATACATTACCGAATTGGTCTGTAATGTAATAGAAGAATGGGTGATCCGCTGTAAACGTGAATCTTGTTGGGTGTGTTGTCATACCAAGAGTCATCATTGAGGTTGATTGAACGGCTTTTGCAGCTACTCCTTTCTCATTAACATCCAGTCTGATCTGTTGATACACCTTATCTATATATAAGGGTGACGGGCTCATCTGACTGAAATCTGCTGCTTGTTGAGAGAAAAGAACGCCTAATCCTGATTTGGTGTATAGCTCTTTCAAAGGTAATTTGATAGATGTTGAGAATTTAGGAAGAGCAATCTCCACCTCGTCATATTGCTTATGTAGCTCTGTTAACTTATAAAGTGTACTATCCTTAAAGTTGTTGATGATATCTCTCAATTGATAGCCTTTGTTAGGGAGAACGACATACATATTGAAGCCATTCTGCATGCCTAAGGTCAAAACCTTGTATTCCTTTCCTTCATAACCTCGGAAGTTCTTGTCTTGATCAACGGTGTGCATCATGTGAACCTTGGTCTGTTTACCATCTTGCTTATAGAAAGTTTGAAGATCTGTACTCTCTTCCATAAACTCATAACTCCATGGGATTCGTAGAGCTACAGCATTGATGATCTGTGCAGAGTAAGGAGTTGAGACATCTATTGGTAGTGTCGTGATGTCGCCTTTCGTTACCTTTGCACAAAGGGTATCAGCCTTTATCTTCTCTTCTTGTTGGTTAGCTGAGGCAATGATATTCGTGAAGTAATAATCTTGAAGTGCTTTCTGATATTCGGGTAATAGTTCCGTTGCTTCATTGAGAGCGATGAAGTTAGCGGTGACCATATACCCATTAGATGATTTCTTATCCTTTGAATTACCTGCGCCTATATTGGAGAAGGTCTCTCGCCTTTGACCTATAAGTATCTTCTTATTAAGTTTGTTGACATCATCAAGTTGCTTTTCTGAATATCCAAGAACATGGCATAATGCCTGCTTTGTTTTCCCAGCAGCACCATTGTTTAACATGTTAAGAGAATAGATGACAGCAGTCGGTGAGAATACAATGCTCTTCTCGTTCTCTTTATTGGATAGTTGCTGAAAGAGTTTTAGTCCGAATGCGTTAGAAGAAGATATGAGCTTGCTCTCTTCCGTTGAAAGAGTGTAGTCTGGGACTTCTTCCTCAGTAGCAGCTTCTTCGAGCGTTTTAGCAGTCTGATTGGTATTGATGCAGCTTGCAAATAGCAATAGAAATGGGAGGTAGAATAATCTTGTTTTCATAAGGCAATGTTGTTTTGAATTAATGATTAAGACTTCAAAGGTACAAAATATATTCTTTTGCTTGTATATTCGTAACTCTTTGATAACCAACACTTTAAAAATATTATACTTTTTACGTGTTATTAAGCGTAAATACAAAGGTAAAAAGAGTATTTGGAGTGACAAAATAATAGGGAACAACTTAACACAATTTAACTAATAGGGGATAAATTCTATATATCAAAAATGATATATAAAGGTATGGTATTTCTTCTAATATACAAATTAAAAATTAAACTCATATATAAATATGAAAAATCAAAATTGATATTTCATTTATATTTATATAAGACCCATACCCCCATATAATAGGGGGTATATATTTATTAATAGAATTTTTTGGACTTTGGAAACTAATATGTGTGTAAAGAATAGTTAGGGTGGGGTATAATACATTGATTATCAAATAGTTACATACCCCCCCTCTAACAAAAAATACATTTGAAAAACAATATAATATTATTAATTACAACACATAACAACAATATAGAGTACAATATTAAATATATGATATATTATTTTCTTATCAATAATATTAGTAAGAATATATTACATTTGATTTAAGCGTATTTTAAAGCGTTTTAAGACGTTGTAATACATTTGTGGTATTGTTGTTCACAAGTTGAAAGATAACGCAATACAACGCATTTAAATGATATGTTTTTAAATGATAGAAAAAAAGAAATAACCATACCTTGATAGTTGGTAGTGTTGTTGGTGGTGTTGATATTATTATTATTATATTATATCATTTGCAACTACTTTGATAGTGTTGTAATGATATAATATAATGGTGTGGTTTCTTTTTTTTATAAATAAAAAATGGCAATACATATATCAGTATTACCATTATTTAAATCATTCATAAGGTGTTGGTTTCTGTACTATCTTCTTATTTTCCTCAAATTTAATTGAAACATATTCAACACCTAATTTGTTTAATCGCTTTATTATTTTTTTTCTTCTTTGGGTGTTTGCGGTATTATTGTTATTAAATTTAATATTTCCCCATAATTCCTACATGGTATCATACTCTACATTGTTTTAATTTTCGTTATTTTGTTTTTCGTTTCTTCATTGATTAAATTACATTTATCTACATATTGTTGTTTCGCTTGTTCTTTTTCTTTCCTTGCCTTTTCTTTTGCTCTTCGTATTGCATTGGTTTTCAGCATATTCAATTTATACTTTGCGAATTTACGCATATTATCCATTGTCTCGATACTTTCCATTTTCTCCATATTATATTAATTTAATGTGTTATTTTTTGCCTTTTTGTACATATCAAAGAACAAATTAATTCTACAAGGTTGGTAACTTGAATTTGCCACGTACTCAAAGGTGTTATCCAACTTTGCAGCGTCATAACCTTTCCTTTGTTGCCGTAAAATCTGTACACATTGCAAACCATCATATCCGAAGGCATTGTAGAAGATATTGCATAACGTCAATGTATCAGTATGATTACGGGTTACAATTATGTTATTTGCCATAATATCATCAAATACCATGCGTAACTTGTTCTTATCCCTTTGCGTAATTGGTCTATCTGTACCCTCTTTCATTGATACGCCTTGAGTGGCTCTCAATGAAATTTGGGGTCTGTTATTATTAGGTATGGTTAACTTCTTATCATATAATACGCATGAATCGTTCCAATACTCATTGGTATCATAACTTACATAACGTTGCCTATTGTGATTCCAACATTGCTTGTCGATTACAATTCCTAATTCCTTGAAATCACTTTGTAAGGCGTTAAATACCTCCTTGAAATTATCTTTGTTTGCGTATTCCTTCTTAAATGGTATAAGGCAATATATACCTTTCCCACCAACTGACATTGCGCAATATCTTACAAATGGTAACTTTGTAACAATTTCCTTCATGTTATAAACTGACAAATTAGGGTTATCCTGTCCGTCAATATCAATGGCAATAACGTTATTAATTTTTACCACATTTTCCTTTTTCAAAGTTTCCCCCTCGCATACGCATGACGGCGTAAATGCAAGCAATTTGCCCTTTAAATTATTATATAACGCATGATTCTTTGCCTTATCAATTTTTCTAATTTCGTCTATTTGTTGGATATGTTTTTTTCCCTCGTTTATGGCTGTAATTATATCAATTTTTCCTTTAATTCTGCCACGTTTGGCAATTGTGACTATTACCATATTTTATTGTTTTTCAATATGTTATTTTAATTTGCTTTACCAAATATTTCATCTAATACCTCATCATTATCAACGTTGATAAATTCCCTTGTTTGTTTGTCAAATTGTAGGGAAATTTCATCACCACCATTATTGCCACCGAAAAATTCGTATCTTCGTTTCAGCACACGAAATGTTGATATGCAATTTTCCTTGTCCGTTATCTCAATAGATAGCATGAAGTCACACGTGCTTTCCATGAAAGTACCACCATAACTTGTATTTATGGAGGGTCGTTGCCCCTCCTTCAATCTGATAGAGTGTGCACAAAGTATAATGGAAATACCTAATTTCTTTGTCAACCTTGATAAATTTAATAGGTATTGTTTGCGTATGAGGTCGGTGACATCAGTACCCATAAGTGCCTCGATACACGTTGCATTATCTACTATGACAAGTAAGTTATCAAACTTTGCTGCCACTTGAGTAATTGCCTCCATAACTTCATCAAATGTATTTAATTCCATATTGAGAATATGATTATTTTTTAACATTTCCTCAACACTACCATTGAAGTATTTTGTTAACAATTTAATTTCCAACCTATCAGGTGTTTCCATCATTATATAAAGTACGTGCCAATTATTTAGTTTGGATAACTTTACACCATAATAATTAAGAAAGGTTGTTTTGCCCTGACATGGTGGGGCTTGAAGTATTCCGAAGTACCCCTTTGCCAACTTGAAGATATTATCCAAATTATTATTTATTCCAAAGGTACTTGTTGGCGGTTCTGCTAACTTTGCGGTGGCTGTTTCTATATCATATAATTTTAATTCCATCTTTTTTTAAAAATCTTCGTACACTTGCACAAGTGGGTTATTTTCTTTCTTTTCAACTTTACTTGCAACTGCCTTCTTTGGCGTTGCTGCTTTCGTTGATGGTATGGTTTCTTTTTTTATAACCTTTTTTTTAGCCATATTTTGCTTGATAATATCTATTGTTTTTGTTGATAGCACCCATTTTGATGTGTGAAATATCCTACCTTTTACTTCGTGGTACGCACCCTCAACACTTTCAATATAGCCATTATCAACTAATACTTTAATCAACTTATCGATGTATTGCCTTTGATTTTTGGGGGCAATTTTGCCCTCTCCCATTCTTTGGGCAAAGTATAACTTTTCTGCAAATATTTCGCTTTCTATTTTACCTCCCCTTGTTGCCAAATCAATTAGCATTTGTAACAAAAACCCCTCCTTGAGTGGGTGCAAATTTGGAAAATTATCATTATTAAATTTCAATATAAAATTTGTATATGTCATTTTATATCCTTTCAAATTTTAGTAAGTGTTTGGGGTGGTGTTGTTACCACCCCTTGCACGAAATTATATATAATTGTGTGGTGGTTGTTGTATCACTTTCCCACCACACTCAAAGAAAGGATATTATATTTTTTTTCTAATCATTTTCATATTGAAGTAAGTACATCGCATTGTGTATCTCTCTCCATTTTTTTTTTGAGTTTGTCAGAAATTGCCTTCTTTTGTTCTTCGCTCATTCTTGCATGTCGTGCTTTTTGGGAGGCACTCATTTTTAATTTTGTCTCATCAGTATGATTTTTTACACTCATATTATTTTATTTTTAAATTTATTATTATTGTAATAATTAATTACTTTCTACAATAATAAATAGTATTTAATTTCAGGAAATAAACATTTTATTTAAATTAATTCATAAAAAACCTTGCAATATATTGAATATTAGCAAGTTATGAATTAATTTTTTTATTATTATTTTTATATTTTAGATTAAATTCTAATTAAAATATAATAATATTATGTAAATCAAGTAATATAATATAAATTATTAATTCTTAATTACAATGCAAATATATGTTCTTTGTTTTTAAAATCAAAATTTTAAAGATACTTTTTTTATATTTTTTTTGATTAAATTAAATTTACCTATATAATATAAAGATGTACGCATACACGTGCGTACATTATATTATATAATTCGATTTAAGGCGGTTTTAAGCCATTTTAAGGCGTTATAAACGCTTTGGGGTATAATTATAAGGGTAAAGGGGAAATAACGCCTTGTAGCGCATTATTTGGGGTATTTCTTTTTTGGGGGTATTTCTTGTTGTTGGTGGTGGGTATGTTTTGTTGTGTATTGTCGTAATTGTCGGTGTTTATCGCATTGCTCCCCCTTGAAGGTACGCATGCTTGCACCTTTCTTTCTTTTTGGGCGGTTCTTTTCTTTTCTTTGCCCTTGAAAAGGTGTTGTACTTTCAACGACTTACTTTTGGTATGGTTCTTTTTTTTTATTAATATAAAAACCACACCCCATTGATTGAGTGTTTAAACGAAATCAATGGAAGGGAGAAAAAACAAAGGTATATGGCTTTGCTTTTTTCTCCTTATATATATGTAATATATATATTAATTTAATGTAGGGACCCACAGGGTCCTTAATAGGGACCCACAGGGTCTCTATGCTTATTTAAAAATAATAAGGATAAGCACCCTGTGGGTCTCTATGCTTATTTGCATTATATAGGTCTACTTAATAAAAAAAAATAACCACACCAATATAACGACTATTCAAGCAACACAATTAACCACCAACACCACCCATTATATTTGGTGGGTACTGCCAAAGTAAACCCACCAAATATATAATGGTGTAAAACTACTACTATAAGGTATGGTTTTTTTTATAAAAAAAGGAACAAAACATTTACGCCTTGTTCCCTTTATATTTCATGGTAATTTATCAATTTCAATTAATTGTACCACCTTGTGCTTGCGATATGCTATTAATTATATCCATATCGCTTTGGTGCATATATACATTGGTTATCATTTGTTCAGTACAACCCATCATTTTTGCAATACTCCCTTTGTCGGTGGTATTTCTAACTTGTTGAGTGGCAAACGTGTGCCTACCGTAATGGCTTGAAATTTCCTTAAATAGTGGTTTTCCATTTACACTATTACGAGTAATATTTGCACGTTCAAATAACTTTTTCAAAATAACATTATACTCTTTTCTCAAAAAATTATAGCAACTTTCTTTTACTTTGCTTTTTTGCAAAATTTCGATAAGTCCCTTAACTTCTGTTGTAAGTTCAATATAGGAAAATTTGTAATTGTTCATTTTGGGTCGTGAACCCTTTTTATTCACAACTTTAATGAAGATTTTAACCCCATTTGATATTACTTGATACTCCCCTTGTAAGATTGTATAAAGGTCGCTAACTCGTTGACCTGTAGCGATTTGCAACAAAAATAAGTTTTTATAAAATTCTTCACTTTCGTTGAAACATTCAACGACCTTAAAGGAAGTAATATCCTCGCTTGTTATCTCTTCCTTTTGCTTTTTATTTTTAACAAAATTTTTAAGCAAAACAAGTTTTGGCTCAATATAATTGATACCTTTTTTTCTCTCATTGGTTGCTGCTAATTCATTAATTACTTGACAAAGTAATCGTAATTTGTAATTAATGGTATCAGGTTTCACACCCTTTTTTGTCAAATACTCTCTATACGCAATTACTCCATCAACATTGAAAAGAGAGTAACCATCTCTTTGATTGGTTTTCTCAACCCATTTAACCCATGCCATTAAATCGTAGTAGTATTGATTTAGCGTACCTTCTGATTTTGGGCTATTTTCTTTCCAATTTTTAAAAACTCGCTTAATTGCCTTTGTGGCTTTTGGCGTTCTTTTTGCGCTAATAAATTGTGCAGTAATAGGCATTTTATTTTTATTTTTAATTAATACTTGACATTTTGGCAACTTTTCCTTATAATTGCTTTCATTGTCATCAACACCTGTAATATACCCTTTATTTTTTAAAGTCCCATACTCATTTTGTGAAATTATGTTAATGGTTTTATTTTCTATTAATTTTCTAATTTCGTCTATTGTATAACTATTACCCACGCATAACGTACACTTAATATCAGTAATTAATTGATTGATAGTTAGTTGTTGTTGCTTCATTTCACTACTCATACCCTTTGCGGTTAATATTGGTAGTTGCTGCTTACTATTCCAATACTTCGCTATTACCTTTGCAAATGGCAATTTATATTGTTTGTTTTTTCCCTTCTCTCCAACATACAATACAAGGTAGATAAGGGTATAATTGTTTTTATCCTTATCATTCCTAATATTGAAATTAATACTTTTTAACAATACCTTTTCCATAACTTTTTCGTGTTAAATTCGTTCTAAAACATGGTATTACACCATTTTTTTGCTTTACACGTTTTAAGTATAAATTGCTCTATAAATTATTGATTTTCAGTAAGTTATAAACCATTAAAATGGTGTTAAAAACAAAATATATTCTTTTGTTACTCTCTAATTGCATGTTTTTAAGTGATACTTAAACTTTTCTAGTATTGTAGCCCTGTACTGCACAATTTTTTATAAATTTGCAGTTGAAAACCATTCTTAGTCTACTGACTATTAGTGTATATTCATATTAATCAATCAATACATGGATAATTTAAAACTATCACCAGTGCGGAAAACTATAGTGGGAGTGCAATTCCTTTTTGTAGCTTTCGGTGCTACTGTTCTCGTCCCTTTGCTTGTTGGGCTTGATCCAGCAACAGCGTTATTCACAGCAGGTATAGGAACTTTTATCTTTCATTTGGTTACGAAAGGTAAGGTTCCTATTTTTTTAGGTTCATCATTTGCCTTTATCGCACCAATCATTGCTGCTTCAAAGCAATGGGGAATGCCCGGTACATTGGCAGGAATAGCAGGAGTCTCTCTCGTTTATTTTGTTATGTCAGCCTTAATTAAATGGCAGGGAAAGAAACTATTAGATAAGTTATTTCCTCCAGTCGTTATTGGACCAGTAATTATTTTAATTGGTTTGTCATTATCGACATCGGCTGTTGATATGGCAAAGACGAATTGGTTATTGGCATTTGTTTCATTAGCTGTAGCTGTGAGTGTATTGTCTTTGGGGCGTGGTTTAATGAAACTTGTACCTGTTATCTGCGGTATCATTTGTGGTTATATCGTTGCTATTTGTATGGGAGTTGTTGATTTCTCACATGTCGAGGCAGCACCATGGTTGGCTTTGCCTCCTGCCTTGTCAGACTTTCATCTTCCACAATTCGCTTGGGAACCATTCCTCTATATGATTCCTGTGGCTATTGCACCAGTGATAGAGCATGTGGGCGATATTTATGTAGTTAGTGCTGTTGCAGATAAGGACTTCACTGCCTCTCCAGGATTACATCGCACAATGTTAGGTGATGGTTTGGCTTGTTTGGCTGCTTCTTTCTTTGGTGGACCTCCAGTTACAACTTATAGTGAGGTAACAGGAGCGATGAGTATTACAAAGGTAACACACCCACAAGTAATTCGTATTGCTGCTGCAACAGCTATTGTATTCTCGGTTATTGGTAAGTTGAGTGCTCTCTTACAGAGTATTCCTGCAGCCGTGTTAGGAGGTATTATGTTATTGCTCTTTGGTACCATCGCTTCTGTAGGTATTCAGAACCTCATTCAGCATAAGGTTAACTTCAACCGTACTCGCAATATCATAATAATATCCATTACGTTGACAATGGGTATTGGAGGAGCCGTACTACAATGGGGTAGTTTCTCGATCAGTGGTATCGGACTATCGGCAGTCGTTGGTGTTATCCTGAACCTATTGTTACCTCCAGCAAAGGAAAAGAAAGTGCAAGACTAATGATTGCGTAAGGATTCGCGATATTGTTGTTTTATCTTGCGCTCTAAGTCCTCCAATGTCTTTTTACTAGTAAGCATGCTTTTGATAAGGCGATAGCCAAGCCATATAATGACCATGCCTACAAGTGCTATAAGATATTGGAGGATTATATTGTTCACCAGCCCTTTTGTAAAGTTCTCACAAATAACGAATCCTATTATGAAGATGATATAATCTATCATTCCCCAGCTATTATAGCTTTTGGCAATGCGTTGATATTCTTCATTGTTAGCGAGAACATCATTTCGGTTCTCCGCCCATTTCTTTTCAAATTCTTCGTTAGTCATCTTTCTAATATTATGTGTTAAATGCTATTGATGATATGGATATGTAAGGATTAAATCTTCATTAAATCACTCATGATGGCATCACTAACATATATTCCATTATGCGTAAGATGTAGCCATCCATCATCTTCTTTTAGTAAATTCTGTTGTATTAAAGGTTTCGCAAGCCGCATGAGATAGTCTTGATAAGGCTCTGAAAGTGTAGATAATTGCAATCCTTCCCGGGTGCGGAGAGCCGTCATTATCATATCATTATAATGTGTATCCTCATCTATAAATTCTTCTTCATAAGGACGTTTGTTGTCCTTTAATGCAGAAATATAGGCTTTGATATCTGCTACATTCCAACTTCTTTTACTGTTGTTATAAGAGTGGGCTGCAGCACCAAGTCCAATATAGGGTACATTATGCCAATAAGAACTATTGTGTAAAGAGCGGAAAGGACTTTGGTCTCTGCCCTTTGATGTTTGACCTTTGAAGTTTGATCTTTGAGGTTTGAGTTTGGCAAAGTTGCTAATCTCATAATGCTCATATCCTGCCTGTGTAAGACCATTGATGAGTAGATCATACATTTGGCGATAAAGTTCATCATCCATTTCTTTTACCTTCCCATTCTTTAATAGCTGATAGAGTGGAGTACCTTCTTCGTACATAAGACTATAAGCAGAAAGGTGTTCAACGTTTAGTTGGATAGCTCTATCAATGTCCGACTTCCATTCATTCATTGTCTCGTTTGGGAATCCAAACATAAGATCAATAGATATATTATGAATTCCGATTTTACGTAATCTTTTTATTGCAAGTTCAACTTCATCTGCCGTATGCCTTCTATGTAAGAAACGTAGACGTTCATCCGAGAATGTCTGAACACCCATAGATATTCTATTGATAGGTAACTTTTGTAAGTCACGTACAAATGTATCTGTTACATCGTCTGGGTTACACTCCATAGTTATTTCTAAAGGACTATTATTCTTATTCCATGTTATGTGAAATGCCTTTTTGATGGTTGAGAATATCTGTTGTAGACTCTTATATGTTAATTGCGAAGGAGTCCCCCCTCCTAAATATATACTCCTTATAGGTTCATCTAGTTCGTTCGCCCGAAGCTGCATCTCATTACAAAGAGCATTTACATATTGTTCTTCTATTGTAAGTCCGTTATCCTTTTGCCTTGTTGGAATAGTAGAATAAAAACCACAATATATACAGCGACTTGCGCAGAAGGGAACGTGAACATATAAGCCTGCCATGATTCTGATGTTGTGTTATATATAATGTAATGCTGTGGGAAACATTGCAAATGTACTAATAAGTTTTAAAAAATAACGCCTTTTGAGTAAAAACTTTTGGTGCTTTCATAGGAAATGGCTACCTTAGGCGACTGAAAATAAGAGCTAAGGCTCATAACCTAAAAGCAAATTATAAGTTTATTACTAATAGCTTAAATCTATCGGATATGAGGGTATATCAGACAAACGAAATTAAGAACATTGCCTTAATTGGCAGTGCGGGTAGTGGCAAGACAACTCTTGCCGAAAGTATGTTATTCGAAGCTGGTGTTATCAAGCGGCGTGGTACGGTTGAAGCTAAGAACACGGTTAGTGACTATTTCCCAGTAGAACAAGAGTATGGTTACTCGGTGTTCCCAACTGTTGTCCATGTTGAATGGAACAACAAGAAGCTAAACATTATTGATTGTCCAGGTAGTGATGACTTTATTGGTGGTGTTATCACTGCTCTTAATGTTACCGATGAGGCTGTCATTCTTATTAATGGTCAATATGGACCAGAGGTTGGCACACAGAATAACTTCCGCTATACAGAGAAACTCAAGAAGCCTGTTATCTTCTTGGTAAATCAACTTGATTCTGATAAATGCGACTTCGATAATCTTATTGCAAGTATGCAAGAGATCTATGGCTCGAAATGTGTTCCAGTACAATATCCATTAGAGACAGGACCAGGGTTTAATAGTCTGATTGATGTTCTGTTGATGAAGAAGTATAGCTGGAAGCCTGAAGGTGGAGAACCAATCATTGAGGATATTCCTGCCGATCAGATGGATAAGGCTATGGAACTTCATAAGGCACTTGTTGAGGCAGCAGCAGAGAATGATGAAGGGTTGATGGAGAAGTTCTTTGAAGAAGAAACACTCTCTGAAGACGAGTTGCGTGAGGGTATTCGTAAAGGACTCATTACACGTTCTATATTCCCAGTCTTCTGTGTATGTGCTGGTAAGAGTATGGGTGTTCGTAGATTGATGGAGTTCTTAGGTAATGTCGTTCCGTTCGTTGACGAAATGCCTAAACTACATAACACACGTGGTGAAGAGGTCGCTCCGGATTCTAAAGGTGCAGAATCACTCTATTTCTTCAAGACGGGTATGGAACCACATATCGGTGAAGTAAGTTACTTTAAGGTGATGAGTGGTTGTGTGAAGACGGGTGATGATCTCACTAACTCTGATCGTGGTTCAAAAGAGCGCGTTGGACAGCTTTATGCTTGTGCGGGGGCTAACCGTATTCCTGTTGATATGCTAAATGCAGGTGATTTGGGTTGTATGGTGAAGTTGAAGGATGTTAAGACTGGTAACACTCTCAATGGTAAGGGGACAGATCAGCGTTTCGACTTCATTAAATATCCTAATTCAAAATACTCTAGAGCTATCGAGGCTAAGAGCTCACAAGAGACAGAGAAGCTCATGGCAGCATTATTAAAGATGCACCAAGAGGATCCGACGTGGGTTATTGAACAAAGTAAGGAGTTGAAACAAACAATTGTTCATGGACAAGGCGAGTTCCATCTTCGTACTTTGAAGTGGCGTTTAGAGAACAATGAGAAGCTACAGGTAACCTTTAAAGAACCTAAGATTCCTTATCGTGAGACGATAACTAAGCAAGCAAAGGCAGAGTATCGCCATAAGAAACAGAGTGGTGGTGCTGGTCAGTTCGGCGAGGTTCATTTGATTGTCGAGCCATACGCAGAAGGAATGCCTGATCCAACAACCTATAAGTTCAACGGACAAGAGTTTAAGATGAATATCAAGGGACGTGAAGAGCGTGATCTTCCTTGGGGTGGAAAGCTCGTGTTTATCAATTCTGTTGTCGGTGGTGCTATTGATGCTCGTTTTATGCCTGCTATATTAAAAGGTGTCATGGATTGTATGGAGCGTGGACCATTAACGGGTAGTTATGCGCGTGATGTTCGTGTGATTGTCTATGATGGTAAGATGCACCCAGTTGACTCTAACGAACTTTCTTTCACTTTGGCAGCTCGCCATGCTTTCTCTGATGCCTTCAAAGCTGCTGGTCCAAAGATTCTTGAACCTATTTATGACTTGGAAGTCTACGTACCAGGTGACTATATGGGCGATGTGATGAGCGATTTACAAGGACGTCGTGCCATGATCATGGGTATGGATTCAGAAGCAGGCTATCAGAAGTTACAGGCAAAGATTCCTCTAAAAGAGCTTGCTAACTATAGTATTTCTCTCAGCTCCCTCACTGGTGGTAGAGCTAGCTTCACAACTAAGTTTGCTAGTTATGAGCTTGTTCCTAATGATCTTCAGCAGAAGCTAATTGCAGAGCATGAGGCAGAAGTAAAGGACGAAGAAGAATAGCATAATCATTTTAAGGTTAATAGAGTAATCCAAAGGGTGCGTTCACTCTTATTTTGTAATGATGAGAGTGTAATGTGCCCTCTTTTGTGCACTCTATTATTGCTTAGTTTTACTTTAACTTAAGGTTCTTTTGGCATTTAAGTTAAAGTATGATAGATGTTTAATTTAAAGTATTCTTATGTCTTTATCTTGGCTTGCTTATACGTTAATATGTCTCTTTATCCTTTCTCTGTGGATAGAGGAAGTGTCGTTCTTGATTACTTACTTATAGTATTTACTTAACATTTAATCTTATTGTCATTTCCTTAGTCCTCCTCTTTATACAATGATTTTGATACGCTTGACAATCATTAATTATATATTCTCAAAAATGTTAATTAATTAAAATCGCATTCTATTAATTAACGTTTATGTGTTAATGGATTAATAAAATATTATCTTTGCAATCGTGAACATCGTAGTAGAGCTGTAGTCTGAATATACTTCTGGGATCGCAGCATACACGAATAGAAGTAATAATAATGAAGAAGAAGACAATTTGGATTATTGCAGTAATCATGGGATTATCATTCCTAGGCTTACTTCTACTCCAACTCAATTACATAGAAGAAATGGCTGAGATGAAGAAAGAACAGTTTGACGAATCAGTCAATCGTGCTCTTTATCAGGCTTCTCGGAATATGGAATTGAATGAGACCCTTCGTTATTTAGAAGATGATGTAAATAAGAAAGAACGTAAGCAGTCGGAACAACATTCAACTTCAAAGGATAATTCCGTTGCTACACATCAAACTCTAGCAGTAGATAGTCAAGGCGATGCATATACATCTTTTGAAGCGAAGTTATTACAATCGAAGCCATCATTGACCCCTAAGGCAATGATTCTCCGTAATGATAGTAATTCGCTTTCTGCTACAAAACGTAACATGCAAGAGATTGTTCGTAATCGTTATGTCTATCAGAAAGCAATGCTTGAAGAGGTTGTATATAATATACTTTATTCAGCATCAGATAAGCCTCTAAAACAACGTATTAACTTTAAATTGTTAGACCAAGATTTAAAGGCGGAGATGATGAATAATGGTATTAACATCCCCTATCATTTTACGGTTACAACGCAAGATGGTCGTGAAGTCTATCGTTGTCCAGATTATGTATCGGATGGGGAAGAGAATACTTACTCACAGGTGTTATTCCGTAATGACCCAGTGAATAGAATGGGAGTTGTGAAGGTACACTTCCCTGAGATGAATAATTATATCTTCTCTAGTATTCGTTTTATGATACCTTCAATCATCTTCACGTTTGTATTGTTGGTAACTTTTATCTTCACTATTGTAACGATCTTCCGTCAGAAGCGTTATAGTGAGATAAAGAACGATTTTATCAACAATATGACACATGAGTTGAAGACACCTATTGCAAGTATCTCTTTGGCGGCACAGATGATGAACGACAAGAGTTTGGAAAAGTCTCCGAAGATGGTGGAACACTTGGGCGGTGTAATCAATGATGAGGCTAAGCGCCTTCGTTTCTTAGTTGAGAAAGTATTGCAGATGAGTATGTACGATAGAAAGAAGGCAGTACTAAAGAAGAAGCATACGGACTTAAACGAAATGGTTGAAACTATTGCACACTCATTCGCACTGCGAGTAGAACATACTGGTGGTAAAGTCTATACGGAGATTGAAGCTGTTGATTCAACCGTGTATGTTGATGAGATGCACTTCCAGAATGTGATATTTAATCTCTTGGATAATGCTGTCAAGTATGCAAAGCCAGACGAACCATTAAATGTCTATTTGAAGACATGGAATACGAATGAACACCTTTATCTTTCTGTGCGTGACACAGGTATGGGAATAAAGAAAGAAAACTTAAAGAAGATCTTTGATAAGTTCTATCGTGTACATACAGGTAATAGGCATGATGTAAAAGGATTCGGTTTAGGTTTAGCTTATGTAAAGAGAATGGTTGATTTACATAGTGGTGAGATTAAAGTATTAAGCGAGTTTGGTAAGGGAACTAAGTTTATTATAAAACTTCCCGTAATTCGTGATGAAGAAATAGAAGATGAAGTATAAAAATAAACATTAAAAGTTATAGATTATGGATGATAAGTTAAAGATTTTATTGTGTGAAGATGATGAGAATCTCGGAACACTATTGAGTGAATATTTACAGGCAAAAGGCTTTCAAGCTGACCTTTGCCCAGATGGTGAAGTAGGCTATAAGGCTTTCTTGAAGAATAAGTATGATATTTGTGTACTTGATGTGATGATGCCAAAGAAAGATGGATTCACACTAGCACAAGAGATTCGCCAGGCAAATGCGGAAATTCCTATTATCTTCCTTACAGCAAAACAACTGAAAGAAGATATACTTGAGGGCTTCAAGATTGGTGCAGATGACTATATCACCAAGCCTTTCTCTATGGAAGAACTTGTTTTCCGTATTGAGGCTATTCTTCGTCGTGTAAAGGGAAAGAAGACGAAAGAATCTACTATGTATAATATTGGTCGGTTTACTTTCGATACACAGAAGCAATTGTTGACATTAGATAATAATCCAGAGAAAGTAACTAAGCTTACTACGAAAGAGAATGAATTGCTAGCTTTGTTGTGTGCTCATTCTAATGAGATACTCCAACGTGATTATGCCTTAAAGACCATTTGGATTGATGATAATTACTTCAATGCTCGTTCAATGGATGTGTATATCACAAAGCTCCGTAAACACTTGAAGCCAGATAATCAAATAGAGATTATTAATATTCATGGTAAAGGCTACAAGCTTATTGTGCCAGACGAAGATTGAGAACTGTTGGTTAATGACACATTAACTATTTAATAGGAGTAAGTAAAAGTCCAATAGGAATCTTCATAATATGCAATCCTATTGGGCTTTGCTTTTTGTTATCTAATGGTTGCTTGAATTCAAGGTAAATCAAGTTTGTTACCTTTTATAAATACAATAGTTCCACCAATGATCAATATCAAACCTGAGAATAATAGAGTATTCCTTTGAAAGGAAATAATGACATGTATTGTAAATAAGAGAATGCCAATGATGATGGCAATAAGACCTAAATATTTGATATATCTTCTCATAACGAACCTGTAATTATGCTATACGATGAGCAAAAGTACTAAAATTATTTGGTCAATTGCATGGAAAGTAGTACTTTTGCGTTGCATTTGCGTATGCAAGGTGCATTTTTAATTCATTTTATATATTTAAAGTAGTATGAATCAATACGAAACCGTTTTCATTTTGACTCCCGTTTTATCTGACGAACAGATGAAGGAAGCGGTCGCTAAATTCAAGACACTGCTCACTGATAATGGTGCTGAGATCTTGAACGAGGAGATCTGGGGTCTGAAGAAGTTGGCTTACAACATTCAGAAGAAGTCATCAGGCTTCTACGCATTGTTAGAGTTCAATGCAGAACCATCAGTTATTAACACTCTCGAAACCGGCTTCCGTCGTGACGAGAAGGTTATTCGTTACATTACCGTTAAGCAGGACAAGTATTCTGCAGCATACGCAGAGAAGCGTCGTGCTAAATGGGCAGCTAAAAAGGAGGCATAATTATGGCAGAGCAGAAATCAGAGATCCGTTATTTGACAGCTCCTTCTATCGACACAAAGAAGAAGAAGTATTGCCGTTTCAAGAAGAGCGGTATTAAGTACATCGACTATAAGGATGGTGAGTTCTTGAAGAAGTTCCTTAACGAGCAGGGTAAGATCCTTCCTCGTCGTATCACAGGTACTTCATTGAAGTATCAGCGTCGTGTGGCACAGGCTGTTAAGCGTGCTCGTCAGATTGCATTACTTCCATACGTAACCGATTTGATGAAGTAAAAAGGAGGTCAATAGATGGAGATTATATTAAAAGAAGATATTATCGGTCTTGGATACAAGAACGATATCGTTAATGTAAAGAACGGCTACGGTCGTAACTATCTCATTCCAACAGGTAAAGGTGTTATCGCATCTCCTTCAGCTAAGAAGCAGTTGGCTGAGAACTTAAAGCAGCAGGCATCTAAGCTTGCAGCTCTTAAGGCTGAGGCAGAGAAGAAGGCATCACAGTTGGATGGTGTAGAACTTGTTATTGAAACAAAGGTATCAGCTACTGGTGTAACTTACGGTTCTGTTAATGCAGCAACTGTAGTTGAAGAGCTTGCAAAGCGTGGTATTGAGATTGATCGCAAGATTGTCACAATGCACGATATGAAGAAGGTAGGTACTTCTGAAGCTACTGTACACTTCCACAAGGAGGTTGAGGTTAAGATTCCTGTAACTGTTGTTGCAGAGAACCAGCCAGCACCTGCTGTTGAGGAGGCTCCAGTAGAGCAGCCTGCAGAGGCACCTGTTGCAGAGGAGGAAGCTCCAGCAGCTGAGTAATTCAACAAATGACATTTTGCACTGTAAAGCAGTAATGTTAGATAATAGTCCCTTTCACTTCCGGGTGGAAGGGATTTATTAGTTTATTATGAAACGAATAGTACTTACCGGCGGACCTTGTGCCGGAAAAACGACAGCACTTGTCAAGATTATCGAGCATTTCTCCAGTCTCGGTTACAAGGTGTTTATTATTCCTGAAGTGCCAACGCTCTTTAGCCAAGCAGGTATGGATTACCTTACGGATAATCACGCTTTCTTTTATGAAGGAGAGAAAGCGACACTAGAAATGCAGCTTGCTTTGGAGGATAAGTTTACGCGGATAGCCGAAACAATTACTACTCCAACCATCATCGTTTGTGATCGTGGAACGATGGATATTTCTGCTTATATGAAACCAGAAATGTGGGATGAGATTACGGCTGGCGTTGGAACCTGTTCGGAGAAGTTACGTGCTAGATATGATGCGGTACTTCACCTTGTCAGTGCTGCTGATGGTGCAGAACAATTCTATACCACGGCTAACAATGCGGAGCGTACAGAAGGATTGGAGCTTGCACGTGAACTTGATAAGAAAGTCATTCAAGCCTGGTCAGAGCATCCTCATCTGCGTGTAATCAACAACCACGAGAACTTTGACACAAAGATCAATCGTGTTATTCAAGAGATATCGAATGTGCTTGAGATTCCGCAGCAGATTGTAGAAGAACGTAAATATATTGTTCGCTTAACAGGTGAGATTCCTGATGCTATAGAAAGTGAGATTATTCAAACTTATCTCACCTCCGACCCACGTAGTGAGGTGCGTCTTCGTCGTCGTACATTGAACGGCGTTTCTGTTAATGTTCGTACAACGAAAAAGACCTTAGCAAACAATGCACAGGTAGTTACCGAGCGACAGATTGATAATAACCTCTATGAATCCTTAATGCGTCAAGCCGACCCTTATCGTCAGTCAATCCATAAGATTCGTAAAACCTTTATATGGCGTGGTCAATTCTTTGAGCTTGATACCTATTTATCTCCAATGCGCAATCTTCAGATACTTGAGACGAAAGGCATTGTTGACCATGAGGATGTCAACTTCCCTCCCTTTATCGAGGTTGTAGAAGATATTACAGGTAAGACAGAATATTACAATTACAACTTAGCCTTGAGAAAGTAAGAGGTTAAGTTGAGCATAACTTAAAAAGGTGCCGTAACTGAGTTATCAGTTGTGGCACCTTTTCCGTATATCTAAGGTCTAAACCTTATTTCTTCTTTGCAGCTTTATCAACCTTCTCCCAATACTTCTTACCCTTTTCTTTTAGTTGGTTCGTAAAGGCAATGGCATCAGCATTAGCTTGTGCCTCGTCAGCAGGAGATGCGTAAGCATGACGGAAGCCCTTAATCTTATTCCATTCACCACGTGTAAAGTCAGGTACTTCCACAGGGATATTACCATTATCCATAGAGATAGAACCTAACTCGGCTAGACAGCACCATTCAGCTAAGTCGTACACATCAATATCCAATGGCAAGCCGTTCTGTAAGCAATAAACTAGACGTGAATCCATAATGAAGTCCATTCCGCCATGACCACCAACTTCCTTCGCTTGTTTCTCATACTTTGTGATGATAGGACTTTCGTTCGCCTTCTCCAAAGCTTCTCTATCTTTCGCTGATAAGTAGCTGTGCCCCGATAAGTCATCTGCTGAAGGGGTTACACCTGCTTTTGCAAGCTCTTGAGACGATAAAGCATAGCCTTCAACAGGATATTTATTAGCGAATCCCTTTGTACCAGTCAACTGATACATACGATTGTAAGGCTGTGGAGTCATTACGTTATGAATAATCTCAATCACCTTTCCATTCTCTGTGCTGATCAGCGTTGTGGTTTGATCACCATTGCGGAACTCCTTACAAGGCTCACCGCTCATTTGTTCAACGTGCATCTTACCATTAACAGACTTTGTATCCATTGCTATAAGCGTCTTCATACGATCGCCACGGTGAATGTCTAACACTTGTGCAATAGGACCTAAGCCGTGAGTAGCATATACATCACCACGGAACTTCTGGTTGTAATCCAATCTCCAGCCTAACTTATCCTCTTTATCCTTCTTCCAATAAGCATTCCAGAACGGAGTAAGGTCGTGGCGATAAGCTCCTTGTACATAAAGAATCTCACCAAAGATACCTTTCTGAGCCATGTTTAAAGAGTTCAACTCAAAGAAGTCATAGCAGCAGTTCTCAAGCATCATACAATGTAGACGATTCTTCTCTGATAATTCGATGAGTTGCCATATCTCTGACATATTCATCGCTGCAGGAACTTCTATTGCAACGTGCTTACCATGTGTCATTGCTTCTTTTGCAACCAGGAAGTGATGTTTCCAATCAGGTGCAATATAAACAAGGTCTATATCTTTGCGCTTACACAATTCTTTGTAACCATCTTCGCCCGAATAAATATCCGCAGCAGGCATACTAGCCTTACGTAAATATTGCTGACACCTTTCTGCACGATCCTTCTCAAAGTCACACAACGCCATAACTTGTATTCCAGGGATATGCGTCCATCGTTCAACGGCACCTGGACCACGCATACCAAGTCCAACGAAGGCTACACGTACAACCTTCATCTTTGGTGTTGCAAGGTTTAAAACACTTTGCTCACCAGCAGGACGGGTAGGAACCTCTGTGACAGCTTTTCCGTTAACAATCTTGTAAGGCCAATTGAATTGTGCTAAAGCATTCGTTGGTAATAAGAAACTGCCTGCAATGAGTATTGCAGCAAATGTCTTTTTAATTCTCATAGTTTGGGTTTTAATTTATTGATTATTGGTTTTTAATTATAATTGCATGGCAAAGATACTGAATATTAATAAGACATGAAAATACTTTGCAGTTTAATTTCGTAAATAAGTTGTATGCTCGCCCCGCAATATGAGATAGAAGCATCGGACTTATAGTTACGCTCACTACCTTTACATATAATGAAGTGAATCGTCTTTATATTGGAAGTACTTCTTTATACACGTTTGTATAGTCTATTATACAGACGTGTATAACCAATTATACAGACGTGTATAACCAATTATACAGACGTGTATAATCAATTATACAGACGTGTATAATCAATTATACAAACGTGTATAACCAATTATACAAACGTGTATAATTTATTATACAAACGTGTAGAGAAGAGATTATTAACTTAAAGTACCTTCGTACTTTAAGTATAAGTACAATCGTACTCTAAGTTAGAGGTCACTTGTACTTTAAGTATAAGTACGTTTGCACTTTAAGTTATACGTCATTCGTACTTTAAGCATAATAGTAAGTGCGCTATGAATTAGAGAGTTATAGTGTTTAAATTCATGCTTACTTAAACTTATAGAGTATCATCGAACCCGAGTTCTTCTTGCAGTTAAATCCATGGTTTATGCTATGTTTCTATCGGCTTTAGTAAGCTGCGCTTGCCTTGATCAGTTGGATAGACCTATGTGCGTATCGTCTACAGCTTATGCCTATTTAATATATATGCTTTGGTTTTAGGGCGTAATTCTTCATTATCTATTTAATTTTCTGTACCTTTGCACTCACAAAGTATTAATAATTAAAGCATAAAATAAGATGAAAGCATTTGTATTCCCTGGACAGGGATCTCAGTTTGTTGGGATGGGTAAGGATCTTTATGAGAACAGCCCATTGGCAAAAGAATTATTCGATAAAGCAGATGAGATTCTTGGTTTCAAGATCACAGATATTATGTTCGCAGGCACTGATGACCAACTAAAGGAAACGAAGGTAACTCAACCAGCAGTATTCCTTCATAGTGTAATCTCTGCCCTTTGCTTAGGTGACGAGTTTAAGCCAGATATGGTAGCGGGTCATTCATTGGGTGAGTTCTCTGCTCTTGTTGCTGCGGGTGCATTAAGTTTCGAGGATGGTTTGAAGTTGGTTGCAGCTCGTGCTAACGCAATGCAGAAGGCATGTGAGCAGAACCCTGGTACTATGGCTGCAATTATAGGCTTGCCAGACGAGAAGGTTGAAGAGATTTGCGCTCAAGTGTCAAAGGAAGGTAAAGTTTGTGTAGCAGCCAACTTTAACTGCCCTGGTCAGTTAGTTATTTCAGGTTCTGTTGACGCTATCAACGAGGCATGCGAGTTGTTAAAGGAAGCAGGTGCTAAGCGCGCATTACCATTGAAGGTTGGTGGTGCTTTCCACTCTCCATTGATGCAGCCAGCTAAAGACGAATTGCAGGCAGCTATTGAGGCAACTAAATTCAATGCTCCAAAGTGCCCAGTTTATCAGAATGTAGATGCATTGCCGCATACCGATCCAGCCGAGATTCAGAAGAATTTGATAGCTCAGCTCACCTCAAGTGTACGTTGGACGAAGAGTGCCCAGAACATGATTGCTGATGGTGCTGATGAGTTCATCGAGTGTGGACCTGGTAAAGCATTGCAGGGTATGCTTGGACGTATTGACAGAAATGTTAATGCTCACGGCATAGCTTAATACTATAGCTAATAGTCCCTCTTCTTAACCTCTCCTTGCTTTAGGAGCGATACGGAAGAGGGACTTTTGTTTATCCATTGTATGAAAACTAAATTAGTTATCTATCAAGTCTTCACTCGTACTTTCGGTAATAAGAACCTTACGAGAAAGGAGAACGGTACATTAGCAGAGAATGGGGTAGGGAAGATGAATGACTTCGACGAGTCGGTACTTCGTCGCATTCATGACTTCGGTGTCACTCATCTTTGGTATACTGGTGTTATCCGTCATGCAACGTGTACTGATTATTCTTCTTTCGGTATTCCTTGTCAGAACCCACGAGTTGTAAAAGGATGCGCTGGTTCCCCATACGCCATTACTGATTATTATGATATTGACCCTGACATTGCGGTTAATGTTGATGAGCGCATGGCAGAGTTCGAGGCTCTTATTAGTAGAACACATGGTGAAGGACTGAAAATGTTCATCGACTTCGTGCCTAATCATGTTGCACGTCAATATAAGAGTATAGCAAAGCCGCAAGGAGTGAGTGATTTAGGAGAAGGCGATGACTTAGGGAAGCATTTTGATTCACAAAACAACTTCTATTACTGTCCGGGTGAAGCACTCGACCTGTCTGGGGTAGCCGAGAATGAATATGCACACGGAGCGGAGCCTTACCATGAATATCCAGCCAAGTGCACGGGTAACGATCGCTTCGATTCGCATCCACAGCAGAATGACTGGTATGAGACGGTGAAACTCAATTATGGAGTAGACTATTGTGATGCTGGTGGGCGTAGTTATCATTATCATCCCATTCCTTCTACTTGGAAGAAGATGACTGAAATACTCCTCTTTTGGGCAGCTAAAGGGATTGATGGTTTCCGTTGTGATATGGCGGAGATGGTACCACACGAATTCTGGTCATACGCCACACAACAGGTCAAGGAGCGATATCCTGACGTGATATTCATCGGAGAGGTATATGATCCTAACCAGTATCGTATGTATGTTGAGTCTGGCTTTGATTACTTATATGATAAGGTGGGTATGTACGATTGCATACGTGGTGTCATCTGTGACGAGCGTCCGGCTTCTTCTATCACGCACGAGTGGCAGCAAGTTGACGATATACGCGACCACATGCTTTACTTCCTAGAGAATCATGATGAGCAACGCATTGCCTCCAACTTCTTTGCTGGTGACCCGTGGAAAGGAGTGCCGGGCATGATTGTTTCCGCATTGCTCCAGCAAAATCCAGTTATGGTTTATGCAGGGCAAGAGTTTGGCGAGCGGGGTATGGATAAAGAGGGCTTCTCAGGACGTGATGGTCGTTCAACCATCTTCGACTATTGGACGAGTGAAGCTATTTATAAAGGTTTCTTCAATCACGAGGAACTTACAACAGATGAGAAGAGATTATCATTGGTCTATCAAGGTCTGCTTCGCTTCTGCAATCGCGAGAAGGCAGTGCGTGAAGGATTGACATTCGACCTCATGTATGTTAATAATCAAAGCTATCAGTTCAACCCTCGCAAACAATTTGTCTTCTTGCGCAAGGCTGACGATGAAGTGTTACTCGTTGTAGCGAACTTCGATCAGAAACGTGTGCAAATCAATGTTACAATTCCTGCTCATGCCTACGACTTCCTTGGTTTACCAGAGCGGGAAGTAGAGATGACCGATTTGCTTTCAGGTTTTACGAAGATGGTAGAACTGAAACGAGATGGACAGGTTGCCTTAGATGTCGAGGCAAATTATGGTAGGATATATAAGTTTAACGTAAAGGAGAAGCCCATGGACTATGTATTGAATACGCATAACAAGGAGGAATTCCCACCGGCTCATACAGCAGAACATTTATTGAATCAAGTCATGGTTCGTATGTTTGGGGCGGAGCGTAGTAATAATGCACATATTGAACGAAAGAAGAGTAAGATGACATTCATCCTTGATCATAAACCTAATCGTAAGGAAGAGAAGGCTATTGTTGATGAGATGAATCGCCTTATAGCAGAGGATTTGCCAGTAACGTTCGAAATGGTTGATAGGAATCATATTCCTGAAGGAGTGAGCTTGGATAAGCTACCAGATGATGCTTCCGAGATGTTACGACTTGTGCGAATAGGCGACTTCGATGTGTGCCCTTGCATTGGTAAGCATGTTCGATCAACGAGTCAGATAGGTCGCTTTGAATTGTTAGGTACTAATTGGGACGAATCAAAACATGCCTTCCGTATTCGGTTTAAGGTTGTTGTATAGAAAACTCTCACTACCACTATAAGGATGTGACAAGTTAATCAACCCTCGAAAGTCAAACAAATGACTTTCGAGGGTTTCCTATGAATGGGAAAAAGAGATGTCAGAGGTACGCTGATGCTGTTTGATAGATGTTTAGGCAAATGCTAGTAATACGATATTCAAACGTGTAGGGATGTATTTATGAACCTTCAATTACTTGTTTGTTATACTTATATGCGGGCTCCGTATTAAATTTATACGGATCTTGTTATATTTTTATGCGTATTGTGTATTTACGGAATACGTATGTTTTTATATTATCTAAGTCTGATAATTAATTATCAGACTTAGATAAAGTATTATCAGACTTAGATAATTAATTATCACGCTTAGATAATAGAATTACGCACGTACAAAAAGAATGCAGAGCATATAGAAAAACAAAAGAGAACTAAGGAAGAACAATTACAACACATGTGTTGTGAGTTAGTTTCTCTTATACAAACAAATAAGAGATAAGCTCTTTGATTGTGCTTACCTCTTACTTGTTTTACCTTTCTTTCTTATCTAATGACTTGTGAGCGACTTATGATTTATCGCTCTGTTCCTTCATATCAATAAACTGCTTGTTTGCATCATAAAACTCATATTGCAAATAAGCTAGCTTCTGTGAAGGAATAATATTTACGCCTAATCCGTATCTCATTTGCCACTTACGTTTTAACGAGATGAAACCCTTGTTAATGTAAGCAGCTACGTATGGGTGGACGTGTAGGTAGAACTTCTTTACTCCTACCTTATTGACAAGGCGATCAATCTTTCGCTCTAGCTGGTCAGTAAAGAGGATACTTGAGTGAATCTTACCTGTTCCAAAGCAAGTGGGGCAATTCTCATCTACGTCAACATCCATTACAGGACGAACACGTTGGCGAGTAATCTGCATTAAGCCGAACTTACTTAATGGAAGGATGTTGTGACGGGCTCGATCCTTCTGCATGTTCTTACACATACGCTCGTAAAGCATCTGTCTGTCTTCAGCAAGATTCATGTCTATAAAGTCAACAACGATGATTCCTCCCATATCACGTAATCGAAGTTGACGTGCTAATTCGTCGGCAGCTCCAAGGTTTGTGTCAAGTGCGTTCTGCTCTTGTGCTTTCTCCTTGGTTCTGTTACCACTATTTACATCAACAACGTGCATAGCCTCTGTGTGTTCAATGATGAGGTAACAACCATGCCCGTAGTTGATTGTCTTGCCAAAGCTAGACTTGATTTGCTTTGTAACATCGAAATTGTCAAAGATAGGCACCTTTCCATTGTACTTCTTCACTATGCTTGCCTTTTCAGGGGCTATTAGAGAAACATAGTGGCGTACAGCTGTGCAAATGTCATCATCATTGACATAGATGTTCTCGTAGGTTGGGTTGAAGAGATCACGTAACATAGCAACGGCACGTCCAGTCTCCTCAAATACTAATTGAGGACGCTCTTGTGTCTTCTGTACCTTCGTGATAGCTTCATTCCAACGATTCAGAAGGACCTTCATCTCTGCATCAAGTTCTGCAACACGCTTGCCTTCAGCTACAGTTCTAACAATTACGCCAAAGTTCTTTGGAGTGATACTTTGGATGAGTTGCTTTAGGCGTGCTCGTTCTTCGCCGCTCTTAATCTTAGATGAAACACTGACTTTATGCCCAAAAGGTATAAGCACCAGGTAGCGACCAGCAAATGATATTTCGCCTGTAAGACGCGGACCTTTGGTGGAAATGGGTTCTTTGACAATTTGTACCAATACTTCTTGACCTACTTGCAAGGCATTCTGTATCGTGCCGTCTTTTTGTATGTCAGGGAGATGATTGGCTTTCTGAATGGGATAAAGTTTTTTACGATCGCTCTGAACCTGTTTCAGATATTTGGCGTAGGAGTTGAATTGACTCCCTAAGTCTAGATAATGAAGAAAGGCGTCACGCTCATAACCTACATCTACAAAGCAGGCGTTTAGCCCAGGCATCAGCTTCTTTACTTTTGCCACGTAGATGTTTCCAACCGAAAAGCTAGCTTCTCTTGGTTCACGTTGATATTCAACCAAACGCTTATCCTCGAGTAGTGCTATCGAAATCTCTTTCTGTTGGACATCAATAATTACTTCGCTTGTCATCTATCTTCTCTTGTTATAAACACCATGATTGTATCGAATCGTATAAGTTAGCTATAAATGTTTTATACGTTATGATTTGTGGTAATAAATAATACACCTAATCGTACTACATGATATTTATAGGTAATAAAAAAGGCGGAACCTGCCGTCGCATTCCATGGTTGGAATTAATTGCGATGACACGCCCCGTCATGTTTGAAAGTCGTAATAAGTGCTTTCGGCCTATGGGGCTTACTTACTCTTATGTCTGTTCTTTCTTAATCTCTTTTTACGCTTGTGCGTAGCCATCTTATGTCCCTTTTTCTTTTTTCCGTTTGGCATAGCTTTAATGTTTTAAATTGTTATAATATTTATGTTTACTTATTCTTCATATCCTCAATGAAAGTCTTTGCAGGCTTGAAGCTTGGGAAATCATGTGCAGGGATTGTGATTGTCGTATTCTTTGAGATGTTACGAGCTGTCTTTTCTGCACGATGCTTAATAATAAAGCTACCGAAACCACGTAAATATACGTTCTCTTTCTTCCCTAATAAGCTATCTTTGATTGAATCCATGAATGATTCAACTACAGCTGAAACGTCTTTCTTGGCAATACCAGTTGATGTTGCAATCTCATTGATAATGTCTGCTTTCGTCATTTCCTTTTTATTCTTTTTATGTTTAATTCTTTATTCTCTCATTATTTCGGATTGCAAAGATACTCATTTTCAGCTTAATAGAGAAATGTTTTGAGTGTTTTTTTGCAAAAACTCTCTGTGATAGTTCCCTACTCTTAAGTTTTTTGTATCTTTGTAACCTAATTATATAAGGTGTATGAAGATTGCCATTGGAATTGATGTGGGGATTTCAACAACGAAGATTGTTGGAATTAGAGAAGGGAAGGTCGTTAAACCTTTACGTATAAAGGCTACTGACCCTGTGACTTCCTTGTATGGTGCATTTGGTAAATACTTGTATGATAATAAGATTGATTTATCAGATGTAGAGCAAGTGATGTTGACAGGAGTTGGCGCTCATTATGTTAATAAGCCTGTTTATGGACTTCCAACAGCAAAGGCTGATGAGTTTTTAGCTGATGGTTTGGGAGCTCAGTTTGAGTCGAAACTTCAACGGATGATAGTTGTCTCTATGGGTACAGGAACCTCTTTAGTGCTTTGTGATGGCAATGAAATCCGTCACATTGGTGGTATTGGTATTGGAGGCGGTACATTAAGTGGGCTTTCTCGGTTGTTATTACAGACAGATGATGTTAAAGAAGTTGTGTCTTTAGCAATGAAAGGAGACATCTCACGCATTAATCTTCAGATAAAAGATATATCAACGAGTCCACTACCAGGTTTGCCTATGGATGCAACAGCGTCTTTGTTTGCAAATGCACAAGTAAATGCTAGTAGGGAGGATATTGCTCTTGGTTTAATAGGTTTAGTGTTGCAATCAATAGGTTCTGCAACAATCTTAAGCTCCTTAAATAGTGATATTCGTGATTTCGTTCTGATAGGTAATCTCACTTTGTTACCACAATGCGAATTACTTTTTCCTGTCATGGAGAAGATTTATGATGTTCGATTTATTATTCCCAAGTATTCGGAGTATTGTACGGCTATTGGTGCAGCATTGCAAGGGTTAAAGCGTGGATAAGTATTGCTTATTATTATCTGATAATGTTTTGACATTCATCATGCTATTAGTTAAGTCTTAATAGTCGGGGATATACGAAAGCCTTTCTTGCGATAGAGAAGATGCTCTTCTACGTGCAAGAAAGGCATTTCTTTAAGTGCTAAAGAGGCTTATCTCTATCTTCAATATTTATTAATTCCTTTATACCTCCTCACACCATATAGTGTGAACCAACATCACCTATATATTAAAAGATTTATAGTACACCTTTAAAAAAGATTTATTAATTTGTGATTTTCATTGAAAATATTTATCTTTGCAACTATAGGTTATGAGGATCTGTACATTACTTTAAAACTGAATGGCGTGAGAAATAGATATCTTATTATATTACTATTACTTCTAACTTCTCTTTCAGTCTTTGCGCAGAAGATAGAGATAGGGTCGTGTGTTACCAGTGATGGGGGGAATTACCATGGGCAGATGTTCCGAGGGAAGCCTAATGGTAAAGGTAAGACGGTCTACAAAAATAAGGATGTCTATGAAGGCGAGTATATGAAAGGTTTGCGCCATGGGGATGGTACTTATATCTTTGCTGATGGTGAGAAGTATGTTGGACAATGGTTCCAGAATCAGCAACATGGAATGGGAACCTTTTATTTTTCGAATGGGAACCGATATGAAGGCTTGTGGTATAAAGATTATCAACAAGGTCAAGGCACCATGTTTTATTACAATGGAGACAAGTATATCGGTAATTGGGAACATGATAAACGCAATGGAGCTGGTAAGTATATCTTCGCAAATGGAGCCTCATACGATGGTATGTGGGCAAATGATATGAAGAACGGAAACGGCTGTTTTAAGTGGACGGATCATTCTTCGTTTACGGGTAACTGGGTTAATAACATAAAAGAAGGTAAGGGCGTTTATATCTATTCGGATGGTGATAAATACGATGGTGAATGGAAGAACGACCTTCAGAATGGTAAGGGGATCTACAAGTTCAAGGATGGCGAGGTTTATGAAGGCGAATATGTAGATGGTCAGCGCACAGGACAAGGTATTTTCCAATATAAGAATGGAGATCAATACACAGGTCATTTCCTAAATGGAATGAAGTCTGGTTTTGGTACGATGTCCTGGCATAATGGGGATATATATACAGGTTATTGGGAAAAGGATTTGCAAAATGGGCAAGGAAAGTTGACTAAGAAGAATAAAGACGTCTATGAAGGGCAGTTCAAGAATGGTGAAGTTGAAGGGCTCGTTATCATTCACTATGTTGATGGAAGCAAGTTCAAGGGAAACTATCATAATGGTAAACGAAATGGTAGTGCTATTGAAGAAACTGCTAATGGCGTACGCTTTGAAGGCAACTATAAGGACAACCAACGTGACGGAAAGTTCATAGAGCGAGACAAGAATGGTAAGATTACTGCCGTCGGATATTATGAGAATGGAAAACGTCATGTCAACTAGCTTAACTTAAAGATATAATAACGAACAAAATACATTTACCATGGTTACAAAGAAGAGTATAACTAAGAGTGCACCTAAAGATGTTGTAAAGAAGAAGAGTAAAAGCGCACCGGCTCATATTGGGCTTGTTAAGAATGACTCATATTTATCTCCGTATGAAGATATTATACGTGGGCGGCATGAGCATGCGCTTTGGAAAATCAAGCAACTGACGCAAGACGGGAAGATGACCCTTTCTGATTTTGCCAATGGATATAACTATTATGGGCTACATCTTACCGATGAAGGCTGGGTCTTTAGGGAGTGGGCACCTAACGCTACAGATATCTATCTTGTAGGCGATTTCAATGGTTGGAACGAGTTACCCTCTTACAAATGTAAGCGTATTGAAGGTACAGGTAACTGGGAGTTGCGTCTTCCTGTTCATGCAATGGAGCATGGGCAATACTATAAGATGCGAGTTCATTGGAATGGTGGAGAAGGAGAGCGCATTCCTGCTTGGGCACAGCGTGTTGTACAAGATGAGAATACAAAGATATTTTCAGCACAGGTATGGAATGTTGAAAAGCCATACGTTTGGAAGAAGAAAAACTTTAAACCTAACACCGATCCACTACTGATTTACGAGTGTCATATAGGAATGTCACAAGATGCAGAGAAAGTTGGTTCATATACAGAATTCCGTGAGAATGTTCTGCCACGTATTATAAAGGATGGTTATAATGCTATTCAGATTATGGCAATCCAAGAACATCCTTATTATGGTAGCTTTGGTTATCATGTTAGTTCTTTCTTTGCGGCTAGTTCGCGCTTTGGTACTCCCGAAGATCTGAAAGCACTTATTGATGAAGCACATTGCAATGGGATAGCGGTTATTATGGATATAGTCCATTCGCACGCTGTAAAGAATGAGGTGGAAGGACTAGGAAACCTTGCTGGTGATCCTAATCAGTACTTCTATCCAGGTGATCGACACGAACATCCAGCTTGGGATTCTTTATGCTTTGATTATGGTAAGGATGATGTACTTCATTTCTTATTGTCTAATTGTAAGTATTGGTTAGACGAGTATCACTTTGACGGCTTCCGCTTTGATGGTGTAACCTCCATGCTTTATTATAGTCATGGCTTGGGTGAAGCTTTCTGTGACTATGGTGACTACTTCAATGGACATCAGGATGATAACGCTATTTGTTATCTGACGCTTGCTAATTGTCTTATTCACGAAGTAAACAAGCATGCTATCACGATTGCAGAAGAAGTATCTGGTATGCCTGGATTAGCTGCAAAGTTTAAGGATGGCGGCTATGGTTTTGATTATCGTATGGCAATGAATATCCCTGACTATTGGATCAAGACCATTAAAGAATTGCCAGACGAGGCTTGGAAGCCATCATCTATCTATTGGGAAATAAAGAACCGACGTGCGGATGAGAAAACCATTTCCTATTGCGAATCTCACGATCAAGCACTTGTTGGAGATAAAACGATTATCTTCCGTTTGATAGATGCCGATATGTATTGGCATTTCCGTAAGGGAGATGAGAATGAAATGGCTCATCGTGGTATAGCATTGCACAAGATGATTCGCTTGGCAACTATTGCGGCTATGAATGGTGGCTATCTCAACTTCATGGGTAATGAGTTCGGTCATCCAGAATGGATCGATTTCCCACGCGAGGGCAATGGTTGGAGTTATAAGTATGCTCGTAGACAATGGAATCTCGTGGATAATAAAGAACTCTGTTATCATTATCTTGGTGACTTCGATCGTAAGATGTTAGAGGTTATAAAGAGTGAGAAGAAATTTAATGCAACACCTTTACAAGAGATATGGCATAACGACGGAGATCAAATATTAGCTTTCAGTAGGGGAGAACTATTGTTTGTATTCAACTTCTCACCAACTCGTTCTTATGCTGATTATGGGTTCTTAGTACCAGAAGGTTCTTATGTTGTAGAGTTAAACTCAGATGCGAAAGAGTTTGGAGGCAACGGCTTTGCTGATGATTTAGTAGAACATTTCACCAACCCAGACC
Source organism: Prevotella veroralis (assembly GCF_018127765.1). Lineage (NCBI taxonomy): Bacteria > Pseudomonadati > Bacteroidota > Bacteroidia > Bacteroidales > Prevotellaceae > Prevotella > Prevotella veroralis. The sequence goes on along the minus strand of NZ_CP072330.1, from coordinate 998,102 downwards.
CTCTTTATACCGATCAACATAAGGGATGGCTTAAGTTATATATTCCTGCTCGCAGTGCAGTAGTATTGAAAAAGAAGTAAGTAGATGATGGAAAGTAGGTTTATACGCATAGTATGTGCTGTTTTGTTTTGTTTATTCTCATTCTGCTATCTCTATTTCTTTCAAGCAGATGTGATGACGATTGTACAGCATTTAGCGTCAGGGGGACAAACGTTCTATAATCCTTTGTTGGGTGCAGTACTGATAACGATTACCTTAAAGTTATTGCAAATAGGTGTCAGTTCCTGGACGAAACTCTCTAAGCGTGGCTATGCTTTAACCTACTTTCCCTCTTTCCTTCTTTTGACAATAGTATCGGATATTAGACCAACTGCTACTGGGGTTACTTTAGGTAGTTGGTTGTGGATAGCTCCATTATTGCTTATCCTTTATGCTATTATCGTAATAATGACAAAGCGATTTGAACCTTATGAACCAGAGTTACGTAGTTTTGGCATATTCTCTCAATTAACATGGATGAGTTTAGCTATCTTCCTTTCGTTCTTCTTGTTCACAGGACTCTTCAGCAATACCGATAAGTATTATCATCAGCGCGCAAAGGTTGAGACTTTGATAGATAAGAGAGATTATGCAGGCGCATTACAAGTTGTGAAGACTATGCCACATACCGATTCCGTCACTTCGATGTTGACTGTGTATGCGGTTGCACGTAGAGGACACTTAGCTGATAGTCTATTCTACTATCCCTTGGTAGGAGAGGGAAGAGCCTTACGTCCTGGAAAAATTCATTCATGGCTCCAGCCCGATAGCGTTCTACTAAAGGTAACTCGCACCTCTGCCAATTATCAATTAACAGGCTTCCTCCTCGATCGTAACCTTCAAGAGTTTGTGCGTTACCTACCGCAATATTACCCAGTAGATAGTCTCCGTCCTCGATATTATAAGGAGGCATACGAACTTTACGTGCTTCGTAAGAAAGGACTCACACCAGATAAACCTTATAAGAAAGGTAGTTATACCGCATATTACTTCTCAAAGTAGAAGTCTTTCCTAGCCTTTCTCTACAACCTCCATTCTATTAGGAGGAGCCACCTTTTACCTAATCACACTCATTTAAAACCTTACGTCTATGAAGCGGCTAATACTCTTTTGTTTGATATTATGCTCCACCATCCCTATCATTGCACAGCAAAGCATGACATGGGAGGAATGTTTTGAACAGTTTTATGCAGAGAGTGATATCAATGAGTCAGATAAAGAGGAAATCTTTGCTATATTGTCCGAATTGGCAGAACGCCCATTAGACCTCAATACTGCTACACGTGAAGACTTAGAGTGTATTCCTTTCTTGAATGCCCAACAAATAGAAGATATCCAAGCGTATGTATATCAATACCATGGGATGCGAACGTTAGGCGAGCTATCCATGATAGAGTCCTTAGACTTCCAGCGAAGACAATTACTCTCTTACTTTGTTTATCTGTCGCCAGTAAATGATAATAAACCATTCCCCAGTCTGAAAGAAATCCTAAACAAAGGGCGTCACACATTACTCTTTACTTTCAAAGTCCCTTTCTATCAGCGAAAGGGCGATATAAATGGCTATCTCGGCTATCCGTATAGTCACTCCTTCAGATATAACTTTCATTATAGTGATTATTTCCAACTGGGTTTGATAGGGGCACAAGACGCAGGCGAACCCTTCTTATCCAATAAGAATAAGTTAGGCTATGACCACTATAGCTTTTATATCCAACTGCGTAAGCTGGGCAGAATAAAGAACTTGATTCTGGGAAGATACAAACTTAGTTTCGGACAGGGACTAGTCATTAATAATAATTTGAGCTTTGGTAAATATGCCGCTTTATCAACGTTGGGCAGACAGAATAATGGGATTCGGGTATATTCTTCCCGCTCTTCGATAAACTATTTGCAGGGAGTGGCTGCAACCATCGAACTTGCTCACAATTTGGATCTAACCACATTCCTTTCATATCGAACGATTGATGCATCATTAACAAGTAACGGAGATATAAAGACGATTCTTAACACTGGATATCACCGCACTGCGAAGGAGATGGAACGGAAAGATAACGCTTCCCAATTCACAACTGGAGGTAATCTTAACTGGCGATGTGGCAGACTGACGCTTGGATTGACCGCACTCTTCACTCACTTTGATAAAGCTCTTAGCCCTAACACAGATCTGTATTATCGTCGTTATGCGCCATCGGGCAATGACTTTTGGAATGTTGGTATAAACTATAGCTATATGCGTAAGCGTTGGAGTTTGGCAGGTGAGACTGCAACCAGCAATGGAGGGACATTGGCTACAATCAATAACATTTCTGTTCAAGTGAAGTCGAACTTATCATTATTAGCCATGCAACGTTACTATCGTTACGATTATGCGGGATTGTTCGCACGTGGTTTTGCCGAAGGAGGGAAGATTCAGAATGAAAATGGATTGCTCTTAGGAACTAATTGGGAAATAAAACATGGACTTTCACTCATAGCTTATACTGATTATTCTTATTTTTCTCATCCTCGTTTTGGATCGCATACTGCTAGTCATACTTGGGATAATGTCCTAAATCTATATTACACACATAAAGTCTGGTCCTTATGTGCAAGATATAAATTTAAATTGAGGGAGAAAGACGATTTCAATAAGACCGCACTTATCAATGAGATTACCCAGCGCGGAAGATTAGCATTGAATTATAAGGCAAAAACGTGGAATAGCAAGACGCAATTCGATATATCAGTATGTCATTACCTCAACAATAGTATTGGATACATGGCGAGCGAAAGCGTTACGTGGGCACCCAACTCCTGGCTTCAACTCACAGCATTACTCGGATACTTTCACACAGATGATTTTGCCTCACGCATCTATATCTATGAGCGTCGACCACTTTATTCGTTTTCCTTTCCTTCATTCTATGGGATAGGTTTACATTACGCTCTATTTGCACGTGCAGATCTTTCTCCCAATCTAATGCTTATCCTCCAATCCTCTACAACCAGTTACTTTGATCGTGATAAGATTTCATCAGGTTTGCAACAGATTAATAGCTCTACAAAGTCCGATTTAGAACTACAAATACGGTGGAAATTCTAGTAATTTTGACGGGTAGTGTCCTAAAAAGTGTGTAAGTTTTCTCTTTCTTTTCTTTGTATCTTATTCATTTTTCTTTCTTTTGTTTCCAGAATTTCCATTGATAAATTTTTCTTGCATATGTTGTTTTTGTTTCTTGCATTGCAACACTTGCAAGTAGGAAAAGCACAGACTTACTTGTAGGCATTGATGTCCTCATTTTTATGGTTCTCTTATATTTTCTATTAAGTCTTTCAATCCAGTTAGTCGTATATTGCACCTTTGCACTTGCACAGGGAAGTCCATATATGTAAAGTAAGCGATGTCTCGCTCGGCTTTATACTTTTTCAATATTGGGTATTTCTTTTCCCATTTGGCTACAAAAGTAATAAATTGTTCATATCCCAACAAAGATTTCATCTCTTTGTCTTCTAAAGCAAAGACCTCATTGAGTTCTTCTGCTATCTGCGGTTTATCTTTATGTGAGACACAATTTAGTATTTGTCGCTTAATATGAGCTACGCAAAACTGATGAGATGCCTGGGGGAAAGCTGCACAAACAGCATTCTGTATTCCTTGAAGTGCATCAGATACTACTAAGTCTATTTGAGTAACTCCTCGCTCTTTCAACATTTCAAGCTCTTCCTTCCAGCATATAGCCCCTTCAGTGGGATGATTGACTACACTTAACACCTCTCGGCTTCCATCTTCCAATACTCCTAAAATGGTATAATAAGCCTCTTTAGAAACCTGTTTGTCCCTACGAGTGGCAATGAAAGTAGCATCATCGATATAAACAGCCAAATAATGAGAAGAAAGCGAGCGGTTGAGCCATTGATTAACGTCTTCACGGCAACTGGTACTTAAATAAGAAACTTGCTGTTTGCTATAAGTGCGTCCATAAATGGTTTCAGATATTTCACCTATCTGCTCAGTGGTAAGACCTTTGGTGTAAAGAAGGTTGAACAACTTTGCACGTTCTTCACTTTCACTACGAATTAAGCCTAAAAGAACAGGATAGAAATTACCACTGCGACTGCGTGGAATACGAAGAGAAAACTCAAAACCAAGACTGTACCAACGACGAGAACGAAAGTCATTACATTGTTCATGGGCATTCTCGTTGACAAATAAATCACGTTCATGTTTCATAAGAGAATTCATGATTAAAGACTGAAGCGTAACAAAACCCTCGCTACTGCTTGTGTAATTGGAAAGAATTTCCGAAATTTGTAATTGTGTAAGTTCCATTGTTTCTTTATTTTAATGTTTCCAAATACAAAGATAAGAAAAATATGGGCTTACACACTTTTCTAAGATAGTACCTTTTGACGTGCCTAAAGATACCAATTTATATAGAAAATTAGGAGCTTTATAATTCGTTGAAAATCAATCATATATAGGATTTACAAAAAACGTGAGGGTGTGTCAAAATAGCCACACACTCTTTTTTATGCACAAAGCCCCGACTTTCTCAAGCCAGGGCTTTGCTATTTCCTAAAGTTTTTGTACCTTTAGGCATACAAAAAATCTCATTATGACAAAGGTACACTTTCGTTCTTACATACACAAGAAAATGATTCTTTTTCCTCAAAGAATCGATAAGGATATCGCAGAAGATAACCCTGTTCGTCTTTTAGACGCCTTGGTGGATAATCTTATATTGGATAATGTCTACAAGCTTTATAAGCCCAGTGGGCGTAAGCCTTATCATCCACAAATGATGCTCAAGGTGATTCTTTACGCCTATATGAATAATATCTATTCCTGCCGTCGTATAGAGTCGCTTCTCAAGCGTGACATTCATTTCATCTATCTGGCAGGATATGAGCAGCCTGATTTTATTACCATCAATCGTTTTCGTAATCGTGTGAAAAAGGAAATCAACAATATCTTCACACAAGTGGTATTAGTACTTGCAGCCAAAGGTTTGATAAGTCTTGACGTTGAATATATTGACGGCACAAAAATAGAATCGAAAGCCAACAAGTATACCTTCGTTTGGAAGAGAACCGTGGAAAAGAACCGCGCCAAGTTGCAGGAACAAATACGCACACTCTTGCTTCAGGTTGATGATGTCATAGCGCAGGACAATGCCGCTAAGACAGAAGGTGTCGAGTTTACTGCAGCTCTGCTCGATGAGATATCCGAGGAATTGAACAAGTCTTTGGAATCAGCCCCTGAGCCTAAGACAAAAGAAGAGAAGCAGGCTGTTAGAACCAAGAAAAAACAGCTTAAAGAGCTTGAGAAGAAACGTAATAAACTCCAAGAGTATGACCAACACCTTGAGATTATGGGGGAGAGAAACTCCTACAGCAAGACCGACCTTGATGCTACGTTTATGCACATGAAGGAGGATGCTATGCGGAACGGACAGACTAAGCCTGGATATAATCTGCAGATAGCAACTGAGAACCAGTTTATCATCGACTTTGCACTCTATGCTAACCGTACAGATACGCTTACACTTCCTTCTTTCTTGGAGTCCTTCAACTCACGTTACCATCGTTATGCCAAGACAGTCGTAGCCGATTCAGGGTATGGCTCCGAGGAGAACTATCTGTTCATGGACGTACATAATATGGAAGCCTATGTGAAGTATAACTACTTCCATAAAGAGCAGCATCCACGCTATACACCTAACCCATTCTGTCCTGCAAGCCTTTATTATAATAAGGAACAGGATTTCTACTTTTCTACTCCTCTTTACTTCATCTACCGCATAATTCGTTATTTACTGCAGCTATGCCGCTAATTTCATATAAAATGATTTGTTGGGCTTCCAATAGCTTATATAAACTTCTATAGAGCATCTGAAGGTGACTGTCTGCCCTATGGGACAGCATATGAAGCGTATAGGCATGAAGCGTTCCCTAACCTCTAATGGATTCGTTACTTACAGTGTACGTTATCAGGCAGAACGCTGTGATGGTTGTCCGTTGAGAGGCTCATGTTTTAAGGCAAGAGGGAACAGAATTATAGAAGTAAACCATCAACTACAGTACTATAAACAAAAGGCACGGGAACTACTGACCTCGGAAGAAGGCATCAAGCATCGAGGACGAAGGTGCATAGAACCTGAAGCTGTTTTTGGACAAACAAAATACAATAAAGCCTACAAGAGGTTTAGGCATTTTGGAAAAGACAAGGTCAATATGGATTTTGCCTTCTTTGCTATTGCCTTTAACATAGGAAAAATGTGCAAAAAAAATAATCTCAAGGAGCTAAAAGCTATTATGGAGGTACTTTTAGTCACCTTCAGATGCTCTATAGAAGTTTATATAAGCTATTGGAAGCCCAACAAATCATTTTATATGAAATTAGCGGCATAGCTGCAGTAAATAACGAATTATGCGGTAGATGAAGTAAAGAGGAGTAGAAAAGAGGATGTGTCCATTTTGACACACCCTCACATTTTATCGAAAACGGAGGTACGTTTTTAGTAAAACGGAGGTACGTTTTTTCGAGTTTACATATTTAAACTCAAAATTACGTCCGAGCGGATCTAAAATATTCACTTAAAATCTTTGTTGATTCAGGGGTGATATGATCGATGTTTTTGATAATCTCCCCATGTTCCATCAAGACAACTCTGTCGCTGATATCTATTGTGTGTTGAAGATTGTGACTAGAGATGATGACAGAGGCATGATACTTATTTTTGTAATCGACTAACAACTTTTTAAGAAGATTCTGACTACTGGGATCAAGGAAGTTGAAAGGTTCGTCCAGAATTACTGCACTCGCCTTGGGAAGTAAGGCAGCTACTATTCCAACTTTCTGCTTGTTACCAGCTGACAGCTCGCGGATATACTTTGTTTGACCGATAATCTCACTGCTTAAAAACTCCTTATAATCCTCAAGTGTTTCTTCCAATCCTATGGTTTGGAGATTGTTCGCCCTAAGAATAAACGAGAAGAACTCCTCTGCTGTGAGGTAGTCTATCAGGAAAACCTCGTCTAAGTAAGCTGTTATATACCCTTTCCACGCTGTATCAATATTCGAGATAAGTTGTGTGGGGTGGGTAGGGCAGTTCTTATCAGAGTCTGATTTGTCTTGTAGCTGCTCAAATTGAAAATCTACTGACCCACTGTCAGCTTTCAGAAGATTAAGTATCAACCGGAAAAGTGTAGTCTTTCCCGCACCATTATTCCCTACTAATCCTATGATCTCATTCGTAGGAAAACAAAATTCGGGGATAGACACTGCGGTCTTATCCCCGAATTCCTTAGTGAGTTTATTAATTGAGATTGCGACCATGGCAATTCTTAAACTTCTTTCCACTGCCACATGGGCATGGATCGTTAGGACGTGGAGTCTTTTCTGCGTGATATGGAGTGCGATTTACCTGCTGAGCTCCCTCACGGGTATCCTGCTGTGCAGCGGCACGCTGGTTAGGATCGTCAAGTTCCACCTTCTCCTCATTATAACGCTGGCTATGTTGTTCTGGCGCTGCTTCCTGAACTTCATCAGCTTGTTGCATCTCTGGAATCTGACCACGCATGAGAACACTTGTTGTACGATTGTTCATATCGTCAATCATGTTGTCCCACAATTTCACACTCTCTAGTTTGAAGATGAGCAATGGATCTTTCTGTTCGTAAGAAGCATTCTGTACAGAGTGACGTAAGTCGTCCAACTGACGGAGATTCTCCTTCCAATCGTCATCGATGATATGGAGTAGGATAACCTTCTCAAACTGTTTTACAACCGACTTTGCCTCACTTTCGTATGCTTCCTTCAAGTCGCAAGGAATGTTATAAACGCGTGTTCCGTCTGTGATTGGAACCATAATGCGCTCATACATTGCACCTTGTTTCTCATATACGTCCTTGATAATAGGCCATGCTACGCTCTGGATGCGATCTGTCTTGCGCTTAAAGGCGTCCATAGCAGTTTGGAAGCAAGGTTCTGCCAGTTCCTCGTGATCAGTACTCATAAATTCCTCTTCTGTGAAAGGACATTCCATTGTTAGAATCTTTAAGAACTCTTCTCTGCAGCCCTCATAGTCATTCTTCTCAATAATGCTTATGCAACGATCCCAAATGATATTGGATATATCCATACCGATACGCTCACCCATGAGGGCGTGACGGCGTTTCTCGTAGATAACAGTACGTTGCTTGTTCATGACATCATCATATTCCAACAGACGCTTACGGATACCAAAGTTGTTCTCTTCAACCTTCTTCTGGGCGCGCTCAATACTATTTGAAATCATAGAACTCTCAATACGCTCTCCATCTTCGAAGCCTAGCTTGTCCATGACCTTTGCTATACGTTCAGAGCCGAAGAGACGCATCAACTTATCTTCAAGAGATACATAGAAAACTGATGATCCTGGGTCACCTTGACGACCTGCACGACCACGAAGCTGACGGTCTACACGACGACTTTCGTGACGCTCGGTACCAATAATTGCCAAACCGCCTGCATCTTTTACTTCCTTGGTGAGCTTGATATCGGTACCACGACCAGCCATATTAGTTGCGATGGTTACGGCACCGAGTCCATCTACTGAACGTCCTGCCTCAGCAACAATCTGAGCTTCCTTCAAGTGCTGTTTAGCATTCAATACCTGATGTGGTATCTTGCGCATGGTAAGCATCTTACTTAGTAACTCACTAATCTCGACAGATGTAGTACCAACAAGACAAGGACGACCTTGGTTTCTCATTGCCTCTACCTCATCGATCACAGCAGCATACTTCTCACGTGCTGTCTTATATACGCGATCCTCCATATCCTTACGAAGAATAGGGCGGTTTGTCGGAATTTCGACAACATCTAACTTGTAAATGTCCCAGAACTCACCTGCCTCTGTAGAAGCAGTACCCGTCATACCTGCTAACTTGTGATACATACGGAAGTAGTTCTGTAATGTGATGGTTGCGAAGGTCTGTGTAGCTGCTTCCACCTTTACATGCTCCTTTGCCTCAACAGCCTGATGCAAGCCATCGCTCCAACGACGACCTTCCATGATACGACCAGTCTGCTCATCAACAATCTTAACCTCACCATTCAGAACGACATACTCATCGTCCTTGTTAAACATTGTGTAAGCCTTCAATAGCTGTTGCAATGTATGTACGCGTTCGCTCTGTACACCATAATGTGCCATCAGGGCATCCTTCTGATCGATGTATGTTTGCTCATCAATTAACTTGTCATCCTTTTGCTTCTCAAGTACAGAAAGCTCTGTTGTGATGTCAGGTAATACGAATAGCTGATTATCATTTACCTTATTAGCTAACCAAGCTGTGCCCTTATCAGTAAGGTCACAAGAGTTCATCTTCTCATCTGTTACGAAGTAGAGAGGCTCAATAGCCTTAGGCATTTCACGGTTATTATTAGCCATGTAATACTCTTCGGTCTTCAACATGCCTGCCTTGATGCCATCTTCTGACAAATACTTGATGAGAGCCTTATTCTTTGGTAGAGCCTTGAAAGAGCGATACAAAGCAAGGAATCCTTCTTCTTGTAGCTTTTGTGCAGCAGACTTATCGTTCGTTTTCTGTGCTTCTGATAACTTGTGGCGTGCTTCTGATAAAAGCTCAGTAGCTTGCTTGCGTTGAACCTCATAAAGACTTTGTACTAATGGCTGATACTCCTCAAACATTTGATCATCGCCCTTTGGAACTGGACCACTAATGATAAGAGGGGTACGAGCATCATCAATTAACACTGAGTCGACCTCATCGACGATAGCATAGTTATGTTGGCGTTGTACGAGATCGGCTGGAGATACTGCCATATTGTCACGAAGGTAGTCGAAACCGAATTCATTATTGGTTCCGAAAGTAATATCTGCCTGATATGCCTTACGGCGTGCAGGAGAGTTAGGTTGGTGCTTATCAATACAATCAACAGATAGTCCGTTGAACATGTAGAGAGGTCCCATCCATTCTGAGTCACGCTTTGCAAGATAATCATTGACGGTTACGACATGTACGCCATTACCAGTCAAAGCATTGAGGAATACAGGTAGGGTAGCTACCAAGGTTTTACCTTCACCCGTTGCCATCTCTGCAATCTTACCCTGATGTAAGACAACACCACCGAAGATCTGTACATCATAGTGAACCATCTCCCACTTGAGGTCGTTACCACCAGCAGTCCAATGGTTGTGGTAGATAGCTTTGTCTCCATCTATAGTGATGAAGTCCTTAGCAGGGTCAGCTGCGAGTTCTCGGTCGAAGTCAGTAGCTGTTACAATAGTCTCTTCATTCTCTGCGAAACGTCGAGCTGTATCTTTCACAATAGAGAAAGCTACTGGCATAACCTCATTAAGCGCCTTCTCGTAATTGTCAAGAGCCTCTTTATCAAGTTTATCAATCTGATTGAAGATTTCTTCACGCTCATCAATCGGAGTCTCTTCAATCTTAGCACGTAGTTCAGCTATCTTGTCGCGCTGCTCTTTACCTGCATCTTGAACATACTTCTGTATCTCTTTTGTCTTTGCACGTAACTCATCGTTACTGAGAGCTTTAATCTCTGGATATGCTTCCTTAACCTTATCTACGAAAGGTTGAATAAGCTTCATATCACGACTTGACTTATCTCCGAAAAGTGCTTTTAATATCTTATTGAAATTCATTTCTTATTTTTTTATTCGTCCGCTTATGTGTTGTTGTTTTGTTTATGGACGATGGATGTTATTATTCTGAATCTATTTATTCCATACACGTGTCTAACTTATTGTGTATATGGATGTCGCTTTTGAACTTGTTAGGTTCTATTATATAGAGGTAAGGCTGGGTGCACGAATTTTAATCCCCGTCCTTAATGAAGGGTTTGGGAGGAAGGAGGATAATTGTTGTATATGATGTGTATAATGTGTAAATACCGGAGTGTATTTATTAGATAAGTCTACAATAAATGCAATTTGACTTTGTGCAGGCTCTATCTCTTCTTCCTCTTTTATCTGTTTTATTGCATCGAGGATAGAGAGAATATCCTGTTCTATACCTTTAAATGCCTGCTTATGACATAGATCCTCTATTGTAGTATCACCCAATGCAATTCTAAGCGCAGACTGATAGGTCTGTGCTTCTACCCCTGTTGAGGCAAGAATTACAAGTAAAGTGGTGATGTACTTATTCACTTCTAATTATATTTTCTAACCGGTCTATCCAGTCTAATATGTAATATGCAGTGTAAAAGCAAGAATAATGCCACAATTAAGACTGCGGTAGGAATGCGTTGGAAGAATGCACCAATGAAGCCTAATATAATGAGCGAGCCCCATATCTTCCACCATATATTAGCCTCTTGTCGCCTCGTTTTTTTGATAGTCTTATAAAGAAAGAACAGTGGAAGAGGATTGAAGAAACAAATAATAACATTGAGACTTACACATGGATGCTGTGAGAATAGCATCATAAAATAGATGATTCCGATAAGTCCTGCTGCTAGCATAAGTATTGTATCCCATATCCAATACATTTTATGTTTGCGGTTACTTACTATCATCATTATGGTGCATAAGATTACAAATATACATGCTACAGATAGTGGAGATAAAGGTGTTTCTGTATTAATAATAGCGTTTTGTGGTGCTAATAGTTCATGTGTCTCCATTACTAGAGGTGTTCCATTGTATATTGCTTTAGCAAAATCACGTCTTAAATTATCTGGAAGGAATTGCTGTTTAGATTGTGAAACCTTTTTATCTGCGTTTATTCCTAATAGTAAGTCTTCTCCAAACTGTGACCATTCATAATTATGATTCCACTCATGTATTAATGAACGGAATGTTGGTTCTTGCCCTTTGGGCGTAGGATATATGACTTTTCCATGTAGGTGGTTAACTATCATATTTCGTGCCCTCGTAGTGCAATTGTCATAGAAGAAGTTATAACGATAGACCTGATTTTCTGGTTTTAGGTTCTCTTCTATAGCTTTGCCGATAAGTTCCTTATCTTTAGGAGATATATTTAGAACTTGTTCTATGACGCCACGCCCTTCATAACTATATTGGGCAAGAAACATATCCATTGGTTCTGCACCAACACGATAGTCTGTTAATCCAAAGATGAAACGAAGTATGAAGAAAGGTTGATCAGATGAGAATAGACCATAATTAATGGCAATGTCTTGCCCCGTCACCTTATTATTATATCTGATTGCAGTGTGTCCGTACTGAGCCCATATCTCTTTTCCAGGTGAACATGTCAAGAGGGAAATCTGACAGCTATCGTTATTATGATTCACAGGCTGTGCTTCTACTGCTATCTGAAAGACCGACAGAAGACACATTGTTATAATATATAGCAATCCCTTTTTCATTATCGACCGCAAAGATAACAAAAAAGCTTGAGAGCACAAAGAAAGCTTATTAAAAAACAAAATCCCTTATCGTTTTTCCGCTATATAGATTTTTTTTAATAACTTTGCGCCATTATATTGTTTAGACATTATAGTCAAACCAGAAAAAGAAATCGGATGAGAAAGATTATAGCAGTAGTGCTATTGGCAGGAGTGGTTGTACAGTCTTCTGCTCAAAGTGGTACCAATTCGCCTTACAGCCAATACGGGTTAGGAGCTTTAGCGTCACAAGCAACAGGATTTAATCGTGGTATGAATGGATTGGCGTATGGCTTCCATGAGCGTAATCAGGTTAATTATATGAATCCCGCATCCTATGCTTCTGTTGACTCTCTTTCTTTTATTTTTGATGCAGGAGTAGGACTTCATTTGACTAATTATGAAGAGAATGGTCATAAGGTCAATGCAAAGAATGCTAATCTAGAATATATAGTTGCTTCTTTCCGTGCCTTCAAGCATTTAGGTGTTAGCTTTGGAGTATTACCTTATTCGAATGTTGGTTACAACTTTAGCAATACAAAGAATATCAATGCCTTTAATAATCCATCATCTCCAAATGCCACTTTTTCTAATATATATAGTGGTAATGGAGGGTTGCACCAAGTGTATTTAGGTGCAGGATGGTCACCATTCAAAGGCTTTGCTTTTGGCGCAAATGCTTCTTATCTTTGGGGCTCATTGAACCGTAATGTCATTAACACTTATAGTGATACTTACGTTAACACATTGTCCAAGGAATATGCTTCACAAGTTAAGAGTTATAAAATTGACTTTGGTGTACAATATACTCAGAAACTTGATAGGAAAAATAAATTGACTTTAGGCTTGACTTATTCTTTAGGTCATAAATTGAATTCTGATTCAAAGTGTTCTGTGGTTTCAAAGAATTCACAAACTGGTGTTTCGGATACGACAAGCTATATTCTTGCAGATGCATTTGAACTTCCTAACGCTTATGGTGTAGGTATGATGTGGAATCATGACAATCGTTTGAAGATAGGAGTTGATTATCAATTGCAGAAGTGGGCTAAGATTAAATATCCACAGTTAGATGTAAATGGTACTACCATGAACTATCGACTTGTGGGTGGACAGTTTAAAGATCTCCACAAATTAACATTAGGTGGTGACTATTGCAAGGGCGAACGTTATCGTGGATTCTTCGATCGTATGCATTATCGAGCAGGTATTAGCTATGCGAGTCCATACCTAAAGATAAATGGGAAAGATGGTCCTCGCGAGTTATCCGCAAGCCTCGGTGTTGGTATTCCAATCGTTAATGCCTATAACAATCGTAGCATCTTGAATATTAGTGCTGAATGGGTAAACCGTAGTGCAACAGGTTTTGTAAAAGAGAACATGTTCCGAATCAATGTTGGTTTAACGTTCAATGAGCGTTGGTTTGCTAAGTTTAAGGTTGAATAATATGCGTTCCAACCTTTCTATATTATTTGTAAGTTCCGCATTCATTATAATGGGCTATGCTATGATCTCTTGTTCTGAAGAACATGAGCACATGGCTCCTGCTATACGTGATCGTGACTCTGTTCCAGTCATGACCACGTATGGTGTTAATACTCTTATATCAGATTCTGGTGTTATCAAATATAGAATTGTAACAGAACAATGGGATGTCAATGAGAATAAGAAACCATCTAGGTGGACCTTTAATAAAGGAATCTTACTTACTCAGTTTAATTTAAAGAAGCATGTTGTAGGTTATATTCAGTGTGATACCGCTGTTTATTATGATCAAGATCGCCGTTGGGAATTACATGGGCATGTGAAAATACTTACAGCTCAAGGACTTTCTTTTTATAGCAATGAACTTTATTGGGATGAACGTAATCATCAGATGTGGTCACATACTTATTCACATCTCAAGACTCCTGATAAAGAACTAGAAGGAAATTGGTTTAGAAGTGATGAACAGATGACAGATTATGAGATTCGCCAAACGAAAGGGTGGGGAATATTCTCAAATGACAAAGTGTTTTCTGGTTCTAACCTTGGTAATATGCCTATTGATACTGGTCATGTTGACAGTCTGAAGGGTTCTGTGATAAAAAGACGATAGAGGAAATTGGATATAAGTTTAATTATAGAAATTGTAATCACAATGGTTTTATCTGCATTCTTTTCTGGAATGGAGATAGCTTTTGTGTCTAGTAATCGTCTCCTTGTTGAGATGGAGAAAGAGAAGAATGGTTTAGCACAAAAGTGTCTAACTGTTTTTTATAATAATCCTAATGGCTTTGTTTCTACTATGCTTGTAGGAAACAATATAGTGTTAGTTGTTTATGGTATACTTTTCGCACAGCTATTCGATGCAACGCTCTTTCATCAGTATGAGCCTGCTACTCGTGTTGTCCTTGATACGATATTGTCAACACTAATTGTCTTATTTACTGGGGAATTCCTGCCAAAAACTCTTTTTAAAAGTAATCCTAACCGATTACTTACTTTCTTTGCCCCGTTGGCATACATCTTCTTTATTGTCTTATGGCCTATTAGTCGTTTTACAACTTTTATTGCTCGTGTTCTTTTACGTCTTTTTGGAGTAAAGATAGATGAAAAAGAAAATGATGGAACGTTTACAAAAGTTGATCTTGATTACTTAGTACAAAGTTCTATTGATAATGCTGAGAATGAAGATGATATTGAGGATGAGGTGAAGATCTTTCAAAATGCTTTAGATTTTCAAGATACCAAAGTGCGTGATTGTATGGTTCCGCGTACAGAGATAAATGCCATAGAAGAGAATTGTTCGCTTGATGAACTTCAGCAGATGTTTATTGAAAGTGGTAATTCTAAGATTATTGTCTATGAAGGTGACATTGATCATATAAAAGGTTACATCCACTCTTCTGAGATGTTTAGATCGCCAAAGAATTGGCGTGATAATATTCGCCGAATGCCTTTCGTTCCAGAGACAATGGCTGCACAGAAACTTATGCAAGTATTCCTTCAACAGAAGAAGAGTCTAGGTGTCGTTGTTGATGAGTTCGGTGGAACTAGTGGTATAGTATCATTGGAAGATATTGTCGAAGAGATATTTGGAGATATTGAGGATGAGCATGATAACTTGAAGTATGTTGCTAAGCAGACTTCAGACAATGAATATGTTCTTTCTGCTCGTCTCGAGATTGACAAGGTTAATGAGATGTTTGATTTGGAACTACCTGAGAGCGATGATTACATGACGGTAGGTGGACTCATCTTACATGTATATCAAAGTTTTCCTAAACTCAATGAGATTATAACCATTGGGCAATATGAATTTAAGATAATCAAGAGTACCATGACTAAAATTGAACTCGTGAAGCTAAAAGTCAATGTAACTGACTAAGTTTGTGCATGAAAAATTGTGATAATTGCCTTTTTCTTCGTATTTTTGTGGGCAATTTGTTGTACAAAAGGAATAATTAAAATCAAATAATAAATCTAAAATGGCAGCATTAGGAAAAATTAGAAGCAAAGGAGGTATACTGGTAGCCGCTATCGGTTTGGCCTTATTTGCTTTCTTAGCTGAAGAAGCTTTCCGCTCTTGCAATGGAATAAAGAGCGAAACCCGACAGCAGATTGGTGAGATTCTGGGCGAGAAGATTAGCGTTCAGGATTATCAAAAGTTGATTGATGAATATCAGTCTGCAATTAAGTTCACCATGCAACGTGATAATCTTACCGAGAATGAGCTTAATCAAGTAAAGGATCAGGTTTGGCAGCAATTGGTTAATAATCGTGTATTAGAAGCTGATGCAAAGAAGGTTGGATTGACTGTTACAGAACAGGAACTTTCAAATGTATTGAACGATGGTACTAATCCAATGTTAGCACAGACACCATTTGTAAATCAGCAAACTGGTCGTTTTGATATTAATGCACTCCAACAGTTCCTTGATGGTTATAATAAGGCAAAGGCTTCAAACTCTCCACAGCTTGAGCAGATGCAGACGATTTATGACTACTGGCTCTTTGTTGAGAAGAATCTCCGTACACAACTTCTCGGTCAGAAGTATCAAGCTTTGTTAGCTAGCTGTGTTCTTTCAAATAAGGCAGAAGCTAAGATGGCATTCAAGGATAATAATGAGGAAAGTGAGATTCAACTTGCATCCTTGGCATATAGTACTATAAAAGATGCTGATGTAAAGGTTACAGATGAAGATCTTAAAGCTAAGTATGAGGAATTGAAACCAGCTTTCCGTCAGAATACAGAAACACGTGACATTAAGTTCGTTGACTACCAGATTAAGGCTAGTGCTTCTGATAGAAATGCGATTGTTAAGGATATGAACGCACTTCAGAAACAGCTTGCGACAGCTACTGACCCTTCAATGGTTATTAGCAAGAGTGGCTCTATGATTCCTTATCTTGGTTTACCTGTAAGTAGCAAGGCTTACCAGCAGTATCCTGACATAGCTTCAAAGATTGATTCTCTTGCTGTTGGAACAACAGGTGTAACAGAGAATAAGCAAGACAATACATTGAATATTATTCGTGTGATGTCAAAGGCTCAATTACCTGATTCTGTTCAGTTCCGTCAGATACAAGTTGCTGCTAATACTCCTGAAGAGGCTCATGCAAAGGCTGATTCTATACAGAAAGCATTAGCTGGTGGTGCTGATTTCGTTGCCATTGCAAAGCGTTATGGTCAGACAGGAGAAAAGGTTTGGTTCACTGGTCAGCAGTATGAGGTTGCTCCTAGCATGAGCGAAGATAATCGTACATACATTGAGGCGCTCCTTAATGGTGAGGTAAATGCAATCCAAAATGTTGCACTTACACAGGGCAATATTATCCTACAAGTTGTCGATAAGAAGGCTATGAAGACAAAGACAACAGCCGCTATTATCAAGAAACTTATTGATTTCTCTAAGGCAACACGTAGCGATGCTTACAATAAGTTCTCTGAATTTGTTGCTAAGAGTGCAACTGCAGCCGACCTTGAGAAGAATGCTAGTAAGTATGGCTATCATGTACAATCTCTTAACGATGTCTCAACTTCAGAACATTATGTAGCAGGTGTACATGGCACGCGCGATGCACTTAAGTGGCTATTCGATGCTAAGCAAGGCGATGTTTCTCCACTTTATGAATGTGGTGACAATGATCACTTGATGGTTATAGTTCTTTCTGCTATCCATCCAAAAGGTTATCGTTCTTGGGATGACCCACAGGTTAAGGAGATTCTTAAACGTGAAGTAATCAAGGATAAGAAGGCTGAAAAGTTGATGGCTAAACTCAAGGGAGTTAATAGTATTGCAGCTGCTCAAGCTAAGGGTGCTAAGGTTAGCACAGTTAGCCAAATTACCTTCGCAGCTCCTGCTTTCGTACAAGCTACAGGTTCTGCAGAGCCTGCTCTCTCAGGTGCAGTCGCAGCAACTGCTGCAGGCAAGTTCTCTAAGAATCCTGTAAAGGGTAATGCAGGTGTATATGTTTTCCAGGTTGTAAAGAAGGCTCTTCGTGCTGGTTCTAAGTACAACGAGGCTATGGCAATGCAGCAAGCAGCACAACAGAACATGCAGTTCTTGAGTAACTTTATGCAAGACCTTATCCTCAAGGCAAATGTAGTTGATAATCGTTACCTCTTCTTCTAATTAGAATAAGAGTTCAAACTAAATACGGGGCATGTCCTTCATGGGCATGCTCTTTTTAGTTCCTTATAACTTAGTGTAATGGAAAAACACACTTTGCATGTCTAATAATCTTATTAATTGTAATTAATGAAGAGTTCTTTTTAGTGGCTGTTCCACATGTTCCATGATATTACAAGCCTTTTGTAGAACTTCTCCAAAGCACTTGTAATACTTCTCCAGATGTTTTGGAGAAATAGAGTAGAGCATTTGTCTTGCCCCTCTTAGTTAAAACTAAGTACCTTAATACTCTATTAGTTGTACTTATAGCTATCCATTGTTTGAGCCTGTTGAACGATAAACTCAAGTAGTATATATGTACATGAGAAAGTGATGAACTCTTAGTAACTGCTCTAAAAAACAATAGCTATTATCTTATACTTGTTATCCCTTTGTATAATAAAATCGGATAAGAATGTTTGAAGTTTCCCTTACATTCTTACCCGATTGATTCGTTTTTTAGCTTTACTTTATCTTATCTATTTAATAAACTTACGTCTGTTCTGAATGTAGATGCCATGTGGTAAGGCGTCTCTGTCAGTTCCAACATAACGACCATCAAGCGTGTAGATACGGTTGTCAATTATCTGTTGTCCTGTAGTAATATCGTTGATACCAGCAGCAGTTAAGTCTTTGAGATACTCAAAAGTGATGTCTCCATTAGCAGAATCTTCTGTAATATAAAAGAGAGGTTTGTTAAGAGTACTGTGATTAAGTACAATCTGACCTATATTCTGAACATTTCTACTTCCAGGATAAGGGTCACCTGCATAGCTCTCCATATATGCTTTTCTTTTTTCTTTCGTCTTAGCACTATAGCTTGAAATAAGTTCTCTATCGGCAGGTACAATGGTCATTCCAGGTGTTCCTAGTACATCGTTTACATGATCATTGCTGTTAACATTATCTAGTTCATAATTTACACGATAAACAAGCATACCATGACCTGGAAGCTTTGATGCCCAACCCTTATTCTGAATATTGTGTAGTATTAAGTACTCCTTTGCATAAGATGTAGGGATCTTCAAAGCCTCATCAGCTTGTAAAGTTACTTTAGATGGAGTCTCTGTGATTGTAGATAAGGTCTTCCAACCCATTTGCTCCTTCTCCCAAGGGGTATAAGGGGTAGGAGTATAACCATTGTCAGTGTATTCACCACCATCCATTAAATCCCAAATCTCCATAGCTTGATTATCCTTCTGGGCTTCCTTATTGTATGGGTAGAAATCAGGTAAACCCATAGTATGGGAAAACTCATGGCAGAATAAACCTATGCCATTAATACGTTTACTCGGTCCGCTTTTGAAAGTATACCCAGGATAATAATTTAGTTCATTACTAACACCATAACGCATAATCTTTTTGCCACCAATCTCAAGTGGAATTGGAAGTGTCCATGATTTAGGCCAAATAAGGTCATCTTTATATGTTTCAGGGGCTGCATTTTGACCATAACCAGCGAAGAGTACATAAACTAAATCAACGAATCCATCATCGTTGCTATCATAATCAGCAAAGTTGATGCTACCTTGTGCTGCTACTGCATTACAAGCATCAGTAATGAATTCAGCTATTTTTAGATCATGATTATTTTTTCCTGCACCATCTTTACCATAGTACATACTTGTATTAGGGACGGTTATTGGACCAACAATATCAAACTGAGGGGTGAATTGCCCGTTACTCATGTCCTTAAAATATTGCTTTACACTTCCATGGTTTCTTTTTTCATTATTAGCATAGTCTGGCATGAGACTGCTACTTGAATCAAAATTGAAGTAGTCATTGAAACTCTTCTTTGGGTCGGGAAGAGAGAATGATACATCCCTAAATTGTGCTAATATCACTAAGACTTTAGGGCTACCAGTATGTGGAAAATAAGCTGGTGTACGTGTACCAATGGCTCTTGTCTTAGCTCCATGTTGTAGTTGTCTTGAAAGTGTGCTGAAAAACAGGTCATGTCTTGCTAGTTGCTTTTTAATTAGTTTTTTCTCTGCAACTGTTCTCTTGTCTTCGTTATGAGCTAACTGGTTTGATGCTTTTAGCCTTCCATTTGCATCAATATTAGCTATATAAAAATCTTTACCAACAGTTGTTAGTAGAACTCCGTCTGTAGTGGTTGACCAGCTGGCATGTTCATCTCCATGTTGATACACTGTTAGTTGTGTGCCATCCGACAGTGTTATTAAGAAAGGAGCTGGATTAGCTTTGCCAGCCCATGTCGCTAAGGCATTTAAAGCCATACAACATGACAGGATAATCTTTTTATTCATTAGTCTTTATAGTGTTATAATGTTTATTGCATGTTAATGTAATCTATTCCTATTATAGAAGTACTGTCCCCTCTTCACTGTACGCTTGCCATATTCTATAGCATGATGTGGACAATGATGGTAACAGGCGAAGCAGGTGAGGCATTTCTTGTTGTGCAACCATTCGGGTTCGTAACCTAAGCCACCTTTTATATCAGCAACAGGACAAACGTTAGCACAGATGCCGCATTTGACACAACGTTGATGATCCACATGAAAGGGTTTGTCCGTGATGAGGAACCGCTCAAAGAAACCACCTACAGGAACAGAGAAGAACCACGGTAGTGGACCAACCATGAGTTCCTTCCAACCATAAGGCTTATAATCATCCTCTTTCTGTTTCTGAATGATCTTCTTTCCGAAATCTCTTAAATAGATCTCTGCGGCTTGCTTCTTTTCGAGTTCTTTCTCCTTGGTGTCAACATCCATACCTGGTAAGCCCACATACGACTCTGGCATGATGACGGAACCAACAAGGTCAAGGTCTAACATCCTTCCAATAGGGACTTCATGCAGGTGCTGTTGGAATCGTTCCATAGCTTTGGCTATTGTGTCTCCTGCGGTCATTAAGCAGAAACAATGATGCTTTAGTGGTTGATCCTCTTCATCTGTAAGTTTAAGTTTCTGTAGGAATACCCTAACGATGCGTGGTACTCTCCATCCATGTACAGGAAAGACAAAACCAACTTGCTCGCCCTTCTTTAATTGAAACGTACAATCGGTTTTAATGATTTTAGCGATAGAATATAACTCATCTTGGGTTTGTAAAGCTAACGTCTTCGCTGCCCATTGACTATTACCTGTACCAGAGAAATAGAAAATCATGTGACAAAGGTAGTCATTATTTATAAATCTAACAAGATTAATAATAGCTAACTAGCACATTTACTTTGTTTTTTCATAATAATTGCCTATATTTGTGAGCAATACATGAAGTAGCACACTATGAAGGAGAAAGTAGACTTAAAGATGTATCCCTTTGTTAAGTTGCTTATACCATTTGGGTTCGGAATCTTTATGGGACAGTTTGCGAGCAATTCTATCACACTATATTATTGGTGTGGTTTCCTATTGTTTGCAATCATTTTGACAATGTTATCATGGTGTTGGAAATACATTCAAAGTGCATTGCTTCTGCTTTCTATCTTCCTATTGGGGGCTACCTTCTTCACGGCGAAAGAACGAGTTAATCATGTCAATTTACCACAAAGCGAGATAACCTTTGAGGCTGTTTTACTAACAGAGCCTGTTGTGGTTGGGAATGTTATCCAGACAGACTTGTTAGTAGTTAGTCAGTCAAAGCCCATGAAGATAAAAGCAAGAATATTACGTGATAGTTTGACAAACAATTATAAGCATTTACATGTAGGTGATGGTATTATTGCTTCCGCCCGTCTTACCGAGCCAACGAATCTTTTAGGTGGGAGTTTTGATTATGCTAGATGGTTAAGACTGCATGATTATATTGGCGAGACATTCATTTACTATAACCAATGGCAAAAGAAACAAATTCGCCTTGATAAACTCAATTTGTCCCAGCGACTTTCTATTGCTTTCCGACGCTATCAGCATAAGGTGTTAAGCCAATTAAAGAAGAATCTTAAAGGTGATAATTTGGCTATAGTTACGGCAATGACTGTTGGAGATAAAACGCTATTAAACAAGAGTTTAAAAGAGGATTACTCAATAACTGGCGCAAGTCATGTGTTAGCCTTGTCGGGCTTACATCTAACAATTATCTATGGCATGCTTGTTCTTATAATGAGTTGGTGTAGTAGGTTGTTTTCCTTCTTGCGTAGTAAGTTTACAACGGAACCTATCATCCTTTTTGGCGTTTGGCTCTTCGTTATGTTAGTGGGTGCTTCTCCCTCCGTTGTACGTTCTGCAATTATGTTATCTATCTATTCGTTTGTCACCCTCTTAAATAGGGAACGTCTATCAGTGAATGCCCTGTCATTGACAGCCTTTATCATGCTTGTTATTAATCCTTATAGTTTGTTTGACATAGGTTTTCAGTTATCTTTTGCTTCAGTTTGGAGTATCATGCTATTCTATCCACTCATGATAGCAATGTTCCGAAAGGGAAAACTTCTGCACTTTACTATCATGCGTTGGCTATGCTCAATGATAGCATTATCCGTAGCAGCCCAGTTAGGAACCCTACCTCTAATTGTCTATTACTTTGACAGAGTGTCACTCGTCTCACTTCCTTGTAGTTTGATAGCAGTGCCCTGTACAACTCTAATCATTTACATGACAGGTTTATTGTTCTTATTTGCTCCATTATCCTCTTTCTCTTTGTTTATTAGCAAGTGCCTTTCCATAACTATCGAATGGTTGAACAACACTCTACATTGGATTGCCTGTCTGCCAGGTGCTAGCATGGAGCAAATTCATATTTCCTCCCTTCATATTATTCTTTATTATGTGGCATTGTTGACAGCTTGGAGATTATGGAGTTTTTATATTGGCAAGACAGAGTTTAGCTAATTTTTGTGTACCTTTGCACGCAATTATGCAGCGATATTTTATAACACTATCCTATGACGGGACAGCCTATCATGGTTGGCAAATTCAGCCTAATGGTATATCTGTTCAAGAAGTGCTGGAACGTTCCTTATCAACTCTTTTACGTGAAGAGGTTAGTATAACTGGGGGTGGGCGTACAGATGCGGGTGTACATGGACGGATGATGGTTGCTCACTTTGATACAGACAAGACTATAGCTTGCCAGCAACTGGTTTATAAACTCAATCGATTGTTACCCCGTGATGTCTCTGTTAGTCAGATTGTGCCTGTGAGTGAAGACTTACATGCACGATTCTCCGCCACATCCCGTACCTATCATTATTATGTACATACAACGAAGCAGCCCTTCTCACGCCAATACTCATGTGAGATTCACTATCCGTTGGATTTTGATAAAATGAATGAGGCAGCCGACTATCTGATAGGAGAAAAAGACTTCAAATGTTTTTGCAAGACAGGTGCAGATGTAAAGACAACCATCTGCAATCTGACAGAAGCACGATGGATTCCATGTAAGGCGGAACAAGCATTAGTAACTTCAGATAGGATCACTAATTGGTGTTTCGTTATATCGGCTAATCGCTTCTTACGCAATATGGTACGTTCTGTGGTTGGAACTTTAGTTGATGTTGGAAGAGGACGATTATCCTTAGAGGAGTTTCAAGCTATTGTAAATAATGGGTCGAGAAGTGATGCGGGTGAGAGCATGCCAGGTAATGCCCTTTTCTTGTGGGATATAAAATATTAAAGTAGACTTTTATGTGGATCATCTTAGCATTTGTCTCTGCAACTTTGCTCGGATTGTACGATACCTCAAAGAAGTATTCTTTGAAAGGTAATGATGTCATTCCCGTCTTATTTCTTAACACATTATTTTGTTCCCTCATCTTCATCCCACTTATATTGCTCTCACAATATACGAACTTATTAGAAGGGAGTGTTCTGCAAGTTGGAGTAGGAGGATGGGAAATGCATAAGTGGATTATACTGAAGAGTGTGATTGAAATGTATGGCAATGGATAGGTGTAATATTCGCCATTATCTCCTTATTCCTTTTGGCTCGAAGTGGTAAGAAAGAAGGTATAGACTTCAAACATAATACGTGGATACTTTTCTTATTATTAGCGGCTTTAATGGGTACTTGTAGTGGCTTGTTAGACAAATATTTAATGGCAAGTCCAGAGAATGGTGGAGTGGGGATGGATCGTATGTTGGCACAGAGTTGGTACAATATTTACCAATGCTTGATGATGTCAATAGTGCTCCTTATCTACTTATACAAGCGCAAGGGCGGGACTGATACTCAAGTTAAGTTCTCTTGGAAATGGAGCATCTTACTCATCTCTATCTTTTTGTCGATGGCAGACTTTGCTTATTTCTATGCCCTCTCCTTACCAGGCGCAATGATTTCAATCGTGTCTATGGTTCGTCGTGGTTCCGTTATAGTGTCGTTTCTGTGTGGAGCATTACTCTTTAGAGAGAAGAACTTGAAGGCAAAAGCACTTGATCTTTGCCTTGTCATTCTCGGTATGATCTTCCTCTGGATCGGTTCTTATTAGTATGCTTTTGACGTTTAAGTTAAAGTACGATTGCCCTCTAAGTTGAAGTACAAAGGTATTTTAAGTTAAAGTATGATGTTATACAAGTTTGTACAATCGATTATACACGTTTGTATAACTCATTATACACGTTTGTATAATTGATTATACACGCCTGTATAATTGGTTATACACGTCTGTATAACGCGATAGTTCTTATAGGAATATGATAGGACACTAACTTAAAGTATGATTGAGTCCTAACTTAAACGTCTATCATACTTTAACTTAAACTTATTTGGGACTTAGAATGTTGGTCTTTTTCAAGATAAATTAATATCAGAAACTGAGGATTATTTCGAACACTTTCGTTCTATTGTTTTGTGAAGAATAGACAACAAAAAACTTCTGAAATACCAGTTAGTTGGTATCTCAGAAGTCTTAGTTGCCGTCTTTTCGTTGTCTTATTGAATACCTCTTACATTAAGAGCCTTGGCATACTTTGCTGCATTTATTTGATGCTCTTCGTATGTCTTTGCGAAGTTATGTGTTCCGCTAAAGTCCTCTTTTGCGCACATATAGATATAATCATGATGCACATAATTCAATACGGCATCAATCGCCTCAACTGATGCTATACGGATAGGACCGGGAGGTAAACCGCGATACTTATAAGTGTTGTAAGGGCTATCTACAGTCAACCATTTCTGATAGATACGGTGTGCGGTGAAGTTCTTTGTAGCAAACTTAACGGTTGGATCGGCTTGTAGTGGCATATTGATATGCAATCGGTTGATATACATGCCTGCAATTTTAGGCATCTCCGCCACGTTTGAAGTCTCTTCATCAACGATACTAGCTAATGTGATTACTTCGTTCTCTGTTAGTCCTGCGGCTTTTGCTTTCTCTTTACGTTCAAATGTCCAGAACCTCTTACTTTCTTCTGACATTTTATCAAGGAACTTCTCTACAGAAGTGTCCCAATAGAAGTCGTATGTATTGGGAATAAACATTGCAGGAATGGTCTCCGGAGTAAATCCATATTTCTTACATGTTGCTGTAGATTTTAGTTGAGAGAGAAGTTCACTACGTGAGAACATCATCTTACTGCTAATCTCCGTGGCAAGGTCATCTATAGTTCTTACGGACTTTATGGTTAACTTTATTGGTGCCTGTAAGCCGTTGTGGATATGACGGAATGTTTGGAGTGAACCTGCTGATCCAACAGAGAATCGACCAGTACGAATATTATCTTTGTATCCTGTGAGTTCTGATAATTGTTTGAAGACCCAAAAACCCTGTGGGGTTGATAATGGTTGAAGTTTGTTATAGACTGAATCTATATTATCATCTTGGTCTATAAGGACATATTGTTCTTTCCCTGTACGAGACATACTAGCAAAGAAAAGGAAGTAACTAATACCAATCAACACTATGCAGACTATTGCTAATATTAGCTTTTTCTTCGAATTCTTGTTATTCTTCGATTTGTTTGTCATCTTGTTATGCTTAATTAATCAATGTTGCAAAGTTACATAATTCTCCATTAAAAGTGTTGTAGTACGTGATGTAGAGCAATACTTTTTTTGAAATTTAAGATAAAAGTTAGTCTATTCTATGTATTATTGAGTAATTTTGTCCACCGTAAAAAGAAGGATAATGAAAGATTTCGATACTTATATCTTTGATTTAGATGGCACGTTGTTAAGTAGTTTAGATGACTTAGCAGCTAGTACTAATTATGCTTTACGCTGGGCAGGTATGCCAGAGAGAACAACAGAGGAAGTTCGTATGTTTGTTGGTAATGGGGTTAAACTTCTGATGGAGCGTGCAATTCCTGATGGTCAGCAGAACCCTCGTTTTGAAGAAGTATATGCAAAGTTTCGTGAACATTATCTAAAGCACAGTTTAGATAGGACGCGTCCATACGAAGGTGTAATCGGAATGCTTCGAGAGTTGAAACGACGTGGAAAGAAACTAGCTATTGTAAGCAATAAGTTTTATGCTGCAACTCAAGATCTTGCTCGCCATTTCTTTGCTGATACAATAGAAGTCGCGATTGGCGAACGAGAAAATATTCGTAAGAAGCCTGCTCCAGATACTGTGTTAGAGGCACTTCGTCAGTTAGGCGCGTCAAAGGAAGGTGCCGTTTACGTTGGTGATAGTGATGTAGATGTAATGACGGCAAAGAATAGTGGTTTACCTTGTATTAGTGTTCTTTGGGGATTTCGAGATAAGGATTTCTTAATAGAGCATGGTGCAACCTTATTTGTAGAGAAGCCACAAGAAATACTGGCTAATCTATAAAACGATTTTTGTCATGTCGTAAATCATGGATCTTATAGTTATAAGATTTTATTTATTGACATGACAAAAACTAATTTTCTATCTACTTTGTAATAAAGTTCCTTTTAATCATCAAGCAGTGTAGATGAACGAACACGGCTTAGTGTTTCTGGCGTCATCTGTAAATAACTGGCTATGTAAACAAGAGGAGCGCGAAGTACTACCTGTGGCTTCAGTTTACACATTCTCTTATATCGGGCTTGAGCTGTCTCAAAGCGCACAAGGTCAGCATGTATCTGTGAAATAATCAGACTTTCCTCAAGTATTTTACGATACAGGATCTGTATGTTCACGTTGTGTAAAGCCACTTGCTCTAGTTTCTGTCTAGGAAGAGCATAAATCTGTGTTGGCTCTAATGCTTCTACTTGTAACTTTGTAGGTTCCTCTTGAAAAAGGCTTTCGATGCACATTATTATACCATGATCTTCTCCAAGGTGCTCTGTTATCTCCTTTCCATTCTTAAAGTAGAACTGACGTACAAGTCCTTTTTCAACATAATAAAAGTGCTTGCAGATCTCGCCTTCACGGAGAATCATCTGCCCTTTGCTAAATTTCATTGGAACCAAGATGCTCTCAAGAACATCTAGTTCCTCATGTGTCATAGTACTATACTTGCGTGCTAATTCACGTGCAATATCTCTAGTATCATTTGCTAATTCTTTCATTTTTTCCTATCCTTTCTTTTTCTTGTCCTTTAGTCTAATTTCAATACAGCAAGGAAGGCTTTTTGTGGAACCTGTACATTCCCAATCTGTTTCATACGTTTCTTACCTTTCTTCTGTTTCTCCAAAAGTTTACGTTTACGGCTAATATCGCCTCCATAACATTTAGCGGTAACGTCCTTTCGTACCTGCTTAACAGTTTCTCTTGCAACAATCTTAGCCCCTATAGCAGCTTGAATTGCAATGTCGAACTGCTGACGAGGAATCAAATCCTTTAACTTCTCACACATTCTTCTTCCGAATGTGACAGCGTTGCTCTCGTGTGTTAATGTAGAAAGGGCATCTACAGGCTCTCCATTTAACAAGATATCGAGCTTCGCTAGTTTGGAAGGGCGAAAAGAATCTATGTGATAATCAAAAGAAGCATAACCCTTTGATATGCTCTTTAGCTTGTCATAGAAATCAATTACAATCTCACCTAATGGAATCATAAAGATTAACTCCAAACGATTGCCACTTACATAGTTCTGACTAACCAATTCGCCACGTTTATCAAGACATAGCGTCATGATTGGACCAATATAGTCACTTGATGTTATGATAGAAGCCTTTATAAAAGGTTCTTCAATATGGTCAATCATGGTTTGATCTGGCAAACCAGAAGGATTATGAACCTCTTTCTCGTTGCCTTGCTTGTCATAAACCATGTAGCTAACATTCGGAACTGTAGTAATGACGTCCATATTAAATTCACGGTCTAAGCGTTCTTGCACAATCTCCATGTGCAATAGACCGAGGAATCCACAACGGAATCCAAATCCTAGTGCCTGTGAGCTTTCTGGTTGGAATGTAAGTGAGGCATCATTGAGTTGCAGTTTCTCTAGAGAGGCACGAAGATTCTCATAATCGTTTGGATCAATAGGGTAGACGCCTGCGAAAACCATTGGTTTTACTTCTTGGAATCCCTCAATAGCATGCTTGCAAGGAGTATCAATGTGAGTAACAGTGTCACCGACCTTTACCTCCGTTGCATTCTTTATGCCAGATATAATATACCCCACTTCACCTGTAGAAAGTTGTTTGGTGGGTACCATATCCATTTTCAACACACCAACTTCGTCGGCAGTATATTCCATTCCAGTTTGAACGAACTTGACCTTATCTCCTTTCTTTATGACACCATTGTCGACCTTGCAAAGGGTAATAATACCACGGAAGGAGTTGAAAATAGAGTCAAAGATAAGTGCTTGTAGAGGTGCCTTTACATCTCCTTTGGGTACAGGAATGCGCTTAACAATAGCCTCAAGTATCTCTGGGACTCCCTCGCCAGTCTTACCGCTTGCACGAATAATATCTTCAGGATCACAACCTATCAGGTCGACGATCTCGTCTTCGACTTCTTCTGGCATTGCATTAGGCATGTCAATCTTGTTGATGACAGGGATAATCTCTAGATTGTGATCGATGGCCATATAAAGATTTGATATTGTCTGTGCTTGTACTCCTTGCGTTGCATCAACAATAAGCAGAGCGCCTTCGCAAGCAGCAATACTACGTGATACTTCGTATGAGAAGTCGACGTGTCCTGGAGTATCAATAAGGTTTAATACATATTTCTCCTTATCGAAAGTATATTCCATTTGAATAGCATGGCTCTTAATCGTGATGCCACGTTCACGCTCCAATTCCATGTCGTCAAGCATCTGCCCTTCAGTAATCTTGATTGTTTGGGTGTATTCAAGAAGACGATCGGCCAAAGTTGATTTACCATGGTCAATGTGGGCAATTATGCAGAAATTTCTTATATGATCCATCAGTTCGTTCTATAATTCGAGATGCAAATATAATCATAAAATCCGAGAATGTGGAATGGTAAAATAGGAAATTAGCTATTTTTTGTTATCTTTGCAAAGAATAATTGATAGAAAATTAAGCTCATTTGG
Source organism: Prevotella veroralis (assembly GCF_018127765.1). Taxonomy (NCBI): domain Bacteria; kingdom Pseudomonadati; phylum Bacteroidota; class Bacteroidia; order Bacteroidales; family Prevotellaceae; genus Prevotella; species Prevotella veroralis. The sequence goes on along the minus strand of NZ_CP072330.1, from coordinate 968,712 downwards.
AGTCTACTTTATGATATATTCCAATGAAATAATAATAAAAAAATTAATTATGAAGCGTTTATTTTATGTTGTTTTGATGGTTACATTTTGTTCTTCTTGTCATAGGAGCTTGGAAGATAGAGCTGCCCAAGAGTGTAAGGAATTTACTGAGAAGAAGTGTCCAACCCCTATAGTAGATAATGTGCGAATGGATAGTATGGTCTTTGAACCAGCAACCCGGACTATTCATTATTATAATACGCTTGTTAGTGCAGCTGATAATAGATTGGTCATTGATAAGCAGAAAGGTAAATTACGGCAAGTCTTGAAAGAGGCTTTAAGATCAGATGCAGGAACGAAGGCTTATAAGGATGCAGGATTCAATTTCCACTATACTTACCATTCTGAGAAAAAGCCATCAGAAGTATTGTTTGATGTAAATTATAATACAAAGGATTATCAATAAATAGATTCTTTATTACATTCAGGATTACTTATAGTGCAGACATCTTGTGTTCCACATTCAAAGACTTATATTGCCATAGATCTTAAATCGTTCTATACCAGTTTAGAGTGTGTTGAGCGTGGCTTGAATCCTTTGACAACTGACCTTATCGTTGCAGATGTCAGTAGAACGGAAAAGACAATTTGCTTAGCGGTATCACCTTCTCTTAAATCTTATGGTTTACCAGGGCGTGCACGTTTATTTGAGGTTGTTCAACAATTGCGCGAAGTCTTATAATAAACGAAAGGAAGAATTGTTGGAAGGTAGCTTTACAGGTAAGTCTTCCTATGCAATTGATTTAGAACAACATAAGGATTGGGAAGTTGATTATTTCATGGCAGTCCCAAGAATGGCGCATAATATTCAACATAGTGTCAAGATATATAGTATCTATTTGCGATACGTAGCACTAGGGGATATGCATGTGTATTCGATAGATGAGGAGTTTATAGACGCTATACTTTACCTTTACAGTTCTAAACTATCAACTCATGATTTTGCAATGAAGATAATTCGTGATGTTCTTCGTGAGACTGGGAAACAGCTACAGCAGGTATAGGAACTAACTTGTATCTTTGTAAGGTGGCGATGGATATCGTGGCAAAGCATATACCTGCTGATAAGGATGGAATTAGAATTGCTGAATTAGATGAACATAGTTATCGTAAAAATCTATGGGATCATAAACCACTTACAGACTTTTGGCGTGTAGGTCATGGTATTGTTCAACGATTATATGCTTATGGAATTGATACTATGGGCAAGATTGCTCGTTATTCTATTGAGCATGAAGAATTGTTTTATAAGCTCTTTGGTGTTAATGCAGAATTATTGATTGATCATGCTTGGGGATGGGAACCATGTACAATGGAAATGGTGAAAGCTTATCGTCCAGAATGTAATTCTATGAGTAGTGGTCAAGTACTACATGAGGGTTATACATTTCAGAAAGCAAAAGTTGTTGTACAGGAGATGGTTGATGCCTTGTCTTTAGATTTAGTTGAGAAACGTTGTGGTGCTGATCAACTTGTTCTTTATGTCGGATATGATAAAGATAGTTTGATATCAAGGGAGTTAAATGACTATACTGGACCGATTTCTAAAGATTGGTATGGACGTAAAGTTCCTAAACATACTCATGGTTCCGCTACTTTTTCTCATTTTACTTCTTCTTCACATATAATGACTCAGGCAGTCTTAAAGTTTTATGAAGAGATCGTTGAAAGAAGGTTGCTTATTAGACGAGTAAATATTTCTTTGAATCATGTTATTCGAGAAGAATTTATCAATAATAGAACTCCAAAACCTATTGAGTTAGATCTCTTTGCGGATAATGATGCCTCAATAAAAAAGCGAAAGAAAAGAACTAGCACGTGAACAGCGAATGCAAGAAACGATATTAAACATCAAACAGCGTTTTGGAAAGAACTCACTATTGCGAGGATTAAATTTTGAAGAAGGCTCAACGGCACGTGAACATAATAAACAAATAGGAGGACATAAAGCATGATAGCTAAGTATGATGACATAATCAATCTCCCTCATCATGTCTCTAAACGACATCCACGGATGAGCCTTTATGATCGAGCTGTACAATTTGCACCTTTCGCAGCCCTTTTTGGTTATGAAGAAGCTATTGCTAAATATTGGTGTCCAATAAAACATATTTTCTATGGCACATATCTTCTCAACATAGCCCGAACAGGCATATCGAGGTTTCATTTTAAATCCCCCATAGAACAATGACAGCTCTTCTGGTGAGGCTCAAATCTTGTCTTTATCTTTTACCAGTCTTTCTGTGGCTGTTCCAGAAAACCTTGTGTTGACACGTAGCTCAGTAGGGGGATTCTTATCATAGTGGGCTAGACCTGAAAAACTCCAACGTTTTTTAATATTCTCCTTTACCAGCGGCATAAGCAGGTTGGCTATGAGAACAACTCATATTTACGTGAGTTTGGTTTAAGAAAGTTCTTCTAAAAGTTGGTAATCTCGTTAGTTTTCGTAACTTTATAGTTGAAATTCAATAATTTACAAAACAACTAAGCGGTGATTACCAAAGACAAAGTTATAGAAATTTTCTGTATTATTGATGAGTTTGACAAGAATTTAAATGTTGAACTGGGCAAAAACCTATGTTTACTTTCTTATAATGGGAATGGGAAACGTTGCAGAAATAGCAAGGGAAGGCTTAGCGAGAGTGAGATCATGACCATACTTATATGTTATCATTTCGGTACATATCGTAATTTTAAGGAGTATTTATCTGAATTGTATCCGTGGTTGGCTCAAGGATGACTTCCCTGCTTCGGTATCCTATAACCGTTTTGTAGAACTCATGCCTCGTGTATTCTTCAAGATGATGCTTTTCATGAAGCTCTATGCCTTTGGTAAATGTACAGGTATAACGTTCGTTGACAATATGATGATTCCTGTTTGTTACAATGTAAAACGGTATTTTAACAAGGTCTTTGCTGGACTTGCCGGGAGTGGCAAGGGGACTATGGATTGATGTCATGGAGTTAAGCTTCATCTTCTTTGCAATGATTCAGGTGAAGTAATAACATTCTGTCTTACAGGAGCAAACGTTGATGACAGGGATAGAAGAGTGTGGTCGGTATTTGCAAAGGTACTACTCTATGGAAAGGTTTTTGCTGACAGAGGGTATATTAAGCAAGAACTCTTCGAAAGTCTATTCAGTCAAGGTATTCAATCTTAAAGCAAAGATGAAGAATAAGCTTATGCTAAGGAATAGATATATCATCGAGTGCATTAATGAACTACTAAAGAACAAAGCGAACATCGTACACTCACGACACCAATCGATACATAACTTTATTATGAACTTATGTTCTGCCCTTACAGCATATTGCTTTTTTGAGACTAAGCCAGGGGCACTGCCTGTATATGCAGAAAAATCAAGGCTGTTAGAACTATTTGCATACTAAACTTAACCCGAACCGACGTATAAAATAGACTTAAACTTATTATTTATTAGGATTATCGGTTATTATAGGTCTTTTCTTGCCAAAATAAGCGCATTTTATAATACTTACAGTTTGAAACTGAAAATCAAGCCTCTGGATGGGTAAAACGGCTGCAATACTGATGGATAAAGATATGCAGAGGTCTCAGTTTATTTTTACTGGACAGCAATAATTCAAAATAACATACAATATCAATCATCTATAATACTATAATAGTACTGGTTCAATAAAATCGGTCAGTTATTAAATAACGTGAGTTCGACGAATTATAAGTGTCTATAGATTTGGTGATTAGCGAAATTTGTTGTAACTTTAAAGAACTAATATACAAACAGTTACAAACAAAGATCGCTATGATCACCGAGGACAAAGTTACAGAAATATTTTGTATGGCAGATGACTTCTGCAAGTTTTTTGATGCTATGACAGCAAAATATACGCTAAAGCCTACCGGAAAAAGAAAATATCATCGAAATTCTACGATGTCAAAGGCAGAAGTTATGCTGATAATGATTCTATTCCACGATTCTGGTTATCGCTGCTTTAAACATTTCTATCTTGAAAAAGTATGTAAGCAGCTTCGCCATCTGTTTCCAAAAGTTGTTCCTTATAACCGTATAGTAGAATTGGAAAGGGATGTAGTCATACCCTTAACCTTGTTTATCAAGAAGGTTCTGTTGGGCAAATGCACGGGTATAAGCTTCGTTGATAGCACACCATTGCGTGTCTGCAAAAACCAAAGAATACATATTCACAAAGTTTTCAAAGGCATAGCTCAAAGAGGAAAATGCTCTATGGGTTGGTTCTTTGGTTTCAAGTTGCATTTGATTTGCAATGAAAGAGGAGAGCTTCTCAACTTTATGATAACGCCGGGAGATGTTGATGACAGTAAGCCTTTGGAATAAAAAGCATTCATAGATTTCATACATTGTAAGCTATTCGGTGACAAAGGGTACATAAGCAAGAATCTCTTTCAAAGACTTTTTGTTGATGGAATACAGCTTATAACCAAATTGAAAAGTAACATGAAAGGATGTTTAATGAGTGTTTCAGACAGACTGTTACTCAGAAAAAGAGCCATTATAGAAACGGTGAATGAAGAACTTAAGAACATTGCACAAATAGAGCACTCCAGACATAGATGCTTTGACAATTTCATCGTCAACTTATTAGGGGCAATTGCTGCCTATTGCCTGTTTCCAAAGAAGCCCTGCATCAATGTACAAAGGATCATGGGCACACAGCTTGCATTATTCTGAATTCGTCGAACTCACGTTAAATAGCATATAAATTCTTGCCGAATCGACTTTATAATAGGTAATTCTGCATTTATTTTTGAAATCTACCCCTAATGAAATAAATCAAGTTCTTTTGGTGGTACATTTACTTTTTCAGCCATTATGTTGAGTTCATCATTCTGTGGATTTTTCATAAATGAGATAAAATCGGTGTAATACATCAGTGTAAGTCTTAGCATGGTTACTAATTGCAAGAAGGCTACGTGTCTTTTTCTCGTTCTGGACATAACAGTACAGAGCAGATTGGCAATGAGTACTACCCATGTTTGTATCTGTATGGCATTTAAGCTGTCACCATAGAAGAAATGCAGCGAAAAGTTTTGTTTGAGCTGCTTATAAAGGGACTCTATAGCCCATCTGCGCTTGTAAATGTCCTCAAGGTCTTTTACATCAAGTTCAAAGTTATTGGTCAGCAAGACAACAGACTTATGTGAGTTATTATCCCATAGTTCCACTCGTCTTGCCTCATGTCTTATCTCCCCCTTCTCAAAGACAATCTTCTTATCCATATGTGTAACTAGTCCGTCAGGGCTTACATAGGTTACAGAGGACAGCTCCCTATTGATAAGGGTCTTCTTCATCTTGGTCACATAGCATACTCCCTCCTCTGTAAGTCTCTGAAACTGTGCATAATCAACGTATGCTCTGTCCATTGTAAGGGTTGCATCCTTGGGAAGATGCACTTCTTTAAGCAGATAATGATCATGCGTAGCGGCAGAGGTGAGCTGTACGACCATGGGAGCGCCAACATTATATTTCATCGCCGTATGAACCTTCATACCATCTCTTTCTTCTTACCACTTTTAAGATGTCTGCCTACACCCTTTAGGATGTTGTCAAAAAGGGTAATCGTAGTTGGATCCATCATATACAGGAGCTTCTCCCACGTCTTCTGCTCACCTTTGGGGCGGCTGTCCGCTAAGAAAGAACTATAACGCTCTAAGAAGTACGCATAAACGTTTGTAAAGAACTCCTGTGGGTTACGCCTATTGGTTTCAGCAAGTACACCAGTTCGGGTTAAGCTTAGTATGCAAATAGTTCTAACTGTCTTGATTTTCCTACATATACAGGCAGTGCCTCTGGCTTATTCTCAAAAAAGCAATATGCTGTAAGGGCAGAACATAAGTTCATGATAAAGTTATGTATCGATCGGTGTCGTGAGTGTACGATGCTCGCTTTGTTCTTTAGCAGTTCATTAATGCACTCAATGATATATCTTTTCCTTAGCATAATCTTATCCCACATGGGCATAAGTTTATTCTTCATCTTTGCTTTAAGACCATGAACAAGTTGAATACCTTGACAGAACAGACTTTTAAAGAGTTCCTGCTTGATATACCCTCTGTCTGCAAAAACCTTTCCATAGAGTACCTTTGCAAATACCATCCAGACTCTACGATCCCTGTCATCTATGTTTGCTCCTGTAAGGCAGAATGTTATTACTTCACCTGAATCATTACAAAGAAGATGAAGCTTGAATCCATGACACCACTCCATAGTCCCCTTGTCACTCCCAGCAAGTCCAGCAAAGACCTTGTTAAAATATCGTTTTACATTGTAACAAACAGGAATCATCATATTGTCAACGAACGTTATACCTGTACATTTACCAAAGGCATAGAGCTTCATGAAAAGCATCATCTTGAAGAATACACGAGGCATGGGGTCTACAAAACGGTTATAGGATACCGAAGCAGGGAAGTCATTCTTGAGCCAACCACGGATACAATTCAGATAAATACTCCTTAAAATTACGATATGTACCGAAATGATAACATATAAGGATAGCCATGATCTCACTCTCGCTAAGCCTTCCCTTGCGATTTCTGCAATGTTTCCCATTCCCATTATAGGAAGGTAAACATAGGTTTTTGCCCAGTTCAACATTTAAATTCTTGTCAAACTCATCAATAATACAGAAAATTTCTGTAACTTTGTCCTCGGTGATCATAGCGATTTTTGTTTGTAATTATTTGTATGTTAACACCTTAAAGTTACAACAAATTTCGCTAATCACCAAATCTATAGACACTTATAATTCGTCGAACTCACGTTAAGATAGTAGAGAAAGACAAGACGGTATTTAATGCGAACATTCATATCACCAAACCTGTTGTGCGGCTGTCACCTTCCAAGAAATACTTTACACTTACGAATGTCAGCTACGAACGCGTGAGTGCTCCGAAGCGGAAGACTAAGTAAGCTATAACTACAGATCGTTCAAAATTGGTGGACTCATCGTATTTATAGACTGAATACGGCTGAATAAGTCGCCTTAGATTAGGCCAATAATTAGGTGTGATGTTGAAGATACAGAGAGCAATCCCATGGTCTAAAGCTTTCTCTATACCTAAAAAGGAACTGATTTATTTTGTATTATCTTTGAATTATAGTACTTTTGCACCAAATTAATTAGACGGATATGCAATTAAAGAAGAAGAGGTGGCATTGCCTTCCGGGACAAGAGCCAACCGAAATGGATTTAAAGATAATGGCGTTTGAGAAACAAGGCAAGCTGGTTCCTACCCGCGATATGATAAAAACGCCTGAGCAGATAGAAGGTATCCGCAAGAGTGGGGTAGTGAATACTGGTTGTTTAGATGCTGTTGCAGAGGCTATTCATGTGGGAATGAATACGCAAGAGATAGACGATATTTGTATGCAGTATTGCAAAGATCACAATGCTATCCCTGCTTGTTTGAATTATGAAGGCTATCCTAAGAGCGTTTGTACTAGTATAAATGAGGTTGTTTGCCATGGTATTCCTAAGGAGGAGGATATTCTTCAAGAAGGTGATATCATCAATGTTGATATGACGACTATTGTTGATGGATATTTTGCCGATGCAAGTCGTATGTTTATCGTAGGCGGTAAGACAACTCCAGAGAAGGAACGCTTGGTTCGAGTAGCTAAAGAATGCCTTGAAATAGGTGCTGAAGCCGCAAAACCGTATTCTTTTGTTGGTGATATTGGTCATGCAATTCAAAAGCACGCAGAGAAGAATGGTTATGGCGTTGTGCGTGATTTGTGTGGTCATGGCGTTGGAATTGAGTTCCACGAGCAACCAGATGTCTTGCATTATGGGCATAAAGGAACAGGAATGTTGCTAGTTCCTGGTATGGTGTTTACCATAGAACCAATGATAAATATGGGTACATGGAAGGTATTTATTGATGCTGACGACCCATACGGTTGGGAGGTTATCACAGGTGATGAGAAGCCTTCAGCTCAATGGGAGCATACATTTGTTATGACTGAACATGGAGTGGAGATATTAACTCATTAAAGAAGTTTGCGAAACAATGGAAGATATTTATATATTAGGCATTGAGAGTAGCTGTGACGATACAAGTGCTGCCGTATTGAAGAATGGAATCATTCTCAGTAATGTGACCGCTTCACAGGAAGTGCATAAGGCATACGGCGGAGTTGTACCAGAATTAGCCTCAAGAGCACATCAACAAAATGTGGTTCCGGTAGTTGATCAGGCTTTGGCTCGCGCAGGTATAACGAAAGAACAGCTTTCTGCAGTTGCTTTTACACGTGGTCCTGGTCTTATGGGAAGCCTCTTAGTTGGTGTTAGTTTCGCTAAAGGTTTCGCCCGCTCATTGGGGATTCCATTGATTGATGTAAACCATCTGCAAGGACATGTTATGGCGCACTTCATAAAAGAAAGTGAAGATGATAACCACATGCCCCCTTTCCCATTCATCTGCTTATTGGTTTCTGGTGGAAACTCACAGATTGTTAAGGTGAATGCTTACAACGATATGGAAGTTTTGGGGCAGACTATTGACGATGCAGCTGGTGAAGCTATTGATAAGTGTTCTAAGGTTATGGGATTAGGATACCCTGGTGGTCCTATTATAGATAAGCTCGCTCGTCAAGGTAACCCCTTAGCATATAAGTTTGCAGAACCAAATGTGCCAGGCTTTGATTATTCTTTCTCTGGTTTGAAGACTTCTTTCTTATATAATATGAGGAAGTGGGTTGAGGAAGAGCCGAACTTTATAGAGAATCATAAGGAAGATATTGCAGCAAGTCTCGAACATGCCATTGTAGATATCCTAATGAAGAAACTTCGTTTGGCAGTTAAACAAACGGGTATTAAGCATGTAGCTGTTGCTGGTGGTGTGTCGGCTAATAATGGTCTGCGTAATGCTTTCCGTGATCATGCCGAGCGTTATGGATGGACAATCTATATTCCGAAGTTCAGCTATACAACAGATAATGCCGCAATGATAGCAAGTGTTGGTACATTTAAATACATAGATAAGGATTTTACTCAGATTGATGTACCAGCATTCAGTAAAGTAACCTTTAAGTAATAACAAATAGAATACCCTATACAATAAGATTATGGATTTTGAAAGTAAGATTATCTCTCGCCAAATCGGCGATATACTTTATGCGTCTGGTTTAACTATTGGTACAGCAGAGAGCTGCACTGGTGGTCGTATTAGCGAAGCAATCATGGCAATCCCTGGTTCTTCTGACTATTATAAAGGTGGTATTGTTGCCTATACTGATGATGTTAAAGAGAGGTTATTGCATGTCTCTCGCGAAACATTAGAGCAATATACAGCAGTATCAGAAGAAGTTGCTCGTGAAATGGTGTTAGGAACGATTGAGGCTATTGGCGTTGATTTCGCAATTGCCTCTACGGGATATGCTGGTCCTGGTGGTGGCACGGCAGAAGCTCCAGTTGGTACAATCTGGCTTGCTTATGGAAGTAAGGATGAGGTAAGAACCTTTAAGCTCACAGAAGACTTTGGACGTGATATTAATCTTGCCATAGCAACCAATAAAGCTATCCGCTTAATGCTTGATTTCCTGAATGATATGGACATAAAGTCCGAATAATACTGCAAAAAAGATTAAAATCAGTAATTAACTTTGCTAAAGTTTTGCTCATTTGAAATCTTTTTGTAATTTTGCATCCTGTTTGGAATAGGTATCAATTAACGAATCACAAAACAAAGATAGAAATGTCTAAGATTTGTCAAATCACAGGAAAGAAGGCACAGCTAGGTTGTAATGTGTCTCACTCAAAGCACCGTACTAAGAGAAGCTTTGATGTAAACCTCTTCAGCAAGAAGTTCTACTATGTAGAAGAAAGTTGCTGGATTGAGCTGAAGATTAGTGCTGCTGGTCTTCGTCTTATTAACAAGGTAGGTCTTGATGTTGCCCTTAAGCAGGCTGTATCAAAGGGTTATGTTGACTGGAAGGACATTAAGGTAATAGGAGACTAAATATCATGGCAAAGAAAGCTAAAGGAAACAGAGTCCAAGTTATCTTGGAATGTACCGAGATGAAGAATAGCGGTATGGCTGGTACAAGCCGTTACGTGACTACAAAGAATCGTAAGAATACTCCAGAGCGTCTTGAGCTTATGAAGTATAATCCTGTTTTGAAGAAGATGACGCTTCACAAGGAGATTAAGTAAGCACGCACTGAATAGTAAAGTTAATAGTTAAAACGAATAGACTATGGCAAAGAAAGCGGTCGCTACCCTCCATGAAGGTTCTTCGGATGGTCGCGCATATTCAAAGGTAATCAAGATGGTTAAGAGCCCAAAGACGGGTGCTTATATTTTTGATGAGCAGATGGTTCCTAATGAGGACGTCAAAGAATTCTTTAAGAATTAATTCTTATAAAGATATAAATAAAGAAGGTTGTAGATTGTATTCTACAACCTTTTTTTGTTTAACCTTATTTACTTCATTAATGAATGAAAAAGTGAGGACTACATTTATTTATGTAGTCCTCACTTTTTATAATTGGTTGTCGTTTTAAATTGACTTGTAACCTTTCGTACTATTGCGAGCAAGCAGATCTTTAAGATTAAGTTCCTTATTGCCGTTGGCTTCGTAAGCCTCTCTCATTTCCTCTTCGCCTTCAGCTTCAGCTTCAGAGTGGGTGAATGTAATACTTCTGTTTTTAAGTTCTGCGATTGCCCAAGCTATTAATGCAATAACAAGTAGTGCAACCAGTCCTATCATTGGAGTTATCATAATTGATTTGTTTTTTATTTCTAATGCAAAATTACATTAAGTTTCGGAAAGCACCAAATTATCTGTTAGTTTTTAGTAACTTTGCAGTATTAAACGTGAAATGTATGAGGTATAGATTTATAATATTCTTAATTATACTTATTTTTATTCCTGTCCAAGCTGTTTACAGTACTAATGATAGGGAAGTTCTAAAACATAATATATCAATGAAGAAAATCTTTTTATGTTCATCTTTTGCTGATGTTGCTTCAATTTTATCCGAATCCATTTCAGTTCCGTTGAGAGGCAAAACTGTAGCATTTATCCCTACAGCAAGCATTCATGAAGAGTATACACAGTATGTGGAAGATGCCAGAGTGGCACTTGATTCTCTTGGACTTATTGTCAAGGAATTGGAAATTACTCAATGCAGTAAGAATGAAATGGAAGAGGTCCTGACAAACTGTGACTGTATCTATGTATCGGGTGGCAACACGTTTTTCCTTTTGCAGGAATTGAGGAAAACGGGTGCCGACAAGTATATCATAGAGCAGGTGGAGAAAGGAAAACTATATATTGGAGAATCTGCTGGAGCTATGATTCTTGCTCCCAATGTTGAATATGCAAAGGGCATGGATGATTGTTATTCGCTGACGCCAGAGTTGGAGGACTTTGTAGGTCTTGGCATTGTTGGATTTTATCCTGTTGTACATTTCGATAGCTTTCCTTTTGAAGAGGCTGCACGAGAAGTTGTCAACAAGAACAGCCATCTGCCCTTGAAGATTATTACAAACCAGCAAGCTATTGCCGTTGTGGGAAACAATATCGTAATAAAAGAAAGAAAATAAGTTTAATTGGCTGAGATGTATCTTTTATACTGCACTATACTATCAAAAAGATGACAAGAAAAGAACGATATACTTATATTTTGGATTACTTCCGCAAGCATGTGGGACATGTGACAACTGAACTTAACTTTGGCTCTGCGTTTCAGTTGCTTTGTGCTACATTGCTTTCTGCCCAATGTACAGATAAAAGGATTAATGCGATTACGCCAGAATTATTCCGACATTATCCAGATGCTAAGACGATGGCTAAGGCAAGTGTTGAAGATGTCTTTGAATATGTTAAGAGTGTTTCTTATCCTAATTCAAAGGCAACGCATTTGGTAGAGATGTCAAGGATGTTGGTAGAGAAGTTTAAGGGGGAAGTTCCTTCTACTCCAGAAGAGCTTACACAGTTACCAGGTGTTGGACGCAAAACTGCCAATGTGATACAAGCTGTTTGGTTTGGAAAGCCAACCTTAGCTGTAGATACGCATGTTTATCGTGTTAGTCATCGTTTGGGCTTAGTACCATCAACAGCAAATACACCACGTAAAGTTGAGGATTATCTGATGAATAATATCCCTACGGAAGAGGTTTCTGATGCACATCATTGGATATTACTTCATGGGCGTTATGTTTGTAAGAGTGCTAAGGCGGATTGTGAACATTGTCCTTTTGATACGATATGTCCAAAGTTGATGAAGGATAGTAAGTTATAAATAGAAGTGAAAGAATATGAACACAAAGAAGATCATGCACTTCCTGAAGGGAATTGCTTCAAATAACAATCGAGAATGGTTTCAAGAACATAAGGCAGAATATGATGCTGTAAAAGATGATTTTGAAAAAGGTGTAGAGCAGGTTATAGCCCAACTATCCACCTTTGATGATGAAGTTGCTCATCTTACAGCGAAAGATTGTACTTATCGTTTCTATCGTGATATACGTTTTTCACCCGATAAGAGTCCATACAAACGTCACTTAGGAGCTTACATCTGTGGACATGGTAGAAAGGCATTGCGTGGTGGATATTATATCCATCTCCAACCTGGTAACTGTTTAATTGCAGTAGGTTGTTATTGGTTACCAACGAACATCCTAACATCATGTCGTAATGAGATTATGGCAAATATAGATGAATGGCGAAAGGATGTTGAGAATGACGAATTTATTAGTCTATTTGGACATCCTAACCAGGGGGAATGGAGTGATGATAAAGTAAGTGAGAAAGGCTTTGGACTAGCAGCTTTAAAGACAGCTCCTAAAGGCTTCCCTAAAGATTATGAGTATTTACACTATCTACGTATGAAAGATTATTGTTGTTGGGTATCTGTTCCTGATGATTTCTTTAATGGTGACAGTTGGCATAAAGAGCTAGAACACATCTGCAAGACAGGTAAACCAATGATGGACTTTATCAATACTGTTGTTGATGATTACGAGTAATATTATCTAGCGATAATCATAAAAAAGAGATATAAGAAAGCATTTACTTACTTATATCTCTTTTTCTTTCTATCTGTTTAAACAGACTTATAATAGTTCTTCTATCTGCTTAGCAATATTCTCAATCTTCTCTGTTGGTTCAAAGCGTGCAACGACTTGTCCTTTCTTATTAATAAGGAACTTAGTGAAGTTCCATTTAATATCCGCTTTCTCCTTGTAATCAGGATCAGTTTCTGAAAGCATTTTGTCAAGGATAGGGTAGAGTTCATGTGATTCATCCCAACCAGCGAAGCCCTTTTGTTCCTTCAAGAACTTGAAAAGTGGATCAGCGTCATCACCATTTACTTTCACCTTCTTGAACCTAGGGAATTCCGTCCCATAATTTAGTTTGCAGAACTCATGAATACTTTCATCAGTACCTGGAGCTTGCTGTCCGAACTGGTTACATGGGAAGTCAAGAACCTCAAAGCCCTTTGCATGGTATTTCTCATAAAGTGCTTCCAGTTGGTCATAGGTTGGTGTGAAGCCGCATTTGGTAGCTGTATTAACAATTAGCAGTACCTCGTTGGCATACTCTTTCAATGATACTTCCTTACCTTTTCTGTCCTTGACAGAGAATTCATAAACTGTTCTCATTTCTTGTTTGTTTTATCTTCTGCTTTTAATAAGAAACTAAATTATTATGTGTTGCAAATGTACTAATTTTATTTGTTTCTCCCTGCATAGTTTAAAGGTTTTTATGCCTAATTCTGTAAAATGTATCGATATATGTCCAGAAAGGATGATAGGGATTTCCCTATTACTAAATAGTGTATTTACATTAAGATTATTAGCTAATTACTGTACTTTTGCATCAAACAAGTAACAGAAACTATAATATTAAAAGATAAGCTTATGAAACGAGTTGCGAAATTATTCTTAGCCCTTGCAGTAGTTGTAAGTCCTATGCTTTTTACAAGTTGTGATGACTATGATGATAATGGTTATTACTATCACAACGATTTAGTTAGTCGTGCAGTACGCAATTATCGTTATGATTATCCTAATGGTTCCGACTATTACACAGCTTATAACTGGTTTTATGCTAATTATCCAGAAGCCTATACCAATGAGTTCTATGCTTTCATGGATGCTATCGGCAGTAGCCGTAATGCTTATTGGAACAGCTATAATAACGGCAATTATAACTGGAATAACAATTACAATAACCAGTACAATTCCTCAAATAACCAACTAGTTGCAGTGGCTCAAACACTAACAGGTGAATGGGAAGGCGACATGATTTATGAGTACACTGATGATAAAACTCACCAGCGTGTGCGCGATCAATTTAAAGCTAACATGAAGTTCTTCCAGTATGACTCTTCTACAAATTCTTTAAGTGGTAATGGTGTTGAAGTTGATACTAACTCAAAGGGTGAAACACAAACGCTTAACTTCTCATGGTATGTGAACAATGATGGTAACATTTATATCAAATATACCAAAACAGGTACTATATTCGTATTGGATAAGAATAAAGGAAATGACGGCTTCCACTTAGGTTACGAACAGGGTAAAGGTTATGACACCTTCTTCGGTACAGGTTATAGTACAAATACCACTGACGTCCTCAAACTCGATCTTGCACGTCAGAGACCGGCTTCTGCTAAGGCTAGCACGCTCTCTACAAGAGTTGCAAGTCAATACACCTCATTTGGTAAGGCAACTCAGAATGATTTTGCGAAGTTCAAGGCAGATGCAGTTGATCGTCTACACGAGAGATAATAGCAGTAGAATCGCTTTTCTATAGCTTCATATATATTAATTAGAATCCCTCTGACTGAGAAGTTAGAGGGATTCTTTGCTTCAATAAATTGTTATAATTGTTTGATACACTTTCTTTTATGACAATTTTTTTGTACCTTTGCAGCCGTTTGACTTCATTGTTGGAATGGAATCATACGTGTGATTGAAAGTGAAATGAAGAAAAGTATTCAATTTTTAAAGGATTGGACCTTACCTGTATCGATAGCCACTGGTGCAGTATTATACCTTCTCTTTGCGTTTATCCCTGCATTGGACAACGCATCGGGCATCCTTGCTCCAGTATTCGAAGCTATCCTTCCCTTATTTATGTTCCTTGTCCTTTATGTCACTTTCTGTAAGGTTGATTACCATAAACTAATTCCCGTGAAGTGGCACTTGTGGGTAGGACTCTTCCAAATAGTTAGCGTAATTGTCATAGTTGGATGGATTATGTACTTCCACGCTACGGGTAAAGCTTTAATTCTTTTAGAAGCTATACTCACCTGTATTATAGGACCTTGCGCCTCAGCTGCTGCCGTCGTCACACAGAAAATTGGAGGTGACTTGACAGAGATGGTTACTTACACTTTCATTTCTAATTTCATTTGCGCTATTCTTATTCCAGTTTGTTTCCCTTTGATAGAAACGAACATGGGTCTTACCTTTACTGGAGCTTTCTTGCTCATTCTTAATAAAGTGAGTTTAGTGCTAATCGTACCGATGATATTGGCATATATTACAAAGCACTGGCACTTGTTACGCCCCCTCTATAGATGGATTATTAATGTGAATGATCTAAGTTATTATCTTTGGTGTGCCTCCTTACTGATTGTTTCTGGAACAACCGTTAAGAATATTGTCCATGCTAATGTAGGTGTTTCTTTCCTCTTACTCATAGCTATTTCGAGTTTGGTACTCTGTTTGTTACAATTTACGGCAGGGAAATCAATAGGAGCCTTCTTCCATAATGCAGTCAATTCTGGACAAGCTTTAGGTCAGAAGAATACAACCTTTGCCATTTGGATAGCCAACACCTATCTTAACCCGCTCTCCACGGTAGGACCAGGATGTTATATCCTTTGGCAGAACATTATTAACAGCGTTGAAATTTGGCATTACTCAAAGTCAAATAAACGCACTAATTAAAATATATTTTGTTGTGAAAAGTATTAAGTATTTAATAGCATTTATTTGTTTACTTTCCGTGCAAGTTATGAAAGCACAGAAAGGTATCGTAGACAACACAAACATTGATCAGGCAATGCGAACCAGGATGGATATTCAACCTGATGAAATGCCCGATCAGTCTATAAGCCAGAAGCCAATAGAAGACGTAAGCGAAATGTCTTTAGAAGCAAAGCCCGTTTCTTCTGTTCAGTCAACAACGCGTGTTGCTAATTCTCGCAATCAAGTTGTTTTACTAATTGGTGATTCTATGGTCGATGGGTTAGGTGCCCGTTTTAATGATTACGCAGTAAAGAATGGCTTTGAATTTCACTCTGTAGTATGGTATGGTAGTACCACGCGTAATTGGGCAAATACACAGGATCTTCAATATCAAATAGAGAAGTTCCGTCCAACCTATGTAATCATAAGTCTTGGAACAAACGACTTGGGCTATTACGACTTTACTAGACGTTCAGAGGCTATACAAACCATCTTAGATCATGTTGGTAATATCCCTTACGTATGGGTTGGACCATTATCATGGCGTAAGATAAAGAATAGAAACATTGTAAATGTAATTCGTGAGCGTACTGGTGCTGAACGTTTCTTTGATAGCAGTTCTATAGTTGCCGCTCGTATAGATGGTATTCATCCTACCCGCCAAGGTGCAGCACACTGGGTAGACAAGATAGTAGAATGGATGGGCGAGCCAGAACTTAATGCTAATCCGATAGAGATGGATAAACCAAATTTCACGACAAACTTTCATCATGATGAGAAGCATGGTATGAGTTATCATGGCAGACGCTAATAACGATCTATCACCAGAAACTTATTCTATCAATCAAGAACAAAGGACTCTTTAGAGCTCCTTTGTTTTTTGTTTCTATATGCTTAAAGTACAGCTGAACAATAAATTATAGTAAAAGTATATTCTAATTGGTATATATACCTGTATATCAATGTGATAATAACATCTACTGCACTTAAACTTTATCATTAATCGCCCCATAACTAAGAGCCGATCAGACCTTTAAGTTAAAGTGCAATATATGTTTAACTTAAAGTCCAAGACATGTTTAACTTAAAGTCCAAGACATGTTTAAGTTAAAGTACGAGACATGTTTAAGTTAAAGTGCAAGACATGTTTAAGTTAAAGTACAAGACATGTTTAAGTTAAAGTACAGAACATGTTTAACTTAGAGTACGATAGTTGCTCTATTTAGAGTATGAATTGACTTAAATTTAGGTGCCATAAGCTGAAAAACTCTCTTTAGCATTCGGCAATTATCTTTACATCTATATTCGTTCTAATAGATGATTAATTACCGTCCCATCGTGATATCAACCATTGTTCATCTTTATTTATGCACATTTTATTTTGTAATGTGCGAAGAAGTATGTACCTTTGCGCACATATTGAAGTAATGTGCAATGGAACAGATTTCGAGTTTTAATGAACTAGTAGAGAAGAGTATCATAAAGTTCTGGGACATGGATGCTCTTACAGATTACAAGGGTAAGACCCTTCAGTATCATGATGTTGCCAGAAAGATTGAAAAGCTACATATCATGTTTGAAGCGAGTGGTGTACAAAAAGGCGATAAGATAGCTTTATGTGGGCGCAACTCCTCGGCTTGGGCGGCTTCTTTCTTAGCCGTGTTGACCTATGGTGCAGTAGCTGTACCCATCTTGCATGAGTTTATGCCCGAACAAATACATAATATTGTAAACCATTCGGATGCTAAGCTTTTATTTGTTGGCGACGTTGTTGTAACCCAGATTGATGCTACAAAGATGCCAAAGCTGGAAGGTATTATTTATATTCCAGATTACTCCTTAGTAGTGAGCCGTACAGAGAAACTAACCTATGCTCGCGAACATCTTAATGAGGAGTTTGGGCGTCGTTACCCAAAGTATTTCCGACCAGAACATGTACATTACTATCGTGAGCAAAGTCCCGATGAATTGGCGTTAATTAACTATACAAGTGGTACTACTGGTCACTCGAAAGGAGTAATGCTTCCTTATCGTTCATTGTGGAGTAATACTGACTTTGCTAAACATGTACTTGGAGATGTCGTCAAACCTGGAAGTAATGTTATTAGCATACTCCCAATGGCACACATGTACGGCATGTCCTTTGAGTTCATTTATGAGTTCCTTTCAGGTGTCCACATCTATTACCTTACACGTATACCTTCGCCAGCTATAATCTCTCAAGCATTACAAGAAGTAAAGCCTATCATTATGATAGCTGTACCCCTTGTGATTGAAAAGATTATCCGCAAGAAAGTCTTCCCTAAGATTCAGAACAACAAGATGCGTTTGCTACTGAACATGCCTGTTATAAACAAGAAAGTTCGTGCAAAGATACGTGAGCAGGTTTATCAAGCATTCGGTGGCAATTTGTATGAAATTATCATCGGTGGAGCTGCACTTAATGGAGAGATCGAGAACTTCTTACGCATGATAGAGTTCCCTTATACTGTTGGCTATGGAGCTACAGAATGTGGACCAATCATTTGCTATCGTGATTGGCATACCTTTGCAAAAGGATCGTGCGGGCAGGCTGCACTTCATCAAGAGGTGCGCATAGATAGTCCTGATCCTGCTAATGTAGCTGGTGAGATTCTGACAAAGGGACCTAATGTTCTGCTGGGTTATTATAAGAATGAGGAAGATACTGCACGTACCATTGATAAGGAAGGTTGGTTCCACACAGGAGACCTCGGATTAATGGACGAGGATGGCAATGTATTTATAAAGGGACGTTCCAAGAACTTACTGCTCGGTAGTAACGGACAGAATATCTATCCTGAAGAGATTGAGGATAAGTTGAACTCTTTGGCACTAGTAAGTGAATGTTTGGTTATTCAGAAGGGCGAGAAACTTATAGCTTTGGTTCATCCGGACTATGACGAAGCACAGAGTCTTGGACTCAATGCGGAAGATATCAAGAATATAATGGAAGAAAACCGTACACAGTTGAATGCCATCATACCAGCTTATTGTAAGGTGTCAGAGATTCGTGTTCAAGAAGAAGAGTTTGAGAAAACCCCGAAGAAGTCTATTAAACGTTATCTCTATACAGAATAAAGTAAGTTTAAACTCTTATAGCACCTAAGGCGCTAATGACATAAGCCTAAAGTAGGAGTGTGTCGATAATATAAATAAAGGCAAATATCCTTGCCTATTCGTAGAATTATTGATTCATTGGATAGGCGAGGATGTTTGTCTTTATATGTATTTCTTACTTATTAAAATTTACATATAACCACTTCTATAATTGCTTTCATTTAAGGATGAAAACATAGCTGTTAACCTATTTCAATTAAAAAAGTCTTTAAAAAACAATACTAAGTTTTTATTTAATATAATTTAGACACAAATCTTCGCCCTATCCGCTTTTATGTAGTACTTTTGTGACTCGTTGAATGATACATAAAATACAATATAAATTGTGAGATAATGGCGGAATCTATTGATATTAGAGAGTTAAATGAGAGAATCGAACGGCAGAGTTCTTTTGTGACAGACCTTACGACAGGAATGAATCAAATAATAGTTGGACAAAAGCATTTAATTGATTCGTTACTGATATCTTTACTTAGTGATGGTCATATCCTATTAGAGGGTGTCCCTGGTCTAGCAAAGACACTTGCTATCAAGACGCTATCACAGCTCATTGATGTGCGTTATAGTCGTATTCAGTTTACTCCAGATTTGTTGCCTGCTGATGTTATTGGTACACAAATCTATTCACAAAAGGACGAAACATTCCACGTAAAGAAAGGACCTATATTCTCTAACTTTATACTTGCAGATGAGATTAACCGTGCGCCTGCAAAGGTCCAAAGTGCACTATTGGAAGCAATGCAAGAACATCAAGTAACCATTGGTGAATCTACATTCACCTTGCCTGATCCTTTCCTTGTTATGGCAACACAGAATCCAATAGAGCAAGAGGGTACTTATATGTTGCCAGAAGCACAAGTGGATCGATTCATGTTGAAGGTTGTTCTTGATTATCCAACATTAGATGAAGAGAAACTTGTTGTTCGAATGAATCTACAAGGCAATGCTCCCTTAATTCGTCCTGTTATTGGTACTAAAGAAATCCTTGAAGCAAGAAAGGTTGTTGAGGATGTTTACTTGGATGACAAGATTATGCAGTATATTACTGATATCGTCTTTGCTACAAGATATCCTGAACGTTATCAGTTAGCTGACTTAAAAGAGATGATAACCTTTGGTGGTAGTCCACGTGCAAGTATCAATCTTGCCAGAGCTAGCCGTGCATACGCCTTTATCAAGCACCGTGGCTATGTAGTGCCAGAAGATGTACGTGCTGTCGCACATGATGTTCTTCGTCACAGAATAGGTTTATCATACGAGGCAGAAGCTGCTAACTTAACTACAGAGACAATAGTTAGTGAGATTATTAACAAGGTGCAAGTACCTTAATGATTCTCGCTTCATTGTTAAGTGTATTGTAAGAAAAGATAGTTTTCATCATTGTATATGGATACAACTGAGTTACTAAAGAAAGTACGTAAAATAGAAATTAAAGCTCTAGGCTTAAGCCAGAATATATTTGCTGGTCAATATCATTCTGTCTTTAAGGGTAGAGGTATGGCGTTTTCTGAAGTACGCGAGTATCAGTATGGCGATGATGTTCGTGATATTGATTGGAATGTTACGGGTCGTTTTCATCGTCCTTACGTAAAAGTCTTTGAAGAAGAACGCGAACTTACTGTAATGTTGGTGATAGATGTGAGTGGTTCTTTAGATTTCGGTACCGCTGGACAACTTAAACGTGAATGTGTGACGGAGATTGCTGCTACATTAGCATTCTCGGCTATTCAAAACAATGATAAGATAGGGGTTATCTTCTTTTCTGATCACGTTGAGAAGTATATCCCACCCAAGAAGGGTAGGAAACATATTCTTTATTTAATTAGAGAGATGTTGACATTTACGCCAAATAGTAAGAAGACAGATGTTGGAGTAGGACTGGAATATCTTAATAAGGTTGTCAAACGTCGTTGTACAGCTTTTGTTATTAGCGATTTCTATACAAGGAAGGATTTTAGTCAGGAATTACGTATCACAAATAGAAAACATGACGTTGTTGCCATTCAAGTATATGACCCACGTGCAAAGGTAATGCCTGATGTCGGCTTGCTGAAAGTTATTGATGCAGAGACAGGACATGAGATGTATGTTGATACACATGATATTCGTGTTCGAAAGGCCCACAATACCTATTGGGAAGAGCGTGAACAGCGATTGCATGATACTTTAACGCAAAGTCACGTTGATAGTGTGGCTATAGCTACTAATGACGATTATGTCAAGATGTTGATAACGTTATTTTTAAAGAGAAGACGATGAAAAGGTTTTTGGTGATAATAGCGTTATTATCTATAGTTGGTGTCAGCTATGCACAGATAAATGTTAGAGCTAGTATTGATTCTACCCATATATTAATAGGTGGAAGAACTAGTTATAGTATTGTCGTAGATGTTCCCCGTGGTACAAAGGTTTCCTTTCCTAAACAGATTGTGCCAAAAGAGCATGCACAAGACTTGGAAGTGCTAAAGGTGAATCGTAGTGTTACGGATTCTTCTAATCATCAGTTGAATAAACGTACCTATGTATTGACGGCATGGAATGCAAAGCATTATACCATTCCTGCACAGAAGGTTGTTATTAATGGTAAGACGAGTTTGACGAAAGCCGTTAGCTTTGATGTTCGTTCTATTCCTGTTGATACGGTCAAGAATACCCCAATGCCACCTGATGATATTCAGCAGGTTAGCCTTACTTTTGCAGAGTGGCTTCCCGTCATCCTAATAGGGCTATTGATTCTTATTCTTTTGGGGCTTGCTTATTATCTCTATAAATCATTAAGTAGACGTAAGGTTAGTAAGAAGGAGCGTGTATTGTCTTCTTATGAACAAGCACTAAATGAGTTGGAAGAGATTCGCTCACAAATAAAGTCTTATTCAGATCAAAAGACCTATTATACGCATGTAACTGATGTCTTGAGAAGATATATTTCTAAGCGTTATAATTTTAATGCCTTAGAGATGACTTCTTCTGAAATCTTGGATAAACTACATGATGAATGTAAGGAGACAGATATTAAAGAGTTAGAAGAAATTTTCAATACAGTAGATCTCGTAAAGTTCGCAAAATACCAAACGGGTGAAAATGATAAGAACTACTATTTCGATAATGTAGTACGTTTCATAGAAACGACAAAGAAAGATGATATTGTTCCAATAGTTGACAAGACTGAGGAGACAAGGAGTCAGCGTACTCGTAAAATTATTAAGTTGGCTATCATATTATTATTAGTTTGTTCTGTGGCTCTGTTCATATATTTCGTGTCAGAGATTATAGGACTTCTAGTGTAATGTAAATTGAAGTAGAAATGGAATTTGCCAATAGTGGATACCTTCTTTTACTCATCTTGTTAATACCTTATTTATTATGGTATTTTCTTTGTGGTAAAGGTAAGGAACCAACCATAAAGATGAGCGATACATTCGCTTATCAACATATCTCAAAGAGTTGGAGGATTCGGATGATCCATCTTCCAATGTTTCTGCGTTGTCTAGTTTATACTTTGGTGGTCATTGTGTTAGCACGCCCACAAACGTATAACTCCTGGGATAATAAGGATGCTGAAGGAATTGATATCATGTTGACGATGGATATTTCAGCAAGTATGTTGACAGAAGATGTGTTCCCTAATCGTATAGAAGTGGCAAAAGAAGTGGCTTCAGATTTTATTAGTGGACGCCCTAATGATAACATCGGTCTGACGATATTTGCAGGAGAGGCTTTCACACAATGTCCAATGACAGTCGACCATGCCGCTTTATTAAATCTTCTTCATAATGTACGTACAGATTTAGTAGTGAAAGGATTAATACAGGATGGAACAGCTATTGGTATGGGACTTGCTAATTCGGTTAGTCGCTTAAAAGACTCGAAAGCAAAGAGTAAGGTTATAATTCTGTTGACTGATGGTAGTAATAATGTAGGTTCTATCTCTCCAATGACAGCTGCGTCTATAGCTAAGAAGTATGGTATAAGAATCTATACTATAGGTTTGGGTAAGGAGTCGGAAGGAGATTTAGGAGCAATAGACTATAAGACATTACAAAATATAGCTGTATCAACAAATGGAGAGTTTTACAGAGCGCAAAGTCAAGCTGAACTTTCCAAGATTTATCAAGATATTGATAAATTAGAGAAGACGAAATTGAGAGTAAAAGCTTATAGTCATTTGCATGAGGCTTATATGCCCTTTGCATGGCTTGCATTATTCATCTTCTGTTTAGATTTACTATTACGCCTGACGGTTTTTAGAAGATTACCATAAGTGATTTGCCTATATATAATAAGGTGAATAACTTATTTAATGTGATAAATGAAGAATGTTTAGATTTGATAATCCTACATATTTATGGTTGTTATTGCTGATACCTCTATTAGCAATGATTTATCTATATTCTCTTCGCCAAAGTAAACGTAGACTTAAACGATTTGGTTCGCTAAAGTTAATGCATCAATTATCTCCAATGGCAAGTCCAAGAAGGAAGTTGGTAAAGTTTGTTTTGGCAGAACTAATATTGACATTGCTTATATTGATAGTAGCTCGTCCACAGATTGGTAATAAGATCGCAAATAATACAAGTAGAGAGGGCATCGAAGTTATTATGGCGCTTGATATTAGTAACTCTATGCTGGCTACAGATGTTGTTCCTTCACGTTTAGATAAGAGTAAACTTATGGTTGAGGGACTCATGAATAAGTTTACAAAGAACAAACTAGGTTTAATCGTTTTTGCGGGCGACGCTTTTGTTCAACTACCGATAACGAGTGATTATGTTTCGGCAAAGATGTTCTTGGATAATATAAATCCTTCATTAATTGGAACACAAGGAACAGACATAGGTAAAGCGATTAACTTAGCTATGCACAGTTTTACACCTAATACTCAAACAGGTAAAGCGATAGTCGTCATTACAGATGGTGAAGATAATGAGGGAGGTGCAGAAGCTATGGCAAAACAAGCGCAAGAAAAGGGTATTAAGGTGTTTATACTTGGTATAGGTTCTACACAAGGAACTACCATTCCAATGCCTAATGGTGAGGACTTGAGGGATGCCAATGGTAATATTGTTAAGACACATCTCAATGAAGAAATGTGTAAGAAAATAGCAGATGCAGGGCACGGAGTATATATACACGTAGATAATAGTAGTGTTGCTGATGCCCTTCTGGAGAGAGAACTTGGAAAACTTCAAAAGGGAGAGATAAATAATGTTGTATATAGTGATTATGATGAACAATTCCAGGCGTTTGCACTACTTGCTGTCTTATCACTCATCATTGATGTCTTTATTCTAGAAAGAAAGAGAAAGTATTAAATAAGTATATGTTTAAGCGGCTTTATTTTATAGTATGTCTTTTGATGATATCGTTTGTTACGCTCAATGCTCAAACGAGTAATCAGTTAATTAGGAAAGGGAATAAGAACTTTTCCTCAAAGAACTATGCGCAAGCTGAGGTCTTTTATCGTAAGGCTATCGATAAGGAACCTAATAATGCTATTGGCAATTATAATTTAGCTAGATGTTTACAGGCGCAACATAAGAATGCAGAAGCAAAAAAGATTTACGAGAAAGCGGCTAAATTAGAAACAGATCCTATTCGCCAGGCTAGTAGCTATAATAATCTTGGTACTATTTATCAAGGAGAGAAAAACTATAGTAAGGCTATTGATTATTATAAGAAGGCAATGCGTGATAACCCTTCTCATAATAACGCACGTTATAACTTCGAGTTATGTCAACGTCAGCAGAAGAAACAGAATAATAAGAAGAACTCTGGTGGCTCTAAAAATAATCAGAATAAAAACAAACAAAATAAGAATCAATCGAACAAAGATAATAAACAGAAGAAGAAGGATAATTCTCAGCAAAAGCCTCAAAACAATAATAATGGGATGAGCAAGAGTAATGCTGAACAATTATTGAATGCGGCTATGCAGCAGGAAAAGGAAACCCAAAAGAGGTTGGCAAAGGCAATGCAACAACCTTCGGATAAAAAACTTGATAAAAATTGGTAACTATTAGAAATATGAAGCGATATATATTTTTACTTTTCATACTTTTATGTACGCTTGGAATGAAGGCACAATATGTTCGTGTCGTAGCTCCTAAGCATGTATCAGTGGGAGAAGAGTTCCAAGTTGAATATACAGTATATACTCAGGATGTTCGTAGATTTCAGTTAGGTAGATTATCTAATGGACTTGAGAAAGTATATGGACCAGCAACATCCTCTCAGTCTAATTATCAGTTTATTAATGGTCATGCTAGTAGTTCCTCTACAGTCACGTTTGCGTATGTCTTTGTGGCTACAAAAAAGGGTAACCTTGGGATAGGACCAGCGAAGATTGTAGTTAATGGTCAAGAGATTGCATCTACGCCTGTAAGAATTAATGTATCTGGTAATGCAAAGGGAGCTTATGCTTCTTCAAAAGGAAGTTACAATGACGTTCAAGATGATCCACGTTCTTCCTCCTCACACATTAGCTCTAAAGATTTATTCATTAAGGTTTCTGCAAATAAAACAACAGTTTACGAACAGGAACCAGTCCTTTTAACTTATAAAGTTTATACAACAAAGAATCTGCGTCAGTTAATTGGTAAAATGCCTGATTTAACGGGGTTCCACGTTCAAGAAGTTAATTTGCCACAACAAAAAACTTTCCATAAAGAGCGTGTAGGTAATCGAGTTTATAATTGTGTTACATGGAGTAAGTATGTCATGTACCCACAGATGACAGGCACTTTAAAAGTACCTGCTTTGACTTTCCATGGCTTAGTTCAAGAGAGTAATAATTTTAATCCATTTGAAGCCTTTGGTATTAATGATGGTATCACGAATATAAAGAAAGATATTCTTGCTTCTGGATTGTCGATAAAAGTTTTACCATTACCAACTCAGCCTTCTGATTTCTCTGGAGGTGTTGGCCATTTTAACCTTTCTGGACAATTAAATAAGAAAGAAGTAAAAGCTGGTGATCCTGTTTCTATTCGTGTTGTAGTAAGTGGAGCTGGTAATCTGAAATTAATAAAACAACCTATTATTCAGATACCTAAAGGTTTTGAAAAATACGATGTGAAGATTACCGACAAGACACAATTAACAGAGAATGGAGTTGAAGGAAATATAATTTATGACCAAGTTATTGTTCCTCAACAAGAAGGAGTTGTTTCCATTCCTCCAGTTAAATTTGTTTATTATGATTTGGTTCAGCATAAGTATGTTACCCTTCAGACTTCTCCGATGGAATTGAAGGTTATGCGAGGTGATGGTAGTTCTAAAGATATTTTATCAGTAGATTTACCTAATGAAGATATTTTACCTTTGAAGGTTGGGGATAGTGCATTGGATAAGGTAGGTCATTTCTTCTTTGGTTCTATTCCATATTATATTATTCTTTTGTTACTACTTGTTAGTGGATCTATTTTAGCTTATAGATATAAGGATCGTTTCGCTCATCGTGTTGATATGGTTCTCAAGCGAGGAAAAAATGCAAGTAGGATAGCTACTTCTCGCTTGCATTCAGCTAATCTATTAAAGATGAAAGGGAGAAATATAGAGTTCTATGATGAAATCTTACAAGCACTTTGGGGCTATGTTGGTGATAAATTAAATCTCCCAATCGAACAATTGTCACGTGATAATATTAGTGAGCAATTAACGGCTATTAATGTTCCAATGGAGGTTATTGACAAGTTCATTACGGCTATTGATGAATGTGAGTATGAGCGTTATGCTCCAGGAAATGAGAAAGGTAATATGCAAAAGACATTTGATGTAGCAATGGAAGCCATTTCAGATATGGAAGAAACGATTAAAAAAGCAAAGGTTCAGAAGTCTAAGAATAATAATATTCTTTCCTTCTTGATTATAGCTTTATTAGCTCTCCCTATCCATGCTTTCTCTCAAACTAAGTCAGATGTTGACAAATTATATCAAAAGGGAAACTATGCACAAGCAGTAAAAGGATATGAAAAGTTATTAGAGCAAGGCGAGTCTGCGGCTTTATACTATAATTTAGGAGATTGTTATTATCGTCTCGATAATATACCTCATGCCGTACTAGCTTATGAACGTGCCCAACGTTTGGCACCTAGTGATGATGACATTCGTTTTAATCTACAGTTGGCTCAATCAAAAACAATTGATAAGTTAACGCCAGAATCTGAAATGTTTTTCGTTACTTGGTATAAGGCTCTTGTAAATCTATTAAGTGTAGATAGTTGGGCTTATTTGAGTCTTATTTCTCTATTTCTGGCTTTAGTATCTTTAGTGGTATATATTTTTGTAGAGAAAGAACTTCTACAGAAATTGTCAAGAGGAACACTCCCTTTATTTTTTGCCCTATTTATTCTTACCACATTCTTTGCTATCCAACAAGTATGTTTGTTAGATGCAAGTAATCATGGTATCATAATGTTACCATCAGCTGTAGTAAGAGAAACACCTGATCAAAAGTCTAAAGAGATATTCATTCTTCATGAAGGGTCTAAAGTAAAGATTACTGATCAAGGTTTGAGTAAATGGACAGGTGTTCAACTTAATGATGGACGACAAGGTTGGGTACAAACCTCTTGTATTGAAGCAATTTAATAAGTTATATATATAAGTTTATTAGTCATTAATTTTGTATGAGTTTTGAAGCCTTACATACAATTGATAAGTGCGTACTACTTACTCTGAATGGAAGCAATAATTTGTTTCTAGACAACCTAGTCGTGACTTTGACTTCTGCCTATACGTGGATATTGTTGTATGGAGCTTTACTTTATTTAGTTATAAAAAATAATGAAAATTGGTGGAAGATAATGCTTATTGTCGGTACCATAGGAATAGGATTATTGATTGTTGATGGTGTGAATCTTGGCATTGTAAAACCCCTTATTGCACGCCCACGCCCTTTAAAGAGTCCTGAATTACAAGGAATCGTTCAATCAGCAAATGGTTATTATGCAAGCGGATATAGCTTTTTCTCTTCCCATACGGCAAATGCTTTTCTAATAGCTGTATTCTTTAGTTTGTTAGTGCGTGATAAGATTTTTTCTTGTTTTATGTTCTTGTGGGCAATAATCGTATCATTAACTCGTCCATATTTGGGTGTACATTATCCTTCAGATATATTTGTTGGTGCAATTTTTGGAAGTACAATTGCCATTCTCATTTATTTTTTATATCTTCGCATTTATATTCGATTCAGTGATAAACTTCATTATATTTCTACACGGTACACCCGCACGGGCTATAGCTTTGCAGATATAGACCTTGTCTTAACAGTACTTGTATTAACATTTATCTATGTGGTATTTCGTGCTTTATTATTAATATAAAAACCATATTATGTCTGAAGATACAAAACATATTAGCATTTCTGATTACAACTATCCACTCCCCGATGAGCGCATCGCCAAATTTCCATTGACTGAGCGCGACCATAGCAAGTTATTGCTTTATAAGCATGGTGATGTATCGGAGGACATTTTTTATAATCTTCCTGAATATTTGCCTAAAGGTGCGTTGATGGTTTTCAATAATACGAAAGTCATTCAGGCACGTATGCACTTTCGTAAGGAGACGGGAGCCCTCATAGAGGTATTCTTAATGGAACCAGCACAGCCAACAGATTATGAATTGATGTTTCAAACAAATCACGAGTGTGCATGGCTTTGTATGGTTGGCAACCTTAAGAAGTGGAAAGAAGGTGCATTAAAGCGTGCATTTGAAATCAAAGGGCAAAAGCTAACACTCACCGCAACAATGGACCGCAGTAAGGTGCAGGAGCAAGCTGGTGGAACCAATCATTGGATTCAATTTGAGTGGGATAATACAAATATATCATTTGCTGAGATTCTTGAAGCCGTAGGTGAATTACCTATTCCTCCATATCTTAACCGTGCTACAGAGGAAAGTGATAAGGAAACTTATCAAACCGTATATTCAAAGATTAAAGGCTCAGTGGCAGCACCTACGGCTGGTCTTCACTTTACTGATAAGGTGCTTAAGGCTTTGGATGAGCATGGTGTTGATCGTGAGGAACTTACCCTTCATGTGGGGGCAGGAACTTTCAAGCCAGTAAAGAGTCATGAAATAGAAGGTCATAATATGCACACAGAGTTTATTATTGTACGTCGTCAGACGCTTATAAAGCTCTTAAAACATAAATGCCGAGCTATAGCTGTTGGCACTACTAGTGTTAGAACTCTGGAGAGCCTATATTATATGGGAGTAAAGCTCGTATCTAACAATAATGCTACCGAGGATGATTTGCATGTAAATCAATGGGAACCTTATGATTTACCTCATAATTCTGACGGATTAGTCAAAGTCAATGGGAAGGTTATCTCTGTGGAAGAATCAATCCAAAATCTGTTGGATTATCTTGATAGAGATGGCTTAAATGCCCTCCATTCCAGTACTCAAATTATTATTGCTCCAGGTTATACTTATAAGATCGTAAAGGCATTGATAACAAACTTCCACCAACCACAATCAACTTTATTATTATTGGTTAGTGCGTTTGTCAAGGGCGATTGGCGTAAGATTTATGATTATGCACTTAGTCATGATTTTCGATTCTTGAGTTATGGTGATTCTTCATTACTGATACCATAACCTAATATTTATTCAAAAAGAAAGATAAGCAATGAAAATAGGAGACAAAGTCCGATTTCTTAGTGATACAGGTGGTGGATTTATTGCTGGTATTAAAGGAAAGATAGTGCTGGTAGAAGACGAAGATGGATTTCAGATACCAACCCCTATAAATGAGATTGTTATCGTGGATGATAGTGCTACTGATCGTGCAAAGATGCGTATTGATCAGCACCAGCGAGGGATGGAAGATGGTAAGGATAATCGGAGTATTAAGCAAAGATTAAGTACTTCTAGTGTTGATGATGAAGGCAATGAAGATTGGCGTAATGTTGATACAGATATTACGTTGGATGATGACCCTTCTCTCAATTTTGAAGCTCCAGTGAAAGAACGTGTAGGTGGAGACGAGTTATCTCTCTATCTTGCCTTTGTTCCGCATGACACAAAGGCTTTATCAACTTCAAATTTTAAGTCTTATCTTATTAATGATTCTAATTATTATGTTCATTTTTCTTATTTGATAAAGGCGGAAGATAAATGGAATCTTAAAGCGGTTGGAGAGTTGGAACCTAATATGAAGTTATTGATAGAAAACTTCACTTTAGCCGACCTTAACGATATGCTTCATGGTTGTATTCAGCTCCATGCATATAAGCGTGATAAGACGTTTGAATTAAAGCCAACCTGTGATATTCAAGTTAATATTGACGCTGTAAAGTTTTACAAGTTGAACACATTCCGTGACAATCTCTTTTTTGATGAACCCGCTTTAATCTATACATTGGTAGAGAATGATAAGTTAAAAGAAAATCAGATGGTCGAGGCTTTAAGAGTGAAGGATGAAGCCATATCTAAAGCCTCATTAACCAGTCTCAACACTTCGAATCATTCGGAAGATGTAAAGATAGAGGAGAAGGCAAAAAAGCTCGCTAATCCTTACAAGTCGAAGAGCCCTCGTTTAGCAAAACAAATGCTTAATGACGATAAGATAGTGATAGATCTTCATGCGGATAAATTACTCGAAACTACTACAGGAATGTCATCAAGCGATATTCTTGAATATCAGCTTGATACCTTTCGTCGTATTATAGAACAATATAAGAGTCAGAAAGGAAAGAAAATAATATTTATCCATGGTAAGGGTGAAGGAGTCTTGCGTCATGCACTTATTCATGAACTTAATTATAAGTATAAGCATTTTTCTTATCAGGATGCTTCCTTCCGAGAATATGGTTATGGAGCTACCCAAGTAACAATAAAATAATCAAACAAGTGCATTTATGAAATATGGTCTTATAAAGGTGGCTGCTGCTATTCCTTCTGTTAGAGTGGCAGATACTCAATTTAATCTTGCTGAGATTGAAAAGCAAATCGCTATAGCGGATGGGAAAGGCGTTGAGATTATAGCCTTTCCAGAACTATCTTTGACAGGATATTCTTGCCAGGATCTATTCCACCAGCAATTGCTTTTAGATAATGTTGAGCAAGCCATTTTATCTTTACTTGATTTCACTCGAAAGTTAGATATTATCACCATCGTAGGGGCACCAGTAGCTGTAGGTTCATTGCTTTTAAATTGTGCTTTGGTTATTCAGCAGGGTAAATTATTAGGTATAGTGGCTAAGACTTACCTTCCCAATTATAGCGAGTTTTATGAGAAGCGTTGGTTTGCGTCTTCTCAAGATCTTCGTCCTAAGCGGATCCACTTTGCTGGTCATCATATACTTGTGACGCCAGATATGCAAATTTTCCGCACTCCTCAAGGGGCGAAGTTTGGTATAGAAATATGTGAGGATGTATGGGCTCCAACCCCACCTAGTAATCATCTTACTTTGGCTGGAGCTGAAATTATCTTTAATCTTTCTGCCAGTGATGAGCTGCTAGGCAAGCATCGTTATTTAAAATCTCTATTGTCTCAACAGAGTGCACGAACCATCTGTGGCTATGTTTATAGTGGATGTGGATTTGGAGAAAGCACGCAAGATGTTGTCTATGGAGGGAATGCCTTTGTCTATGAGAATGGCTTATTGTTAGAGCAGTCAAAGCGTTTTCAGATAGAACCACAATTAGTTATCTCCGAGATTGATGTCGAAAGGTTAAGAGGTGAGCGTCGAACGAATAGCACCTTTGTGAATGCTCAACGTCCAACCGCCACAGGTCTATCGGGCATTAGTGGGCATTATGGCGAATTAGCATTAACCGTTGATTGTCAGTTACAGATATGTCCAGAGCGTGAGTTCTCTTTAACCCGCCAGTTCGAACAACATCCTTTCGTTCCTAGCACGGAAAACATGAAAGATGCTTGTGACGAGATTCTCAACATTCAGGTTAGCGGTTTGGCGAAACGTTTGGTTCACACGAACTGTAAGAGGATTATAGTTGGTATTAGTGGAGGATTAGATTCTACTTTAGCCTTACTGGTTGCTGTGAAGACCTTCGACACGTTGGGCTTTGATCGCAAAGACATAATAGGAGTAACGATGCCCGGCTTCGGTACCACAGATCGCACCTATCAAAACGCCATTACGCTTATGAAAGATCTTGGTGTTACGATTCGTGAAATCAACATAGCTTCATCCGTATTACAACACTTCAAGGATATTGAACATGATGCCAGTGTTCATGATGTGACTTATGAAAATTCGCAAGCTCGTGAGCGTACGCAAATCTTGATGGACCTCAGTAATCAGCTAGGAGGCTTAGTCTTGGGAACAGGCGATCTCAGCGAGTTAGCTTTAGGCTGGTGCACTTATAATGGTGATCACATGAGTATGTATGCTGTCAATGTGAGTGTGCCTAAGACGCTTACCCAATTCCTCGTTCGTTATGTGGCAGAGAGTGGGGTAGGCGAGAGTACCCGTCACACATTGATTGATATTGTTGACACCCCCATCTCTCCAGAGTTAACGCCTGCCGATGAAAAGGGAGATATTGCCCAAAAGACGGAGGATATTGTGGGGCCTTACGAATTGCATGATTTCTTCCTTTATTATGTTCTTCGCTGTGGTTTCCGCCCCTCTAAAATCTACTGGTTAGCCCAAAATGCTTTCCATGATGTCTATGCCGATGGTGTAATTTTACATTGGTTACGCATTTTCTTCTGTCGATTCTTCTCACAGCAATTCAAGCGTTCCTGCTTGCCAGACGGTCCAAAGGTGGGCAGTGTAAGCCTCTCCCCACGTGGTGATTGGCGGATGCCTACGGATGCCATGTCGACGGATTGGCTCAATGAGTTGGAAGGACTAGTATGATAAGGAAGCTATTTTTGTTGATAATATTACATTTGATTCCCCTATGCGTGTTGGCACAGGGGAATCCTTTAGTCCATATCCCAATTACAGAATTACTCCAGTACCAAGTCCAGAAGGGTAAGCACAATGCAACACCTTATTCCTTTAGTAAATATGGACTTCGACAGATTCGGACAGAGCTTGTTGTCAATACCGGTGATTCACGCCAATTATGGGGATGGCACGTAACGCCAAATACTGATTTCGATCAATCTCGCCAACCACTTTATCGTATCTTTTCAAAAGTAGACAATAGTAGCATTGCTGTTATTGATGACAAAGCTGGGACACTGCAAATTATCTTTTGGGATAAAGCGTACTATCTATATTTCGCAAAAGATTTACGCTCTCATGGCTTCTATTTACATCCCAAGAAACCATCTCAAAACATTCTTCGTTTTCTCCGTAAGGACTGTTCCGTTGGAGTAGACGTGACAGTATGGGTTGATATGTATATTTTTACCCTCTTCACCGTCTGATATTCTTCATTAGCCACGAGGCTTAATTGTTAACAATAACGAAATATACTTCCGTGCCCCATGAGGCTGACACCCAGCTTTACAAGTCCTATTTCTGTGCATTTTAATGTCAACATAAGAAACACCAAAAATCTTCGCGAAGAAAATCGAAATTCTTCGCGAAGAAATCTTTTAATATTCCTCTTTGCCAGTATTATAAGCAGATTGGGTATGAGGAACCCTATATATACGTGAGTTCGGGATAAGCTTAGTATGCAAATAGTTCTAACGGTCTTGATTGTTATATATATAGGTAGTGCCTCTGGCTTATTCTCAAAAAAGCAATGTGCTGTAAGGGCAGAACATAAGCTCATGATAAAGTTATGTATCGATCGGTGTCGTGAGTGTATGATGCTCGCTTTGTTCTTTAGCAGTTCATTAATGCACTCGATGATATATCTTTTCCTTAGCATAATCTTTTCCCACATGGGCATAAGCTTATTCTTCATCTTTGCTTTAAGACCATATGAACAAGTTGAATACCTTGACTGAATAGACTTTCAAAGAGTTCCTGCTTGATGTACCCTCTGTCTGCAAAAACCTTTCCATAGAGTACCTTTGCAAATACCGTCCAGACTCTACGATCCCTTTTATCAACGTTTGCTCCTGTAAGACAGAATATTATTACTTCACCTGAATCCATTACAAAGAAGATGAAGTTTGAATCCATTACACCAATCCATTACACCAATCCATAGTCCCCTTGCTACTTCTGGTAAGTCTGGCAAAGACCTTGTTAAAATATCGTCTTACATTGTGACAAACAGGAATCATCGTACTGTCAACGAATGTTATACCTGTACATTTACCAAAGGCATAGAGCTTCATGAAAAGCATCATCTTGAAGAATACACGAGGCATGATTTCTAACAAAACGGTTATAGGATACCGAAGCAGAGAAATCATTCTTGAGCCAACCACGGATATAATTTTGGTAATACTCCTTAAAATTACGATATGTACCGAAATGATAACATATAAGTATGGTCATGATTTTACTCTCGCTAAGCCTTCTCTTACGATTCCTGCAACGTTTCCCATTTCCATTATAGGAAGGTAAACATAGTTTTTTGCCCAGTTCAACATTTAAATTCATCAATAATACAGAAAAATTCTATCCTTGGTAATCATCGCTTATTTGTTTTGTAAGTTATTGATTTTCAACTATAGAGTTACAAAAAATAACGAGATTACCAACTTTTAAAAGAACTTTCTTAAACCGAACTCACGTAGCAAGTGTACTACGGCGCATAACATCTTCAATACTAGATGATGTAGTTTATATACTTCAGCCTTCATTCCAATCTCGACTTCTCGCAGAGAATCAAAGTGTTTGAGAACGCTGAAGAGCATGATAACAAGGTGCGTCCCCCGTCAAGGCACTTAACATGAGCTTCACTTTGGGGTGTTTCAAAGCTAATTTGCTTGATCTTTTGCTTGTCGAGTAATTTTAGGCGTAATGGACATTTGGTAGGCTGAAAACCTCTCGGGTTTTAGTAATGGACATTTGGTAGGCTGGTTATTCCAGCCTACTTTTTTGTATTTATGAATCCATCTATAAACATCTTCTTGTTAGCTTCATTCAATCCATTATGATTATGCAGTGCTCTTTTAAGTTGTGAGTTAATTCCTTCCAACAGGTTTGTTGTATTAGGTATTTGTATATCTGGATGCTGCTCGCACGTATAGAGCCATGGCAGATGTGTCTTAATAGAACGTCTTGCCGTTCTCAGTCTTCTGTGTGTATAAGTTGTCTTACCCGAGATTAGGAGAGTTCGTTCATTTAGGAACTCTTTCCATTTATCACACCATTTATCAAAAGCGGTTATAAACTCTTCTTTTCTCATAGAGAACATCCTTCTCATTAATGCCAATAGTTCAACGCCTGCAGGCAAATGTGGGTTGTTAGTAAGGAGTCTTCTAACTATCTGAAATTGGTGAAATTGACACATTTGTACGGGACAGAAACTTATAGCTTGTAAAAGTCCTATATGCCCATCACACACCACTGCTTTTATCATAGTTCCACGTTCCGCAATATACCAAAGTCCATCAAGATAATCTCTGTTAGTTTCGTTTTTGACAAACTTGCGATAGAGTATTTTGCCTGATGAAGCATCCTGAAAAAGCATCACACCAAATGTCCTGGAAAAGTATGTTGTATCCAATATTATTACTGCAGATTTGGGGTAAGTAGCAGTAAAGCTATCTACCACTAAGCTCAACCTACGTCGTATGGTTCGCTCTGAACATTTATAAAGAGTGGATAGATCAGATATCGTTCGATTTGCCGTCAGATAGTCATTACATAGAGAAATATTATTTATACGCAGACCACCTTGAAATTGTCTACCACAATCCTTGCAGGAATACATCTGAACAGAACGTCGATGCCCATTCTTTTTAACATTTGAGCTATTACAGAAGATACAGTTTTTTTATTCATAGGTTTTCAAATGCTGCAAAGGTAGTAAATAAAAGAATTCCGAGAGGTTTCAGCCTACCAAATGTCCATTACGCCTAATTTTATTACCTGATTATAGACCAGCTGTCCGCTAAAAATGTGTACTTTTTCCCATGTTATTGAAGTTTATTAGCAAAAACAAAAGTAACAAAAAAGGCTGAAATCCAAGAGAGGATTTTAGCCCTTAACTTTTATATGGGGATAAGGTTTACAGATCTTTTTAAAGTTTTGATTGACACTATTGATAATATGGCTAAAGACATCCTAATAAAGGGTATTGAGTAACATCCTTATAAAAGGGTATTGGATGATACTCAAAATATATATAGAAGAATTGAATTAACAAGGATGTGAGTCATAGTGTTTTAATGAATCACATTTACCAATTTTTTAGCCATCATTGTTCTTCAAACTTTCATCGTCCACACATTTGTTTATAGGGACAATAGGAACAAGCATTAAGATTATCCGTAGAGCTAAAAGCAATATTGCGATTAAAGAGATCCCCCAATTGTTGAATGAGATGTTCAAAGAAAGGTTCCTTATATTCCGTAACATCTGTTATTTCTTTCCCTTCCATTGACAATATTGGTGAATAATCATCACCACCAGCGTGTTGAATAAAGAGTAATGCAGGGCTAACCGCATGATGCAAAGGATTAAGCTTATCATCATGCTCTGCTTCAATTAAGCTATAAAACATAGCTTGCATTGTATAGTCACTCTTTTTAAAAGCTACATTCTTTGGATCAAATACCTCGTCAATAGATTTCAGTGGTGCTGCAACTCTACCACCAGTTTTATAATCTACGACTCGTAATTGTGCCTTATCACTATCTGAAAAGACCTCATCTAGTCGATCAACACGCCCGCCGACTCTTAACTCCTTTTCAGTATCGCCCACCTTGATAGTTATACTTCTATTCACATCAAACTCATGTGCAAGTACTCTTAAAGGTGCAGAGCGTTGGTCGATTCGTAATAACTGACGTAAATATTTCACGATGACTTCGCGGTTTATGAGCTGTAAACCATTTAGCTTGGGATAGGTTCTTGTTCCCGCTTCTTTATTAAAGAGTGTCGTGGCAAAGACTTCATCAACAATGTCCTCCAAAGTT
The DNA here is from genome assembly GCF_018127765.1 of Prevotella veroralis. Lineage (NCBI taxonomy): Bacteria > Pseudomonadati > Bacteroidota > Bacteroidia > Bacteroidales > Prevotellaceae > Prevotella > Prevotella veroralis. The sequence continues at coordinate 931,610 of NZ_CP072330.1, read as the reverse complement.
AATTGTGAGTTACCAGATGTAATTGACTGTGAACTCTTACCTGTCTTTAATAGATCATCAATGTTCTTAGCTGTAATGATGTCTCTTGGTAGTAACTTTTCATACATCAACTGAGCTGCACAATGAAAGATGTTACCAAATAGACGTCCGTCAATGTCATCTTCTTCAACATCTTCTAATTCACTTATTCCTACAATATATTTAAAGTAGAATTTTAAAGAACAACGAATATAAGTATTAATGGCAGTAGGGGAGAAACGACCTATCTCATCCAACTTATTCATGACAGCATCATCCTTATATACAATCTCTGTATCAATCCTCATCAGTTCTTGACCAGCCTTTAATGCAAGTCGATGAATTGGATGATTCCACTCCACCATTAGTTGTAACATAAAGCGACTCATCTCTCCAGTTTGACTACCTTGTGTGGAATTATTATATAAGAAGGTTACATCTTTTGCTCTTTGAATCAAACCATGGAAATAATAACTATAGATAGACACCTTGTTATCAATGGTCGTTAGTCCATAAGCCTTACGAATCAAGTGAGGAATAAACGAGGCATCATCAACTCCCTTAGGCATATTACCTTCATTGCATGAGAGAACAAGGACATGATCAAAGTCGAGATTACGAGTTTCTAGAACGCCCATGACTTGTACGCCTTGAGCTGGTTCCCCATGAAAAGGAATGCTTGTTGTGGTAATAAGTTGATTTAATAATCTTCGGAAAATTATCTTATCAGCCTCAAGATCCCCACTTGACATTAAGTCGTATAGGCGTGTAAGTAAGGTGTACATTCTAAACACTGACTCCTGGAAAAGAGGATCTTTATTTACTGCTGCACCATTCATTCCTATGATACGGATAGTATCAGATAGCCAATGGATAAGTTCTGGTAAATGTTGCTTATCACTTTGATGATAAGTTAGTTGTGAAATTTCATTCACGTTTACATAAAACTCTTTTTCCTCCTTTATCTTTTCTATCAATCTCTCTGCTTCTGAAATTAGATATTTACCATACGGATGTCGTAATACCCTACTAAGATAACGTAGCCTATAACCCTGCTCCGATTGAGAATAACCTTCTAATTGTAGTGCTAAGAGTTGCATTACCATGGAAGCAATAGGAGTTTGTTTTAAAGGAAAACCTGTTGTTATATTCAATGTCTTTACTTCGTCAGGAATACAATGGATAACAGTTTGTAATAAGTGCTCATCACATAAAACAATGACTGTTCGCTTACCATCCTTATATCGATTATCCTCTTTTAACCATTCTGTAATGTATCGAGCTTGCAGATTTTCTGTAGGAGCTGATATAAAATTTATTTGTTTATCATTCCCAAGGTTATCGTATATCTCATCGTTATCATTAGGCAAACTGTTCGGAAATTTATCCAGCCATTGATGGATATATGTGCCAGCCTCGTTATTTGAGTTCATGTAATATCGATCATAATCCCAATAGAAACTTGCCTTATTATCTTTCTTTAAATGCTTGAATAAGTGCTGTTCAACTTTCTGTAGAACGTTGAAACCGATGAAAATATAATGTTCATACTTTGTTTCAATAGAATTTTGCTCGGCTACATCTCTATATAGCATACCTTCGTAAGCAAGACCTTGTGAACGAAGTCTTTGCTTAAAGTTGTCATATATGTCCTTTAGTCTAGCCCAAAGTGTGATAAACTTTTCACGAATACCCTCTGGGTTATCATCGAAATTAGCGAAGAAACGGCGTAATTCAGTCTTCTGCTCGTCTGTAAGATAACTTACATCATCTAACTCATGCAAGTCTCTGATATTTGCAAAGACCATCTTTGTGTCAGCCATGTTTTTATCGATGTCATCGAAGTCTGCCAATAGTAATTGTCCCCAGCCGTAGAATTGATCTAAAGTTTCATCTACATGACCTGTTACCTCTATGTAGCTCTTATATAAATCGCAAACACTTTTGATAGGATCGGCTACAGTTAGTTTCGAATGTTGACGGAAGAAATCTGATATTGTAATATAAGCGGGACTCCATATTGGCTTACCAGCGAGACGGGCGAGTTCTTGATTGAGGAATAAAGACGCACGTTTGTTAGGAAAGACAACGGCAATATGTGCCAAATCAGTTCCGTATTTATCGAGTAAATCTTTTGCTATATGTTCGAGAAATGATTTCATTTGTTTTGAAGGATTGAATGATGTAAATGCGATTTTGTTACGATACTTTTAATGCTGAATAATACCACTATTGAGTAAGATTGACTTCTTCAACTTCATTACGCATGACATACCACAAATAAGCAAATATGTTCTTATTTCCCATTCGTTGAAGTAATTCAATATATTGTTTTACTTGCTCATGATACTCTGTGCGTGGTTTACCAAATTTGAAATCAACGATAATTATTTCGTTTCCATCGGTCATAACACGGTCAGGTCTATGTTCACGAACAACGCCTTCCTTGTTGTCATATTCAATTATCGTACATTCATTGAATAACTCCCATCGATCAGAAAACCACGATTTAACTTTCTCATTTCTTAAAGCATTAGCTATTTTATTCCTAAGTTCTGTCGAGGTTACTTCATCATTGTAAACAACACCTTGCTGTTCTAAATCCTTTAAACGTGGTTCTATATCTTCCTCCGTTAAAATGGTAGAAAATAGTTGATGGAGGATGTTACCAATCTTGATATATCGATTAGCGTCAGAAGGGTCAACATCTTCACCTTTAATAAAGTCTTCACTCTTATTACTTTGTCTGAACTCGGCAGGGTAGGGGAAGGTCTCTATTTTAATTAGCTTCGACTCTATAGTTTCACTGAAAGGGTTTTTATTTAATAATTGATTATCAACTGGTTTTGTACTATTGTTAGTTTCTTTACTTAATGTACCAAACTCAAATTCTAATGGTTCCGACTCCTTACTATCGCAAAGTGTTGCACCATCCAACTTAGAGCTAAGCGACTCTGTTATTAGTTGTATTATTTGTGAGCGATTACTATTAGTGGGGTCGCTTTCAAGTTCCTTCAGCTTTTTATCCTTCATTCTTTTGCCAGAGATAAAGAGATTCTTACTCGCTCGAGTGAAAGCAACATATAAAAGATTCATGTTATCAACTGTATTTTGCAAATGCTCCTCTTTATAGTCATCTTCAAAGACAGTTCCCATCATACTTTTCTTAGAGAAGTCAATAGGGATTAAAGGTAATTGATTGAATGGATCTTCCTTATCCTTACCATTACACCAAATGGTATTACCAGTGGTCTTTTCTAATTCCCAATCACAGAAGGGGATTAAAACATTATCATATTCCAAGCCCTTACTTTTGTGTATAGTAATAATACGTATACCATCGACTTCATCACTTTGTATAGTATTCTGTGACAAAGACTTTTCCCATTCTTCGATGAAATCGTCAATATCTGCAGGATTATCACGTAGATATTCATTCAATGTATCATAGAAAGCACATACATAAGCACTTTGTCCTTCAAGCTCTTTTAAACCGAACATCTCATAGAGTTGATCAACTAAATCTATCAATGATAAATTGGGTAATTGCTTGAATTGTTCAATATAACTGCTTGGCAAGTTCTCAAATATGTTGTCTCCTGGATGAACTAATATCTCATTACTATTGGTACTATTTTTTAGAACCTGCTGATGGTACAACTTTAATAACTTACTTGCTGTAAGTTTATCATCGGGATGTACTAGTAGTCGGAGGGCAAGAATAATTACATTTACAGCGAGAGACGCATCTAAGCGGAATGCCTCATCTGAAACAATACTGATAGCACTACCGAAATGATGTTGAAAGGTATCAACTATATCTTGAATCACACCTTTAGTACGCACAAGAATTGTGATACTCTTTTGTCTATATCCTAAATCAAGTAGTTGTTGTACGTTATTTGTTAGTTCATTTAAGACATCTTCTTCGTAATTGTCAGAGGGAAATAGTTTTACACTGACATAACCTTTATGATTACTCTTTTTAGGTTGCTGAATAATCTCTTTATATGCCTCAGTAAGTTGTTCAAAATTACCAATACTATCTTGTTGTAATTCCTTGATAGATTGCTCGATTGCTAGAGTAAAGAAGGCATTATTGAATAGGATAATATTTTCTTCGGAACGATAATTGGTATTTAAAGGTTTAATCGCTAATTGTTCTGTAGAGAACTCTTTTTCTATGTTGTTTAAGAGTCTCCAGTCTCCTTGTCTCCAACGATAAATACTTTGTTTGACATCACCTACAATTAGGTTATGAGAATCGCCCTGAGACATACAGTTAATAAGAAGTTTCTTAAAGTTGTTCCATTGTATTGTACTAGTATCTTGAAACTCATCTATCATGATATGTTTTAAATAAGCTCCAATCTTTTCAAAGACAAAAGGGGTGTCACTATCTTTCATTAAATTACTAAGTAAGGATTGTGTATTACTTAGCATAAATCTATTCATGTCTTTGTTTAGTTCGTCTACAGCTTCAGAAATAGAATGAAGTAAACGTAATTGAGAAAGATGTCTTAGTGTAAGGTTACATGATTGATATTCTTTCCAGTTGTTCAGACGATACTCTTCCAATAATTTAAGATCATTGCATAAGGACTTTGAAGCTAGATCTGTAATAATTGTTTTAATTTCCTTTGGACACTTACCAGCAGGCCATTTGTCGGCATTTTCAATACAAGTTTGGACATACTGCGGGGCTAAATCTCCCGTTGGTTTATTTTGAGTTAATTTGCTGATATAGTTATAGATACCTTTTGTACCACGATTAAATAAAGTTGGATTATCGAGATTAGCCTTACTAATTACTGACATCAACTCTTTTGCCATGCTAGTCAGTTTATTAGCGATGGTATTACGTCTTTTTCTAAGATCTTTTATGAAGTTATCAAAGAACCCTTCGTTATTAAAGCATTTGTCCAAAGCTTCCTTATTTTCCTTATAGAAGTCTTGAAATATATTCCTACCAAAGTCTTTAATTTGATCAATTACATTCCATCCTTGATTATCTTCAATGTTTCTATCAATATAGTCACTAATCCATATAAGTACATCTTTTCCTTCCTCAAGGTCATTAACAAGATTATCAACAGCTTGAGCTTCTACTTGAGTATCATTGAGATCAATGCGCAGGTTAGCTGTAAGATTAAGTTCACGTGCAAGATTACGTAAAATCGCTTGAAAAAAAGCATCAATTGTTAATACACGGAAGTAGTTATAATGATGCGTAAGTAATGATAATGCTTCGGCTGCATTTTCACGAATAGTAATCTCTGGTAAATCGGTCTTTGTTTGGACTTGTTCAAAGTAAGGCTGTGATTCCTTTAGAGAATGGGCAATACCATAAAGCTGTGTAAGAATACGCATCTTCATTTCTTGTGTAGCTTTATTGGTAAAGGTAACAGCTAGTATACGACTATAATCCTGGGGATTCTTAACTACAAGTGTAATGTATTCTGAAGCTAATGTAAATGTTTTGCCAGAACCTGCTGATGCCTTATAAATTGTTAGTGCTTTTTCCATGTTTGTATAGCTAAATTCTTGAGTATATAATGAGAACTCTTTTTGCTTTTAGTTGTTTACTCTTATTGCCTTTAACTGGGTACTCTTATTGCTTTAAGTTATTTACTTATTGCCTTTAATTGAATACTCTTATTACTTTAAGTTGTTTACTCTTATCCTACAAATTTAATGATTATATTTCATTCAATTTAGCTTTTAATGTTTTTTAGACTATAAGTACCATTGAAATATAAGTATAACATTAATAGTAATGATGATTATGATAAATAAATTAAAGAAAGGCTCTCCTTTAATGCTTTAAGGTTTGTCATTGTTGATGAGGAAAGGCTGTTATGTGAAAAAGAAAAGGTGTTCTATGTAAAAGAATAGTTGTTATATGAAAATAGAAATCCCGAAAGCCTAATGAAAGAACTTTCGGGATTATCCTCTTTATAGTTATATTCTTACTTTTGAAAGGATTATTCTTGATCTTTTTTAATCAGGTTATTGATCCAAACTTGAATATCCTAATATTTAAAGTAAGAATATTATTCTATCTATTGTCTACTATTTAAGAATATGTGTCAGGTTAAAAGCGGTAACCTAAGGTCAATAATAATTGACTCTTATCGTTCTTAACTTTAGTTCCTGTTGCTATATTATTATACGTAGTTGAGTTGATATTTATATTCTTTACATTTGAGAATGGATAAAAATCACCAGCCTGACTACTATATTGATAAGCTAAGTCTATATTAAACTTATCAATCTGGTAACCAACACCTAAGGTAAAACGATTCGTTGCCTTCCAGTCGGTATAATCAGTTGCTGAAGCATAAGATGTTCCTAATGAAGATAGACCTGGGTCTTTCTGTCCATCGCTAAAATACATTGGACTTACATAATTATAACCAGCACGTAATGCGAGATTTGTTGTTGGCTTATACTCAACACCTAACTTTAAAGTGCTAACAGCTTTTAGAACTTCTCGTGTGTGATTATTCATTTGAGTATCAGCGATAGATGAATCATAATAACTACCAGTCCAATAATCAATGTAACCACCATCATTGATTCTCGTATTGATGCGACTATAATCTTCATACTCATAAGTTGCACCTAAAGCAAGAGAACTTCCGATAGTATGACCTAATGAGAAACCAAACTTCCAAGGAGTCCATATCTTAAAGTCATAAGAGTTGTTTACGTACTTGCTATTATTTGCAGCACCATAGTTTCTATAATCTATAAGACTAGTTGTGTTAGATGTGGTCAGATCATACCATGTTGGAGTCTTTACATATGCACCAATTCTAAATGGTGAAGATTCAATTGGACGTACAATCACACCTGCTGTAACATCAAAACCACTACCAGTGATACTTCTATTATCTGCTACCGAAGCACGCGCACCACTAACTAAATTCTCAGAATATTCACTATATGCGTTATAGTGTACATCCTTTATACCGAAAGTAACACCGAGATATACCCTATCGTTTAGGTTCCCACTAATACTGAAATCGTAGTTACCTATATAACCATTGTGAGCACGATTAAAAGTATAATCATTTCCTCCATCATAGTCATAAGGTTTCGTAGGATTATTAGTTGGAATTAAAGTGTTCCAATAGAGATAATCTATCTGACTAAATGTATAAGCATTACTTTTCTTATTTAAGTCAGAATATCCAACATTCGCATTTGTCTTAGGATCTCTATCTACATAAAAGCCACCATTGCTTTCACTGCCAACTAATCCCTTAATAAATGATTGCTTATTTTGCGAACTACCATTCAACGAATTTGCTGCATTCAGGATATAATCAAAGTTCTTACCTTTATGATAGTTGAAACCAAAGTTAAGGAAGGACTTTGTTCCAGTGCGAGTTGAATATACTCCACCTATTTGGTCAAAGCTAGCATTAGTCTTATTACCATTAGTAAACTCTTTACCATTTGATTGCATGAGTAGACCACCACTAACACTGAGATTACTATGTCTGAACAAACCAAGACCAGCAGGGTTGGTTCCTATTGTTGATATGTCGGCACCCAATGCTTCCATAGCACCACCCATACCTACATAGCGAGCTGTTCCATTGAGATCCTCCCCTACTAACTTTGCATTCTCATAAGTTTCCTGAGCATTTGCTGACATTGCAATCATTAATGCTGTCGCAAATAAAAAATATCTATTCTTCATAATGATAAACATTATTTCCTTTAACTTCTAACTACTTTAAATTATCTGTGTCCTCCAAATACAGAACCGCTACCGCCACGTGCGCCACCAAAGCTTGCACCTCCGCCTTGTGAACCACCGAAGCCACCACCAAAGGAACCTCTACTAGCTCCACCAAAGGAATTATTCTCTGGCATTGAATAAACCTGGCGAGTCTGATTCTGGAAGTCACTTTGACGTTGACCGCCAAATCTATCCTGGTAACTTCTCAGATCATTAGGCTGAGTATTCGTGGTATTTCTGTTCTGACCAGAATAGGTGCGAGGATAGTTTGAATATGTGCGATTTCTATTATAGTTATAATCTCCTGCTGTAGTTCCCCAATGATTAGCCGTACCAGTATGCCCATTGCGATAAGTTACGTAAACTCCTCTATAGCCATAATATGGATAGCCCCAACCATAACTATAGTATCCTCTCCAAGGATTGTACCATCCGTAACCAGCATAACCATAATAAGGATAACCGCCGTAATAGCTGTAGTATGGATATCCGCCATAATAACTGTAATAAGGATAACCACCATAATAGCCGTAATACCATGGATCGTTCCAAGTGTCATACCAGCCACCATAGAAAGGAGAACCAAAGCCCCAACCTACATATATTGAAGAACGACCAGCAAACCATGGATCATAATATCCGCCCCAATAACCATCGAAACGACTCATACGACGACTATAAGCAAAGTCATCATTATTACTATCATATCTACGTGTTAATCCACCATAAATAGTATCCAAGACAACTGAATCGCCATGCAAAGTTGAGATGCGTGACATAAAAATATCATTACCCAAAGAGTCTACGCCAACCTTCTTATAGCTATATTGCCCCCGACGATTATACTCATCATTTGATTTACCAATACCGCTATAGTAAACTGGGCGATCTTCCTCTACCCTATCCTTTAGATATTTTGTTTGTTCCGCCTTTGAAGGTGTGAAATAAAGGTCATCCTGCGCCATTGATAATAATGGCATGGCTCCAAATAAAACCGAAAGTAATACTACTCGTTTCATATGCCTTTTATTTTTTAATTTGTAACTTGTTTAACACCAATTTATTCTCCAATGCACTTAATATACACTTTCGATAGTGCAAAAATAGAATAACTTTCTCTGCAAATATACAGAAATTCCCTAATCCATTGTAGGTTTTTCCCTAATTTTTATAAATTTGCAATAGAAATTTAACACCATTATGAGATATATACAAGTAGAATTTACTGCAAAGCCTGATAATCAGGATATAAGAGACATTATTGCTGCTCTTACTGGTGAGATCGGTTTTGAGTCTTTTTCCGATGAAAATGGGAAATTGATTGGTTATTGTCAAGAAGAACTCTTTCATGCGGAGAGTTTGGAAAACACACTTCAGAACTTTCCGATACCAGATGTCGAAATAACGTTTTATGTTAGTAACGTTGAAGATAGGAACTGGAATGAAGAATGGGAGAAAGCGGGCTTCGATCCGATAATTATTGACAATCAATGTGCTATTGTTTGTGGTAATAAACTAGAGGACGTAAATCATCAGCAAAATATCGAATCAATACCAACGAAGATTGTTATTGATGCAAAACAAGCCTTTGGAACGGGAACGCATGAGACAACTCAGATGATTGTTTCGCTTCTTTTGAACCAAAATCTAACGGGAAAAAGAGTTTTAGATTGTGGCTGCGGGACAGGAATCCTAGGTATTGTGGCTGCAAAATATGGAGTAAAAGAGGTTTTCGCCTATGATATTGATGAATGGAGCGTTAATAATGCGCAACATAATGCAGAATTAAATGAGGTTGAATTAGATGTTCTGGAAGGCGATAAGCGTGTACTATCTCACATAAGTGGAGTATTCGATTTCGTTTTGGCTAATATCAATCGAAATATAATTCTTGAGGATTTATCAGCTTTTGTGAGTGTGATGACAACTAATTCTAGGATTATTTTAAGCGGATTCTATGAGCAAGACGCTGAAATTATTTTAAAGGAAGCGAAAAACTTAGGTTTAGAAGAGTGCAAACGAATTATGAATCATGACTGGTGCTGCCTATTGCTTGAGAAGATTTAAATATTAAATTACAATCTTATAGATTGCGTTATATGAAAAAATAGACTAACTTGTGTGGAAATTTTAATCAATCACAGCAAGTTAGTCTATTATTTTTTTTGATATTCCCTAATTGTTTTTTAGCGGTAATTAATAGTTTTCTGATTAAATACTTATTAGCTTTTTCAGAGTACATTCGTATTTTCTTTTGTAATAAAATATTGCTATTTTAGTGGCTTATAATTACGTTATTCTGAAATGGGGGCTTATTTTTCTCAAATATCGTATTTATGAAAGAGAAAATGTAGCTTTGTTTTAAGTATTTGAATTACAGGTAATTATAAAATTCAATAGAAGTTCATCTCGAATTGATAGGAAGTTTTTATTAAAAAGAACTACCGTTTTAGGTAAAAAGTACTATCGTTTTGGACAAAAAGTACTATCGTTTTAGGTAAAATGGAGGTAGATTTTTGCTAAAATGGAGGTTGGTTTTCATCAAAACGGAGGTAAGTTTTGAAGAAAACGGAGGTATATTTTGCTAAAAACGTATATATGATTTGGAAAAAAGCAAGATTAAAAGTCGTTTTTACGAATAATATTTACGCAAAGAGTCTATATTGAGGAAAATAAATGTAAATATCTTTCCTGTAAAATAATACACTCGATTTGGGTTGCTTATGGTATTAACATACGTTGCAGACTATAGAAACTTCCATTATATATATCTAAGTCTACATAGCCTTTAATGCCCGGCAACTTGCCCGCATCAGTATGTTGCCAGAATTTCCATGCTCCTTGATAGCCCATTTGATCTACGTAATAATGTGCAATCCAATAAGGATATTCGTCGAAGCGAGAATCGGATAGGTATTGATCTTTAAACTTATAATAGGTATAGATAATTGGTTTTACATGATATTTCTGTTCTACAATACGCAACCATGTAAGGATATTTTGTTGAAACTCCTTAGTGCTGATATTGTTTGGTTTTGATTCTACATCTAAAACGGGGGGGAGATCGCCCGATTCTAACTTTACCATTGCTAGGAAGAAATAAGCCTGTCGGTTTGGCGACGAGTTATTACTCCAAAAATGGTACACACCTCGGATGAATCCCGATTCTTTCGCATTATAGAAATTATCCCTGAAACTTGCGTCTAAGTGGCTATCTCCTTCTGTAGACTTAATGAAAACAAATCGAATTGGTGACCGCTCAATCATCGCATTTCTTAGTCGATTCCAATTGATTGTACCTTGATATCGGCTTACGTCAATACCATGGATTGTGTAACCTGTTGGATAATTCGGATCGCCATATATACCGCGCCATCTGAAACCTGTAGGGGCTACGAATAAGAGATAGAATGAAATACTATAAATACAAGCTAAACATAGTGCTCCCAATACTTTCGCCCAACGTGGAATGATGATCCAAAGATGTAATAAATGTTGAGGTAGCTTTGAGAATTGCATTATGCCTGAAGGTAAAATGAGGTTTCGCTAGATTATAAAAGTAGGTGTGCCAAATATTTAACCTTATTAGTTTTTATTTGACACACCTTTCTTATTATGGGTATGCTTACTTTGTTTGCTCTAAGACAAGAGTCTTAGTTGTTTGATCGCAAACTGAAGAAGGTCCCCAATACTGGATAGGACCTGGGTAAACGTAGCATGTTTCCTTAGCCCACTTATCACGCTGTGCTGCGAAAGTCTTGAATGGAGTTCCATCAAGTTCTACAAGAGCTTTACGGATAACTGGTTTCATTTCACCATTACGCTTCTCCATGTTCATCATCATTGTGATAGGCACACCTCCAGCCTTCCATTGGTCTGTACCAGCAGTTGTATTCTTTACGATAGCCATGTAGCCAGTTTTGCCATTAGCGATTAGTTGAGCAGCTGAAGAACCTAGTGCATAACAGTAGTCAGCGTCGAAATTAGAAGGAGCAGCGCAACGACCTTCGTAACCGAAGAAGTGGTGCTGAGCAGCAAATTTGCCTTCATATTTGCCTTCTTTCTTCCATTGATCGAGCTTAGCAGCAACCATCTCTGAGATAAGTTTCTCAGTCTCGATGAGAGAAACCTGTACGTTTCCGTGTGGGTCTCGATCGAGAGAAAGCTGGCGAGCAACGCCTTCAGGAAGAGTTTCGAATGTAGCTTTGTTTTCAGCAGATAGGTGTTCGAGGATATACTTACGCTGTGCATCCTTGTCAAGGTTCATATAATCAGCACCATGAGCAGCCAACAAATCATTCAATTCCTGAATAAGACGACCGATAGCTGGGATAAACTCGATGAGACCTTCTGGGATTAAAACAACACCAAAGTTATTGCCTTGTGCTGCACGATATGCAACAACGCCTGCAATGTACTCAACGATGTCATTCAAAGTCTGATCCTTTGCCTGGATTTCCTCAGAGATAAGACAGATATTTGGCTGTGTCTGTAATGCGCACTCAAGGGCAATGTGAGAAGCAGAACGGCCCATCAACTTAACAAAGTGCCAGTATTTACGAGCAGAGTTGCAATCACGCTCGATGTTACCGATAAGCTCAGAGTAAGTTTTAGTAGCTGTATCGAAACCGAAAGAGGTTTCAATCTGATCATTCTTTAAGTCGCCGTCAATTGTCTTTGGGCAACCAATAACCTGTACGCCATATTGTTTTGCTGCATAATATTCAGCCAAAACACAAGCGTTTGTGTTAGAATCGTCACCACCGATGATAACAACAGCCTTGATGTCGAGTTTCTTAATGATCTCAAGTCCCTTCTCAAACTGATCTTCCTTCTCAAGTTTAGTTCTTCCTGAACCAATCATATCGAAACCACCAGTATTGCGATAAGCCTGAAGGTTCTCAGCTGTAATCTCAATATAATTGTGATCAACAAGACCACCAGGTCCCATAAGGAAACCATAGAGGCGGTTGTCTGGATTCAACTTCTTAACTTCATCAAATAAGCCAGAGATAACGTTGTGACCACCAGGAGCCTGACCACCTGATAAGATTACACCAACATTCATCTTTGCATTATTAGCAGAGTCAGCTGGTTCGAACTCTACGAGAGGCATTCCGTATGTATTAGGAAACAACTTCTTGATGTCCTCCTGATTATCAACACTCTGTGTAGGAGCACCTTCTTTTACCTTTACTGCACCCTGAAGAGCTTTTGGCAACTTAGGTTGGTAACCTGCTCTTTCCTTCTGCAATGCGCTAATTTCCATTGTGTAAATAAAATGATTTAAATATATGAATTATTAATAATTTATCTATGATGCAAAATTACTTTTTTTATCTGATAAATAAAAAGAAATGGCATTAATTTATTCTTTTAACTCTATTTTAGTCGGAGATATATTTGTATTTCTAATTATTTTATCTATCTTTGAACATTTAAAAGTCAAATAATAGATTATTTAGGATTAATATGAGCAACAAAAGAGATCTTAAGCGCACCATTAATTATATTTGTGGTGACTTGTTTGTAGAGGGTATTGCAGCTTCTCTCTATGGTGAGAGTCGTGAGTCAGACAATATAGAGGCTCTCCTCACTTCTATTTTGTCTATGCACAATAATTATATTAGACGCGTCTCACATGTTGAGCCTGGTATGCCTGCTAAGGTATATTTCAAAGACCTCAAAGATAAATTTAGTAAGGAAGTCAATGAAGTTATTGACCAACTTAATAACCTCGCATAGTAATGTTGCAATCTCTTTCAAAGTGGCTTCTATATAAACGTATGGGGTGGAAGAAAGATGTTCGTTTCATTTTACCCAATAAAGCTATTATCTGTCTTGCACCTCATACAAGTAATTGGGATTTTATAATAGGGCAGTTGTATGCACGAGCTGAAGGGCTTCATAGCAATTTCTTGATGAAAAAGGAATGGTTTGTTTGGCCTTTAGGTTGGATGTTTCGTAAACTTGGAGGAATACCTGTTTGGCGTGATAAGCACACGAGTATGACAGATCGATTAGCTGACTATGCTATAAGGGCTGACTCTTTCCAACTTTGTGTTACTCCAGAGGGAACTAGAAGTTTAAATGCTGAATGGAAGAAAGGCTTTTATTATATAGCAATGAAAGCAAAATTGCCAATCTTCCTCTATGGTGTCGATTTTGAAAAGAAAACGATAGTATGCTCTAAAGTGATAACTCCAACAGGGGATATAGAGAAAGAATTGAAAGAGATAAAATTATATTTCAAAGACTTTAAAGGTAGACATCCAGAGCTATTCACAATTGGAGAGATAAATAATGAAGATTAAATGGTTGTGTACTGCGCTTGTTGCTGTATTTACTCTAAATTTACATGCACAAATGGGCAAAATAACATGGGACAAGACCGATTATCAGGGGAAACCGTGGGTAAAGAATGTGTCTCGTCCAAATGAGATCTCTGAAGGATTGCAGAATAGACACCTTTCTATATGGGCATCTCACGGGAGATATTACGATTCAAAGAAAGGTACATGGAAATGGCAACGTCCAATTCTGTTTGGTACAACGGAAGATTTATATACTCAAACAATAGTACTCCCCTATCTCATTCCAATGCTAGAGAATGCTGGTGCAATAGTCTTTACTCCTCGTGAAAGAGATTGGCAAAAGAATGAAGTAATCGTTGATAACGATAGCAAGTATAATGGCTATAAAGAAGAAAGTCTGAAAAAGAAGTGGGAGAATACATCTGTACCAGGCTTTGCACAGCATTATGGCAGTTATAGTGATGGTGAGAATCCCTTCATAGCAGGTACAGCCCGCCAAGTAAAGTCTCGTAAGCGTAAAAGTAAATTAAGTTCAGTTGTTTATCAACCGACAATTCCTGAGTCTGGGCGTTATGCTGTATATGTAAGCTATCAAACACAGAAGAAGAGTGTCGATGATGCAGAATATATTGTATTTCATAAAGGGCAGGAAACACATTTCCATGTTAATCAAAGAATGGGTGGAGGAACATGGGTATATCTTGGTACTTTCGATTTTGATAAAGGAAATAGTATCAATAACTCTGTAGTACTCACCAATCATAGTGCTCATAAGGGGATTGTCACTGCTGATGCTGTTCGCTTTGGTGGTGGTATGGGCAATATTGTTCGTGGAACTTCTGTTAGTGGATTACCACGTTTCCTAGAAGGTGCCCGATATTATACTCAATGGGCTGGTGCTCCAAGGAATGTTGTTAGCACAAGTAATGGTTCTAATGATTATAATGACGACATTAATTCTCGTTCACTAATGACAAATTGGCTAGTTGGTGGATCTTCTTATCTTCCTCATGTGAAAGATGGTAAGATGGTTCCTATAGAACTTTCTTTAGCAGTACATAGTGATGCGGGGGTAAAGTCAGATGGTAGTCTGGTTGGAACATTAGGAATATGTACTACACAACAAGGTAACAGTACATTGGGCGATGGTCTTTCTCGTCAGGCATCTAAGACATTGGCTCAACAGCTTGTTGCAAATGCAAAGAAAGATATCGAAAAGAGCCTTAATATCTCTTGGCAAACACGTTCTGTATGGGATCGTAATTATAGTGAAACAAGATTACCAACTGTTCCTTCTGCAATATTAGAAACTTTATCACATCAAAACTTCCCTGATATAAAGTTGGGACAAGATCCTAATTTAAAGTTTACACTAGCACGTTCTATATATAAGACTATTCTGAAGTATGAAGCAGATATGCATCATACAAGATACGTGGTTCAACCACTTGCTCCTAATAGCTTTAAAATAGAATATATTTCTGCCAAGAAGATACGTTTGCAGTGGAAAGCTACATCAGATGTAAGTGAGCCAACAGCTATACCTACTTCATATAATGTTTATACATCTATTGGAAACAGTGGCTTTGATAATGGTGTGAATGTGCGTGATTCTTATTGCGACATTGAATTAGAACCAGGAATGGTCTATAATTTTAAGATTACAGCTTGTAATCGTGGTGGAGAAAGTTTCCCAACAGAGACATTATCTGCTTTCCAACGTAATGGTGCAAAACAGACCATTTTAATTATCAATGGTTTTCATCGTCTTTCTTCTCCAGCTGTTATCAATAACAACTTAGAGCAAGGATTTGATATAGAAGCTGACCCTGGTTTGAGTTACATTAATAATGCAGGCTGGAGTGGTAGGCAGAGCAACTTCGATGTTTCTATGATGGGAAAAGAAGGTGTAAATGCTCTTGGTTATGGTGGCGAAGAACTTGTTGGTAAAGTTATAGCAGGTAATAACTTTAGTTATACACGTGAACATGCGGAAGCTTTATCACATGCTGGTAATTATAATATTGTTAGTTGTAGTAGTAAAGCTGTAGAAAATGGCGAGATTGATCTTTCCAAATATACCCTTGTTGATTTAGTACTTGGAAATGAGAAAGATGATGGGCACAGTCTTATTTATTATAAAAGTTTTAAACCATCTCTTCGTCAAAAACTTTCGGCGTATCTCCAGAAGCATGGTAAGCTGCTTGTTAGTGGTTCCTATCTTGCTTCAGATATGCAAGGTGCAGATGAACAACTTTGGTTGAAGAACTATCTTAAAGTTTCTTATGATGGTTCTAATGCTAATAATTACAATTCTATAGTTAGTGGAATGGGAACGTCATTTGATATCTATCGCACAATAAATGAGCAGCATTATGGAGCCTATACACCTGATAATATATTACCAACAGATAATGCTTTCTGTGCTCTTACTTATGCTGATGGGCATGGTGCAGCTGTAGCATACAAAGGTAATGATTATAGCGTGTTTACCACATCTTTCCCTCTTGAATGTATAAAGAGTTCATCTATACGTAACAACATAATGAAAGGAATCATCACTTACTTGATGAGTAAATAATAATCTTAAAAGTTAAAGCTATGTACAAAATTCAAGCAAATGCCACAGGCACGCGAAGTATCGAAATTAGTGATAAACATCTAAAAACTATTCAGAAGTATGCCCTTCTCACTGGTCTTGTAGATTCTAATGGAATTGTTGATGAAAACATTCTTGATAAGTTAAAGTTTAATATACGTGGTCTATTAGAGTCTGAACCAGGAAAGGATAAAGAACTTTTGGATTTATGTTTAGATGTTATTTACAACCAAAATATGAAAGCTATTGGACTTAACAATCTCATTAAGCTTTACAAGACCTGGGTTGCAGAGCATCAGGTTGAGGTGAATCTTGGAGAAGAGGCAATAGAAGAATAAACTAAAGAAGTAATCGTTTGAGTTCACAAAAGAAAAAACAAGAATCTGCTAAGCAGAATAGAAAGAACACAACTTCTACTCAACAAAGAAGAGAGCAAAAAGTAACTGCTTCCAAAGAGCAAACAAAAAGTTATAGTCGGTTTCAATTAACCGACTTTTTGCCGACAACAAAGAAAGAAGTTGAATTAAGAGGATGGGATCAGTTGGATATCATCCTTTTTTCAGGTGATGCCTATATTGATCATCCTGCTTTCGGGGTTGCTGTTATAGGTCGTACATTAGAAGCTGCTGGTTATAAAGTTGCAATTGTACCACAACCTGATTGGCATGGTGACCTTAGAGACTTTAAGAAACTTGGTCGTCCTCGTCTCTACTTTGGCATTGCACCAGGAGCCATGGACTCAATGGTAAATAAGTACACTGCCAATCGTCGCTTACGTTCGGAAGATGCTTATTCCCCTGATGGTCGTCACGACTTACGTCCAGAGTATCCTAGTATTGTTTATGCTAATATTCTAAAACAACTTTATCCTGATGTTCCTGTAGTGTTGGGAGGTATCGAAGCCTCTTTACGCCGCTTGACTCATTATGACTATTGGAAAGATTGCCTGCGCAAGTGTATTCTTTGTGATGCACATGCAGACATGATTATCTATGGTATGGGGGAAAAGCAAGTAGTTGAGATTGCAAAGGAACTAGAAACAGGGATTAAGATAAAAGATCTTAAGAATGTCCCTCAAACAGTCTATCTATGTAAAGAAGAAGAAATACCTGGTGGAATTAATGAGGATGATATAGTTCTCCATTCACATGAAGCATGTCTTCATAATAAAAAGTTCCAAGCAGAGAACTTCAAGTATATAGAAGAGGAGTCCAACAAGAAGCATGCTCAACGTATTCTACAAGCAGTAGATAATCTTTATGCTGTTGTAAATCCTCCCTACCCTACTATGACTACAGCCGAGATAGATGCTGCATACGATTTGCCATACACTCGGGAACCTCATCCCAAGTATCGTGGTAAAACAATCCCTGCCTACGAAATGATAAAACATAGTGTTAACATTCATCGTGGGTGCTTCGGTGGCTGTGCTTTCTGTACGATCTCCGCTCACCAAGGTAAGTTTGTTAGCTGTCGCTCTAAGGAAAGTATTTTGAAAGAGGTAAAACAAGTTATAGAGATGCCTGATTTCAAAGGCTACCTCTCCGATCTTGGTGGGCCTTCAGCTAATATGTATGGTATGGCTGGTAAGAATCAGAAGGCATGTGAACATTGTAAACGTCCAAGCTGTGTAAACCCAGAGATTTGTCCTAACCTCAATACTGATCATTCAAGACTGCTCGATATTTATCATTCTGTTGATGAACTCTCTGGAATTAAAAAGAGTTTCATTGGTTCTGGTGTTCGATACGATTTACTATTGCACAAGAGTAAAGATGAGAAGAGTAATGAAGCAGCAAGACAATACACACATGAACTGATTACACGTCATGTCAGTGGACGACTAAAGGTTGCTCCGGAACACACTTCAGATCGTGTTCTAAAGTTAATGCGAAAGCCTTCCTTCCAACAGTTCTATATCTTTAAGAGAATATTCGATAGGATCAATCGTGAAGAAGGTTTACGACAACAGATTATTCCTTATTTCATCTCTTCACACCCTGGATGTCAGGAAGAAGATATGGCAGAATTGGCAGTACTGACAAAGGACTTAGACTTCCATTTGGAGCAAATACAGGACTTCACTCCAACTCCAATGACTGTATCAACAGAGGCATGGTACACAGGTTATGATCCATATACTTTAGAGCCTATCTTCTCAGCAAAGACCCCCAAAGAGAAACTAGCTCAACGACAGTTCTTCTTTTGGTACAAGCCAGAGGCACGTCGGGATATAGAACGAGAATTACAACGTATAGGGCGCAGTGACCTGATTGGCAAACTATATGATAATGTGCCTAAGCGTCATCCTCGTGCTGTATATGATCCAAAGGCTGTTGGTAGTTCTCCAGACATACCGCGTAGGCGCAGTGCTGGAAAGGTCGATAAGCCTAATACTCGCCACAAAAGCACAACAAGTAATGGAGGTAAGAAACCTAAGAGTTATAACCCCAACTTTATGGGAGGTCGCCGCCATAAACAACGATAATCTTAATGTCGTACTTCCTGTTTAAGCTAGGAATTAGTTAAGACTTGAGGGGCAAGGTTACGATTTTTTCTTCTTTTCCTTGCTCCTTTAATTTATTCTTCTTACCTTTGCCGCCGTGAAAGAATTAGCAATGACATATCAAGTGAATGAAGTACTGCAAAGAATTATTCGATTCTTTGCATCTTTTTGCACTTTATCTTTGGTCAATCCAAATAATTTGCTAACACACACACACACACACACACACACACACACACACATTCGCACCTAGCGTCTAATAACATATTTTTTCTTCTCGCATACGCGCGCGCGAAGCGTGCCGTAACCCCTGTAAACAAAGGACTTCTAAGAGTTTCCTTTGTTCGCTTTTTTATGCCCTTTTGTGAACTCGATTTTAAGCAAAATAAGAACGAAATAACAGCTATTTTAATTAATAAAGTTATGAGAAAAGAACAAACTAAGAGGGATTATTCTGTACCTCATTGCATGATAATCCAAATGAATGAGACCACTAATTTGATGGACACGTCTTTCCCAAGTCAACATAGACCAGGGCATCATGGCGGTGTAATCTCAAGTGCAAAAGCTTCAATGCTATGGGACGAAGACGAGAGAGAGGACGAGGACGAAGAGAGCCCTATCATGGGAAGGCTTACAGAGAGTTATTAATGAACAGAACAAAGTAAGGAAGAAAACAATGAGACTACATTCATTCACCGCACGACTAAAGTCTTTGGCTTTCGTGTTTGGCATAGCCACGGCTTTTACATCCTGCGCTAACGAGGATGTAACACAGAACCCAACGGATCCCAATGAGGAAAACGACAAGAATCTCACTATCTTTGTGGCAGGTGACGAGACAAAGACTCGCACATCACTAGATTATAGCAGCGGTAACTTCTATTGGGAGGAAGACGACTATATCTATGTAAAGGATGATGATGGCATATTGCGGAGAAGCAGAAATGCCCCAACCAGCAAGGTCGCTGCTTTTAAATATATGGTACCGGGTAAGTTTACCGCAAGTGCAAGCTATAAAGTTTATTATTTGGGTAAGAATAGTAACTTTGTTGATAGAAAAGTAACAATCTCTGCGATTCAAATACAAGCGAAGCCTGACAATACAGAGCACTTTGGTACATCTGGTGACTATGGAACTGCTATGGCAACAAAGGTGGCAAGCAAGCAACAGTTTGCTTTTGAATTAGAGCATCAGCCAGCTTACCTAGTCTTCCTGCCTTATACAAGTAACACAATTCTGAATAAATGCTACTTGACAAAGGTCGAAGTAATCTCTGATAACGATATAGCAGAGACTTATACTGTCAACACTAGCACGGACAACTTGAAAATTTCTGCAGGTGGTAAGAAGATCACCTTGATCACAGGAGGCAACGGTAGCAATCCCTACGGCTTTCTTTTAACCAACAGTGTTCCTAGCCTAACTACTAACGGAGCTTACATGATCATCAAGCCAGGATCCCATATTTTAAAGGTACGTTACTGGGTAAAAGATATAGTAACCCATGTAGAGGGTACTATCACAAAGTCGCTACCTTCTACAAACTACGCCTCAAACACCTACTACGATGTGACCGCCAACCTCAATGTACGTGATTACGATGGTAATTACTATATGTGGGATGCACAGGATCAATATTGGAAGGGTCATGAATGGAATCTCGGAGGTAGTCAGCCAATACTCAATTATAATCTTTTTGGTGCTACCACATCCAATGACTACGCTTATAACAATAGTGACCCACGTTATTATAATAAAACAAATTTTGGACCTGGCATAAGTAATCCTGCTACCCACACTCCATGTAAAGACCTACCAAATGCTAACGAAATGTCTTGGTACGTAATGTATGGTGACCCACGTTGGGATGGTGATGAAGTATGGACTACTATGGGGCATTTATATAAAGGTGGCATGTGGCTTAAGAAGAAGTCTGTGTTGATAGCAGAGGGGCATTACAACACTGAGAAATCTGCAGATGGGGCAACTGATATGCGTACAACAGGGAAGGTCTACTCCAACAGTAGTATCACCAACTCAGAGTTCCCATCTGCAGCCAATGCCAGCAACTATTTCTACCTGCCCGCCTTGGGTTCCTACGGCTCCGGTCAGCTGGGCGGTGTTGGTAGGGTCGGCTTCTATTGGTCATCTAGTGCTGTTCCAATGATAAGCGGCTATGTTCCGATTAACAGCAACATTGACAAACTCGCATACTGCCTGTTTTTTGCCGGAAGTTCCGTCGGAGTGAGCTCCAATACTCGCGATCTCGGGTTGAGGGTAGGTATGTTTGAATGATCCTTATTGTCCTTCGTAGTCTGTTTTGTACCCAACGAAGAACTATAATCGTACCCAGCGAAGAAGTACGATCGTACCCAGCGAATGGGTAGGGGGCTACCCAACGGGCAGGGTACGACGCTACCCAGCAGCTGGGTACAAGACGCCCCAACCGCTGGATATAAAATACATGAAAAAGGACATTAAAATGATGTTATTATGAATATAATGTTTAATTTAAATTCTGATTCACAATGCTAGAATTTAAAGTTGCGCCTCGTAAGGCGACAATGGGAAAAATGAAGGGTAAGACGGTGTATATTGCCGTACCGAAAGGTCAACAGAAGATTTCACCCGAAATGGTGTTGGAACGTATTGTTCGTGAGACCTCATTGACAGAAGGTGATGCACGGAATGTGATTATTACGCTGCGTAACCTTATCTTGGATTGTGCACGCATGGGAACAGGCTTAGACCTCGGCGACATCTTCTCTTTGCGTGTGAATGTACCTTCTAAGATGGAGGAGAACGAAAAAGACGTATGTGCCAAGAGCCTTAAAGCTCCGAGGTTGACATTGACTTGGAAGAGTCCGGTGCGCAAGGCGTTGAAGGAGTTGCAGGTAGATGTGGATAATCCAGCGCGAAAGAAAGGAAAGAAACAGGAAAGCCCCGACCCCTCTCCGAAAGAAAAGGAGAATAAAGAAGAGAGTGGACCAGTAGCAGGATAAAGATATACCTTAACAATATTTAAAAAGGTGGAGATTAGTATCTCCACCTTTTTTATTACTTTTGCATCTGGTTCTTTCGGAGGGTGTTTTAGAGCTTTCTTGAAAGGGATAATCAGATTGAAGATAAGAATACGGTTATAAGAAAATAAAAACAAATTATGAGTAAGCAAACAGAAAAGATCAAGGCTCTCGTAGAGAAGCGTGAGTTGGCTCGCTTAGGCGGTGGTCAGAAAGCCATTGATAAGCAGCATGAGCGCGGCAAGTACACAGCACGTGAGCGCATTGAAATGCTGGTTGATAAAGGTAGTTTTGAGGAGTATGATATGTTCAAACTCCATCGTTGCCACAACTTTGGTATGGAGAAGAAACAATATCTAGGTGATGGTGTTGTTGCAGGTTCAGCAACAATTGATGGTCGCCTTGTTTATCTCTATGCTCAAGACTTTACTGTAAATGGTGGTTCTCTTTCAGAAACCATGGCACAGAAGATCTGTAAGGTAATGGATATGGCTATGACCAACGGCGCGCCTGTTATCTGTATGAACGACTCTGGCGGTGCACGTATCCAAGAGGGTATCTCTGCATTGGCAGGTTATGGCGAGATATTTGAGCGCAACATTCTTGCTTCAGGTGTGATTCCACAGATCTCTGGCATTCTTGGTCCTTGTGCAGGTGGTGCTGTTTACTCTCCAGCTTTAACTGACTTCATCATCATGAAGGAACAAACAAGTTATATGTTCCTTACAGGTCCTAAGGTTGTTAAGACAGTTACAGGTGAGGACATTGATGCAGAACATCTTGGAGGTGCCAGCGTTCATGCGTCTAAGAGTGGTGTAACTAGTTTCACGGCTAAGACAGAAGAAGAGGCAATGGACTTGATAAAGAAGTTGCTTTCTTATATTCCTTCTAACAATCGTGAGGAAGCTCCACGCGTAGAGTGTACCGACCCTATTGATCGTAAGGAAGACCTCTTGAATGAGATTATCCCAGACGATCCAAACCAAGCATACGATATGTATAAGGTAATCCAAGCTGTAACCGATAACGGAGAGTTCTTCGAGGTACAACCTAAGTTTGCTAAGAATATCATTACTGGTTTCGCTCGTTTCAATGGTCAGAGTGTTGGTATCGTTGCTAATCAGCCTTCAGCATACGCAGGTGTATTGGATACGAACGCTAGCCGTAAGGGTGCTCGTTTCGTTCGTTTCTGTGACGCATTCAATATTCCAATCGTATCACTTGTTGATGTACCGGGCTTCCTCCCAGGTACAGGTCAGGAGTACAATGCCGTTATTCTTCATGGTGCTCAGTTGCTCTACGCTTACGGCGAAGCTACAGTACCAAAGATTACAATCACATTGCGTAAGAGCTATGGTGGTTCACACATCGTAATGGGTTGCAAGCAGCTTCGTTCAGATCTTAACTTCGCATGGCCAAGCTCAGAGATTGCTGTAATGGGTGCTTCTGGTGCAGTTGCAGTACTCTGTGGTAAGGAGGCTAAGCAAGTTAAAGAGCAGGGTGGTGATGTAAAGCAGTTCCTCGCAGAGA
This sequence comes from Prevotella veroralis, assembly GCF_018127765.1. Taxonomy (NCBI): domain Bacteria; kingdom Pseudomonadati; phylum Bacteroidota; class Bacteroidia; order Bacteroidales; family Prevotellaceae; genus Prevotella; species Prevotella veroralis. The sequence goes on along the minus strand of NZ_CP072330.1, from coordinate 907,866 downwards.
AAGAAGAGGAATACTCAGAGAAGTTTGCTAATCCATATCAAGCAGCTCAATTTGGTTATATCGATGATGTTATCGAACCACGCAACACTCGTTTCCGCATCTGCCGTGGCTTAGCACAACTTGCTCACAAGAAGCAAGATCTCCCAGCTAAGAAGCATGGTTGTATGCCAATGTAACTGCAGGAGGCAAGACTATGGATAAGAACGTATATGCTGTAATAGCGATGGCACTCTACGAGTTTGCCGGAAACAATGTTCACGACATCGAACCAAGCATTATAACCATTAAGCCAAAGCAAACAATGTGGGATGCTAAGTTCGAGATAATGACAAAGAAACCATAATAGAAAGTCAAATGAAAGAATTTAAATATACAATCGACGGCAAAGAGTATAAAGTCGAGATTGGTGAGATTAGCGCAGAGAATGTTGCTGAAGTTACTGTAAATGGTGACAAATACAGTGTTCAGATGGATAAGCCAACTGAGCCAGAGAAGAAGAAGGTTGAACTCGGCAAACCTGCTGCAACTGAAGCTAACGAAGACGCTGCACCAGCAGCTGCAATCAACGCATCTGCTGCTATCAAGGCTCCACTACCTGGTACTATCACTTCTGTTGAAGTAACTGTTGGACAGGAAGTAAAGGCTGGCGACACCGTAGTTGTTCTTGAGGCTATGAAGATGCAAAATAGCATTGAGGCTGAAAAGGATGGTAAGGTAACCGCTATTGCTGTTAAAGTTGGTCAAGCTGTACTTGAGGATGACCCATTGGTTGTTATTGAGTAAGACAATATTGTTCTCTATGTACATGTAATTAGTATATATAAATAAGGTAAGCCCCGGAAGTCGATTTACATCACTTTCGGGGATTACTATATAATAAGGTGGCACTTTAATGTTTAGCCCCATCTAATGTATAAAAAACATGGATTCCACATAAAGAATAACTCCGTTAGACACCCGCTCTTGTATGAAGAGAGCCTTTAGGTTAAACGACAAATGTACTTTAAGTTAGAGGTTGATTGTACTTTAAGTTAGAGTCCAATCGTACTTTAAGTTAGAGTCCAATCGTACTTTAACTTAAACATCTTTTGGACTTCTACTTAATAAACTTCTTTATACACGTTTGTATAGTCTATTATACAAACGTGTATAACTAATTATACAGGCGTGTATAATCAATTATACAAGCGTGTATAACATCGTACTCTTACTTAAAATACCTTCGTACTTCAAGTTAGAGGTCTGTCTTACCTTAAGTTGGATGTTAACGAGACATTAACTTAAACATAGAAATAAGTTTAAGTTAATGTGTTCGCATAAGTTAATGGGGTAATAATTAAGTTCATTATTAGTAGTGTATCAATCCCTACTAATAAGAATTATTGGACTTCAAACTTAAGTCTTTTGCTTACTATTAAAGAGTATTCCCCTCCTTTGGGAATACAACAGAAGGCTTAAACTTCTTAGCTTCCTCAAAATCCATCATTGCATAAGAGATGATAATTACAGTATCACCTACAACGGCTTTACGGGCGGCAGCACCATTGAGACAAACGCAACCGCTTCCACGCTCACCTTTTATAATATAAGTCTCAAGACGTTCACCATTGTTATTGTTGACAATTTGCACTTTCTCACCAGCTATCATATTAGCTGCATCCATGAGGTCTTCATCAATGGTTATACTTCCCATATAGTGAAGGTTTGCCTCTGTGATTGTTGCACAATGTATCTTACTCTTTAATACTTCTATTTGCATTTCTTTTCTATCCTCTATATTTAATATGGTCAATCAATCGAATTGGAGTTTTACCGCAATAGACAGTTATACAACCAACGATATTTGATGATTCGTTCCAATCAGTAACATCAAGAAGTGTGTTACCATCTACGATTGCGAAATATTCAACTTCTAAGCCAGATATAGCATTGATGTCAGATATAACCTTATCTTGAGTTTCCTTTACACTATGGCTTTGAGAGAACTCTATACTTTCCTTCAAGGCTCTGTAAATGTTGGGAGCAATAGCACGCTCGTCATTGGTAAGCAATGTGTTACGAGAACTCTTTGCTAATCCGTCTTTGTCACGAATGATAGGACATTCAACTATTTCTATATCCTTCTGCAAACCAAGATATTCTACGAGACGTTTAATAACGGCAATCTGCTGCCAATCTTTCTCACCAAAGTAAGCACGGTTAGGACGTGTGATATAGAACAATCGACTGACGATTTGGCAGACACCATTAAAGTGACCGGGACGCTTAGCACCTTCCATCACTGTTGATTGTGGAGGGAAATTGAACTGCCTATTATCAGGCTGTGGATATATTTCATCAACAGATGGGGCAAAGACATAGTTGGCACCGCATTGTTCAAGTAGTTTACAATCAGCCTCCAGTGTGCGTGGATAACGCTCCAAGTCTCCTTTATCGTTGAATTGTGTTGGATTTAAGAAGACAGAGACAATCGTTACGTCATTCTCTTCCACACTTCGCTTAACGAGAGACGCATGTCCTTCATGTAAAGCCCCCATTGTTGGAACTAATCCTATAGTCTTGTTATCTTTTCGCAAAAGGAAAAGCTCATTCTGGATATCAACAATCTTTTTAAATACTTTCATCAGTAATTGATAATTAAACGGCTGCAAAGTAACAACAAAATTATTAAAAAGACGAGAAATAACATGAAATAATGAGAATAAGTAACATATTTCCACCCTTTCTAATTGAAAACGAGCATTATCTCAGTTTTTATTCGTACCTTTGCGAGCAATATAAATTTCTAACATAAAGAATGGGAAAGAAAGTATTATTTGTTAATCAAGAAATCATACCATACGTACCTGAGACAGAAATGTCTCATTATGGTTCTGAGATGCCACACCTTATGCAAGAAGCTGGTTATGAAATTCGTACTTTCATGCCTAAGTGGGGAAGTGTTAATGAGCGTCGTGGACAGTTACATGAAGTGATACGCCTCTCGGGAATGAACTTGGTTATAGACGATACTGACCATCCATTGATTATCAAGGTGGCAAGTATCCCGCAGACTCGCATTCAAGTCTATTTCATAGATAATGAAGACTATTTTCAGAAGCGTTCTGCTATGACAAAGGATGAATTAGGCAATGATTATCCAGATAATGGTGAACGTGCAATCTTCTTTGCAAGAGGAGTCCTTGAGACTGTAAAGAAGCTCCGTTGGGCACCAGATATTATTCATTGTCAAGGTTGGATGGCATCTGTTATACCATTCTATGTTAAGACGGCTTACCGTGATGAGCCTCAATTTGCTAACTCAAAAGTAGTAACATCCCTTTTCTCTGAACAACCACAGGATAGTCTTGGGGCTAACTTCAAGAAGTGTTTAGAGTTCCGCGAAGCAAAGACTGAAAGTCTAAAGAAGTATGGGGATAACTTTGACTTTATGGAACTTGGTAAGTTGGCGATCGACTACTCTGATGGAGTTATTAGCACTAGTGAGGGCGTTAATGACGCACTAACTGATTATGCAAAGAATAACGAAAAGCAACTTCTTGAGCATGTAGCTAATGATACGGAACTAAAGGGTAAGTATTCAGATTTTTATAACAGCTTGATTTAATGAAAAGAAACTTTATTGTAGCATGCTTACTAGTAGCCTGTTTCGGCATGGTATCATGTGACGATACGACTAATACAATTGGAGGTTCATTAATAGACAACATTGATAAACTCTCTGTAAAAGCTGATACTTTCAATGTAACATCGAAAACGGTATTGGCAGATAGAGTTATTGGACGTACATCAACTGGATACTTAGGGCGAATGGAAGATCCTGAAACTATGTCAATGGTTACAGGAAACTTCATGGCACAATTCCATGTTTTGAGTGATTATCAATTGCCAAAGTCAGACTCCATTATGAGTCGTGATGCTAATGGAATCATAGCAGACTCATGTGATATACGTTTGTACTATTCTTCTTACTATGGTGATTCTCTTAGTCAGATGAAGCTCACTGCGTATGAACTACAAAAGCCAATAGAGGAAGGACAGGTTTATTACTCTGACTTTGACCCTGAGGCACAGGGTTATATACGTACAAATGGAATTGCAGAACGACGTTCTTACACCTTATTAGATTATACAGAGGCTGATAGTATTCGTGACAAAAAAGGCTATACACGCAACATTATTATCAGATTGAATAAGCCTTATATCGACAAGAATGGGCAGACATATAATAATTATGGAACCTACTTGATGCGTAAGTATGAGCAAAATCCAATAGCTTTCCGTAATGTATATCGATTCTTGCATGAGATTTGTCCAGGCTTCTACTTTAAGATAGATGGTGGTTCTGGTTCTATGGCACATATTCTGACAGCCCAACTCAATATTTATTTCAAGCATAAAGAGAAAGGAAAGATAAGGGAAATTTCTACCAACCTTATTGGTACAGAAGAAGTGCTACAGATGACTAACTTCTCTAATGACAACACTCGATTACATCAGTTAGCAGTAGAGACTGGACACACCTATCTAAAAACGCCAGCAGGATTGTTCACAGAATTATCATTACCTATGTCTGACATTTTGTCAGGACATTCTTCTGATTCTATTAATTCTGCCAAGATTGTTTTGTTACGTCAGAACAATACATCAACAAGTAATTATCAATTTGGTATACCAAAGAACATTGTGATGATTCCTTCAGATAGTGTGCAATCGTTCTTTACTAACAATCGTCTTCCAGATAATAAAACATCGTTCTTAGCAACTTATAATTCAAAGCAAAATGCTTATACCTTTAATAATATGGCTGGTATAGTGAGCCTGTTTGCGCACCATCAGAATGGTAGTGCTAACTGGGGTAAAGTTATGCTAGTCCCTGTTGAAGTACAGACTGTTAAACAAGGTACAGGTGAAAATGCAATAACTAAGATTACGAAGGTTTCTCATGATATGGGGTTATCAAGCACAAAGTTGTTAGGTAACACAGCAGGAACGAATAACATAAAGATTTCAGTTATATATAGCAAGTTCAATGGCAGATAACTTCTTAGAGCGTCATCGAGAGGATTACGAACGCCGTAAAGCAGCTTGGCTTAAGAAAAAGAAGTTGAAGTCTATACATAAGGTAAATTCTCAAGAATACACGATGACCAAAGATAAACGTTAAATATCAATAGTATCGGATATACCAAGCATAGGTATATCCGATTAATGTTTGTTTTGGCATAGCATTTGTTTATATCACATCACTATAATAGGGCTTTATTACCCTTAAATAAGTGAGTTAATAAATAAGAAAGGTTTAGGATATGATGAATCAATTTTCCCCGAAAGTCTCGGAAATTCTTTCATTCAGTAGAGAGGAAGCTAAGCGATTGACAAGTAAGTCAGTTGCTCCAGAACATATCATGTTAGCTATCCTGAGAGAGAAGTCAGGACCTGTTTGGGATTTATTCAACCGTTGGGAGGTTAATATAGACTATCTGAAAAGAGAAATAGAAGATAAGATACAAGAGCAGAGTATCGGAACAGATGAGTCTGTTTCGGACTTATTATTGAACGAACAGGCAAATAATGTATTGAAGTTGTCTGTTCTCGAAGCACGTTTACAGCATTCGCAGACGGTGGATATCATACATCTATTTCTCGCAATACTTCATGACTCTTCAAACAATGCAGCAAAGGCTTTGTTAGAAGAGAAAGGTCTTAGTTATAATAATGTTGTAGCATTATTACAACCGCATGCCAATCATCCAAAGAATGGTATTGGTATGGCCGATGAGGATGAATTAGATGATGAAGAGATGTCATCTTCTTCTAGTTCTAGTAATACGAAAACAACTCAAGCACCTCGCACAAAGTCTAAGACTCCAGTCCTAGATAGTTTTGGAACGGATCTAACTCAAGCTGCTTTAGATGGTAAGCTTGATCCTGTTGTCGGACGAGAGCGAGAGATCATGCGTGTTAGTGAGATACTTGGTCGCAGGAAGAAGAATAATCCAATTCTTATTGGTGAACCGGGTGTTGGTAAGAGTGCAATCGTTGAAGGATTAGCACAGCTTATTGTAAAGCGTCTTACCTCCCCTATCCTCTTTGATAAACGTGTGATGACACTTGACTTAACTGCTGTTGTTGCTGGTACTAAGTATAGAGGACAATTTGAGGAACGCATACGCGCTTTGATAAAAGAGATCGAACAAAACCCAGACATTATTGTCTTCATTGATGAGATCCATACCTTAATCGGAGCAGGTTCCTCCCCAGGTTCAATGGATGCTGCCAACATATTAAAGCCTGCCTTAGCCAGAGGAACGATCCAATGTATTGGTGCGACAACAATGGATGAGTATCGCAACTCTATAGAAAAGGACGGAGCCTTAGAACGTCGTTTCCAGAAAGTTCAAGTCGAACCAACAACTATAGAAGAGACCTTACAAATCCTTGAGAATATAAAGGATCGTTATGAGGCACACCATCACGTAAAGTACACAGAAGAAGCCTTGAAAGCATGCGTAAAGTATGCAGATCGCTATATTTCTGACCGTTTCTTCCCCGATAAAGCTATCGATATTATTGATGAGGCAGGCTCACGCACTCACCTTCAGCATGTGAAAGTCCCACAGGTTATCCTTGACATTCAGGGACAAATAGAGGAAGCACAGCAAAAAAAGCAAGACGCAGTGAAGAATCAGAACTTTGAACTGGCTGCTGGCTTCCGTGATAAACAGACGGAATTAGAACAAAAACTGAAGGAAGAACAGGAGAAATGGCAAAAAGGAGATGATACAGACAAGGTAGAAATCACAGAAGATACTATTGCCGATGTCGTTTCTTTGATGACAGGCGTACCTGTACAGCGTATGCAAGAAGCCGAAGGTATTCGACTTAAAAACATGAATACAGACCTAAAGAAGCTGGTTATTGCACAAGATACAGCTATCGACAAGATGGTAAAAGCCATTCAACGCAACCGCGTCGGCTTGAAAGATCCGAATCATCCAATAGGTGCTTTCATGTTCTTAGGTCCGACAGGTGTCGGTAAGACCTACTTAGCGAAACGTTTGGCAGAGCTAATGTTCGGTTCTTCCGATGCACTAATACGTATTGATATGAGCGAATACACAGAAAGCTTCAATACGTCTAGACTTATCGGTGCGCCTCCAGGATATGTTGGATATGAAGAAGGTGGTCAACTTACCGAGAAAGTCCGCCGTCATCCCTACTCTATCGTCTTATTGGATGAGATAGAAAAAGCACATGGCAATGTATTTAATATGCTTTTGCAGGTACTTGATGAAGGAAGATTGACCGATGGTAATGGAAGATTAATCGACTTCCGTAATACAGTTATCATCATGACTTCCAATGCTGGTACCCGACAACTAAAGGAATTTGGGCAAGGTGTAGGCTTTAGAGCAGTAAACTTAAATGGACTCTCCCACAGCGAAAGCGATAAGGAACGTGCACGTAGTATTATTCAGAAGAGCTTGAGTAAGCAATTTGCGCCAGAATTCCTTAATCGATTAGACGAGATTATCACATTTGATCAACTTGATCTCAATGCCATTCTGAAGATTATAGACATTGAACTTCAAGGTTTATTCAAACGTGTTAAGGCACTCGGCTATAACATGGAGATAACCGATGACGCAAAGACTTTCGTAGCAACAAAGGGATACGATGTGCAATTCGGTGCCCGACCATTGAAACGTGCTATACAAAACTATATTGAGGACGGATTAAGCGAGCTAATCCTCTCTAATGAAGTGAAATCTGGTGATACTATTCACATTTCTAAAGAAAAAGATAGCGAGAAGCTAAAGTTTGAAGCGAAATCTTCTACTGCAAAGATAGATGAAGAAACAGCTTCTTGAAGAATGTAAAAGGATTTAATTCAGAAGATATCAACATCAAAGAAATGTACTTTCGTGGGGCACGGGCTATACTCCCGTGCCCCACATGTGTATGATCCGTAACTAACGAACGCAACACCATAATAAAAGATACAGAGAATTGTTCGCAAACCCTCCACAAATTATTTGCAAACAATCTATTTTATAGCTTTATGTATTATAAGAAAAAATAAGAATATCTTTTACATTTTGTTTTTTTATTATAGGATAAAATAGAACTCAATAATCATAGATTTTAAAAGGAATATTCGATTTTTGGAAAACGTATATACGTTTTGGGTGAAATGTATATACGTTTTTAGTAAAACGTACCTCCGTTTTTGGTGAAATGTACCTCCGTTTTTAGTAAAACGTACCTCCGTTTTTGGTGAAATGTACCTCCATTTTTGCAAAAAGGTAGGTACTTTTTACCTAAATCGAATAGATTTTTTATCTGAGAGTAAGCCTAAATTTTATAAATACCTATATATCAGATACTTACAACTAAGCCCCAAATTACCTCAAAATTCGCGTATTTGAGGGAGAATAAGGGTTTGCTGGATAAAAACGCAAGGAGAAGTGTTAAATCTGACAATATTTCATTACAAAAAATGATTTGAGTAAATTGGTCTGTTTCCTTATCTAACAGTATCTTACAAATTATCAAAGTTACATTAGGCTTTCTATCAAAAGCCAAATATTCAGCATTGTTACGATACCAGCCAATGAATAAAGGAATATCATATTGAGCTTACTATTTGCATATTTCCCCATTACTCGCTTTGAAGATGTTAGTCCTACCTGCAAAAAGACGGTGAAAGGAAGCTGGACAGATAGGAACATTTGTGAGATAATCAAGCCTTTAAAAGGGTCTCCTATAAAGAAAATTATCAAAAGCGCAATACCCAAGGATAAAACAATTCCTACAATAGAGTGGGTATCTTTCGCATTATACGACTCACCGAATAAACCAGAAAAGATACTACCTGCTGCCATTCCGCTCGTAATGGTGCTTGATATGCCGGCTAATAACAAAGCAATGGCAAAGATATTGGCTGCGTTATTTCCTAATAGAGGCTGTAACATTGCCTGCGCTTGGGATAGTTCTTCAACATGTTGCCCATGAGAGAAGAAAGTTGTTGCTGCTAAAAGTATCATTGCTGAATTGATTGCCCACCCTACTATCATTGAAAATAGGGTATCAATGAATTCATATTTCAACATGTGTTGAATACGTTCGTCTCCTTTCAAATGAATTTCGCGGCTTTGGACTATCTCGGAATGGAGAAAGAGATTATGGGGCATGACAACGGCTCCCAACACACTCATAATTATCAAGAGTGAACCTTGAGGAACTGTGGGTACAAAAGCTCCTTCTATTGCTGACGGCCAATGAATGTCAACCAAGAAAAGCTCATAAATAAATGAAAGTCCAATCATTGACACAAAACCAATAATGGCACGTTCCATCTTCTTGTAGCTATTTGTAAAGAGCATAATAAGCACAGCCACCGTAGTAAGCACGGAACCTGTTGGGATGCTCATTCCAAATAGCATCTGCAATGCTATCGCTCCTCCTAATATTTCGGCAAGCGAAGTAGAGATACTTGCAAGAATCGCACTAATAATAATAGGGCGTCCAACCCATTTCGGGGCATACTTAACAGCAGCTTCGCTCAAACATAAGCCTGTAACTATACCTAAGTGAGCAACATTGTGCTGTAACGCTATCAACATAATAGTTGATAAGGTTACAACCCACAATAAGGCATAACCATATTCCGATCCTGCGGCAAAGTTACTTGCCCAATTTCCTGGATCAATAAATCCAACAGTAACTAATAATCCAGGTCCAATATATTTAAAAATATCCAAGGCGCCCAATACATGTGGGTGATCCTTTCGCTTCAAGTCCTTTAAAATATTCTTCATAATTAATAAGTTTCCTGCAAAGTTACATTATCTATACGAGAAAACACAACTCACAAGAAAAGATTTCTTTTTTAATTACATGTAACATACATATAATAAAGAACTTTTCCGCTATAAATCGTCTATAACATTATCTTTAATAAAAGAACTCCTTAGTAATAATCCAAGGTTATTAGATAGAATAATCATTATCTAAATCTAATAAAACAAATAATCATCTTCAAAACATTAGCAAAAGTAAAATGCCCAACGCTTCACAGCGACAGGCATTCAATCTCAATAGGTATTAGTTGCTTTAAGGTAAAAAGATTGTATTCAGGATAACAGTTGCAAAGATAAGGCATTTTTTTATTTCCCACAAACATTTCCACAACTTTTTTTATTATAAAATATTATTTTTTTTCTTACATATCAGACAATTAACATAACTAAAAATAATTTTCTATATATAATCAAATAGCATAACGACAAACCAAGTATTTCTATCGAAAAAAATAAAATGATGATTATCTCTACTTTATTTATTTACAGTAGATATTGCTATAAACCAGAAAAAATAAGTAACTTTGCAACAAATAATAAACAAGAATATATGACTACGATAGAGAATAACACCAATGAAGAGAAGCGAAGTTTAAGCTTTGTAGAACAACTGGTAGAGGAAGATCTTGCAGAAGGTAAGAACGGAGGACGCATTCAAACTCGTTTCCCACCAGAGCCAAACGGCTATCTCCACATAGGACATGCAAAAGCAATTTGCATGGATTTTGGTGTTGCAGAACATTATAATGGTGTTTGTAATCTTCGTTTTGATGATACCAACCCAAGTAAAGAGAATAATGAATATGTTGAGAATATCCTTCATGATATTAGCTGGCTTGGATTCAAGTGGGGTACTATCTATTATGCAAGTGACTACTTTGAGAAACTTTGGGACTTTGCTATCTGGATGATTAAGAAAGGTTTAGCATACGTAGATGAACAGACAGCAGAGCAGATTGCAGAACAGAAGGGAACACCAACAACACCTGGTACAGCTTCTCCTTATCGGGATCGTCCAATCAAGGAGAATCTTGCTCTATTTGAAAAGATGAATACTCCAGAAGCTGTAGAAGGAAGTATGGTGTTACGTGCTAAGTTAGACATGGCTAATCCTAACATGCACTTCCGCGATCCTATCATCTATCGAATCATTCAGATACCACATCACAGAACTGGTACAAAGTGGCATTGCTATCCAATGTATGATTTTGCTCATGGTCAGAGTGATTACTTCGAAGGTGTCACCCACTCTATCTGTACACTTGAGTTTGTACCACATCGCCCACTATATGATAAGTTTGTTGACTTCCTCAAAGAATCTGACGGAACAGCAGACAATCTACATGACAATCGTCCAAGACAGATTGAGTTTAACCGCTTAAACCTTACATATACCGTAATGTCTAAGCGCAAACTCCATACACTTGTTAACGAACATCTCGTTAATGGTTGGGATGATCCACGTATGCCTACCCTATGCGGTATGCGCCGTCGTGGCTATTCTCCAGAGTCAATCCGTAATTTTATCAACTCTATTGGTTATACTAAGTTTGATGCGCTCAATGACGTTGCTTTATTGGAAGCTGCTGTACGTGATGATTTAAATAAAAAGGCAACACGTGTTAGTGCTGTTCTTGATCCTGTTAAACTTGTCATTACCAACTATCCAGAAGATAAGACAGAGGAGATGGAGGCTATTAACAATCCAGAGAATGAGGCAGATGGTAAACATACTATCACATTCTCAAAGAATCTTTGGATTGAGCGTGCAGACTTCATGGAAGATGCTCCTAAGAAGTTCTTCCGTATGACTCCTGGTAAGGAAGTACGTTTAAAAAACGCTTATATTATTAAATGTACAGGTTGTACAAAGGATGCAGAAGGTAATATCATTGAGATTCAGGCTGAATATGATGAGAACAGCAAGAGCGGTATGCCTGGTTCTGATCGTAAAGTAAAGGGAACTCTCCACTGGGTAAGTGCTGACCATTGCTTAAAGGCTGAGGTTCGTGAGTACGATCGTCTCTTCAACGTAGAGAATCCATCAGCTGACGAGCGTGACTTCCGTGAGTTATTAAATCCTCAAAGTCTATCAGTACGCACAGAATGCTATGTAGAGAAGTTCCTTGCAGAGAAGAAACCAGGAGATTACCTCCAGTTCCAACGCACAGGTTACTTTATGCTTGATCCAGATTCCACTGCAGACCACCTTATATTCAATAAGACTGTTGGTCTAAAAGATACTTGGGCAAAGAAAGTCAAAGTTTAATAATCATTAGAAAGTAATTTGGATATACATTTTTATAGCGAAGAGTTTAAGCAACTTCTTCATAAATATGAGGAATTGCAAGATAACAATATCAGTGAGTTCCTAGATTCTGAGGAGCTTACTGATATTGCTGAATATTATTGTACTATTGGAAAAGAGGACAAAGCATTGGAAGCCGTTAATTATGCGAACCATCTTTACCCTACCGCAACAGAACCATTAGTATTTAAAGCTAGAATGGCATTGCTCATTCACAATGATGTTTCGCTAGCGAATGAGATAGCAGAAACGATTGTTGACAAGAGCGATTCCGACTATATGTATCTAAAAGCCGAGATAATGATAGTGGATCATCAGGTGAGTCTTGCTGATCAATATCTACAAGAACAATATGAAAAGTTAATAGATGTCGATAGCAAAGACGAATTTATAATCGATTCAGCTGCTCTTTTCTCCGATTACGAAGAGATTGATTATGCAGAGAAATGGCTTAACCGAACTATAGATATAGACAATGATGACTATAAGGAGATAAAGGTTCGCATACTAAAAGGGCGAGGTAAATATAAAGAGAGCGAGACTCTTCTCAATAAACTTATTGATAAGAACCCCTACTCTTGCAATTATTGGAATCAACTTGCCCAAATCCAATTCTTAAATAATGACATTCAAGGAGCAATTACCTCCAGCGAGTATTCCATTGCCATAAACCCTAATGACGAAGATGCTCTTCTTAACAAGGCTAATGGATTATTCTCATTGGACAACTTTAAGGAATCGCTAAAGTATTATCAGCTTTACAAACAGACATGCCACAATGCTGACATCAGCGTTATAGATGTAACCATTGGACATATATACCTTATATTAGGTTATCCTATAGAAGCTCAAGAGTCCTATCAGCAAGCAATAGCCGAATCATTTAATAAGGATTCCACATTAATCAATGTGGGAATATCGATATTTGATAATGGATATTTCAAGATAGCTTACAACCTCTTTACTTTACTCTTGCCAAAAGTTGGGAAAGATTGGACAGAAGGTTTCGCATACCTTGCACGCTGCTGCTACGAACTTAACAAAACCGAAGAATATAAACAATATCTTCAATTGGCGATAGAGCGAAATCCAGTGGAATGTCAAGATGTATTATCCGATCTTTATCCACAAGGAATGGCGATAAAAGACTATCCAAGTATCAACATTTGAAATAACAATTCTATTAATTAATTCGAACACAATCATGAGTTTTATCACAACCCTACTCGGACACCTTAACTATGGCACCATCTTCCTCTTGATGCTCTTAGAAAGTACGGTCATCCCCGTACCATCAGAGTTAGTGGTTGCACCTGCCGCCTATCATGCCGCAGGCGGAAATCTTGATATGTGGCTTGTCATCCTCTTTGCAACCTTAGGAGCTGATTGCGGTGCTACAATAAACTATCTTGCTGGATGGTACTTAGGTCGTCCGCTTATTTACAAGTTTGCTAACAGCAAATTGGGGCACATTTGCCTCTTAAATCAAGAAAAGGTTGAAAAGAGTGAGAAGTATTTTGATAAACATGGATTGGTAGCAACCATTACGGGACGATTACTTCCTGGCATCCGTCATCTTATTTCGATCCCAGCGGGACTGGCAAAGATGGGCTATTGGCGCTTCATTCTCTATACAACAATCGGTGCAGGCGCATGGCATAGCATTCTCGCAATATTAGGTCATTACATGCACTCTTTCGTTCCAGAAGAACAATTAGACGAAAAAATTCTCGAATATGGAGAATACATTAAGATAGCTCTCATCGCTTTGGTACTCCTCGCATGCGTTTACTTTCTTACAAAATGGTATATCAAGCGTAAGAAGACCGAGATTAAGAACTAAGTTTCATCTCCAAAGCACATACAAATCATTAACTTTAAATATTGCGTATCATGAGTGTAAATGAGAAATATATAGAAGAGATAGTACAAGAGCAACTCTTATCTAGCGAAGAAGAGCAAACACTTGCGGCTAAGATTAAGTTAGGTGATGCCAAAGCTCTAGAGAAATTAACCAAGGCTAATCTCAAATTCGTCGTATCATTAGCACATCATTATAAGAATCAGGGATTAGGAGAAGACGATTTAGTGAGTGAAGGCAACATCGGAATGATGCACGCCGCCCAGAAATTCGATGGTACAAAAGGGATTCGCTTCGTATCTTATGCGGCACCTTACATCAGAAAGGCTATGGAAGAGGCTATAAAAGAACAGACGGCTCTCTATAAATTACCGAAAGATGAGAAGAGCAAATTTGAACGAAAACGCACGCATGCTATATCCATTGACCAGCCCATCCCCGTCGGAAGCAGTAATAACTTTACTCTGCAGCATGTTTTAGAGAATGAGGATGCGCCACAAGCTGACGAACATTTGAACAAAGAACTCCTAAACTTCGAGATTCAGAAAGGCTTAAATGAACTGAATGAAAGGGAGAAACGCATTATTATCGCTATATATGGACTGAATGGCACTCATTATACTATGGCTGAAATAGCAGAGAATATGGGACTAAAGCGTGAACGAGTTCGTCAAATCCGCAATAAAGCTCTGCGAAAACTTCATAAGAAGATGAAGTAATCCCATAGAATTTATATTGGGGAATTCGCCCCCTTTATCGACCTTATAACATTTGATTTGAATAAATCCACCCTTATTCCTAACATAATTCTACAAAGGAAAGATTTTGCGAGATAAGGAAACAGACAGATTTATTCAAATCATTTTTTGTAATGAAATATTGTCAGATTTAACACTTCTCCTTGCGTTTTTATCCAGCAAACCCTTATTCTCCCTCAAATACGCGAATTTTGAGGCAATTTGTGGCTTAGTTGTAAGTATCTGATATATAGATATTTACAAAAATTAGGCTTACTCTCAGATAAAAAATCTATTCAATTCAGGTAAAAAGTACCTACTTTTTTGCAAAAACGGAGGTACATTTCACCAAAAACGGAGGTACGTTTTACTAAAAACGGAGGTACATTTTACCAAAAACGGAGGTACGTTTTACCAAAAACGTATATACGTTTCACCCAAAACGTATATACGTTTTCCAAAAATCGGATATTCCTTCTAAAATCTATGATTATTGAGTTCTATTTTATCCTATAATAAAAAAACAAAATGTAAAAGATATTCTTAGTTTTTCTTATAACACATAAAGTAATAGGGTATATCAAATCACTTTGATATACCCTATCTTTTCTTACTTATCTGATAAAGGAACCATGGCTCCTTAATATTGGAAACTATAGTCTAAGACTCTTCTTAATAGCCTCTATCTTCTTCATTGCGCGCTCTTCACATGCTTTGTAATCGGCTGCTGTATTCATTACATCCTTTACTTCAAGGTAGAACTTAATCTTAGGTTCGGTTCCGGAAGGGCGAACGCTTACTTTTGTTCCATCAGTACAGAACCATTGAAGAACATTACTTGTCTCAGGCATATCAAGTTTCTCCTTAGAACCATCCGCCTTTGTCAGTTCAAGACTCTGATAGTCCTTTGTTAACTCGATAATACTGCCGCCGAGATCCTTAGGAGGATTAGAACGGAAGTCTTTCATCATCTGTTGAATCTCATCAGCACCGCTCTTGCCCGGACGTTCAACGTTGATGGTAAATTCTTTACTATATCCATATTCGAGATAGATGTCCATGAGAATATCGTAAAGTGTCTTACCATGATCCTTTGCATAAGCGCAAATTTCAGCTAAAAGTGAGCATGCACTGACTGCATCCTTATCGCGAACAAAGTCTTCAGCCATAAAGCCGTAGCTCTCTTCACCACCACCAATATACTGCTGCTTACCTTCGGACAATGCTATCTCATGTGCAATCCACTTGAAACCTGTATAACAATCACGCATTTCAACATGTTGCTTCTCGGCAATCTTGCGAATTACCTCTGTTGTAACGATAGTCTTAACGATGAAGTCGGTTGGTTTCATCTTGCCTACTGCCTGACGATTAGTGATGATATACCACAAGAAGATAAGGCAAGTTTGATTACCATTAATGAGAACCCACTCACCATTAGAGTCCTTGCAAGCCATACCTACGCGATCAGCATCGGGGTCGGAAGCCATAAGGATGTCAGCATCTAATGCTTTAGCATCGCGAAGACCTAAGGTTAAAGCCTCTGCGAACTCTGGGTTAGGGCGATCAACAGTTGGGAAGTTACCATCTTTGATCATCTGCTCTTTCACACAATGAACGTTATCAAAGCCCCAAAGAGCTAATGAACGTGGAATCATTACGCGACCTGCACCATGTAATGGAGTGTACACAATCTTTAAGTCGTGCTGATGCTTGATAACTTCAGGGTCAATACAAATTGTCTTTACCTGATCCAAGTAAGGTTTATCAATATCTTCGCCGATGATTTGAATTAGCTCTTTATTTCCATCAAACTTAACATCATCAACTTTAACTTTGTTTACTTCATTGATAATGCCTTTGTCGTGAGGAGCAAGAACTTGCGCTCCGTCTTCCCAATAAGCCTTGTAACCATTATACTCGCGTGGATTGTGGCTCGCTGTGATGTTTACACCAGCTTGTGCTTTCAAGTAACGAATAGCAAACGAACATTCTGGAGTAGGTCTCAAGTCATCGAATAGATAAACCTTAATACCGTTTGCAGAGAAGATGTTAGCTACAGTTTCAGCAAAAAGACGGGAATTGTTACGGCAGTCGTGACAAACAACAACACTGATTTGCTCTTTGTTCTTGAAATTACGTTTCAAGTAGTTAGCAAAGCCTTGTGTCGCCATACCCACTGTATAGATGTTCATTCGGTTAGAACCAGCTCCCATGATGCCTCGAAGTCCACCTGTACCAAATTCTAAGTCTTTGTAGAAGCTCTCGATAAGATCTGTCTTATCCTCATTCTTAATCATTGACTCAACGGCTGAACGTGTCTCTTCATCAAAAGCAGGAGACAACCACTGCTTGGCTTTACTCTCGCATTCTGCGATAAGTGTTTGGTTATTTTCCATAATTTAAGTCTTTCGTATTTACAATTTATTATTTGCAAATATAAGCATTTATTCCGAGAAAACGTTTGAGGGTTAATTATTTTTTGTATTTTTGTACCCGTTAATCCTGACGGCTAACATCAGTTAATCAGTTTGGGATGATAAGTATTAATCTTAAAAGATAACTATAAATGGATTTAAACTTCAGAGGAATACTTCTAGCTATAAGCACATTTTTGATTATCGGTCTGTGCCATCCTTTGGTGATAAAGACTGAATATTACTTCGGTACTAAGCCTTGGTGGTTATTGCTTATATCTGGAATCGCTTGTTGTGTTGGTGCCCTATTTATTCAGAATATATTTCTTTCAGCTGTACTTGGTGTTCTTGGTGCTTCCCTACTTTGGGGCATTGGTGAGTTACTAGCACAAGAAAAACGAGTTGCAAAGGGATGGTTTCCTATGAATCCAAAGCGTAAGGAACACTATAAGAAGATTAATAAAGAAGAAGATTTGTGTCCTATTTGCAAGGAGCAAAAGGATAAATAGTACTTATTCATGGTGGTAAGGCTCACCTTTTATTATAGTACAGGCTCTATAAAGTTGTTCTGTAAAGATGAGTCGTACCATCTGATGAGAGAAAGTCATACGTGAAAGCGATATTTTCTCATTAGCCCGTGCATATACATCTTGCGAGAATCCGTATGGTCCCCCGATAACAAAAACAAGTCTTCTAGCTGTATTCTGCTTTTGTGTTAGCCAATCAGCATATTTAAGAGAGGTAAATTCCGAACCATGTTCATCCAATAATACAACCGTATCGGCAGGTTGAATCTCCCTTAATATAAGTTCTCCCTCTCTCTGCTTCTGTTGTTCTTCCGTAATATTCTTCGTATTCTTTAGTTCAGGGATAGCCGTTATAGAGAAAGGCATATAATGCTTTATCCGATTAGTATAATCATCTATCCCTTCTCTGAATATCTTATTTTGCGTCTTACCAACGAGGAGTAAAATCGTCTTCATATTGCTTCTACCTTATTACAACTTATGAATTTCTTCCCATATCCGCTGAACGGGTAACCCCATAACATTAAAGTAACTGCCATTGATAGAAGTTACCCCAACATAGCCTATCCATTCCTGTATTCCGTAAGCCCCCGCCTTATCAAAAGGTTTGAAGTGTTTTATGTAATAATTGATTTCGTCATCACTCAGTTGCTTGAATGTTACATCTGTCGTGACGGAAAAAGAACGATAACCTGTAGAGGTAAGAAGACATACACCCGTAACAACTTGATGCTTACGACCGCTGATAAGATGTAACATCCTACGCGCATCATCCGCATCCTTCGGCTTACCCAACACCTTATTATCCACTACTACAACCGTATCAGCTGTGATAACCAAGTCATCTTCGGTAATCAATGTTTTATAAACATCAGCTTTCTCCCGTGCAATATATCCTGCGACCTCTACAGCAGGGAGATTATGAGGGTAATCTTCTGCTACATTTGGCAGAACTTTTACCTCAAAATCAAGATCTAATCCAGCCAGCAGTTCCTTACGACGAGGCGAATTACTAGCGAGTATTATATGTTTCTTCATTACCAACCAAATGCTTTTGCGTTCATAACCCAGTTCCCTTGCGCCTTCAGAACTTGCTCTAAGATATCACGAGCCACACCATAACCCCCTTTACAATCACTGATATAACATGCAATTTGCTTAATCTCTGCACAAGCATCCTTTGGACAACACGGACATCCAGCACGCTGCATGACCTCATAATCGGGAATATCATCACCAACGTAGATAATCTCTTCCTCCTTTAAGTCATATTTCTTTAGGAACTCTTCCCATGTTTTAATCTTCATAGAGCAGTTGATATAAACATCTTTCACCCCAAGATATTCATAACG
Source organism: Prevotella veroralis (assembly GCF_018127765.1). NCBI lineage: Bacteria > Pseudomonadati > Bacteroidota > Bacteroidia > Bacteroidales > Prevotellaceae > Prevotella > Prevotella veroralis. Next base: position 888,798 of record NZ_CP072330.1, on the reverse strand, counting down.
CGAACGCACATTCTCGTTATGACCACCTGTCATAATTGCTAATTGCAAACCATGTTTCACTGCTAATTGTATGGCATATCCATCCTTTATATTAATGGTTCGAACAGGATCGCCCTTCTCATCCATGAGAATTGTACCAGCAGAAAGCACGCCGTCCACATCAAAGACAACTGCTTTTATCTTCTTTAAATCGTAGTTTATCATTCTTTTTTATCGTTTGCATGAATATTATTAGAAAGAACCTCATAAATAGCCTGCCAATTAGGGTGTGACTTCATTAGCAACATCTGCTTATCAATCACGTTTTGATCCCATCTAACAGCTGGACCCGTCTGCGCTTCCTTCGGATTCATCGCATGGATTTTCTTTGTAGTCTCATCAATTAGCGGCAACATGACGTCAAAAGGTAGCCCATGCTCACTGAGAATATCCGCAGCAACACTATAGCAATAATTACTAAAGTTGCATGCCCAGACCGCAGCCAAATGCAGATATTTCCGATTTTCACTGTCAAGTGGAATAACACGCTTCGTAATCTTTGCTGCTAAAGTTCGAATATTCTCTTGAACTTCCTCAGAACTTCCTTCTATAAAGATTGGAATATCCTCAAAACTCACATCCCGTGTCTTCGAGAAAGTTTGCATCGGATAGAACACCCCATAGCGATTATCGAATCCTTTAAAGCAATCAATCGACATGGAACCTGCCGTATGAAGAAAGAGTTTATCCCCCCTACCCTCGCAAACTTGCGGAATCAACTGGCAAAGAGCACTATCCTTTACAGAGATAATATACGCATCTGCATCATTACGCAAGCCATCAAGATTTGTCAAAGCCTCCGCATTTAGTCTTTCGGCGAGTACACGAGCCGACTCTTCTGTCCTACTAAAAACCTGATTTATTATGAATCCTGCGTCGAATAATGCCCTACCTAATTGCGTTGCGAGCCGACCAGCTCCAATCAATGTTATTCTCTTCATGACAACAAAATTAATACATTTCTATGAAAATGTCGCTCTAAGGCATTGTCTTTTTAAAAAGAATTGCTATTTTCGCAGCGTTAATAAAAGGTATATTGATCGTATGAAGTTCCTTGGAATTATCCCCGCGCGCTATTCTTCGTCCCGATTTCCCGGAAAGCCGTTAGCTCAATTAGGCGGAAAACCTGTGATACAGCATGTTTACGAAAGGGCGAAACAGGTGCTAACCGACGTCTATGTGGCTACTGATGACGAACGTATATACAATATTGTAACTGCGTTTGGTGGAAAAGCGGTTATGACGCAGGCGAATCATCAGAGCGGAACGGAGCGGGCGTGCGAAGCATTGGATAAGATTGAAGGTAAGTTTGATGTTGTTATCAATATTCAGGGCGACGAACCTTTTATTCAAACGGAGCAAATCAGAATGATAATGTCCTATTTCGATGATGAGCAAACGCAGATCGCAACCCTCGGTATTCCATTAAAGTCCATGCAAGACGTCAGAAACGTCAATAGCCCTAAGATAGTTCTTGACATAAATAATAATGCGCTCTACTTCTCTCGCTCGGCAATTCCATTTATCCGCGGCATAGAACAAGCGGATTGGATAGGTCACTATCCCTTTCTAAAACACATTGGGCTCTATGCCTATCGAGTTGAAACATTACACGAAATAAGCAAATTGCCCCCCTCATCCTTAGAACTTGCAGAAAGATTAGAACAACTCCGATGGCTACAAAATGGTTATCGTATTAAGGTTTGTATCACAAACATTGAGACAGTCAGTATTGACACGCCACAAGATTTAGAGAGAGCCAAGGAGTATTTAAAGCAAAACGAGCAATAACATTTTGTAATAGAATATTGCTAATTTCGGCACTTCTCCTTGCGTTTTTATCCGGCAAACCTATATATTCGCCCTCAAATACGCGAATTTTGAGACATTTTTGAGCTTAATCGTAAGTATCTGATATATAGGTATTTACAAAATTAAGGCTTGCTTTCAGGTAAAAAATCTATTCAATTTTGGTAAAAAGTACCTACTTTTTTGCCAAAATGGAGGTACATTTCACTAAAAACGGAGGTACATTTTACTAAAAACGGAGGTACGTTTTACCAAAAACGGAGGTACGTTTCACCAAAAACGTATATACGTTTTCTAAAAATCGAATATTCCTTCTAAAATTTACGATTATTGAGTTCTATTTTAACCTATAATAGAAAAAATAAATGTAAAGAATATTTCAAATTTATTCTACTATAGATTTGATTAATTTCAGGTTTGAATCGTAGGAAAATAAAGCACAAAACAACGTCCTCGCCTGTCCGAAATAAATTAAATCTATTGCTGGACGGGCGAGGACGTTAGTATCAATCCTTCTTTTCCGATATAACTTATAAGGTGTTTTCTCTAACCGAATACCTCTTTTCAGTAAACAATTAGAATGGAGGCTTAATCATATCGGCTGGTGGCGGAGGTAATGGACCATCATTCATCTTACTCCCGACAATCTCTCCGCCTATAGGATCATCAGGCAAAGGTACTGCAAATTTGGCATCTTCTGGATTGGCAAAACGAGTATATTCGCCACGGAAGTTCAGAAGAACATCGCCCGTTGCACCCTTACGGTGCTTGGCTATGATAATTTGCGCCATACCATGGAGGTCGTTTCCCTTCTCGTCTTGTAGTATATGATAATACTCGGGACGATGAACGAATAGTACCATATCGGCATCTTGCTCAATGGCACCCGACTCACGCAAGTCACTTAGCTGCGGTCGCTTGCCTTCAACTCCCTCACGCTGCTCTACGGCACGGCTCAACTGGGATAGGGCTAAGACTGGAATATTCAACTCTTTGGCAAGACTTTTCAGTGAGCGGCTAATGGTTGAGACCTCTTCTTGTCGACTATTGAAGCGCATGCCATTCGCATTCATCAGCTGCAAATAGTCGATCATTAGGACTTCTATGTTATGCTCTCTAACCAATCGGCGTGCCTTTGTTCTCAATTCGAAGATGGATAGCCCCGGAGTATCATCAACATATATAGGTGCGCCTTGCATTTTGCGGATATTAGAATCGAAACGCTCCCATTCGTCTGGGGTTAACTGACCATTAAGAATCTTGTTACCCGGTATAGAACAAACGTTGGATATCAATCGATTAACCAACTGGACATTATTCATTTCAAGCGAGAAGAAGGCTATCGGCTTACGATAATCAACTGCAATATTCTTGGCAATACTCAATGCGAAAGACGTTTTACCCATGGCAGGACGACCGGCGATAATGATAAGATCGGAAGGTTGCCAGCCCGCTGTAATATCATCCAGCTTGCGGAATCCACTGGGTACACCCGTCAATCCGCCTTCACGATTGGCAGCTTGAAGCAAGAGTTGGTGAGCTTGATCTACGATCGTATCGATTTGTACATAGTCTTGAAGCATGTTCTTTTGAGAAATCTCAAATAATGCTCCTTCAGCTTTCTGCATCAAATCATCCACATCGACTGTCTCATCGAACGCATCCGTCTCTATCATTGAAGCAAATTGGATGAGCTGTCGAGCTAAAAACTTCTGCGCAAGAATGTGGGCATGGTATTCTATATGCGCGGAAGAAGCCACTTGCGAACTCAATTCAACAATATATGAGGGTCCACCTACCTCTTCTAACGTTCCTTTATGACGCAACTCTTCGGTCACCGTCATAATATCTACTGGCTTTTCTTGGAGATTTAAAGACTGGACAGCCTCATAAATCTTCTGATGACGAGCCTCATAGAATGTTTCGGGCTTTATTATTTCAGATACAACTGTGAAAGCATCCTTATCAATCATAAGGGCACCTAACACTACTTTCTCAATATCAATCGCCTGTGGCTGTAAATGACCAAAGGAAGTATCAATAGGGGCTTGCTGTCCCCTTCTGCTTGTTTTGCTAACTTTTCTTTCCGGCATACGGCGGCAAAATTACAAAAAATATTCCGTTCCCTACATCATTATAACAACGTTTTATTATCTTTGTAAGCAGTTTATAAAATAAAACGCTATGATTTGTTTCCCCTGTTGTAAAATCAATCTTGGTTTGAATATCGTGCATAAACGCGAAGATGGTTATCACAATCTTGAAACTATTTTCTATCCTGTACCGCTTTGCGATGTTCTTGAGATTAAAAAGATGGATGAGGAGTTCCCATCTGATACGGATTGTGACTTAAAGGTTACAGGAAGTGCGGTTGAATGTGATGAATCGAAGAATCTGGTTGTCAAGGCTTATAACCTGATTGCAAAAGATTATCAGTTGCCCCGAGTACACATTCATCTATATAAACGCATACCTATGCAAGCCGGTTTAGGTGGTGGTTCGTCTGATGCTGCTTATATGATTAGACTGTTGGATGAACGCTTCCGTTTGAATATGGGTATTAAAGAGATGGAACGTTATGCCGCTAAGCTAGGTGCTGACTGTGCTTTCTTTATTACTTCAGAGATTGCTTATGCAACAGGTATTGGTAATATCCTATCTCCTGCCGATTCTGAAAATGGGAATCTTAATGGCTATTATCTCGTTCTTGTCAAACCCGATGTTGCTGTTTCTACTGCCGAGGCTTATGCTTCTATAACTCCTAAGACTCCTGCAAAGTGTTGCCGTGATATTGTCAAGCAGCCTATCGATACATGGCGTGACGAACTTATCAACGATTTTGAAGCTCCTATCTTTGCTAATCATCCAGAACTATCAGCGATCAAGCAAAAACTCTATGATAAAGGAGCACTCTATGCGCAAATGTCAGGAAGCGGTAGCACCATCTTCGGTATCTTTGGTGTGAAGCCAACCGATATCGAACAACATTTCCCTAACATGTTTTCTTACGTTTGCAGATTATAAATACTCACATTATTTGGTAGTTAGCAAAAAAAGAAGTACTTTTGCACCGCTGTCACGAGATGGCAGCAATGAATTCAAACCTTATAAATTATTTATTTTTATGGCAACAAAAATCAGATTGCAGCGCGGTGGTCGTAAGAACTATGCTTTCTATAGTATCGTAATCGCTGACGCTCGTGCACCACGTGATGGTAAATTTATTGAGAAGATTGGTACTTATAACCCTAACACCAATCCAGCCGCAGTAGATTTGAATTTTGAGCGCGCATTGTATTGGGTTGAGACAGGTGCTCAACCAACAGACACAGCACGTAATATCCTTAAAGGTGAAGGTGTTTACATGATGAAGCATCTCCGTGGCGGTGTTAAGAAAGGCGCATTCGACGAGGCAACTTGTCAACAGAAGTTCGACGCTTGGAAGCAGACTAAAGTTGCAACATTCGATGCTGTAACAAAGAAAGTAACTGACGAGAAGAAGGCTGCTGTTGCTAAGAACCTTGAGGCTGAGAAGAAAGTTAATGAGGCTATTGCTAAGAAAGTTGCAGACAAGAAGGCTGCTGCCGTTGCAGCACAAGCAGAGGCTGAAGCAGCAAAGACTGCTGAAGAGACTACAACAGAGGAAGCTCCTGCAGAAGCTTAATTCTCTTACTCACAATTAAGAGAAAATCCATAGATTCTTTCGAGTCTATGGATTTTCTCTTTATATCCTTTTTTCTTACTCTCTTGTATGAATCAATCAGATATTGAATAAAGGAAGTCAGTTGAAATATTTCAACTGACTTCCTTTATATTACAAACAATCAGATAATATGAATAGATCGTTTGTTTTATATTACTTACTCATTCCCTTATAAGCTTGATTCATACCCTTTACAACTTCATTTGTAATATTGTAAGCAGGGTCAGCATATAGGATATTATCACCACTCTTTGCAAGGATAATAGCATACTTCTTATCCTTATTGTATTCCTTTAAGTAATTGTGCACACTATCAGAAAGAGCCTTATTGTATTTAGCTACTTCGTTCTGATATTCTGCACCCAAACGCTGTTGAAGAGCATCAGCATCCTGTGCTTGCCTCTGAATACTTGCTTGAATCTGCTGTGCTTGAGCCTGAGTGTACTTATTAGCTTGAACATTCTGTTGGAAGTTAGCAGCAGCAGCTTGAATAGCTTTCTGCTTTCCAGCTAATGTGCGTTGGATGTTAGCTTCTTTAGCCTTTATAATCTTAGTTACATCCTTCCAATAAGTATATTGACTCATGATAGAATCTATTTCTACATAAGCGATTTTCTGACTACCAGAGGTTGATGTACTTGCGGTTGTTTCAGGCTGATTCTCTGTTGTATCGTTCTTCTGTGGCTGGTTGTTACATGCAACAAGTGCGAATGTTGTCACAGCCAGCATTGCAATACTACAAAATGTTTTCTTCATTATTGTATGTTTAAATGATTATTTTAATAAGCTTTGTTCTTTGCGCGAGCTTCTTTGTCTTGGTCTATTACACATCTAATACCTTTCTCCTTTAAGTAGGCATTGTCTGATATATGTTGTGACTGGAAACTCCCATTCTTCTTTAGTATCACACGCACTCCTAAGAGCAACATGGCAATAGCAATTATTAACAATGAGTATAATAATGTTCCGAGCATTTTCTTTATCTTTGCATTGTTTATCGGCGCAAAGGTAATATAAAACGGCAAGATAACAAAATAAAATATTATTAAATATGGCGAATATAGAATTAAAGCCCGCTCGAGTATTCGAGCAGTTTGCGAGAATTAATCAGATACCACGTCCTTCAAAGCACGAAGAGCAAATGATTAAGTATTTACAAGAGTTTGCAAAAGAACGTAACCTCAATGTTAAGGTAGATAAGACGGGGAATGTACTTATCTCTAAGGTTGCTACGAAGGGCATGGAGCATGTGCCTACTGTCGTTCTTCAGAGTCACATGGATATGGTTTGTGACAAACTTGTTGACGTTGAGTTCGACTTCCATAAAGATGCAATTCAAACTTATGTTGATGGTGAATGGTTGCATGCAAAAGGTACAACTTTAGGTGCAGACGATGGTATTGGTGTTGCGCTAGAGTTAGCTATCCTTGACTCGGATGACATTAAACATGGACCTATCGAGTGCCTCTTTACTCGCGACGAAGAGACTGGTTTAACAGGAGCCTTCGGTTTAGAAGCTAACTTTATGACTGGGAAGTACCTTATCAACTTAGACTCTGAAGACGAAGGTCAGATCTTTGTTAGCTGTGCTGGTGGTAATAGCACAACAGCTACATTCAGTTTTGATCGTGAGCAAGCTCCGGAGGGCTACTTCTTTATGGAAGCTAGTTTGAAAGGGTTAGTCGGCGGTCACTCTGGTGATGACATCAATAAGAAACGTGCGAATGCTATCAAAGTCCTTGCACGCTTCCTTTATATAGAACAAAACAAATTGGATCTACGTTTGAGTCAGTGGAACTCAGGTAAGATGCATAATGCAATCCCTCGTGACGGTAAAATACTCTTTGCTGTCCCAGCGACCCATAAGGATGAAGTGAAAGCTGATTGGAACATCTTTAGCAAGAACGTTGAAGATGAATTTCACGTAACAGATACCTCGATGGAATGGTCACTTCAAAGTGCTGATGCTGCATTGGTTATGCCTAAACAGATCTCTCACAATGTCATCCTTGCCCTTCAAGCTCTTGATAACGGTTCATTGACAAATTGCCAAGATGAGGCTCTAGCCTATATGGTGGAAACATCAAGCAATGTTGCAAGCATCCAGACTTCAGAAGACAAGCTCGTCATCGTTAGTTCACAGCGCTCTAACGTTATGAGTAACCTTGAGAACATGACTAACACTGTTCGTGCATGCTTCGAATTAGCTGGAGCCGAAGTTGTTGTAAACGACAGTTACCCTGCATGGAAAATGAATCCTAATTCCGAGTTAGTAAATGTCGCCGTTGAACAGTATAAGAAACTCTTCGGGAAAGAGCCACGTGTCCTCGGTATCCACGCAGGGTTAGAGTGCGGTTTATTCTCCGAGAAGTACCCAGAGCTTGACATGATTAGCTTCGGACCAACATTACGTTATGTCCACACTCCAGACGAATGTCTCCTCATCCCAACCGTCCAAATGGTTTGGGATCACCTGCTAGCCGTTCTGGCGAATATTGATTAGATCAGCACTAAACACTCATCCCTGATATTAATCATATCAGAGACAAAGTTACCTTCCTATATCACCATACCTACAACCTCTTTTGAGGGAAAAGTATGGTGCTTTTTAATTCTTATTATTACTGTTCGGTAAATCTTTTCCATATAAAAGTTAAGGGCTAAAATCCTCTCTTGGATTTCAGCCCTTTTTGTTACTTTTGTTTTCTCTACCAAACTTCAATAACATGGGCAAAAGTACACATTTTACCAACATCCAGTCTATATAACCAAGTAATAAAATTACTCGATAAGCAGAACATCAAGCAAATTAGCTTTGAAACACCTTGAAGTGAAGCTTATATTAACGTGAGTTCGACGAATTCAGAACAATGCAAGCTGTGTATCCATAGTCCTTTGTACATTGATGCAGGGCTTCTTTGGAAATAGGCAATATGCAGCAATTGCCCCTAATAAGTTGACGATGAAATTGTCAAAGCATCTATGTCTGGAGTGCTCTACTTGTGCAATGTTCTTAAGTTCATCATTCACCGTTTCTATAATGGCTCTTTTTCTGAGTAAAAGTCTGTCTGAAACACTCATTAAACATCCTTTCATGTTACTTTTCAATTTGGTTATAAGCTGTATTCCATCAACAAAAAGCCTTTGAAAGAGATTCTTGCTGATGTACCCTTTGTCACCGAATAGCTTACCATGTATGAAATCTATGAATGCTTTGTATTCCAAAGGCTTACTGTCATCAACATCTCCTGGCGTTATCATAAAGTTGAGAAGCTCTCCTCTCTCATTGCAAATCAAATGCAACTTGAAACCAAAGAACCAACCCATAGAGCATTTTCCTCTTTGAGCTATGCCTTTGAAAACCTTGTGAATATGTATTCTTTGGTTTTTGCAGACACGCAATGGTGTGCTGTCAACGAAGCTTATACCCGTGCATTTGCCCAAGAGAACCTTCTTGATAAACAAGGTTAAGGGTATGACTACATCCCTTTCCAATTCTACTAAACGGTTATAAGAAACAACTTTTGGAAACAGATGGCGAAGATGCTTGCATACTTTTTCAAGATAGAAATGTTTGAAGCAACGATAACCAGAATCGTGGAAAAGAATCATTATCAGCATAACTTCTCCCTTTGACATCGTAGAACTTCGATGATATTTTTTTTTCCCAGTAGGTTTTAGCGTATATTTTGCTGTCATTTCATCAAAAAACTTGCAGAAGTCGTCTGCCATACAAAATATTTCTATAACTTGGTCTTTGGTAGTCATTGCCTAATTGCTTTGTAAGCAATTGATTTTCAACTATAAAGTTACAAAAACTAACGAGATTACCAACTTTTAGAAGAACTTTCTTAAACCGAACTCACGTAATGATTCAGGTGAAGTAATAATATTCTGTCTTACAGGAGCAAACGTAGATGACAGGGATCGTAGAGTCTGGACGGTGTTTGCAAAGGTACTCTATGGAAAGGTTTTTGCTGACAGAGGGTATATTAAGCAAGAACTCTTCGATAGTCTGTTCAGTAAAGGTATTCAACTTGTTCATGGTCTTAAAGTAAAGATGAAGAATAAGCTTTATGCCCATGTGGGATAAGATTATGCTAAGAAAAAGATATATCATCGAGTGCATTAATGAACTGCTAAAGAACAAAGCGAACCTCGTACACTCACGACATCGATCGGTACATAACTTTATCATGAACTTATGTTCTGCCCTTACAGCATATTGCTTTTTTGAGAATAAGCCAGAGGCACTGCCTGTATATGTAGAAAAATCAAAGCAGTTAGCACTATTTGTATACTAAGCTTATCCCGAACTGGCGTATTGATAGGTTCCCCTTCTGCGCTTGTATCTTTATTGGTAAGCTCAATTAACCTTTCATCCGCACCTTCTTCCCTACGTCTTCTATTACCTTTAACTCGTTCTGTGGAATATCAGCATAGGTAACTTTCGTAGCTGGACTAACGATACCAAAGTCCATACCTGATTATTTATATGTAGTACCATGATATTGGCAGTATCATCATATTAGCCCATGGAATTGGGTAGACCTGCATTCGGGATAGACACTAATATAATAAGGTGTGTGACTGCTAATTCCTTTATATAAGGATGCATTTGCTCAGCACCAAACGAATAGTTTAGACTGACAGAGAAGATAGGATATGAAGAGATAGATACTAAAAATACCTCAAGTGTCTGACTGCTCAGAGTACACCCTGACGGGTCTAATAATGTTTCCTTGCCCGATCCATCTCGCGTCGGTCTTCCTTTTCCTTCAGTGTCTGCCGCTTGTCATATTCCTTCTTTCCCTTTGCCAATGCTATGTCAACCTTTGCACGTCCATTCCCATCAATGAATATCAATGTTGGGATAATCGTGAAGCCTGGTGTCTTAGATTCAGCTTCGAGGTTACGTATCTCCTTCTTCGTCAATAGGAGCTTGCGAGGACGCTTGGCTTCATGGTTAGCGTATGAACCATAGAAGTAAGGAGAAATGTTCATCCCTTGTACCCACATCTCACCTTTATTTATATAGCAGAACGAATCAACCAGTGAAGCCTTGCCAGCACGGATGGATTTGATCTCCGTACCCGTGAGTACGATACCTGCAGTGAATGTGTCCACAAAGAAGTATTCGAATGATGCCTTCTTGTTTCTTATCTGTACAGGTGATTTCTTTCTTCTATCTTGCTGTCCTCTATTCATTGTTCTATCTTTACAAAATTATCTATATGATCATCAATATAAGCCGCTATCATCTCGCACCAGTACTCCTCATTAACAATAAATTCATCATCGAACTCATCGAACTCTGGCATCTGCTCATACAATGCCATAAAATCATCATCAGAGACTTCCTTCTCTATCTCTTCGTGATACTTATCATAGTACTTCTTTGCATGCTTAATATGCGTATAAAGCTCTCGGAGTCCCCAGTTACGCATAGCAACGGCAAATGGATTCTTAAAGATAAAGGCACCATAACCATTATAGATTAATTGAATATATCCGCCCTCCATTACTTCTTGATGTAGATAACTCCAACCTAACAACGTAATTTGGTCGGCATTTAATTGCGACATAGTTTCTTGTGTCAACTGTCCACCAATAGCCGCATTAATTGCATTAATGAATACCTGAACAAAACTATCCATTCCTTCTTCAACGGCTTTGCGTATATCGCTATCTTTTACTTTGACGTCAATCATTAATCATTTTATTTTTAAACAATGAATAAACTATATGAGCAAGGCAGAAGAAGCATACAGCTTATTTGCCAAGTATTGATTTTTATACTTTGCAAACTTACATAAAATTATTTGATTTTATGCTTGTAGAATAAAAAAGTTGAGATTACAACACAAACCAATTATCTAAAACAACAAGTATCTCGCTCTAATCCCTCCTCTCGAAGGGATTAGAGAACGATTATCTTCTATTTTTTTGCATAATCTGCAATAAGTTGTTGCAGTCCTTCTTTCGTACGAGTGTCATACTTAGCGGCATCCATACTTGGAGTATCCAGATATTCAGCCGTCAGTTTTATTCTTGTCTTCTCACTTCGTGTACCTAATAAGGCTTTATCGCCAAGATAGATAGCTCCATTTCTGTCCTTCAACTTCAAATAAAGTTCGTCTTTATCTAATGGATGTTGCAGAATATAATTGCCTTTTCCATCGGTAAAGAGAACCTCGAAGAACTGCGGATGACGTGTTCCGATATTGATAGAACTGCTACCACCAGCATTTCTTAACGCACTGTCTTTTAAACCCTTTGTACCGATATAGGTCTTACCACCAGCATAGACGGTTACGTTGTCAGCCGCCTTGAACCTCTGTTCAGTATTGCCGTTTGCATCATTGTGTGTTAGTTTTACAGAAGAACCCATTGCCGGAGCATCAAGATCGAGAATTCCACTAATGCCTTTACCCATCTTCTTTTCAATAGACTCATAGATGATGGTGATGTTTCCCTCGTGTGTCGTGCCATCAGCAAGTACCACCTTACCAGGCACATTATAGATGTTCACGGAAGCTTTTTGGGCATCGTTCACCAACTGTTGTTCTTCCTCAACAGCCTGTTGTTCCTCTGCCTTAGCCTTGTTAGCCAGTCGCTGCTTGATGTCCTCCGTCATATCTCCCAATGTATAGCCGTTTGCAAGCAGTTTAGACACCATACGATGTGCCATCTCGTTCTCAGAGAGTTTAAATGCCGTCTTGTATTCTAAGAAAGGAAGTTTCCTATCATCACAGGTTGTTATATTGCTGAAATTCTCGCTGTTAGTCCACGATCTCAGTTTAATCTCGGCAACTTGATTGCCCACACGGTCCTTAATATAATAGTTTCTTTTGCCCAATGATGGTTCATTGACAAGAACCTTACCCACCATCACCTTGTTGATGATAATGTCGCCATCGTCATTGATGAAGAAAGGATGCTGTGCTGTAAATTCTTCATCGGCTTTCTCCATCTTTTTAACAACGGTATAGATGCTGTCCCATTTTGCAGAGAAAGGGCATGAACCCTGTGCGAAGAGGTTAGCAATGATAGATTTCTTGATGCCGTTCACTGCGAGGAGATTGGGTTTGCTATCTAACAGTTTGTAGGCAAAAAACTTCGTATTGGACAGAACTATCCTATCTTGCGGATTAGGTAATTCAAAGACTGCGCCCTCAGGCGATATAAACTTAAGCCACTCTTCTGGTGCGCTGACGCCTTGTTTCGTCTTATTGGTAATGAAAAATGTAAGAACTTGCTGCCCATCAAGTGTAGACAATTCGCACGTTCTTTTATCTTCTTTTAGAAGCGCTACTGATGTTCCATTAAGTAATACCGCTCCCTTCTTTATTTTCATATCCTGGGCATGTGCGGAAAGCACCATGAAGCTGGCGATGAAGCCTAATACTGTTTTCTTCATATTGTTTATTAAAATTTAATATTAAGATAATTTGTTTGCAAAGATAACCTTTTTTCTTGATTAATTAACAAATACTATACCTTTTTCTCGCTTTTATTTATCTCCAAAAATTGCATTTCCTGATTGACCTTACATAATATGACAACAGCAAAACGAGATACAGCAGAAGACAGCAAATGACCTCATTTGTAGATATTTTTCACAGCTCAAATTTCTATTGATGCTTATTAGGACTTGAATTAAGGCTTAATTGGCTTTGAGAAGACACCCTTTTGACGTCGAAGTAACGCCCTTTTGAAGCCCAACTAAGCACCTTTTTTTGCAGAGGTTTTCAACATTCTGATTAACAAGAGGTTATAAACACGCTAAAAAGGGACTTTTCTTATGATTTTTAGCTGCGAAGCATAAGAATTTATATCAATATTTTTCAAAGCGTATATATGATTATTTTTTGAATAAAAGAGTATTTTCGATAGATGAAAAGACCTATTCCTACTAATGTTTTCTGGCATATCTGCTTAGTATGATAAGTATAGAATGGAATAATACAGCAAATAGGAAACTTTGGTAAGCTAACTACTTTCAGCATACCAACAAAAAAGCCCGCTCTTAAAATGAGCAGGGCTTTAATACTATAGTTGTAAATTGATTACTCTTCAACTGGGCTGAAATCATCCTTACCTACGCCACAAAGTGGGCATACCCAATCATCTGGAATATCCTCGAAAGCTGTTCCTGGTGCGATACCGCTATCTGGATCACCTACCTCTGGGTCATAGATATAACCACATGTATTACATTCGTACTTTTTCATAATGCTTTTAATATTAATATTATTCGTTTATAATTTATCGAGCGCAAAGATATAAGTTTTCTTGCAATTATTACAAGACTAGATAGTTAAATTGTGTATCAGTGCGCATTATTTAGATCTGTACTCTGGTCTTAATTCCACACGAGGTATCTTCAATGTGTCGCCTGCTTTCATGGAATTACGTCCATTAAGCACTTGGAAATAACCAATCATATCTGCACCTAAAGTCCTGCGACTAATACTTGCCATCGTTTGTCCTTTCCGTAATACAATGACACGCTCTACCCCAACAATATTATAAGCACCATAGCGAATACGTGCGTCATTATTCATTTCAGCATACGAATCGTCTCTTTTCTCTACCTTCTTTATTATAGTGGTATCTCTCTTATTATCTTTCTGAATGACTTTTACGACATTATCAACTTTCTTCTTAGGAGATTCCACTTGCTGTATGGCAACTTTTCTGGTAGGTTTAGAAAGATTGATACCACCAAACTTTATCCATAAGACGACACCTAAGCAAGCGATAACAATAATGGCGATAACAGCGACTAACTTTAAGATGCTATTCTCTTTGTTATCGACATAACTCTCGATATTTGAATCGCTGCTTTCTAAATCTTCTTTTGTATTGTCCTTATCTTGCTTTGGCTCTGACTTAGGTTGTTCTATTTCTACCTTTTCTATATTAGGCTTATTATCTACCAACTTCTCTACCTTAGCGTTAGAGGTATCAGGTATTTGTTCTATGACAAGCTCATCCTTACTATCTTCTACCTCCGAGACTTTCTCTTCCTCTTCTATCTCGGGTTGCCCCTTTTCTTCAACAACATTAGGAACATCCTCTGATGAGTTAGAGTCAGCATTTGCATTCTCCTCTTCTGTAGGAATCTTTTCCAATTCCTTTGTGTCGACACCATCATTGATAACCACCGTCTCAAATTGTGAGAAAGGCTTATTTACTAATTCCTTCATCGCAGCATCGGGGGTAAAAGAAACCTTATCATGTCCTTCTATCAAGACACGTTCTCCCGTATTTACGTTAACGCTCTCACGTGGTTTAACGCGTTGAACCTTGAAAGTCCCTAAGCCTTTAATCTTAACTTGATTACCTTTCTTAAGCTCATCACTGATAATTGCAAAGAAAGTATCAACAAACGTAGCACCATCTGCTGCAGAAAGCTTATATTGCTTAGCTAATGCACTAGCAATAATTTGTATAACGGTCTTAGCCATTCTCCGTTCCTCCTTTCCTTACTTGACCTTTGATAGTTGCTGCCGGCTTAAAATTTAGAACCAATTTAGGTGGAACTAACATTCGTAAGCCTGTTGAAGGATTCACCATTACACGCTCTAAACGTTTCTTTACCTCGAACGTTCCAAAGCCAGAAACAGGTACAGCATCGCCCGTTTCAAATGACTTTGCCATCTGATCAATAACAGCCTTAACCATTTTCTGACTCTCGTCTTGTGTATGACCTGTCCTTGAGGCTAGCTCTGCTATGAACTCTTTATTATTCATTCAATATATCTTTTTAGAACTCGAAGAAGATAACTTAGATTATAAGTCTTTTATTCAGCAATTTCACCAAACAAATCAAACTCGTCAGAACCTGTGATACGCACATTATAGAAGTTTCCAATACGTAATTGCTTCTCAGATACTAGGATTAATACTTCTGGATCTACCTCGGGAGAGCAATACTCCGTTCGTCCTATATAATACTCCCCTTCTTTACGATCAATGATAACCTTGAATACCTTACCGACCTTCTCTGCTTCTAACTCTTCTGATATTCCTTGTTGAATAGCCATAAGTTCATCCAATCGGCTTTGCTTTACCTCTTCAGGTACATCATCCTTATAATGTGTAGCACTGTAAGTGCCCTCTTCCTCTGAATAAGCAAATGCTCCCATTCTTTCAAAGCGTGCTTCTGTTACAAACTCTTTTAGCTCTTCAAAATCTTCTTCAGTCTCACCAGGGAAACCAACAAGCAAAGTTGTACGCAAATGAATACCTGGCACCCGACAGCGTATCTCACGAATAAGATCTAACGTTTCCTGTTTGGTAACATGACGGTGCATTCTCGTTAACATGTTATCAGAAATATGCTGGAACGCAATATCAAGATACTTACAAACATTATCCTTTTTCGCAATAACATCCAATAAATCAAGTGGAAACTGATTAGGATAAGCGTAATGAAGACGGATCCATTTCACACCTTTTATATCTGCCATACGAGATATAAGCTCTGTAATATGGTGCTTTCCATCAAGATCCACTCCATAATAAGTAAGTTCCTGCTCGATAATCTGGAACTCTTTTACTCCTTGTACTACAAGATCCTTTACTTCATTTAATATTTCGTCAATCGGACGGGAATGATGTCTACCAGTAATCAAAGGAATTGCACAATAAGCGCAATGACGATCGCAGCCTTCAGCTATCTTTATATAAGCATAATGCCGTGGAGTTGTTAGATGGCGAGTACCATTGCAAGAGGGAATACTTGCCTTTCCTAAATCTGTCAATAACTGCTTATAATTAAACTTCCCATAGAACTTATCAACCTCTGGCAATTCTGCTTCTAACTCATCTTTGTAACGCTGTGAAAGACATCCCATAACGTACAAACGGTTAAGCTGTCCATTCTTTTTACGATTGATAAATTCGAGAATCGTATTAATACTTTCCTCTTTTGCTGCTTCGATAAATCCACAAGTATTAATGACCGCAATTTCTCCCTGCGGACGTTTTGCATCATGAGTACAATGATAACCATTTTCTTCAAACAGCTTCATGATAATCTCTGAATCAACAAGATTCTTCGAGCAGCCCATGGTTACAATATCTATTTGATTTTTCTTCATTCCGAATATAACAAAGCTTATTTCTACTTGAATAAGCTATCAACAAACTGAGCCTTGTCAAAGATTTGAAGATCCTCCATTCCTTCGCCCAGTCCAATGTATTTTACAGGAACTTTCAATTGATCACTGATTCCGATTACTACTCCTCCCTTAGCTGTTCCGTCCAATTTGGTAATTGCGAGGGATGTTATCTGTGTAACAGCAGCGAATTGTCGAGCCTGTTCAAAGGCATTTTGTCCCGTACTTCCATCAAGAACTAACAAAACTTCATGTGGTGCTTCGGGAACAACCTTCTTCATTACGTCCTTAATCTTCTTCAATTCATTCATTAAGCCTACTTTGTTATGCAATCGCCCTGCTGTATCAATGATAACAACATCGGCACCATTTGCCTTTGCGCTCTGCAAAGTATCAAAAGCGACACTAGCGGGATCGGCTCCCATCTGCTGCTTTATGACAGGAACGCCCACACGATCCCCCCAAATCTGTATTTGTTCTACGGCTGCAGCACGGAACGTATCAGCTGCACCAAGATAGACTTTCTTTCCAGCCTGCTTGAACTGATAAGCAAGTTTACCTATGGTTGTTGTCTTTCCAACCCCATTCACACCAACAACTAATATTACATACGGGTGGGATTCTTCAGGCAAAGTCCATTCAACGGAATCACCATTATTATTTTCAGTCAGTAATTCTGTAATCTCACCTTTCAGAATTTCATTCAGTTCGCTTGTAGAAACATATTTATCTCTCGCTACTCGTTCTTCAATTCGATGGATGATTTTAATCGTTGTGTCCACACCAACATCCGAAGAGACTAGTATCTCTTCCAGATTATCAAGCACCTCATCATCAACTTTCGACTTACCGGCTACGGCACGAGTTAGTTTCGTGAAAACATTTTGCTTTGTCTTCTCTAATCCTTTATCAAGTGTTTCTTTTTTCTTCTTGCTGAATAAACCAAATAATCCCATACGTAATTAGCTAATTTGATGTTGCAAAGATAATAAAAAAATGAGGAACAAGCAAATTAATTCAATGGATGGAAGGTCATAACCCATTATGTAACAGGAAAGACACAAGGCTGTATGGGCACGATTTTTACTAATATAACGGGTAAAGGGAATACAGAAACTGACGGAATCATCCGCTCAAAGAGAGAATATATTACAACAAATAAATAGATATCTAACCAGAAGCGAGCGAAAAAGAACAAAGAAAACCGACGAAAGGTGCTACCTAATTTTGTAATAGAATATTGTCATTTTTGACACTTATAATTGCGATATTTTCACCAAGGGCTTAGTTCGCCCTCAAATATGCGATTTTTGAGCACGTTTTGATAACACCTATAAATCACTGATAACCAATCATTTACAAAATTAGTACTAACTTTATGAACAGAAAGTACCATCATTTTAGGCAAAAATAACCTACTTTTCGCATAAAACGTAGCTACTTTTCAAGAAAAAAGTACTATCGTGTTGATGAAAAAGTACTATCGTGTTGGGTAAAAAGTACTATCGTTTTCAGAAAATCACTAATTCTTTTCGATTTTCTTGATAGAACTCGTACTAAAACACGCTATAATGAAAAAAATAATGTAAATACTTTTCTGGATAAATCCAATAGCGCAAAACCCAAAAGATAAGGCGAATTGCCCTATCTGTTCTTATGTTTTACGTACCAATTATGTACAAACATCGTATAGAATATGAGACTTACGGCAAGCGCAATGAGGCAAGTCCATAAAACCAATGTCCTTTCACAAGAAAGCATAGCATAAGATGCCACAAGTCCTAAACCAATTCCTGTCTCCCATGATAAGAGAAAAGTGCTTTGACTAGTTCCGCGTTGGCAATGCCCAGCTAGTTTAATAAAAAATAATAGGAATCTACTGCCTATAACACCTACTCCGAATCCCGTAAGCACAGGAGCAATATAAGAAACATTCGACTGGTTTCTTGTAAGCATTAATAGGACTGCTCCGCCCATGAATAACATTCCTGTCACCGCCTCACTACGTAAGTCGGCATTACTGAATGCAAATCGTTCGGCTATCAAAGCAAAAATAAAACCGAGCATGACGAATCCATAAAATCTTGGGCTCTGCTCTATAGTCAGTAATAAGCCGACAACGAATGTGATAAGCACCGTATTGATGAACAACCAATGACTTCCCTTCAATAGGAATCTGTCGAAAGAAAATTTGCATAAGTCTTCACTTGGTAGTCTAAAGGGAAAACCAACAAAGCTAACAAGAAGAAAAGATAACAAAATGCAGCCGCATGACAAAAGCAATACCGAACCGAAATTCATGTATTGATAAACCAATAATCCCGACAAAGGACCTAAGGCTAAAGCAAATCTCCCGAACCATGTAACAGCATAATTCGCTTCTGTTCGGTGTACAGCTTCTACGTCGTCAATTACGAGTGTGCTCAACAAAACTAATTGCGATAATCCGTAAAATGCCCCTTGTATGAATCGCAAGCCAACAAGAATAGTATAATCGATATTAAGATTTGGCTTTGTCGCTAAGTAATATGAGACGCCAGTAACAGCCAAAAGCAATAATGTGGATATCAAGAACACCATCTTCCTACGATAGCGTTGCACGAGATAAGCGGAGATATTACCAAAAAGATATATTCCGACAAAGAAAATGCCCAATACTATTACCATTTGCGACATAGTGTACCCGTCGTTTTTTAATTGCATTGGAATGATCGGGATTAACATATATGTCGACATTACTAGCAAAAGATTTGAAATTGCTAATGTCCAGAAATGCTTATCCCATAAGCGTACATGAATCGGGGTATTCTGAGTGTCCATAATATCTATCTTTTATATCAATCAAGCTTTGTTGAATCTTGTGAATCGCTTAATAAGATTCTTCAACTGACGGGAAAGATTTCTCTTTCACACACTTAATATATTCTTGTACGCCTTCTGTCATACACTGATTCACATTGGCAAAATGACGTAAGAACTTAGGTTTAAAGCCTTGCGTCATTCCGAGAGCATCTGCATATACAAGCACTTGACCATCCGTCTCATTACCTGCACCAATACCAATAGTAGCCGCTTTCACCATTGACGTTACCTTCGATGCCAAAGCTGATGGGACTTTCTCAAGCGTGATACCACTAACGCCTGCAGCGTCCAGTGCTAAAGCATCTTCGATTAGCTTCTTAGCTTCAGATTCCTCCTTAGCGCGAAGTCCATAACCACCGAACTTATGGATACTTTGTGGTGTTAATCCCAGATGCCCTATAACAGGGATTCCAGCATCAATAATACCTTTGACGGTATCTGCTATCTCTCTTCCGCCTTCCATCTTAACCGCCCCAGCCCCGGTTTCCTTAATTATTCGAATAGCGTTACGTATGCCCTCCTCACGGCTTACTTGGTAAGAGCCAAACGGCATGTCACATACAACAAGACAACGTTGGCAGGCTCGAACAACGGCACGTGCGTGATAGATCATTTGTTCTACTGTAATTGGAGTTGTATCCATGTTTCCAGCCATAACATTAGAAGCCGAATCGCCAACAAGAATACTGTCTATGCCAGCAGCATCAATGATTCCTGCCGTTGTGAAATCATAGGCTGTCATTTGCGTAATCTTTTCTCCGGCAGCCTTCATTTCTAATAATGTTTTCGCTGTTACCTTTTTCTTATCGGTTGTTAAATATCCCATGTCCCCTTCTTACCTTATTTTGGATTTGTGGGTGCAAAGGTACTCGTTTTTAGTTATTTGACAAAGTAAAACCTATATAATTGCTAATAACTTCATCTGTGTATTTTTTGATTTCAGCTATCGAATTTGTCGTAGCTAAGCCTATAACACGAGCGCCAGAGGCTAGTCCTGAACGCAAGCCATTGAAGCTATCTTCAAAAACGACACACTCATTAGCCGGAACCTCAAAGCGTGCTGCTGCTTTAAGATAACAATCTGGTGAAGGCTTACTTTCTGCAAAGTCTTCTGCTGTTAAGATAGCGTCAAAATATGATTGGAATTCTGGATGTTTACGATAAACATTCTGCATCTTCTCTATGTTTGAACTCGTAACGACGGCAGTCTTTATACCTTTGTTCTTTAAGTCTTTAACGAAAGACTCAAAGCCATCAATATAATTAAAAGGCATGTTCTGTTCAAATTCATTCAACTTTTGTGTTATTTCCTCTTGCTTTTTCTCTTCTCCTGCAAAATACTTATCATATATTTGAACCAAGGTTTGACCTTTAATGATATATTCAAAATCGGGAATCTCTGGACAATACTCCTCTTTCATGCCACACCAAAACGAGGTATATAATGACTCTGTCTCAAACACTACACCATCTAAATCAAACAAACATGCTTTTATCATTCTTTCTCCTTATTATATATTATAACAATGCAAAGTTACGAAAAGTTTTTGTAACTTTGCTTTCGCTAATTGATAATTAGGATGTGTACAATCGCTGATTATCAGTATTCTTCATAGCATACAATAATAAAGGAAATGATAGATATTATTAAGAAATACTTCCCTAATCTCACAGCAGAACAGGAAGAACAATTTAATGCGCTTAATGCCTTATATCACGAATGGAATGCGAAGATTAACGTTATCTCCCGTAAGGATATTGACAATCTTTATGAACATCATGTTCTTCATTCGCTCGCTATCGCAAAGTTTATAAAGTTTTGTGAAGGAACTAATGTCTTAGACTTTGGAACAGGAGGTGGTTTCCCCGGTATTCCTCTTGCGATTCTCTTTCCTGAAGCTAACTTTAAGCTCATTGATGGTACCGGGAAAAAGGTACGGGTAGCACAAGAAGTGGCAACAGCAATTGGACTTACGAATATTCTCCCTGCACATTTGCGAGGAGAAGAAGAGAAAGGTAAATTCGACTTTATCGTTTCGCGTGCTGTCATGCCACTTCCTGACTTGATGAAGATTGTAAAAAAGAATATTGCACGTGATCAGCATAATGTTCTGCCTAATGGAGTAATTGTTCTTAAAGGTGGTAATCTTGATGAAGAGCTGAAGCCTTATAAGAATATAGCTGAGAAAACAGAGATTTCACAATGGTTTGATGAAGAATGGTTTAAGGGGAAATACCTTATCTATGTACCTGGATAAGTAGAATAGTAAGCTTATCCAAACGAATTTATCAAACAAATAACATCAAAAGTAATGCTAAAGATCCAGACATTTGAGGTGAATCCTCTACACGAGAATTGTTATGTTGTCAGTGACGATACTAAGGAATGTGTAATCATTGATTGCGGTGCATTCACAGAAAGTGAACAAGAAGCGATAATCACATATATAAATAAGAATGGCTTAAAGCCTGTTCATAATATTGGTACGCACGGACACTTAGACCATCATTTCGGTGATGCTGCAATTCTATCTGCGTTTAACTTATTGCCAGAAGTTTCCGATGGTGATGAAATACTCATGCAGCATTCGAAAGAAGCCGCTTTGCAAATGCTTGGTATGGATTTGAACATCGACTTACCAGCTGGCGAATTAAGGCTCACAGAAAATAACACAATTTCCTTTGGCTCGCACACATTTAGAATTATCCGTACACCAGGTCACTCACGTGGTTCTGTTTCATTCTATTGTGCTGAAGAGAATGTCCTCTTCACTGGTGACACTCTCTTCAAAGGAAGTATCGGAAGGACTGACTTCCCAGGAGGAAGTATGTTCCAGATAATCAGCA
The DNA here is from genome assembly GCF_018127765.1 of Prevotella veroralis. Lineage (NCBI taxonomy): Bacteria > Pseudomonadati > Bacteroidota > Bacteroidia > Bacteroidales > Prevotellaceae > Prevotella > Prevotella veroralis. The sequence continues at coordinate 866,409 of NZ_CP072330.1, read as the reverse complement.
GTCTGAGAGAACTTGCGCAATTACCCGATACTACGATTGTATATCCCGGACATGGACCGCAAACATCTATTGGCTTTGAACTTGCCCATAATCCATATATGGACAGATAACCCGTATCCCATTAAATGCAAAAGAAAAGCCTTACACCCGAAAAGATACTATTAGGTATAGACCCCGGTACCAATGTTATGGGCTATGGGGTATTGCGTGTCCGTGGAAATAAGGTAGAACTCATTGTGATGGGGGTTATCGATATGCGCAGAGAGAAGGATGTTTATCTTCGATTAGGTAAGATCTTCGATCGTGTCTCTGGTATCATTGAGGAGTATCTACCTGACGAATTAGCTATTGAGGCACCTTTCTTTGGCAAGAACGTGCAATCAATGTTAAAGCTCGGACGTGCTCAAGGCGTTGCTATTGCGGCAGCTATCCATCATGATGTCCCAATACAAGAGTATGCCCCTCTAAAGATTAAAATGGCAATCACAGGTAACGGCTCTGCGTCTAAAGAGCAAGTTGCTGGTATGCTACAAAAGCTCCTCCACTTACGTGATAATCAAATGCCCCATTTCATGGATGCTACCGATGCTGTTGCGGCTGCTTATTGCCATTTCTTGCAAATGAGTCGTCCCACAACTGATGCCAAACACTACAGCTCTTGGAAAGATTTTGCGCGTAAGAATATTGATAGAATCAAATAATTAATACAAAGAAGATGGTTCTTATGATATAAGGAAGACTATTGTCTTTATATAAGGAAGACTATTGTCTTTATATAAGGAAGACTATTGTCTTTATATAAGGAAGGCAACTGTCTTTATATAAGGAATACAACCGCCTTTATATAAGGAAGCCAATAGAGCATATTAATAAAATAAAATGCCAGTTAGAATGAAATACCTTTTCTATTCTAACTGGCATAGTCTTTATAGTTTTTGCTTATTTTTTATTCGTTCATAGAAAGGAGGAATTCTTCATTATTCTTTGTTCGAACCATACGATCGTGTATTGAGTTCATGGCTTCTATAGGATTCATATCTGCAATATACTTACGGAGAATCCACATTCTGTCAAGTGTCGTACGGTCTTGTAAGAGATCATCACGGCGTGTACTAGAAGCAACGAGATTGACAGCTGGGAAGATACGCTTGTTACTCAAACTACGGTCGAGTTGTAACTCCATATTACCTGTTCCCTTGAATTCCTCAAAGATTACCTCATCCATCTTGGAGCCTGTATCTATCAATGCCGTTGCAATAATGGTTAACGATCCGCCACCTTCTATATTACGAGCTGCACCAAAGAAACGTTTTGGTTTCTGTAATGCGTTAGCATCCACACCACCCGTAAGTACCTTACCCGATGCCGGTGCAACAGTATTGTAAGCGCGTGCCAATCGTGTGATAGAATCGAGGAAGATTACCACATCATGTCCACATTCAACCATACGTTTCGCCTTCTCTAAAACAATACCAGCAATCTTTACATGACGCTCTGCCGGTTCATCGAAAGTAGATGCAATAACTTCCGCATTGACAGTTCGTGCCATATCAGTAACTTCCTCTGGGCGTTCGTCAATGAGTAGCATCATCAAGTAAGCCTCAGGATGATTGGCTGCAATTGCATTCGCAATATCCTTCATCAAGATAGTCTTACCTGTCTTTGGCTGTGCAACAATCAATGCACGCTGCCCTTTACCTATAGGTGAGAAGAGATCAACAATACGTGTTGAGAGATTCGTTGTCTTTAGATCATTACAAAGTGTAAACTTCTCTTCAGGGAAGAGTGGTGTAAGATGCTCAAACGGTATGCGATCACGTACTTCGACCGGTTTCCTTCCATTAATCATATCAATGCTTGTTAATGGGAAGTACTTCTCTCCTGCATGCGGAGGACGAACAAAGCATTCTACAACATCACCCGTCTTTAGACCATATTGCTTAATTTGAGTATTCGAAACGTATACATCATCTGGTGAAGAAAGATAATTGTAATCGCTTGAACGCAAGAAACCATAACCATCAGGCATTACTTCCAACACTCCGTTAGCCTTTATGATGTTAGAGAAGTCATAAGCCTCTCCATTATTGACCGCTGGGTTATCATATACCGCAGGAATCGAAGAGCCTTGCATTGGCATTGTTGGCTGGTCAAACATATCATAATTAGGCACAGCTCCTTGATCTTCAACAGGAATATCCACTATAGGGATGAAATCTGTACCATCGCCAGGGTCTCCAGCCCACACACCATCAGGACTTATCTCCGTATTATTATGTGCATTCACCTTTTCTTGTAGGCGAGCTAATAGCTCCTCTTTATTCTCAGTATCTTCCTGTGCAGGACTATCAGAGAAATGGTCTTCTGGGATAAAATCTTCATCCATTGTATTAGTCGTTGTATCCTCAACTAGAGATTTATCTATCTCCTGATCATTAGACTCCTGTGCCTTAACCTCTTGTTCTTGCTTAGCTTTAAGTGCAGCTTCAGCAGCTGCAATAGCCTCGAGCTCTGCCTTTGACTTTCTTCCACGATGTTTAGGAATAGATGCAAGTATCTCTTCAGGTGTTTTCTTAGTTTTACTTACGGCTACAGGCGTTTCATCGTCTTTAAAGAGAGAAGTCTGTACATCCCCCGTAGGTTTATTCTTCTGTACATCGAAATTCTCCCCCTCATCACCATGCACGGAATAGACCCTATCTGTATCTTTCCGTGCAATCCTTGTACGTTTACGTTTTGATTCCATGGGATGAGCAGAACTAATCTCTTCTGCCTGTCGATCAAGAATAGCATAAACTAGCTTATCCTTGTCATCGCCTTTTGAATAGACGGCACCAGATTCCTGAGCAATAGTCTCAAGCTCAGAAACATCTTTCTCTAATAGTTCTTCTTTGCTTAACATATATGATATATGTAGAAAATTATATCTTATGAATTGTTATGTTTCATAAAGAGAAACATCAATAATGTGTCTTTTGTGCCTGCAAAGGTATAATAATAATTTGGCTCTCACAAGAAAAGCTATCTTTTTTTTGCCTTAGTTTTCCTTTTCCTAAGGAGACCATTCATGGTTGTTCTAATATTTATGACAGGTTCACCCAGTTTTTCTCACCTGTTTGCGAATCGTTTTCCACCTGTTCCAGCATTCTTTATCACCTGTTCCCCATTCCTTTCTAACGTGTTGCGCATCATTTATACACGCATATAAAGTTAGTTTCATCGTGATGAGACACAAGTTTCATCGTGAAGAGACACTGGTTTCATCACGATGAGACACAAGTTTCATCATGGTGAGACTAATAAAAGATACGGATAAAAAAGACGCAAGACGCATGAGAAAGGAATGGGGAACGGGTGATAAAGAATTCGGAAACCTATTAGACAAAGAGCGTAAACAGGGTTCTAAACACATAGTTTCAAGGTTCTATTATGAGGTACCCTCAGTCCTATACCGAGGTGTTTAACCTCAATAAGTTATCACGATTAGATAACCTTAAACTTAGCAAATTTAAGAAGTAGTTGCTTTCTACCAGCATTACGAAAGTCAACTGTGGCTTTGGCATTCTCGCCTGTCCCTTCAAGACTAACTATCTCCCCTACTCCAAAACGCTGATGCTCTATTGTTGCTCCAACGCTTAGAGATGTAGCATTGCTATTTCCTGGAGAAGGCATTGTACGACCACCATTTGTCATAGCAGAAGATAACCTTGTAAAATTACTGCCCTCAACAAGTAACCTCTGCTTAGTACGTGCGGACAATGGATCAACAGTTACTTCAGGACGTTTGCGTTCTGTTATCTTCGGTTTAGGATCTGCTCTAAACTGACTGGCTACGGGGTTAGAGTTTTGATATCGAGAACCTAACTGATGATACTCTTGTCCCCAAGGTCGACTACCCGTATAGGCTTTATTAGGCTCATATTCACGGAAGTTATCATTCGAGCGAGTTCTCCAATTACTACTAAAGCCCTCGTTAGCATCCTCATCCCAAGATAATCTGCGACGATTCTCTCCCAATAACCCAGAAGCACTATCCTCCACATGAAGTAACGAAGCATCAATGTCTCTCAAGAAGCGACTAGGAGAATCAATTTGCATCGTTCCAAAGCGAAATCTATTCTTTGCATTTGTCAAAATACAATGACGCTCTGCACGTGTAATTGCAACATAAAGAAGGCGACGTTCTTCCTCAAGTCCTCGTTTTGAGTCAGATGACATTGGACTAGGAAATATGTTTTCTTCCAATCCAACAACAAAGACCGTTGGAAACTCTAATCCTTTTGCTGCATGAATTGTCATTAATGTTACTTTCGGCGCATTATCATCCTCTTTGTCTGCATCAGTATAGAGTGCAACCTCCTGTAAGTAATCCGTCAAATAAACATTCTCTTCTCTCCCCTCTTCACGATTAGTATCAACAAAACCTTGCAAAGCAGACATGAACTCTGCTAAGTTCTCTCTACGTGCCAAGTCTTCCGGCTCACTCCCTAACATCAAGTCTGCCTTTATACCGCTTTCTTCAATAATCTTACAACCAAGCGTATAAGCATCTGTTTGTGCAACATCCTTAATAAATTCGCTAATCAATGCTCTAAAGGTAAAGAGTTTGGTCATCGTACCTTTATTCACATTCAGCCCATGAGTAACGGGGTCCATGATGGTTTCCCATAATGAAACTCCATTCATTTGTGCACAATCAATAATCTTCTTTACTGTCGCATCTCCAATACCACGTGTTGGATAATTAATGATACGCCTAAAGGCTTCTTCGTCATTAGGATTAGTCACTAATCGGAAATAAGCAATGATGTCTTTAATTTCCTTGCGTTGATAGAAAGAGAGTCCACCTATAATCTTATAAGGAATGCCTTGATTACGAAACTCATCCTCAAAGGCGCGGCTCTGTGCATTTGTACGATAAAGGATGGCAAAGTTGCTGTAATCACAATCATCCATGTGCTTAATACGCTTCAGTTCTTTTGCAACTACCATTGCCTCTTCACGATCACTGTAACAAGGTTTGTACAATACCTTATCTCCTTCATCTTCTTTTGAATAGACATTCTTAGGGATTTGGCGTTCATTGTGCTTCATCAACGAATTAGCAGCTTGTACGATAAGTTGAGTTGAACGATAATTACGCTCTAACTTAAAGAGCTTAGCCTCATCAAACTTATTCTTAAAGTCAAGGATATTATCAATATTTGCACCACGGAAGGAATAAATACTCTGATAATCATCTCCAACCACACAGACACGTCTATGTATCTCTGCCAACTGACTAATAATACTCACCTGGGCATAGTTTGTGTCTTGGTACTCATCAACTAAAATGTATTCAAACTGCTCTCCATACCTATTCCTAACTTCTTGATGATCTCGGAAGAGGATATAAGTATAAAGTAGGATATCATCAAAGTCCATTGCATTAGCCTGTCTACACCTCGCTTCATACGCCTTGTAAATCATACTAATAGCTGGCATCTTTGCACTTCTATCTCGTTCTATTGCAGCACGGTCTTCAGCATATTCAGAGGCAGTTATCAGATGATTCTTTGCATTGGATATCACATTATGTACCGTCGCTGGCTTATAAATCTTATCATTGAGATCCAATGCTTTGATAATGTTCTTTAGCAATGAACGGGAGTCAGCTTCATCATAAATGGTAAAGTTACCATTGAAACCAATCACCTCCCCTTCTCTTCGAAGGATTCGAGCAAAGATAGAGTGGAACGTACCCATATATAGCTGTCGGGCATCCCTTAAAGATGTGACTTGTGCTATACGTTCTTTCATTTCTCTTGCTGCCTTATTGGTAAAAGTTAGCGCAAGAATATTCCAAGGCTTCAGCCCTCTACTCAGTAGGTAAGCAATCTTATAAGTTAAAACTCTTGTCTTCCCCGACCCAGCACCTGCAATGACTAAAGAAGGTCCAGTGCAATATTCTACGGCTTCGCGCTGACTAGTATTTAATGTAGCAAGGATTTGTTCCTCTCTCTCTTGATCTGTCATTTATAACTATATGATGTGATATAAAGTAACTCTAAGTGAATAAACAATTACAACCTTCACCCCTAAAAGCCTAATGCTCTTCAGGGAAAGCAGGGATAAAAGTCATTTGATGCTCTATCTGCTTAACTCGCTTCAGCATATAAGGTCCAGGATTCTTTGAAGAGAACCGACGAGGATTAGGCAACGTTGCTGCTATCAACGCACAATCACGACGATTTAATTGCATTGCCTCCATACCGAAGTTCTGTTCTGCACAAGCCTGTACTCCATATATACCATCACCCATCTCAATAGAATTTAAGTAAACTTCCATAATACGTTGTTTACCCCAAAGTGTCTCTATCAAGAAAGTGAAATAAACTTCAAGTCCCTTTCTTAACCACGAACGTCCTTGCCATAAGAACACATTCTTAGCTGTTTGTTGTGAGATCGTTGAGCCACCCCGTAACTTCTTTCCCTTTTTAAGGTGCTCTTCTGCCGCCTGCTCAATAGCTTGATAATCGAAACCATGGTGTGTCAAGAAACGCTGATCTTCGCTTGCCATCACTGCAACAGGCATTGACTTTGGCATTTCGTCTAAAGATATCCAATGGTGATAGAGTTTTATAGATTCTCCCTTGCCCATTTGTTCAAAGCAACGTCCAATCATCAGAGGTGTGAAATAAACGGGAATGAATCGATAAGCAACAACCATCAATATGGAGGATATGAAAGCCAATGCAAATACCCAACGTATTATTTTAAAAATCTTCTTAACCATAAACTTGCGTTTTAATGTCTGCAAAGTTACTAAATCTTCTTTGATTGAGAGAATGAAAGAAGAAAAGAAGATTCTTCCCCTTGAGTGCTTTATACTTTTTGCAGAAGGGTTACTAGCATTTATCAAAAAGCTTAGGAGCTTTTTCACAAAAGCTTAAGAGCTTTCTTCAAAAAGCTTAGGAGCTTTTTCACAAAAGCTTAAGAGCTTTCTTCAAAAAGCTTAGGAGCTTTTCGCAAATAGCTTAGGAGTTTTTCCTAGATTGCTTTGCACGTATAAGTTCATCAACGAAAAAGCCGCAAGGTAACTAACGAGAGTAGTTATCTTACGGCTAATATTCTTCTATTGATTCACCTTATTTAATAAGGCTAACAGAACGCTTCAAGAACTTGTCTAATGCAGCTCCCTGAAGCATACCATTCTGAAGCAATGCTAAATCAATGAGTTGATGAACAACCTCATTATCTTTTGCGCAAGCCTCAATAACGGTCTTCTTCTTATCTTGCAATTCAGAGATAGACTTTTGCGTATTCTGTACATCGTCCTTCTCCTCCTGTGTCAATTCTTCAGCCTTCTTCTTGCTCTGAGACTGTTGTAAAGTTGCAAGTCGAGCCTTCTGTCCCTTCAACTCACTAGCGATAGGCTCTAACTCCTTGGTTGTAACTTCTGTTACCTCATTCAATACTCTCTTAATAAGTGGATGATCGGCATTCAAAACAAAGTTATAAGCATCTGGCATTTGTGCATAAAAGCCCATCCCTTGCTGGAACTGACTCATCTCCTTCATACGGCGCATATACTCGTTCTGTGTAATGAGCACCGGTTGGAAACTCTCACCCAGAGCCTGCACCTCAATATTGAACTCAGCCTTTTGTATCTTAGGCATCTGCGAACGGAAAGTCTCTGACAGATTGTCAGTCTCTTCTTCTGACAAATTATTCTTAGGTGCATCTTCCTTCTGAATGATTCTATCAATAATATCAGAGTCTACACGAACGTAGCGTGTCTTCTCTAGTTTCTGTTCGAGCATTGACAACATTGGTACATCTAGCTGTCCACTTGCGTCAATAATGCTATATCCCTTTTGTTTTGCAGCCTCGATATAGGTGTACTGCTCTTCTTTATTAGTTGTATAAAGATTGACAAGCACTCCTTCTTTGTCTGTCTGATTATCTTTTACGAGAGTCTTGTACTCGTCTAACGTAAAGTATTTGCCTTCTGTATCTTTGATGAGCGCAAAGTCTTTTGCACGATCATAGAAATCAGCTTCTGACAACATACCATAGTTTATAAAGAGCTTCAAGTCGTCCCATTTCTTCTCATATTCCTTACGGTCTTCCTTGAAAATGCTTTGCAATCTGTCTGCTACCTTCTTGGTAATGTAAGACGCAATCTTCTTAACGTTAGAGTCGCTCTGTAGGTAACTACGACTGACGTTCAAAGGAATGTCTGGAGAATCAATCACACCATGTAACAATGTCAAGAACTCTGGTACTATTCCTTCCACCTGATCAGTAACGAAGACTTGATTGCAATAAAGTTGAATCTTGTTACGCTGTAACTCAATGTTATTCTTAATGCGTGGGAAGTAAAGAATACCCGTGAGATTGAATGGATAATCAACATTTAAGTGAATCCAGAACAATGGTTCATCGTTCATTGGGAAGAGCGTCTGATAGAACTTCTTATAGTCCTCATCCTTTAGGCTTGATGGAGCTTTAACCCACAATGGTTCCACATTGTTAATAATGTTATCCTCATCAGTCTCAACACTCTTACCATCCTTCCATTCTGTTTTCTTACCAAAGGCAACAGGAACAGCCATGAACTTGCAATACTTATTTAGCAACTCCTCAATCTTAGACTTCTGCAAGAACTCTTTGCAATCATCATCGATGTAGAGAACAATATCACTTCCTCTGTCCGCCTTATCTGCGTCCTCAAGTGTATATTCTGGACTGCCATCGCAACTCCACTTTACAGCCTTACTACCCTCACGATAACTCTTAGTAATGATTTCTACTTTCTTAGCTACCATGAATGAAGAATAGAAACCAAGTCCGAAGTGACCAATGATGGCTTCTGCCTTATCTTGATACTTCTCCAAGAAGTCGTTTACACCAGAGAAGGCTATCTGGTTAATATATTTCTCAATCTCTTCTGCAGTCATACCAATACCACGGTCACTGATGGTTAGTGTTCCTGCTTTCTCGTCCAAGGTAATACGAACTGTCAAATCGCCCAACTCACCCTTAAAGTCGCCTGTGGCTGCAAGTGTCTTCAACTTCTGCGTTGCATCTACAGCATTAGAGACCATCTCACGTAAGAAGATATCATGATCTGAGTATAAGAACTTTTTGATAACGGGGAAGATATTCTCTGTCGTAACCCCAATATTTCCTTTTTGCATAGTTATATTTATTATAATTTTATATTCACGCCGACTAAATTACAAATACCATGCCATAACAGGAGATGAAACTGATTGATTGTTCTTCGATATACTATAACGAAGAAGAGACTTCCCTCGCATGGAGGAAAGTCTCTTCTGTATCTAAAGGAAGCCTTACCTTATTTATATTCTAACGACTTCCTTCACTCCTTTTATCGTACGTAACTTCTTCATCAGAATGTTCAACTTAGAGTTATCGTCTAGCATAACAATTAGATTGCCAGAGAACAATCCATCATGTGAATCAATATTGATTGAACGCATGACGACTTTCTCATCTTTCGAAATAACATTCGTAATGTTACTTACAATACCTATGTCATCATTACCTATGATTCGTAAGGTGATAGCATATTGTGACGTTCCCTTCCCACTCCATCGAGCCTTCACAACACGATAGCCGAAGCGTTTACGCATTTCTGGAGCATTGGGGCAATCACAACGATGAATCTTAATACCGCCATTAACTGTCACGAATCCAAAGACTGAGTCACCATAGATGGGATGACAACACTTAGCAAGAGAGAAGTCTAACCCTTTGAGGTTTTTATCAATAACTAAAACGTCATCGTTCTTCTTCAGAATGTCTGGCGTTGGGTTCTCATACTCAAAGTTCTTTGCACTCTCTGCCTCACGTGGTTGGTTAAGGTTATGAAGATGGTTATATATCTTCTGATATTCATCAATGACATAGTTAGGATCTAACTTACCATCAGCTATTTGTTGATAAAATTCTGAACCTTCCTTAAACCCGAGCTTACGAATAAGGTGCCCCATTGAGGCTTCATCCACATCTATCTTCTTATTCTTGAATCGACGTTCCAGCAACTCCTTTGCATAGAGTTTATCGTTAGCTTGTGTTTCTTTCAACGCAAGACGAATCTTGGATTTAGCACGTGATGACTTGCAGACCTTCAACCACTCTTGTCGTGGTTTCTGTGTAGACGAAGTAAGAATCTCTACCATGTCACCACTATGGAGTTCCGTACGGAAGGACACGTTCTTACCATTAATCTTTCCTCCAACGCACTGGTTACCCACACGTGAATGAATGTGATAAGCGAAGTCGAGCACCGTTGCACCCTTAGGGAACTTCAATAAGTCACCTTTCGGTGTAAAGACATATATCTCTTTGTCATAAAGATCAGATTTAAACTGATCCATGACTTCTAAATTATCTCCTGCTTCAAGGGCTGAACGTATAGAGGCGAGCCAGTCATCCATACCGCCCTCCGCCTTTACACCTTTATAACGCCAGTGAGCTGCTAAACCATGTTCGGCAATCTCATCCATACGCTCGGTACGTATTTGTACTTCAACCCACTTCTTCTCTGGACCTAGCACTGTGATGTGCAAACACTCATAGCCATTTGACTTTGGTACTGAAAGCCAATCTCTTAATCGCTTTGGATTAGGCTGATACATGTCGGTGACTATTGAATAAGCCTGCCAACATTGCATCTTCTCTTTATCTTCTGGTGAGTCGAGGATAATGCGAATAGCAAAGAGATCATAGATACCTTCAAAGCCACATTTCTGTTTCTTCATCTTTTGCCAGATGGAGTGAATGGACTTTGTACGACCCTTTATATGGAACTTCAATCCTGCTGCTTTCAGATGTTCGCTGACAGGCGTAATGAACCGACTAATGTAAGCATCACGAGCCGTCTTAGTAGCATTAAGTTTATCTTTAATCAGATAGTAAGCATCATGCTCTAAGTACTTTAAAGATAAGTCCTCTAACTCGCTCTTTAGCTGATAGAGTCCTAGCTTATGTGCTAATGGGGCATATAGATAACTTGCCTCTTCTGACACCTTCTGCCTTGCCTCCGTATTCTCAACGTCTCGTATCTGACGCATGAGGTTAACTCGGTCGGCAATCATGATTAGAATTACACGCATATCCTCGGCAAAGGATAGCAAGAGATTGCGGAAATTCTCACTCTCGATGATTGGTGTTCTTTGATAAAGAGTCTGTATATGAATTAAACCATGAATGATTCTAGAAACCCCTTCACCAAAAAGTTTATTTACATCTTCTAATGACAGATTCTCATCCTGCACACTTTGATAAAGTAGAATGGCAATGACAGAGTCACGTTTAAGTCCAATGTCCCTTACGGCAATAATGGCTGTTTGTATAGAGCAAAGTATCGGGTTCAAACCAAATACATTGCGTTGAATCTTATTGTTAGTAACAAATTCTTCAAGATGTTTACGCAACTTTGGAAGGTCACTTTCAGCGAATGATGGCTCAAGAAGTCCCTTCAATTCTTCTAGTAATTGGTCGGATAAGAGTCTCTCTTCTTCCGTGTAAATGAATTTATCCTCCATAAGCATACCCATTATAGTTCGCAGACAAAGGTACAAGAAAAATGACACTTAAAGGAATAAAACTAGTAATTACTTGCTTGTTTACAAATTAATTCGTTATTTTTGCAATTACAAAACAATCTTTTTAAAACTTTATCGAATATGATGAACCCAACTGACCTAAGACAGATTACTAGTAAAGGAATAAGTGAAGAACAAATCAATAGACAGCTTGAAGAGTTTAAATTAGGATTCCCCTATTTAAAATTAGAAGCTGCTGCAACACCAACCAAAGGTATCGTTTTGATAAATGGTGAAGAGCAAGAGAAGGTATGTAATATCTGGAAGACTTATCAAAGTGGAGATCATAGAGTTGTGAAGTTTGTACCTGCTTCGGGGGCTGCTAGTCGTATGTTTAAAGATCTGTTTGCTTTCCTTAATAGTGTAAACCAGGAGCCTGCAAATGACTTCGAAAGGGAGTTCTTTGACAATATACATGATTTTGCTTTCTTCAATGAGTTGAATCAGAAGTGTGAGCAGAATGAAGGGAAGAGCGTAGATGAATTAATGAAAGATGGGGACTATAAGTTGATCGTTGACACTTTATTGAATATACGGGGCTTAAACTATGGGCAACTCCCCAAAGGTCTACTCTCTTTCCACAAGTATGACGATGGCGTACGCACGCCGATTGAGGAACACTTAGTGGAGGCTGCACTTTATGCTGCTAGTAACAAGCAAGCATACGTACACTTCACGATCTCGCATGAACATCTAGAGCTCTTTAAACAAAAGGTAACAGAGAAGATCGCACAATATGAAGCTAAATACGATGTTAAACTGAATGTCTCTTATTCGGAACAGAAACCTAGTACAGACACAATAGCTGTAAACCCAGACAACAGTCCTTTCCGCAACAATGATGGTTCTTTGCTCTTCCGTCCGGGCGGACATGGCGCATTGATAGAGAACTTAAACGACCTCGAGGCTGATATTGTTTTCATCAAGAACATTGACAATGTTGTTCCTGATCGATTGAAGAAAGAAACGATCGACTGGAAGATGGTAATTGCAGGAAAACTCGTAGAACTACAGAAACAAACATTCGATTACTTACACCTGTTGGATAAGGGCGATTATACACGTGTTGAGCTAGAGGAAATACTAAGTTTCTTACAGCATGACTTATTTTGCGAGAGTCTTGAAGCAAAGACATTAGACGACAATGCCCTTGCACAATATCTCTATGATAAGTTGAACCGACCGATGCGTGTATGTGGAATGGTTAAGAACGTGGGAGAACCAGGTGGTGGACCTTTCTTAGCTTATAACCATGATGGGACAATTAGTTTGCAGATTCTTGAAAGCTCACAGATTGATAAGAGCAATAAGGATTATGTAAAGATGTTTACCGATGGAACGCACTTCAATCCTGTGGATATTGTTTGTGCCATCAAGAACTATAAAGGCGAGCCCTTTGATTTAACAAAGTATGTTGATAAGTCAACTGGATTCATTAGTTCCAAGTCTAAGAACGGACGCGAACTGAAAGCTTTAGAGTTGCCTGGACTTTGGAATGGAGCCATGAGCGACTGGAATACTATCTTCGTTGAAGTTCCACTTATCACTTTCAACCCCGTTAAAACAGTAAACGATTTACTGCGTGAACAGCATCAATAAGAATTTGTTGGGTCATGTACGCTAATCAACCCAATTAAACATTGATCAATCACTTGATTAATCAATCATAGAATAATTAATTAGGCTATAATCAATATGTGATTATGGCCTTTTTCTTTTTCTTATTAGAAGGCTTTTATTCTCTAAGTTAAACAACGATTGTACTTATACTTAAAGTACGAAGGCTTTTAAAGTTAAAGAGGTCTTCTGGACACGTTTGTCCAATTAGTTATACAGGCGTGTATAATTGGTTATACAACGATGTATAATTAGTTATACACGTCTGTATAATAGACTATACTAATGTGTATAATGTCCTTTCCTAATTTATACGACAATCGTCCTTATACTTAAATGACGATCGATCTTTAAGTTAAAGTACAATCATCGTTTAAGTTAGAGGTCAAATGTACTTAAAGTTAAATGTCAAATACCCCTATATTAAAAGTACCCAAATACTTCAATTGAAATATTTGGGTACTTTAATTTAATTATTTGCTCTTACCTGATTATGTATATTTTTGAAAGCATTACTTAGCTTATATATAGGTGCAAGAACTATTAGAATTGGAAGTAAATAAATGGTTGTACATCCGAGCTTTTCACCTGCATAATGATGAATATCACGATGGTGATAGCTACAGCGGATAGAACTACCCCTCCTTTCTGTAGTATCTTAATGCTACGGTTCTGCCAAGAGTTAGGAAGGAAGTGAGTAAATAAGGCAAAAAGCATGAGTATAAAGACGTACTTGTAAGCTATGAAAACATCAGGAAGGACGGAAAGGTTAAACTTCGTCACCATCTGTTTAATCATTATCCACGCACTATCAAAGTCACGACAACGGAAGAGAATCCACGTGAAAGTTATTACATGGAACGTTATTAGTACAGAGAAGAACCTACGAATGCCGCTTGGATGATAGTGGCGGTCGTGTCGCATGATAGTTTGTGACCAGAACTTATGAATACATACGAGGGCACCATGTATAACTCCCCATAGAACGAAGTTAAGAGAAGCTCCATGCCAGAGACCACAAGCTGTCATGGCGATCATTTGATTAATATACATGAAGACCTTTCCTCTTCTATTACCACCAAGGGATATATATACATAGTCGCGAATCCATGTAGAGAGAGATATATGCCAACGACGCCAGAAGTCGGTCATAGAATCAGCTTTGAGCGGTGCATTAAAGTTCATCGGTATTTCATAACCCATCAATAAGGCTATACCAATTGCCATATCAGAGTAACCAGAGAAGTCACAGTAGATTTGAATGGTATAGCCATAAAGCCCCAACAATACCTCACCTCCAGAGAATAAGGTTGGGTTATCGAAGATTCTATCTACAAAGTTCTGTGAGATATAATCTGAAATAACAGCTTTCTTAAACAGACCTATAATGATGAAGAATACACCACGTGCAAACATCTCTGGAGAGATATGTAACGGCTTACGAATCTGTGGACCAAAGTCGGTTGCACGGGTAATAGGTCCAGCTAACAATGTTGGAAAGAAACTTACATAGAAGGCATAGTCTAGCAATGACTCCATGGGTTGTGCTTTCTTCCTATAGATATCAACTACGTAAGAGATCGTCTTGAAAGTATAGAAACTAATGCCGACAGGTAAGAAGATGTCCCATGGTTGGAAGTTTCCTCCTATCATCTGTGCGATAAGACCAGCAAAGAAGTTTGTGTACTTGAAGTATGCAAGTAAACCTAAATCAATGAGGAGACTCAAAATTAACCATAATCGTGGATACTTCCCATGCGCTACACGTCGTGCAATATAGAAGTCGCTGACTGTTACAATTAGAAGTAGGAAGAAATAGAAGCCACTACTCTTATAGAAGAAATAGTAAGAGAAGAGCGTCACAAATAATAATCGTGCATCCACTTTCTTACGCAAGCAGAAATAAACAAGCATAAAGAAGAGGAAGATAAACAAGAATGCTCCTGAAGAGAAGAGTAATGGCTCGTGGGGATTATAAAGTAAGATGTTAGCAATCTTACTGAAATCTAGTGATGCGAAATAGGATAATATATCTTGAATCATTATAGTATAATACGTTGAATTACTGTTTATTTATAAGTTTCATCTTCCTTGCGTAGTTGTTCTGTCCTGCTACAATTGACTTAAAGATGCGTGGTGCAACATATTTACCACCTTTATAGTTAATATGTACATAGTCCTTTGAACCCATATTCTTCTCATCAACAAGGCTCATCATCGTGCCAGGACCACCCATTGCTTTATAGAGACTATAGAAACCAACCTTACAGTCGGCCGCCATCTGGTCTTGATAACCAACAAGCATCTTAACTCCCTCCATAGTGCCATCAGGTGAAGACTTCGAGCCTCGATCAGGTGCACCAACAACCAAGATACTGGTTGTTGGGAAGCACTTATGGAAGAGTTGGATAACCCGCTTCATGTTTGTAGCGTATGTTTGAAGTTCGTTAGCTTTAGATGCAGGGGTAATTGCATTAGCACCGAATTGAAATACAATAAGGTCGTATGGACGAACTTGAGCAAACTGACGAAGCATAGCCTCTGGGAGGTTAGCAAGTGTTTGTCCGCTTGAGCCACGCATACTAAAGTTGTCAAGAACTATACCTCCATTGCCTTCTTGTGCTGTAGCAAAGAGAGTTGCATTAGAACCAGATATATCAATAGAAGCATGAGAAGTTGCTCCGTTGAATCTTACCATCTGAACATTAGGAGAAGGCGAAACCTGTTCGGTAGTAGACTTACCTCCATCAATATGGAAAGTTACACTAGCACCATTCTTAGCACGTAGATAGAGTTGTGTGCTAGTCCATTTCTCTGTTCGTGGATATTCGTGTGCCATAAAAGGAGCAAGCGTAATGTTTGCATGTCCTGAAAGAGGATAATAACGTTCAGCCATACCTGCTTGGCGCACGTCGTAGGTATCTGGCTTCTTCACTAAGTGTTCTGTTAGTCCTGTGAACTTCTGCGTTGTTGTATGCTTGTACTGGTTAAGATCATTACCGGCATCCAACCATCCAACACCTTCTCCACCATAGTACTTCTGAAGTTCCTCACGTAAATCGGCTAAGAGGATATCACCTTCTATGAAAGAGTCGCCGAAGTAAGCAATACGAACAGGGCGACCTAAGTTCTTCTTCTCCTTCAGTGCTGTTAATTGCTCATAGAAGTGATCCATACCACCTGGCTTACCTTCAGAATAGTCGACTATACGCTCTGTTCCCTTTGGCCATTGCTCTTTGAAGTTGATGAGCTTGCCATCCTTCTCTAACGCAAGCGTTGTAGAAGGAGCCTTTGGTGCGGGGATTACATCTTTCAATTCTTTCTTCTGTCGTGATAGGTCACTCAAAATATCTATCTCTCTTAACTCGGTATCCCCTATCTTGAATGTAGGTAAGAAATGAAGCAGCAAGAGAAAAACTACTACTAAGCACGTTAATAGTAGTGTTCTATGTGTGTTAGTTTTCATCTTAATTATCTTTTAATTAGGAGTTATCCTTACTTCCAGCATTATGCGTTCTCAGAGAAGTATTGATCCAATAGCTTAATACCTTTTTCTGTGCAAATACCTCTTACGAATAACATAATCATAATGCGACTTAGTTCTGTGATATCATATCTTTTGAAGAGGAAGTTATTCATAACAAACTGCTCGGAAGCAAATGTGAGTTCACGAACAATCCCGTAGTTTACATTCTCAAGGAACAATCCTTCATTCTTACCTCTTTCGATAAACGCAACTATTTCAGCTTCCTTGTCATTATGTAATTTCCTCACATAGGTTAACAAGTTAGGATACTTCTGAAGGTCTTCAAAGAAGAGAGGATTAACCGTGATGAACTCTGCCGTACGTACTCTATAAATCTCTAGAATGATGTTGATAACATTCGTTCCAGGTTTATCGAACTCTAATAATTGCTGGCGTTCTACACTATCATGCTGCTGTAAAACTTCAAAGAGTAAGTCTTCCTTATTCTCATAAACCTCATATAGTGTACGCTTTGATATTCTCAAATCGTTGGCAATATCATCCATCTTTACTTGCTTTATGCCATGCTGATGAAACAGAGCTGTAGCAATTTGAAGGATTCTACCTTTCAGTTGCTGTCGATAGACAGTCTCATTACTTGTATTTTGCATTAATAGTTTCAATTTTCTGCAAAATTACAAAAAACTTTGGGAATGGTATCTGCTTTTTAGGTAGTTTTATTATCTTTGCGCCTACGTATAAAACAATTCACGACTTAATACATAAGATTAGATTATGGTCAAGGTAACAAAAGAGGCCGCTTTGGAATATCATCATAACGGTCGCCCAGGAAAGATTGAAGTAAAACCAACGAAGCCTTATAGCACCCAAACAGACTTGAGTTTGGCTTATTCACCAGGTGTTGCATATCCTTGTTTGGAAATACAGCAGAACCCCGATGACGTATATAAATACACCGCAAAAGGTAACTTAGTTGCTGTTATTAGTAATGGTACAGCCGTTCTTGGTTTAGGTAATATAGGTGCAATGAGTGGCAAACCTGTTATGGAAGGTAAAGGTTTGTTATTCAAGATATATGGTGGTATTGATGTATTCGATATAGAGGTTAACGAGCAAGACCCGGATAAGTTCTGCGAAGCTGTAGAGAAGATAGCACCAACCTTTGGCGGTATTAATCTCGAAGACATTAAGGCACCAGAGTGCTTTGCTATCGAGGAGCGATTGAAGCGTACACTAGATATCCCTGTAATGCACGACGACCAACACGGTACTGCAATTATCTCTGCTGCTGGTTTGAAGAACGCCTTAGAGGTAGCTGGCAAAGATATTAGTAAGGTCAAGCTCGTAGTGAATGGTGCTGGTGCTGCAGCTATTTCATGTACGAAGATGTATGTAGCACTCGGTGTAAAGAAAGAAAATGTTGTAATGCTCGACTCTAAGGGCGTTATTACTTCAGATCGCGAGAAGCTCACACCACAGAAAGCATTGTTCGCCACTGACCGCCGTGATGTCCACACATTGGAAGAAGCAATCAAAGGCGCTGATGTATTCGTTGGACTATCAAAGGGTAACATACTTTCACAGGATATGATTCGTTCTATGAACGAGAAACCTATCGTATTTGCTCTTGCTAACCCAGTACCAGAGATTTCATACGATGACGCTATTGCTGCTCGCCCAGACGTAATCATGTCAACGGGTCGATCAGATTATCCCAACCAAATTAACAATGTGATAGGCTTCCCTTATATCTTCCGTGGAGCATTGGACGTACATGCGAAGGCTATCAACGAAGAGATGAAGATGGCGGCCGTACATGCTATTGCCGACCTAGCTAAGCAAACGGTACCAGACGTTGTGAATGAGGTTTATCATGTAAACGACCTCACCTTTGGTCCTAAGTATTTCATCCCGAAGCCAGTCGACCCACGACTGATTACGGAAGTAAGTGCTGCCGTAGCTAAGGCTGCTATGGATAGCAGCGTAGCGCGCACGCCAATCAAGGACTTCGATGCCTACAAGCAGCACCTGCGCCAAATGTTAGGGCAAGAGACAAAGCTCACCCGCTCACTCCACGCAACAGCCGCTCAGCACCCACAGCGCATTGTCTTTGCCGAAGGAGGTCACCCCACCATGATGAAGGCAGCCGTACAAGCAAAGCAAGAGGGTATCTGTATTCCTATCCTTTTAGGCAACCAAGACCGCTTGAATCGTGTGGCAAATCGCCTGAAGTTGGACATCAGTGACATAGAGATCATCGACATGCGTGCCGATAAAGAGCAAGGTCACCGCGCCACTTACGCCAAGCATTTGGCCGAGAAGCGTGCCCGTGAGGGATATACCTTCGAGGAGGCATACGATAAGATGTATGAGCGCAATTACTATGGTATGTCAATGGTTGAAAATGGTGATGCCGATGCGTTTATTACGGGTCTATACACCAAATACAGCAATACGATTAAGGTTGCCAAGGAAGTTATCGGAATCCGTCCCGAGTATAAACACTTCGGAACAATGCATATTCTGAATACGAAGAAGGGTGTATTCTACATCGCAGATACCTTGATCAACCGCCATCCAGATAGTGATGTCTTAACTGATGTGGCACGTTTGGCAGCCCATTCCGTTAAGTTCTTCAACGATGAGCCAGCTATTGCAATGCTCTCATTCTCTAACTTCGGCTCAGATAATGGAGGCTCTCCAGAGCAGGTGCGTGAGGCTGTTGCGAAGTTGCAAGCCGAGTGTCCAGACCTCGCTATCGATGGTGAGATGCAAGTTAACTTCGCTTTGAACAAGGAGCTACGTGACGAGAAATTCCCATTCACACGCCTAAAAGGTAAGGATGTCAACACACTCGTGTTCCCCGACTTGTCATCGGCTAATAGCGGTTACAAACTCCTACAGGCGTTAAGCCCAGAGGCGGAAGTCATTGGTCCGATTCAGATGGGATTGAACAAGCCAATCCACTTTACCGACTTCGAGAGTTCCGTTCGTGACATCGTGAACATCACAGCTGTTGCCGCTATTGATGCATACGTGGAGAAATTGAAGAAGAATAAGTAATCTGCTTTCAATCACATATTAATAAAGAGGGTGTGTCAAAATGGACACATCCTCTTTTCTACTCCTCTTTACTTCATCTACCGCATAATTCGTTATTTACTGCAGCTATGCCGCTAATTTCATATAAAATGATTTGTTGGGCTTCCAATAGCTTATATAAACTTCTATAGAGCATCTGAAGGTGACTAAAAGTACCTCCATAATAGCTTTTAGCTCCTTGAGATTATTTTTTTTGCACATTTTTCCTATGTTAAAGGCAATAGCAAAGAAGGCAAAGTCCATATTGACCTTGTCTTTTCCCAAATGCCTAAATCTCTTGTAGACTTTATTATATTTTGTTTGTCCAAAAACAGCTTCAGGTTCTATGCACCTTCGTCCTCGATGCTTGATGCCTTCTTCCGAGGTCAGTAGTTCCCGTGCCTTTTGTTTATAGTGCTGTAGTTGATGGTTTACTTCTATAATTCTGTTCCCTCTTGCCTTAAAACATGAGCCTCTCAACGGACAACCATCACAGCGTTCTGCCTGATAACGTACACTGTAAGTAACGAATCCATTAGAGGTTAGGGAACGCTTCATGCCTATACGCTTCATATGCTGTCCCATAGGGCAGACGTAGAAATCCTGTTCCTTATTATAATAAAGGCTTGCAGGACAGAATGGGTTAGGTGTGTAGCGTGGACGCTGCTCTTTATGGAAGTAATTATACTTCACATAGGCTTCCATATTATGTACGTCCATGAACAGATAGTTCTCCTCGGAGCCATACTCTGAATCGGCTACGACTGTCTTGGCATAACGATGATAGCGTAATTTGAAAGACTCCAAGAAAGAAGGAAGTGCGAGCGTGTCTGTACGGTTAGCATAGAGTGCAAAGTTGGTGATAAACTGGTTCTCAGTTGCTATCTGCAGATTATATCCAGGCTTAGTCTGTCCGTTCTGCATAGCATCCTCCTTCATGTGCATAAACGTGGCATCAGGGTCGGTCTTGCTGTAGGAGTTTCTCTCTCCCATAATCTCAAGGTGTTGGTCATACTCCTGGAGTTTATTACGTTTCTTCTCAAGCTCTTTAAGCTGTTTTTTCTTGGTTCTAACAGCCTGCTTCTCTTCTTTTGTCTTAGGCTCAGGGGCTGATTCCAAAGACTTGTTCAATTCCTCGGATATCTCATCGAGCAGAGCTGCAGTAAACTCGACACCTTCTGTTTTAGCGGCATTGTCCTGCGCTATGACATCATCAACCTGGAGCAAGAGTGTGCGTATTTGTTCCTGCAACTTGGCGCGGTTCTTTTCCACGGTTCTCTTCCAAACGAAGGTATACTTGTTGGCTTTCGATTCTATTTTTGTGCCGTCAATATATTCAACGTCAAGACTTATCAAACCTTTGGCTGCAAGTACTAATACCACTTGTGTGAAGATATTGTTGATTTCCTTTTTCACACGATTACGAAAACGATTGATGGTAATAAAATCAGGCTGCTCATATCCTGCCAGATAGATGAAATGAATGTCACGCTTGAGAAGCGACTCTATACGACGGCAGGAATAGATATTATTCATATAGGCGTAAAGAATCACCTTGAGCATCATTTGTGGATGATAAGGCTTGCGACCACTGGGCTTATAAAGCTTGTAGACATTATCCAACATAAGATTATCCACCAAGGCGTCTAAAAGACGAACAGGATCATCTTCTGCGATGTCCTTATCGATTCTTTGAGGAAAAAGAATCATTTTCTTGTGTATGTAAGAACGAAAGTGTACATTTGTCATAATGAGATTTTTTTGTATGCCTAAAGGTACAAAAACTTTAGGAAATAGCAAAGCCCTGGCTTGAGAAAGTCGGGGCTTTGTGCATAAAAAAGAGTGTGTGGCTATTTTGACACACCCTCTTTATTCGTTTAGTAATATATTATACAGTCCATCCACTTTTAAATATCCCCTCCTAATAACCTACTCGATTACTTGCAATCTTATACTAAACCTATAGACTTAAACCCTATGCGCGCCCTTTGACTAATAGGCTTCCGCATTCTTTCTTCCTAGGTTCCCGTTCCTTTCTCATGCGCCTTGCGTCTTTTTTATCCGTATCTTTTATTAGTCTCATCATGATGAAACGAGTGTCTCATCGTGATGAAACCAGTGTCTCTTCATGATGAAACTTATGTCTCATCACGATGAGACTAACTTTATATGCGTACGTAAATGATGCGCAACACGTGATAAAGGAATGGGGAACGGGAGAGAAAGAATGCTGAAACAGGTGGAAAACGATTCGCAAACAGGTGAGAAAAACTGGGCAAACCTGTTAGAACGAATCGGATATAGTAATTCTTCGGAAGATATTACTATGAGTTCACGCTCGTAAGTGCTATTTCTTAGAAAGAAGATGAGCCTTATTCAGCCACAAGCCGACGTAAGTTAGGAGTCCATTCAACATCAGTAGTTCGTAGCCAAACTTATATCCTGTAGCGTTAGAAACAATCATGTCTAAGGCAAAACATAGGAGTGGACTGGCAATAGCAATAAATGGGACATAACGATCATTCACCTTGCGTTTCGTTGAAAGACCAAAGGCGAAAAGACCTAAGAGAGGTCCGTAAGTGTAAGAGACGATTGTATAGACGGCATCTATCAGACTCGTGGAATTGACATAACGGAAGATGAGGATAAACAACACGAACACAACAGATACACTGAGGTGAGACCACTTGCGCAACCGCTCGTCCTTGCGCTGGTTACAGATATCAACACAGAAGGTTGTGGTTAGGGCTGTCAAGGCAGAATCAGCACTGGAGAAACAGGCTGCAACAATACCAATCGTAAACAAAATTACGACCCATGTACCTAATTGACCGCCTGCAATGACCTGTAACATCAAATCGTCTGATACTGCTGGGAGAGCTTGCCCCACCCGTTGGTAATACATCATCAATAAGATTCCCAGGGCTAAGAACAGGAGATTGACGGGGGCGAATGCGAAGCCATAACTGCACATATCCTTTTGTGCCTCACGCAAAGTCTTACAAGTAAGATTCTTTTGCATCATGTCCTGATCAAGTCCTGTCATCACAATAACGATGAAGATACCGCTAAGGAACTGCTTCCAGAAGTTCTGTGTTGATACCCAATCATCTAATACGAAGATGCGCGAATGGCTATCTGCTGCAATGGCTTGCACGGCTTGAGGGAGATTCAATCCGAGTACATCCACCACCTTATATATTATGAGCAACAGAGCAAGAAGCATACAAAGTGTTTGAAATGTATCGGTCAATACAAGGGTACGTATTCCGCCCCTCCGTGTATAGAGCCATATCAATGCAACCAACACCACAACGGTTACGGGAAACGGAATGGCGTATTTGTCGAGAACGAATTGCTGGAGTATCATGCAGACAACATAGAAGCGAACGGCTGCACTTGCCATCTTTGACAAGAGGAAGAAGGCTGCGCCCGTCTTGTAGCTCCTATTGCCGAGGCGCGTTTGCAAATAAGTATAGATGGTTGTCAGGCGTAGACGATAATAAACGGGTAATAGTAGATAAGCCACGACGAAGTAACCCACGATAAAGCCCAAACAGGTTTGCATATAGGTCATATCACTCGTGAGTGTCATACCTGGCACACTTACAAAAGTCACGCCCGAGATACTAGCACCTATCATACCAAACGCCACCAAATACCATGGCGACTTACCATTGGCACGAAAGAAAGTCTCGTTATCGGCTTTGTGCCCTGTAAGCAAACTGATGAGTAAGAGTATGCAGAAGTAGACTGCAATCGTAGCAATTATAATCATGATGTAGATAACGTGAGAAGATTAGTTCCCGTGTATTCCGTTTATTTGATTCTAGCAACACGAATACCGATATTCGATGGTCGTGATGTCATATACTGATAGAACGTTTCGGTAGGCTCCACCACTCTATTGCCGTTCTTCTTAAGACTGGAGGCGTTCATGAGATGGAGTCCGTCATCATGCCAAACGGCAAAGCCGAGATGAGTTGTATCGAGTTCCCGCTTGTTAGTCACGATAGCTATGATGTCGCCATCATGGATAACCTCTCGCAACTCGTTGTTATTATTCAGCAAGGCAGTAGGGATATAGCGCACCTTTGTTCCGTTACTAGCATCCTCTAATTTCTTGAGTTCAGCCACACGCCTCGGGTTATTCTTTAGCATATCATACGCCTTTGCGTTAAGGCTCATATAGTTTATTTTCAATGTTTGTACCGCTGTAAAAGGTGGGTTAGGCATGTTAATCTCTTTGACAAATCCCATGCGCACATTGTCCTCCAACCACCAATGGAAATAGTGAAGACGATTCACGTAGCTCATCTTACCGCCACGATAACGAATCAGTTCTAATTGGTGTACGTAATCAGAGAACTTATGTTTGCCGCGCTCAGCACATAGTGTTAGAGCCGTCACAGCCTCAACATAAGTGGTGCAATCTAAGCCATGTAAATTGACGACAAGTCTTTCCTCATCATTCTTATCCAACGTATGCGCAACGTAAGGAACACCTATAAACTTGCGGGCTATCGTGAGGATAAGCTCCTCATGTGATAGCCTATGCCTTTGTGCAGCCATATCTTGTAAGATACCACATACCAACGTGCTGTCTGCTTTAGAATAAGAATCAATATAAGCAGGTAAGATGTCTTTGTTCGCATGATGTTCGGCACTTACTGAACTATCTTCTATCTTTTCAGCCACTACCACCTGCTGTTTATGCTTATTCTCTATCGTCTTAGCCCCACATGCAGTCAATGCAATGAGAAGCAAACCAATTATGCTATACTTCTGTTTCATCACTTATCCTTTCTGTTCTTGATAGCCTTCCTTCTTCTTCGCTTTCCTCTTTCCAAAGTTAAAGCCCACATA
Source organism: Prevotella veroralis (assembly GCF_018127765.1). Taxonomy (NCBI): domain Bacteria; kingdom Pseudomonadati; phylum Bacteroidota; class Bacteroidia; order Bacteroidales; family Prevotellaceae; genus Prevotella; species Prevotella veroralis. The sequence continues at coordinate 841,740 of NZ_CP072330.1, read as the reverse complement.
GAGATTGACACTACCAAAGAAGTTATTTGTTGAGAAGTTACTACGCCTGTAATTGTAAGCATGGAGTATCATGCTCATACCAGCGTACCACTTACTATTGTTCCATACTAACCCGAATCTTCCAATACCGTCTATATTGATATTACTGAACTTGAAGTCGCTGAATGAGAAACGCTCGTGGGGTAAATCACCCGAGCTCTGCTTATAAGCTAAGGCGACGGACAACGAACTAGCAAGAAGCCAGTTGTGAGCAAAGACCCAGTTGTAAGCATAACCTCCACTGACGGAGATATCCGTGTACTTGATCTTATCGAACATCAAAGTGCTATCCACTTTAACATGATTCCCTAATCTACAACTTACGAGGTCGGATAGTTCCTTCCAATTGACTTCCAGCGTATGCCTTGTGTATCCGATGCCCAACAATGGACTGCCAGCTGAGCGACGTTGTATGGTGCTCTGGCTGAATGCTGCGGGATATGAGAAGCGTCTATGATTGAAGATATAATAGAGATTAAAGCCCCTAATGCTCGACGTTAAGCCGTCGTAACCAGTCCCCCTTATGGGATCGGTGTTGACACCTTCGCCCAAATAGAGCTGCCGTATCTTATAATCGTTGCCAGTTCTCCGATAATAGATATCAATGCCTAGCATAGAACTATACAGACTCAAATCATATTCCTGCCTGCGTTTATCATTGCTTTTCTGCAATAGGTGAGTTATATCAACGGTATAGCCAAGGAATATCCAACGCCACCCGAAATAAGGTCCGATACGGATGTTAGCTTCTGGTGCAAAGGTAATGCTTTGCCCCTTATCGCTCGCTATACGATACACCTCGTAAGTGTTCGTATTCTGCAACATCGTTGTGAAGTTATATCTCTGTGGCTCAATATAGCTTGTGTCTATGTCATTGAACTTATAGCCAGTCTTTCTCTTCTTGTGGTATTCCGTCTTATTCCTATAAGCACTAGAATCTATTCGCATCCAGCGTATCGTATCAAGTGTGTGTTCCAGGTTACCAACCGCCCTTGTAGAAGTATGTGCATTCGCTATCCCTATTCCCATGAAGAACAAGAGGAATGATAACATAACACAACGATTAATAAGCAGATTCATTGATAACACGGATTTGAATAATATGTAAATATAGTAAGGCTTCTATATCTTACCAAGAATACGATCTATCACCCAGTTTGTTGGGGTTGCACTGATACTTGTACAATCGCAGGAACCATATCCCTGCATATCTTCTATGACGGACTTAATGATTGGTAACTGAACGTAAGGCGGATTGGCTACTTCTATATCCTTTTCGCCCTCACTTGTACAGAGGTGGATGGGCGTGTATGTATAGACGGAGAACGACAGACGTCCCTTTGTCCCATAAACCTCAATATGATCCTCACGCGCACTCTCATGAGCGACAAAGCACCAAGCACCACTTCCAGTGAGACCATTCTCGAAACGGAAAACAGCATTTACAGTGTCTTCAACATCATAAAGTCCAGCTCGGTTAGCTGTATAACCATGTGCCTTAACAATAATACCAAAGAAGTTCTGAAGCAAGTCTAACTGGTGGGGAGCTAAGTCATAAAAATATCCACCACCAGAGATATTCGATTGTAATCGCCACGGATGTTGTACATTGCTCTTATAATCCAGATCACGGGGTGGGACGGCAAAGCGTACTTGCACGGTCAGGATATTCCCGATTGTACCATTATCTATTATCTCTTTTACCTTTTGAAAGTATGGAAGATAACGGCGGTAATAAGCAACGAAACAAGGGACGTTAGTCTGTTCAGAGATACGGTTGATACGAACACAATCCTCGTAAGACGCAGCTAGTGGCTTCTCTATGTAACAGGGCTTACCAGCACGCATTGCCATGATAGCGAATGTGGCATGGGCAGAAGGTGGCGTTGCAATATATACCGCATTCACGTCTGGATCATCAACCAACTCCTGCGCATCTGTATACCATTTTCTAATATTATGGCGTTCGGCATAAGAACGTGCCTTCAGCTCACTACGACTGAAGACTGCTACTACATGTGAGCCCATAACCTCATTAAATGCTGGACCAGACTTCTTCTCCGTGACTTCACCACATCCTATAAATCCCCAATTGATTTGCTTCATTGCTCTTAGTTTTACTGCAAAATTACTAAAAAACTATCAACTACCAGTCCTAGCTCTTAAGTTTTTAGTATCTTTGCAACAAGAAAGATACACTCATCACATATAAATCAGAATGATAATTAAGAAATCAGAATTCACTATATCATCGCCGAGCCTAGCTAAATGTCCTGATGATACAAAGGCAGAATATGCGTTTATAGGGCGGTCTAATGTAGGCAAATCGAGTCTTATTAATATGTTATGCAACCATAAAGGATTGGCAAAGACATCGGCTAAGCCTGGTAAGACGCTACTCATTAATCACTTTATCATCAATAACGAATGGTACTTGGTAGACCTTCCTGGTTATGGTTATGCCAAAAACTCTAAGACGGTACGTAACAAGCTGGAGCAGATGATAGCGCAATACATTCTACAGCGCAAACAACTTGTCAATGTGTTTGTTCTCATTGATATTCGACATGAGCAACAGAAGATAGACCGTGAGTTTGTTGATTGGTTGGGAGAGAGCAACGTCCCCTTCTCTATTATCTTCACTAAAGCTGATAAGCTATCACCTGCGAAGGCTAAGTCTAACGCATTACTATGGATGAAGAAGCTGCAAGACAGATGGGAAGTATTACCTCCTTATTTTATCACCTCGTCAGAAGACAAGGCTGGGCGGGATGAAGTACTCGATTACATAGACCAGATAAACGCAACACTGGAATAACCCCCAAACACATGGCACAGATACCTTATCTTGACGTCCAAAACCTGACAAAGAGCTTTGGAGCACAAGTTCTATTCAAAGATATTTCATTCTCAATAGCAGAAGGTCAACACGTCGGGTTGGTCGCACAGAATGGCACGGGGAAGTCTACCCTACTTTCTATCCTAACGGGAAAAGAGAGTCATGACGCAGGTTCTATTATCTATCGTAATGACTTACGTGTAGGACTCTTAGAGCAAAGTCCGAAGTTCGACCCAGAGGAAAGCGTGTTAGACGCCTGCTTTAACCATGAGGGAAATCCAGAAAGGTTATTGAAGGCTAAGCAGATTCTTACAATGCTAAAGCTCACCGACCTAGACCAGCCAATGGGGCAATTAAGCGGAGGTCAGCAGAAGCGTGTAGCACTTGCTAATGTTCTTATCCTCGAGCCTGACTTCCTCATTCTTGATGAGCCGACAAACCATTTGGATTTAGAGATGATTGAATGGCTTGAGGGCTATCTGTCGCGTGGTAATAAGACAATTTTCATGGTTACACACGACCGCTATTTCCTTGACAACGTGTGTAACACGATACTCGAACTAGACAATAAGACCATCTACACCTATCGTGGCAATTATTCCTATTATCTAGAGAAACGCCAGGAGCGTATCGACAACACACGCGCCGAGATAGCACGTGCCAATAATCTCTATCGTACGGAATTGGAGTGGATGCGCCGCATGCCACAAGCACGTGGTCACAAAGCGCGCTATCGTGAAGAGGCTTTCTATGAGTTAGAAGCTAAGGCAAAGCAACGTATTGAGGAACGGCAGGTGCGATTGAAGTCGTCTAACGTGTACATCGGAAGTAAGATATTCGAGTGTCAGTACGTATCGAAGAAGTTTGATAATAAAGTTATCCTACACGACTTCTATTATAACTTTGCCCGCTTTGAGAAGATGGGTATCGTGGGTAACAATGGCACAGGAAAGTCCACGCTTGTCAAGATGCTTCTTGGTAAGGTTGCTCCAGATAGCGGACGATTCGACATAGGAGAGACCGTGCGTTTCGGTTACTTCTCACAGGATGGACTAAAGTTCCGAGACGATCAGAAGGTTATTGACATCATCACCGATATAGCCGATTACATTGACATGGGCGGCGGAAAGCACATGACTGCTTCTCAATTCCTGAACTACTTTCTCTTCTCACCTGAAGAGCAGCATAACTATGTGTACAAGCTCTCGGGAGGCGAGAAACGCAAGCTGTATCTCTGCACGGTACTTATGAAGAACCCGAACTTCCTCGTATTGGATGAGCCAACCAACGACCTTGATATACAAACCTTGCAAATACTTGAGGAGTATCTACAGGACTTCCCGGGTTGTGTTATCGTTGTTTCGCATGACAGATATTTCATGGATAAAGTCGTAGACCATCTGCTTGTCTTCAAAGGTGAGGGCGAAATACAAGACTTCCCAGGCAATTACACGCAATATCGTGATTACCAAAAGATGAAGTCTAAAGAGGAGAATCAGCAAAAGCCTATAAAGAAGCCGACGAATAATGAGCCTAAGAGCAATAACTCCCACAACGAAAAGCGCAAGATGACCTTTAAGGAGAAGCGGGAATATGAGCAGCTTACGGAGAAAATTAGTGTGTTAGAAGAGGAGCGTAAGCAGCTAGAAGAGGAGTTATGCTCGGGTAAATTATCCGTAGATGAGCTGACAGAGAAGAGTAAACGCCTACCATTACTAAAGGATGAGCTAGATGAACTCGAACTGAGATGGCTTGAATTATCGGAATTAGCTTAGTCACAACTCGGCTGTAGTCCCTTAGTTTTCAGACAGATGAGGGTGTATCAAAATAGACACATCCTCTCTTTTTATTTCTAAAACTTACTCTGTCCACGAAAAGGGGCAACAGTTCTTATCAAAACAGTCGACTGATTTTCAAAAATAGTCGACTGTTTTTTCAGAAAGGGTTGACCTTTTTCACAGAAAGGGTTGACCTTTTTCACAGAAAGGGTTGACCATCTTCACGAAAAGGGTTGACCATTTCTTCAAAAAAGAGGATATGTCCATTTTTATACACCCCCATATTTGATTAGAAATGACGTCATATTTCTGACAATACTCTATAAGCGAGCTAGAGAAGTACCTATAGAATACGAGAAGAGCCCCATCTGATATACAGAAGAGGCTCTTATGTTTCTTAATCCTACGAGGAGATATAGAGAGGGATGGATTATATCAAATTGAATACTTCGCTAGGTGTCTTACGCTTCAACACGTCAAGCATGAAATCTTTTCCTGCTATAATTCCCTTGTCGCGCAACACAGACTTTATCGTCTTCTTAGCTAATTCGGGATGATTATTCTCATCACTCAAGTGGCAAAGCCAAACATGACGTAAGCAAGGTGAGGCATTATCTACCAAAGTATTCGCACATGCCTCATTGCTGAGGTGACCATTAGGTCCACCGATACGTTCTTTCAGGTGGAGAGGGTAAGGACCAGAGGCGAGTTTCCCCGGTTCGTGGTTGGCTTCAATCACCAGATAATTAGAGATAGAAACGTAATGAGCTATTTCGTCAGTTATATGTCCGCAATCGGTTACTAACGTGAAGCATATATCATCATGCCTAATAGAATAGCCTACACAGTCACTGCTGTCATGGGGAACGGTGAACGGAGTAACATAAAACTCGCCGATCTGTACCTCCTCATTCTTTACTAATTCGCGTGCAAGTTCATGGTCAATCTTACGCCGAACACACCAGTTCCGACTAATTCCAGCATGAACCTCACTTGTTGTATATACGGGTAATCGCAGGTCACCGCTTATTGATCCAACAGACTTTACGTGGTCGGCATGGTCATGTGTAATGAGAATGTTATGTACCATTTGCATTTGTAGCCCGTAGTTATGGAATGACTTTTTAAGAGAGCGAACACCAACGCCACAATCAATCATAAGACAATCTGTATCCGTATAAAGCAAATAGCAATTACCACTACTACCACTACCAAAAGATAGAAATCTCAACATTATTTCCTTAGTTTTAGGCAAATGTAACAAAAGTATTTTAATAGACAAAGCCTATTATTACCTTTGGCGGTCATTAGCCTAGTATTTATGAATAATTAATTATCCTGTTTACTCTACATATTGTTAGAACGGAAGACCAACGGCAAAATGGAAAGTGAAGTCACGTTTAAGATTGGGGTGCCACAGGGCATAATGCTCGGCAGTAGTTGTGTATGCCGGGTTGATAGCCTTCATACCACCATCGAGACGCAACACAAAGTAGTCGAAGTTCAGCCTTAATCCCAGTCCGTAGGCTACGGCGATCTGCTTGTAGAAGTCCTTAAAATGGAATTGACCTCCTGGCTGATTGGCATAATCACGCAGTGTCCATATATTACCAGCATCGATAAATGCTGCGCCATCGAACTTCCAGAATAGATGCGTACGATATTCAGCATTAAGATCTAACTTCATATCTCCCGTTTGATTAATAAAGTCTATCCTACCATCAACGCCTCTAAACTTACCTGGACCTAGCTCTCTGACGCTCCAGCCTCGTACGGAATTAGCTCCTCCAGAGAAATACCGCTTCTCAAAAGGTAGTATCGTACTGTTACCATACGGATAAGCAATACCCAATCCCCCATGTAGAACTAATGTATTACGCTCATCGAAACGTAATATCTGCGTGTAGTCAAAGTCGAACTTAGCATACTGTGCATAGGCAATGTTAAATAAAGTACGTTTACCCAGACTGTTCTCTTTGAACTTAAAGAGCCCACCAAGCCCATTCAGGATGTTACCAGCGAGCTCTATCCTACCTCGGAATGCGTGACTACGGCTGCTATAATTGATACCAAAGCCCGTGCGGACAATGAACAAATCTTGATAATTGTATCTGAGAATTGCATTGCGGGTCGTAGCATTATCGAGATAGTCGTGCTTGAACGTCTCGCTTATCCACGGCATATATACGTAACTGAGATTTAGAAGATCGAAGTCATACGTGAGATGGTGTAGAACATTCATCCAATGATACTTCCATGCACCATTGAAGACTCGGCGATGGAACTCCGGTCGGTTCTGGAGATTCCAACTAACAGCTACCTCCGTGGTAGCATTACTGCGTCGTCTAAACTCCTTCGATGTGAAAGGCGACAAGAGACGTGGGAACTGAAGACGTGCTTGCACACTATACTCCTCATAGTTGCTGTTCTTATATCCCTCCAGTCCCTTGATGGCTTCAAAGGCTGAACGGAACTCTAAGCTCAAGTGCTCGCTGCCACGGAAGAGGTTTCGGTTTTGATAGGATAATACCACAGCAGCACCTAGGTCGCCCGCCGTATTCGTACCTTCTGGCTGAAAGGATATCGTATTGGGCTTATTGTTAGATACCATGATATCAGCATCCAAATAGTGTGTGGACGACTTTGTAACCGAGTGCCCAATGACCAGACTATCATAGCGCGGAACCTCACGGAAGTTAATGTTCGTGTAGTGTACAGCCCCTAGCCGAGAGAAGTTATTATACGTGTTTTGTAGGTCTGTAGCCGAGAAGTACTTGCCTTTTTCTATGGCGGTATTGTCTTCTAATACGCTCTTGCGGAGATGGAATCCAGTAGAATCACTAGGTATGAAGTTGACATTATTAATGATATATCGAGGGTGCAAAGTTCGTGTTGTATCACTATTCTCCACATACTTCATCAAGTGCAGCGTGACACTGACATGCTGCTTTCCCTTTACCGAATCAGCCGAATAATAAATAAAGTCCTTATGAAAACGATAGAAGCCTGAATCATTCAGGATACGTGTAAGACGTTTACGCTCATCATCAAGAGAGGTAACTGTAAACTGTCTAGGACGCTTTGTGTCAGACTTAAGATGATTGGCTAGCACTTTCGCTACAACTGAATCTTGAATATCATACTTGAAGTCATCAATTATGTATGGTTCCCCAAAGTGCAAGTTGTAGATAACCGTAAGTTTCTTGCCTCTTACCTTCTTATCTATATCTACCGTAGCATTCATATAACCCATGTTTCGCATGGCTGTAGTTAAATCTTCACAGGATAATCGTGCCTGTAACGTGTCATATACAACAGGCTTCTCTCCCATCTTGCGCAATGTTCTATTGATCCATCTCGTAGAATCTTTACCCGACATCGCATAAGTTCCGAGCGGAACCTTAAATAATGAGAACCAACGTGAGTTGCCCTTCTGATGCACGTATTGCATCAATAGAGATTGATCCACATCCTTGTTGTCTGAATGTAGCTCTACCTTGTCTAGTAGGTATTGACCATCTGGAATAAACTTATCTGATGAACAAGCCACTATCGTCAATACAATGAGGAGTGCAACAGTGAGTGAAGATGTATATGTGTGTAATTTAGAAAATAACATTGCTATTGTGAATTTATCCTTTAGCTTCGCCGTTATTCCTAACACGTATAAGAAAGTTGTGTCAGAAATTGCGGCAAAGATACTAAAAAGTTAAGAGTAATAGTTACTGCATGCTATTTTTTTTGTATTTTTGCAACGTGATTTCTAAGAATAAAATAAAACTTATCCACTCTCTTGAAACGAAGAAAGGACGAGAGAAAGTAGGGCTATTTGTTGCAGAAGGACCAAAGGTTGTTAAGGACTTGTTGCAGGCGGGCTTCATAGCAAAAGAAGTTTTTGAGGATATAGAAGACATTAAGGAGATATCCTTTCTACAACATCCACAATCTATGCTCGGTGTCTTTCATTTACCTACTAATGGATTCAAAGAACTATCTATGAATCAACTCGTCCTAGCTCTTGATGGTGTACAAGACCCAGGAAATCTAGGAACAATCATCCGAGTGGCTGATTGGTTTGGTATCAAGGATATTTATTGCTCACACGACACAGCCGATTGCTGGAATCCGAAAGTAGTGCAGGCTACAATGGGGAGTATCGCAAGAGTGCAGTTACATTATGTGGATTTAAATAAGATGGCTGAATCTTTACCTGCCGATTATCCTATATATGCTACTCTACTGGATGGTGAGAATATCTATAAACAAGAACTATCACACCATGGTATGATTGTGATGGGTAATGAAGGCAAAGGTATCTCACCTTTACTCCGTACAAAGATTAATCGCAAATTATATATCCCAAGCTATTCCTCAGATGGTAACACCGCAGAGTCATTGAATGTTGCAATTGCAACATCTATAGTCTGTGCTGAGTTTAGAAGAAGATAAAACGATAAGATTACTTTCATCATGTAAACTACACATTCATGAAAGTAATCTTATTCCTCATTAATAAACTCTAGGACCAAAAATAGCTGTACCGACACGCACCATGGTTGAATGGCATTCAACGGCTATTGGATAATCATGGCTCATACCCCATGAACGCTCTTTAAATTCTGGATCATCAGAGAAATAAGATGCCTTTAGCTCATCAAATAAATTGGAAGCAAATATCATCTCTTTACGTATTTGCTCTTGATCTTCGACATTAGAAGCCATCATCATTAATCCAGATATATGCACATTCTTTAGTTCTCTCCATTCACCACTCTTTAAGAACTCACGACAAGCGTTAGGAGTAAAACCATATTTACTCTCCTCCTCCGCAATATGCAACTCTAATAGAACATTGATGACTCTATTATACTTTGCAGCTTGCTTGTTTATCTCCTTCAAAAGCTTGACAGTATCTACAGCTTCTATCATTGATATATAAGAAGCAATGTACTTCACCTTATTTGTTTGTAAATGCCCAATGAAGTGCCATTCTATATCTTGGGGAAGACTCTGAACCTTACCAGCCAACTCTTGTTCGTGACTTTCCCCAAATATGCGCTGCCCTTCACGATAAGCGACCTCGATATACTCTTTAGGATGAAACTTACTGATAGCAACCAATTTCACTCCATCAGGAAGCGTATCGAGTACTTCATGTAAATTCTTTGCGACATCAAACATAATTATAAGCCTTTACCTTTTAATTATATTATTGTTCGAACTCTGGCTTATTCTCAACTTCATTATTCTTATCTGCACGATGCTCAAAGACATCCATAATCTTCGTTTCTGTGATAGCTGCAATTTCATAATCAATCATTGTAGCTCCCATCACTTCGTCTACATGCTTAACAGCTCCATTGACAGAATGAGCTTGAACAAGATAAGTAACAGAAGAACGTTTCTCTTTCTCTGTCTTCTCATCAATAGTAATAAAAGCTAGACGAGCTTTAAACCACTTATCGTCCGTATCGATATCACTAAAGAATATCTCGCCGTATGCTGCTGGCGCAATTGCTTTCACATCAAACTCACCACTTACATAATGTGACATCTCTTCAGTGATGAACTCCTCTGCCTCTGAAAAGCTGAAAGCATCAACGACATATTGCTCAATCACTTTCTTATTCTGACCATCCTCCATGGTTTTATCATATCTCACTCTTGTTTCAAACCATGTGCTAGTTCTACTTCTCATACCTTTAATTATTTAGATTATACATTCCCCATCATCTAAGAGAGGATGAGACACTGCTTGTTTTTATGTAGCGCAAAAGTAGTAAAAAATCTGCGTTAATCATCTTAATGTGCCATTAAATAAAAAAAAATATATAACTTTGCACGCATAGTAAAAGAACTATGGGTAGATGCCCTTCCTCCTATTTGTAATCAGTAAAGGAGGATAAACAAAACAATTATGCCAGAAATATCAGTTCGTGGGCTTGAAATGCCAGAGTCGCCTATTAGAAAATTGGCGCCACTTGCTGCTGCGGCAAAAGAACGTGGCACTAAGGTTTATCATTTAAATATAGGACAACCAGATTTACCCACACCTCAATGTGGGCTGGATGCGTTGAAGAATATAGATCGAAAGATTCTAGAATATTCTCCATCACAAGGTAATCTGTCTTACCGCAAGAAACTATGTGACTTTTACAAGAAGTTCAACATAAATGTTACGCCTGATGATATTATTATTACATCAGGAGGCTCTGAGGCAGTCCTATTCTCATTCATGTCCTGCCTTAACCCCGGAGATGAAATCATTATCCCAGAACCTGCATACGCTAATTATATGGCATTTGCCATTTCTGCGGGTGCAAAAATAAAGACTATTGCGACATCTATTGAAGAAGGTTTCGCCCTTCCCAAGGTCGAACAATTCGAGAAGTTGATTAACGAGCGTACACGTGCTATTATGATTTGTAACCCTAATAATCCTACGGGTTACTTGTACACACGTAGAGAGATGAATCAAATACGTGACCTCGTTAAGAAATATGATTTATATCTCTTCTCTGATGAGGTCTATCGTGAATACATCTATACAGGCTCACCCTATATCTCGGCAATGCACTTGCAGGGGATAGAGAATAACACGATACTTATAGATTCTGTTTCTAAGCGTTACAGCGAATGCGGAATACGTATCGGAGCTTTGATAACCAAGAATGAAGAGATACGCAAAGCCGTCATGAAGTTCTGCCAGGCACGTTTGTCTCCACCACTTATTGGTCAGATCGTAGCAGAGGCAAGTCTTGATGCTCCACAATCATATTATCGTGATGTATATGATGAGTATGTCGAACGGCGTAAATGTCTTATTGATGGTTTAAACAGAATCCCTGGAGTCTACTCCCCTATCCCTATGGGAGCTTTCTATACTGTAGCAAAGTTACCTGTTGATGATTCTGATAAATTCTGTCGTTGGTGCTTGGAAGAGTTCAGCTATGAGGGTGAAACAGTCATGATGGCTCCTGCTAGTGGCTTCTATACAACCCCTGGTGCTGGTCGTAATCAAGTTCGCATTGCATACGTACTTAAACGAGAAGACTTACAACGTGCTTTGTTTATCCTACAAAAGGCATTAGAGACATACCCAGGACGCACAAAGGAAGAATAAAATCAAAACTCAAGTTTATAATTCTAAAATTATAGTCCATGAACATCATGGACAGAACTTATGAACTACCCACTTTTTATTGCTCGAAAGATTTATAATGGAGGCGACAAGACCAGAAAGGTTTCTAAGCCTGCTATCCGTATTGCCACCATTGGAGTGGCAATAGGCTTAGCTGTGATGATCATCTCTGTGAGTGTCGTTCTCGGCTTTAAGCACTCTATCCGTGATAAGGTTATCGGCTTCGGAAGTGATATAACTGTAGCAGACTTCCTTACCTTACAAGGTTCCGAGCAATACCCCATCCAAATCAATGATTCTTTAATCAGAGTTCTAAAGAGTACACCTGGTATAAAACATGTACAACGTTATGCTTACACACAGGGAATCTTAAAGACAAACGATGATTTCTTGGGCGTATTATTAAAAGGTGTAGGTCCTGAATTCGATTCAACCTTCATTCATTCAAATATGATAGAAGGTACTCTTCCTAAGTTTTCTGATTCTGAAAGTCATCAAAAGATTGTTATATCAAAGACGATCGCAGATAAACTAAATCTTAAAGTGGGGCAACGCCTCTTCGCTTACTTTATTAACAAGCAAGGAGTTCGAACCCGTAAGTTCACCATTACAGGTATTTATGCTACTAACATGAAGCAATTCGATTCACAGATTTGCTTCACGGATTTATATACCATCAACAAGCTCAATGGATGGGAACCCGATCAATATAGCGGAGCTGAATTGCAAGTCAATGACTTCTCACAGCTCAATCTCATCACAATGCGGATATTAAATAAGGTGAAGAACACTGTGGATCATTATGGTGAGACTTATTCTGCCGAGAATATAACCGAGATGAACCCACAGATTTTCTCATGGCTCGATCTAATGGATATGAACGTTTGGATTATCCTAGCACTTATGACCGCTGTAGCTGGTGTAACAATGATTTCTGGCTTACTAATTATTATTCTTGAGCATACCCAAATGATTGGTATTCTCAAAGCACTTGGCTCACGCAATCGTCAGATACGCCACATCTTCTTATGGTTCTCAACGTTTATTATTGGCAAAGGCTTACTCTTAGGAAACATCATTGGCTTAGGTTGCATCTTTTTACAAAAATGGTTAGGATTAATAACACTTGACCCACAAACTTATTATGTGAGTGTTGTTCCTGTAGAGATTAACATTCCACTTATCATAGCACTCAACCTTGCTACCTTATTAATTTGTATTATTGTTCTGATAGCTCCAAGTTATCTCATCAGTCATATACATCCTGCAAAGTCAATGCATTATGAGTAAAGAGAGCTTTCTTTCCCTATGCTAATAAAAGTAGGGACAGACGCCCTCGTCTGTCCGCACATATATATAAAGAATAGGATATAATAGAGGATTAATTAGGCATTACAGGGCGGACTGACGAGGGCGTCTGTCCCTACTTTGTGGCATCATTCTGGAGAGAATAATGCCCTACCCCAATAAACTTTATCCCATTCAGCCAGACAAGTAAAAGCATGGTGCTTTTACCATTATATTTTAATCCTCACTAACTACTTCTTATCAATTACAACGTAAGTTAAGCAACTATTGAGCTCTAAGTTAGATGTCGATTGTAGTTTAACTTAGATGACAATCGTACTTTAAGTTAGTGTCCAATCGTATTCCTATAAGACTTATCGTGTTCTACAAGTTTGTATAGCGAATTATACAAACGTGTATAACCAATTATACAAACGTGTATAACCAATTATACAAACGTGTAGAATATCGTACTCTAACTTAGAATAGGATCGTTATGTAACTATCTATACCTTCGTCGATCAATACTCAATGGCATTCATTGACTTAGTATCTGCAAATTACTAATAAATGAGTATTGTCATATCAATAGGAAGCAAGTACCTTTGCAAACGAATTTACATGCCATTCATTTACCTAATGAAGAATTGTTACATATTAAATATATCAACTAAATTTAAATATTATCGGATTAAAACCGTGAAGAGTATGAATTTAAGAAAGACTTTTTACTCCCTATTTCTTAGTGGATTCCTTCTTTGCCTATTCTCTTGTGCAAAGGAAGATGAGTTTGAATTACCTACATTGGTTCTTTCGGAGAACAGTGTGACGTTTGACAAAGGTGCTAATGAAAAGAACATCAGTGTGACAACTAACCAGAGTAACTGGGTAGCTTCATCGCCTCAAGAGGGTGATTGGCTCTCATTAGTACAAGATGGTAACCTGTTGAAAGTAAAGGTTGGAGAGAATAAGATGGGGGCTGAACGTACAAGCTACGTTTTAGTCAATGCGAATGGGGCTACTGGGAAAGTAGAGATTAAGCAGAGTGCGGCTGATGTGACGCTCGATGTTATGCCAACCAATATATATCTTCCACAAGCGGGTGGCGAGAAGACTGTTGATATTACTACTAATTCGACGGTTTATGACGTTACGATGAGTGAGGACGTTAGTTGGCTGAAGATCGTCAAAGCCGAGGAAGAGATAAAGCTGATAGCAGAGCGTAATGATACTTACCAGAAACGCGACGTGAAATTATATGCTAAGAGTGGCAATGTTACCCGAGAGATTGTTGTTTCGCAATCAGGTGTACAGCGTTATATTGTACCTATCAACCCTGGTGCACCGCAAGATGTACATAAGATTATGGAATATGAACTGGGACGCGGTAGTTATCTTCGCGAGTATCAGACAGCTGTTCCCGCATACGGATTGGAAGAGATGTACACCTTTATTACTCCTTCTCCTATCTTTACACTGATACAATATTGTAGTTCGGATGGTGTTACTCCTTCGCAAATCATTACGGTTGGTGACGGAACCAAGGCGATTGCTGCAGTAAAGGATAGAGCTTTTGACAGATTCCTCACAGAGCATGGTTATGTTCGTAGTAATTCTGAATCAGATAGAGAGTACATGAATGAGAAAGAACTTCTATCATTGAAGGTATATATATCAGAGAAAGAGAATAACGAAGGGGTTAATCTTACGTTCACGCCTGTTATGAAGCAGATCGGTGAATATAAGACTTTTGATAAACTCCCCTACTACCCACTTGAATTATTGCAATCAGACGATGTGAAGGTAGCGCAGATTGAGCAATACGAGCAGAGAGCTGGTAGCAAGGAAGAGGAGCGCACAATGAATGAAGATAAGAATACGGAGGTATCACAGCTACAATATACCTTAAAGAAGAATACAAATCCAGAGGCACCATACGGTCGTATTCACATATTCTATACTACGGATAAGGATGGCTATGCTCCTTCTAAACTGGGGAGCGTGCAGATTGGAGCATTACTCTTTAAGGATACGAACCTCGGTGTATGGAAATATGGTAATAAGTGGATTGCGACAAAGGAGATTCAGAAGAAGTTAGGCGATGAAGGGTTCTCTTATTTACGCTCTTCGGGGAATAACCATTTCTTTGTTCGTGAGCGCGATCATCTTGTAATTGCGGTTACTTGCGTGTCTGACAATAATACTCCTACCCTTGCACTCCTCTATAGTTACGATCCCTCGGTATCTGGCGCAGGTAGTAAGGCTGTTAAGGCTCAAGCGAGAATGGTAAAGAACTTCATGGCAGCTAAGGAGGCATTGAAGTTTTAGTCATGTGATTATACCTTATATATATACTATCCCAATATGCGTATAATGAACTTATATAAACAACAATACATCTATGTCCTGTTTCTGCTATTAGTGATGATGGCGGGGTGTACTGAGAAAGATAACTTCGAGCAACCTTATCTGAACGTTTCGGAGAAGGAGTTATCATTCTCTAGTCAGATAGATGAGAAAACAATTACGGTGAATACGAATTGTAAGGAATGGATTGCGACAACTCCTAAGCCTTGGATTCATATCACACAGAACGGAAACAGCCTATCTGTGCGAGTAGATAATAATACTACAGGTGCGGAAAGGAATAGTTATATCCTCGTTGATGGTGGTTTGGCTGTTGAGAAAGTCATAGTAAAGCAGAGTTCGTCTGACTTTACATTGGGTTTTGCTAATAATGAGATAATACTTCCACAAGGAGGTGGTACTACTACTGCTGATATCAATAAGGAAATCAGCCAATACGAACTATTACAAACAGAACAGGTTGATTGGTTACAAGTTATAAAGAAGAAGCATAGCTTGAAATTCATATCTAAGGCTAACTATGGTGTCGCTGAAAGGACTATCAAACTTATTGCATCCTTAAATGGGAAGACTAGTGAGATTGTGGTTAAACAGCCAGGTGTATCAACATTCATACTAGCATGTAACCCAGGGAATCCTTTTAGTTTGCATAAGATGATGGACTTTGAGATGCGCCGAGGAAGCCTATTCACCGAATATGGCTCTCCCGATATAGGAAACGGAATCTATGAAGAGAGTTACTTCTTCAAGACTACTTCCCCACTCTTTAAGGATGTTGTCTACGTGCATGATACCAAGTACTTTGTTCCTACCCGTATTTACACCCGATCGCTAACAAAGGAGGGAGTAGATGCAGTAAAGTCACAAGCCTTCCAAGACTTCCTTCGGGCGAATGGCTACACACGAGATGAGCAAGATACCAACCATTACGTCAATATAAGAGAGCACTTTACCATGGATGTTGATATGCGAGAGAGTAATAACAGCGTTGTTTTGTTCTTCCATCAAATGCACGAACAGAACCGTGATTACGAGACTTTCCAACATCTTGACCTCGGTCCTATAGAGCTATTACATAAAACCGACAAGAAGGTAAATGACGTAGCAGCGTATGAGACTGGCAAGCATAGCGAAGAGATCAAGAAACAGATGACTAGCACCAATGATGTCGCTGCGATTGTATATAAGACGAACGATCCAACGGTAGTTGCTCGCACCTATTACTTCTATGCGCGTGGCGGAGAAGATCCTATTCCACAAGGTATGGAGGGCAGTGTAGAACAGTATAGCCTTAGTATTGGGCAGCCTAACCTAGGTATTTGGCAGTATGGTAACGAATGGTTCGTAACACGTGAGTTCGATAAGTTACTAACCGATAACGGCTTTGAATCTGTGGGATATAATGGCAGGCATCACGTCTATGCACGTCGTTCTGACTTCCTTACACTAGCCATCTTAGGTGGCGAATTTGCTGATGTAAACAATGGTAAACCAGTTATGCAGATTAGCGTACTATACAAGAAGAACGTCTTTGATGGTAGCAAGCAACAAAGGTTAGCTAAGGTTGAACGTCTGCTTAAAAGATAATAACAAAGAAAAGAACAATAATGAAGAACAACATTATACACGTAGGTGCATGTGCGCTCTTGAGCCTGATGTTCGCAACATCATGCCAAGATAATATAGAGCCGGACACATCTAACAATGGCACACGATCCGTAATAATTGATAAGGGTCTCTTTGCTGTAAAGGGGCGTATTAATGTGAAGCTAGAGGAACCTGTTAGTGCAGCCATCCCCACCACACGTAGCGGCAATGTAGAGATGCAGAGCGTACCATCAGCTATTGCAACAGCGATGAAGACTTCCGGTGCTTACAAGATGGAGCGTGTCTTTAAGCCCGCAGGTATTTATGAGGCACGCACGATAGCAGCAGGACTCGATCGCTGGTATACCATCTATTTTGATGAGGGTAAAGATGTGGCAGCAGTCGTAAAGCAATTTAGTAAGACTAAGGGTGTAGAATGTGCGGAGCGTGTCCTCCCAATGGCTCGCCCAGAGGTAAAGGCAACGCCCTATTCTACAACAACTGCAACTACTAGCTTACAACCCATAGCAACCAGTAGCTTTAATGACCCACTCTTACCTAAGCAATGGCATTACTACAATGACGGCTCAATCAATAACCATGCTAGGAAAGGAGCCGACTGCAATGTTAAGCCTGTGTGGGAGAGATACACGACTGGTAAGAAGAATGTCATCGTTGCCGTAGTGGATGGCGGTATAGACATCACCCACGAAGATCTTATGGATAATCTCTACATTAACGAGAAAGAAAAGAACGGGCAACCTAACGTTGACGATGACGGCAACGGCTTTGTCGATGATATCTACGGATACAACTTCGTGGAAGCAAAGGATGTTGTTGGTGGTAAGATAGAACCCGATGATGAGGGACACGGCACCCACGTCGCTGGTACTGTTGCCGCACGTAACAACAACGGGAAAGGTGTTGCAGGTATAGCAGGTGGCAACGGAACGGCAGATAGCGGTGTACGTCTGATGAGTTGCCAGATATTCAGAAAGAAGAACGAACAAGGTGATGCTGCAGCCGCTATCAAGTATGCAGCGGACAATGGAGCTGTTATCTGTCAGAACTCTTGGGGGTATTCATCGAATACGGGTGTTACGTCTATGCCTCAGTTACTAAAGGATGCTGTAGACTATTTCATCAAGAATGCGGGCTGCGATGCTAACGGACAACAGCGCGCTGACTCTCCAATGAAAGGTGGCGTAGTCATCTTTGCTGCCGGAAACGAAAATAAGGAGTTCTCGGCATATCCCGCCTGCTATCCACCTGCCGTATCTGTTGCATCAATGGCTTGGGACTTTACCAAGGCTAGCTATAGCAACTATGCTAAATGGGTTACGATTACTGCTCCTGGTGGCGATCAAGACCGCTTCGGCAATGAGGCTGGTGTGTTAAGTACCGTTCCTAAGAGTAAGGCTAGCTCTGGTTATGCCTATATGCAGGGCACCTCCATGGCTTGCCCACACGTATCGGGTATTGCGGCTCTCATTGCCTCTTACTTTGGTAAGCAAGGTTTCACCAATGAGGAATTAAAGTCGCGCTTGACAACTGCATACAGGCCTTACAATATAGATGAACAGAACCCAGGATACAAGGGTAAGTTAGGGCGTGGATATATTGATGCAGAAGCTGCATTCGAGTCTAATCCTAAGACAGCACCCGAGAAAGTGCCGAGCTTATCCTTAACTCCCGACTTCCTTGATATCACTGCCGAATGGAGTGTAGCAAAGGATAAAGACAGGACTGCTGCGTTCTATAGATTGTATATCAGTCCTAACCAACTGACCGCAGAAAGCCTCAACGACATGAGTTACAAGGAGGTGAATGGTATGGGACACAGCATGGGTGAGACGCTGAAATACACATTCAACGAATTGAGAGACAACAGAACTTACTATATCGCAATAGTAGCTGTCGATCGTTGGGGGAATACTTCTGCGCCTATCATCCAACAATGTACAACAAAGTTAAACCATGCTCCAGAGGCTAGCGGATTCCCTGAAGAAACCATTGATGTAGCAGAAGATGAACGTAAGTCTTTCAGCTTTAACGTTACCGACCCTGATGGGCATAACTGGTACATAAAGGATGTGGGCGAGACGCGAGGCGTATCTTATTCTATCAACGGATCTACGGTCACCGTCCACATAGTTCCTGTGTTAGAAGCTGGCGAATACACTTGTAAGTTTGTCCTCACTGATGACTTAGGCGCAACGTCTGAAAAGCATTTCATCTTTAGGATAGTTAAGTATATCCCACCTCAGTTGGCTAAGCCATTCGGCAACTATATTATTGGTTTGGATGAGGGTGTCGTAACTATTCCGTTGGCTGATCACTTCACCTACAATGGTAAGAAACAGCTTACATACAAGGCTAATATCTCGAATGGGAACATTGCCACCGCCACGATCGACAACAATCATCTGCGATTACACCCACTGACAAAAGGTATCACAAGCGTTCGTCTCACGGCATCAGATGGTAGGCAGACATCCTCGGAAGGCTCATTCCAAATACGTGTCGTGGAGCGTAAGGCAGCTCCCGTATATGCAGTCTACCCTATCCCTGTGAGAAAAGACATCTATACCTTACTCAATCCCGAGGTAAAGCAGGCGGAGTTTATTGTTAGCACTACCGTAGGCGAACGATTAGTAAAAACGACCCTTGTTCCCGACAAGAACAACGTTGCTACCTTAGATCTGTCGCGCCTTAACCCAGGTACCTACAAACTAACAGTACGCACGAATAAGGGCAACCATACACAGATGTTCATCAAACGATAATTATAGACAAACATGAAGACAAAATATATTATACTAACAGCTTGTGCCACACTCCTCGGTGTTGCACAAGCAAATGCACAGGGGCAGAACCTACCAATACTAACAGCTAACACGGATGCTCGCGCAGCTGCCATGGGTAACACATCAGTTGCCGCAGAGGGGATGTTACTCTATAATAATCCTACGACCATCTTCTCGTTAGACAAGAGATTCACTGCCGATGCCTCGGCTTCCTTATACGAGAAAGCAGAGGGAGCAAACGGGACTTTCGGACTATATGCAGCGACCATAGGATATAGATTTGCCAAGCGTCACGCAGCATTCGCAGGCTTTCGATATGCTGGTGGACTGAAGTTCAAAGGTTACGACATGAGTGGTGAGCCTACCAAGGATTACCAACCTTACGATTGGACTATCGACTTGGGTTATACTTATATGATAGGAAACGGATTCGCAGCTTATACCACGGGGAGTATCATCTTCAGCCATCTTTCAAAGAACGCTACAGGAGGCGCAGTCACTATAGGGGCATCGTATCAAAACCATGAGATGACTTTTGCACACAGGCAAGCTAGTCTGATGATAGACGCCAAAGCAGGAGCCATAGGACCTCGGTTAGACTTTGGAAACAGGAATAAGACATCCCTGCCAACGTATTTCGGCGTGGGAGGAATATTATCCGTGGATGTAGCCGACAAACATCAAGTCGCCGCTGCCTTATCCAGTAGATACTTCTTCCAACCAGCGGATTACAAGACATTCACGGCTAGTTGTGGACTCGAATACACCTATAATCACTTGGTGGCTGTACGTACAGGATACGAATACGGAGACCATGATTTAAGCCATTTTACAATAGGTGCTGGCATCAAATATAAAGGGCTACGACTCAACGGAGCTTATCTCTTGAAGACAGCTGACGCAGGAAGTAGTTATTGTACGATCGGTGTCGGATGTGACTTCTAACTATTGCGAGTTCATGAGAAGACATAGCTGTTCGTTAAATATCACCTTGATGATACTCCAGTATCATCCTAATGATATTCCAGTATCATCCTAATGATATTCCAGTATCACCCTGATGATATTCCAGTATCATCCCTAATGATACTCCAGTATCACCCTGATGATATTCCAGTATCACCCTGATGATACTCCAGTATCACCCTGATGATACTCCAGTATCATGCACGTGATACTATAATGAGACCTATGTGTTAAGAGTAATAACACCTATGTGTTACAATCCGACTCCTATAAGACTCACAAAATAACCAACATAAGTAAAACAATTAATTATAAGATTATGAGGAAAACTTTATTCTCCATGTGTGCATTAGCACTAAGTATAACCACATCAGCGCAGATAACTGAGACGCCAGCAGGTAAGCTGATTGATAACATGTATCGCTCGAGTGAATCATGGATACAAAAGAGTTGGACAGGTACC
Organism: Prevotella veroralis; assembly: GCF_018127765.1. Classification (NCBI taxonomy): domain Bacteria; kingdom Pseudomonadati; phylum Bacteroidota; class Bacteroidia; order Bacteroidales; family Prevotellaceae; genus Prevotella; species Prevotella veroralis. The sequence goes on along the minus strand of NZ_CP072330.1, from coordinate 820,466 downwards.
GCACGTGGTCGATACGAAGGCTTAGTATCTAAGATTGTCGTTGGTGACGATAACTGCCTTTACATCTATAATCCGCTTTCGGGACTCGATAGCAATACGTGGTTGAAACTTGAGAAGGTGAGCGAGGGAAAATATAAAGCCATGCTCCCGCAAGCTATTCATAAGGACGACAATGGCGATGATGATGACGATGAATCAGGGAGCACAGAACGCACGCTCTACTTAAATCGCCTGCGGACTATTGGTAAGAAGAAGTATGAGGTTGTTCCAAAGGATAAGAACTTCATGGAATATTCATGGGATGGTAAAACGCTTAAGATGCTCGGTGCCGAGTCGGATGGCGTGATTCTGGGAATGACTTACAATAACAAGTGGGAAGAACGTTACGGAGACTGGTCTGTTACTATTCAATCCTTCGATAACAGCCTTATCACACCTCCTACTACAGCTATTAGAAAACAATATACACTCACATCCAAGGAGATGACTTCCCCACGCATAGTAGAGGCGGCTGTGAGCGGTGATGAGCTTTATGTAAAGGGGATCTTCAAGAGTCAGAAGATAGCTGATAAGTGGTTGAAACTTACAAAGGAAGGCGACAAGTATGTGATGATGACGAACCAGTACTTAGGTACGACCGTGAAGACTGACTTTAAGTCCTACTCGTTTGACAAGGCAGAATACCACACTTTCGCTGCAGCACTAAGCAATGCAAACACCATTGCAGACAAGATAGAATTTAAGCTGGATGCGGGAAAGGGCATACTTACCACCGATGGTATTCTAAGGGTTGTACAGGGTAAGAGCCGTGCAACTAATATTCCGAATGATGAGCTTGAGAGTTACGAAGCACTTACACTAAAGCCTTATGAGCAGAAAGCTGGTAAGCCTGCGACACCGAAGTTACAATATTGTTCAGCAGTCGATAGCTACGATTACAGTACAACTACCACAACATTAGCTTTCTATGTAAACAACGCTGATATTGATGGTAATTACCTTGACGCATCTAAGATGTACTATAATGTTTACTTAGACGATAGCACAGAGCCATTTACGTTCAAGAAGAAGGAATACAAATACTTGGATGAGGACATGACAAATATCCCGTTTAACTTTAAGGATAAGTGGGGCTATGACTTCAAGAGTAACGACAATCAGCGTATCTTACATTTCTATGGTGCTAAAATCAAGAAGGTGTCTGTCGTGATGGTATATGAAGATAATGGCACGAAGTATTCCAGTGATCCAATGACAACCCCTGTTGTGACGGCTGGTATAGAGAATGCAACCATCAAGAATAATCCGGCGGAGAAGTATTATACCATAGAAGGCTGCCAGATAGAACACATGCAAAAGGGGCTGAACATCGTGAGATACTCTGATGGTACAACTAAGAAAGTAATTGTTAAGTAGTGGGCTTGCGAATAGCTTATACTATTTGACAAGAGCCTTTATAAGACACAAGAAGACGCCTTTCTGGATGTCAGAAAGGCGTCTTCTCGTATGTAAAGGATAGATATTACCTACTTAACAGTGATGTGGAAACAACCCTGATGTTTCTCATGCTTAATATAACAGCGACCTTGCGAACGTAAGTCATTGAGCACCTCACTCAGAACCCATTTCAGCGTATCATTCCTTACAGGGCGCGTGACAGCAGCGTATCGGTTATAGGCTATGTCGAAAGTTGTACCATACAAGTGACAGCTGTTACTGGTAGCATTATGGTTATGCTGACATAGCTTCCTGACATCCTCTTTTGTTCTTAACACACTAGAGACTAATATTTTGTTGATAGGAACACCTTTGGCTTGGAGGCTATCCATGAACGTGCGTGCAATATCTTGAAGTAACACAGCGGCACGTGGGACGAGATAAGGAACACTGCTATTCAGTTTCTTTAAATCATAATATGGATTGCTACCTATATATACTAACTCGTTCTTGCGCTTCTCTGCATCTAAGCGGTTGGCAACTGGGCGTACACCATAACGAGAAGCAGCATTGAGTTGTAAGGATTGTGAATCCGGGAAACTCTCATCATAATCTCTTACGCCGACAATCCTATTCTTCTTCAATGCGCCACTTAACCTATAGAATGAAGACAACTTCATCCTGTCAGGGGTGGATTGTGAGATGATCTTGATTGAATCAGCACGTCGTCGCTCTTCTTCTGTCATCTTTCCACTCTTTACATTCTCCGTGTTATGCCCAACTCGAACTACTGATGGGAACAACAACTTAATGGTAACAAAGAAGAGTGCTATCACGATGAACACTAATAATATACGCCTTTTACTTATCCTTAATTTCTTTTTCATTGCCACAAAGGTAATAAGAAAAGAGGAAAGCAAATAAGAATATAACGCATCCTAATTATGAATTAAGAATAATTTGCAGGTATCACTAAATTATAGTAACTTTGTAACCATAATATAAAACAGACGGCATTGATAGAAAAGCATATAGTCCTAGAGGATATAGACCCTGTGGTATTCTATGGAGTTGGTAACGGGCATCTACAGATGATTAAGTCCCTCTTTCCGAAGTTGAGAATCGTTGCACGAGATAATGTTATCCGTATCTTGGGTGATGAGGAAGAGATGGCAAAGATAGAGGAGGACATAGAGACTATGCGCAAGCATATTGAGAAGTATAATACCATTACAGAAGAGGACATCCTTGATATCGTGAAGGGACGCAAGACCAAAGCTGATGCGATAAAGGACGTCCTTGTTTATTCAGTAGCAGGCAGACCTATCAAAGGTAGATCCGAGAATCAACAACAGCTGATTGATGCTTTTGATAAGTATGATATGATCTTTGCTGTAGGTCCTGCGGGTACTGGTAAAACGTATCTAAGTATAGCTCTAGCCGTTAAAGCACTGAAGGAAAAGGCGGCAAAGAAGATTATCCTATCACGTCCTGCTGTTGAGGCTGGGGAAAAGTTAGGCTTCTTACCAGGAGATATGAAGGATAAGATTGATCCGTATCTACAGCCACTATACGATGCTTTAGAGGATATGATTCCCGCCGTAAAGCTACAGGATATGATGGACAAACACATCATACAGATTGCGCCTCTGGCCTTTATGCGAGGTCGTACACTGAGCGATGCTGTAGTTATCCTTGATGAAGCACAGAACACAACACCAGCTCAAATCCGTATGTTCCTTACTCGCATGGGATGGAACACTAAGATGATTATTACAGGCGACTTGACTCAAATAGACCTCCCACATGCAGAGAAAAGTGGATTGAAAGAAGCTCTTTCTATATTGGGCAAGGTAGAAGGTATATCAGTCATCAACCTTGACAAGAAGGACATTGTTAGACACAAATTAGTTACGCGTATCGTCAACGCTTATGAAGCACACGATAAGGCGGACAAGAGATAGGACTCTATAAACATAAAGACAATGAAAGCATTAACAAAGACTGAATTCCATTTTGATGGACAGAAGAGTGTGTATCACGGCAAAGTACGTGATGTGTATGACATCAACGACGATCTCATCGTCATGGTAGCTACCGACCGAATCTCTGCGTTCGATGTCGTATTACCAAAAGGAATACCATTTAAAGGACAGGTTCTGAACCAGATTGCTAGCAAGTTCCTTGACTTGACAGCTGATATCTGCCCTAACTGGAAGTTAGCAACACCTGACCCTATGGTTACAGTTGGTCTGAAGTGTGAAGGCTTTCGTGTTGAAATGATTATCCGCTCCATTCTTACTGGTTCTGCATGGCGTGCTTATAAAGATGGATGCCGTGGGATTTGTGGTGTAAAACTCCCTGATGGTATGCGAGAGAATGAGCGTTTCCCAGAACCTATCGTAACCCCAACTACGAAAGCTGATGAGGGGCATGATATGAATATCTCAAAGGAAGAGATTATCAAACAGGGTATCGTTTCTGCAGAAGATTACGCAATCATCGAAGATTGGACACGTAAGCTCTTTGCGCGTGGTCAGGAGATTGCTGCTAAGCAAGGCTTGATTCTTGTTGATACTAAGTATGAGTTCGGCAAACGTGATGGACAGTGCTACCTCATTGATGAGATTCACACACCAGATTCTAGTCGCTACTTCTACGCTGATGGATATGAGGAGAAACTAGCAAAGGGAGAACCTCAGAAGCAGCTCTCAAAGGAGTTTGTACGCCAGTGGCTTATCGAGCACAACTTTATGAATGAGCCTGGACAAACCATGCCAGAGATAACTGACGAGTATGCAGAGAGCGTTAGCGAACGTTATATTGAACTTTACGAACACATCACAGGTGAGAAGTTTGATAAAGCGGCTGAAGAAGGTGATATCGCAGCACGTATCGAGAAGAACGTCAAGGAGTATCTAGCTTCTAGAAAGTAACTAATTAAGAAAAGGAAGGAGTTAAGGAATAGTATTGGCGTCTTTACTCCCTTAACTCCTTCTAAGTTTCTTAACTTCCTAATTAAAGTATGTACGAACAGGAAAAGATAATACCCTATAATGGTAAAGGTGAGAAAAGCAAACTTGTTGAAGAGATGTTCGATAAGATTGCCCCTACTTATGACACACTGAATCATAGACTCTCATGGGATATTGACAAAGGGTGGCGCAAGAAAGCTATTAAGCAATTACAGCCTTATCGTCCACAACTGATGTTAGACATAGCAACTGGTACTGGAGACTTTGCTATCCTTGCAGCAAGGGTACTTTCTCCAAGTCATCTTATCGGAGCTGATATATCAGAAGGTATGATGGCTATCGGACGTGAGAAGGTCAAAAAGGCTGGACTTAGCAAGGTTATCTCTTTCCAAAAGGAGGATTGCCTCAACTTATCTTTCCCTGATAATACATTTGATACTGTTACTGCAGCATTTGGTATCCGTAACTTTCAAAATCTCGACAAGGGACTTACGGAGATTTGTCGTGTATTAAAGAAAGGTGGACATTTGAGTATTGTAGAACTGACAACGCCTGTTAGCTTCCCTATGAAACAACTCTTCCGCATATACTCCAACACCATCTTACTCAATTATGCAAAGTTTATCTCCAAAGATAAGAGTGCTTACGAGTATCTCAACAAGACGGTTGAGGCATTCCCACAAGGCGAACGGATGATGGAGATATTTCACAAAGCAGGATTCGCCAAAAGCTCTTTCAAGCGACTGACATTCGGAATATGCACGATGTATCTGGCCGAAAAGTAAGCAGATAATACAAGGGTATAGACCTACTCTCACAAAATACAAACTCATAGAACAAGTTTAAAACATGGATAAATACGGACTTATTGGTTATCCTTTGGGACATTCCTTTTCTATAGGCTACTTCAATGAGAAGTTTGACAATGAGAACATCAATGCTCGTTACATTAATTTCGAAATTCCATCTATAGAAGACTTTATTGAGGTTATAGACTCCAATCCAGAACTACGTGGATTGAATGTGACTATCCCATATAAGGAACAAGTTATACCTTATCTTGATAGTCTTAGTCCTGAGGCAACAGCCATTGGAGCCGTTAATGTTATTCGAGTCACCCACAAAGGGAAGAAGACACAACTGAAAGGTTTTAATAGTGATGTGATTGGCTTCACACGTAGTATAGAACCTTTATTAGAGCGTCACCATAAGAAAGCTTTAATTCTGGGGACTGGTGGCGCTTCAAAAGCTATAGACTTTGGACTAAAATCTCTTGGACTAGAAACCAAATTTGTCTCTCGCACGAAACGTGATGGCATCTTATGTTACGAAGATATAACAGCTGACATTATTCGGGAGTACAATGTTATTGTGAATTGCACTCCACTCGGTATGTATCCAAACGTTGACTCATGCCCTAAACTTCCCTACGAAGCAATGGATAGTCACACCTTATTATATGATCTACTTTACAATCCAGATGAGACACTATTCATGACGAAAGGACGTGAACAAGGTGCAGTTGTAAAGAATGGTCTAGAAATGCTCCTACTGCAAGCATTTGCTAGTTGGGAGTTTTGGAATGGGAAGGAACAACGCTAGCTTAACGCAATTAATAATATTACTTTATACAACCATAAGTTATAGATAATCTCAACACGACAAATCCTTAGATATGGACAACAGATACATGATGCGCGGCGTAAGTGCTGCCAAAGAAGATGTGCATAATGCCATCAAGAACATTGATAAAGGACTCTACCCACAAGCTTTTTGTAAGATTATTCCAGATATCCTCGGTGGTGATCCTGAGTATTGTAACATTATGCATGCTGATGGAGCTGGCACAAAGTCTTCTCTAGCTTATATGTACTGGAAAGAGACAGGTGATTTGAGTGTATGGCGTGGTATAGCACAAGATGCTATCGTCATGAACACAGATGACTTGCTCTGTGTGGGAGCTGTAGATAATATCCTTGTTAGTTCAACGATTGGTCGTAATAAGATGCTTGTACCAGGTGAGGTTATTTCTGCTATCATTAACGGAACCGATGAGTTACTTGCTGATATGCGTAAGATCGGAATAGGCATCTACCCAACTGGTGGTGAAACAGCAGATGTAGGCGACCTTGTTCGTACAATTATCGTTGATTCAACAGTTACTTGTCGTATGCGTCGTAAGGATGTTATTGACAATGCGAATATTCGTCCAGGTGACGTCATTGTTGGTCTTTCATCTACAGGTCAGGCAACCTATGAGAAACGTTATAATGGCGGTATGGGAAGCAACGGTTTAACATCAGCACGTCATGATGTTTTTGCTAAATATCTAGCAGAGAATTATCCTGAGAGTTATGACCATGCAGTACCAGAAGAATTAGTTTATAGTGGTAAATACAAACTAACTGATTCTGTTGAAGGGAGTCCTATTAATGCAGGTGAGTTAGTACTCTCTCCTACTCGCACCTACGCTCCTGTTATCAAGAGATTACTTGATGAGTTGCGCCCTGAAGTACATGGTATGGTACATTGTACAGGTGGTGCACAAACAAAGGTTCTGCACTTCGTAAATGATAATTGCCGTGTCATCAAGGATAATATGTTCCCAGTTCCCCCTCTCTTTCGTGCTATTAAAGATTGTAGCGGTACTGATTGGAAGGAGATGTATCAGGTGTTCAATATGGGGCATCGTATGGAGATCTATGTTCGCCCGGAAGTTGCTGAACAGGTTATTGCTATTAGTAAGTCCTTTAATATTGATGCACAAGTCATTGGACACATAGAAGAAGGGAAACGTAGCCTAACGATAAAGAGTGAGTTCGGAACATTTGAATATTAATATCATGACAATAAAAGAAGCCATACTAGTAAGTTTGGAGGACTTCCCCCAAGGAGCACAAGCGAAAGAGATCTATCAAAATATAATAGATAAAGGTATCTTTCAGTTTAACACAAAAGCTAAGACACCTGATTCAACTGTGTCTGCCAATTTAGTTACAATGGCTAAAAAGGGAGATACTCGTATTGGACGTTTTAAAAATGAGAAGAATATATACTGTTATTATCTTAGTGAATATTCTAAGAATATAGAAAATATAACTGCCACACAAGCACAAATCGGTATATCCAATATAACCTTTCATGAACGAGATCTTCATCCACTCCTTTGCTGCTTTTTACATCATCAAGGGATTATGGCAAAGACTATCTTCCATGAGAAGTCTAAGAAAGATGATGAACATCAGAAATGGATACATCCAGACATCATTGGAGTAAGGTTTGTTGAACAAACAAATACAATTAGCAATTCATTGTTCAAAGCTATAAGCAAGAAAGACTCTCTACAACTGTATTCATACGAATTAAAACGTAGGATTGATAATGATTATGAGCTAAAGAAATGTTTCTTTCAAGCCGTTTCTAACTCTAGTTGGGCTAACAAAGGATATCTCGTTGCATTTGAGATCAATAGAGATCTTAAAGAAGAACTCGCACGTCTTAATCATTCCTTTGGCATTGGTTTCATTCTATTGAAATCTAATCCATACGAGAGTCAAATCTGGTTAGAAGCTAAAGACCGACAGATAGACTTTAAAACAGTTAGTAAGCTTTGTGAAATTAATCCTAACTTTAAAGATTTCATTAAGTCTGTTGAGGCTACATTAACGGCAGACGAGAAACATTTTACGGCTTCTAAAGCTGCATTGGAAAATATTTGTGATAAATATCCTAAGTCGGATAAAGAGATACAGGAACATTGTATAGATAAGCATATTCCAACTACCGAAGAAGAATTTACGGAAGATGTATAATAACTCCACCCATAAAAATTATGATTGATAACAACAATATATTACAGAAACTTGACGGACTAGAAGCCCGTTATGAAGAGGTATCAACACTCATTACTGACCCGAGTGTTATAGCAGACCAGTCACGCTACGTTAAGCTGACAAAGGAATATAAGGATCTTGGCGACATTATGGATGCTCGCAAGCGTTACATCACTTGCCTTACAACCATAAAGGAGGCTAAGGATATCATAGCTAACGAGAGTGATGCAGAGATGAAAGAGATGGCACGTGAGGAACTCGCAGAGAATGAGGAACTACAGCCAAGACTTGAAGAAGAAATTAAGATTCTACTTGTACCAAAAGATCCAGAAGACGCAAAGAATGTCCAGATGGAGATTCGTGGTGGAGCTGGTGGTGATGAGGCAGCACTCTTCGCAGGCGACCTCTTCAATATGTACAAACGTTATTGCGATAAGAAAGGTTGGAAGCTATCAATAACATCTGTATCCGAAGGTGCTGTAGGCGGCTTTAAAGAGATAGATTTCGCCGTAGAAGGTGAGAACGTTTACGGAACACTGAAGTATGAGTCAGGCGTGCACCGTGTACAACGTGTACCAGCGACAGAGACACAAGGACGTATGCACACATCAGCAGCTACAGTAGCTGTGTTACCTGAAGCTGATAAGTTTGAAGTTAATATTAACGAAGGTGATATCAAGTGGGATACCTTCCGTTCGAGTGGTGCTGGTGGTCAGAATGTCAATAAGGTTGAGTCTGGTGTGCGCTTGCGTTACCCATGGAAGAATCCTAATACTGGTGAGGTTGAGGAGATTCTTATTGAATGTACTGAGACCCGCGACCAGCCAAAGAATAAAGAGCGTGCTTTGAGTCGCCTTTATACCTATATATATGATCACGAACACCAAAAGTATATTGATGATATTGCTTCACGTCGTAAGACTCTCGTTTCAACAGGTGATCGTAGTGCCAAGATTCGTACTTATAACTTCCCACAAGGACGTGTCACCGATCATCGTATAGGTTTCACAACTCATGACTTACAAGGATTCATGAATGGTGAGATTCAAGAGATGATTGATGCGCTGACTGTTGCAGAGAACGCAGAGAAGTTAAAAGAGAACGAATTATAAAACACTTTAAAACATTACAGAATGGAGACAAAACAAAAAAAGCCAGGTAAGTTAGACATTGATGAAAACTATGATTTAAGATTGGTCAAAACATGGAACCCTGCACTTAGATGGCTACTCACATTGCCAGCAGGACTTATTGCTATGCTCATCATCCAGCTTGCTTATGGGTTCATTGTTCGCCGTATCTTATCGAACTTCGATGAAGCTAGTACTGTTAGTATCATCGTTAATTGCTTCTTCTTATTTGCAAAGTATGCTATGCTTGTCGTGGCAATGACTGCAACAACACCTGTAGCACGAGCTAAGAAGAAACTTGCATCAATTATATGTGCAATTATTGCTGCAATCATCTTATGCGGTTCAACACTCCTTGTGGTTCATTTTGCAGATAGTATAAATCAAACGATAATGATATCTACAGCCGTTGCATCTCTACTTGGTATATTGTTTGGCGTATGGCATGTCTCCACTTCTACTTCTAAGCCATTAGAACAAGAATAAATAATGAATCTAACAAGATAAGAAGAGATAAAGGTAGGGACAGACACCCTCGTTTGTCCGAAACACGATAAACCGTGTGGGACTAACGAGGGTTTCTTTTCTTTCCTCATGATAATTAATTAAACACCTAATATGAACAGACAACAACTAATCAACGAGATCTTCTCTAAGAAGACTTTTTTGTGTGTCGGACTGGACACTGACATCAATAAAATCCCTGAACACTTGAAAAAGGAGGAGGATCCAATCTTTGCTTTCAACAAGGCAATCATTGATGCAACAGCACCTTATTGCGTTGCCTATAAGCCCAATCTTGCTTTCTATGAGTGCTATGGACTCAAGGGTATGGTTGCTTTCGAAAAGACAATCAAGTATTTAAAGGAGAATCACCCTAATCACTTTATCATTGCCGATGCAAAGCGTGGTGACATTGGCAATACCTCTAAGATGTATGCCCAGACCTTCTTTGAGGAGTATAACCTTGATTCCGTCACAGTTGCCCCTTACATGGGTGAAGACAGTGTGAAGCCCTTCCTTGAGTATGATGGTAAGTGGGTTATCCTTCTCGCACTCACTAGCAATAAAGGTAGTCACGACTTCCAATTAACAGAAGATCAACAAGGCGAACGACTCTTTGAGAAGGTATTAAAGAAGTCGCAAGAATGGGGAACTACAGAAAACCTCATGTATGTAGTTGGTGCAACACAAGGCAAAATGTTTGAGGACATTCGTCGTATAGCTCCCAACCACTTCCTCTTAGTACCAGGCGTTGGTGCACAAGGTGGTAGCTTACAAGAGGTATGTAAATATGGAATGACAAAGGATTGCGGTTTACTTGTCAATTCTTCTCGTGGTATCATTTACGCTGGCAAGGACAAAGACTTTGCTGAGATGGCAGCCCAGAAAGCAAAGGAGTTGCAACAAGAAATGGCTATCGAGTTAGAAGCTATTAAATAAGCCAACATAAAGCCCAAAGGATTCAACACATAAGCTGACGAACTTACCAAGAAAAAAGTTAAGGGCTTATACAAACGAACAATAAAACAGATTGTTGCAAACATTAGACTATCATCCAACTAATAGAACCATAAAAAAGAGATAGAACTTTACCGTTCTATCTCTTTTTCACTTTTTATCGTTAAGATTATCAACTTATATTCTCAATCCCTTCAGAATTTCATTCATCTTCTGCTTTGTCTCTATGCGCGTTGGAACCAAAGGAAGACGGAGCACATTCTCTATCATTCCCATATCATTCAACAGAGCCTTACAACCAGCAGGATTACCATCTACAAAGAGAAGTTTATACAACTCTGTGAACTGATGATGTATCTTTCTTGCTGGCTCATACTCTCCATTAAACTCAAGACGAATCATACGAGAGAACTCCTTAGGAAGTGCATTGCCAATAACCGAGATAACTCCAACAGCCCCACTGGCAATCATTGGGAATGTCAAAGCATCATCGCCACTAATAACCTCGAAGTGCTTAGGCTTATTCTTGATAATCTCATCAACCTGCTCTAAATTCCCTGACGCTTCTTTAATAGCAACCACGTTATCAAACTCTGACGCAATACGTACAGTTGTCTCTGCCGTCATATTCACACCTACTCTACCAGGCACGTTATACATTACGATGGGTAAAGGACTAGCTTGTGCAATAGCCCTGAAATGCTGGTAAAGCCCCTCTTGACTTGGTTTGTTGTAATAGGGACAGATACTTAGAATACCATCAATCCCCTGCCAGTCTGTCGTCTTTATCTCATCTACGACAGCAGCTGTATTATTCCCACCGCAATACTTCAAGATAGGTACACGACCATTAACCACCTTCTTTACAACACGTGTCAACTCATCCTTTTCCTCACGAGTCAAGCAAGGAGCCTCGCCTGTTGTCGCTAAAATACAAAAGAAATCAGCACCATTAGCTAATTGATATTCAACTAGACTCACAAGTGCGTCATAATCTATACTACCATCTTCTTTGAAGGGAGTAATTAAGGCTATACCTAATCCATGAAAAACATTCTGCATAGTAAAACTGTCTTAAAGAGACCTTCTACAATTACCCGCCAATGCTAAGTATATTGTAGTTTATATCCTATATATGGTCTAAGAGATAATTCCAATGTTGTTGCAAATATAATAATTAATTACCAATCATCAAAGGATTACTCCTTTTATCTTATCAGGGTAACATAAATGAATCGACCTTTTACAGTATATTTAGTCGATTATCCTACTCTAACTTAAACAACGATCGTACTTATACTTAAACGACAATCGTACTTTAAGGTAGAAGGCAACCATACTTTAACTTAAACAACATTCGCCCTTATACTTGATAAACGACTTTATACAAGTTTGTATAGCCTTTTATACAAACTTGTATAACATCACACATTAACTTAAAGCATGATTGATGTTTAAGTATTATTGCTGTCCAGTAAAACTTAATTCGCATAAAAATCCTTGCGGTATTGCCTTTATATAGATAATTCCGCATTTATTCTTGAAATCTCCTCCCTAATGACATAAATCAAGTTCTTTTGGTGGAGCATTTGCTTTTTCAGCCATTATGGCAAATTCATCATTTTGCAGATTTTCCATAAATAAGATGAAATCGGTGTAAAATATACTTTATGCTTTAGACTCCACAACAATATCCATAAGCCATAGTGCTTGCCACCTGGGCGTTGAGTAAATATAGTAAAAGAGCTGTTAAAATGCACACTTTACTTGATTTACGTGGAAGCATTCCTACCAGTATTCATATTACAGACGACAATGGCATGACAGCAACGAACAGGATAAGATTGACCCAGAGCCACTTGCATTTTACATGATGGATAAGGTATATGTGGATTTTGAAGTATTATATTGGTTTCATAAGACTGATGCATTTTGGATTTGCCGACCAAAAGCTAACATGCGATATGAGATTGTAGATCACAAAGAGGCCTTTGATGTAAGCACTGGAGTAAGAGGCGATTTTACAATACGCCTAACTACTTACAAATCCCCAAAGCTATATTCAGAATATACCCGAAAAGTATGTTATAATGATGCCATCAATGGTAATGAAGTCGAATTCATAACCAATAACTTTGAGATTGAAGCATTGGAAATTACAAATCTCGATAGACACAAGATGGGATATTGAAATCTTCTTCAAATGGATAAAACAGAATATTGTTGTCAAGACTTTATGGGAATTTTCAAAGAATGCGGTAAGCATCCATCTTTGGGCTGCAATTATCACATATCTTCTAATTGCCAAGATAAAGTATAAGAACAAAAGTCCGTATTCAATAACAGGGATGGCTACTTTAATAAGAATTTCAGCACTTGAAAAAGTAAACTTAAAAAGAGCTTATAACGAAGCTAGACTCTCTTCCATCTCATACTCAATATGTCAAAGAACTAGGCGTAATGGACATTTGGTAGGCTGAAAACCTCTCGGGTTTTAGTAATGGACATTTGGTAGGCTGGTCATTCCAGCCTACTTTTTGTATTTATAAATCCATCAATAAACTTCTTTTTATTAGTTCCATTCAATCCATTATGATTATGTAATGCTCTTTTAAGTTGTGAGTTAAATCCTTCCAACTGGTTTGTTGTATTAGGTAATCTGTATATCTGGAAGCTCCTCATACGTATAGAGCCATGTTAGATGTGTCTTAATAGAACGCCTTGCTGTTCTCAGCCTTCTATGTGTATAGGTTGTCTTGCCTGAAGTCAATAGAGTTCGTTGATCTAGAAACTCTTTCCATTTCTCACACCATTTCATAAAAGCTGTTATAAACTCTTTTTTTCTCAAAGAGAACATCCTTCTAATTAAAGCCAATAGTTCAACGCCTGCAGGCAAATGTGGGTTGTTAGTAAGGAGTCTTCTAACTATTTGAAATTGGTGAAATTGACACATTTGTACTGGACAGAAATGTATAGATTGTAGAAGCCCCATGTGCCCATCACATACCACTGCTTTTATTATAGTTCCACGCTCTGCAATATAACGAAGCCCATCAAGATAATCTCTATTGGTTTCGTTCTTGACAAACTTACGATAGAGAATTTTGCCCGATGAAGCATCCTGAAACAGCATCACGCCAAATGTTTTGGAGAAGTATGTTGTGTCTAGTATTATTACTGCAGATTTGGGGTAAGTAGTAGTAAAGCTATCTACCACTAAGCTCAACCTACGTCGTATGGTTCGTTCTGAACATTTATGAAGACAGGATAGATCTGAAATCGTTTGATTTGCCGTCAAGTAGTCATTCCATAGAGAACAATTATTTATACGGCGACCACCTTGAAATTACCTACCACAATCCTTGCAAAGATACATCTGAATATTACGTCGATGCCCATTCTTTTTAACATTTGAGCTATTACAGAAGATACAGTTTTTTTATTCATAGGTTTTCAAATGCTGCAAAGGTAGTAAATAAAAGTGTTTCGAGAGGTTTCAACCTACCAAATGTCCATTACGCCAAGAACTATCTATTTTTGATGATATTTAACGTGAGTTCGACGAATTCAGAATAATGCAAGCTGTGTGTCCATGATCCTTTGTACATTGATGCAGGGCTTCTTTGGCAATAGATAATATGCAGCAATTGCCCCTAATAAGTTGACGATGAAATTGTCAAAGCATCTATGTCTGGAGTGTTCCACCTGCGCAATGTTCTTTAGTTCATCATTCACCGTCTCTATAATGGCTCTTTTTCTGAGTAAAAGTCTGTCTGAAACACTCATTAACGCTCCTTTCATGTTACTTTTCAATTTGGTAATAAGCTGTATTCCGTCAACGAAAAGCTTTTGAAAAAGATTCTTGCCGATGTAGCCCTTGTCACCGAATAGCTTACCATATATAAAATCTATGAATGCTTTGTACTCCAAAGGCTTATGGTCATCAATATCTCCTGGCGTTATCATAAAGTTGAGAAGTTCTCCTTTCTCATTGCAAATCAAATGCAACTTGAAGCCAAAGAACCAACCCATAGAGCATTTTCCTCTTTGAGCTATGCCTTTGAAAACCTTGTGAATATGTATTCTTTGGTTTTTGCAGACACGCAGTGGTGTGCTGTCAACGAAGCTTATACCCGTGCATTTGCCCAATAGAACCTTCTTGATAAACAAGGTTAAGGGTACGGCTACCTCCCTTTCCAATTCTACTATACGGTTATAAGAAACAACTTTTGGAAACAGATGGCGAAGCTGCTTGCATACTTTTTCAAGATAGAAATGTTTGAAGCAACGATAACCAGAATCGTGGAAAAGAATCATTATTAACATAACTTCTGCCTTTGACATTGTAGAATTTCGATGGTATTTCCTTTTTCCTGTAGGTTTTAGCGTATATTTTGCTGTCATTGCATCAAAAAACTTGCAGAAGTCGTCTGCCATACAAAATATTTCTGTAACTTTGTCCTCGGTGATCATAGCGATCTTTGTTTGTAACTACTTGTATATTAGCTCCTTAAAGTTACAACAAATTTCGCTAATCACCAAATCTATAGACACTTATAATTCGTCGAACTCACGTTAATTTAAGTTTTACCAGACAGCAATAATTTGAAATAAAAAGTAAGCTCCATTGATAAAAAGTAGCTATATCCCCGACGTACAAAGACTAATAGAACTTTCTATCAGTTTTTACTGGGCACCAATAATTACTAAAATCACAAGAGAGACGAATGAGAAAGGAGAATACAAAGAGCCGTTGGTTAATTCCAGAGTAATAACATTCTTTTATCTTCTTGTAAATCTAATATTGTTATAACCTACGAGCTTATCGGTTCTTCCACCTTGCGGACGGAAATAAATAAGAGCTTGATAGCTGTTCTCTGTTTGGTAATGGCTATTATCAATAGTAAAGGGTACTAACTTCCCTTGATTATTTACTGCTATGAATTGATAATTGTAATAACCCAACTTTAAAGGTAAGGCGGCTTCATAGCATTTCTTTGTAGGGTTATAGATCATTTCATATTGCGGTAATAAGCGACTGTAAGTCCAATCACCGTTTAAATAGATATGATAAGGAGCAGGTTCTGGCACGTTTAGTTGGAAATGCGTGATGGCATAGTCACTTGTTGTATTGCTTTCTATATTATTTGAATTACGTATAAGGAAAGCACCGTCAGCATCCTCTTCATAGATATAATTTAATAATGGTGTTGTGATAAAAGGATAAGCATGGAAATTACTTCCATCCCAAGCCACATGATCTATGCCCATTGAAGCAACGTCCGTCGAAAGAAGTTCAAATTTACGATATTCGTTGCCTCCCCAAAAGATATAGTCCTTATCATGAATCCATTGTAAACCATTATTCATTACATATTGTGGTTTGCTATTCCATCTAGCATCTAACCAGTTACGGTTTTGTAATACAACAGTTTTAATTTGTTGTTGTGGATTAGAAACAATATAATTCCCATAATTTACGGCCATTTCAACCTGCTGATTTGCATCATTAATCGTGGCATCCGTTTGAGTTGTCACACTCAGTTTAACGCCCATTGCGTTTTCTGCAGGCTCAATAAGCATAAAGTATGCTGTAAGCAAAGGCTTTTTGTTGTCATCAAATACAGTTAATCGGTAATTACCAGAGATCTTTGGTTGACAATCCTTGTTTGGAATTTCCAGATGATAATGTGTGTATAAGGTGTTAGTTAAGGTAGACTCTTTAACATCGTCTATTAAATTATCATTGAGAAAGCCGTCGGCAATATCACTATCAAAGAGATTTTCTGATGTTTTCCAATCAGCTTCACAATGTTCTATGCTATAAGTCATTCGTCGATAAGTATGCGTAAGATCATCAAAATCAATGCTAATCTTGCCGCCGTTTAGATACATTATAGGTAATGTTAGCCAATTCTGATTAGCAACGACCTGCAATGACCGAATATTATTATCGATAATCTCGTGTCTCTGTGCGGAGATACTTATAGGAAAGAATGATAATAAGAGGCAATAGGATGTAAGGAGCAGCTGTCTCATGCGTCTTCTTCCAAAATATTTTGAAGGAAACTATCTAAATCCTTGTCTAGTCCTTGCATAAGATCACCGCCAATGATTCCTAAATCATCATCAACAAGATACAATTCCGTTATACAATTCTTATCATCATCTTCTAGCACAAAGCTATAAGGTTTCATAATTGAAAGATTCTCTATTATATCTTTAATACTATTCATCTCAGAACGTAGTACTAATGCTATCTCTGGATAAAAGTTATCGCTCTTGTTATCAATCCATTCTTCGATAACACAACGAGTAATTTCGTTATCGTTATCATCGAATGCCATCAGGTCGCCACTATCTTGAGAAGCGCGTAAATGAAGATCAGTCATAGACATATTGCAATCACTAGCTGTGAATTTCTGTGCGATTTTCTTTAAGAAACGTTCAATTTGTTGCAGAGTCTGTTCGGCTACTTTCATCGTTGATATAATATTTATTTATTATGGAGGCAAATATACGAAAAGTTTTCTGTTTTATAATACCTAGCCGTTTTTTTTACGTTCTTTTTTTGTTGATAATGAAAAAAGCGTTATCTTTGCAACCAGCCTTGGTTAAGGCTAGCCAAGGCTGAAAGTAATCCTAAAAAGCAAATGAAACAAACAATTCTTGTTACAGGTGGTACTGGTTTTATTGGTTCTCATACAAGTGTTGAACTGATAGAAGCTGGTTATGATGTCGTTATAGTAGATGATTTATCTAATTCTAAGATTGAGGTATTAGATGGTATTGAAAAGATAACAGGTGTACGTCCTGCTTTTGAACAGGTAGACCTTCGTGATCGCGAAGCAACAGAGAATGTATTCCGTAAATATCCTAAGATTGAAGGTATTATCCACTTTGCTGCATCAAAGGCAGTAGGGGAGAGTGTACAGAAACCATTAATGTACTACAGAAATAATATTGTTTCACTGGTTAATTTACTTGAATTGATGCCTGAATATGGCGTTGAGGGAATCATCTTCTCTAGTTCTTGTACCGTTTATGGTCAACCTAACCCAGAGAATTTGCCAGTAACCGAAGATGCTCCACACCAAAAGGCAACCTCTCCTTATGGTAACACTAAGGAGATTAACGAGCAGATAATCCTAGACTATATTCATAGCGGTGCAAATATCAAGAGTATTGTTTTGCGTTATTTTAATCCAATTGGAGCACATCCTTCAGCATTGATTGGTGAATTACCTAACGGCGTTCCTAACAACTTGATTCCATTCGTTACGCAGACAGCAATGGGAATTAGAAAAGAATTAACCATCTTCGGTAACGATTACAATACGCCTGATGGCACTTGCATTCGTGATTATATCTATATTGTAGACCTAGCAAAGGCACACGTAGCAGCAATGAAACGTATATTGGATAAGAATTCTGATAACATAGAATATTTCAATATCGGCACAGGGCATGGTAATACAACCCGTGAGATTGTTGAAACCTTCGAAAGAGCAACAGGTGTGAAGGTTAATTGGAAGTTTGGTCCACGTCGTGAAGGAGATATAGAGAAGATTTGGGGCGATTGCACCAAGGCCAATACAGTATTAGGTTGGAAGGTCGAAACTCCACTATCTGATGTTCTCGCCTCTGCATGGAAATGGCAAGAGAAGCTAAGGGCAGATGGAGTTATGTAATAGATTAAAATCATTAATAATCAACTAAATAGAATTTTTCATAGACAGTAATGCAGGGAATCCTGCTTTATTTTGTGTTTGTGTTGTTGTTATCCCCCGATGTGAATCGGGGGATAATTTTGTTCAGTATCCTTTGTGAAACTATGCAGTTAGAAGTCATAGCATAGAGATCAGGCAAGTCTATGTTCCCCTTACGGCATATTTTTTTACGAGAATAAAACTAAAGCACTACCTGTCTATATGGAAAGAGCAGGTACTGTCTTTCAAAGTGTGTAAATATTCCTTCTATTCTATTCTCTCTTTCCATTCGTTTTTTATTCTCTCTTTCGGCGTAATGGACATTTGGTAGGCTGAAACCTCTCGGAATTCTTTTATTTACTACCTTTGCAGCATTTGAAAACCTATGAATAAAAAAACTGTATCTTCTGTAATAGCTCAAATGTTAAAAAGAATGGGCATCAACGTTCTGTTCAGATGTATTCCTGCAAGGATTGTGGTAGACAATTTCAAGGTGGTCTGCGTATAAATAATATTTCTCTATGTAATGACTATCTGACGGCAAATCGAACGATATCTGATCTATCCACTCTTTATAAATGTTCAGAGCGAACCATACGACGTAGGTTGAGCTTAGTGGTAGATAGCTTTACTGCTACTTACCCCAAATCTGCAGTAATAATATTGGATACAACATACTTTTCCAGGACATTTGGTGTGATGCTTTTTCAGGATGCTTCATCAGGCAAAATACTCTATCGCAAGTTTGTCAAAAACGAAACTAACAGAGATTATCTTGATGGACTTTGGTATATTGCGGAACGTGGAACTATGATAAAAGCAGTGGTGTGTGATGGGCATATAGGACTTTTACAAGCTATAAGTTTCTGTCCCGTACAAATGTGTCAATTTCACCAATTTCAGATAGTTAGAAGACTCCTTACTAACAACCCACATTTGCCTGCAGGCGTTGAACTATTGGCATTAATGAGAAGGATGTTCTATATGAAAAAAGAAGAGTTTATAACCGCTTTTGATAAATGGTGTGATAAATGGAAAGAGTTCCTAAATGAACGAACTCTCCTAATCTCGGGTAAGACAACTTATACACACAGAAGACTGAGAACGGCAAGACGTTCTATTAAGACACATCTGCCATGGCTCTATACGTGCGAGCAGCATCCAGATATACAAATACCTAATACAACAAACCTGTTGGAAGGATTTAACTCACAACTTAAAAGAGCACTGCATAATCATAATGGATTGAATGAAGCTAACAAGAAGATGTTTATAGATGGATTCATAAATACAAAAAAGTAGGCTGGAATAACCAGCCTACCAAATGTCCATTACGCCTCTCTTTCCAGTTTTTAAATTGATATATTCTTCTGGCATATGTCTTCTTTGTTTCCTCCATAGCCACAGCAGCCAATAGGAATATCACTGACTTGTCTGACGGCATAGAGATCCTCATACTTATGGTTCTCTTGTATTTTCTGTTTAGCCTTTCAATCCAGTTGGTCGTGTATATGCACCTTTGTACTTCTATGGGGAAGTCCATGTACGTGAAGTAAGCTGCGTTACGCTCCGCCTTATACCTTCTCAAGGTTGGATACTTCTTTTCCCATTTGTTCACAAAAGTAATGAAATGTTCGTATCCCTGCAAGGATTTCATCTCTTTGTTCTCCAAGGAGAACACTTCGCCAAGTTCCTGAGCCACTGCCGGCTTATCCTTATGGGATACGCTACCAAGTATCTGTCGCTTGACATGTGCCACACAGAACTGGTGGGCTGCCTGAGGAAAGGCAGCACAGACGGCATTCTCTATGCCTTGCAGCGCATCGGAAACGACAAGGTCAATCCTTTCGACGCCCCTTTCCTTCAACGCCTCAAGCTCCTCCTTCCAGCATACGGCCCCTTCCGTGGGATGGTTGACTACGGTGAGCACTTCCCTGCTTCCGTCCTCCAACACCCCCAGCATGGTATAGTAGGCCTCTTTGGATACCTGCCCGTCCCTGCGGGTGGAGATAAAGGTGGCGTCAATGTAGACGGCTAAGTAATGCGGGGACAAGGCACGGCCGAGCCACAGCTCAACGTCCTCACGGCAACTCCTGGACAGATAGGAGACCTGCTGCCTGCTGTAAGCGCGGCCATAGATGCTGTCGGAGATCTCACCTATCTGTTGCGTAGTAAGTCCCTTGGTGTAGAGAAGGTTGAACAGCCTCGCACGTTCCTCGCTCTCATTGCGTATCAGGCCCAGGAGAACGGGATAGAAGTTGCGGCTGCGGGGGAACGCGCAGGGAAAACTCAAAGCCGTGACTGTACCAATGGCGAGAACGGAAACCATTGCATTGCTCATTGCCGTTTGCGCTGACGAAAAGCTCCCGCTCATGAAACATCAGAGAGTTCATAATTAAAGACTGAAGGGTGACAAAACCCTCGCTACTGCTTGTGTAATTCGAAAGAATTTCCGAAATTTGTGAATGTGTAAGCTTCATTTGTTCATTTCTTTATGGTTTTCATATACAAAGATAAGAATTAAATGAGCTTACACACTTTTATAGGACACTACCAAAGAGCAAGGCTGTTAGAACTATTTGTATACTAAACTTAACCCGAACTGGCGTATAAATGAAGAGTAAGTTTGGTCTATAGACTGTACTCTAAGTTATTTATCCTAAAAACTATTTTATCTGGCGTAATGGACATTTGGTAGGCTGAAAACCTCTCGGGTTTTAGTAATGGACATTTGGTAGGCTGGTTATTCCAGCCTACTTTTTTGTATTTATGAATCCATCTATAAACATCTTCTTGTTAGCTTCATTCAATCCATTATGATTATGCAGTGCTCTTTTAAGTTGTGAGTTAAATCCTTCCAACAGGTTTGTTGTATTAGGTATTTGTATATCTGGATGCTGCTCGCACGTATAGAGCCATGGCAGATGTGTCTTAATAGAACGTCTTGCCGTTCTCAGTCTTCTGTGTGTATAAGTTGTCTTACCCGAGATTAGGAGAGTTCGTTCATTTAGGAACTCTTTCCATTTATCACACCATTTATCAAAAGCGGTTATAAACTCTTCTTTTTTCATATAGAACATCCTTCTCATTAATGCCAATAGTTCAACGCCTGCAGGCAAATGTGGGTTGTTAGTAAGGAGTCTTCTAACTATCTGAAATTGGTGAAATTGACACATTTGTACGGGACAGAAACTTATAGCTTGTAAAAGTCCTATATGCCCATCACACACCACTGCTTTTATCATAGTTCCACGTTCCGCAATATACCAAAGTCCATCAAGATAATCTCTGTTAGTTTCGTTTTTGACAAACTTGCGATAGAGTATTTTGCCTGATGAAGCATCCTGAAAAAGCATCACACCAAATGTCCTGGAAAAGTATGTTGTATCCAATATTATTACTGCAGATTTGGGGTAAGTAGCAGTAAAGCTATCTACCACTAAGCTCAACCTACGTCGTATGGTTCGCTCTGAACATTTATAAAGAGTGGATAGATCAGATATCGTTCGATTTGCCGTCAGATAGTCATTACATAGAGAAATATTATTTATACGCAGACCACCTTGAAATTGTCTACCACAATCCTTGCAGGAATACATCTGAACAGAACGTTGATGCCCATTCTTTTTAACATTTGAGCTATTACAGAAGATACAGTTTTTTTATTCATAGGTTTTCAAATGCTGCAAAGGTAGTAAATAAAAGAATTCCGAGAGGTTTCAGCCTACCAAATGTCCATTACGCCTTTTATCTTAAAACAAACGGGAGGTAAACACTGTTACTTATTGTTTACCTCCTTTTCATATCTATCAATATATAGGATTATTATTGTGGGCAAAAAACGATGGGTAAGATATAATAGCATGAGACGGGAATCCCGTTATGCTTTCCTGGATTCCATTTAGGCATCTTCTTTATTACACGAAGTACTTTCGTATCAAGCTCATGGTTAGTGCTTCTGTAAATACTAAAATCAGACAATTTACCATCTGACTTTACAATAAACTTTACCATCACTCTTCCATATACTCCTTCTCTAATTGTCCGTTTGGAAAAACGAAGGTGAGATATTAACCAAGTATTAACGTTACCTTTAAAGCTTGGCATCTCTTCAACAACTGTGTAGACCTTCTTTTCATTTTCTACGAAATCATTTTGAAAGCTACTGAATGCTTGAGTTATAGTCGTATCCGTCACTAAAAACAGAAATAATATGAATATAAATCTCTTCATTTGACTTCTTCTTTATTAGGTTTGGATGATATGTTCTTTGAGAATCGGTAAGAACTCTATCAGTATAACCTACTACGAAAGTAAAGATTTCTAAGAGAATAAGAAGTTACAATCGCTTTAATTCTTCAAGATTCTTTTCTTCTTTTTCAAACTTTTGTTTACCAACACTATAAGTGAAACGCAACATGATCTTCCGACTTTCTCCATATCCCCAAGACGATAGATTCAAGCTATCTTTTATTCCATAGCTATCCCAACGCTCTGTATGTAACAGATCAGTCATCAATAGTGATAGGCGGAAACGATTATTATTCCATGATTTATTTAAGTCTAAATCAATACCACCTGTTGACTTATTCACTTCATAACTTCCTCCTTGACGTTTTGAATAGTATCGTCCTGAAAGCTCTAGGTCGATACCCAAAGGTAAATGAAAATTATTGTTTGCGGATAAGAAACATGATGGACGTTTATATTCTTGTTTATAGTTCTCGTAATTCAATTTATTATCAAAATAGTAAAATCCAATGTTGGAATTAATATCCCACCATGAAGTAAGACGTTTAGAATAGACCGCTTCTATTCCTATTTGCTGTTGTGTGCCTATATTTTTAGTTGTCATTATCGTCTTGTTATGCTCAAACACATCGGTAAGTGATGTAAAGTAATCATCTAGCTTATTATAATATAAGCTTAAAGATAAACTACTCCATGTATAGTTCAGTATAATCTTATTGCTTATCTGAGGCTTAAGAAAGGGATTGCCTTTCCAATAAGATAACTCATCTAATAAATATTCAAAAGGATTTAGATCTTCATACCGAGGTTTATCTTGTCGCCTACTGTATGAAAGAGCTACTTTGTTCTTATCATTGAAAGCATAAGATACTGACATGTTGGGGAATAGATTCAACTTCTTTCGATTATTTTCTTCTATCAACTGGTTAGCATAAGAGTGTAGCTTATTATTGGTATACATATACTCCATACGTAGACCAGTACTTAACTCTAGTTTATTCAAAGATAGTGTGTATTGCGCATAAGTCTCAATATTATCTTCGTTGTACTTAAATCTATTTGAACGTTGTGAGTCTATTATCCCATTCTTTTTAAAAAGAAAGATATTATCACTCTTTATCAATGAAGTCTTAGCACCTATTAGCCATTCATTCTGTGCATTAGGTTTATATTTATAGTCAGCTAATAAGGCATAAATATCAATATCTTTGTCAGGCTGAGAATAGAATAAATCAGAACGAATAAGTATGTTATTAGATGAAAAATAATCATTGGGTTGTTGGCAACGAGCTTTACCATCAAAGTGTGTCCAATCAACAGAAAAAGATAATTGATGACTTTCTGACGGTTGGTATAGATAGTTTATACTGTTATTGTATTGAATCGTCTTCTGCTTTACATAGTCATTGCGTGCCTTTAGGATTCCATCTAACGTAGAGGTACCATTATATACCTGTGTTGTTGTTTCTGTCAGACCAGGTCCAACAAGCAGATTCATCGTACTATTAAAATACAATTTATTCTTTTGATTAGGTTGCCAAGAGAAATCAACACCTACAGAGTAAGTGTTCCGCTTATCAGTATCAGATGTTTCTGATATACTTTTATTGCCATCTTGAACTTTCTCAAAGCCATACTTCATTGCATAATGTCCTAAGCTATGGCTATAGTTCAAACCTAATTGCCATTTGCTTTTGTTGAAAGAGAATGAAATATCAGAGTTTTGTCTTATGTTCTTCCAGTACGATAAACTATGTGAAGTTGTAAGGAAGGTACCAGTTCTTTCATTGCTTTTCAAGATAATATTAATAACTCCTCCTGCCCCATCAGTACCAAAACTCGCATTAGGATTAGTAGAACTTTCAATGCGAGTAATTTTAGATGAGGGTAGAGAGCGAAGATAAGCAGAAAGCTCTTCTCCTTGTAACATAAGTTTCTTTCCATTTATGTATATGGCGGTTCCTCCAAGGGTAGCTAAAGATATATCTCCCTTACTATTTACCGATATTCCTGGTGAATGCTTTAAAACATCTAAAGCATTTCCGATATCGGTAAGATAAGTTTGTGCCACATTTATCTGTAATTTACCATTAGATAAGCTAGTTAATGGACGTGACTTGCGAGCTGTAACGACAACATCTTTCAAGACAACATTATCTGCTTCTAACTGGATAGTTGGAAGAATCTCCGATGCGGTGATTGTTATATCTTTCTTAAATTCTTTATAACCTAATGCCCTTATATATAAAAGGAAATGTCCTGTTTGCTCTGGAAGTTGAAAGTCTCCATTATCATCAGTAAGTGTCGTTTCTATAAGGATACTATCTGGTAAAGAAATTAGCATAACTACAGCGGCATCAATTCCCTTACTTTGCTCATCAACAATCCTTCCGCTTGCATTATTCTGTGCACTCAATGAGATAGAATATAGTATTCCAATACAAGATAAGATTACTTTCAAAAGAAACTTCATAGTCTTTAATAAATATTTGTTACTTAAAAGATAATTTATTCAGACGGGTTTTCAATTCGTCTGTATAAGATTTGCGAATAGAGAGGGTTAGTTCACAAGTATTATCAAACACTTGATTGATGATTCGTGGATTCATATCCTTTACTATCTTCATGACTGCATTCATCATTGGATAAGAGAAAGTAAACTTAATCTGCTCTTCTATAAATCTTTCTTCAATGTCACAATGAGCAATGGCGTCGGATGATGCTTCCCGATAAGCTACTATTAGTCCACTTGTACCAAGTTTGACTCCACCAAAATAACGTACAACAATAATAAGAGTATTTGTCAATCCATTGCTATCTATTTGTCCTAGAATGGGTTTACCTGCAGTAGATGATGGCTCCCCGTCATCATTCATTCGGAATTCTTCTCCCATAAAGCCAATCCTGTAAGCATAACAGCAATGGCGCGCATTATAGTACTTCTTTCTATACTCTTTTACTATCTCTAAAGCTTGTTCAACAGAGTCTACATGATGGGCAAAAGCGAGGAACTTACTCCGACTTTCAGAGTAAAATCCCTCACCTATTGCTTTTTCTGTTATTGTTTTATATTTATCGTTGTCCATTCAATAATAATAACCATCGCCTAATCTAGCTTGTGAATCACAAGACCAGAACGTAGCTTTGGCTCAAACCAAGTAGCTTTGGGTGGCATGATCTTTCCACTATCAGCTATATCCATAATCTGTTGCATAGAGACAGGATAAAGTGCTAATGCCCAACGCATCTCTCCACTATCAACACGACGTTTAAGCTCCTTAAGCCCACGTAGACCACCAACGAAATCAATGCGTTTATCAGAACGGAGATCCTTGATACCCATTAGTTCGTCTAAGATCAAACGACTAGAGATGTCAACATCAAGCACACCTATAGGGTCGGTATCATCGTATGTACCTGGTTTTGCCTCTAAGCTATACCAATTGTGATCAATATATAAGGAGAACTCATGTAATTTGGTAGGGCGATATTCTTCCTCTCCCTTTAGTTCTACAATAAAGTTCTTCTCTAATGCTTGTAAGAACTCTGCAACTTCCATGCCATTTAAGTCCTTAACTACACGATTATAGTCTAGAATGGTTAATTGACTAGATTGGAAGCAAACAGCCATGAAGTAATTATACTCTTCATCGCCTTTATGTCCTGCATTATTCTTCGCTTTCTCTGCACCTACTAAGGCTGCAGCAGCTGAACGATGGTGTCCGTCTGCAATATAAAGGCTTGGCATCTTCTTAAATTCTTCAGTAATCGTATCGATGTCAGCTTTATCACTAACAACCCAAAACTGGTGACGGAATCCATCGTCAGGTGCAACAAAATCATACTCTGGAGTTGTTTGTGCATAGCGATTTAACAATGTGTCCAATACATTGTTATCTGGATAAGCAAAGAATACGGGCTCTACATTCGCATTGCAAACACGAACATGCTTCATTCGATCTTCTTCTTTATCACGGCGTGTTAGCTCATGTTTCTTAATATTTCCATTTAGATAATCGTCAACATAGGCACCAACCACAAGTCCATACTGCGTTTTACCATTCATGGTCTGTGCATATATATAATAACAATCCTTATCGTCTTGAACTAACCAGCCTTTATCTTGAAACTTCTGGAAGTGCTCTACTGCACTATCATAAGCTCGTGGGTCAGACTCATCTATAATAGATTCAAAATTAATCTCTGGTTTGATAATGTGATATAAACTCTTCTCATTATCCCCCGCCTCCATGCGTGCTTCTTCAGAATCCAGTACATCATAAGGACGACTTGCAATTGATTCAACTAACATCTTAGGAGGACGAACACCTCTAAACGGTTTAATAATAGCCATTGTATTATAGGTTTTTAGGTAAATAAAAGTATGACAGCCTAGAAGTTATGATTACTATTCTAGACTATCATTCTTTGTTTTGTTTAAGATTTACTTATTTACTTGGAAAGTAGTGTCACCAGTCTCAAAGAAAGCATTGATTTGCTTTGCAGCTGCTACACCAGCATTTAAGTTAGCTTCAGCTGTTTGTGCACCCATCTTCTTTGGTGTAGAGAAGTAACGCCCAGTGAATTTCAAGAACTCTTCGTCAGCATCAGGTTTGATGTCTGTAATGAATTTAAGATCTTCACGTTCAGCCATCAACTTTAAGAGTTCTTCTTCGTTAATCACCTCTTTACGTGCGGTATTCAATAAGATTGCTTTCTTTGGAAGTTGATTAACCATTTCATAATTAATACTCTTAATAGTATCTGGTGTAGCAGGAATATGTAATGACAAAACATCAGAAACCTTGAACAAATCGTTTTGTGTCTTTACAGCATGAACTCCAGCAGCTTCGATTGCCTCGGCTGGGCAGAATGCATCATAAGCATAAACATCCATATCAAAGCCCTTTGCAATACGTGCGACATTACGACCAACGTTTCCAAATGCAAGTATTCCAAGTTTCTTACCCTTTAACTCTGTACCAGACTTACCATTATAGAAGTTTCTGATTGCATATACCAACATACCAAAGACAAGCTCCGCTACTGCATTAGAATTCTGTCCAGGAGTATTCTCTACAACAACATTCTTTTCTTTAGCATATTTAGTATCAATAGAATCATAACCAGCACCAGCTCGAACGATAATCTTCAATTGATTAGCAGCATCTAATACGTCTGGTGTAATTTTGTCAGAACGAACAATCATCGCATCGACATCCTTTACAGCTTCTAATAATTGAGCTTTATCTGTATACTTTTCTAATAGGAGTACTTCATGTCCAGCACCCTCTAACTCTGATGTTATATTCTTTACAGCAGCAGGTGCAAATGGCTTTTCAGTTGCAATTAAAATCTTCATAGCTTCAATGTTTAGGTATAATTTTAGTAAAGATTAGATTCAGACTTGACCATATATAACCAAGTCTGATATGTATGAATTATAGATTCAACAATGTTATTAATGTTGAGCTTCAAACTCTTTCATTGTATCAACAAGAGCTTGAACACCTTCTATTGTTTGAGCGTTATAACAGCTAGCACGGAAACCACCAACACTGCGATGTCCCTTAATACCAACCATTCCACGAGCCGTTGCGAAGTCGAAGAACTCTTGCTGAAGGTCGTTGTACTCATCATTAAGAACGAAACAGATATTCATGTAAGAACGATCTTCTTCATTCTTAACAGTACCACGGAAGAGCTTATTTCTATCGATTTCACCATAAAGGAGGTCAGCACGTTCCTTCGCAATCTTAGCCATTGCTTCTACTCCACCTTGAGCCTTCACCCAACGAAGATTTTCCAATGCTGTATAGATTGGCACAACAGGAGGTGTATTAAACATAGAACCCTTATCTACATGTGTACGATAATCGAGCATTGTTGGAATCTGACGATCAACCTTACCTAAGGCGTCATCCTTTACGATAACAAATGTAACACCAGCCATTGAAAGGTTCTTTTGTGCTCCACCATAGATGCAATCATACTTTGCTACATCAACAGGACGACTCAAAAAGTCTGAAGACATATCACCTATCAAACGTACTGGAACATCGGGATCATTGTGAAGTTCTGTACCATAAATGGTATTATTGGTAGTGATGTGAAGATAATCAAGATCTGTTGGAACCTCATACCCCTTTGGAATATAAGTGTAATTATCATCAGCAGAAGATGCCACTTCTACAACATCACCCAACATCTTAGCTTCCTTGATGGCTTTCTTTGCCCAAACACCTGTATTCAGATAACCAGCTTTCTTTACAAGGAAATTCATTGGAATCATGTGGAACTCAAGTGAGGCACCACCACCCAAGAAGAGAACGGAGTAACTTTCAGGAACGTCTAAAAGCTCCTTAACTAAAGCTGAGGCTTCATCAATTACTGGTTGGAAGTTCTTTGATCTATGGCTTATTTCTGCCAAAGATAGTCCAATACCATTGAAATCCAAAATCTGTTTTGCAGTATTCTCAATCACTTCTCTAGGAAGGATACAAGGACCCGCATTAAAGTTATACTTCTTCATCTGATCTGTTTAGTTTAAGTTTGACTTAAGTTGTATAGTTATTATTCTTACTTCAGTATTAAATCTCTAACTTCTTATGGCTTTATGTGTGCGAAGATACGTTTTTATTTTGGTACTTCCAAATAAACTAAGACAAAATATTTCAAATACTACACGCCTGTAGTAAACTTGTAAATAAACAGAATTAAAGATAAGGTGACGTTTTGTTAAAACGATCACCTTACTTCTTCCACTATTGTTTTGATTCCTTTAATTTTCTGTCCTTTAGAAGCTAAAATAACCTTTTTTACTTTTGTTCGGTCAATAGCTACATAACAATACCTATCTTTAATATCTATCTTTCCAATTTCTGACGATTGTAAACCTATTTTCTTACAAAGGAAACCTACGATATCTATTTTGGAGATTTTATCCTTTTTCCCCTTACCTATATATATAGTAGCCATACGTGGCAAAGTTGGTTTAGGAAGATTCGTCGGAAGTTGGAATTCTTCATTCTCCTTACTAACATATTCAGGTAACGTTTCCCCTGGTCCGAGAATAAAGAAAGTTCTTCCTTCCTTATCCCAACGAGCTGTACGCCCTACTCTATGAATATAATTATCTTCTGTTTCTGGTATATGATAATGAATGATATTATCAACATCAGGTATATCCAATCCTCGAGAAGCTAAGTCTGTACTTATAAGTATAGAAACAGAGCCATTTGAGAAACGATAAAGTGCAGCCTCACGCTCATCTTGTTCCAAACCACCATGGTAGCAACTCACCATAAATCCATTCTCTTTTAGGAAGGTAGCTACCCGTTCTACAGATTCACGATAATTTAAGAATACGATTGTACTTTCATTCCCCAATGAAAGTAAAAGTCGTTTAAGCGAATCAAGTTTATCTTTCTCTGGACTTGTGACCGTATAAAGATGTACCCTATCAGGAATATTATCATCATCCGTTCTATAGTCTAGATAAATGGTTCTACCCATAGAAACAAAGGCAGGGATAGATTCCGATTCTGTGGCAGAGAGTAAGATTCGTCGTTCTATATTCGGTAATTTATTGAGAATGCTCATCATCTCTCCCTGGAAACCAAGTTCAAGACATTTATCAAACTCATCAATTACTAACCATTTTATCGTTTCTGCATTAAGATTTTTCTTGTCTAAATGATCATTCAATCGACCTGGGGTTACAAATACAATCTGGGGTTTAACATCTCTAAGCACTCGATGCTCATCCATCGTAGGTCTACCCCCATATAAAGCCATAGCTCTTAATCCACTTCCCATATCTTTTAAAACCATAGCAGATTGAAGTGCTAATTCACGTCCAGGCAATAAGACAACAGCTTGTAATTCATCAGAAATTGCGTCTAGGCGTTGAATCAATGGAAGCAGATAAGCATAAGTTTTACCTGACCCCGTAGGTGACATCACGACAACATCTTTCCCTGTATAAAGGACAGCCTCTTCCGTTGCCTTTTGCATTTCATTCAGTTGGAGACCTAGCTTATCTATAACATTATTATTGTTCATATTTAACCTCTTTTCTTATCTTATCAATTTCATCAAATTCCTTACCCATATTGAGATTCAAATAAATAGTATATAATGGTGCTAGCCATTTCCCTTTATCATCAGGTGCTAACTGCCTAAATTTCTCCATATAAGGGCGAGATAATCCATATAACTCAATAATCTTTGCACGCTTACTCCTATATTGCAGCCTATCCTTATTCATTTCTATGGCTTGATTAAAGTAAGCTAATCCAATGTTATAATAGGCATCTACATAAGCGTCATTTCTCTTAATTATATCGTTACAAATCTTTATACAATCATTATATCTACCTAGGTTAAGAAGAGCTGTACTCTTAGCAAACATAAATAATAAACTAGTGGAATCAGCTTTTAAGGCTCGTTCTGATATAACAAGTGTAGAATCATGTTCACCTTTTTTAGTATAATATTCCACAAGTCTAGGAAAGAAAAAAGCAAAATTAGGGTATTGCTTAAATCCTTCTTGTAGCGACTTTACATACATAGTCGTATCTTTCTGAATCCAATAAGCCTCGGCTTCATATTGTTTAACAAAATTAAGCATAGAAGTATCACGTTCTGCCAAGTCTTTAAAACGCATAATCTTATCAGCATCTCCTAATTTATAACCACAGAACATTGACCAATAAGCAGCATGAGGTATCAAAGCATCACTTTGCAAATAGTTATATCTGGTAAAAAGTGGATACTCAGCAGATAATAAATAATCACGATAATACTCAAATGCTGTTTTATAATCATTTTTATGGATGAAATAACTACCTCCATTAAATAGATTTGGGCGAATAGAATTTAAAAACGAAGCATGTTTCTCCCTGTATTTAGGATGAACCAGCCCTCTTTTATCAGCTTGTGCATCAATAGAATCGAAGCTGGACATCGTTTCATACAATCGTTTCGTTATTGAGAAGAAAGCAGCGGTATCATATTTTTGTTTTAGATAGAGCTTTTCATTCCCTTGCTCGTATTGTTTTGTTAGTACATCACATAATAGTAACCATATCTTATGATTATTTCTTGACGTTGAATCTACTAATAGTCCGCGAAGTGTTCCTTCGGCTTTTGAGAGTTCCTTACCAGACTTTATCTGGTCACGCACTGTTTGTAATTGTTTCTTTTGTGCGTAACACATAGATGGTAAAACAAAACAAATATATAATATAAGAACCTTAATCGTTTTCACTCTTCTGATATTTCGTTACTAAAGGCTCTAACTCCTCAGCCTTTATTTTATCATTCAGTATTGTATAAGTTAGGTAGAGCGGTGCCACCCAATCAACTTTGTTTCGACGTGGATCTTTTGCCCTTACACGTTCTAAATAGGTGCGAGCCTGTGCAAAGACTGTCATAAACTCATTATCCGAAACATTCTCTCCCTTCTTTCGTTTTGCCAAGACAGAATCACGTAAAACCATCCCTAAACTATTCAAACATACCCCTATATTATAAGCCACTGGAATATTACTAGGATCTATCTCATCCGCTTGCCTATACGCATCTATTGCCTCTTCCCAACGTTCGGCACGCATAGCTATCTCTCCCTTTAAAATCCAAGGTACTATAGAATTTGTATTATTCTCTAAACAATCATCTACAAAATCTTCTAAATTAAACCTTGGAGTTGGATTCTGATAAAATTTCATAATCCATGAGAAATAGGTTTCATTTGTTGGATCTGAACGATACAATCTCTGTATAACTGATAAATAACGAAGAGAGTCTTCCGCATTAACCATTTGATCGTGCATACACTGAGCTTTTATCTCTGCTGAGGCTTGGGCACTCTCATCATATTGCATGGCTAAATCAGCATACTCATTAGCCATTTTTAAATTACGAGATTTCAAATAAAAATAAGCTAAATAATATGCAGCAACCCCTGATTCGTCAACATTATCCTTTACTAATGGCGATTTCCTAGTTTCTAAATAGAGTTTCAGAGCATCAATCCCCTCTTGCTTTAAATAAGGCTTTTTATAAAAATACTTCCCTGCATCAATCAGCATTGGATGCAATATAGACAAACGTTTCTTATTCTCCTCCTCATACTCTGGTAAGATTTTTCCTTTTCGATTAGGCATTCTATCAAATTCATCACATTTCAGTGAATATTCTACCCCATCAACAACTGTCTTAAAAATGGTAATAGAATCCCTATCCGATTGTTTCTCTATTTTGGAAAAAGCGTTCCTAGCTAGGCGATTAAAAGACTCCGCTTGCTTATGCATGTCTTGTGCGTCTACAATTTGAATGCAAAATAACGCACAGAAAAATAGTATTAGTAGCCTTCTCATTTATGACATTTTAGTTAAAAAAATATTCCCCTCTTATGTTATATTATCCTAAGAAGATAACTTACACATAAGAGAGGATTTATTACTGCTGATTACTGTACACCAGCGTCAGCTGCTGCTGCTAGTGTCTCAGGAGCTTGAGCGCCCTTTACAAAGTAGTAGCATCCATAAAGAGGGTAAGCCCATGCAGACTTTTGCTCTTTGAGAGTGTCAAGTTTCTTTGCTGTCTCGAGATAAGAGATAGCCTTGTTATATACCTCATTAAACTGAGCACGAGCAGCTGGAGAAAGAACTCCCTTAACAGCAGCTACACGCTCTTGAGCCTTATAGAACCAGCACTGACCAATTGAAGCATTGATAGCAATTCTTGCATTGTCATCCTTTGCTTGTTCCAAAGCCTTAGAAAGGTAATTAGCAGCTGTCTCATAGTCTTTCTTTTGACTTGCAAACTGCCCCATCATTACTAATGCACCATAACTATTAGGATTCTTTGCTAATGCTGAATTTACGATTTCTTCAGCCTTATTTTGCATACCAAGTGCACTATAAGTAGAAGTCAATGTGGTCAATACTGCATCATTCTCAGGATCTTGAGCATAGATACCAGCGAGCTTGTCAGCATAATTTAAAGAATCCTGACGTGTCTTGAGCTGTGAACCTAAGATGGCTAGCTGTAATTGTTGAGCATCTTTTGCACGATCCTTGCTCTTCAAAGCATAAGATACATACTTCTCTGCCTTCTTGAAATCCTTATTCTGATAAGCATAATATGTAGCGAAATAAGCAATCTCATTTAAGTTCTCATCTTTTGACTTATCGAACTTTGAAAAGATTGGATCATCCGCTGTATCTACATAGCGAGCAAGGTATTTATAAGCATTTGCATCGTCCTTAGCTCCCTGGAAGTAAATACCACCATTGATTAACTGACCACGAAGAGGATAAAGCTTATCAGCTAAGTCACTATATCTTGGCTTAACTTTACCTTTTGCGTTAGGCATGTTGTCATACTTAATTACCTCAGAAGCGGCATCAAAAGCCTGACCTACAGCCTCATATAAGCCCTTTTCATCGACAGGTTTATTTCCTTCTTTGCCCATTTGCTTGTTAGTTTCATTCTCAAGTTGGACACCCTGCTCTGCACTTACCTTCTTCATTGCAAGCTCAAATAGCTTATCATAGGCTTTGGCTTTCTCAGCATTATCAGTAATCTGAGCAAGATTAGAATTCAATAATTCTGCAGCTTCGGAATAAGTCTGCGCCTTCAAGATAGCCTTCAATGGTTCACTGTCTCCAGCGAATGCAGCTGATACACTAAAAAGCATCATTGCTGCGATCATTAACTTTTTCATATTGGTTATAATTTTAAAAGGTTTATAATCTTATTTTACATTTAATTCCTATTTATTCCATTCAGAGACAATCATTTATCATGACAGATATTTGTTAGATTCTTCATGAAGAACGACTTCTCTGAATGTGGAATATAAGAGTCTATATACTTTTTTAGATGATATAATGTGCCAATGGATTAATCGAAATTGACTGGGGTTGTATCTGGCTCACCAACTTCAGAAGATGAGTTTATGTCACTCTTGATTTCTTCACTGGTTTTAGCCCATTGTTCACGACTATCATCCTCAACCTGTGACTCCATCTCTGAACTCATCACCTTACAAACAGATGCGATAATATCATTCTTCTTAGCGAGGTTTATCAGACGTACGCCTTGTGTTGCACGACCCATTACACGGCATTCAGCAACAGACATACGAATAACAATACCGCTCTTGTTGATAATCATCAAGTCGTTGTCATCGGTAACGTTCTTAATAGCAACAAGTTTACCAGTCTTGTCCGTAATATTCAGCGTCTTAACACCCTTACCGCCACGATTGGTTAATCGGTAGTCTTCTACCTGTGAGCGCTTTCCGTAACCCTCTTCAGATACAACCATAACCGTCTCGTTAACAGGGTCATTAACAACAATCATACCAATAACTTCATCCTGCCCATCTTCGTCCAGACGCATACCACGTACACCTGTAGACACACGACCCATTGTACGAATATTTGACTCATCGAAGCGACAAGCACGACCATTGCGGTCAGCGATGATAAGTTCGTTATGACCATTTGTCAGACGAACGTCTACAACCTCATCACCATCATTGATGTTGATAGCAATCACACCATTGGTACGAGGACGTGAATAAGCACGGAGAGAAGTCTTCTTAACGACACCTTGTTTTGTTGCAAATACTACATAGTGAGAATCGAGGAACTCATCATCATCCAAGCCTTGAATACGCAAGAATGCGTTAACAGAATCGCCTGGATCAAGTGAGAGCATATTCTGAATAGCACGTCCCTTTGAGTTCTTATCGCCCTCTGGGATGTCATAACACTTCATCCAATAGCAGCGTCCCTTACGAGTAAAGAACAACATCGTCTGATGCATGGTTGCTGGATAGATATATTCGGTGAAGTCTTTCTCACGTGTGCGAGCACCCTTAGAACCTACACCACCACGAGCCTGCTCCTTGAAGTCTGCAAGCGGAGTACGCTTGATATAACCAAGGTGGCTAATGGTAATAACAACAGGGTCATTAGGATAGAAATCCTCAGCATTAAACTCATGCTCATCAGGGATAATCTCTGTACGACGGTCATCGCCATACTTCTCCTTAACCTCCTGCAACTCTTCCTTCATCACTTCCTTACAACGCTCAGGGTTATTAAGAATCTCTTGCAAATCTTTAATGGTTTGCATGAGTTCCTCAAACTCCTGATGCAATTGGTCAAGACGTAGACCTGTAAGCTGTGACAGACGCATATCAACGATTGCCTTTGACTGAAGCTCATCAAAGTCAAAACGTTTCTCAAGGTTTCTTTGGGCATCTGAAGGTGTCTTGCTGGCACGAATAATATGTACAACCTCATCAATATTATCACAAGCCTTAATCAATGCCTCCAAGATGTGTGCACGTTCCTGTGCCTTCTTCAAGTCGAATTGTGCACGGCGGATAGTAACATCGTGACGATGCTCAACAAAGTATTTTATGCACTCGCGAAGGCTCAACAGACGTGGACGACCAGCAACCAATGCGATGCAGTTTACAGAGAAAGAGCTCTGTAATGCTGTCATCTTGAAGAGTTTATTCAAAATAACATTTGCATTCGCATCACGCTTCACATCAACAACGATACGCATACCCTGACGACCCGTTTCATCATTGACGTTAGAGATGCCCTCAAGCTTACCTTCCTTCACGAGGTCAGCGATATATTCGATAAGTTGCTGCTTATTAACTCCGTAAGGAATCTCTGTCACAACAATCTTATCATGGTTTTCATCGCTCTCAATCTCAGCCTTAGCACGCATTACAACGCGACCACGACCAGTCTCATAGGCATCTTTAACGCCCTGAAGACCATAAATATAAGCACCTGTTGGGAAGTCTGGAGCAGGAATAAACTCCATCAATCCGTCGGTAGAAATCTCCGGATTATCAATGTATGCACAGCAACCATCAATAACCTCACCGAGGTTGTGCGTAGGAATATTTGTTGCCATACCCACGGCAATACCATTGCCACCATTTACAAGCAAGTTAGGAATCTTTGTAGGCATTACAGCAGGCTCACGCAGCGTATCGTCGAAGTTGTTGACCATGTCAACCGTATCCTTCTCGATATCGTCCATAACGTGCTCACCCATCTTTGAGAGGCGGCACTCAGTATAACGCATCGCAGCAGCAGAGTCACCATCGACAGAACCAAAGTTACCCTGTCCGTCAACCAACTTGTAGCGCATATTCCATTCCTGTCCCATACGCACAAGCGCACCATAGACTGAAGAGTCACCATGTGGGTGATACTTACCAAGTACCTCACCAACAACGCGGGCACACTTTTTATAAGGCTGGTTGCTAAAGTTACCGATACCGCGCATACCGAAAAGGATACGGCGATGAACAGGCTTGAAACCATCACGAACATCAGGGAGGGCACGTGCCACAATCACCGACATAGAGTAGTCGATGTAGGAGCTTTTCATCTCCTCCTCGATGTTGATCTTC
The DNA here is from genome assembly GCF_018127765.1 of Prevotella veroralis. Lineage (NCBI taxonomy): Bacteria > Pseudomonadati > Bacteroidota > Bacteroidia > Bacteroidales > Prevotellaceae > Prevotella > Prevotella veroralis. The sequence goes on along the minus strand of NZ_CP072330.1, from coordinate 783,206 downwards.
ATAATTCTGTCCTGATCAATTGTCTGATTTTCGTCCATTTATATTATTATTGTTATTAATTCCTTGATAGCAGCTTTTACGAGCTTATGTCTTTGGGACTAGAATTGTCTATAATAGTCTTTATTTCCTTTCTAAGCCGTTTTGCATGTATTTTCGAGGCGTAAAGGTACAAAAAAATAATTATACAACAAACGCTTAGAACTAAAAAGAATGATATTTTAAGATAAGTTCGTCTTAGATTAACTTCAAATTTCTATAACTGGTAATATATGCTCTATTCATTGGCAATTGTACTTTAACTTAAACATCTATCGTTCTTTAACTTAAACATCTTTTGGACTTATACTTAATGAACAACTTTATACTCGCTTGTATAGTCTATTATACAAATGTGTATAACTAATTATACAGGCGTGTATAACCAATTATACAGACGTGTATAATCAATTATACAAACGTGTATAACATCGTACTCTAACTTAAAATACCTTCGCACTTCAAGTTAGAGGTCAATCTTTCTTTAACTTAAACATCTATCGTACTTAGATTTAAGTAGTCTTCATCTACTCCCATAGTACCCAACTATGTTGTACTATATCTCAAAACAAAAGAGGGTGTGTCAAAATGGACACATCCTCTTTTCTACTCCTCTTTACTTCATCTACCGCATAATTCGTTATTTACTGCAGCTATGCCGCTAATTTCATATAAAATGATTTGTTGGGCTTCCAATAGCTTATATAAACTTCTATAGAGCATCTGAAGGTGACTAAAAGTACCTCCATAATAGCTTTTAGCTCCTTGAGATTATTTTTTTTGCACATTTTTCCTATGTTAAAGGCAATAGCAAAGAAGGCAAAGTCCATATTGACCTTGTCTTTTCCCAAATGCCTAAATCTCTTGTAGACTTTATTATATTTTGTTTGTCCAAAAACAGCTTCAGGTTCTATGCACCTTCGTCCTCGATGCTTGATGCCTTCTTCCGAGGTCAGTAGTTCCCGTGCCTTTTGTTTATAGTACTGTAGTTGGTGGTTTACTTCTATAATTCTGTTCCCTCTTGCCTTAAAACATGAGCCTCTCAACGGACAACCATCACAGCGTTCTGCCTGATAACGTACACTGTAAGTAACGAATCCATTAGAGGTTAGGGAACGCTTCATGCCTATACGCTTCATATGCTGTCCCATAGGGCAGACGTAGAAATCCTGTTCCTTATTATAATAAAGGCTTGCAGGACAGAATGGGTTAGGTGTATAGCGTGGATGCTGCTCTTTATGGAAGTAGTTATACTTCACATAGGCTTCCATATTATGTACGTCCATGAACAGATAGTTCTCCTCGGAGCCATACCCTGAATCGGCTACGACTGTCTTGGCATAACGATGGTAACGTGAGTTGAAGGACTCCAAGAAAGAAGGAAGTGCGAGCGTGTCTGTACGGTTAGCATAGAGTGCAAAGTTGGTGATAAACTGGTTCTCAGTTGCTATCTGCAGATTATATCCAGGCTTAGTCTGTCCGTTCTGCATAGCATCCTCCTTCATGTGCATAAACGTGGCATCAGGGTCGGTCTTGCTGTAGGAGTTTCTCTCCCCCATAATCTCAAGGTGTTGGTCATACTCTTGGAGTTTATTACGTTTCTTCTCAAGCTCTTTAAGCTGTTTTTTCTTGGTTCTAACAGCCTGCTTCTCTTCTTTTGTCTTAGGCTCAGGGGATGATTCCAAAGACTTGTTCAATTCCTCGGATATCTCATCGAGCAGAGCTGCAGTAAACTCGACACCTTCTGTCTTAGCGGCATTGTCCTGCGCTATGACATCATCAACCTGAAGCAAGAGTGTGCGTATTTGTTCCTGCAACTTGGCGCGGTTCTTTTCCACGGTTCTCTTCCAAACGAAGGTATACTTGTTGGCTTTCGATTCTATTTTTGTGCCGTCAATATATTCAACGTCAAGACTTATCAAACCTTTGGCTGCAAGTACTAATACCACTTGTGTGAAGATATTGTTGATTTCCTTTTTCACACGATTACGAAAACGATTGATGGTAATAAAATCAGGCTGCTCATATCCTGCCAGATAGATGAAATGAATGTCACGCTTGAGAAGCGACTCTATACGACGGCAGGAATAGATATTATTCATATAGGCGTAAAGAATAACCTTGAGCATCATTTGTGGATGATAAGGCTTGCGACCACTGGGCTTATAAAGCTTGTAGACATTATCCAACATAAGATTATCCACCAAGGCGTCTAAAAGACGAACAGGATCATCTTCTGCGATATCCTTATCGATTCTTTGAGGAAAAAGAATCATTTTCTTGTGTATGTAAGAACGAAAGTGTACCTTTGTCATAATGAGATTTTTTTGTATGCCTAAAGGTACAAAAACTTTAGGAAAATAGCAAAGCCCTGGCTTGAGAAAGTCGGGGCTTTGTGCATAAAAAAGAGTGTGTGGCTATTTTGACACACCCTCTTTATCAAGAGGTGATTCCGTTGGGGTCTGTGCTATTTCTTGTATATTGTTGCAAATAAGGCTTTTATAAAAGCACTTTGTTCGTGCGGTATCACAATGGGGTACGCACTTTCTTCAAAAACATCAAACAAATATCAACTTTTAGATTAAGGAAGAAAGGTTTCAGTCCCCATTGTTAAAATATAAGCACTCATACAATGTGTAATATTAAGCTCTTACACCCATACAGCGTAGGGTTATTTCCTGCTAACCTTATCGGGTCTTGGCTGATGTAATTACCAATCCTCGGGTCATAATATCTGAACCTGTTGTAGTATAGGCGAGTCTCATCGTCCTCATACTGTCCCAACTGGCGGAAAGGGATGAAGTCACGGATATCTTTTATGTTTCGAAGGTCACCATAAATATCATAGTCAGCCTGCCAAACGACATTGCCATAACTGTTGTATGCTTCCACTGGGCGACCCATATAGTCGCTGATGATCGTGTAGCGTTCACCGTTCTGTATCTTTGCCACAGGAACGTATGAGCCTTCCTCATAAACCCATGTGACAAGGTTATCTACCGGCTCTTCACTCTGCATACGGATACGGCCAAACTCGTCAATGCTATGCTGTGGACGGTCCTTCTCCTCATACTGCCACTCCTGCACCATCACATTGCCGTCCCAGAGGTAACGGAAGACGTGACCATTGAAGAGCTTTGCCGTGCGACGCCCAAGGGCATCATATTCGAAGCGGACAGTCTTACCATATGGAAGCCGCACCTCTTTAAGCATACCGTTACCATACCATTCATAGGCATAGTCACCAGTCTGCTATGCAAGATGTGTGCCACTATCCTCCGACACCTCGTGGTTCGGATGCTGTGTCAGTCCACGACGTGGGGTCTTCAATATGAGGTTGCCCTCTACGTCATAGAGATAGTCATAATGGCGGTCACGGAGAATCCTGCCGCCCTTGCCGTATTCCCTGTCCCTACGGTCACGACTGCGGAAGACGTTTCCTGTGGCATCAGGCATACGATAGTCGTCCGTACCGTCCTCATAACGGGCACTCATCAGACTGCCAACCGCATCATAGGCGTAGGTTGTCCTACCGCCCGTGATTCCGTCTATCACACTCTGCAGACGTCCTGACGTATTCCACGCATAGCGGCGATCGTAGCCGTCCTGACGAAGTGAGCGACTCTTCTGTGAAATGACATTACCGTAGGCATCGTAGGTACGTGTCATACGGATGCCACCAGAGAAGATCTTCTCTATCTTCAGTCCCTCGCTATCACGTACAATCTTCTCTTCCCTGTTCTCACCACCACCATTGGCTGCCGTCACACGGCTGAGCAATCCGTCCTCATCAAAGCTATTCTGTACGACCGAACCAAGCGAAGTCCTTGTCTCAATACGGTTCCCAAGGTCATCATAGATATTCTCTACCGTAGTACCCTTGTCACTGGGCAGACCACCACTGAAACACTCCTTGACAACACGACCGCCCTCGTCATACTCCATAGAAACGCTGCCCGTAGCATTGCGTGCCTCAGTAAGTCTACCGAGCGCATCATAGCTGAAAGCTTCTATCGTGCCATCACTGAAGCTGATGCGTGTCAGCCGTCCCCGCTGGTCATACTCGTATTCCGTCCATCTGCCGCCAGCCCTTTCCTCACGGATGACACGTCCGGAACGGTCACGCATATACCTGCGGTACATTCGGTCAAAGCCAGTCTCGCCGACAATCTCTCCACGAAGGTTGCGGTCAAGAGTATATTCCTCACCATGCTCGTTGGTAAGCATACGGAGACGGTCCATACGGTCATAGGCAAACGCAGCACGCTGCCGTCCTCGCCCTCACGCTGGAGGATGTCGCCCATCGGCGAATACTTATACTTCACACGGTGAAAACCCTCACTCGCCTCGACCACATCCTCATAGGAGTTGTAGCGGAGGTTCGTCGTGCGCTTACCAGTAGTGATAGAAGTAACTCGGTTTAAGCGGTCATAGCGGAACGTCTGTCTTGCGCCAGCAGAGGTAAGTACAGAGAGGACATTACCCTTGTGGTCATAGTTCCACTGTGTTCCCACTCCCTTCTCATTCTTTACAGAGACAAGGTTGTTTTGCTCGTTGTATTCCAAGTGTACCGTCCTGTCATCAAGACTTACAGAAGACAGCAGTCCATGCGTGTCATACTCAAAGAAAGTAGCTCGGTCATCGGCTTCTATGACGGCAGAGAGCTGTCCCTCTCCGTTGACAGGCGTACCATCTTGAGAAGGTTCATGATAAACAAGGACACGACGGTTGCCTAAGGCATCTGTTTCAGTTATCAGTCTGTCTTCCTCATCATAGGCACGTGTCTCCTCCGTTCCTTCAGGATGAACAACACCTGTAAGATTACCACGTTCATCATAGCAGTAGCCAGTCATACGTCCTTCACCATCCCACTCACGGTAGATCTCATTATATTCTATATATTCGTAGCGTTCACGTACGCCCGGCTCATCCTCCACAGAAGTAACAAGCTGTTCAGGGGTGTAACGATAAATCGTCTTCTCGTTCTCACCATTGACAACTACGTTATAGCCTTCTTCTGGGTGATATTCTATCCAGCCTTCCTGGTAACCGCCCTCACCCCAGGTATGTATGCAGCGGACCTTCTTTCCTTCTCCCTGATACTCCCAATAGAAAGTCTGGCCGTCCCTGTCGGTCTTCGATGTCATAAGATGGTTCTCATATTCAATATGAGTGGTCTTGCCCATGGCATCCGTGACACCCGTCATATCACCCGCCTCGTTATAGCTATACTCGACGAGCGTCTCGTCCTCGTGTCCGTCAGCAGACAGGAGTACTACTCTTCTTACCTCCGGGCAACGGTCATACTCAAGGCGTAGCTTTCTTCCTGAAGCATCAGTGATTTCCTTCAGTTTTCCTGCTACATATCGGAGCTGTATTGTCTGTCCGGAAACATTCCTGATGGATGTTAGTCTCCACCTGTCAGCTTCTGCAGCATTGACCCTTGCATAAGTCTTGGTAATACGGTTTTTATGGTCATAAGTTTCAAAAAACTCATGTCCACGACGGAGTGTCAGATGCTCAGATCGGATATAGGCTTCTTCTCCCTCGGAAAGCATAGGGAAGCCCAAGACCCTTCCGTCCTCGATACGCACACCGATAGCATCCTCCTCAGGGTCAAGGATTATATCAAGGTCATAGTTGTTCTGACAGCCATGACCGAGGATGCCCACATAGTCATTACTGCTACTCCACTTCCGCTTCCATTCAAGTGGCATAATCCCTTGAAAGGCAAAGTCAGTACCCTCATAGACTACTGCTCCACTCACAAGATTCACCGGTTCAAAACCCAACTTACAAAGCAGAGAACTAAACCGATTATCTTCTCCTACTATCTTCTTCATCAGCTTGTTTGCACCTATTCGGGCATATCGCATGATAGCACCAAAGCCAAAACTCATGGCAAGCCCTTTCAGCATACCAGCCCAGTCAGGGACAAGCGGATCACCAATATTTACAGGTGCTCCGTAAGGAATAGGAAGCGAACCTGAGAATGGAGCATATCTGGTTGGAATAAGATCCCAGAATTTCTTATGTCCAGGCTGTATCGACAAAGGTATTCCTATATCGCTACAAGTCATTACGAAGTATCCTTTTCCACTCAGTCGAGAACCTTCTGCGTAGACTCTTTCTGCTCCAAAAAAGTTCATTGAATCATGACCGATAAGAGGTGCCATTGTAAATATACCTACTATAGGGATGTGAACAAGTGGAATAATAATACCTTGCGTATCAGATACTCCTCTCTTGAATCCATTTACATGAACTGTGGCACCGATATATGGAATATAGTCCATCGGATCCATAACGAAACCAATAAACGGATGAAAAGCATTCCATGATGTCATAAAATGGATGTCAATCCCTAATATCGGGGTCAGATGTGTATCAACTAAATTCATCTATACTGGGTTGTTTAGGGTTCTTTATTTGCTGGAACTGTAGGGTGGCACGAGATGCCCACTCTTCACCATATATTCTGTTCATTCTGTCTTCAATATCTCGTCGTTCATCTTTTGTCAGCTTTTTATCATAGAATAAGAGGAAAGCTGCAACAAGGAAGGATTCTGTATATTTGTGGCTTTCTGCTTCCATCATTGAAAGATGTGGAAGGACTCTACGAAGAAGTATGGAAGCACTCTCTTTTGTGGAATTTAGAATGGAGGCAACTATAATATTCTGGCAAACTCCCATAGCACCGATAATATCGTTATGAGAAAGACAATAGTCCATCGCCTTCCCGAACCAGTTAAGTCCTTCATTGTGCTTGCCAATATAGTTTAAATATGAAGCCTTATAGGTATAAAGAGTAACGGTCATAGCTGCTACTGAACCGTCTGACTGGTGGGAATCACACAAGGTTATACCCTTATCCAGCAGTGCAAGTGCTTGTCCATCCTTGTAACGGAAAAGGAAACCAGCATAGACGATATAGGTGTAGAGCCACAATGATGCCTGACCGGATGCACGACCGATATCCAGCAGACGTTCTCCAAGATTATCCAACTTACCCCTTTGGTCTCTGGAGGCAGCCTTACCCATCTCAACCATAATTTTTCTGATCTTTACGTTTGGATCTTCGGGATTGCCTTGTGTAAGCAGTTCGTTATAAGCTCTTTCCATATCAAGGTTATTCAAGTTTATGGTCACACATTGTTTTTTAAGGCTGGAAGCCAGTGAACTGTAAACTTCTTTATCCGTATAATCAATAACAAGCAGTGCAATATGGGAAGGAAGTGATTTACAGAATTCTGTTAACCATTTTTCAAGCTGGTCATAACCACATAATAGTCTGGGAACAAGTCCGAGAAGAAGCATGCTCCGACCGTGATTTGGAAGGCTCTGACTGAAACTATCCAAAACCGAAAGCAATAACGGCTCCTGATGAACGTGGTCAGCCTCTTTCACCTTGGCAAGATATCGGGTGTGTTCCTTCCAAGGGAGTTGCGGGAATTGTTCCAGTGCACGTGCATACTCTTGAAGCCAGTCATTACAAAGCTGCCATGCGAACGTCTGTGGATCAGAAAAGTCTGTCAGCATCACTACTGGTGTCTCTTCTATCTTACCGTAAGGTGATGACTCTAATTTCAAAAATCCATTGACAATGGGAAGGTCTGCCTCCCTGATTGCAAGTCTGACAAGTTTATAACCTGACTTTCCTGCCATTCGTTCCTTCCAGATACCCTGTATTCTGCCTATCCGTTCTGCTATTGGGTTATGTTCGTTTGACACCATATAAAATACTAATTGAGATTGATGGATCCGCTACCCTTGACAGTCGTCGTAATGGATTCGATATCTGCAGCCACTTTACCCTTAATACTTACAGTGTTGCCAGCATTGATGTTTACCTTGTTTGCTTTCTGTTCGACAAGTGCATTGCTCTTGATCTTTACAGACTGCGTACCTGTTGTAGTGTATTGCTTTGTTGTCTGTTCGATAGAGTCCTTTCCATCTACCGTGATTTTCTTACCATCAACCGATATATCCTTGCCGTTTATCTTTATCGTTCCATCTTTGTGTAACTCAATGGTAGCACTACCACAGGAGATGAGTATTTCCTCAGACGACTTGAACGTGGCATTTCCAGAACCATCCATGAAAATACTCGTATTACCTGGGTCAGCTAATGTAACGCTGCCCTTTGAGTCATCAAGTTTCAGTGAACTGCCACTGCGTGTGGTGAGGCTCTTGCAGTTGTTGCCCTTGCCGCCGCCACCACCTGTCGATCCGTTGAACAGGCTGCCCATGACATAGGGACGGGAGGGGTCGCCGTGACGGAAGCCGAGGAGGACTTGGTCGCCTACTTCTGGGATAAATACAAATCCACGGTTGCTTCTTACGTCCTTACTACTACCGCCATCAGGTGTCATCACATGCACCCAGCCAGTCTGCATACCATCCGTCTGCCAGTTCATACGTACACGAACGCGGCCCTTGCCCTGTGGGTCTGCATTGCTGAGCACAGTTGCCATCTGTGTTTCAGCTAATGGCATACGAACCTTTGGACTTGGCAGTGCTTTTATCGTTGCAGGGATAGCCTTGAAGCGGTTTTTGTAATAACTTCCTTGGCTCACCTCGTGTGTTATCTCGATGATGATAAAGTTACCCAAGCTCTCCTTTGATATATTTCCTACACGTTCCAAGAATGAGCTGTAGAGACTTATAACGGAACCTACACGCAGGGTAGAAACCTGACTCTCTGCTGTGATGTAATGTGTCTCAGCAGTTTCAGCCGCTTGCTTACGCCCCATGTAGTTAATAAGCTCCGTCTCATTGCTGACACGTGGCAGTGCATGCTGTCGTGCGGTTTTTGAGAACATACCTAATGATGCACGGAAAGCCTCACCCGCAAGTTTGTCATGACCATATGCCAAGTCTGGCGTCATACGTTGCATCTCACGGTCAGCACCAGAGTGATAAGAGAACACCTGCTCAGAGCGTGCGAGGGTCTGTAAACCAATGTCAAGTGAGGACAGTGTTGTTCCATATTCCAATATTATAGGGTCAGCCAATTTCCTTGGTTTACCAAAGATGAGTTTAGTTCCATCGAAATACATCCACTCTTGATACTGATGAGCAAGACGACGGATAAAGTCGAAGTCAGACTCTTCATACTGGCAGATAAAGTCTTTGGTTTCCTTGAATGCAGGATTCAACTCTAATTGCACCTTAGCTTGTTCGCACAGCTTTTTCACTACATCCCCAATGGTTCTATCATTCCATGAGAAGCAGCTATGAGCCGTTTCCATTCTGTAAGTAGCAGAGTAGCCAGAAACGATGATACATTCAAAAAGAGGGGACCAAGCACTGAAATTCCAAATGCTTGTAATCCATATCTTCCCCAATTTCCTTTATTACTTCCTATCATAATATCCCTTTAGATTATTTTTCTTCAAACAATCTTTCGAACTCGTCTTCGGGTAGGAGGTAACGCAAGTAATACTCTGCAAACTTATAGTTAACAGAGTCTGGTGTGTTACGCATACGTTGAACAGCCTTGGGAGGGAGATAAAAATCTACCATAATTTCTCCAGGGAAAAGACTATCTTGCCTTAACGCATTCTTATTCCGCTCTTCTATATCATCACCTGAGATAATCCTATGTAGAAAAACTGGCATAGGTTTTTCTATCGTTCCGTATGATTTATCCTTCCATTGTTTACGATTTACATAGACTGATAGTACCATGTTTGGACGTATTAAGTCATTTTGAACACCAGCTGCATCATAATGACGATTGTAAAGCCCAACAAATTCATCTATACCTACGATCCATATAATCTTAAAATATTTCTTGTATTGTGTAATATAATATTGTTCAAAGCTTGCATATATCCTCTGTTTTTGTTTACCATCACCTGTCAAAACTTTTGTTCGATGAGGTATTTCACCAGATGAGAAGTCGTACAAGTTAGTGGGTAGCACTATTTTTATACTATCCCACTGACTTACGTATGTCTTTGTATATGCCACAGCATCACGATTACCCTTAAAATGTTCAATGATAGGATTAATAAGATAAAACAAGAGGAGGCCAAGCACTGAAATTCCAAATGCTTGTAATCCGTATCTTCCCCAATTTCCTTTGCTACTTCCCATCATAATGAACTTTTAGATTATTTTTCTTCAAACAGTCTTTCAAACTCGTCTTCGGGTAAGAGATAACGCAAGTAATACTCTGCAAACTTATAGTTAACAGAGTCTGGCGTGTTGCGCATACGTTGGACAGCCTTGGGGGGGAGATAGAAATCTACAAATCTTCCTCCAGGTTGAAGACTATCTCTCCAGAGTGCAAATTTGTTTCGCTCTTCTATATCATCACCTGAGATAATTCTATGTAGAAAGACTGGCATTGGCTTTTCTATCGTTCCGTATGATTTATCCTTCCATTGTTTACGATTGACATAGACTGATAGCACCATGTTTGGACGCATCAGTTGACATTGTATACCTGCAGCATCATGACGACGTTGATAATGCGCAATAAATTCATCAACACCTTCTATCCAAATTAACTCAAAATATTTCTTATATTGTGGAATATAATATATTTCGTTTACTGCAACTATTCGGTTTTTGTCTCTGTAGGATGACAACGTCTTAATATGACTTGAACCTTCCTTTATTGATTGTTCTAACAAGTCATTAGGTAGTATGAGCTTTATACTATCCCATTGACTTACATATGTCTTTGTATATGCTACAGCATCACGATTTCCCTTAAAATGTTCAATGATAGGATTAATAAGATAAAACAAGAGTGGTCCAAGCACTGAAATTCCAAATGCTTGTAATCCGTATCTTCCCCAATTTCCTTTGTTACTTCCCATCTGAGACTATTTTTGATTTTTCTTTATCTAAACGATGTATTCTTTCTATATCCAAAACAGTACTTTTGGTCATATCATACTCTTCTTCCTTGAATTTACTGTCAATAAGCATATTAACCGCAGCACCACCAATACCCATTCCAAAGCCAATTAATCCTCCTATAAACTTCCCTTTTGCTTTTTGAGCCTCTTTGGTAGCCTGATTTGCTAATTTTTCTTGATGGTTTGCCTTTTGACGTGCACCTTTAGCTCGTCCTTTCATTTTATCACTCGAGCTGTTAGAAATCTTTTGCTCTCGTCTTGCAGCTTTGCCTTCTGCTTTTTGATGCTTTTCGATAGCTTTAGCTTTGTTCTGTTTACTTTCTTTATATTTACCCCAATTCTCCTTAGCGTCATTATATGTTCCTTTTCCTCTTTTCTTTTCAATACCTTCTTCCTTTGCAATATCATAAGCTTCGTCCTCAATCTTTTCTTGGTAATCATATTTAAATTCTTTGTCTTCGTGTAGCATCTCATACTGATCTATATTCAGGTCATCATCAGCATATCCGTCAAAGCCATCTTTTAAAGTCGCAATCGCCGTTATAGCCATAGAAACAGGGTTAGCAGCACCTGTTGCACCACTTATCATACCTTGGTAAAATTGCCCCCACCATTCTTTATTTATTATCTCACTATTACGATCAGCTATCATACATGCAGCATGTTCAGCTAAACCATCATCAATGATGAGCGTAATGATTCCTCCCTGTGGACATGGAATAAAAGAACTTGATAATATGGCTTGTTCTCCTTCAATGATTGTACTTGGAAGTCCCATATCCCATGTAGCCTCTAATGATGCGTCACATAAATGTTTTAAATCATATCCCAACTTTAGTTCACTACCTATTAGAATCGCATCTGCAATATAGACAGATACCGTAAGTGCGGCTAATGATTCAGGTAATATAGCTGCTCCGATGCCAGCAACAATACCTGCTGCTAAACCTCCTGTTGCAACTGTTGCAGCTATAAGAGCAATAGCTCCTGCTACAATAAGAGCCCCTGCTGCGATACCAAGAATCGAAGCCCTAACTCCTTCCCATTTCATCTGTGGCATTCTACATTCAAAACAATTGCTGATTTTGGTGTCTACAATACGTAGCACTGGCTTGTCTTCCTTTGTCAATGCTGTACAAATTCTTGAGGGTGTACCGATTCTCAATGGAGAAGGAATTGTCATATTGGTACAAACAACGTTTGTTCCCATTTTAATATATTGTTTGCTCATCTTGCTAAACTATTTTACGAATTTTACAGTGGATTGTTAAGCTCAGATTATTAACAATTTCTTCAATGATATAGCATTCCGCCTCCTGAACATATCTTTCCTTCTCATTTAATAACACATGAGAATTAAATTGTGCATCATATGAAGAGAAACTATATTGAATAGTAGGTTTAAAACGTTCGTCATACTCCTTCTTAATACGTTCAGAGAGTTTTACAGAATCTGAAACAGAACTCTTAAGTTCATAAATAACAGACTCTACAGATTCTTTCTGTATACGAGGCGTAAGTGTCATCGGAAACTTTACACCTTGAAATAGTTGTGATGGAAATTCTATATCTGTTGTTGCTGCGTAGTTAGGCTTACCAACAAGATAGCCATCAAATAACAGCAGGAATATCATTTTTCCATAGAACTCAGCCATTAGGAGTTTTTCGTCTACGATAACTTTTTCCATCGAGTCTATAAAAGCATTAACATTCTCTTTTGTGTCAGCTGACCGAAGGAAACTGTAATTATCCAGCATGTTCTTCTTATACTCCTGCCATTTCTCAACAATCTCATTGTGATTGACAATACCTGCCATTTTACCAGTTGCCATATCAATATCAAAAACAGACTCGAATTTTAGTTTTTCTAAGTCTATAATCATCTCTAAAGGCTTCTGATAGCTTGGTGGATAAACAGAAACAAACTGCTCCAGCAGTTTACAATAAGCATTCATTGCTGGACGTTTAAGATTCTCTACCCACTCAAATTGATAATCTGACTTTGTTCTGATAGTACAAGCTGGTACACCATTTAGTTTTGTAATGATGGTTTGCTCACATCTATATTTATTTGTTTTTAGGCGCATATTATCTTTTTCTGCGCACTGTTCATGTACCTCTTGCCAATATGTTTTTTTCATAAATGAAAACAAAATGTTAGTTAATCTTCACAGGGTCACCCTTCAAGGACAGTTTTGGCCCTTCAATATCGGTTTCACCGTTAATCTTATTGTTTGTTCCTGTTACAGTGTTGTTAGTTCCTGTTATAGAATTATTCTCAGCCTCCAAGATTATATTCTTACTACTGATTCGTACTTCGTCTCCTTTGATTGTAATTTTACTACCACCAACCGTTAATGTAATCTGTGTTTTACCAGAAAGGTCAATGTTTCCACTACTATCCATTGTAAGAACACTTGATCCGCCTTTTCCTACAGATGTTGTAGCCTTAGAAGCTGCATTAAGACTTTGATTACCTGCACCATCAAAGTTCATACTTACGCCTCCCTTGTCGTGCAATGTAACGCTACCTACAGAGTCATCAAGTTTTAAGGAACTACCTCGGCGGCTGGTGAGGCTCTTGCAGTTGTTGCCTTGACCACCGCCACCACCTGTAACTCCGTTAAAGAGACTACCCATAACGTATGGTCTTGCAGGGTCACCATGGCGGAAGCCGAGGAGGACTTGGTCGCCTACCTCTGGGATAAACACAAAGCCGCGGTTGCTCTTTACGTCCTTACTACTACCACCATCTGGTGTCATCACACGCACCCATCCCGTCTGCATTCCATCTGTTTGCCAGTTCATACGCACGCGCACACGGCCCTTACCCTGTGGGTCGGCATTGCTGAGCACAGTTGCCATCTGTGTCTCAGCCAATGGCATACGCACCTTTGGACTTGGCAGTGCCTTTATCGTTGCAGGGATAGCTTTGAAGCGGTTTTTGTAATAACTTCCTTGGCTCACCTCGTGTGTAATCTCGATAATGATAAAGTTACCTAAACTCTCCTTAGATATATTTCCTACACGTTCCAAGAATGAGCTGTAGAGACTTATAACAGAGCCTACACGCAGGGTTGGCACCTGACTCTCAGCTGTGATGTAATGTGTCTCAGCAGTCTCAGCCGCTTGCTTACGCCCCATGTAGTTAACGAGTTCCGTCTCATTGCTGACACGTGGCAGTGCATGCTGTCGTGCGGGTTTTGAGAACATACCTAATGATGCACGGAAAGCATCGCCCGCAAGTTTGTCATGACCATATGCCAAGTCTGGTGTCATACGTTGCATCTCACGGTCAGCACCAGAGTGATAAGAGAACACCTGCTCAGAGCGTGCGAGGGTCTGTAAACCAATGTCAAGTGAAGACAGTGTTGTTCCATATTCTAATCTTATAGGGTCAGCCAATTTCCTTGGTTTACCAAAGATGAGTTTAGTTCCATCGAAATACATCCACTCTTGATACTGATGAGCAAGACGACGGATAAAGTCGAAGTCCGACTCTTCATACTGGCAGATAAAGTCTTTGGTTTCCTTGAATGCAGGATTCAACTCTAATTGCACCTTAGCTTGTTCGCACAGCTTTTTCACTACATCCCCAATGGTTCTGTCATTCCATGAGAAGCAGCTATGAGCCGTTTCCATTCTGTAAGTAGCGGAGTAGCCAGAAACGATGATACATCCAAAGTCACTTCCCTCTCTGTGTAATTGTACATTTGTCACCACACCAACAAAGATAGGCTTGTTAGCCGCTTTGACCACGATACTTTCTCCGAGCCAGTCCTTGCTGCTATTGATATTATGTACATATCTATTACTACCCGTTTCCAGTTCAACAGACATTTGGAATCGGTGGTGTTTACCTATGTTTTGTTCGATTTGTAGAGAAATAAAAGAAGAAAGAGACTTCTTTCCTACGCTGATAGTAATGGGGTTGAAAGGAATTGACATTGGTTGTTTGTTTTGAAAATTAAAAGCTAATTGGCTTATACGGCATTACATTTAGAATCTCAAGGGAAAGCAATCGGAGTATGTAGGATAGTAAAGTTCCCCCTCGCTTGAGTAAGAAACGAAAAAGGACTATGCCGAACACGAAAGCTCAGCATAGTCCTGATGTTTCTCAGACTTATGTGCGAGGCCAACGGTGATATTCTCAGTAGAGAAGGTCATAGCGATGGTCATAGGAGCCTCGTTGTTAACGTCGAGTGTTTCCTTGTAGTGAACGATGTAAGCATTCTTGAAAGATATCTCTCCTAAACGCATAAGCTATCTCATTTAAAACGATTTCAATACCATCTATTATATAGGTTACTCCTCTGTAGCCATTCCTGTATCCTCCCAATGCACCATATCATAGGGATAATACGGATTATCTTTTAGGTCGGAATCGTCTATGTTCATTATCTTGGCTACGGCAGCAACTTCCCATGCCCAATAGCCTCGGTAACAGTTCTTCTTCAAATGGCTATTATACCAAGGTGCATCTTTGTTCAGGTTATACCATTTCCCTATATAGTCTTCAAGTGCTTTCTTTGCTTCTTGAGCATCTGATATCTGTGTTAACTTGAAAAGTCCTTTGTACAACTTTGGGAAAGCAAGCTTATCTGCATACGCTTGCTTCTCATCTTCTTTCAATCGAGAGTTCAGCAGAAACCAAAGTAACAGGTCAGGTGTCCAGACCGGTGATTTTGCTTGCTTATCCATTTGTTTTACATAATCAATCAATTGTTTGAAGTTTTCATCGGGAATATTTAATAGTAGCCCCAATGACACATAATTCAGTATGTCTGCATAAATCGGATTTCTTTTATTAAATGCTTGTAAGAAATAACCCATAGATTTCATATAAATATGCCGCAGTTCACCAATTTTGGCATCCATAGAATACTTAGATTGAAAAATTAAGATATAACTATAGCTAATGGAACGGTACATATACAAATTTATATCTTGTGTTGTATCAATTTTAACTATAGTTTTTTTCATTATATCCAAATCTTCTTCTAAAACTTTTTCAAAATCCTTTCTAGTCTTTAATTTGTCTCTGATAGGTTTATCTTGTTCCTGCTTAGAACGGTTAAAGAAGAAATCAAATAATCCCATAATTTCTTATTCTTTCAAATGATTAAAAAATACTATCAACTAATGCTGACCCTCCCATACTACCTAAGATTCCACCAGCTATTCCACCAACAACTCCTCCAATCAGTGTTCCAACACCGGGACATATTGCTGTACCAATAATTGCTCCTAACTCTGCACCAGCCCAGCCACCCGCTGCTCCACCAATGGCAGAGCCTGTTGCTTGTTGAGTCTTATCTCCAAACTTCCCCTCTTCATTATAGGCAGAATAAATGCTATAGGCATCTATAGCAATTCCTACAACAATAGCACCTTTTCCCACAACCTTACCTGTAGTCTTAAGAACCGGCATATCATCTATGGCTTGTGATGTTTTCCACAAGAAGTCGTTAGCTTTGGTAGCAGCCTTGCTATTCGGAATACCAGCTTTTGAGCTTAGATTCTCTATCCCTTTTACAAGCTTACTGTTGGCAGTATTCGAACGAACAGAATTTATGAAGCCACCAGCTTTGCTGGGAGGATTCTCAATGGTTTCTGAAAGAATTTTCCTTCCACGCTTATAGACATATCCATCATCATCTACAGGAATGGAACGCATGTCACGATTCGTATGATTTACTTGAGTAACAGAACGTTGTAACTTGCCCTCATTATTGGCAGTTGTTATGGCTGCTGTATGACTATCCTTTACGGTTCCATTTCTAATATGATTCTCTACCCAACCTTGACTTAATTCTCTTCCAGAACTCGCTCCCGTATCCAAACTAGGGCTACGCATCGTATTGTAGGCTTTCGCATCTGTGACAAGATATTCTCCATTCTTTGTATATACTCCGTCTATGCCGCTTTTGAGAGAATTCGTTGACTGGATGTCTATAATAGGATGACTCTTACGAATATAACTCCAACCTTGTGAAGAATATAGTCTATTATCGAGTATTTCACCATAATTAGCTTTCATCGCATCATTAACCAATTCTATATTCTCATGGGCAACATCATACAATATCCTATTCTGTACAAAGCCAATACTCTTGTTATAGTCAAGCCATTGCAGAGGTGCAGCCAGACCTAAACCGCTTAGCATCCCAGTGGAAGGAACAGTAAAGTCTGCTGTTATCTTCCCTCCTTCTTTACATATAAGAGAGGCATCCTCAAAGACCAGTTTGTAGCCATTCACCTTGATTCCCTCTGCACATTTATCCCAGTACAAAGGATTAAACCTGCAAGGTTTGTGTGTCAAGGCACAGATACCAAATGGGAAGATGTTTTCATTCGGAACCATGTCGGCTTCCGATACAAAATACTCTCCATAGAGACTAGAATTATTGCTGTGAGTGACCTTTATCTGTGTTGGAATTTCTCCCTTGTCACAGAAAAGTGTACAATTGTCGGGAATATACTTCTTTGTCATAGCTTTTCCTTTATGCGTTCTCCAATGTCTCAGCCATATCTTCAGCTTCCTTCAACTTTTCCAGACCAGTCTTGCTAACCTGAATGAGCTTATGCCCAGTCAGAACTATATACCAATTTGAAACGGAAGTATTCAGAAACAATTCTGCTTCTGAAAGAGTACCATTTTTAATAAAGGTATAGTTTTCTTCAAAATCTAACGCAAGAGAAGCATCTATATTGTAAACTTTTGTCAGGTTCTTCAACATTCTTGCAAATCCCTTCCTGTCAAATCCTTTAGAATCAAGAGACGCTGTGTTTTTTATCTTCCAGACAATACTATCATCGTCCTGTCGGGAAAGAATAGAACTTTTCACATCCAAAGGAAGTGAAATGTCCCCAAAATAGTTCTTAAGCAATATCTTCTCATTCTCTGTTTCCTTATATTCCCTACGATACCATGGTTGAAAGAAAAAACGCCAAAAGCTATAGCCTCCAAAGAGAGAATTGATAAACTTTTCCTTATCCTTCAACAAAAGGGATGTACCGTCAACCAATGGATTTATATCCTGTGAATAGTTCCTTAGAATATCTGGTCTTTTCTTTTCCCATCTGTCTTTAATAAAGTCAAAATCAGATATGTCCCTAACTTTTCCGTCATAGCCCACGACTATGTCTATATCAGAATAGATGTCACATAACTCATTATTGAAGTAATGCACAAGACTGGTACCCTTTACATCGTGTCGATGCGAGCAGAACCTAACAGAGAGTGCATCTTCCCTGACCTCCTTCAGTTCAACTTCAACAAGACGGTCCAGAACATATTCTGTAATATTGTTCCCCATTATGATTCTATTGGCTGTAGTGATGAGGAAATACGCACTCTGACCAATTTCCGGCAAAGGTAATACTTTCATAATATGATGCCTATGATTGATTAATCTCTACATCGGTTGCTGTAACGTAGGTACAATCCCCACCACCAATATTAGTATTGGTAGAACCCTTGAAAGAAGCTTCTGAAGATGTACTTTCAATTGTTACAGAACCTGTTGTTGCCGTTGTTTTTACATCACCACTTCCTGCATTTGTAACAATTCCGTCCGCAGAGATAGTAATCGTGTTTTCTCCAACTTTGATTGTAATTTTATTCTTACCTTCAAGCACAATATCTCCATTGGCATCCATATTTAAACAACTGGCTCCCTTTCCAACATTAGCTGAATAATTTGCGCCAGCATTAACTGAGGAATTAGAACCTGCGTTTATCGTATGGTTCTGACCAGCATTCAATGTACTGTTCTTTCTTGCCTTAAAGGAAGAACAGCCGCCACCATCAAAGTTCATGCTTACACCGCCCTTGTCGTGTAATGTGACACTACCTGCAGAATCATCAAGTTTCAAGGAGCTACCGCTTCGTGTGGTGAGGCTCTTGCAGTTATTGCCCTGACCACCGCCACCACCAGTAACTCCATTAAACAAACTACCCATAACGTAAGGACGGGCAGGGTCTCCATGACGGAAACCGAGGAGGACTTGGTCGCCTACTTCTGGGATAAATACAAAACCGCGATTGCTTCTTACGTCCTTACTGCTACCGCCATCAGGTGTCATCACACGCACCCAACCAGTCTGCATACCATCTGTCTGCCAGTTCATACGTACACGCACACGGCCCTTACCCTGTGGGTCGGCATTGCTGAGCACGGTTGCCATCTGTGTCTCAGCTAATGGCATACGCACCTTTGGACTTGGCAGTGCTTTTATCGTTGCAGGGATAGCCTTGAAGCGGTTTTTGTAGTAGCTTCCTTGACTCACCTCATGGGTTATTTCGATAATGATAAAGTTACCCAAGCTCTCTTCTGATAGGTCTCCTACACGTTTCAAGAATGAGCTATAGAGACTTATAACGGAACCTACACGCAGGGTTGGCACCTGACTCTCAGCTGTGATGTAATGTGTCTCAGCAGTCTCAGCCGCTTGCTTACGACCCATGTAGTTAATAAGCTCCGTCTCATTGCTGATACGTGGCAGTGCATGCTGTCGTGCGGGTTTTGAGAACATACCTAATGATGCACGGAAAGCCTCACCCGAAAGTTTGTCATGTCCAATTGCTTGGTCTGGTGTCATACGTTGCATCTCACGGTCAGCACCGGAGTGATAAGAGAACACCTGCTCAGAGCGTGCGAGGGTCTGTAAACCAATGTCGAGTGAAGACAACGTCGTTCCATATTCTAATCTTATAGGGTCAGCCAATTTCCTTGGTTTACCAAAGATTAGCTTTGTTCCATCGAAATACATCCACTCTTGATACTGATGTGCAAGACGACGGATAAAATCGAAGTCCGATTCTTCGTATTGGCAGATATAGTCTTTGTTTTCCTTGTATGCAGGATTTAGCTCCAACTGCACCTTAGCTTCTGCACATAGTTTCTTAACCACATTTCCAATCGTTGTATCATTCCATGAGAAGCAGCTGTGTGCCGTTTCCATTCTGTATGTTGCAGAGTAACCAGAAACGATAATACATTCAAAAAGAGGGAACCAAGCACTGAAATTCCAAATGCCTGTAATCCATATCTTCCCCAATTTCCTTTGTTACTTCCCATCTGATACAATTTTATTTTTTGCCACATCTTTTTCTTGTAGGTCTTGTAATTGTGAAACTATATCACGTGTCATATTAAAATCTTCTTCTTTGAATTTACTGTCATATAGATAAGTAGTGGTGCACCTACAAGAGAAGCAAAGATGGTTCCTGCTGTCGAGAAGATTTTAATTCCTCCTATTGAAAATTTATTTGCCATTGATATTATGAATTTGCGATGATGCCCATATAGTTTGCATTACATCTGCATTATTCTCATCACAAAAGTACAAATAATCTGGGGCGTTCTCAACTTTTTAATCACATTTCTTACTTTGCAAACAACTTGTCAACTCGTAAACCAGCTCAATCCTTTAGCCCCAAGCGCTTCATGTCTTCTCCATAAAGACGATTAAACTCTTTTGAAGACAATTCATGCGCAAGATAAAGTTCAACAAACTTTTTGTTAACACTGGGCTTTATGGTAATATGTTCATCCATATCTAAAGTTTCATGTCCTGACAACGCACGCTTAAAGAAGATAGGAACAGGATTATCCTTTGTACCGTAGGTTGGGTCCAACCATTGTTGACGATTTACGTAGGCTGAGAAACTTTTAATCCTGTAAAGAAAAGTTAGTCTATGATCTTCTATGTCATCATACCAGATTTTTTCACCACTACCCCTTTGAATAGTATTATAGCAGCCTTCAAAAGAGACAACACCTATATACTTCTTATATTTAGGAGAGAAAAAATAATAAAGATTATAAGTTGCTGTTCGTGTCTGTGCTACTCCCATGAACCATCCGCTGGTAGTGAAGATATCATCATAGGTATCTATTTCATGATGATTTATAGGTATTTTTACTACTATTGTGTCCGAATTCTTTATATATGTATCAGCATAAGGAATAGCATCTTTATTTCCACCGAGCGTAAACCTCGTTATAATAAAGATAAGTAGTGGTGCACCTACAAGAGATGCAAAGACTGTACCTGCTGTTGAGAAGATTTTAAATCCTCCTATTGAAAAATTATTTGCCATTGATATTATGAATTTGCGATGATGCCCATATAGTTTGCATTACATCTGCATTGTTCTCATCACAAAAGTACGAATAATCTGGGGCGTTCTCAACTTTTTACTCACATTTCTTACTTTGCAAGCAACTTGTCAACTCATAAACCCGTCCACTCGTCACCTAACTTAATCCGTCAGTCCCAAGCGTTTCATATCCGCCCCATAGAGCCTATCAAACTCCTCAGGTTCCAGTCCATGTGCAAGGTAAAGCTCAACGAACTTCTTATACACAGAGGGTTTAATATAAATAAAATCTTCTACACCTCCAGCACATTC
The DNA here is from genome assembly GCF_018127765.1 of Prevotella veroralis. Lineage (NCBI taxonomy): Bacteria > Pseudomonadati > Bacteroidota > Bacteroidia > Bacteroidales > Prevotellaceae > Prevotella > Prevotella veroralis. The sequence continues at coordinate 761,876 of NZ_CP072330.1, read as the reverse complement.
AAATCCAGACAAAGCACGCTTAAAGAATATAGGCATAGGGTTGTCTTTAGTTCCATACGTTGGGTCCTGCCACTGTGTTTTATTAATGTATGCAGAAATCGTTTTTGACTCACAAATTATACTTAATCTTTCTTTTTCTACATCTACATTATATGCGTCTTCCCCCGTTCCCATTTGTGCCACATTATACCCTCCTATAAATGAAATAACAGCTAAATGTCTTTTATATTCAGGGGAGTAGAAACATATCTGTGAATAACATGACGATTCAGTATGTGCCATCCCTGCAAACCAAGCACGCGAAGTGAAGACTTTATCAACTGGTGTAATCTGAGTAAAGTATGGTATCTGAACTACTATTGTATCTGAATTACGAATGTACGTATCTGCATACGGCACAGCAGCCTTGTTGCCACCGAGCGTAAACTTTGCAATAAGGCTAACTACCAATGGTGTTGCCACAGTAAGTGCAAACACCGTTCCTAATGTAGCTCCTATGGCTGGTATTCTTGAATAAAAGTTGCTCATTGTTTTATGAATTTGATATTATGCCTATATAATATTCATTACATCTGCATTATTCTCATCACAAAAGTACAAATAATCTGGGGCGTTCTCAACTTTTTACTCACATTTCTTACTTTGCAAGCAACTTGTCAACTCATAAACCCGTCCACTCGTCACCTAACTTAATCCGTCAGTCCCAAGCGTTTCATGTCCGCCCCATAGAGCCTATCGAACTCCTCAGGTTCCAGTCCATGTGCAAGGTAAAGCTCAACGAACTTCTTATATACGGAGGGTTTGATAGTTAGCAAGTCTGTTTCACTGGCACAAGACTCCATACCTGTTAAACTCTTTTTAAAGAATATAGGCATAGGGTTATCTTTAGTTCCATACGTCGGGTCCTGCCACTGTGTTTTATTAATGTATGCAGAAATCGTTTTTGATTCGCAAATTATAGTAAACCTTTCTTCTTCTACATCTACATTATATGCGTCTTCCCCCGTTCCCATTTGTGCCACATTATACCCTCCTATAAATGAAATAACAGCTAAATGTCTTTTATATTCAGGGGAGTAGAAACATATCTGCTCATAAGTAGATTTTTCCGAATGTGCCATCCCTGCAAACCAAGCACGCGAAGTAAAAACTTTATCAATTGGTGTAATCTGAGTAAAGTATGGTATCTGAACTACTATTGTATCTGAAGTACGAATGTACGTATCTGCATACGGCACAGCAGCCTTGTTGCCACCGAGCGTAAACTTTGCAATAAGGCTAACTACCAATGGTGTTGCCACAGTAAGTGCAAACACCGTTCCTAATGTAGCTCCTATGGCTGGTATTCTTGAATAAAAGTTGCTCATTGTTTTATGAATTTGATTTTATACCCATATGATTTACATTACATCTGCATTGTTCTCATCACAAAAGTACAAATAATTTGGAGCGTTCTCAACTTTTTAATTACATTTCTTACTTTGCGAACAACTTCTCAACTCGTAAACCTGTCCACTTGTCACCTAACTTAATCCGTCAGTCCCAAGCGTTTCATATCCGCCCCATAGAGTCTGTCGAACTCCTCAGGTTCCAGTCCATGTGCAAGGTAGAGCTCAACGAACTTCTTATACACGGAAGGTTTAATATAAATAAAATCTTCCATACCTCCAGCACATTCAAATCCAGACAAAGCACGCTTAAAGAATATAGGCATAGGGTTATCTTTAGTACCATACGTCGGGTCCTGCCACTGTGTTTTATTAATGTATGCAGAAATCGTTTTTGACTCGTAAATTATACTTAACCTATCGTTTTCTACATCTACATTATATGCGTCTTTTCCCGTTCCCATTTGTGCCACATTATACCCTCCTATAAATGAAATAACTGCTAAATGTCTTTTATATTCAGGGGAGTAAAAACATATTTGCTCATAAGTTGATTTTTGTGAATGTGCCATTCCTGCAAACCATGCACGCGAAGTGAAGATTTTATCAATTGTTGTAATCAGAGTTATGTCTGGTATCTGAACTACTATGGTATCCGAATTACGAATGTATGTATCTGCATACGGCACAGCAGCCTTGTTGCCACCGAGCGTAAACTTTGCAATAAGGCTAACAACCAATGGTGTTGCTACAGTAAGTGCAAACACCGTTCCTAATGTAGCTCCTATGGCTGGTATTCTTGAATAAAAGTTGCTCATTGTTTTATGAATTTGATATTATGCCTATATAATATTCATTACATCTGCATTGTTCTCATCACAAAAGTACAAATAATCTGGGGCGTTCTCAACTTTTTACTCACATTTCTTACTTTACAAGCAACTTGTCAACTCGTAAACCGGTCCACTCGTCACCTAACTTAATCCGCCAGTCCCAAGCGTTTCATATCCGCCCCATAGAGCCTATCGAACTCCTCGGGTTCCAGTCCATGTGCAAGGTAAAGCTCAACGAACTTCTTATACACGGATGGTTTAATCGTAAGCAGGTCTGTCTCACTGGCACAAAACTCCAAACCTGTTAAACTCTTTTTAAAGAATATAGGCATAGGGTTGTCTTTTGTTCCATAAGTTGGGTCCTGCCACTGTGTTTTATTAATGTATGCAGATATCGTTTTTGAATCGTAAATTATACTTAACCGTTCTTTTTCTACGTCATACCAAACATTCTTGTCTGTTTCATCTTGTACTACATTGTACCCTCCTATAAATGAAATAACTGCTAAATGTCTTTTATATTCAGGGGAGTAAAAACATATTTGCTCATAAGTTGATTTTTGTGAATGTGCCATTCCTGCAAACCATGCACGCGAAGTGAAGATTTTATCAATTGGTGTAATCAGAGTTATGTCTGGTATCTGAACTACTATTGTATCCGAATTACTAATGTATGTATCTGCATACGGCACAGCAGCCTTGTTGCCACCGAGCGTAAACTTTGCAATAAGGCTAACTACCAGTGGTGTTGCCACAGTAAGTGCAAACACCGTTCCTAATGTCGCTCCTATGGCTGGTATTCTTGAATAAAAGTTGCTCATTGTTTTATGAATTTGATATTATGCCCATATAATCTATATTACATCCGCATTGTTCTCATCACAAAAGTACAAATAATCTGGAGCGTTCTCAACTTTTTACTCACATTTCTTGCTTTGCAAGCAACTTGTCAACTCGTAAACCAGCTCAATCCTTTAGTCCCAGACGTTTCATGTCTGCCCCATAGAGCCTATCGAACTCCTCGGGTTCCAGTCCATGTGCAAGGTAAAGCTCAACGAACTTCTTATACACGGAGGGTTTAATAGTAAGCAGGTCTGTTTGACTGGCACAAGACTCCATACCTGTTAAACTCTTTTTAAAGAATATAGGCATAGGGTTGGCTTTAGTTCCATACGTCGGGTCCTGCCACTGTGTTTTATTAATGTATGCAGAAATTGTTTTTGAATCGTAAATTATACTTAACCTTTCTTTTTCTACATCTACATTATATGCGTCTTTTCCCGTTCCCATTTTTGCCACATTGTACCCTCCTATAAATGAAATAACTGCTAAATGTCTTTTATATTCAGGGGAGTAAAAACATATTTGCTCATAAGTTGATTTTTGTGAATGTGCCATTCCTGCAAACCATGCACGCGAAGTGAAGATTTTATCAATTGGTGTAATCAGAGTTATGTCTGGTATCTGAACTACTATTGTATCCGAATTACTAATATATGTATCTGCATACGGCACAGCAGCCTTGTTGCCACCGAGCGTAAACTTTGCAATAAGGCTAACAAGCAGTGGTGTTGCCACAGTAAGTGCAAACACCGTTCCTAATGTAGCTCCTATGGCTGGTATTCTTGAATAAAAGTTGCTCATTGTTTTATGAATTTGTGATGATACCCATATAGTTTGCATTACATCTGCATTGTTCTCATCACAAAAGTACAAATAATCTGGGGCGTTCTCAACTTTTTACTCATATTTCTTACTTTGCAAGCAACTTGTCAATTCATAAACCCGTCCACTCGTCACCTAACTTAATCCGTCAGTCCCAAGCGTTTCATATCCGCCCCATAGAGCCTATCGAACTCCTCGGGTTCCAGCCCGTGTGCAAGGTAAAGCTCAACGAACTTCTTATACACGGAAGGTTTAATATAAATGTAATCTTCTACACCTCCAGCACATTCAAATCCAGACAAAGCACGCTTAAAGAATATAGGCATAGGGTTGTCTTTTGTCCCATAAGTAGGGTCCTGCCACTGTGTTTTATTAATGTATGCAGAAATCGTTTTTGAATCAAAAATTATACTTAACCTTTCTTCTTCTACATCTACATTATATGCGTCTTTCCCCGTTCCCATTTGTGCCACATTATACCCTCCTATAAATGAAATAACTGCTAAATGTCTTTTATATTCAGGGGAGTAGAAACATATCTGTGAATAACATGACGATTCAGAATGTGCCATCCCTGCAAACCAGGCACGCGAAGTGAAGACTTTATCAACTGGTGTAATCTGAGTAAAGTGTGGTATCTGAACTACTATTGTATCCGAATTACGAATGTACGTATCTGCATACGGTACTGCAGCCTTGTTACCGCCGAGCGTAAACTTTGCAATAAGGCTAACTACCAATGGTGTTGCCACAGTAAGTGCAAATACAGTACCAAGTGTAGCTCCTATGGCTGGTATTCTTGAATAAAAGTTGCTCATTGTTTTATGAATTTGATATTATGCCCATATAGTTAGTATTATTATCTTCATTATCTTCATCAGATGAATTGAATTCTTTAGAGATCGTTCTTGTTTTTTTCTCAATAGCCTGTTCATCATTATTACCCTTCTTCTCTATGAAGTAGTTAACAACACCGCCAGCTAAACCGACGCCTAATGCCATTCCAAACTTCTTTGCACCATCTTTCCATGCTCCTCTCTTAGCAGCGTTAACAGCTGCATCTTTTCCTTCTTCAAGTGTTGTTTTCTCTGCAAGAATTTCTGCCTGCTTTGTGACAGCTTGTGTTGTTCGTTTCCCATACTCTTCAGAAGTTCGCCCTAACATTCCTTCAGCCGTCTTAGCAGACTCCACCGAAGAACTACTTGCTCCACTTGATGCACGGCGTCCCGCTTCCTTCCCCCATTCTTCTGCAGCAGTATGAGTCTCCATTGCGCCTAACTTATTTTCAATTGCTTTTTCCGCTTGCTTATTAGCTTCTGCTGTCTTTGAGCTTATCTGTAAATCTATTTCAGCACCCTCTTCAGCACCAACCTTATGTGCTTTTATGTCTGCTGATACGGCATTGTCAGCACCTCCGCCAACTCCTGAACCATAAACATTAGTCCCAACAGAATTCTTAACAGAGTTACCCAAAGGAGAATCAGCATTATTAGAGGTTCTTGCCTCTCCTAAACTATCATCATTCCAGAAATTAAGAAAATCCAATGCTCCTGTATAAAGACCTATAGAAATAGCTAAAGCGATAGGCGTTGCTCCACCCGTAAAACCACTTATAACACCTTGCCAGAATTTGTTGTTTTCTTGTTCTTGTATTTCAAGACTATTCATCTTAGAAATATAAGCTGCTGCAGCTTTTGCGACTTTTGGGTCAAGGATGATATTAATAGTTCCACCTATTTTACATGCCATCTTGGATTTATTTAACAAGGCATTCCTGTTCTCTATATAAACTTTAGGATGAAATGATGCCCAGTCTGATTCCATTGTTATATCGCAATCGTGCTCTAATCCCTCTTGCTTTTTATGTTCAGCATATCCAGCTGCAAGTCCGCCAACGGCAATAGATGTTAAGGCTACGGCTTCACTTGTTATAGCAATAGCTCCTATTATGGCTGGTAGGGCTGCACCACAGGTTACAATCGTAGCTGCTACTAAGAAAATTGCAGCTGCACCAACAGCAACTCCCAAAAGAAAACTTTGTAAGCCACCCCAAACTTTAGTTGCCATCTTGCAGGCAAAAGGTGCAGATATCTTCTTGGCATCAATATTCAACACAGGCTTATCAGAAGACTTATTAATCACCAGTCCATTCTGTGCTCCTCGAAGAAGTAATTGTGGCGTGCCACAAGTCATATTCGTACAAACTACATTCGTTCCTTCTCGTATATAAGACTGTCCCATAACTTATATTTTATTTTTCAGTTTTCTGACTTGTAAGTCCACGCTTAATGTAACATTGTCAGTAACTTCCTCTTCTATGTTTAAATTTCCCTTTACAAGGCAATGTTCAGCAGGGTCAATTGAAGACTGTTGTTTAACCTCAATTTCATACTCAGTAAAACCATATTGGATGACAGGTTTAATCTTCTGATCGTATGCTTTGCGAATGGCCTCACTAAAATGAGACTCTTTATCGTTCTTAGCTTTGTAATTAACTAATAATAATCCATCATCTTGCTTCTCGATTTCTCTTTCCAACTTTAAGCTGAAATTATTTCCAGGGAAGAGTTTTGAAGCATAAGGAATGGTACTCTGTCCAGACTGAAGTTCATCAGTCACTAAATGAGGTCCAAAGAAGATGGAATAAAAAGGTATTATACTCAAACTTGCCATAAGATTATCATATTCATAGATAATCTTGTCTTCCATCTTTATCAGATTATTTAAAGCATTGCTTCCAGCCGTTCCTTTTAAGAACTTATATTTGCTCGTGAGATGTTGTTTCTCATCCTCCCATATTGCTATAATCTCCTCATGGTTGAGAAGTTTGGTTATCATTCCTGTTTTTGAATCTATCCAGACTATTGCTTTTGTCTTTATATTCTCAAGTTCATTTATCAAAACCAAAGCCTCTTGGCCTTGCTCAGGAAAGACAGAAGGAATGTCATCTTTCACACTGAAGGCAAAGCCCTGTGTTCCTTCTGCATCCGTAAATCTCTCTACTGAGTAATCTTTCTTACTGACAATAGTACTGACAGGTATCTCGTCAAGCTTCGTGGTGATGGTCTGTACACAACGGTACTTATAGTCTCTTTGTGTCAGACCACCTTCTTGAACGTGACCGTGTAATCGATCTATCAAACTCATTATCTATATGTCATTTAATATTGACAACTCCGCCTTTCTCTTTATTAATGTTGACAGGCTCACCTACAATGTCTACACTTCCACCTCCCTTGACTTTTATACCTTTTTCCATATTTGGTCCGATAACACTCTGTGTTGATCCTTTGACATAAATATTCTCAGATTTCAGCGTAATGCTTGTATTGGCTATTATAATCTCGCTTGAGCCAACAGATAATGTTATTGTTGATTCACCTTTCAATTTTATGTTTCCCCCACTACTCATTTCAAGCACACTTTTTCCCTTGCCGACATTTATCGAAGCATTACTTCCGGCATTTACCGAATGAGTAGCTTTTGCATTCAATGTAGAATTACCTGCACCATCAAAAGTCATGCTTACACCGCCCTTGTCATGTAGCGTGACACTTCCTTTAGAATCATCAAGTTTCAAGGAACTACCGGTGCGACTGGTAAGGCTCTTGCAGTTGTTGCCTTGACCACCGCCACCACCTGTAACTCCGTTAAACAGGCTACCCATAACGTAAGGTCTTGCAGGGTCACCATGACGGAAGCCGAGGAGGACTTGGTCGCCTACCTCTGGGATAAATACAAAACCGCGGTTGCTCTTTACGTCCTTACTGCTACCGCCATCAGGTGTCATCACTCGCACCCAACCTGTCTGCATACCATCTGTCTGCCAATTCATACGCACGCGCACACGACCCTTGCCCTGTGGGTCAGCATTGCTGAGCACAGTTGCCATCTGTGTTTCAGCTAATGGCATACGAACCTTTGGACTTGGCAGTGCTTTTATCGTTGCAGGGATAGCCTTGAAGCGGTTTTTGTAATAACTTCCTTGGCTCACCTCGTGTGTAATCTCGATAATGATAAAGTTACCTAAACTCTCCTTTGATATGTTTCCTACACGCTCCAAGAATGAGCTGTAGAGGCTTATGACTGAACCTACACGCAGGGTTGGCACCTGACTCTCTGCCGTGATGTAATGTGTCTCGGCAGTCTCAGCCGCCTGCTTACGTCCCATGTAATTAATAAGCTCCGTCTCATTGCTGATACGTGGTAGTGCATGTTGTCGTGCAGGTTTTGAGAACATTCCGAGTGATGCACGGAAAGCCTCACCTGATAGTTTGTCATGACCATAGGCCAAGTCTGGTGTCATACGTTGCATCTCACGGTCAGCACCAGAGTGATAAGAGAACACCTGCTCAGAGCGTGCGAGGGTCTGTAAACCAATGTCAAGTGACGACAGCGTCGTTCCATATTCCAATATTATAGGGTCAGCCAATTTCCTTGGTTTACCAAAGATGAGTTTAGTTCCATCGAAATACATCCACTCTTGATACTGATGAGCAAGACGACGGATAAAGTCAAAGTCAGACTCTTCATACTGGCAGATAAAGTCTTTGGTTTCCTTGAATGCAGGATTTAATTCCAACTGCACCTTAGCTTGTTCACACAGCTTTTTCACTACATCCCCAATGGTTCTATCATTCCATGAGAAGCAGCTATGAGCCGTTTCCATTCTGTAAGTAGCAGAGTAGCCAGAAACGATGATACATCCAAAGTCACTTCCCTCTCTGTGTAATTGTACATTTGTCACCACACCAACAAAGATAGGCTTGTTAGCCGCTTTGACCACGATACTTTCTCCGAGCCAGTCTTTACTGCTATTGATATTATGTACATATCTATTGCTACCCGTTTCCAATTCAACAGACATTTGGAATCGGTGGTGTTTACCTATGTTTTGTTCGATTTGTAGAGAAATAAAAGAAGAAAGAGACTTCTTTCCTACGCTGATAGTGATGGGGTTGAAAGGAATTGACATGGGTTGTTTGTTTTGAAAATTAAAAGCTAATTGGCTTATACGGCATTACATTTAGAATCTCAAGGGAAAGCAATCGGAGTATGTAGGATAGTAAAGTTCCCCCTCGCTTGAGTAAGAAACGAAAAAGGACTATGCTGAGCAAGAAAGCTCTGCATAGTCCTTTAAGTTCCCTAAGCTTATGTGCGAGGCCAACGGTTGTCGAGCTCAGCATTGCCCACGGTGATATTCTCAGCAGAGAAAGTCATAGCAATAGTCATCGGTGCCTCGTTGTTAACGTCGAGTGTCTCCTTGTAATGAACGATGTAAGCATTCTTGAAAGAAATCTCCTTCATCTTAGCATCCTCTTCGCTCTTCTTGTAAACGATCTTACCCTCAACAGGCTTGAACTGGCTGTTAAGCATAGCCTCGATAGTAGAAGTGTCATCAGTAGACTCGATGGTTACACTGATACGACCGCCAGAGATGCTTGATGCAGGCTGACCCTTCTTGTCAGTTGTACGGCTGAACTCGTAGTTAGAGTAGAGTACGTCATACTCTTTACCACCCAATTCCAAAGTTGCTCTAAATGAACTCATAATTGAAAAGTTTTAAGTTGTTAGAAAAAAAATGATAAACGAGGCACCCTTATCATCTCCTTTACCAGAAAACAAAAAAGAGAAAACCTCAACAACTTCTTGAAGTCCCCTCTGTACGGCTGTTAAACAGTCTTGCTCTTGGAAAGAAGAGGAAGATTTGCAATCTGTTGTTTTTTAACAATGACAAAAGTAGAAATATAATTTCATTACAACAAATATAAAAACAATATATAACAGATATTTAACTTTTAATACAGGCGACACTTAACTTCAGTTATAAATAAAAATTACATCTACAACAATGCTCAGTATAAAGCTTTATCATAAAGTAATTATTGGTGTCCGATAAAACTTTTTGGGGTTATCTGTGTTAGATAAAATAGACTTAAACTTATGATTTCATTAATTTATCTGGTTATTATAGGGCTTTCCTTATCAAAATAAGCACATTTTATAATGCTTACAGTTTGGAACTAAAAACCAAGCCCCTGGATAAGTAAAATGGATGCAACACCGATGGATAAAGAGATACAGATCTTTCAGTTTATTTTTACCGGACAGCAATATAAAGTAATATTCTACTTTAACAACAGATTCCTCTATTGAGAATAAGACTAATGTATAATTTCTATAAGTTTAATCGATAAAGAATTTCAATGTAAATGGAGAAGTTATTCCTTAGGAAAAGACATCTATAAGAATATAAAGAGTACTCAACACCATTGGTACTAACCCTCAGCACGACGTGTGCTGAGTAACAGCACATCGACTAATGATAGTAAGAAAGAGGTTATTATAGCGTTATAATGAATATGATATCAACTCATTAGCTCATGGTGATATAATATACTGATAATCAAAAGAAAAAGAGGAATATCCTTGTGGACATTCCTCTTATAACACTCAGTGATTCCGTTGGGGTTCGAACCCAAGACCCACAGCTTAGAAGGCTGTTGCTCTAATCCAACTGAGCTACGGAACCATCAGTGGGTGCAAAGGTACTGATTTAATTTCGTACAGCCAAATTATCAAATATATTTATTGATATTTCTTCAAGAAAGAATCAGCCTGTGTGTTGCCTAATTCTTTTGCCTTTTGAATGTTCTTGAGCCCATCTTCTTTCTGCTTATTCTCACATTGGGCTATGCCAAGAATCAAGTATGCATCAGCTTGCAATGGGTCGAGTTGGATAGCCTGTTGAGCTGCACTGATAGCTGCATCTACTTTGTTTAGTCGTAGCAATAGACTTCCCGCCTCTGTGGGATATAATGCTTCTTTAGGGTCTAATTGAGAAGCTATCAGAATGTCTTGTAAGGCTTGTTGCCATAAACGTCCCTTTACCTCACATTGTTCACGCATATAATAAAAGTCGGCTGAAAGGCGTCCTTGATTGAAGTATTCATAAGTGTAATAATCTTGCATTGCCTTACGATATTCTCCCATCTTTTCAAGTTGCTGACCACGCATATAGAAATATGGTGCAGAGGTTGCAACATAAGGCGTATCGCAAAGTTCTATACTCTTATTGAGCAAGTCAAGGAGCTCCTTATCAGAGGCACCAAGGTGTTGGCGACTCTGTGCCATTTCAAGATAGAGTTCTGGATTATTAAAATCAGTTTTCGTCAGTGCGTCAAACTCATTATATGCATTCGCATAGTCACCTTTTGCATAGATAATCTGAGCTTGGAGATGACGATAAGCATTAAGGGGTTTGATTGCATAGGCCTTCTTCACCTCGTCCAAAGCCTTATCAAGTGTCCAATTAAGCCCCTGCAATCTGTCTTTATTTGCTGGATTTACTGTATTATAATAGATTACTCTTGCATAATTGTAAAGAGCTTCATCCTTCATACTTACCCTCGCAATAGCTGTTTGCAAGACCTTATCAGCCTCCGTGAAGTTTGATTTTCCAATTAAAACGTTTGCTTGGGCGTTATAACCATCTGCAACTTGTGGGAATCTTGATATGAAATCGTTGATGGTTGCTTCATGAATACTTGCCGACTTTTCAGAAGATAACATCAATGCAACAAGAGCATCCTCTAGTTTACTTGGTAAACCGATTCGAAGATTACTCTGATTCATTGTGGCATCATTTTGAGATAGTCCCGTCAACATGAAGTCCTTTGCATAGTTGACATCTACTGCACTCTTATTTGAGCCGGAAGCATTGAAGAGTCCAATGACCTGCCCTTTTGTATTTACAACAGGGGCACCATTCAACTTATCGCTTGCTGAAGCGGAAAGAATAGAATAATTGTATTTATCCATGAACTTCTCAACACTTGACACGTTAGCCTTTTCTGGAGTTCCACTCTTTGCCATTGGCACTATCCAAGCGTCTTCACTAGTAGAAACAGTATTGGTAAGAGTAGCAGCATTCACTTTCCCACTAACGCAGAACTTCACAATATCATAGATCTCATTAGCACCAAGTAAACAAGTGACATCATGTTTCTGTCCTTTAGCATCAATGATTACAGCTTTATCAGCCCCTATAAAAGGTTTCCAGGGACTCACTGCAACACCATCAGTACTAATGCAAATACCATTAGAGGTAGCCAAGATACTTCCATCGGACTTGAAAGTTGTTAATGTAAAAGCGGCATCAGCCACTTTCTTCACAGCTGAAGATTGTGCCAAGACATTGAGAGAAACTCCCAACAATAAGATAAGAGATAGTATGAAATTCCTCGTTTTCATGTTCATTCTTTCTTTCATTGCGTATGTTTAATTAAGGACTATATATTTACTTCTGACTAAGATTTAATAATTCACGGGCATTCTGAAGAGCAGCATCAGAGATATCTGCACCCGAAAGCATTTGTGCAATCTCGCATACACGTTCCTCTTGATTTAATTCTCGCATGTGACTGCGCGTCCCTTCTGCCGTCTCTTCCTTCTCAACCTTATAATGTGAGCTACCTAATGCGGCGATCTGTGGTAAATGCGTAATTGAGATAACCTGACGATTATTATTACCCATCTCTTGCATAATAAGTGCCATTTTTTGAGCAATCTTACCACTCACACCTGTATCAATTTCATCAAAGATAATCGTTGGGAGTTTTACCGTTCCACTAATCATTGCTTTCAAGGATAACATAACACGAGCAATCTCACCACCAGAGGCAACTTGTGCAACAGGTTCCATAGCAGTACTTGTGTTAGCAGAAAAAAGAAATTGCACTTTATCTGCACCATCCAACGACAAAGGCTTTGAGGTTATATCAACTTTGAAACGGACATTTGGAATACCAAGAGGTATCAATCGTTGACTCATCTCTTTCTCTACAATCTTACCAGCTTTAAGGCGCAATTCTGTTAACTTAGCTGCCTTCTCCGTGCATAGCTTGAGTTCTTCATCTACTTTCTTTGTCAAGGATTCAAGTTCTTCATCGCTATTATCAATACTCTGTAATTGCTCTGCAATGTTATCACGAATCTCTATCAACTCCTCTTCTGTGGAAACATGATATTTCTGCTCAAGTGTGTTTAACTGATCAAGCTGCTGGTTGATACTATCCAGACGAGAAGGATCAAATTCTATATTCTCAACCTCACTACCAACTTCACTTGCAATATCTTTTAACTCTATATGAACAGACGATAGACGTTGTACCACATCCTTTGCTTTTGAATAGACATTCTCTATATCACTAAGACTATCTAGACTTTCGCCTAACTTATAAATGATTCCATTATCGTCATCATTTAATAAGTGGTCGGCTTCATAATAAGCAGTCTTAATATCTTCCGAATGAGAGAGGGTCTCACTCTCCTGTTCTAGTTCCTGCTGTCTACCTTCTACAAGTCCAGCACTCTCTAGTTCATCAAACTGAAAACGCATAAATTCTTCATTCTCTTGTGCTTTTGTAATCTGTTCTTTTAGGTCAGACAAACGCTGTAAGGACTCCTTGTAATGTTGATAAGAAGAATGATAAGCAGAGAGAGCTGCACTATCCTGTGCTATGATATCAACAACATTCAATTGGAAATCATCCTTTTGCAAAAGCAAGTTCTGGTGCTGAGAATGGATATCTATTAACTGCTCCCCAAGTATGCGCATCATTTGTAAAGAGACCGGAGTATCATTAATAAAAGCACGTGATTTGCCACTAGCAGTTAGTTCGCGACGTATAATTGTATCTTCTGGTTCGAAATCAATATCATTGTCTTCAAAGAAAGATTCAAAACCATAATGAGATAAGTCAAAATGCGCTTCTATTGTACATTTCTTCTCACCTTGTTTAATCTGTTTACTATCTGCCCTATTGCCCAGCAATAAACCTATAGCACCAAGGATAATACTCTTTCCAGCTCCAGTCTCACCTGTTATAACTGAGAAACCAGAGTGAAAGGCTATATCTAACTGATCTATTAAAGTGAAGTTCTTTATATATAGATGTTTCAGCATATACTTGCTAGTTATATTTAATACTTTAGATAATTGTTAAGTTCAGAGATTGAAAGAGATAACTTATTGCTTTATCTTATCCCACGTTATATTCTGACTGGCATTAATTCCAAAGAGAATATCATAAACTTGTTCTTTCTCTTTCTGTGTACCTTTACCTTTATATATATTAGCTAACTCGTCCTTCTTATAGTCTGTCCATATTTGAGGAAGAAGACTTATCGGACGGTTCTCATGTGCTTTCTTCAATTCGTTCTCTAATGCAGTCGTAATATTCGTTCTGCCACGTTCAGCATTATTTGCCATTTCGTCTAATCCTGTCCTATAGTAATCATATTGTAGTTGACGAAAAGGCTTCATAGCCCCATCTAGATAATCATTAATGAAAGCAAACCGGTTACGAGAACTATCAAAGGCCTTCCAACCAGTGAAGCTCAGATTCTGTGCATTATTCGTTAAATTCATACAACGAAGTAATACATCTTCTCCACCCATCGGTGAGAAAGAATCAAGATCTAATCCTATAATGAGATAAGCATAATAAGCAATTAAAGCTGTTAGTTGGTTATCTATATTTTCCTCATTAAAGTCTAGCTGTTCATATTGAGCAAAGGTAAAATTGAAATCACCATCTTGATTATTATAAAGTGTAGAAGTATAGGCGGAATTATAAACAGGACGATTGGCTTGTATCAATGCTGTACAAGTAAACATATTACTGCTTACATCATATTTGCTTATTGTAATATTGAAGTTACATGCAATACGCTCATTCTTTTGAAACTGATAATGAGTCCATTGCCTCGTATTGATAAACTGTTCCAGTGTCTGTTGAAGATTCTCGAAGACAGACGCATCTGTGCCCTCAATTTGATTATGATTGATGGTTACTTTCGCTTGTAGTTCCTGTGCAGTAATATCCTTGCTAAAGCAAACTAACAAGCTCGTTAATAATATCACGAGCCACTTCTGCCTTTGGTTTCTTGTCATAAACCTTCTTTCTATCTTTACTAATTATTGTGATTTGATTATCATCCGATTGAAATGTTGTACCAGGATTCCTTGTTGAGTTCAACACAATAAAATCAGCCTTCTTCCTCTCTAACTTCTTGCGTGCATTATGCTCTTCTTCATTTGTTTCTAAGGCAAATACCACAAGGCGCTGCTTCTCGCTTTTCATCTTACCAATAGTAGCAGCAATATCTTGTGTCGGTATCAATGTGAGCGTTAAATTATCCCCTTCTCGTTTAATCTTATGATTTGCTATTTGCTGTGGACGGAAATCGGCAACTGCGGCACACAAGATAGCTGCATCACACTTAGGATATTCCCTAACCGTAGCATCATACATTTCATTACAGCTTTCAACATCTATTCGCTCTATAGCAGCAGAACAGGTCAAACTTACTGGTCCAGCTATAAGGATAACCTTTGCACCACGCTGAAGACAATCTTCAGCTAAAGCAAATCCCATCTTACCCGAAGAATAATTACCGATGAAGCGAACAGGATCAAGTCTCTCATAAGTTGGCCCAGCCGTAATAAGGATTGTCTTACCTTGTAAATCCCTCCTTTCTGTATATTTAGAAGTAATACTTTCTGAGAAGAAATACTCCAAAGACTTCACTATATTCTCTGGCGCCTCCATTCTACCCTTCCCTTCTAATCCACTCGCTAGAAAGCCATTAGCAGGCTCTATAATATGATAACCATAGCCACGTAATGTATCAAGATTCTTCTGCGTTGAAGGATGTTTATACATATCCAAATCCATTGCAGGGGCTATGAATACTGGTGCCTTCATTGAAAGATAAGTCGTTATAAGCATATTATCAGCAACACCATTTGCCATCTTGCCTAATGATGCAGCTGTACATGGAGCTATTACCATTGCATCAGCCCATAATCCTAAATCCACATGAGAGTTCCAAGTACCATCCTTCTGAGAAAAGAACTCACTAATGACGGGTTTATGCGTAAGTGCGGAGAGGGTTATAGGCGTTATAAACTCCCTTCCTGCAGGAGTAATGACGACCTGTACCTCGGCTCCTTTCTTTATTAGCTCACGTATAAGCAGACAACTCTTATATGCGGCTATAGAACCTGTTATGCCTAAAACTATTTTCTTTCCTTCTAACATTACATTATCTATTATTGAATTCACGTAAACGAATACGTGTCAACACCTGTTTTGTGTTATAAGTAAAATCACTTGCCAACATCCAACTATAATAACCAGGATCTTTGTGTAATACTTCTGCTACATCCCAGCCTTTGTACTTACCAAAGTTGAATACTTCATGCTTACGAGCTTTACCAGTGGCATCAAGAAGTGTCTTACCATCTTTATCCTTCATATCTTCCCATACGATACGCCCAGCAAAATCAACAAAGTCATTCATACGCGAAAACTCTGCTAACTCGTCCATATCATTATTGAGGGCACGCTCTTCCTCTTGATTGCCAGGTGCATACATGGCAACTTCACCTTGTAACACACGCCAGGTAGCTTCTGTATCTTGATCTGCACGATGTGCTACGAAGTCTTCTTCCATCTTCCTCCCACAATAGAACTTATATGCGGCGGCAAGATTACGGCGTTCCATCTTATGATAGATATTCTGTGCATCAATCAATCTACACTTAGAGAAGTCGAAATCAATCCCTGCTCGCAAGAACTCCTCTGCAAGCATTGGCACGTCAAATCGATTAGAATTAAATCCTGCAAAGTCACAACCTGCGAACTTATCGGCTAACTCCTTTGCCTTCTGCTTGAATGTTGGTGCGTCTGCAACATCCTCATCGGAGATACCTGTCAATTCTGTTACAATTGTGGGAATATGTTTACCTGGATTAATAAAGAAATTCTCTCTCTCCTCTTTCCCATCAGCATATACTTTAATATATGAGATTTGAATTATACGATCAGCTACCAAATCAAGCCCCGTCGTTTCCAGATCAAATACTATTAAAGGTTTCGTCAAATTCAATTTCATACGTTTGCTTATAAGCCCTACTACAATTAGAAAGGAGATGGCTATCTATTAGAGATATAGCCATCCCCCAGTAAGATGTATATTAGTAGAATATCCTATTATTCGTTTAACAGCATTGGCATAATCAACATGAGTACATCCTCGTTCTCTGGTTGTACGCCAGGAACAATAACACCAGCTCGTGAAGGATCAGCCAACTGAATAACTACATCATCACTCTCAAGGTTATTCAATATCTCAAGCATGCTTGAGCCCTTAAAGCCTATACTCATTGCATTACCATCGTATTCACAAGTAACACTCTCCTTTGCGCTTGTAGAGAAGTCTATGTCTTCAGCGTTCAGCTCTAATAAGCCAGTAGAAACATGGAAACGGATAAGCTGTGACGAATCACTTGCAAATGGCAATACACGACGCAGAGCACCAATAAGTGATTTGCGATCAATCGTAATTCTATTAGGATTGTCTTGTGGTATTACGCTATTGTAATTAGGATACTTACCTTCTATCAATCGACAAGACAGATTACCATCAGCAAAAGATATGTCAGCAAAACGCTCGTCGAAACGAATCACTACATCCCCACCATCCTTAGCAAGGACTGTCTTCAACAATGTTGCAGGTTTCTTTGGCAGGATAAATGCTGATGGTGTTTCACTCTTGATCGAGAAGTTTTTATTCCTTACCAACTTATGACCATCACTTGCTACAATAGCCAGGCTATCACTTGTCAAATCAAAATAAATACCATTCATCACAGGGCGAAGCTCGTCTTGTGCTGTTGCAAAGATAGAACGATTAATACTATCCGAAAGTTTCGCTGCATCAATGGTAATAGAAGAAGCATTATCAGAAATAGGCTGTACTCTTGGATACTCATCAGCCCCAAGGATTGGGAAATTATAAGAGCCATTCTGATAAGTAATATAAATCTTCATCTCATCGAAATTAACATCAAGAGCAAGTGGCTGCTCTGGAAGTTCTTTCACAGCATCAAGGATAGTCTGACTGTTTACAGCGAAGTCACCTTCACCTTCACAACTATCAAGATTCAAAGTCCCACACATCACATTCTCACTGTCAGACGAAGTGATGGTTAATTGTCCATTATGAACCTCAAAGAGGAAACAATCAAGAATTGGAAGTGAATTCTTGCTATTAATTACTCGTGAGAGTGTCAACAATCGGCTGCTCAATGCAGTGCTTGAAAGGTTAAACCTCATTGGTATCTTATTTTAGTTAATATTCAATCTTAAACTTACATGAGATGAAGCGTCTTAAACTATATATATCGTAGACTCTTCTCTTCAACGCACAAAAATACAAAAAACAGATGTGAAAAACAAAATTTAAGTATGAAAGTTTCCGTTTTTAGAACTATTTTATTAATTTCGCAAGCACATTTAAACAAATAAGAAATATATAACAAAGTAGACTATGGAGTTACAAGGAAAAATTATTGCAGTTCTTCCTGCCCGTGAAGGTACATCTGCTCGTGGACCATGGAAGTCACAAGAATACGTAATAGAAACACATGATCAGTACCCAAAGAAGATGGTCTTCAACGTCTTTGGAGCCGACAGAATAGATCAGTTTGCAATTAAGACTGGTGAGGAGATTATCGTAAGTTTCGATATTGATGCTCACGAATATAATGGTCGTTGGTTTAATAACATCCGTGCTTGGAACATTCAGCGTGTAGATGCTGCTGCTGTCATGGCTGGTGCACCAGCAACGGCTGCCCCTGTCACACCACAACCAGCACAACCTGCTGCGCAACAAGCTCCATTCCCTCCAACACAGGAGAGTGCTGGAAGCCCAGAGGATGACCTTCCATTCTAAGTTCAGAAACTAACAGATTATACATATCAGAAGACAGAACTCTAGCATTTGGGTTCTGTCTTTTTTATTACTTATCTTGCCTGAATCTCATGTGCTTTTTACGCTTTTTCTAATACCTATGTAATCATGAAATTGACACATATGTGTTAACCGATGTGACACATATGTGTTAGTGGAGGTAACACATATGTGCTAATTCGCTGATACATATGAGTTAACCAAAGGGCACTCTTCTTACAATAAGACAAGCCTTATCTGTGGCAAAACAGAGGCCTATCTCAAAGGTTCTCAAGCCTCCCCTACTTACTGGCAAACAATGATGGGTGGGAGGCGCAAGATAGAGGCGCAAAACAAAAATGCCCAAGACTATTAAAGTCCTGGGCATCTTATAACAAGATTCTAATTATATACTTTATGCAGCTGCTGCAATCCACTCATATACGAAGCTGCAAACTCCGAAGAGAAGAATGCCTGTCATACAAACTGCTAAAGCGAACTTTGTGTTGCAATCGCTCTTGAAGGTTGGCAATGGATTGTCTGTACGTACGATATACATTGCTTTCACAATCTTCAAATAGTAGTAGAGCGAGATAACTGTATTAATTAATGCGATGAAGACAACAGCGTATGACCAGGCTCCCATCGTGGTATTAATATCTGCGCCATTAACGCCAGACATAAATACAAAGAACTTTGAGAACATACCTGCGAATGGAGGAATACCACCAAGCGAGAACATTGCTAAAGTCATCAAGAAGCTCAGACGTGGGTTAGTCTGATAGAAGCCATTATAGTCGTCAATGTTGGTCTTACCGCCATTATTCTGCTCTACAACAGAGATAATCGTGAAGACTGCCATATTAGCAACAACATAAATCAGAACGTAATAGCTCAATGCACTCACCGAGCTAACCCAGTCGTTGCCAATAGCTGTCAACATGATATAACCTGCCTGAGAGATAGAACTGAACGCCATGAAGCGTTTCAACTCATTCTGACGCACAGCGAAGAGGTTAGCAATGGTGATAGAAAGTACAACGACTATCATCAACAATACGTGCCAATACTCAACGATTGCACCGAAGACATGGAACAGGATACTCAACAATGTAAAGGCGGCTGCTCCCTTTGAGATTACGCTCAAATAACCAGTAACTGTTGTTGGCGCACCTTGATAAGTATCGGCAGTCCAGAAGTGGAATGGAACGAGAGATATCTTGAAGCCAAGACCACTAAAGAAGAATACGAGTCCCATGATAGTTAGTGGGGTCGCATGCATCTTAGTTGCTATATCAGCAAAATAAAGCGTGCCGAACTCACCATAAAGGAAGCTAATACCATAGAGCATTACGCCACTTGAGAAGGTAGCTGTCAAGATAAACTTAGCTGCAGCTTCCGCAGAGTCATTACGATACATATCGAAGGCAACCGCACATGCCAATGGCACCGATGCCATCTCAAGCCCAAGGAAGAACATCAAGAAGTTACCTGCGCTCATCATGGCAAACATACCGAGGAGTGTTGAAACTATCAGCATATAGAACTCACTCTCCTTACCGTTCTTCGCAGCCCATATACGACTCTGAAGGACGACAATGAATGTACCCATAGAAAGGATAGCCTTCATCACGTTTACAGCAGAAGAGGTAACATACATACCACCAAATGCTGTCTGTGCTTCCATAGGGAGCAGACAAACAAAAGTATTTATCAGAAGGAGCACCGAAGCCAGCGGATTGAACCACTTGCGCTCTTCAGTCTTTGCCGTTGCAAAGTCAGCAACGAACAAAACAATCAGGATGGCAACGAGACTTGCCTCCGGAATCATCTTAAAGAAATCACTATAATTCATTACGCTAGTTTATTAAAGATTACCTAATGTTGGTACGTATGTTATGATGTGGTCAAATATAGGATGAACAGCATCAATAATCATATTCTCGAAGAAGAGTGGGCAGAGACCTAAGCCTGCAACGCAGAAGATCAAGCAGCCAATAGCGAATCGCTCGTCCCATGTCGCATCATGCAGTTCATAGAACTTCTTATTTGGAATTTTCTGAAAGAGAATCTTTCCTACCACACGTAAGATATAAACCGCTGTGATAACAATCGCTGTACAAGCAATGATAGTTGCTACACGGTGGAATGTACCTGCATTCTCAAATGAACCAACGAAGATGGTCATCTCGGCAACGAAGCCAGAGAAACCAGGCAAACCAAGATTGGCAAGACCTGCCACTACATAAGAGACTGCAAGGAATGGAATAACCTTCATCAAACCACCAAGATAACGTACGTCACGGGTTCCAGCACGGTGATAAATCATACCAATACATGCGAAGAACAAGGCTGTCATCAAACCATGAGAAAGCATCTGAAGTATTGCACCCGTGATGGCTGTCTGTGTGGTCATAACCAATGCAAAGAGTACCATACCACAGTGTGATACTGATGAATAAGCATTGATATACTTCAAGTCAGTCTGTACACATGCAGAGAGCGCACCATAAACAACCGAAATAGTTGTCAGAACTAGGAAGATAGGAGCCCATGTCTGCAAAGCATCAGGCATCAAGAACATAGCAATACGCAAGCAACCATAGCCACCAAGTTTCATCAACACACCAGCATGGAGCATTGATACGGCTGTAGGCGCTGAAGCGTGACCATCAGGAGACCATGTATGGAATGGGAATAAAGCTCCAAGAACACCAAAGCCAATGAATACGAATGGGAAGAAGATGTTCTGAATATTCTTAGGCATCGCATGCATACGTGCCAACTCTATTACGTCCATCGTAGTAGCACCACTGAAGTAATAGATACCAAGAATACCCAATATCAAAAGAGCTGAACCACCCATCAGCATCAAAGTAAGCTTCATTGCTGAATACTCCTTTGGACCTGTTCCCCATACACCGATGAGGAGATACATAGGAATAAGAGCAACCTCATAGAACATGAACATCGTGAACATATCCGTTGAGATAAAGAAGCCAAATACACCTGAAGCCAAAAGTACAAACCAGAGGAAATACTCTTTCTTCATCGGCTCAAGTTGCCAGCTAGCAAAGGTTCCTGTAAAGACAATAATCGCTGAAAGCAAGATCATCACAACAGAGATACCATCGACACCCACAGAGAAGGCAATATGCATAGGCTTGAACCACATCACGGAGTTTGCCAGTAGCATTGCATCATGGTTACCAGCATTACGCTGCTGAACAAAATAGACAGTCAACCAGATAGCACCAATCAAAAGTGCCGTAGAGCCGGCTACCATCATACCACGTACCTGATTATCGTTCTTGGCTACCCATAAGCCACAGAGCATCAGGACGGGGATTATTACAAATACAGTTAATATCCAACTCATTTTATTATATCAAACAAAGTAAGATTAATGTTAATGCTACAGTTCCGGTAATAAACCATACGGCATATTGACGTACATCGCCACTCTGCCAAGAACGGATTGACTCGCCTGCCTCTTGTGTACCCCAAGCCATGAAGTTGAATGTACCATCAATAACATGACGATCGAACCATGCGATTGGAATAGAGAAGCAACGGAATACTATCTTATGTGTGAAGAATTGCCATGCATCATCTATATAGAATCTGTTGAGGGCTGCCTTGTGCAGACGTGGGAAGGTACGCTGTAAGGCATCAGCCACAGGCTGCTTCTTACCCATGTACATCCAAGTAGCAAGGGCAATACCGATAACGGCTGCAATAATACTTGTTGTTGCAATGCTCCAATCTATATGAATATCATAGTTTAAGCCATTGGCACTTACGAAGTGACCGAAAGGAATCCAACCAGCACATACAGAAATTGCAGCGAGGAATACCAATGGTCCCCACATTACGAATGGAACCTCCTGTGGACGACGACGATTCTCTGGGTCCTGCTCATAGTAAGACTCGCCCCAGAAGATTACGTAGTAGAGACGGAACATATAGAATGCTGTCATTCCTGCTACAATAGTCATAATCCACTTCAAAGCCTGTCCTTCTACTCCTGGTAAGGTGTTACAAGCTGAGATAATCTCATCCTTAGAGAAGAAACCTGCAAATGGAGGAATACCTGCAATTGCCAAGCAACCAATCAAGAAACAGATATTCGTAATTGGCATGTATTTGTGCAAACCACCCATATACTCCTTGAAGTTGCTACCAATGATAACAATAATAGCACCAGAGCAAAGGAAGAGCAGAGCCTTAAACATTGCATGAGTGAAGAGGTGGAACATTGCTGCCATATAGCCAAGACCACCATGGTGGAGATATTCTGCACTATAGAATGAACCGTGCTCCTTCTCATAGAAGCAAACACCAAGTGCAACGAGCATGTAAGCAATCTGTGAGATAGTAGAGAATGCCAAACCACGCTTAATATCACGCTGAGCACAAGCTACTGCTGCTGCATAGAAGGCTGTAAATGCTGCAATCCAAGCAATCCAATGGAGTTGCTCCTGTGCACCAAACTGTACATAGATTGGTAACAATGATGCAACTTGGAAAACACCAGCAACAACCATCGTAGCTGCGTGAATCAAAGCAGACACAGGTGTTGGACCCTCCATAGCATCTGGCAACCAGATATGCAATGGGAACATTGCTGACTTACCAGCACCACCAATGAACATCAAGAATAGTGATGTTGGAAGCACCCATGTCAATGCAGAATTTGAAGCTAATGCCGTCAACTTTCCAACAAGCTCTGGATTTGTATGGAGGTCATAGTTGAATGTTCCTACATAGAAGCTAAAGAACAGAATACCTATCAAGAAGAACAAATCAGCAAAACGTGTAACAATAAATGCCTTCTTGCTGGCATGTACTGCAGTATGCTTTGGATAATAGAATCCAATTAACAGATATGAACATACACCTACTAACTCCCAGAAAAGATACATCTGGAAGATATTGGTTGCTACAACAAGACCAAGCATTGACATCGTAAAGAGTGACAAGTAGGCATAGAAACGCTGGAATCCATGTTCGTACTCCTCAAACTTGTAGTTCTCATCACGTTCAGCCATATAACCGAATGAATAGATGTGAACCATAAAGCTGACAGTAGTAATAACGATTAACATCATCACACTGATTGGAGAAAGACGTAAACCAATATTAAAGGTCAATAGCTCTGTAAACTTTAACCATGTTAGATTAAAGACGGTAACAGTTGGATAAGTACTATTAGCTAAACGACCGTCAGTGACATGGAAAGTCTCCCCCATTGCTGTATACTCTCCCGTATAAAAGAAATAGTGATAAGCAGTATAGAGACTGAGCACAAATAACGTTCCCAACACACAGGTGCCAATAATACCAGCAACCTTGCGTGGCATCTTCATTCCGAACAGACCAAGCACAACAGCGCTTAGGAACGGAAGAAGAAGTATCAAAAATGCGTAATCAAACATATTTGTTTTCTCTTTATAATTTCATATTTTCAATACTGTTCACCTGATCGCTGTGGAAATGACGGTAAACATTGATAATAATAGCGAGTGCAACGGCTGATTCAGCAGCGCTTACTCCGATAGAGAAGAGCGTAAAGAACATACCCTCATATCCATCAGGGAAAAGTAGACGGTTGAATGCAGCGAAGTTGATATCAACGCTATTAAGAACTAACTCTACGGAGATAAGCATTGCAACAAGGTTGCGACGGGTTACGAAACCAAATACTCCGATAAAGAATAATAGTCCACTAAGGACAAAGAAATATCCGACAGGTATCATTTGCTTCCCTCCTTCTTTTTATTATTCAGAATAACTAAGCCACCAATAATACATGCCAAAAGGAATACAGAAATAAATTCAAAAGGAAGTACATATCCATATTTATCTGCACTCATCAAGTTCTGACCAATGGTATCCATTGTTACTTCTTTTGACAACATATCACCATTTACTATAGTACTATTGATTAAAGCATTCTTTAGCAATACAACAACAACAGTTGCAAAGCCAACTAATGCTATTGCAGCAGCAAGAAAAGTACGCTTACCTAACCATCGTTCAGAGAGTCCTTGCAATGTACGTTTGCTCACCAATTGGATTGCAAAGATATACATCATAGTGATACCACCAGCATAAATGCTTATCTGAGCAGCACCAAGGAAAGTATAATCTAGCAGGAAGTAGAGACCTGCAACACCAAAGAGTACAAACAGCAATGCTGTTGCTGCTCGCATGATACGTTTCGTCGACACGCAGAATATAGCTGAAGCCAATATTACAACGGCGAGAATCGCAAACATAATTAATCTTGCCATATCCCTTACTCCTTATTTCTTTTTAGTATTGAATGTTCCAACTTTCCAATCTGCTCCACCCTCAATAAGCTTTGGTAACGAACCACCTTTATATATTTCCTTATCAAGATGAAGAACTAGCTTAGAACGATCAAACACTGCATTTTCAAAATCATTTGTAAACTCAATTGCATCAAAGTTACAAGCATTCACACATAACTCACAAAACATACAATCGCCTAAGTCATACTGATAATCGAGAAGTTGCTTCTTCTTTCTGCCTGTCTCAGGATTGGTTACCATCTCTGAAGCAATCTTGATGGTACCATTAGGACAAGCCTTCTCACACATAGTACAAGCTGTGCACTTGTAGTTTTCATTTTCGTCACGTTTAAAGACTAAACGACCACGATGGCGTTTAGCAACGTGAAGGGTTGTCTTACGATTCTCTGGATACTGCTCGGTAGACTTTGGTGTGAAGTATTCCTTCATTGTCACCTTCATACCAGTAGCAAGTGTCTTGAGCGCAGAGCCAACCTCACCAAAATATGATTGTTTTTTCTCTTCCATTCTCTTTAACCATTAATAGTGAATGTCCAACCGAATGCTACACAAATAGTCATCAATACAAGGATGACAAGTGACAATGGCATAAGGTACTTCCACTCTAATTTCAGAATCTGATCAATGCGAAGACGTGGGAAAGTCCACTTAATCCACATCAACAAGAATACTACAACGAATGTCTTACCAAGGAACCATACAATACCTGGTATATAGTTCATAACGGCATCAAAGCCCTCAAGACCAATATTCAATGGAGCCCATCCACCCAAGAAAACTGTGGTAGCAATTCCAGATACAACAAATAAATTAAGGTATTCTGCAAGGTAATAGAAAC
Organism: Prevotella veroralis; assembly: GCF_018127765.1. Classification (NCBI taxonomy): domain Bacteria; kingdom Pseudomonadati; phylum Bacteroidota; class Bacteroidia; order Bacteroidales; family Prevotellaceae; genus Prevotella; species Prevotella veroralis. Next base: position 736,012 of record NZ_CP072330.1, on the reverse strand, counting down.
CAAAGCCCATACCACTATACTCTGTATGGTAACCAGCAGTCAACTCACTCTCAGCCTCGGCTAAGTCGAAAGGACCACGATTTGCTTCTGCATTACCTGCAATACAAAATACGAGGAAAGCCAATATTGCAGGGATATGCCCTTGTATAATCAGCCATTGCCAAGGACCTGTTTGTGCTTCTACAATACCTGAAATCTGCATTTTACCTGTGAGAATAACTGCAGAAATTAAACAGAGTCCTAAAGACAACTCATAAGAAATCATCTGTACTGCACCACGCATAGCGGAGAGCACAGAATACTTATTATTACTACCCCAACCTGCAAGGAAGATTCCAAGAACACCAATTGAACTAATAGCCGTTACTAGGAATATACCCACATTAAAGTCTAAGATATTAGCTCCATTATTCCATGGAAGGAAAGAGAAAGTTCCTACTGAAGCAATAATAACCAAAAATGGAGCAAGATAATAAAGCAATTTATCAGCCTTATCAACTGCAAAAATCTCTTTGATTAACATCTTCAATACATCAGCAAAGACCTGTAAAGTTCCCCACCATCCTACTCTGACAGGTCCAATTCGGCACTGGAAGTAGGCGCAGACCTTACGTTCCATGAAGATGAGAACGATAGCAAGTAGAGCATAAGCAAGAAGTATTGCTAAGCCCACCACAACGCACTCAATCAGAACGGTCCAAAAGTTACTCAAGCCACAAGTGACGCGGAGCAACTCATCGAACCATGTTGTTACTATTCTAAAATCGAACATAGTATGATTTTAATTCTTAATTGATTACTTTTATAATAACCTTATTAGCGGTCAATATCAGGGATTACGAAGTCAAGTGCAGCACCTGTAGTAACTAAGTCGGCTATCTTCTGACCACGTAACATCTTATCCATAGCACCAACAAGTGTCAAGCCCATTGGACGGAACTTCAAACGATAAGCTGTCTTATCACCACGTGAATCCAAATAAGCACCAAACTCACCACTTGCACCCTCAACAGAGAAGTACCACTGACCTTCTGGAACTTTAATAATTGGCTTCTGCTTAATATAGAACTCACCCTCAGGAATATTATCAATCAATTGCTCTATAATATTGAGGCTCTGATAGATTTCCTTAATATGACAGAAGTAACGATCCATAGAATCACCATTTGTCAGTGTTATCTCATCAAAGTCCACCTTATCATACATCGCATAAGGATGATTCTTACGAACGTCATTTTTCCATCCGCTAGCACGACCAGCAGGACCGGTCACACCATAGCTAATACAATCCTTCTCGTCCATTACGCCAACACCCTCAAAGCGTTGATGTGTAATAACATTATCACCAAAGACATCAACATACTCCTGGATCATTGGACGAAGATACTTACAGAGTTGCTTTACATTTGATACAAAGTTTGGATCAATATCAGCCTGCAAACCACCTATTCTATAATAGTTCTGAATCAAACGACCACCTGTTGTCTCTTCCATAACATTGAGGACATGCTCACGGTCACGCATACCATAAAGGAATGCTGTAAGAGCACCTAAGTCCTGTGCACAACAAGCTGTATAAAGAAGGTGATTATCAATACGCTGTAACTCATCCATAATAGTACGGATATAGAGAATACGTTCAGACAATTCAATCCCCATACCCTCTTCAATCACACCTACAAGCGCATGACGATGCATCATTGCTGACAAATAGTTCATACGGTCAGTCAATGCCAATGTCTGAGGATATGTGAACTGTTCACAAAGCTTCTCTATACCACGATGGATATAACCTAGGTGAGGATAAATCTTAGTAACAGTCTCACCATCAAGAATCGTCTGCAAACGAAGCACACCATGAGTAGATGGGTGCTGCGGACCAATATTTACAACAAAGTTATCATCGGTAAACAATGGACGTTGTGTACCAACGAGTTCACCATTTTTGTTCAAATTCCACTCTGTCGTAGTATCCAATTCTACATCATCTTCCGTAGAATACATATTCTTTGCAGGATCCATATCGTAGTCCTTGCGAAGTGGATAACCCTTAAAGTCATTCCTTAGGAAGAGACGACGCATATCTGGATGACCGAGGAACTTAATACCATAGAAGTCATAAACCTCACGTTCTAACAGGTCAGCATCAGCCCACAACTTGATAACTGAAGGAATAACAGACTCCTCTCCTACCTTCTTTGCAAGCTGTTTTACAGAACAACGCTCATGTGTATTTGTATTCTCAAGAATATAGATACATCCAAGTCCTTCCTCTGCTCCAAAGTCTTCACCGACAACAGTTACAAGGTAATCGAAATGTTTCTCATTCTTCAACTTTGCCATTTCTGCAGCAAAGCTATCAAAGCCGAATTCTTTATTTTCTAGTTTCATTCTCGCGTACCTTATATATTATACGTTAGTTGTACTTTCGTCAGAAGCTTTCTTTGCAGCATCAATCTGATCGATTTCCTTACCCAACTTCTCAACATCTTCTTTTGTTACAGGCTGGTTAACGACAATCGTTTCTTTCTTAGGAGCAGTCTCTACAGGAGTTGAAGAAACTGGCTTTGCTACAGGCTTGGCTGTAGGGCGAACTGGTTTAGGAGCTGGTTTATGTGACTCTTCCCAAGCAGTTTCACGCTTTTCTTTTATCTCTTCTGGAGTAATACCTAACTTCTCTTCAAAAATCAATTCGGCATTACTCTTACCTAATTCACGCTCTTCAGCATTCTGCTTATGGTTAACACCGCCAAAGAATTTCTCAACCTTAACCTTACGCTGAAGTTGCATCATTCCATAGATGATTGCCTCTGGACGTGGAGGGCAACCAGGAATATATACATCCACAGGGATGATCTCATCAATACCACGCATAACGTGATAGCTATCTTTGAATGGACCACCAGAAATAGCGCATCCACCAACAGCTATAACATACTTAGGTTCGGCCATCTCATCATACAAACGCTTCAAAGCTGGAGCCATCTTGTTTGTAATAGTACCAGCACACATGATTAAGTCAGCCTGACGAGGAGAGTTACGAGTAACCTCGAAACCGAAACGAGAGAAGTCGTAACGGGCACAACCAACAGCCATGAACTCAATACCACAACAAGAGGTAGCGAAAGTCAATGACCACAGAGAATTACTACGACCCCAGTTAATAAGTTGATCCAAATTACCAAGAACGAGGTTAGTTCCACCATCGTTCAGTTCGCTTGCCATCTTGCTAAGCGTGTCGTTGTCTTTCCATTCATCGTATGGAAGAGACTTGATTTTGGGCTTTCTTATTTCCATTCAAGTGCTCCTTTCCGCCAAGCATACGCAAGACCAAATACTAATACCAACATAAAGAACCCAATGGTAGCTAGTGCTAAAGGTCCAAATGTCTTAACAACAACAGCCCATGGGTATAAGAAAACTGTTTCCACGTCAAACATCAAGAAGAGAATCGCAAAGAGATAGTAACCGATATGCACTGGTAACCAAGAGGTTCCATAAGTCGGAATACCACACTCATAAGGCTCACCCTTCGCCGGATTGTATGAACGCGGACCAATCAACTTAGCTATGGCATACGCTGCCACTACCAAGAATGCGGCCGTTATCAGAACGGTAACAAAAAGTGTGAAATACATAAACTTTATATAGCTATAATTTAAATGTGCAATCTTGCTCTAATAAGACATGCTTTAAAACAAGTGCAAAGGTACAAAAATATTTGAAAAGCAAAGCAATTCTAGTAAAAAACATACTCTTATTGCAAACTCCACTTTACAAATTATATTCTGACAACAACACTTCCATTATTAAACTCTCGCAGACGTAATAACAGACGTAATACTGGATAAGTAAAACAGAAAAGCCTCCCTTGCTGTTAAAGAGGGGCTTTCCTCAATGAAAGAAGAGGGCTTCCTCATCCCAAGAAAAGCACAACACTCGACTATCATTGACTATTAAGAGCTAATATCAGATGGAATGGATTTTCTTCAAAGTGAACTTTAAAGCAATTAACGATGATATTCTATCAACCCATCAATAGGAGATGCAAGTACCTTAATGACGCTATAACCATAAGATTTAGCACACTTCCTTAATTGCCTTTCATAAGCAGCGGCGATGCCCCCAACAGCCGATAACGAATGTATTGATGCGTCAGAATATCTCATAATATTCTTTTTAAAGAAGTTAGCTAAATTAGATAAGACAAGTTCTTCTAACTCTCTCTCTTCCAAATTAGCATGAATAAACTTAGAGATACTAGCTAAATAACGATTGGCTAAAGGTTGACGATAAACTTTATTAATTATATCAGAATAAGACAATCCAGACCATGCCAAGTATGAATCACGTATCTCTTTCGATAATCCACCTTTAAAAATACCATTCAAGAACAACTTACCTAGCACTGCTCCACTTCCTTCGTCACCGAGGATATAACCTAAAGGTGGAACATTCTCTACTATCTCTGTACCATTGTATAGACAGCTATTTGCTCCCGTTCCTAAGATACAAACTATTCCTGCATGATGACCACAAGTAGCTCTTGCTGCACCCAACAAGTCACTCTGAACCTCAACATTAGCTAAGGGGAAAGATTTTGAAAGAGCTTTATCAACTTTTGACGATAAAGCAGTCGTACAACCAGCACCATAAAAGGCGACACAAGTAACCTCTCTAATAATATCAAAAGACTCGCTGAGTTCCGCATTTCTTATGCTCTCTTTTAACGCAGGTTTCAGCTCCGTTTCCAATACGTTGAAAATTATATCCTCCGATTGATGAAAAGGATTCAAGCCTTGTGTACGGACTTTAAGGACAACATTCAAACCATCATTAGGTGTGCCCACTAATGCCCAATCAGTCTTCGAACCACCACTATCAGCTATTAATATCATTGTATCTTTTTGTATGCAAACTTACACTTTTTTATTGATTTATAAGCATTATAGTTACAGAAATAAGTCCCATGACATATCTTTAGTATCATTTTACATAAACAGCAATAGCAAAATCATAAACTTTGCTTATCTTTGCATCAATTATTGTTTAAACAAACTGTTTATCATCACAACCCAGAAGTATGTATAAAAAGATATTCTTCATTACTATCTTGCTGTTTATCATTACACTCCCAGCAAGTGCTGTATTACAGGAAGATTCATTGAAGAACTCACTCTCTGTTCTCCGTCATGAGTTAATAGCACAACATCTTGAACAAACAAAGCAATTAAACAACTCTAAGTTTATTAGTGAGCAAGTGATGAATCAGCTAAAAGAGATTGGAGAGCACTCTGCCCAGGTGTCGCTCATGCTTTATTCTCAAAAGACGGATAACATCTTTGATTTAACATACGCCTGCCAAGAGGCTACCGAACTATGGAAGGATTTTCAAAGTAAGTCGCGTCCTTTCCATGACCTTATCACCGAGAGTAAGGAGGAGATTGCTCGTTATGATTCTCTTATCAACGTGCTCAGTACGATGTACACCTTTGGCATGACAGATAAGATGAAGACTGACCGCAACGTTTGTTTAACGCTTGCCGTTAGCATACGTCGAATGTTGCAAGAGCGTAATGACTCTTATCAAGAATATATACAATATTACCAATACAACCAACAACAACTTCAATCTCTCGATACGTATGCGCAAAAGAGATATGAGGAGATTCAGACGAGCATCTTTACAAATAGTGGAGTAAATTACTTTAAATTCCTACGCAATGCTCCAACACTCATCTCTCAAATGAGTTCTAACCTTTCTGAGAAATACACGCCACAACGAGTCGTACAATCTCAATGGGATGTAAGGTGGCTCATTACGCTCTTTTCCATGATACTCATCTATGGTTTAGTGGCAATACTCATCAATTATTTAAGCATTCGTTTCCTTGTTACGAAAGTAATGAAAACGAATAGGTTTGAGCAGAAGAACAGTGCTTTTCTTGCCAAGCGAACATGTATTATTATGGTGACATCAATCATTACTTTTAGTATTATACTCGTCATCATCAAGATCCTGTCACCCTCCAACTTTGTTCACATGGCATGCAATCTTTTGCTTGAATACACATGGTTACTTACTGTTATCTTTGCTTCATTGTTATTGCGTGTTAGTGGTGCACAAACACACAACACCTATCGCATATATTACCCTCTTATCTTTGTTGGGTTTACCGTCATCACCTTCCGTATTGTGATGTTGCCAAGCTCCATAGTAACACTCGTCTTCCCTCCCCTCTTATTGCTCAATGCTTTGTGGCAGGCAAGGATGATTTACAAGCACCGCTTGCAAATTCCTAAATACGACTTATACCTTGCTTACTTCTCTCTCACGGTATTTGTCTTCTCGCTGATTAGTTCAATAATAGGCTATACCATGCTGGGCGTCCAAGTCTTCATTTGGTGGATGATGCAATTAGCATGTATATTAACGATAGCATTCTTCCATGATTATCTTGATCAATATAGAGAGAGACATCCTGAAAAGAAGTTATCAATCGTAAAGACTTGGCTCTTCAGATTTATATATAATGTATTCATACCATCAGCAGTGGTATTATCTTTCATCATCTCAATTTATTGGGCAACAGATGTCTTTAACCTCAGTGACATGACATGGAAGTTATTCCGTGCGAACTTCATTGATTCAGATAAGTTCAAGATCAGCATCTACTCTATCGCCGTGGTTACAATCCTTTGGTTCATCTTTAACTATCTAAATCATACGATTAGGGACGCGATAAAACAATTCTTAAAGAAGAGTGACCCTACAACGGCTGCTGCTAGAGGTACAATGTTTATCAATGTCTTACAAGTCGTTGTATGGGGCGCATGGTTATTGACGACTTTAAGTATATTCAAGATTAGTAACACATGGCTAGTTGTTGTTACAGGCGGCTTATCAACTGGTATCGGTTTCGCCATGAAAGATATTCTTGAGAACATCTACTATGGTATATCATTGATGACAGGACGAATTAAGATAGGCGATTACATTGTATGTGATGGCATACGCGGACGTGTAAGTTCCATCAGCTATACCTCAACAATGCTTGAAGCATTAGATGGTTCAATCATTGCCTTCCAAAATTCACAGCTCTTTACGAAGAACTATAAGAACATGACAAAGAATCATGGATATGAGCTTGACATCCTAGAAGTGGGCGTAGCATACGGTAGTAATATCAATGAAGTTAAGAAAATGTTGATTGAGGCAATCACAGCACTAAACATCACTTATAAGAAAAAGGAGGTAATGGTCTTACTAAAGAGTTTTGATGATAGCTGCATTACGCTAAAGGTACTTGTATGGGTTAACGTTTTCACGCAAGGACTTGATGATAGCATTATCATGGAATGTATTTATGATACGCTCAATAAGAATGGTATTGAAATCCCATTCCCACAACGTGAGATTACAATTAAGAATCAATAACGACCTAGAACTCTCACCTTTTCTACTTCATTCTAAGTTTTTCTTTAAATCCCTTGGCTGTTTTAATATCTTTTATTACTTTTGCAGCCGTAACAAAAAAACGATAATGATTCAAGCATCAAATATTCAAGCCACAACGAACAACGCCTTATATAATAAAGGTGTAGGTTATGGCGTATCTGCATTTGAATCATTGAATACGGAGAGAAAAATAATCGAGAAAAAGATAGCAAATTATTTGGTAGTTCCAAATAATTGTATACTCTCTCTAGTAGAGCAGACGTAAATTACACATTTTTTTCTTCTCGCGTACGCGCGCGCGAAGCGTGCCGCAAACCCTGTAAACAAAGGACTTCTAGGAGTTTCCTTTGTTCTTTTTTTGTGTCTGTACCTAAACCGAAATATAGAGAAATTAAGAACGAAATAACAACTATTTTTAATTAATAAAAGCAATGAGAAAAAAGCAAGAAAAGAAAGATTATGAGCGACCCGAGCGTGCCGTTCACAAAATGGAAACAGAAACATTTATCTGTACATCTGTTACTCCTAACGCGCCACAAACTACGGAAGAAGATTGGGAAGATGGAGGAACAGTTGACGGAGGAGCAGTCGACTTCTAAGCCACAGAGGTAAACAAATCAAAAGAAACAATTAAAACGACAACAATGAAAATCAAAAGAATTAATACAGCAATTCTGTTGCTCGCCCTTGCAGGTATAGTACTGACAGGATGTAGCAACGAGGACCTTGCCAATGTTACTCCACAAGAGGGAACAGGCAATGTGTCATTCTCAATCGTTGAGAAGGATTACGAACCAGCAGACAATACACCCAAATCGCGTGCAGCAGAGGAAACAAAACCAGAGATACAGGATTTAGGCGATGGCTTAATGGCAGAGGTTAGCCTTGTGCCTGACACTACGCACAGAGCAGAAACTCCTACGACACGTGCGATTAATACACCAACCCATTACACCATACAGGCTTATCAAGGCGGCGTAAAGAAAGGCGAGTTAAAAGGTACATTCAACGGCTCTACCTTTACACCCGATACTGGTCAACCAAAGTCAATTAGTCTCCCTCACGGCACTTACGACTTTGTTTGCTTTAATAATGGGGTAACTTCTAACGGTACGCAACTAACCGTTAATCGTTCTGATGCCGGTACTGCTCGTTTTGATGTACAGCGTAATGTTGTTATCAATCAAGACCCTAAACAGCAGGTTAAATTTAGGCGTAATGGACATTTGGTAGGCTGAAACCTCTCGGAATTCTTTTATTTACTACCTTTGCAGCATTTGAAAACCTATGAATAAAAAAACTGTATCTTCTGTAATAGCTCAAATGTTAAAAAGAATGGGCATCAACGTTCTGTTCAGATGTATTCCTGCAAGGATTGTGGTAGACAATTTCAAGGTGGTCTGCGTATAAATAATATTTCTCTATGTAATGACTATCTGACGGCAAATCGAACGATATCTGATCTATCCACTCTTTATAAATGTTCAGAGCGAACCATACGACGTAGGTTGAGCTTAGTGGTAGATAGCTTTACTGCTACTTACCCCAAATCTGCAGTAATAATATTGGATACAACATACTTTTCCAGGACATTTGGTGTGATGCTTTTTCAGGATGCTTCATCAGGCAAAATACTCTATCGCAAGTTTGTCAAAAACGAAACTAACAGAGATTATCTTGATGGACTTTGGTATATTGCGGAACGTGGAACTATGATAAAAGCAGTGGTGTGTGATGGGCATATAGGACTTTTACAAGCTATAAGTTTCTGTCCCGTACAAATGTGTCAATTTCACCAATTTCAGATAGTTAGAAGACTCCTTACTAACAACCCACATTTGCCTGCAGGCGTTGAACTATTGGCATTAATGAGAAGGATGTTCTATATGAAAAAAGAAGAGTTTATAACCGCTTTTGATAAATGGTGTGATAAATGGAAAGAGTTCCTAAATGAACGAACTCTCCTAATCTCGGGTAAGACAACTTATACACACAGAAGACTGAGAACGGCAAGACGTTCTATTAAGACACATCTGCCATGGCTCTATACGTGCGAGCAGCATCCAGATATACAAATACCTAATACAACAAACCTGTTGGAAGGATTTAACTCACAACTTAAAAGAGCACTGCATAATCATAATGGATTGAATGAAGCTAACAAGAAGATGTTTATAGATGGATTCATAAATACAAAAAAGTAGGCTGGAATAACCAGCCTACCAAATGTCCATTACTAAAACCCGAGAGGTTTTCAGCCTACCAAATGTCCATTACGCCTAAATTTACAATGAAGCATGCAGGAGCTGCTGTTCTTGTTTATGCAGATTATATTAACTTTGCTATTCAGGGTAAAGTGGCAAATACTCCATTTGTGAGCAAATGGTCTAACCGATTGTCTTATAAAGTAGAGGTTGCCAATCCTGCTGAAAAGTGTACGCTTTTAGCGGAATCTCCTGCATCTTCTGTACCCGAGACAATGGTGTATGACGTTGCAACAAATATCTATAGTTATCCTACAACGGGGCAATTCTCTAAACCTAGCGCAATGTATCTTGGGGAAGTACCTGTGGTAGGGGCTACACCTGGCGCCATAGGTGGTTATGGAGGAAGTATACTTTTAGAAGATTATTGGCTTCCAACAACTGACTGTTCAAAATTAAAATTAACCATAACTTCTGGTGAGATTTCAGGAGTTAGTCTTGTTGGCAAGACGATCACTGTGTCAGAACACAAACTTGTAGAGGCGAATAAGCAATATATAGTTAGTGTACGTTTATATTTTACGGATATCTATATATACCATGATGGCTCAACAGGACCACTCAGTAAAAACCCAGGAAAGATACCTGTTGCCGTACTTGTTTCTCTACCAGAGAGTGGCGGTTCTGTAGGTATTGCACTCCATGATGCGAAAGTGGGGGAAATGATCAGATACAGTGGAATACTACTAGTGCGCAGCAAGCAACCAGTCCTTATACTAATTATTCTGATTTGCTTGGCTTTAAAAATGAATCTAATACAACTATACCATCTTATGCTTCAAGTACAGCAATACAGGCTGCACAAAATTATTCTTCTGTTGTACCTAGTATAACATCATGGAATGTTCCGGATTTTCGGGATCTTGTAAACGTGGGAGTCAAGGTAGGAAAAATGTTGGAGAGTGACGGATCATTTAAAAAATACTGGGGACCTCAGAGTTTCTCATATCTTACGCCCTCAGGTGCAGCTGCGACAGGCTTTACGCCAGCACCCTCTACTATAAATTTTCCGGCAATGGATATGACGCGATTTAATCAAGCTTTTACGAAGGTCGGAGGTACTCCTCCATCTGGCACATATTGGACGAGTACAGAGTGCAAGGATGGAAGCGAATATAAGCAAGTAACGATAACCATCTCTAGCGATGGTAAGTTCCATTTGGGGCTAAAGTCGAAGACAGAGACTGCCAAGGTGAGACCGATGAAGCTGTATTAAATATATCTCTCTATCTTATTTAAAAGCGGATATTGTCCCCCAACAAATCAATGCTCTTGATGCTTCTAAATTTCTTCCTTGCTCCGCAAAAATTTCTTCCTTGGAGAAAATTTACGGGGAACAAGGAAGAAATAAATCGGGAACAAGGAGAAAATTTATCGCAAACAAGGAAGAAATTTTTGCGGAATAAGGAGCATTTTTTGAGATAGGAGGAAGCACAGAAAATAGAGTAATTTAATAATGAAAAATAACGCCTGCGGACTGGAAACCGAAAGGAAGACGGACGGGGGCGTTTATATAATAATTAAGTTTAATTCCTAAAAACAAAAGACCTATGAAAGTAAAATTAGTAGTGAGAACAAACCCAAGGAAGCAAGGCGACCCAGGGAAATGGTATGCAAACCCAGTGAATGCAGGTAAGAAGACGTTGCGCGACATTGCGAAGGACATTGCCGGTCGTTCGTCTTTGACACGTGGTGACATTGAGAATGTGCTCACGAACTTTATGGAGTGTTTGCCCAGTTACTTGCGTGATGGCTTTAGCGTGCAGTTGGGCGAGTTCGGTACGATGCGTTTAACCTTATCAAGTACTGGTGCAGCGAACGAGAAATCCTTTAAGACCGAAACGATCAAGCCTCGAGTAACGTTTACACCGGGCGTAGAGCTAAAAGCTGCCTTGCGTGATAACTCTTACGAAACGGTGAAGAAGAAAGAGGAGGAAAAGGGAAAGGAGAAAGAACCGAAAAAGAAAGAAGAGGGAGGTGGACCAGTAGCAGGATAAATGCCAAAAAGAAGGAGGGTGTGTCAAAATAGCCACACACTCTTTTTTATGCACAAAGCCCCGACTTTCTCAAGCCAGGGCTTTGCTATTTCCTAAAGTTTTTGTACCTTTAGGCATACAAAAAAATCTCATTATGACAAATGTACACTTTCGTTCTTACATACACAAGAAAATGATTCTTTTTCCTCAAAGAATCGATAAGGATATCGCAGAAGATAACCCTGTTCGTCTTTTAGACGCCTTGGTGGATAATCTTATATTGGATAATGTCTACAAGCTTTATAAGCCCAGTGGGCGTAAGCCTTATCATCCACAAATGATGCTCAAGGTGATTCTTTACGCCTATATGAATAATATCTATTCCTGCCGTCGTATAGAGTCGCTTCTCAAGCGTGACATTCATTTCATCTATCTGGCAGGATATGAGCAGCCTGATTTTATTACCATCAATCGTTTTCGTAATCGTGTGAAAAAGGAAATCAACAATATCTTCACACAAGTGGTATTAGTACTTGCAGCCAAAGGTTTGATAAGTCTTGACGTTGAATATATTGACGGCACAAAAATAGAATCGAAAGCCAACAAGTATACCTTCGTTTGGAAGAGAACCGTGGAAAAGAACCGCGCCAAGTTGCAGGAACAAATACGCACACTCTTGCTTCAGGTTGATGATGTCATAGCGCAGGACAATGCCGCTAAGACAGAAGGTGTCGAGTTTACTGCAGCTCTGCTCGATGAGATATCCGAGGAATTGAACAAGTCTTTGGAATCATCCCCTGAGCCTAAGACAAAAGAAGAGAAGCAGGCTGTTAGAACCAAGAAAAAACAGCTTAAAGAGCTTGAGAAGAAACGTAATAAACTCCAAGAGTATGACCAACACCTTGAGATTATGGGGGAGAGAAACTCCTACAGCAAGACCGACCTTGATGCTACGTTTATGCACATGAAGGAGGATGCTATGCGGAACGGACAGACTAAGCCTGGATATAATCTGCAGATAGCAACTGAGAACCAGTTTATCATCGACTTTGCACTCTATGCTAACCGTACAGATACGCTTACACTTCCTTCTTTCTTGGAGTCCTTCAACTCACGTTACCATCGTTATGCCAAGACAGTCGTAGCCGATTCAGGGTATGGCTCCGAGGAGAACTATCTGTTCATGGACGTACATAATATGGAAGCCTATGTGAAGTATAACTACTTCCATAAAGAGCAGCATCCACGCTATACACCTAACCCATTCTGTCCTGCAAGCCTTTATTATAATAAGGAACAGGATTTCTACGTCTGCCCTATGGGACAGCATATGAAGCGTATAGGCATGAAGCGTTCCCTAACCTCTAATGGATTCGTTACTTACAGTGTACGTTATCAGGCAGAACGCTGTGATGGTTGTCCGTTGAGAGGCTCATGTTTTAAGGCAAGAGGGAACAGAATTATAGAAGTAAACCATCAACTACAGCACTATAAACAAAAGGCACGGGAACTACTGACCTCGGAAGAAGGCATCAAGCATCGAGGACGAAGGTGCATAGAACCTGAAGCTGTTTTTGGACAAACAAAATATAATAAAGTCTACAAGAGATTTAGGCATTTGGGAAAAGACAAGGTCAATATGGACTTTGCCTTCTTTGCTATTGCCTTTAACATAGGAAAAATGTGCAAAAAAAATAATCTCAAGGAGCTAAAAGCTATTATGGAGGTACTTTTAGTCACCTTCAGATGCTCTATAGAAGTTTATATAAGCTATTGGAAGCCCAACAAATCATTTTATATGAAATTAGCGGCATAGCTGCAGTAAATAACGAATTATGCGGTAGATGAAGTAAAGAGGAGTAGAAAAGAGGATGTGTCCATTTTGACACACCCTCCTCTTTATCTTCTATCTAAGGACGATTCCTTAGAAGTTGTAATAAGCACCGAAAGTAATATGATTACCATCAAGGTTTGCACCCCATGCGTGGCTGTCCTTAGATGCGCCCTTTACCTTAATTGACTGCCAACCAGCGAAACCTACGTGAGCAACGAAGCTAACCTTCTTGTTGAGGTTTACAGCGATACCTGGCTTCAAACCTGCTGACCATGCGTTAATTTTGCCATGATAGTGTGTATAACCCAAACTACCATCAACGAAAGCGTTAACGTACTTAGTGTGTACAAATGTGTAACGAACGTAAGGCTGTACGGTGATGTAGTTACGGAGGTCTTTCTGCTCAATCTCTGTAGGAGCACCCTTACCCCAACCAATTACAGTACCGATAGCAACATCTTTGTTAACATTGTAACCGATTTCAGGCAATACCTTGTAAGTAGTTACTGCATCATGAGAACCTTCCTTTGAAGAACCAATACCTACACCACCACCAACATAAACCTGAGCGTTAGCAACTATAGCAACAAAGGCTACAGCAAGTGTCATCAAAATCTTTTTCATCTTAAAAGCTTTAATTGTTAATACTAAATTAATAATCTTTCTACCTGTAATTATGACCCGAATGTGGGGTACATAATGATTTAAAACCGCTGCAAAGGTAAAGTGTTTTAATTGAAAACACCAAACTTTATCAATAAGTTTTGATACATTTACGTAAACAAAGGTTAAAACCTTGTGCGTTAACCTTATTATATATACCTTTGCACAACTCTTGATAAGGATATATCAATTAAATAACACAACAGGAGTAGTCCTATCGAATTATGATCAATAAACCCACTTTCATTGCAGGTCCCTGCGTAATTGAGAGCCCGGAACTCCTCTGTACTGTTGCAGAAGAGTTGGTTAGGCTTAACGAGAAGTACGATATTAATATCATTTTCAAGGCTAGCTTTGATAAAGCTAACCGCACAAGTATCAACTCTTTTCGCGGTCCAGGAATGCAGGAAGGGCTTAAAATGCTTTATGATATTAAGCAGAAGTATGGCTTGAGATTACTCACTGATATTCATGAGAGCTATCAAGCAGAACCTGTAGGCGAAGTGGTTGATGTTATTCAGATTCCTGCTTTCCTTTGTAGACAAACCGATTTGTTAGTAGCTGCAGCAAAGACGGGGAGAATTGTAAACATCAAGAAAGCACAATTCTTGAGTGGACGAGACATGAAATATCCCGTGCAGAAATGCTTAGAAAGCGGTGCAAAAGAGATCTGGCTTACAGAACGAGGTAACTGCTTTGGTTACAACAATCTAGTTGTAGACTTCCGTAACATTGCTGACATGAAGGAGATTGTTCCGAATGTTATCATGGATTGCACGCATAGTGTACAACGTCCTAGCGCAGGAGACGGAAAGACAATCGGCGATCGGAAGTTTGTACCTTCTATGGCATTAGCAGCTAAGGCTTTTGGTGCTACAGGTTATTTCTTTGAAGTGCATCCAACGCCAGACCAAGGGTTATCCGATGCAGCCAATATGCTAGAGTTAAATAAGTTGGACGAATTAATTAGCAAGCTAATATGATTGGAGCAGAGGAAAGACTAACACATGTAAAGGACTACGCTATACAATGTATCAAAGAAGAGGCCGACGCGACAATCAATCTTATCAATCAACTTGATGATAACTTTGAGAAAGCTGTCGACTTGATGTATCATTGTACAGGGAAAGTCATTGTGACAGGAGTTGGTAAGAGCGGAAATATTGGAGCGAAGATAGCTGCAACCCTTTCTTCTACAGGTACACCTGCTTTCTTCGTTAACCCATTGGATGTATATCATGGTGACTTAGGTGTAATGAAAGAAGATGATGTCGTGCTGGCATTGTCTAACTCTGGTCAGACTGATGAGTTACTTCGCTTTATACCAATGGTTCTTCACATGAATATTCCAATCATAGGAATGAGTGCGAATCCCCATTCACTCTTAGCTAAATACTCCACAGCCCATCTAAAGGTTTGGGTTGAGAAAGAAGCGTGCCCTCTAAACCTTGCACCAACATGTTCAACGACAGCCGCTTTGGTTATGGGCGATGCTCTTGCAGTGGCTTTGATGCGTGTAAGAGACTTTAGACCGCAGGACTTCGCTCAGTTCCATCCGGGAGGAGAGCTTGGTAAACGATTATTGACAACGGCACAAGATGTCATGATATCTGAGAACTTGCCTATTATCCCTAAAGAGATGCACTTAGGCGAAGCAATTATCCATGTTAGCAAAGGGAAACTGGGCTTGGGAATAGCTTTATCTGGAAAGAAAATCGCAGGGCTTATTACAGATGGCGACATCCGACGGGCTATGGAAAGATGGCAAGCAGAGTTCTTTAACCATACAGTCAATGATATTATGACAACAGAGCCTAAGATGGTTCTTCCCAACATTAAGATTACAGAAATACAACAGATTATGCATCGGCATAAAGTACATACCGTCCTGGTATGTGATGAAGAAAAGAATCTTCTGGGAGTTGTCGATCACTATAGTTGTATGATTTAACACCTTATATTCTCATTGAGTTAATACCAAGAAAGGAGAATTCCTACAAGAAAATGACAAAAAGGAAACAAGAAACGTATATAAAGTTTATCATTACTTGCGTTTGTACATTCATTGCCCTACTCTTCCCTTATCATTTAATGGCTAAGACTATTGAGTATAAGGATAATGGTAAGGAATCAGCAAATAAGGATGAGAGAGCTGACTCAATGCTTGTATGCCAGTTGCGTCACAAGGGTATAAGCTTTTCACACAATAACTCGGTCACTCTTCTTTGTACTGGTCAGGAGAAGTTCGACGACTTGTTCAAAGCAATAGACCAAGCACGTTCGAGCATTCACTTAGAATACTTCAACTTTCGTAACGATTCAATCAACGATGAACTCATACGCCATTTAGAGAAGAAGGTGAAGCAAGGTGTTGAAGTGAGGGCTATATTTGATGGGTTTGGGAATGCCAGTAATAACCGCCCCATGAAGAAGAGTACTTTGAGGGCGATCCGCAAGAAAGGAATAGAGATATATGAGTTTAAGCCTATAGAGTTCCCTTGGATACATGATATCTTCAATCGTGACCACCGAAAGATTGTTATCATTGATGGTAAGATAGCATATACAGGTGGGATGAACGTGGCAGACTATTATATAAAAGGTACGAAGGTCGTTGGCTCATGGCACGATATGCACTGTAGAATAGAAGGCGATGAGGTAAACACTTTACAGAACATCTTTCTCCGAATGTGGTATCTTGTCTCTACGAAACAGGTGCATGGAGCGAAATATTACCGCGGTATATCGAATGCTGACTATATCAAAGGATTAAAACCAGACACTTGCAAAAGCGCTGGCAAAAAGATGGTTGGTATCATCAATCGAGAGCCACAGGTCAGCAAAGATATTATCCGTTACTTCTATGTTAACGCCATCAATGACGCAAAGGATAGTATAAAAATCATCAATCCCTACTTCACGTTAAGTCCTACTCTAAAGAAGGCTTTGCGTAAGGCTGTAAAGAGGGGTGTGAAGGTTGAGATATTGTTGAGTGTAAGGAGCGATATACCCTTAACGCCAGATTGCGGATTCTATAATGCTCATCAGTTGATGAAAGAAGGCTGTACGATATGGCTTTATAAAGCAGGATTCCATCATACAAAGATTATCACAGTAGACGGACAATTCTGTACTGTTGGTTCTGCAAACCTCAACTCACGGAGTCTTAGGTGGGACAGAGAAGAGAATGCAGTGATCGTTGATAAATGTACAACCCATGAATTGGATACTCTCTTCGAGAATCAGAAGAAAGATAGTTTCAAGCTAACAGAGAAACTTTGGAAACAATGGCGAACTCCCTGGCAACGCTTTAGAGGATGGTTCGCACATCTTCTGTCACCTTTCTTATAATAAGATAAGGTATATTACACTATTCCGTAAGACCACTAAAAAGACAAGATCTTGAGGAGAGGTCTTGTCTTTAATAAATCGGTACTTATAAATTTATATCTTATTAATGTCAACATAACCATGCATAACGGCATAGATGGTCAATGCGGAGACACTCTTCATACCTAACTTATCCATGATATTCTTTCGGTGAGTAATAACCGTTGTCAGGCTTATATTAAGCTTTTCGGCAATTTCCTTATTAATCATTCCTTGAACGATCAAGGATAGAACTTCTATCTCACGATTGCTCAATATCTTATTCTTCAAGACCTGTGGTAACTCTGGTAAGTTCTTTCCGCCCGAGTGACCGTATTGTTCTATCTTCAGAATAGCTTTTACAAGTTCCTCTTCGGGAACATTAATACAAAAGCTATGGAAGCCTGACAACTGAGAGTTTGGATTCTTTGTAATTGTCAGGACAATTGTCTTATGTATGCATTGAGAGAAGAACTGCCTATTTTCTAACACAATTACTTGCGCTACGAAATAATGATAGAAAGTATCTGGTTGAGCCTCCTCAAACGCTTGGAATGAAGAGAAAGTCTCCACAGTCATAATTGGTATTACATTCTGTAATATCTGTTTTAACCCTAAAACAGCAAGTGTATTAGGGTCTACAATAGCCATCTTGGGGCGGCTCATCTTCTTTATTTCTACATTCTCCATACGCACAGACAAAGATGAAAATTAATTTAAGGAAAGACTAATTAGAAGAAACTCTAAACTCTCCATTTGCGGACAATTACAATTTCACACTACTTATATCAACCAAGTTGTTGACAATAGCATATATAGTTAAACCTGCAGGAGAATGGATCTGTAACTTCCGCGCAATATTCCGACGATGTGTAATTACTGTATTCGTTGATATACAAAGGTGGTTGGCGATTTCTTTATTTGTCATTCCTTGTGCAACAGAAACGATTACATCTTTCTCTCGATCACTAAGAACTTCATTCGATTCTGGGTTCTGTGTAATCATGTTAGAGATCTTTACACTAACATCATTTTGTTTACTCTTCTGCTCTAAACGTCTGATGACTGGAATGAATATTTCCTCTTCAACCCTTGCATGTTGATTAAGCCATTCCTCACAATTATATATATCATATAAGGTGGCGGTGAGACGATTGTTATGATGGGAATCAGAAGGGAGGTACTTAATAATAATGCTCTTCAATTCGCGCAACTTAATATCCGTCTGGCTATGATGTTTTGAATAGGTTTCTACATCGTATGTGTCATTAGTCTCACCTTTTAATAAGGAGTCAACATAAGGAAACACATTCTTTTCTTCGTATTGCATGTGGTTACGAATAGAATGAGCATACTCATCATAAAGACGGAGTATGAGGCGAGCAAGATTATCATTCTCGTCCAATGCAGCCGTCAACTCTTTTCGTATGAAAGGTAACTCATAGTCAAGATAATAAGTGTGGCTTGCCTTAAGATACTGCATAAGCGTAGGTATGGACAACCTATCAATATCATCAAAGCCCTTATATCCATTGATAGAAAAATTAACAACTGACAAGAATGTATAAGTATCAACATTTTGGTCATTGCAAACTTCTCTTACAGTCTTATCTCCAAAGCCCAAACTAATGCCAAAACAACCTAGACTCTGCAATAGACTGTAGTTGTCTCTGATAAGGTTTATCATCTTATCATCGGGCTCATACATCTTTTGATTCTTCATCTTGTCTTTCCGTAATAATATCGTATGCAAAATAACAAAAAAAAGTTCAATAACACAATAATAATCTTTAAGTATTTGATATAATATCTTCATTTATTAGTATTTACAAGTAAAAAGCAAGCCTTCTAAAGCAGAAATTAACACAAAACAGATGGTTATTTTATCACTCATCACAACAAAAGTACTAACAGATAACCTTACATTTATAAGCAATAAAAAGTCTTGTATCTATGATGAAATTATCTACTCAAATACAGATATACACGCATGACAACACAAGAGATGCTCCCTTTCTAATGAGAAAAGCCTCTTCTATGAAAGAAAAGGGCGTTACTTCACATTATAAGAAGCATATACTTATAAGATTATGAATGCACTCTTTTTAATAGATGAGACTGAAACAAAGACAACAATACCTATTTATAATGATTCAACAAAAGAATTATACGGGCTAAAGTAACACTAAAATAGATGAAATTTCAATAAATATAGGTATTGTCTTATTTAACGAAAGGAAGTAACTTTAATAATAATTATATAATAGACAAGAACTCAATGAATAATTTTGCTTTCAGGATTATCTTCGGCGCACTTTTAGCAGGAACGACTACTGCACAAGCACAAGTTAACGCTGCAGACTCTGTAATGAATCACGTCAAAGGAAACAAACTAAGTCTTGGTGGTTATGGTGAAGCTGCTTACTCACGCAACTTCTATAGTGATAACGGCAATCGTTATACAACTCCTAACCTTTACAAGAAAGACCCTAGCCACGGACGGTTTGACATTCCACATGCTGTTATCTATCTTGGTTACGACTTTGGTAAAGGTTGGTCTATGGGTAGCGAAATCGAGTTCGAACATGGAGGCTCTGGTTCTGCCATTGAATATGAAGCCGATGAAGCTATTGAATTTGAACACGAAACCGAAAAAGGTGGAGAGGTTGAATTAGAACAGTTCTGGTTACAGAAATCATTTGGTAAGGCTTTCAACATTCGTGCTGGACACATCGTTGTACCTTTCGGTTTAGTAAATGCACACCATGAACCATTGAATTTCTTCACAGTATATCGTCCAGAGGGTGAGAATACGATTCTACCAAGTACTTGGCATCAAACTGGTATTTCATTTTGGGGACGTAAAGGTGACTTCAGTTATGTAGCACAGATGATTGCTGGATTGGATGCTTATCATTTCAGTCGTGCTAACTGGATTCAGAAAGGTACATCAAGTCCTTTTGAGTTCGAGGTCGCTAATAAGTATGGTTTCCTTGCACGTGTAGACAATCATACTATTCCTGGTCTTCGTATTGGTGTTAGTGGCTATGTTGGACAGGCAATGCACAACAACGTACCACACGATAGCGAGAAGGGTGCAAAGAAGAAGATTAAGGGTAATGTCTATCTTGGTAGCTTAGACTTTACCTATAATAAATACAACTGGATTGCAAGAGGTAACATCGATTATGGTTACGTTAGCAACGCAAAAGAGATTACACAGCTTTCTTATCCAAACGTTCAATATGTCAAGCCATACGAGTCAGGGAATGGTAAATACTTCGGTAGTCATGCTATGGCAATGATGTTTGAAGTAGGTTACGACATCTTCTCTCAAATTAATAAGATGCGTGCCGATAACCAGAAGCTCTATATTTTCGGTCACATTGAGCACTATGACTCTTATATTCATGCCACAACCAAGCAATGGACTAACAGAACCATCCTTGCAGCAGGTATCAACTACTACCCTATTCCACAGATTGCTATCAAGGCAGAATACAACTACCGCAATCTAAAGAAAGGATATAACGATGAGCCTGCTATCAATATCGGTATAGCCTACGAGGGCTTCTTCCTATAAGAGAAAACAAATATTATAAACTATCATTAAATAAAGATTGTAATGAAGAAAGTAACAAAACTCGCAATGTTCCTCCTTGCAGGAACATTAGCAACAGGTTTTACATCATGTAGCAGTAGTGATGATGAAGGTATTAACACTACAATTCTTACCCCAGAACGTCAGGCCGAATTAAACAAGGCTGCAAGCGAAAGTAGCGCAAATGCTAACAAGACCGAGATGGGTAAAGTTGTTGCCAATTACCTTGAGGCTGTTGTTAAACCTACATACTTAGATTTAGCACAGAAGTCTAATGCTCTCTACAATGCATGTCAGAACCTTTATAAGAAGCGTAAAGCTGGTAAATTGACACAGAGCGATATTGATGCTGCATGCGAAGCATTCAAAGGTGCGCGTAAAGACTGGGAACAGAGCGAGGCATTCCTTTATGGTGCTGCTTCAGACAATGAGATTGACCCACATATTGACTCATGGCCACTTGACCACGACCAGTTGACAAAGGCTCTAAATAATGCAGATGTTATCGCAGGTATTAATGGCGAGAGCCCAACCAAGTATGTTTATGACAACAATGGTAAATTCGACTCTGTATTAGGTTTCCACGGCTTGGAGTTTGTTCTGTTCCGCAATGGTAAGAATCGCACAGTAGCTGATTTTAATGCAGAGAAAGAAACAGAGCAGGGTCTTACAAGTGTAAGTACTGTAAACGAGGCAGCTTTTGCAGCAGCTGTAGCCGGTGACCTCCGCAATATGACTTATCTTTTGGAATATAGCTGGTTAGGTACAAGTATTCCAACATCGCATTTGAACCAGCTTGCTAACGCAATGTGGGTAGTAAACGGAACACGTCACCAAGGTCTATCACCAAAGTTGATTCCTTATCGTGACTATTCAAACTTCGCAACAACAGATAAGGGTTACTTCACAACATGGCACGAGACTCTGAACAACATCTTCATTGGTGGTTGCGTAAACATCTGCGAAGAGGTTGCTTCTCAGAAACTCGGTCAGGCGTATCGCAAGGCTACAGGTACTGGTACGGCAGACGATGCAGCTAACTATATTGAGTCACCTTACAGCAAGCGTTCATTCCAGGATTATCAGGACAATATCTACTCTATCAAGAATACATTGTATGGTGTTCGTGGCACAGAGACGATCTCTACTCCTGCACCGAACTCTATCATGAACTTCTTGAAGAACAACAATTATCCTAAGTACAAAGACTTGAATGACGCTCTCAAAGAGGCTATCAGTGCACTTGAGACAGCTAAGAAGAGCGGTATTGCTTTCATCGATAATCCAGGTCATGCACAGGTTAAGACTTGCATCGAGAAGGTTGATGCCTTGAATCAGGCACTCAATGAAGCTGGTACATGGATTAACCAACAGACAGATAAGTAAAGACGGGCATTGCCGTATGGTATTAAAGATGATCAAACGGTGGAAAGGTGAAGTTGCACCCAATATATTATTTACCAAGTATCATCTTCCTATAAGGACTATCGAATTGGACTAATTAGTCCAAGTGATTGGACAAACGTGTCCAATTAGTTGGACAAGCCTGTCCAATCAGCAATATCTTATAAGAAAAGAAAGAGACAACAAGGTTGTATGTTCTTCCATACAACCTTACGTCTCATTAAATAATAGATTTAAAAACATTATGAGACACAACAGCTATAGCAAATTCTTGCTTGCAGGAGCACTATTATGTTCATTTGCTGCTTGCTCTGACGACAATGTTACGCCAGACAAACCACAGAAACCTCAAGAGCCAGAAACCAAATACATTGGTCAGGCAGTAGGTAACTTCTCTGCAGATGAGTGGTATCCAGGTGGTAAACTCGGAACAACAGAGAACACTGCTGCCGGTGGTTATGAGGATAATACACCTGCTATTGACGAACAAGGTCTGACCGATCTCTTCAACCAAGGTGATATGATGGCAAGTGCAAAATACACATTAAGCACCGAGCCTTACAAAGGTTGGGGACCAGTTGCCTCACGTCGTTCATGCGAGTACTGCCACTCTGGTGGTTATGCTCACGGACACAGTCGCAACAACATGGATCCAGTTAAGGGCAATGGTTACATCGTTTCTGTTTATACACCTGATGCACCAGGCAGTAACAATGGTACTCCTATCAATCAGCTCACAACTTTCACAATGTTGCAAGCTGTTGAGCCTTTCTTGCCTCCAGTTGATCCAAATCAGATACAGATTACATGGCACGACGTAACTTCTATGCCAAGTGGACTACCAATGCAGTTCCCTGATGGTGAGAAGTTCAATCTACGCTATCCATCAGTATCTATTCCACAGTCTGCATTCAATACTGACCCTAAGCCAAGCAACTATGAAGTACGTTTGATAGCTTCATGTAACTTCCAAGGTCTTGGTTTGATTGATGCTATTTCTAATGAAGATCTGGAGAAGCAATACAAGGCGGAAGGACAGCACGTAGAGTTAAACCCAGAGTTCTTCGATAACGCCACAAAGCAATTGAAAGCTGATGCTTGGGCAGAGGATGCTTTCGGCAATAAGTTCGTAAAGCGTTTCAACTACGATTTGCTCGATGGTTGTCTTGAGAACGACGTAGCTCTTTGGGACGAGTTGAATGTTCTTCGTTCAGATATCAAGCACATTTGTTCTACAGAGCCATGGGCTAAAGCAATGTCAGAGAACGAGAACGTGATTAGTTACATCCAACAGCATGGTAGCGATCCTAACTCTTACGTTCATCCTTATTACAACGATGGTACACGTGAGGGAATCAAGAAAGCCGTTGCATATCTGCTCTCTCCAAACGATAACGTGAACCTTTACAACAACCCTTATTATAACTTCAAGCCAGAAGTGAGCGATGAGGCTTATCATGCGTTCATGGTTTGGCACAGAGGTATTGCCGTTCCTCGCGCAAGAAACTTGAACGACAAGGACGTACAGCGTGGAAAGGAACTCTTTACTGGTGAGTTAGGCTGTGCTCATTGTCACAAGGCTTCTTGGACTACGGGTGCAGACAACCATGGCTCTTCTAAGATTATTGGCAATAAGCAGTTGCCTAAGTATGCTAATCAGAAGATCTATCCATACTCCGACTTTATCCAGCATAAGCTCGATATGAAGAATGATATTCATGGTTCATGGTGCCGAACAACACCTTTATGGGGCAGAGGTCTTTCATTGATTAACTCTGGTGCAGAAGATCGCTTGCATGATGCTCGTGCTCGTAATGAGATTGAGGCAATCATGTGGCATGCATACAGCAAGAACAGTCAGGCTTATAAGGCAGCCTTCAAGTTCTATAACTTACCAAAGAAGGATAGAGACGCCGTAGTTAAATTCATACGCTCTATCTAAATGAACAGCAATTAACAAAACATTCATAAGAAGAAGATGGGATTCGCAGAAGAGTTCCGTCTTCTTTTATCTTACTATAATGCGAACAAAAAGATTACTTGAGATTGTGTATATACTCATTATCGCTATAATGGCGATAGGAACAGTCATTGGGAAATACACAAGCCTTGATTACGTATCGGATAATATCTTCGGTTCTTGGTGGTTCTGCCTATTATGGGCAATAGGGATTGCTGCGGGAATCGTTTACTTCATAAAGCGAAAGACGCGCCGCCCTATCATCGTATTGTTACATCTGTCATTTGCTGTCATTCTCCTTGGCGCATTGCTTACTCATCTTACGGCGCACAAGGGAATGTTACATCTTAGGCAAGGTAAAGTCGTAAACACGTATATAACAAAAGACGGCAACGAGGCACAATTACCTTTCTCTATCTCACTCGACAGATTTAATATTACCTATCACGCAGGCAATATGGCAGCCATGGATTACGCCTCGGTCATTACTATAATAAAAGGTGAAAGGAAAGAAGAATATCAGGTATCTATGAACAAGATATATTCAGGCTATGGCACACGCCTTTATCAAAGTAGTTTCGATGAAGATATGAAAGGTTCATACTTAGCAGTCAATTCTGATCCATACGGCATTCCCGTTACTTATACAGGCTATGCCCTACTCTTCTTTGGGCTAATAGCTATGCTTATAGAACCGAAAGGAAACTTCCGCCGATTGCTTCGCACTAATATTAGTAAAGTTATCATTCCATTGTTCTTACTCTTTGCTGGGACATTATCAATCAATGCTCAACCTTCCTTGACTCGCGAGACGGCAGACGAGTTCGGAAAGGTTCTCATTGTTTACAATGGACGTATCTGCCCAATGCAAACATACGCCATTGACTTCACTAAGAAGCTCTACGGAAAGAAGAATTACAAAGACTTCACGCCTTGTCAAGTCCTCACAGGCTTCATGTTCTGGGGTAAGGAATGGATGAAAGAGCCGATACTCAAGATGAAAGGTAGCGAATTGCGTGAGAAGTTAGGATTAGATGAATACATCTCACCCATAAGTCTTTTCGGACAACAAGGTTATATCCTCGGTCCATATCTTCAAGACGCACAGAACCAGCAGGACGATGCCGTTGCCAAACAGCTCCTTGACACTGATGACAAGATGATGTTATTAATGGATCTAATGCAAGGCAAAACGCTCAAGATATTTCCTTATACATCGAATAAAGGAGACATAGATTGGTTTGCACCCACCGACCGAATGCCCCAAACAATGCCCAAGGCACAACAACAATATATCCACAGCATACTTTCCCTGGCAGGACAATTAGCAAACCAAGGGAACACGAGTATGCTAAACGAACTTGCACAGAAGTTACAAAAGTATCAATACACATACGGCGGCAATACGATTCCCTCTCCAACCGAGATAAAAGCAGAGAACATCTATAACGCATTCCCGTTCGCAACCATTCTCTTCATTGTCAATCTCACCTTAGGGATGCTGTCCGTCATCTTCCTAACCAAGAGGAAAACATACCGATTCTTTACTTATCTCATGGGCTTATCATGGCTCGTGCTCACATTCACCTTAGCTTTAAGATGGATTATCAACGGGACAATCCCTATCGCAAACGGGTACGAGACAATGCTTCTACTCGCATGGCTCATCATGATTGTTTCAATCCTCACAACCCATAAAATGCAACTGATGACCACCTTCGGACTACTCATGAGCGGCTTTATGCTCCTCGTCAGCCATCTCGGGGAGATGGATCCAAGCATTACGCCTCGCATGCCCGTGCTGAACAGTCCGTTGCTAAGCATACACGTGAGCATCATTATGATATCCTACGCCCTACTCTCCCTCACCTTCATCAGTGCCATTGCCTACTTCTGCACATACCGAAGTAAGAAAGCAAGCATCATTCAGATAAACCGACAACTGACCAATCTCTCACAAATCTTCCTCTATCCAGCCATAACAACGCTCGGACTCGGAATATTCATCGGAGCAATATGGGCAAACATCAGCTGGGGAACCTATTGGGGCTGGGATCCAAAGGAGACGTGGGCACTCATCACCCTTATGATTTATGCCATTCCCTTGCACACTGCCAGCTTACAAGCGTTACGCCAACCTCGGCAGTATCATCTTTTCATGCTCGTAGCCTTCCTAAGCATCCTCATGACCTACTTCGGTGTAAATTATATCCTTGGAGGCATGCACTCCTATGCCTAAGTGTGGAAAAGTAAACGAGTTGACAGATTAACAAGTAAACGAGTTATTAGTTCTGTTGAACATAGTTGCATCAAGTAGGGCCAGACGCCCTCATCTGTCCGCCCCTTCATCCTTTTATAACACTCCATTGGGCAACATCTCCTCTTTAGGGGCTTGGGGAGACTTCCATTACTCGTATTCTGGCGGACAGACGAGGGCGTCTGTCCCTACTTTGAGGCACTTATTTCAAACAATGTGAATACCTCCTTTAATTCAAAATTACGGTTATTTTCTATGAAACCTGTATAATTAATAGAAGCAAAAAACATCGTAATAAGTAGGGACAGACGCCCTCGTCTGTCCGCCCCTTCATCCTTTTGTAACACTCCGTTAGGCAAAATCCTCTCCTTAGAGGCTTGGAGAGGCTTCTATTGCTTGTATTTTGGCGGACAGACGAGGGCGTCTGTCCCTACTTTGAGGAATTAATTTTAATAACTGAGACATGCATAAATCGCCTAAGGAATAAGTGGAGGAAACGAAATGTATATGTATTGCATTCGTTTTCTCTGCTTATTCTTTTGCATTTCTCGGTACTTTCTATTATCTTTGTACGTAGAAAATAATATTATCACTCTGTGATAATTATTTATCACTATAGAGATAACTATTTATCAGTAAGTGATAATTATTTATCACGATAATGATAATATTAATTCATACGTAGCTTTTAAAAAGAAAGTACGTACAAATTCATTAAACTAAACAGAGGAAATAAACTAAAAATATAATAGAAAATCTAAAATTAAAAGCGTATGAGCGTAAAATACAAACTTCTTAAAAATAGCAAGGAACTATCGAAATTATCAGAATATAGGGCAGTAACGATCGAAAATCAAGTTGTTGACATTGAGCAAATAGGCGAAGACATACAAAACGCAACAACACTTACCCCTTCTGATATCAATGCTGCCATAATAGCAATAAGACGAGAAATGGCGATTCAACTGAAGATGGGGAATGCTGTGCACCTGCCGGGAATCGGTTACTTCACACTTTCAGTGAAGGGGGAACTATATCAAGATCCGCGTTCAAAGCATTTCCGATTGCGAAAGCCAATGGTGCGAACGGTAAAGTTCCGTCCTGATATGAAGATGATAAATACTTTATCTGACACAAAGTTTGAGAATGCAACTTATCAGGAGGGGATATCTTCTATTCCAAAAAGGGAAGATATTGACAATGCTATCGTTACCTTACTATCTAATCAGCCCTTTTTTTCAATAAGAGAACTACGGCAATACCTTAATCTATCGCAAGTAAATGCTTATCGTATTGCTAAGAAATTGGAAAAGGAGGGAAAGATTCGGAATATAGGAAAAGGAAGAAGTAAGTTATTTATTCTAAATGATTCTTCTTCTGAATAAAGGGAAACAAAAATGCGCTCCACTATTTGAAGCGCATTTATTATATTAGTTTTATAGGCTTACCCTCTTACTTTGCATAGGCAACAGAACGTGTCTCGCGAATTACCGTAATCTTAACCTGACCCGGATAAGTCATTTCGTTCTGAATCTTCTCTGCAATCTCAGAGCTTAGCTTCTCGCTCTCTACATCGTCCATCTTATCAGCACCAACGATGACGCGAAGTTCTCGACCTGCCTGTATTGCGTATGTCTTTGTCACACCTGGATAGCTCATTGCAATAGCTTCCAAATCGTTCAATCGCTTAATGTAAGCTTCAACTATCTCACGACGAGCACCGGGACGAGCACCGGAAATAGCATCGCAAACCTGTACAATCGGTGCAAGAAGTGTTGTCATTTCTACTTCATCATGGTGGGCAGCAATAGCATTGCAGATATCTGGTTTCTCCTTATACTTCTCTGCAATCTTGCCACCGTAGATTGCGTGCGGCAGATCAGTCTCTTCATCTGGCACTTTGCCAATATCATGCAACAAACCTGCACGCTTTGCTTTCTTTGGGTTCAAGCCTAATTCGCTTGCCATAACTGCACAAAGGTTTGCGGTTTCCCGAGCGTGTTGAAGAAGATTCTGCCCGTATGAGGAACGATATTTCATCTTACCTACAATGCGAATCAACTCTGGATGCAAGCCATGAATACCAAGGTCGATAGCTGTACGCTTACCTGTTTCGATGATTTCATTATCAAGCTGCTTCTTAACTTTCGCGACAACTTCCTCAATGCGTGCAGGGTGAATACGTCCGTCTGCTACCAGCTGATGAAGTGCCAAGCGGCAAACCTCACGGCGAACTGGGTCGAAAGCTGAAATAACGATTGCTTCTGGCGTATCATCTACAACGATTTCTACTCCTGTTGCAGCCTCCAAAGCACGGATATTACGACCTTCACGACCAATAATGCGACCTTTTACCTCATCGCTATCAATATGGAAAACACTTACAGAGTTCTCTATAGCTGTTTCAGTTGCAACTCGCTGTATAGTCTGAATAACAATCTTCTTTGCCTGCTGGTTCGCATTGAGTTTGGCTTCATCAACTATTTCGTTGATATAAGAAGCTGCATCCAACTTCGCTTGATCCTTCAAGCTCTCAATCAAACGCTCCTTTGCGTCTTCAGAGCTAAGTCCAGAAAGCTCTTCTAACTTAATGCGCTCCCTCTCCTGCATCTTTTCAAGATCCTGCTGCTTAACCTGCAACAACTTCTTCTCATTATCAACACGCTGCTGTTGATGGTCAACATCCTGTTTGCGACGATTGAGATCTTCCTGACGTTGATTGAGCGCAACCTCACGCTGCTTCAATCTATTCTCCCCTTGTTGAATCTTCAAGGTACGCTGTTGGACTTCCTTTTCGAGTTCACTCTTCTTATTAAGGAATTTCTCTTTAACCTCAAGCAATTTCTTTTCTTTAATAACCTCTGCCGCTTTCTCCGCCTCTTTTATCGTGTCTTTGTACTTCCCTGTAAGGATATAACGGAAAATAGCAAATCCACCTGCACAACCAGCAGACAAACAAAGCACAGCGATTATAACTGTAACAATCGGACTCATTTATTTTTCTTTTTTGATTTTATAGTTAATATTCTCGCTATTTCTTTAATACTTCCTCAATTTCTGAAGTGAGTTTACCGAGAATATCATTGAATGGAGCTGTGTCATTACGTACTCCTTCTTTCTTATATTTCAAAGCAATATCAAGCATTGCCATGTACATAATATCCTTATCTCCCTTTTTACCTTTGAAAAGAGTAGAGTAAGTATTGACGGTATCAGTAATGAGTTTGGCTGCAGAACGATAATACTCCTCATCGTCACGCGGGACGTTTACAGAAAGTTCTGTATCATAAACATGCAACCTTATATGTAGTTTATCGTCTGCCATTATATTCTGGATTATTTCTCACTTAGAAGTGTAATGCACTTGTTAACATCTCGGATAAGTTTGGCAACACGCTTTTGTGCGCTTTCCATATCCCCATCAGTTACTTCGAGCATCTTTGCCATCTTCAACGAATTATAGTCAGCTTCTGCTTGGGACAACTCTTCTTGCAGTTGTTTAATCTCCTGCTCACGCTGGTCAACAAGTGCATATAGCTCGTCATTCTCTTTCTTCAGTTCTGCATACTGAAGAATCATCTGACGCACACGAGTTGCAAACGTATTTAGAGTTTTCTCATTTGATTCCATGACTACCTTATTCGTTTGGGCTACAAAATTACATTAAAGTTTCTATTTAAGCAAATATACGCTTAACTATTTTGATGCCGTTTGCTCTGCTGGTTTAGGCTCCTTCTTTGCCAACATAACAATCTGATAAACGAAATCTGTAGTCCATTTTCTACTAAAACGAAGTCGCTGATTATATTGTCGAACAGCTACTACAGCTTTGATAACACCAGCATCAGAAAAGTCATTCTTGTCATAAATATCATTTACAGTCTTCTCTGTCATGGTATAAATTGCTTTCTTGAAGAAGCCAGGAACACGCAACTTAAACTTCATCAAATTACCAATTAGCATCATTAAGTCTTGTGTGAAACCTTGGAATTGATAAAGATAAGGCTGTACATCTTGCATCTTCTTGCAATTCTTCTTAATGCTAGCGTCTATCTCATCAAAGAAATTATCATCGACTTTATATAGGCTTTTCATTGTTTTCTTTACGCTAGCCATTTCTCCTAAGCCCAACTTATTGCGTAAGGTCGGAACATGAAATGTTTGCTTATATGTACGCAGGTCGGGAAGCATTGCCAAATTATTGATACCAAGGCGAGAGGCAAGTACAGCTTGGAAATAAACCCTAATGAGAGTCATATAATCTTCCATTCCTCCAGACTTTGCTGTTTCATCACTACTTTTACTAAAAAGCTTTGAAAAGAATCCCATGTTCTTATATATTGTTTTTAAGTTATTACAACGTATTAAAATCTTCTATTCGATTGCAAAGTTAATAAAAAAACTAAGAAAGCACACTCTTAATGTATGTTTTATCATTTAGAGGTATTTAAATTAGATTTAATTTCTTATCTTTGCATTCGTTATATACGCATCGTTGAATGAGGAATTATTTGCATGATAAACTCATAAGAGCTGACCTATTCAATTCCATTATTCTTCCCTGCTCATAATAGCAACTAAATTGATAAGCAAAATATAAAACGAACTGATTTATGAAAGGAATAGTTCTGGCAGGCGGTTCCGGTACACGCCTCTATCCAATAACGAAAGGAATAAGCAAACAGCTTATACCAATATTTGACAAGCCAATGATTTATTATCCTGTATCAGTATTGATGTTAGCAGGAATTAGGGAAATTTTAATTATTTCTACTCCGCATGATTTACCTGCGTTCAAGCGATTGCTTGGAGATGGTAGTTCTTTTGGTGTAAAGTTCGAATATGCAGAGCAACCTTCACCTGACGGGTTGGCACAGGCATTCCTTATTGGCGAGAAGTTTATTGGAAATGATTCTGTATGTTTGGTTTTAGGAGACAATATCTTTTATGGTGCTGGCTTCAGCAGTCTATTACATAATAGTGTTCGCAGAGCAGAAGAAGAGAATAAAGCAACCGTCTTCGGCTATTATGTCAATGATCCAGAAAGATATGGCGTTGCCGAGTTCGATAAGAATGGAAAGTGTCTTAGCATAGAAGAAAAGCCTGAACATCCGAAGAGTAATTATGCTGTTGTGGGACTCTATTTCTATCCAAATAGCGTTGTAGAAGTTACCAAACATATTAATCCATCTGCACGTGGAGAACTAGAGATTACGAGTGTAAATCAAAAATATTTGGAACAGGACACATTAATGGTTCAAACTCTTCAGCGTGGTTTTGCATGGCTAGATACAGGAACGCATGATAGTCTTTCCGAAGCAAGTACTTTCATTGAATGCATTGAGAAAAGACAGGGACTCAAAGTCGCATGCCTTGAAGAAATCGCATATAAGAAAGGATGGATAACTGCCGAGCAATTAAAAGAAGAAGCTCAACCTATGGCAAAAAACAATTACG
Organism: Prevotella veroralis; assembly: GCF_018127765.1. NCBI lineage: Bacteria > Pseudomonadati > Bacteroidota > Bacteroidia > Bacteroidales > Prevotellaceae > Prevotella > Prevotella veroralis. The sequence continues at coordinate 703,768 of NZ_CP072330.1, read as the reverse complement.
GTAAATATCTACTTGAATTGATAGAACAAAGATAAGGCTCAAGTCTCATTTATCAGATGAAACAAAAAACAAAACAAATATGGAAGAAACAACAAAACTAGAACTAGACAAGGAACAAGAGAAGCAAGGAATAGCTTCTTTCTTTGACTTTGCGGCTCTTTATCGAACTGTGATCCTTAATTGGTATTGGTTCGTACTTTCACTAATTATCTTTGGTGGAATTGGAGCTATTTATTTAAGGTACACAACTCCTTTGTATCAATCAACTGCAAAATTACTTATTAAAGATGAAGACAATAACAGTAGACGTGGTTCTTCGTTACAGAACATGTCAAATCTTGGAATCATCTCTAATTCAACAGGTGTTGATAATGAAATGGAAATTCTTTCGTCTCATTCTATTGCAGAGGATGCAATCCGTGATTTAAAGCTGTATGTGAATTATACGACAGAAGGAAAGGTTAAGGATATTATAGCATACCGTGACCAACCTTTAACTGTTGACATTGATGCTGCTCACTTGGATAGATTGAATAGACCTATCAACCTTAATATAACAAAGAAAGGTTCTTCATATATTGTTACTGGTACGTATTCTGTTCCAACAAATGAGGAAAATATAGAAGGACCTTTCTCCATAAATAAGAAGTTTACAAGTCTACCAGCAACTATCCCTACACGTGCAGGTATCATTACCATTAATTCTAATAATGGAAGAACATTACAGGAAGCACAGGTACTAAAGGTAAATATCGTATCTCCAAAGATGGCATCTGATAAGTATGTTGGTGAACTACAGATAGCTCCTAGTGCCAAAGGAACCTCTATCGTACAACTACAATTGACAGATGAAGTCCCACAACGTTCATTAGATTATCTGAAGCAACTAGCTATTGTTTATAACCGTCAGGCAAATGAGGATAAGAATGTAGTTGCACACCAAACAGAGAAGTTTATTAACTCACGTTTGGAGAAGATTAATGCGGAATTAGGTAAGACCGAAGGTGAACTTCAGAACTACAAGCAAAGAAATGGCATGGTAGAACTGAAGATGAATGCCAGCAACTCTGTTACCAATCAAAACGCATCAGAACAGAAACTTGCAGAAATGGAGACTCAAATTGAGCTCTTTAACACAATTGCTCGTGAAGTTGAAAGTTCTTCACGTAATCTTTCGCAGGTTATTCCTTCTAATGTAGGATTGGACGATGAAAGCTCAACAGCATTGATTAATAAATACAATGAGTTAGTACTCGAGCGTAATCGACTTCTTCGTAGTGCATCAGAAAGTTCACCCGTTGTTGAGCCACTCACCGCTCAAATCCGCGATTTGAATTACAACATTCGTCGCGCCATTGCTTCTGCACGCCGAAACCTACAGATTCAGCGTGATGCACTCTTGACACAGGTTGATAAATATACGAACGAAGTAGAGGAAACGCCTCAACAGGAACGTATGTTGACACAGATTGGTCGTCAACAAGAGGTAAAGTCTGGTCTTTACTTGATGTTACTTCAAAAGCGTGAGGAAAATAGTATTTCTCTTGCAGCAACAGCCGACAAAGGTAAACTGATAGATGACCCACAACTGAACGGACAGGTTAGTCCGAACTCTACATATATAATGTTGATTGCACTTGCTATCGGTTTGACAATCCCTGTAGCAATTATCTTACTCATTCAACTCTTCCGTTACAAGATTGAAGGTCACGATGATGTTGCACGCCTTACCAAGTTACCAATTATCGCGGATATTGCAATTGCAAGTAATTCGGCAAAAAGCAAGGCAGGCATCGTTGTCCATGAGAACCAGAATAACCAAATGGAAGAAATATTCCGTGCTCTACGTACCAACCTCCAATTCATGTTGCACGAGGGCGAGAAAGTTGTTCTCTTCACTTCATCAACATCTGGAGAAGGTAAAACCTTTACAGCCTCCAACCTTTCTGTCAGCCTCGGACTCCTAGGCAAGAAGGTTATCTTAGTAGGTCTTGACATCCGCCGCCCACGTTTGGCAGAGCAATTTGGTATTAAAGACCACAAACATGGTATCACCAATCTGCTTGTAAAAGATAATCCAAACGCAGAAGATGTAGAGGCACAGATTCTACCTTCAGGCGTAAACAAGAACTTGGATCTTCTCATGGCTGGTCCTGTTCCTCCTAACCCTGCCGAGCTTATCGCACGCAGTTCGCTTGAAACAATCATCGCAATTCTTAAAGATAAGTATGATTACATCATGATTGATACCGCCCCTGTTGGTTTGGTTACCGATACACTACAAATTGGTCGTATTGCAAACGCTACCATCTACATGTGTCGTGCGGATTATACACCAAAGGCTTCCTTTGGAATGATTAATGCACTCGCAATGGAAGAGAAACTACCTAACATGGCAATGGTTCTCAATGGTGTTGACATGTCGAAGAAGAAGTACAGTTACTATTACGGCTATGGCAAGTACGGTAAATATGGACGTTACGGCTACGGCAGTGGCTATTCTTACGGCAAGTATGGCAACTATGGGAATTATGGATCATACGGAAATTATAGTAACAGCTATTATGGTGACAAAAACGATCACTCTGTAAAACGATAAGTAAAGAATGACAATAGCTATTGATTTCGATGGAACCATCGTAGAACATAGATATCCTAAAATCGGTGACGAAATTCCTTTCGCCACCGATACTTTGAAGATGTTAATCAAAGATGGACACCAACTCATCTTATGGACTGTGCGGGAAGGTGAACTACTCCAAGAAGCCATTGAATGGTGTCACGCACGGGGTGTCGATTTTTGGGCAGTCAACAAAGATTACCCAGAGGAGGAGAAAGAAAAGAACAATCATTTCTCTAGAAAGATTAAGGCAGACATGTTTATTGACGACCGCAATTTCGGAGGATTACCCGATTGGGGAACAATCTACCAAATGGTGACAAATCATGAAACATGGGAAAGCCGAAACTTCTCTAGTCACTCACTTGAGGACCAGAAACCGCCAGTGAAGCGTCATTGGTGGAAACTTTAAATTCAAGCATTATATTTTAAATGGAGAGAGAGGGTGTTCGTGATGAATATCCTCTCTTTTATTTATTAGGAATATGTCTTGCCTGTCCTTACTAAAGCTCAAAGGTCAGAGTTCAAAGGGTGGAAGGCAAAGCCCAAAGGTCAAAGTTCACAGTTCAAAAGTTAATGTTCAAATTTATATACGGTTAGCGGAAAATTTTTATTTGATATAAATTTATTTCTAACCTGTTCCCCGTAAATTTCTAACCGTATATAAATTTACGGGGAACAGGTTAGAAATTTATCGCAAACAGGTTAGAAATTTTACGCAAACAGCATATAAATTTATAGCCAACCGCATCTAGCAGCACAGGAATACGTATATAACAGCAACGGAATACGCATCCGGCGGAGGATAGATTAAAGAGTACTAAGAGATTCACAAAATTGTTCGCGAACAATCTGAAAAGAGTTCGCGAACTCTTTTTTGTGTGTCTTATGAGGCTGACTTTTCAGAGCCTACCCTTAAAAGCTAACATTGCTTTGTGAGGGATTGCCGATAATACGGAGGCACGAATCTCACGCGGTGAAAAACGATAAAAGCGATAATATAGTTGGAGCTTTCGATAAGTTGTAACGAGGAAATATTGACTCTTAAATCGGAAACTCCTATTATAACCATGAAAGCCGAAGTTACCACCGAACCAAACTATATCCATAAACAAAGAAATTGTGTCGGAAGATTCATTGACAGGAATAGGACATAGAGCAAACTTCTCATCCAAACCTAACAACTTTACCAATATCAACTGAATAGCATCAAAGGCTTTCCGAAAGTCTAGTTCATCCAGCCATTTATACAGCTGTTCTTTATCAATAACGTTATGATAAACTTTAAGAAGGATTGCAACATCACAGAATTGGCGCAAACCTACACCTAATTCTATCAGATGATGATAAAGATGCAGGAAGGTATAGAGGAGATTTAATGTCGGCTCTAATGTGCGGATAGAGGAGCCATTAACATTGACAAACGAAGGCTTGAGATTCTCAAAGATACGATTCCATATCTTTTGGGACTTATGGCTAGCAAATCTCATCAAGCAATGGTGCAGCTCCAATGTTATAGCGTTATGGTCTATTTCAAAATGCTGATCGGTTGGTTCAACATTAATATTAATTCCCCAATCATGCGCGATAGCAGGGATAACCTTTGCTATATTCTTTTTGTCACAATAGAAATCAATATCACCTGGTGTACGCGAGAAAGGATCAGGATAATAGATACCTATAGTTTGCCCTTTTACAACAATCGCATCTATTTTATTCTTATCCAACAGACAATGCAACCTTTCCAACTCTGCATTCAATGCTCTATTGCTTTTCGCTATAGTACCTTGAATCGTCAGGATTTTAAGTACATCCTGTCTCTCTAACTGTACGTCATTACGAATCAAACTTGCTGCAAGTATTCCTAACATTGCTTGCTTTGAGGCAATATCGTAAACGGCAGTAAACTCGGAATGAGACAAACTCAAATCTAAAGGAGTTTGCCATAACTCACTTTTTACTAGGCTCAGGAATATAGAATAGGCTTTATCCATTATTTATTGCTTACAGTCTGTTTGTCCAATACGGAATACTTGCTATTGTTGCTTACATACTCGGGAACAATCTCTTTCATCTTTTCAACGATAGCCATATCATCGTAGGTGTGACTCAAAGAGATAAGGGAATTAATCTGAGCCTCAACTTCTTTGAAGTCATACTCTCGTACCTTTGCTATACGAATCTTCTCATGGAAACTAGGAAGAGTATTCTCTGTTGTGCTCAAAACCTCTTCATAGAGTTTCTCACCTGCACGCAAACCAGTGTACTTAATTTCAACGTTCTTTGCTCCAGAGAGTTTAATCATTCGTTTCGCCAAATCTGCTATCTTAACAGGTTTACCCATATCAAAGACGAATATCTCACCGCCAACACCATGCGTACCAGCTTCCAACACAAGTTTACAAGCCTCTGGAATGAGCATAAAGAAACGAATAATCTTCGGGTCGGTAACGGTAACAGGTCCACCTGCCTTAATCTGCTTTTCAAACAAAGGAATAACGGAACCATTAGAGCCTAATACGTTACCAAAACGAGTTGTTACAAATTGCGTCACAGGTTTACCATTAGCTTCTTCGTTGATCATTTTGTTTAAGCTCTGGCAATATATCTCACAGATTCGTTTAGAACAACCCATCACATTCGTTGGATTTACAGCTTTGTCTGTAGATATCATAACAAACTTCTTAACGCCATACTTAACACTTAAATCCGCAATGACTTTCGTTCCCCAAACATTATTTTGAATACTCTCTGATGGATTGTTCTCCATCATTGGCACATGCTTATAAGCGGCGGCATGGAACACGTAATCAGGCTTATAAGTTTGGAAAATCTTTTCCATACGATCAGCATTAGCAATACTTGCAACTATCGTATGTGCTTTGATGTTAGGCCACTCAAAGTGCATCATCAATCGAATATTATGTTGTGGCGTTTCGGCTTGATCAATAAGTATCAATTCGGCAGGATTATAAATGGCAATCTGGCGTACCATCTCTGAACCAATACTTCCCGCAGAACCTGTAATCATAATCTTCTTTCCACGCAGAAGAGCACCGATAGAATCCATATCTACACGAATCTGATCACGTGGGAGAAGATCCTCAATACTAATCTCTTTTAGTTGTACATCTGAATAATCATCATCTTGACTCCACTCCTTTTCACCTGAACTCATGAAGATTCGAACACCTTGACTTAACAAGATATCTTGTAGCTTTTGGTCATCACGGAAACGTTCATTCTGTAAAGGAGAAACTAAGACAGCCTTTATTTTCAAACTCTTAATGTGCTCGGCAAGATCGTCATCAACCATATATACCTTCTGCCCCATCAATATACGCCCCTTGAAAGAGGAATCATGAGCAATAAAACCTTTCAAAGCAAACTTTTGAGGTTTTACAATACGAATACTCTTGGCTAGTCCAATACCACCACCATTCACACCATAGATAAGCGTGCGCATGGCATTATCGGTACTGAAGACAACATCATATAGAGACTTTACGACTATTCGGAATGACATCATTCCAATTGTCGCAACAAGATACATAGCTGCAATCTGTCGCCCTTGAAGTCGTTTGAAATCGAGATCCCAATAATAAATAACATAATGCATGGCTTCAGCAACAATTAAAGAAGATAACATTGCTAAACCCACACGCTGTAAATCAACAAAAGAGGAGTATCGAATGATTCCTGAATAGGTATGGAAGATTCTAAAACCTATCAGGTTGAAAATCATGTAAACAAAGATAGTCTTTGATAATAAGGCGATATTGCCAAAAGCAACCGCACCATGAGAATACAACCAAAAGACGAATAAACCTGAGAAATAACAGATAAGGATATCAATGGCTAAAATAACCCAATAAGGCAAAGCATTGGCAGATAAATACCAATTCCAAAGTTTCTCAATTACTTTCATATTCAATATATTGTCGTTATTTCAAAAAGTGTATCACAAAGAAAGAACTAAGAGATACACGAAACTTACCATTTAATTTTAGAATGCAAATATAGATAAAAAAATGCAATCTACCACACATCTCACAACTTATTTATCTCAACTTCATAAAATCGATTGATTTTATCATCTTACATCCATTTGAATGTGGTAAAGACCTCCATAGAGATTGGGCTGATGCGTAAAGGTAATAAGAACAGATCGGGAGCCGTCACTAACCTTCGAACTCTTAGGCTCTAAGATAAAGTTACCATCTAAGGATTGATAATCTCCTCCACCTAAAACATGATAACCACCCTCAATAGCTTGCCGAGCAAATGATAACATTTCATCCGATGACCAAGTAAATAGGTTAATGCGTTCTAATATTAATTGATTATCAACAAAGGTACCTAAATAGCCTATCTGCCGTGGTTGTTTGCCTACGACCTTATCTTGACCTGTTTGTTCATCATAATACATATTGTGATGGAAGATAATCTCTTTCTGAGTACTATATCCATTGATGGTTTGTGAATCTTTCAACGCAAACACTTTACTCAACGCAACCAAAGATGGCATATCCTTCAAACGTTCAGTATCATCTAATAAGAGGTGACATAAGTAAGGGAATGGAAACAAACATTCATCTGGAATACTTGTCGTCCTTACCTTACCTTTCTTAGGGGAATTACCTTTCGATGGTTCCGTAACAACTGCTGGTGCATCTGGATATTTCACTTCTGCTATCAATCGCTCTTCTTCTGTCATTTCTTTGGAAACTTTCTGTTGAGGAACTGATGCTCTATTCACTTGTTGACTCTCATCCTTCTTTATTATAGAAGATGTAACTTTACTTGCAGGGACTTCACGCTTTTCAATCTTCTTGTTTTCGCCATTTGATGCGTTTACCTGTATAGACTGCGCCATAGTTACACGCTCCCTTACACGATACCGCTCACAAAACTCATCTTCATTCGTCACCTTATTTATATAGTAATCTTTACCTCCCTTTGAATCTGATATACGAGAGCCGTCACGCCAGATAGTTGTGTACTCTACCCTACCTTGTTCATTATAAGCATAACAAGGTCCATCTAAAACACCATTACGATAATTCAGTTTCATACCGACCTTCCCACTAGGAAAGAAAGAAAGGGCACGCCCATTAGCTACACCATTCTTATATTGCATTACAGACTCTACCCTACCTGACTTATAAAACGTACGGCACACTCCCTCTAACTTCGTTAGTTTATCATCTTGACGATTGATACTTATGTAATGCTTCTCCGCACGCAACTGCCCCGTAATGTAATAGTCATAGAACAACTTAGCCCCTCTATTATCTAGAGTAAGAACACGATAATACGCCGCCTTACTTTCCGTGGCAACTCCTTGCCAACGCGCATTATAGAAGATAGCATCCTTTGGTATATGCGTATGATTAGTTGTCTGTGCGAAACCAATAACAGCAACCATACACGTTAAGAAAAAGAAAAGTAGACGTTTCATATAGACTCTAATTTGGCTGCAAATATACTGCAACTAATGGGAATAAAAGAATTTTAATCAGTTTTTTCCTTAAAATGAATCTATATATCAAAACAAAATAGTATCTTTGTTGCGTTATCATACTACTACTTAAAAATCAACAAAACATGCCAGAAAAAGAAAGAAGTATCAAAGACTTTAAACAACTAATAAGTCTACTCAAAGAGAAACATATTTGTAAGCGTGCAGTTGTTGTATGGTCAGAAGATAGCCACACACAAGAAGCAGTCTCATTAGCTGCCCACGAAGGTTTTATAAAGCCCATATTGATATGCTCTGAAACTACACGGAATACTTTTGCCCAAAAGGAAGGCTTTGAGACTATTATTGTGGATTCCCCAGAAGAGGCATCACGTAAGGCTGTGGCACTTATCCGAGAGAAGCAAGCCGATATAATAATGAAAGGTTTTGTCAATACGGATGTCCTGCTACGCGCTATATTAGATAAGGAACTAGGTATATTACCTAAAGGGGCGGTCTTAACCCATATTGCTGTTGCTAAATTAGCAGAGTATAACAAACTAATATTCTTTACTGATGCAGCTGTAATTCCTTATCCTACTGATGAACAGCGTAAAGCTCAAGTCCAATATCTTGTTGACTTTTGCCATGCTTTCAACATCACTTGTCCTAAGATTTCTCTAATACATTGCTCCGAGAAGGTCGACACCAAACACTTCCCTCATACCGCAAATTATCTAACCTTAAAAGAAGATGCGAAAGCAGGAGTTTTTGGTAAGTGTGAGATAGATGGACCCTTAGATTTAAAGACCTCATGCTCTAAGGAAGCAATGGAGATTAAACAAATCAACTCACCTATCAACGGAGAGGCTGACGCACTTATCTTCCCTAATATAGAGTCGGGCAATCTATTCTATAAAACTATCACGCTCTTCTGTCATGCAGAGGTTGCAGGTGTACTTCAAGGAACAATGGCACCAGTAGTTCTCCCCAGCAGAGGCGATACTATTACTTCCAAGTTATATAGTCTTGCACTTGCAAGTCTCATAGTAAAATAAGGTTATTCCCCTTCCCAATATAACCCAATAAAACATTATGGCATACAAGATCCTAGCTATTAACCCAGGCTCAACCTCAACAAAAATCTCCTTAGCGAATGACGATGAACCTGTCTTTGTTGCAGACATACCCCATTCAAGAGAAGAACTAAGTACTTTCAAGAAGATTACAGATCAATTTCACTTTCGAAAGCAAGTTGTTATTGAAGAATTAAAGAAACGCAATATCCCTCTTGACTTTGATGCTGTTATCGGACGAGGCGGCTTAGCTAAGCCCGTGTCAAGTGGTGTATTCACCATTACGGAAGAAATGATACTTGACCAGCAACAAGCTATCCATCAGCATGCCTGTGACTTAGGTTGTATGATTGCAGACGAGATTGCACGTGACATCCCCGGTTGCAAAAGCTTTATTGCCGATCCTGGTGTAGTTGACGAATTAGAGCCCGAAGCCCGTATCTCTGGTTCTCCTCTAATGCCTCGTGCATGTATCTGGCACGCTTTGAATCAGAAAGCCATTGGTAGACGATACGCCAAAGATATAGGTACTAAATACGAGAAACTCAACCTTATCATCTGTCATCTTGGTGGTGGAATATCAATTGCCGCCCACAATCATGGTCGAGCCATCGATGCTAATAATGCCCTTGATGGTGAAGGTCCTTTCTCACCCGAACGTGCGGGTAGCCTTCCAGCAGCCGACTTAATACGCCTTTGTTTTAGTGGTAAATACACTGAAAGCCAATTACTAGGCAGAGTCAGTGGGCAGGCTGGTTTAATCGCACATCTTGGTACAAATGACCTAAGAGAGGTCATGAACTGGATCAAGGCTGGCGATAAACATGCAGAGTTAATCGTGTCAGCTATGATATGGCATGTTGCGAAGAACATAGTCGCAGAAGGGGCTGTTCTATATGGTAAAGTTGACGCCATCCTTCTCACGGGTGGAATGGCAAAGAGCGATTACATCATCGACCGCCTTAAACGTCGAATAGAATATCTTGCTCCAGTGCATGTTTATCCTGGTCAAGATGAGATGCTCGCATTAACAGAGAATGCCTTGGCTGTCTTACGTGGAGAAAGAGTAGCTAAAGACTATTGATTCACATTCAATTGATTTACAAAACACCTAAACTATAGTTTATAATTAAAAACAAATCTTATGAAGGTACATGAATACCAAGCAAAGAGTATCTTTGCATCTTATGGACTACCGGTAGATCGCAACATCGTTTGTCGAACACCGGATGAGGCTGTTGCTGCGTATAAACAATTAGGTTTAGCAAAAGCGGTAGTAAAAGCACAAGTACACACGGGCGGTCGCGGTAAGGCTGGTGGTGTTAAACTTGGAAGTAATGAAGAAGAGATCCGCCAACATGCAGAAGCAATCTTAGGCATGGACATTAAAGGGTTCACTGTTGATCGCGTCCTAGTTAGCGAAGCTGTTAACATTGCATCAGAGTACTACATGAGTATTCTTGTTGATCGCAAGTCGAAGTGCCCTATGCTTATGTTGAGTCGTGCCGGTGGTATGGATATTGAGCAAGTGGCAAAAGAGACTCCAGAGAAGATTGAGAAGATTGTCATTGATCCAACTATTGGTATGTCTGACTTCCTCGCACGTGAAGCAGCGTTCAAGTTATTCGATAACATGGCACAAGTGAAACAAGCGGTGCCTATCTTCAAGAACCTTTATAAACTCTTCGTCGAAAAGGATGCCTCACTTGCAGAGATAAATCCTCTCGTGATGACACAGGAAGGTACACTAAAAGCCATCGACGCTAAGATGACCTTTGATGATAATGCTCTCTTCCGCCATCCTGATATAGCTGAACTCTTCGAGCCTACAGCAGAGGAGAAGAAAGAGCGTGAGGCTAAGGATAAGGGATTCAGTTACGTTAACCTTGGAGGCTCAATCGGTTGTATGGTGAATGGTGCTGGTCTTGCAATGGCTACGATGGATATGATTAAACTCTATGGTGGCGAACCAGCTAACTTCCTTGATATTGGTGGTAGCTCTAACCCAGAGAAGATTGTTGAAGCCATGAAGCTCTTATTAGCCGACAAGCATGTAAAGGTTGTTCTCATTAACATCTTTGGTGGAATTACACGTTGCGATGATGTTGCTAAGGGCTTGCTTGAAGCATTCAAGGTGATTCAGACCGACATTCCTATTGTCATCCGTCTCACTGGTACCAACGAGGCGGAAGGAAGGGCAATATTAGAAGGAACCCACTTCAATGTTGCCACCTCTATGGCAGATGCTGGACATAAGGCAGTTGAACTAAGTAAACAACTTTAAATAAGATATTATGAGTATTCTGATCAACAAAAATACAAGACTAATTGTACAAGGTATAACTGGTCGTGATGGTAGTTTTCACGCATCAAAGATGAAAGAGTATGGAACCAATGTTGTGGGTGGCACCTCTCCTGGCAAGGCTGGACAAGAAGTCTGTGGTATCCCTGTTTTCAACACGATGAAAGATGCGGTGGCTGCAACACAAGCAAACACTTCTATTATCTTTGTTCCTGCACCTTTCGCTAAGGATGCTATGCTAGAAGCGATTGATGGCGGTATTCAACTTGTCATCTGTATTACCGAAGGTGTACCAACGCTCGACGCTGTAGCTGCACAGCATTATGCTAAAGTTCACGGTGTAAAGGTTATCGGACCTAACTGCCCTGGCTTGATATCTCCAGAAGAGAGTATGGCTGGTATTATGCCAACAAACATCTTTAAGAAAGGACATACTGGCGTCATCAGTCGTAGTGGTACTTTAACTTATGAGGTGGTGCATAACCTCACCCAAGCAGGTCTCGGACAGTCAACAGCCGTTGGCGTCGGTGGTGACCCAGTTGTAGGTCTTTACTTTGAAGAACTATTACAGATGTTCCAAGATGACCCAGAGACGGATAGCATTGCACTCATTGGTGAGATTGGTGGTGACGCAGAAGAACGTGCCGCAAAGTTTATAAAGGAACATGTAACTAAACCTGTAGCTGTCTTCATCTCTGGACAACAAGCTCCTCCGGGCAAACAGATGGGACACGCTGGTGCTATAATTTCAAGTGGCTCTGGCTCTGCAAGTGAAAAGATAGCTGCGTTTGAGGCTGTTGGTGTTCCTGTTGCACGTGAGACGAGTGAGATTCCAACACTACTAAAGCAACAGATGAAGAAGTGATGCGAGGTATCTCCCAAGACTTTCAAGATAAGGAAAAGCCCCATCAGAACTATATTTCAAAGGAAGTGAAACATGAATCAATTAGTAAATTTGTTTAGCATTTCATATTAACTATAACTTCCTTAAAGAATCTAATATACCCTCGTTCGTCCAATAACTTTATTTATATGCGGACTAACGAGGGCTTTCTATTGCACACGAATAAGGTTCAGGACATCCCACTTTATTATAAGCATAGATTATTAGAATAATAAGTCCTTTTCCTTTCATATAACCCTTATCACACTGCTCATATAAGCTATACGATAGTACTTATATAAGCAGTACCATCGTATTCATATAAGCATCTCCGTATTATACACGTTTGTATAATGAATTATACACGCTTGTATAATCAGTTATACACGTTTGTATAATTAGTTATACACGTTTGTATAATCAGTTATACACGCCTGTATAATTCGTTATACAAACGTGTAGAACTCGGTAAGTCTTATTGAAGTACGATTGAACACTAACTTAAAGTATGGTTGACACCTAACTTAACCATCTATCTCACTTATCCTTAGACATCAATCCTAGTGAAAAAGCGCATCCAAACCATCGAGGCTAATCCTCTCATCAGTAGGAAAGTAAGGAAGGCTAACCACAATGCCTCATTAGCAAGACTCCCCCTAAACCCTAAGTAAACTGCGAAGAACGATAGCATGGCAATGACCGTTGAAAAGAGCATACCCTTCGTGTCAGTAAGTCCGATGAATACCCCATCAAGGATGAAAGCCGTCACACCTACAACAGGAATAAAGCAAGCCCAAGGCAAGTAAGGTCGCGCCGCCTCAACGACTGCAGCATCATCCGTAAGAAGATGTAAGAATCCTGTTCCACCTATCACATATATCCCCGTGAACAGTAGGGTCATCAAACCGCCAAACGCAAACAAGCGTCGTATCGTAATTCGCAGTCCTTGCTTATCTCCAGCACCATAATACTTGCCACTCAAGGCTTCTCCAGCATAAGCGAAACCGTCCATGACGTAAGAAAAGATAGTGAACAAGGTCATCAACAGCGTGTTTACAGCCAACAGCATTGTACCTTGTTTTCCTCCCGCCGAAGTGAAATAGAAGTTAACGGCTATCAAACATAAGGTGCGAAGAAAGATATCTTTATTGACAAGGAAGAAGTCAATCCACGCTCCTTTCACTGAAAGAATGTGGGTAAAATTAGCCCAAGTAGATTGCCCTAAGCTCGTTCCCTTTCTCGCCTTATTAATCTTACTTACACGCTTCCATGCACTTAATAATGCCACCAGAAAACCAATCCATTGAGCGAGCAATGTTCCTGTAGCGACACCTGTTATCCCCCAGCCCAAGGCAAACACCAAGGATAAAGAAGTAAGAATATTCACTATATTCTGTAAGATGGCTACGACCATAGGTGTACGTGTGTCCTGCATTCCAATGAACCAACCTGTCAACCCGTATAACCCCAACATTGCTGGTGCGCCCCAGATAACAATACGGAAGTAAGTTGCGACATAATCCCACGAGGCTTCAGGTGTATTCATCAAACGTAATAAGCCCCATTCCAATCCTCTTTGAGCAAGGATGAACGATAAACCGAAAGCAAGTCCAATGGTTAAACTACGCACCAATATTCCAATACATTCCGCCTTGTCCGCACGTCCAAAGGCTTGAGAAGTCATCCCACTGGTTCCCATTCTTAGGAAGCCAAGTAACCAGTACATCACATTGAAAATCATTGTTCCAACGGCAATCGCACTGATATAGGCTTCATTGCCAATATGCCCCACCACCATAAGGTCAACTAGTCCTAACAGCGGCACCGTGATATTACTCACAATGGAAGGTAAGGCTAGGCGGAGTATCTCCTTATTCTTATCGTCCAATCGCATCATTGTTTCACTCACGAATATAGTCTTTCGCTACAAGGTCGTAATATAAAGCTTCCAACTCAGCCAAGGATAAATGTTCTATGGAATGTTCTAACACGCGGATAAGCTCCATCCGACGAGTTTCATTCTCTACTCTATCAAAGTTCATAAGATTTCTTTTCTATATTATATCGTTGATCTTCCTACTAGAAGGGACAACATGACATACTAATTTACACTGCTATATACACGCAGAATGAGGCGACAAAAGTAATTGAATTAATTGTGAATTCAAAAGATATTAGGTAATTTTGCGTACATTAATGTATTATTAAACCATCATGGGAAAGAAACAGGAATACAAGCAAAAGAATGAGGAATATCTGAAAGAAATTAGTCAGCGGGAGGGAATAAAGGTTCTTCCTCATGGTATTCTTTACGAGATAATAAAAGAAGGAACGGGCGAAGGAAAGGTGCAGTCGCGTTCTATCGTAACTTGTAATTATCGTGGGAGTCTCATCTCTGGTAAGGTTTTCGATGATAGTTGGCAAAGGGGAGTGCCAGAGGCATTCCGTGTTAACGAATTGATTACAGGCTTTCAAATAGTTCTATGCGCCATGCATAAGGGGGATCATTGGCGTGTTTATATCCCTTATCAAGACGGATATGGTACGAAAAGAGACGGGGATATTCCTGCCTTCTCTACACTAATCTTTGAGATTGAACTCATTGGGATAGGTTAAGAACGTAGAGCGGAAAGTAATCTTCAATTAGCTTTTTAAAATACAATGCCTATGTTGCTTAAAACTTTCATTGGGTCTTGCATTGCGTTAATATCCTTCTGTTCTTGCAATTCAAAGTTGACTGTCGGTAACATGGCAGGAGAATACCACTATATATATAAGGTGGGAAAGGGGATGAGTGGGAGTTGCCGTCTGACACTACGTAAGGACAGCAGTTTCAGTTACTCAGAACATTTCGACCTCATGTATTCAAGTGGTAAGGGAGTGTGGGAACTAAAGAAAGACACAATAACCTTAATATTTGATAATCCGCCTTATAGCATTTACGAGGCACTAGCAGGCGGAGAGACTTATCGCGGAACTTGGACTGTGCCCATCATAAGAAGAAACAAAGTGCAAGTAAAGAATATAATACTCGTTAAGAAGTTGCACTTAACGAAGAAGTCATCTTATCTTGAGACGAAGAAGAATGACTAATTCACATTCGGATATGCGCTGCACCTTATCATCAATCAGCACAAAAAAAAGACTCTCATCATTGAGAGTCTTTCTTGAGGTGCCTAGCGGAATCGAACCGCTCTACATGGTTTTGCAGACCATTGCCTAACCTCCCGGCCCAAGCACCATTGTTGTTAGCAAAGGAGTATCTTGCTTTGCGTGTGCAAAGATAAGTACTTTATTCGGTTTAACCAAACTTTTCAAGATTTTTTTCAATGCCTTATAAGAAAATCATCCCTACGTTGCATTGCTCAATACCACTTAAAGGGTATTAAAAAGAGGACTTCAGTTATTGGTTAACTTGCGAAGTCCTCCGTTTCTAATTACTTAAAGCATACAGGCTTCTTGCGCCCTTTCAACTTCCGCTTAGCTTTGAGTTGGTCGTGGATAGCACATCCAGCGCAACCATGACAAGGGTCTTTGGCAGTTTGAAATGTTTGCCAAATTCTATAGCCCACATAGGCTAGAGCCGCAAGAAGGACTATTGCTAAAACAATATATTGCCACATCTCCTCCTCCTTCTATCTCTTAAACAGGAACATTCGTATCATCCTCAGCAAATGGATCTTCAGAGAAGTTTAGCTCATCCTCATCAAACCATTTAGAGAGTTTCTGCTTTGCTTTATCCTTTAAGTTATCATCAACTTGACTCCAAACCTTCCCTAAAGCATAGAGAAGAACGGCGAGGTCGTCAGCTAAACCAGCTATTGGTATTGCATCAGGGACAACATCTATAGGAGAGATCAGATAACCCAAAGCCCCAATGATGATGGCTTTGTCTTTCAATGATACCTTGTCACTCTGCATGAGATAATAAAGAATCAAAGCTATATAAACCAACTTAGCTCCTGCTCGCTTGGCGATGCGTTGTATCTTCTCAATGAAGTTCTGCTGTGAGAACTTGTCCTTGTATTTCTGTAAATCAGGTATTTCCATATTACAATTACATTAAAATTATTACTTAAAGGCTATCACTTTGTCAACGTATGCTTTAGCTTCAGGATAATCTTGATTAGCACGATGAACACGACTACGGACAACTGCCTTCATGATTACTCTATAGATTAAGAAGAGCACCAAACCGACAGCTATTGCCACCAAAACATTCCACACACCTTTGAAAGGTAGTGAATCATCGGGGAAACCAGACATTACGAGGATTGGCAAACATAATAAGATGCCAGCTACAGTATAACGTGAACGTTCGGTTCCCTCGCTATCTAAAGCTGCTTGATAATCAAACAAATAATCTGAAAGAACCTCTTCGCTAACCTCTACTGGTCGTTGAGGGAAACCAGCTTCATCCTTATGATTCCTTATCTTATTCTCTACAACGTGCTGGAAGTCATCCACTACAGTTACATATTGTTCTTCTAAATCTTTCATGATCAAACTCGTTTTTTAGCTAATGTCACACTCTCACCCACGCTAATCTTCTATAAAGGAAGATTAAAGGAGCATAATTGAAAAAAGATAAAGCAGTGTTCCTATAAGCCGGGTTCCGTCTCTTCCTCATCTTTCGATAAATAGGAAGATGCCTGTCATTTATCTAGTTTACAAGTCACCTTGTAACTCAAGCATTCTACCCTCCGTTGTGCTAACGCTTGGGCGGGCAGCCCTCAAACAACGGTTTACATGAACTTGCAGCTCCTGAACGATACAGCCAGACGATCACCCGCCTGCTGGTAGTCTCTTACACTACCTTCTCACCCTTACCACTATTAGAAGTGGCGGTCATTCTCTTCTACCTTCATCTATTGTCCCCAATAGCTTCTACTTTCGGAAGCAGGATGCCCTATGCTGCCCGGACTTTCCTCTCGTACCTTTAAAAGATACCAGCGACAGAGCCGGAACACTGCCTTATCAGGGTTACAAAGATACTATTAAAACATGGAACGGGCAAAACATTTTGATTTTTTTCATATAAATAGAAGGGCATACAAACTGTAACTACATTGCACATAACTATTCAATAGCATAATAAAAGAGCATCTTCTTTATCTTAGAAAGTGCTCTTTTCTTATGAAAGAAAGCACCTTCTATGACATTAAGAAGCCTCTTGTAATATACTTCAAATTATCTATTGATTATCAGGATGTTATAACTTTAGTTTAAACATCCCTCCTTTTTCTCCTTAGAAAATCATATATAATAAAGGTATCAAGTCCTTTGATGATACTTACAAAGAGTTATTTCCTATAGTTATTATTAACTAATTTGAAAGAATTAACAACGAATTGAAGAAGAGATAACAGGAAAAAGCGTTGAAACTGAACGAATGTAAATTTATCAACTCTTCTAATTAAGAGCCGTTAAGTAGCGAAATTAAAGTGTTAAAATCGGATAAAGATAGCTGACAAAATAACCGATTTACACAATTTGCACCTATATTTGCAACCACAAAAGAAGTCTGATAGACATTCCATACAATGCCAATTTGACAGATAACAAAGTTACTAATAAATAAAAGAATAAGTATATGAAGAATTTATCAAAGTATCTGGCTGGTGCAGCATGTGTTACTGCTCTTGCCTTTTCCACAGGTGCTTTCATCAAAGTATATGCAGCTGAAGCACCAGTTGTAGCTCCAGGTCAGCCAGTAGACCTCACTTATGCAGCAGAGAAAGCACTGCCCGCTGTAGTGCATATTAAGTATGTCCAAAACTCTAAGACACAGACCGTAGACGTTCAAGATGATCCATTTGGAGGCTTTTTCGATCCATTCGGTTTCTTCGGCAACCCTAATCAAGGTAACGGAGGATCACGCAGACAGAAGATCCAAACACCAAAGAAAGAGGCAACTGGTAGCGGTGTTATTATTTCATCAGATGGATATATCGTAACAAACAACCACGTAGTTGAGGGTGCTGACGAATTGACAGTTACCTTAAATGACAATAGAGAGTTCTCTGCACGCATCGTTGGTTCTGACAAACAGACAGACCTTGCCTTATTGAAGGTAAATGCGAAGAATCTCCCAACTCTACCAATCGGTGACTCAGATAAACTAAAAGTTGGAGAATGGGTAATCGCTGTTGGTAACCCTTATAACCTAAGTTCTACTGTTACAGCTGGTATCGTTAGTGCAAAATCTCGTGGCTTAGGAGCTTCTCAAAATGGTATCGAGAGCTTCATTCAAACTGATGCAGCTATCAACCCTGGTAACTCTGGTGGTGCGCTGGTAAATACGCAAGGCGAACTGGTTGGAATCAACGCAATGCTTTACTCACAGACTGGTTCTTATAGTGGTTATGGTTTCGCCATCCCAACAACTATAATGAATAAGGTTGTTGATGATATTAAGAAGTATGGTAGTGTTCAGCGTGTAACCTTAGGAATTCAAGGCGGTGACGTTCTAAACTATATCAACGCACAGAAGGAAGATGGCAAGAATGTAGACCTTGGAACGAATGAAGGTGTATATGTTGCCGAAGTAGTATCAGAAGATGGCAATGGTGCAGCTCTAGGCTTGATGAAGGGTGATGTTATCACAAAGTTTGATAACCAAAAGATAACTCGCATGTCTGAACTTCAACAGGCACTCAATGGTAAACGTCCTGGTGATAAGGTTACAATAACTTATCTCCGCCACAAGAAAGAGATCACAAAGAGCATTACATTGAAGAATGCACAGGGTACTACAAAGATTATCGAGCAAGCTGATATTGATGTTCTTGGTGGTCAGTTCCGCCCAGTAACAGAGGCAATGAAGAAGCAATTGAATATCAACTATGGGCTTGAAGTACTGAAGGTCAATAACGGTGCATTGAAGTCTGCTGGTATCAATCGTGGCTTCATCATCCAGAATGTCAATGACAATATGGTTAAGAGCATTGACGATTTACAAGGTCTCGTAAAGAAGGCTTCAACCAGCAAAGATCCTGTACTCTACATACAGGGTATTTATCCAACTGGCAAGAAAGCATACTTCGCAGTACCATTGGGTGACTAAGCCTTTAGTTGTAGTCTTTTGAGACAATAAAAGATAATCCTCCTTTCTCCTGAAAATAACCATGAGAAAGGAGGATTTCTATCTATAATAAGGTAATATTTTCTACGTTTTATTTGCTCAACTCATTGGATTTACGTAAATTTGCCACCACTTTAGTTAATGCCACGCAACATGAGACAATTGAAAATCACAAAATCGATTACGAATCGAGAGAGTGCTTCTCTTGATAAGTATCTTCAAGAAATCGGTCATGAAGAAATGATTAGTATTGAGGAGGAAGTTGAACTTGCTCAGCAAATACGAAAAGGTGACCGTAAGGCTCTTGAGCGGCTAACTAAAGCCAACCTACGCTTCGTTGTCTCTGTGGCAAAACAATATCAAAATCAAGGATTATCGCTCTCCGACCTTATCAATGAAGGTAACTTCGGATTGATAAAGGCTGCTGAGAAATTTGATGAGACACGCGGCTTTAAGTTTATCTCTTATGCAGTGTGGTGGATTCGACAGAGTATCTTACAAGCGATTGCAGAACAAAGTAGAATCATTCGATTACCCCTCAATCAAGTTAGCTCGGTCAACAAGATAAACAAAGTGCTAAACAAGTTTGAGCAAGAAAACGAACGAAGACCAAGCATAGATGAGATCGCACAGGATACAGATATTCCTGAAGAAAAGATAATTGAGGCTTTCAAAATAAACACGCATCATATCTCTGTTGATGCTCCTTTTCATGATGATGATGAAAGTAGCTTATTGGATGTTATTCCGAATGATGCAATTCCATCTACTGACAAATCTTTAGTAGAAGAGAGCTTACGGGCAGAGATTGGTAGAGTGTTAGATATCCTCGAAGATAGAGAAAAGAAAGTCATTGAGGCTTACTTCGGTATTAACCAACGGGAGATGACCTTGGAAGAGATTGGAAGTAAATATGGACTGACACGTGAACGCGTAAGACAAATAAAAGAGAAAGCAATAAGACGATTACGTCAACAGACAAATAGTAAAATACTCAAGGCTTATCTTGGGCAATAATATTAATATAGAAATAAGAAAATGAGACTTCGCCAACTATTAATCGTCACAGCTCTTCTTGTGGGATGTGTAATTAACGGTAATGCAAAAGGATATAGACCAGCAAAGATTTACATGTTTGGTTTTGCTGCTTCTTTTAACGATTCAATTGTCTATCTAACGGATATTCAAACAGTAAATGCATACTTAGTAAACAACAGAACAAAGTTCTTGGCTAATCGTGAAGACTATTCTTATCAATTACGCAACTATTTACAAAGTAATGGTTTAGAGGCTTATCCTACTTGCATAACCATGTTCGCAGAGAACGAGAAAGATGCTACAAAGAAGTATCTTAAACTAAAAGAACGTTACGAGAAATCGAAAAAGAAATACTCTATCAAGAGTTTAAAAGATAGTCAGTTTAAGTACACGCCTGTTGAACCCGACCAACAATCATAAAATGGACGTAAACAACTTTAGAGTAGCTGACCTTGACGTGCAGATTACATTCCGTGATACAAGTATCAACGGAATGCACTTGTTACGCTCGTTTGAACCTTTTAGAGTCAAGGAAGAATCATACAAACCTTTCTTTCGTCTTATTGTTGATGATTCAATAAGACCTGTACTCAAAGAGCAACGCAAACGTATTCGTGCCTTTGACACAGGTAATGGAGACACCATTGTTGATCGTGTTGAAGATGGAAGTTATCAGTACATCATCAAAGATATTAGTGGTGCTGATTGTTGCTTACTTAAATGTAATAAGGATTTCAGCGAATGTTATTGCGCCTTGAATGGCAATACCAATATGCGTACATTCGGTCTTAATAATGCACTGATGCTCATCTTCGCATTTGCGGGTGCTCAACGAAAAATCTTGCTTATCCACGCCTCCTTAGTACGCAATAATGGTTATGGATATGCTTTTATCGCAAAGAGTGGAACGGGAAAATCAACACAAGTCAGCATGTGGTTGCGTCATATTCCGGGTAGTGACCTCATGAATGATGATAATCCCATTGTGAGACTTATTGATGGAGAAGCATGGATTTATGGAAGTCCTTGGAGTGGGAAAACTCCTTGCTATCGTAATATTAAAGCTCGCTTAGGTGCAATCACACGTATCGACAGAGCTAAAGAAAACTCTGTCGACAAGCCCTCTCCTATTGAGGCATTCGCATCTCTTCTCCCTTCTTGCTCTAGTATGAAATGGGATTCTACCATCTACAATGCTGTTTGTGATACTATCACTAAAATAGTTGAGACTGGTCGTATATATACTCTCCACTGTTTGCCAAACAAAGAGGCAGCGGAGATTTGTCAACGCGCAATAGCAATTAAATAAGAATGTCGACTAAAAAGCCAATCCTCACAACGACTGAGATTCAATTTGCAAATGCCGATTTAATCCCAGAAGTCGTTAAGATCTTAAACGAAGGACATAATGTAACTTTGCGCCTTCGGGGATTCTCTATGCGTCCATTCCTTGAGAATGACAGAGACAAGGCTTTACTGGTAAAACCTTCAAGTATAAAGGTTGGCGATCCAGTCCTTGCCGAGATAAGTCCAAAACATTTTGTTCTGCATCGTATTGACCAAATAGACGGAGAGAATATCACGCTTCGTGGTGACGGAAACCTCGGTGTTGAACATTGTAAGCGAGAGAACATTGTTGGTGCAGTCATTGGTTTTTATAGAAAAGGACATAAGACCATGGATCGTACTGACGGGTGGAAATGGAAGTTATATAGCAAACTATGGGTAGGTTTACTTCCCTTTCGTCGTTATCTCCTTGCCGCCTATAGGCGATTATGGATTCCATTATTCGGACCAATCTAAGCAATGACAAAGTTCCTTTCTCTGTCCAATCAAACAAATAAGGCTAAGACATTAACTCATAATAAGTAATCAACAATAATGAAAGTAAAGAATGGCTTTAACCTCCGTGAAGTATGCGGAGAAAATATCATAGTTGCAGAAGGAGATGAGAATATCGACTTCAGCAATATCATCTCTATGAACGAGAGTTCGGCTTACTTATGGCAAGAAGTGCAGAAACTAGATAACTTCACCATTGATACTCTCACCCAACTCCTTTGTGAACAATATGAGATTGATGAAGCAACAGCTAAAAAAGATGTAACAACACTTGCTACACAATGGGCTGCAGCTGGAATCATTGAGGGCGAAGATATGCCTAAAGTTAAAGCAGAAGAGCAATTTCACAAAGAAGATATCAAGTCTCAAAAGGAGGAAATAACGAAACCAAAAGAGAAAAAGAAAGGTTTCTTTAAACGTATCTTTGGATAGATAAGATTCCGTTTTATATATTAGAAACGAGTCTCATCAAACCAGGGAGAGACATTGCTAAGATATACAAGAAAAAGTTCGTGAACAATTTAAGAAAAGTTCGCGAACTTTTTCTTGTATATCTTAGCATTGACAGATTGGCGAGACGATTATATATAAAATAAGATGTACCAATGCTATTGTAGCTTTTGATACACCTTATTTATTTGTTTTTACATCAGCTTTAAATACTGCTATTACTTGTTTCTTTTGTGGAATAAGCCAAATTTCTTTTTATCAGAGGAGCGGGAAGTCTTCATACCACCAAACTTCCGATAGAGCTTCCAGCCCAAGATAAGTCCATCTAATACGCCAGCTCCCGTATTGATAAGCCCAGAGAAGCGTTGTGTTGGTGTATTATTATTCTTGGGTTTGTGCATGAGCTGATTCCATAAGTCAGCTATTTTGTTGCTGTCTTTGGTTAAGTCAGTAAGCAACTGAGCTTTTCGAAGTCGAATGTCATTCAACGACTTATATTCAGAATCAGTGATAGTTTTCTGGTCAGTCATAAGCTTATTTTGACATTAAAAGGCTTCCTAAGAATCTTACTAATGGTCGTTCGATTAAACGATGACGTAATAAGATAAAGAAAATGAGTAGTACTAAATAGAAAGCACCAACGACTAGGAAAGCCAGGATAAGCGAACCCATCAATGTTTGCAACGCATAAGCTGCTGCAAAAGAAAAATAGACCAATGAGATGAGAAGAGTTACGCTAAAAACTGTAAATATAGTAATTACAGTCAATAACCGCACAATCTTCTCAATTACATCGAGCTTCAGATATTCTGATTGAAGCCCGATGTAATGCTTTAACGCCTCAACGAGTTGCGCTATTGTTTCAATGTTGTTATCGTTAGAAAACATTTCAACAAATTAGATAGTCTCTGCTGCTGCGTCCTTGATGTCCTCTACAAATTCATCAGCCTCTTTACGGCTAAGTTTAAGATCGTGCTTCTTGCAGAAGTCGTCAACAGCATCAGCAATCTTTGTTCGTGTGTCTGTTCCCTTTTCTGGAGCCAACAAAAGTCCAAGTGCTGCACCTGTAATACTACCGCAGAGGAATGCTCCAATGTAACCTAATGTCTTCATAATCTCTTACTTTAAAATGTTAGTTAAACATAATCTAATCATTGGCAAATATAGTCAAAGTTTCGCGTACTGACAATACGATCGCTAGTATTTTGTGTTAAAAATATTGCAAATACCTTATTTAACAAACTTTAGTTACGTTATTTTTTAACTTCTGCTGCTTATTTCGTAACTTCGCACGACAAAAAGAATAAACGCATAACTAATAAATAACTAACGGATTATGAAAAAAATGATGGTTTTGGGTGCTGCTATGTGTGTGGCATTATCATTCACTGGTTGTAAGTCTAGTGAGAGTGCATACAAGAAGGCTTATGAAAAGGCAAAAGCCCAAGAGCAGACATCTACAGATAATGATGATAGCATGAGGCAGGATGCTCCTGTTGTTGCTCCTGTTGAGACTGTACAGCAGCCTGTAACTCAAGCTCCAGTTGTCGATAACTATGACAACGAGCCAGTTCGTCGTGAGAATGTTTCAGTTGTAAATGGTGCTGGCTTGAAGGCTTATAGCGTTGTTGTTGGTTCTTTCGGTGTAAAGGCTAATGCAGAAGGTTTGCAGCAACGTTTGCAGAATGCAGGTTACTCAGCACAGGTAGCTTTCAATTCTGGTAATAATATGTATCGTGTTGTCGCTGCTACATTTGATAGCAAGGCTTCTGCAGTACAAAGCCGTAATCAGCTTCGTGCAACTTATGCTGATGCTTGGTTGCTCGCAAAGTAAATGGGTAGGATTCTAGCAATAGACTACGGAAAGAAACGTACAGGATTGGCAGTCACTGACCCATTGCGTATTATTGCAAATGGGTTAGCGACTATCCCCACATCCGATATTTTTGATTACTTGACACAATATGTTGCCAAGGAACCAGTAGATCAATTGGTAATAGGTAAGCCTATTCAGCCGAATGGTCAACCTAGCGAGAATCTAGCTCGTGTAGAAAACTTCGTTAATCGTTGGCGTAAACTACATCCAGAGATGCCTATCGATTATTATGATGAGCGTTTTACCTCTGTGATAGCGCATCAAGCGATGATTGCTGGTGGTGTGAAGAAAAAGACACGTCGTGAGGATAAAGGGCTTGTTGACGAAATTTCTGCAACAATTATTCTTCAGGATTACATGAGGTCTAAAGGGCTTTAGTCGATGAGTGTGCTTTGTTAAATCGACTCGATTAATGCAATAAGACCTAAAACCCAATAATTAATTAAAGAAGTAATATGGTATTACCTGTTTACACATACGGTCAGCCTGTGTTGCGCAAAGTAGCAGAGGATATTCCTCTTGACTATCCTGATTTGCAGCAGCTGATACAAAATATGTTTGAGACCAATACTGCCAGTGATGGTGTAGGGTTGGCTGCTCCACAGATAGGAAAGTCTATTCGTGTGGTAGTTATTGATTTGGATGTTCTTTCAGATACATTCCCTGAGTATAAAGGCTTTCGTCATGCTTTCATCAACGGACATATCTTAGAGTTCGATGATTCAGAGACTGAAACTTTAGAAGAAGGATGTTTATCATTGCCAGGTATTCATGAGTCTGTGACACGTGCCAAGCGCATCTATGTGAAGTATGTTGATGAGAACCTTGTTGAACATGAAGAATGGATTGAGGGTTACCTTGCCCGTGTTATTCAGCATGAGTTCGACCATCTCGATGGCAAAGTATTTACTGATCATCTCTCCCCATTCCGCAAGCAGATGATAAATAGTAAGTTGAAAGCCCTTTTGCAAGGAAAGGTGCGTTGTAACTATCGTGTGAAGCCTCCACGTAAGTAGAGTGATATGTTGCGTGGTATCGTAGTATCCTTGCTCTGTCTCTTGACATTGCCAGCAGCAGCCCAGTATAACATCAATAAGATGATGGAAGAGGGGAGGCGAACGCTAGATCAAGGATATTACGTTACTTCCATGCAAATATTCTCTCGTATTGTCGGTTTAAAGCCAAACCTTTATGAAGCATGGTATCTTATGGCTTTATCCAAGTATCATCTAGAAGATTATAAAGGAACCGATAGCGATTGTCGGCGTGCCTTAGAGCTACAACCTTATATAGCTGATATCTATGAACTTTATGGAATGACTAATATTCGTGAAGAACATTACGATAGTGCTATTGTTGCTTATACTCATGCGATAGATATTTCGCCTGACAATCGTGATTATTGGTTTAATCGAGCTTATTGTTTATATAGGATAGGAGACAAGCAAACAGCGCTTACCCAATTAGATTATATGCTAAAGCGGTGGAAAGACTTTAGTGCAGCTCAACAACTCCGAGCTGATATCAAAGCAGGACGACAGCCAAAGCAACGCCCTTCCAAGCCGATTCAGTTCGATATCAATCATCTTCGACCATTAAATAAGAGTCCTTGGCTAATGAAGCAAGTAACAGAAGGTGAGAATAAGCAGAGCAAACTCCCATAACCATTCCTCGTCTGATTGATTATACACCTAATCTTTAAGTCAGCATAGACTATTAAGTGCGAATTGATAGCACTTGGCGAATCTCTATTACTAATTGGTTTGTTGAAAATCACATTTATATTCCTCATTCTCATAATAAAGTGTTACCTTTGCCACAACTTTGATTTATAAAACTAATTTGTAGTATGGTTAAAATCACTTTCCCAGATGGTTCCGTTCGTGAGTACGAACAGGGCGTAACTGGTTATCAAATCGCCGAGAGCATTTCGCCGGCTCTCGCCCGTGACGTTGTATCTTGCGGTGTAAATGGCGAAACAGTAGAGCTCAATCGTCCTATCAATGAGGATGCAACGATTGCTCTTTATAAGTTTGATGATGAGGAAGGTAAGCACACCTTCTGGCACACTTCTGCCCACCTTCTTGCAGAAGCATTACAGGAACTTTATCCAGGTATACAGTTTGGTTTCGGTCCTGCTGTTGAAAATGGCTTCTTCTATGATGTAATGCCACCAAAGGGTCAGGCTATCTCTGAGAACGATTTCCCAAAGATTGAAGAGAAGATGCGTGAACTTGCTAAGAAGAACGAGCAAGTTGTGCGTCATGATATATCTAAAGCAAATGCCGTTAAGGAGTTTACTGCTGATGGACAAGAGTATAAGGTGGAGCACATTGAGCAAGATCTCGAGGATGGAACCATCTCAACATATACACAAGGTAGTTTCACCGACCTTTGTCGTGGTCCGCACCTTGTATCAACGGGTGCTATCAAGGCTATCAAAATTACCAGCGTTGCCGGTGCTTTCTGGCGCGGCGATGCAAAGCGTGAGCAGATGACACGTATCTATGGTATCTCTTTCCCAAAGAAAAAGATGCTTGATGAATATCTCGTTATGCTCGAAGAGGCTAAGAAACGTGACCACCGCAAGATTGGAAAAGAGATGGAACTCTTCATGTTCTCTGATCGTGTAGGTAAGGGTTTACCTATTTGGTTACCAAAGGGTACGCAACTTCGTCTACGTTTGCAAGAGTTATTGCGCCGTCTTCTCCGTCCTTACAACTATCAGGAAGTTATCACTCCAGGTATCGGTGGTAAGAACCTTTATGTAACTTCTGGTCACTATGCTCACTATGGCAAGGATGCTTTCCAGCCAATTCATACACCAGAGGAGGATGAAGAGTACATGCTTAAGCCAATGAACTGCCCTCATCACTGTGAGGTTTATGCTTACAAGCCACGTTCTTATAAAGATCTCCCATTGCGTATTGCAGAGTTCGGAACGGTATTCCGCTATGAAAAAAGCGGTGAGTTGCATGGATTGACCCGTGTTCGCACGTTTACGCAGGATGATGCGCATATCTTCGTTCGCCCAGATCAGGTAAAAGCAGAGTTCGAAACTAATATCGATATTATTCTAAAGGTATTCGCAACCTTTGGATTCGACAATTACGAGGCACAGATTTCACTCCGCGACCCTAACGATAAAGAGAAATACATCGGTTCTGATGAGGTATGGGAAGAGAGCGAAGCCGCTATTAAGGCAGCTTGTGAAGAGAAAGGTCTCAAGGCGCGTGTAGAACTTGGAGAGGCGGCTTTCTATGGTCCTAAGCTCGATTTCATGGTAAAGGATGCCATCGGTCGTCGTTGGCAGTTGGGAACTATCCAAGTAGACTATAATCTTCCTAACCGTTTCAAACTCGAATATACAGCGGAAGATAATACGAAGAAGACTCCTGTGATGATTCATCGTGCACCATTTGGCTCGCTCGAACGCTTCACAGCTGTGCTCATTGAGCACACAGCAGGGCACTTCCCACTTTGGTTGACACCTGATCAGGTGGCAATTCTTCCAATCTCTGAGAAGTATAATGACTACGCTCGCAAGGTAAAGGCCTACTTTGATGCTCACGATGTCCGTTCAATCATGGACGATCGCAATGAGAAGATTGGTCGCAAGATTCGTGATAACGAGCTAAAGCGTGTACCTTACATGGTCATTGTTGGTGAGAAAGAGGCAGCCCAAGGCTTAGTTTCTATGCGTCAGCAAGGTGGTGGCGAGCAGGCAACCATGACAATGGAAGAGTTTACTAAGCGCATTAACGATGAAGTTGCGGAACAGCTCAAGACATTGGATTAATCAAAAGCAACAATTCAAACCCATTGCCAACCGATAATGAGGGGATAAATAAGCAAGGAGGATATACCATTTGAGGTATATCCTCCTTTCATTATATAGGTTTTATCCTCTATTTGTTTCCGAAAGATATTTACATTCCATTTTTTCAATCTAGACTTCTTTGCAAGCTGATTATCCTTTAAAAATGAAGAAATAGGTGTTTTTTTAAAAAACGATAGTACTTTTTGGTTGAAACGATAGTACTTTTTTATGAAAACGATAGTACTTTTTCTTAAAAATGTAGGTTCATTTTAACTGAAAAATTAGGTATTTTCGTTCAAAATGCTAGTATTTTTTATCTAAAATGTATAGCGTTTTTCATAACCAACTGTGTCCCAATACGTTATAAAGATCAGAGAAAGTTGCCTATAATTTTAATATTTTCGTCCGATAGAATAGGTCTGCTGAAATATCGCAAAAACAGTATTGAAAATAACAATATTCTATTACAAAAATATAATTTATAGCTTCCTTGACTTTCTTCCGACAATATAGTCTTTTGATTGTCTATTAATCGTATCATAAGTAATGGTTATTGCTTTCATTGCTTGTTAATATAGTTTGAAGTCTTAATGATAATGTGGAGAATTATGTAAGATACTGCGGATTTATCAGATAGATACGTAGGAATTACAAGATAATTTTATAAATTTGTGCTATAATAACTCACAATATATCATCATGAT
Source organism: Prevotella veroralis (assembly GCF_018127765.1). Classification (NCBI taxonomy): domain Bacteria; kingdom Pseudomonadati; phylum Bacteroidota; class Bacteroidia; order Bacteroidales; family Prevotellaceae; genus Prevotella; species Prevotella veroralis. The sequence continues at coordinate 674,612 of NZ_CP072330.1, read as the reverse complement.
ACACAGATCATATACATTATTTCTCATAGCGACGATACTTCTTTTTACCAGTTGCAGTGTATTCCGCGGGTTCTCTCTTGATGGTTTTTCTGGTCCTGATATCTATGAATACCAGAAATTGGAGCGGGATACTATTCGTAAAGGTAGTAATGTTTTCCACTTTCCGTTGGTAGAATCACATCGTAAAATACGAGGAGATTTTCGTTTAAAATATAAGGATTCTGGGCGTATGAGGCTTGATTCCCTTGTAGAACAATGGTTTGGAAAGGATAATCAATTACTCATTATTCATAATGATAGCGTTGTTTATGACCAATGGACAGAGCCATTTTATCCAGGAAAGAATGCAACTGTCTTCTCTGTGTCCAAGTCTTTAACGGCACTTCTTTGTGGAATAGCTATTGACGAAGGTTACATTAAGAGCGTTGATGACCCTGTGACCGACTATATTCCTGAGCTCGCACAATATAATCCAACCTTTAGAAGTCTGAGAATTATCCACTTATTAAATATGCAGGCAGGTTTCGATTTCAAGGAACATTATGAATTTACACTTAAAAGTATGTCATCTATCGCCAAAATGGCACAACTGCAATATGGTCATGACTTCACCCGATTGTTCCGTCATGTGAAGTTTAAGTATCAACCGGGGGAGAAATACGAGTATAACAGCCTGACGACAGCTTTGTTATCTTGGATTATTGAGCGTGCTACGGGGAAGAATTATGCACATTACATGAGCGAGAAGGTGTGGAAACCACTAGGTATGGAGCATGATGCATGGGTGACAATAGACAGTAGGAAGCATCATCATGCGCAAGGCTTTGGGGGAATTGCTACGAATGTTTATGATCTGGCAAAGATTGGTAGGCTATATTTGAACCGCGGCAAGTGGGAAGGAAAACAGATTGTTCGTGAGGAATGGATAAACCGGAGTTTGGAGACAACAAGCGAAAATAAGGGATACCATTATTGTTGGTACTATCAGTACTATGACGATAAGACCGACAATTCGTCTTTCTATGCTTTTGGTGTCGGACATCAATTCATTTACATTAATCAGAAGAAGAACGTTATTATAACTCGAATAGGCAATAACTACAATTGGAAATGGTGGGAGATGTCATTTTTTGATGCTTTATGCAATAAATTATTCTGAAGAAACTAAAGGATATACCTGTTTTATGGTATATCCTTTTATACTTGTTATATATGCAGAATATTGGTTTGAATAAATTTTAATGATAAGTTGCTATAAAACTAGCTCTTCTTTATGCAATGCTCCTTCATGTAATTGTTGAGACGATGAGTAAATTCGTAATTTTTTAGTCCCCATTTTGGTGCGATGAGTAGTTCTGGCGGGCTCTGACTAACGAATCGTTCGAGGATAAGGTCGGCTCTTAATCGACTAATGTATTCGGCTATCAGATGAATATATTCGTCCACGCTGTAAAGATGGAACGGATGTTCCTCATACATTTTAGCTAACTTCGTTCCACGAATAATCTGCATTTGATGGATTTTCAAGGTTGTGAGAGGGAGAGAAGATATGATGGGTGCCTGTCGGAGACTCTCGTTTTCATCCTCACCGGGTAATCCGAGTATGATATGCGCACCTACACGAATGCTGCGACTGGCTGTGCGTTCGATTGCTTGCTTAGCACAATCGAAGTCATGCCCACGATTGATGAGGCGTAAGGTAGCATCATTACAGGTCTCAACACCATATTCGACGATGAGAAAGGTGCGCTGATTCAATTCTTCAAAGTAATCGAGCAGGTCGTCATTAATACAATCTGGACGCGTTCCGATGACTAATCCGACAACATCCTCCACTGCTAATGCCTCCTCATAGAGAGCCTTCAAATGCGAATTGGTGCCATAAGTATTCGTGTAAGCCTGAAAGTATGCGAGATATTTCATATCAGGATACTTGCGAGCGAAGAATCTTTTGCCATCTTCCAACTGTTCGGTTACGCTCTTTTGCTTATCGCAATACGTAGGATTGAACGTTTGATTATTGCAATAGATACAGCCACCTCGCCCTACACGTCCATCCCGATTAGGACATGTGAAGCCAGCATTGATAGAAATCTTCTGAACCTTAAAAGGGAATTGTTCGCGAAGCCAGTTCCCAAAGTCACGATAATATTGTTCCATTCTTGTTGCAAATGTACAGAATATTTTATACTTTTGCGATGTTTAAACTTGATTTTATGAAAAGAATAATCCTTATGTGTGCTACTATCTTGACTGCACTCCAATTGATGGCTGGTGAACCTATATCTATACGTGATATTACAGCTGGTGTTTTTGCTGCAAAGCGTATATCAGGTGTTAACTCTTTAAAGGGAACATCGGAGTATGCTCGCATCTCGGAGGATGGTCGACAGGTTGTGAAATACTCCTTTGTGACGGGAAAGCCGACGGGAGTTATCTTTGATTTGGCTAATGCCAAGGGTGAGAATCTCAAATCGTTTGATGATTATGAAGTGTCAGCAGATGGAAATAGATTGTTATTGCAAACCAATACACATCGTATTTATCGTCGTTCTTTCACGGCTGATTTCTATCTTTATGACGTGAAGACAAAGCAGTTGAAGCGTCTGTCAAAGGAAGGTGCCGAGCAGATTCCAACCTTTTCTCCTGATGGAACAAAGATCGCCTTTGTTCATAAGAACAATATCTATATTACGGATGGCGATAAAGAGACGCAGGTAACAACCGATGGCGAGTTTAATAAAGTCATTAATGGTTTGCCAGATTGGGTAAATGAAGAGGAATTTGGATTTAATAATGCGTTGGCGTGGGGTGCTGATAGTAAGACTTTGAGTTGGATTCGATATGATGAAAGCAAGGTAAAGACTTATTCTTTGCAGCTATTCCGTGGCTCTCATCCTCAACTTGATGCTTATAGTGTTTATCCTGGAGAATACAGTTATAAATATCCGAAGGCAGGCGAAGATAATTCAAAAGTGTCAGTTTGGTCATATTCTTTGGAGGGTGCATCTGTACGTCAAATCAATTTACCTTTAGCGGCTGATGGATATATTCCACGCATAAAGACAACAACCGATCCTAATCGTGTGGTTATCTATACGATGAATCGTCATCAAGATGAATTGAATCTCTATGCGGCGAATCCGCATACGGGACTTTGCTCATTACTGATAAAGGAACATATCTCAAAGTATGTTCAAGAGGCAGCGATGGAAGGTATCTCTATCATGAAAGATTATATTCTTTTCCCTTCTGATCGTGATGGTTTTATGCACTTATACCTTTATAATAAGGACGGAAAACTCTTGCGTCAGATTGATAAGGGCAATTATGATGTGACTGCAATCTATGGATATGATGAGAAAACAGGCAATACTTATTTCCAAGCAGCGGCTCGAAAACCTATGCAACGTGAGGTGTATGTTGTAAATAAGAGTGGAAAGATGACCTGTTTGTCGGCTCATGAAGGCTGGAATGCAGCTTCGTTCTCTGGCGATTATAAATACTTTTTGAATACATGGAGCGATAGTAATCATCCATTTGTTTATACCATTTATGATAATCGAGGGAAAGAAGTGCGTGAGGTGCTTAATAATAAGGAGTTAGAAGAGAAACTTCTGAAGTATAATAATGCGGGCGTTGAGTTCTTTTCGTTTACTACATCCGAGGGAGTCAAGCTCAATGGATGGATGATAAAGCCGTCTGATTTCGATGCAAGTAAGAAGTATCCTGTTATCATGCACCAATATAGCGGACCAGGAAGTCAGCAGGTTGTAGATAATTGGAATGTTGGTTCTATGGGGAATGGTGGTATGTTCGATTACTATTTAGCCCAGAAAGGATATATCGTTGTTACAGTAGACGGTAGAGGAACAGGTGCTCGTGGTGCTGATTTTGAGAAGAGTATTTATATGCGGTTAGGCGATTTGGAGTCAAAAGATCAGGTAGAAACAGCGTTATGGTTAGGTAAGCAAAGTTACGTGGATGCCTCTCGAATTGGAATTTGGGGTTGGAGCTTTGGAGGCTTTAATACCTTAATGAGCATGAGTGAGGGGAGAGGTGTGTTCAAAGCAGGTGTGGCGATAGCTCCTCCAACGGACTGGCGTTTCTATGATACTATTTACACGGAGCGTTATATGCGTACACCACAAGAGAATGCAGCGGGCTACGCTATTAATCCAATCAATCGTGTAAATCAGATGCAAGGTAAGTTACTTATCTGTCATGGTATGGCTGACGATAATGTTCATCCACAAAACACCTTCGAGTATTCTGAAGCTCTCGTGCAGGCTGATAAGGATTTCCGTGAGCTCTTCTATACGAATCGCAACCATTCTATATATGGAGGCAATACCCGCAACCATCTCTTGCGTCAAGTTGCCGATTGGTTTATTGAGAATCTGTAAAATAGCTACATCGGTATCACCTTACTTCTTTTTATCGCATTTAAGTATGTTGAATATAGCTTATAGATAGCCTTGTTAGTTAAGACTAAGTATGCCTGTCTCTGCCATCCTTGTATCTGTGCGTTTCATTAGATACGTTGGATCGGATATTATACACGTTTGTATAACTCGTTATACAGACTTGTATAATCAATTATACAAACTTGTATAATTCATTATACGCACCTGTATAATCCCGATACTTTAACTCTTTGAAGGGAGGGGAATATACTTAAAGGAGGAGATGAGAAATACTATCTTATCTTCATATAGGCTTTAAGACAATTAGAGGAATACCTTAGACAAGGTTATCGAGTATGCCGAAGAATCTCATCTCGGCACTCTTCCATCAACCACTTCGGTGTACTGGTCGCTCCACAAATACCTACAGTTTGTACACCATCAAACCACGTCATATCTATTTCGTCAGCACTCTCCACTTGATGGGAATTTGGATTCACACTCAGACACTCGTGGAAGAGAACCTTACCATTTGAACTCTTACGACCTGCCACAAAGAGAATCAAATCGTGGCGAGCTGCAAATGACGATATATTTGGCATGCGGTTAGCCACTTGTCGGCAAATAGTATCAAAGCTCTGGAACTTTGCTGTTGGTGAGATATGACTCTGTATATAATCAATTATCTTATGAAACTCGTCCAAACTCTTCGTTGTTTGCGAATAGAGATAGATGTCATGATTAAAGTCTAAGGCTTTCACATCCTCAAACTTTTCAATCACAATAGCGTGACTATGTGTTTGCCCTACCAGACCAAGCACTTCGGCATGCCCGTTCTTTCCAAAGATGACGATAGAAGCCTCTCCCCCACTCTTACTACTTGAAGGAGGAGTTGTAATAGTGTCCTCCTTGTCTAAAGATCCATTAATTGATTGATAACCTTTCTCATATTGCGATTTAATACGGCGTTGAAGTGCAAGTACAACGGGGCATGTTGCATCAATAATCTCTATGTTATTGCGCTTAGCAAGCTCGTATGTCTCTGGTGGTTCTCCATGTGCTCGAAGTAAGACCTTCACATCATGAAGATCACGCATCTGCTCATGATTGATAGTCATAAGCCCTTTCCTTGTTAGACGTTCCACCTCCATACTATTATGTACAATATCACCTAAGCAATAGAGCTTGGTGCCCTTTGCCAATTCTTCTTCGGCTTTCTTAATTGCAGTGGTCACACCGAAGCAAAACCCACTGCCGTTATCTATTTCTATTTGAAGCATCTTTTTAAAAGAAGTTTTTCAACTTATCTACTCTTCAACTTTCACAACTATTGCCCCTGTACGACCGCTATACTCTGGTGCATAAGCACACTGAGCTGTACAGGTTCCCGTGTGATATACACCAGCACGATCAATGTAATATTCGGTTTCTATCACGTGTTTACCCTTTGCCATCATGTCGAAGTAATAGGAAGTTGTGTAGTCTTTTGGTGCAATGTAATAGCCCCAGTGATATCCACTCAACTGACTAACTGGCTCTAAACAAGCAGCACGCTTGTCGACAACCTGCACAAAATCATAATCACGATCGGCAGTGATCGTCAAACGAATACGAACCTTGTCACCCACTTTCAGATTATTGAGATTCTTTGTCAGAGTACTATCAACCAATACTTCTCGTTTGATTTTCAAACCAGATGCCGCATCAGTAACCTCAGTAGCAGGCTGGAAGAATTGCGCATAAACAGCTCCCCAACTAATACCCGTACTTGTCTTTTGAATCTTCAATTCTTGTTTGTCAGAAGCAGACTGCGTTCCCATCGGCTCTGTCACCTTAATATATCCAATTCCAGCTGTAGGCTGTAATGTGTTCAGAGGATGATCATTCAACGTAAGTTTAGCATTCTCACCATTCTCCATCACCCATTTACCATCATTCATAAACGCCCATATAGCATCTACGGCATTCAAAGGAGTATCCCAACTCTGCGTTCTCTTCTCTTGTAAGAGCCAGCGTTGCATATTCATTAACGTCTGTTCGTCATTTGGCGTAATGCGTTTCACAGCTTCAATCGCTGCTACTTCTGTTGGTATCTTATAGTCGAACCAACTATATTGCGCACGTTTCGTATCAAAGTAACAACCCTTCTCATCTGTACAAACCATATACTCCTTAATACTCTGCAAGTACTCTTTTGCTTTCTCCACCTTATTATATTGTTGGAGGATAACAGCCGTGCGAGCCTTACCATAGATAGTTAAGTCGGTAGGTTTTTTAGACAGTCTATCCAAGAGATAGTTAATGTCTGGCGTTGTCTTACGCCCTGCCAAAGCATTTGAATATAAATAATCACAGAGGTCATCCATAGGGAAGAGCAACGTCTTATACTTCTTTTCTGTCTTCTTCATATTGGCGACTTCCTCTCCAACTCGCTTATCCAAATAACGGAAAGCAGCATCAACGATTGTTGAAGTCTCCACCTTATCGGTCAGTGTTTGTAAGCGAACAAGACTCTTAACAACCGATACTGTCATATACAAACTACCCTTCATTCCTGGATACCAAGAGAATGATCCATCAGGATTCTGTAGCTTCTTCAGACTGGTTAATGTCGTTGACAAACGATTTTGCAATTGGTTTCCATCAAAGAGACGAACTAACATTTGCTTCTGTTCACGTTCGTTATTAGCATCTCTCAACCATGGAGTTTCTTCCAAAGCCAACGTCTTCAAGTCTTGGTTCTTCTCTAATGCTGACATCATAGAGGTCTCTTTTCCAGTTTCTAAACGCCACTGGTTAATCGTCTGTTCTATCTTTGGTGAAGTAGAGATAATCTTCTTTGCCAGACGATTAGCATAGTAAGCTGAAACAAGACTAATAACGTTCTTTTCGTTTGTCTCTGCCACATAAGGCAGTGCCTGAACCATCAACCAATTTGGATTATTCGTATATTCAATAGTCAACCGTTGTGCTGTACTATTCTTTGGGAATAGCTTATTAACATCAACGACCTTCTCCCCTGCCCCATTCTGAGTAAATGGTAAGGTATTGGTAACATATTCCTTGTTTTGAAGAACAGGAAGATAATGTTGCTCACCATCAGAGAATCCATCGCCCTCTACCGAGAAGCGAGCAATCAACAAAGACTGATCAGCCGATAACTGATTAGCTTTCTCTGATAATAAAGAAGATAAGTTATAAGTTGCTAAACCATTACTTTGCGCCTTCAAAACGACCTCTTTACAATCTGTAAACAATACCTTTTCAGTTGCAGGATCAATGATTTCAATCTTTGCATTGGCATTGATCTCCTTATCCGACTGATTGAATAATCGTGCAGAAACCATTGCTTCATCACCGATACGCACAAAGCGAGGCATATTCGGTTGAATCATTAAACTCTTCTTTGCAATTACTTCATCTGTCAAATAACCATGATTCATTTCTTCATCATGCGAGATACCAATGAAACGCCACGTTGTCAAACCTTCTGGAAGCGTGAACTTAATACTTACATTACCCTTTCCATCCGTCTGTAACTGTGGATAGAAGAAAGCCGTTTCATTAAGATTCTCACGCATAGATGGTGTCACCTTCTTGTCTTCCTTCTCCTCTTCTGTCTTTATCTCTTCATCATACTTAATGACAGGGGCAGTGTATTTCACAGCAGCCCTATCGGTTCTCATCGATGGCATCTGCTCTGCAACACTAAACACACGGCTCTCTGCTGAATCAGACATAGGCATTGCCTTCAACTCTACCGCACGTGACATTAGAGTATAATTACGTGATTTCATCTTTCCATAACGGAAGCTAAAAGCAAAGTCCCAAGAGCCTAAGTAGCGATTATCAAACTCTGATAAGGATAGCTCAGGCACCTCTCTCTTATCGATATCAGCATAGGCAGACAAAGTCAAAATATTAACTTCAGAACCTTCCCAAAGCACACTTTGCTGACTAAGAGAGAAGTAAGGACTCAACATCCAAGAATGTGCAATGATTGCATCGAGGCTCTTGTCATAGAGAGTAGCCATCAGTTGAGCATCTGCCGCCTTACCATCTGGACGTTTAATACTTACTATCCATTCCTCTTTCTGACCCGGTGTTAGCTTGTCACGGAAGGTAGACCACTCCGTAATTAATCGTTTATCAGGCAATGGGCGAGCGATACTCTGCATGTGAGAATATAATACGCCATCTTTCACCCACGCATAATTCAAGGTAATACCATCGCCATATTCTTCTTTATAAAAGAGCTTTCTTGTCTTAATACTATTACTTTGATCAAATGACCCCGTCTCTATTACCTTATTACCAGCATAGATAGAATAAACCACATGTTGGTTTTTATCACTCGATCCAACCTGTAGATAGATAGGCGAACCATCACGTGGGAAGAAATTATCACTCAAGTAGAACCAATCATGTGTAGTAATTACTGGTTGCTTATCATCCATTGAGAAGAGAACAAAGTCTGTATTAACAGTATCAGTTCCACAGATTGCATGCAAACGATAAGCACCTGAAGACATTGGCTTCAAAGTAACATCCTCATTGGCTTTAGCCGTTGCATAATTGTTATAAACATATAGTTTCTCATCCTTCTGTTGTGGAACTATCACATACTTCACCGTCCCGTCAATGGGTTGACCAGCCATATTGAGGTAATCAAACTTGATAGTTTTCAAGCTATCACGCAAGTTCTTATCAGGAATATCACATGCCAACGTGGTCGGATTAGTACCAAGAGGAAGCGAGACAGAGCCTTCTCGGCTCTCACCACCAGCATCTGTCACCTCAGCCTCAACCTCGAAGTGATAGAAACGAGGGCGGAAAGAACGATTAGAAACCATTTCTTTCTCTACTTCTTTCGATAGAACGAAAGGTACAGAGACTATGAAATCACCCTTCTCGTCTGTTACCACATTACCAATCTTCACATCCTCGTCACTCTCATAGCTATCCCACCACCAGCGCATGGGGCGTCGCTTAACCCAATAAGTTACTTTCGCATTCTGTACAGGAACACCAGCAAAGCTCTTGGCATGCCCTTTCAGTTGGATAGTATCACCTATTGTGTACTTCTCCTTGTAGTCATCAAAACTTACTTCAAAGGTCGGACGCTTATATTCCTCTACTTTGAAACGAACTTGTCCACCTCCTTTACTATTTGTGATAATCGTAAAATCACCAGTAAGTCCACTACTTGATAACTCGAAATCGACTGCTGCTGTACCAAAGCGATCAGTAGTTACAGCCTTACGACTCACCTCTTTTCCATTCGTATCACGTAGTATCATATCAAATGAAACGCCAGCTTCAGCCTTCATCTTAAAGCCTTTTTGCGTCATTAGATATACAATAGCAGAGGCATGAACGGTCTGTCCGGGACGATAAAGAGAACGGTCTGTATAAAGGTTCGCTATCTCACCATTCTTATTAGCTTTATAGTAGTCATAATTACTTTTAAGGTCTATTGCAGGGAAAGCCTGGTCTTTGCTTGTATAGACATAGACCTCTGAACTATAACCAGGATCGGTTATAAACGCCTCTCCTTTACTATCCGTTGTGAGCATCTTTGTCAATGGTTTACTACTCCAATTATCCTTTCTGTACTCTATGCGGATGGTTGCACCAGGCACAGGCTGCCCCTCATTAGCATCAACCACAACATAACGATTGCGCTTATCAGGCTGTTCCTCCGTCATAACAAATAGATCACTAACATAATAAAGAGAGTAGTCTCTTGCTAAACGACTATCTGAAGGAACAAATTCTAACAAGTAAACACCCACTGGAAGGGTGGGTAGATTAAAGGAATCTTTCAGTATCTCATAGTCCTTATAACCCTTATATGTACGCTGAATAACCTGCTTAGAGGATGGTATCAATGATGCTTTGATAGCTTTCAAATCGTTCTTGTCCTCTACATTATATTGAGTATTACCTTTTAAAGATGTACGAGTAATGTTTATCGTAAGGCTTGGCACATTACGAACTTCCATTTGCACCGTATTATCCTTATCCTTACTTGTTACCCGATTTCGCTCTACTTCAGCCGTAGACATGGGTGCCGTCAATTCCTTACGTTCGTTACGAAGCTGTTCAATAGGTGCCCATGTAGGCCAACGAGAGAGTGCATTATCAATAAAAGCAACAAGTTTTTCTGCTGGTTCTTCATCTTCACTCATACAATTATACTTGCTTATTGCCACCTCACCACATATTGGTAAATCGCCATAAACACGCATCAAAGAGTCGAGCAATTCGCTTTTATTATCCTTCTCATCAACCGCAAGCAAAGCTGTATAGCATGCCGCCTCACGATTGCCATGCGCTACATAGTAACGATTCAGCTTGTCAAAGTCCCTTGCCTGCATACCAATGACATGGAGCAAGTCGCCTCCAAAGATATGATCATCCTTGCCTATCTTCACTAAAGGGGTATAGTTAGCAGCTTTTTGACGTGCAAGTAACGACGGATTAGACAACGCCTTCTTAAAGTATTCGGCACTGTTACCATCAGATTTACCCTGTTCTATCCATCCTAAGACACAGTTATATATTGCAGACAAAACCTCATCTTTGCGTTCAGCCTCCCGTGCTTTTACCTTCAACTTATTGAGTTCGACATCCATAGAGTCAGGTGAAATATGTGTCTGAATACTTGAGGCTAAGAAGTTAGCAGCCAATAGTTGCCCATAAGCCTTCTCACGTTGAGCCTTCTTCTCTATCTTTCGTAAAGATACAATTGCAGTCTTTGGCAAGTCTTTCCGACCTGCTACTTCCACCTGCTTCCACAATTCGTCATAGCTTTGTGCGGCTATTTTCATTGGGAATAACAGAAGTATAAGTGGAATAAAAACAAGTAACTTCTTCATAATTATAACTCTTTAGTGATTGCAAAGATAATGATTTTCAGATAGAGAAACGCCCTATCCACCTTATATATTATAATTGTTTAATATCAGAAGTGAGGTGTGCCAAGGTGTAAGTGAAGTGGTCAAAGTGATGAAAACCTATATTCTTTAGTGTTTGCTCACTAACCTGTCGATGTGAATCAGCATTATACTCAGGTATTAAAGGAAGCCGAATAATGACTTTATCAGCATATCCATTTTCTGATAACCACGTTAGGTTGCGAATAACAGACGCATTTTCTTTCCCCGTATAAGCCTTATAAATATCAGGATTTAAGTCTTTGACATCAACATACCACGTATGGATCAAAGGAGCAACACGCTCAACATCTTTCAGAGGAACATTAAGAGCTGTCTCAATCGTTAGTTTCCAAGCAGGATTCATAATATCTGCAAAAACCTTGATAAAACTTGATTGTAAGAGAGGTTCGCCTCCGCCAAAGCAGATGCCACCTCCTGTTGCCATAAAATAAAGGTCGTCTATCTCTACTTCTGCATATAACTCTCCAGGCGTCAACACCTGCCACACACCATCAGACTGTAAGCATTGAGGATTCAAACAATACTTACATCGCAACGAACAACCATGGAAAGCAACCAGTGTTGTTACACCTTCTCCATCTGTTGTCAGCCTATGCCGATTGATAGCTATTAGTGGGGCGATTACTTCTGATTGCATTTCTCTTTGTGTGATTGCGGTCTATTATATTCAACACTCTGCTTAACATTATCATCAATCTTAATCTTCCCCATTTCAAGATTAGTCCTTCTTAATCGAATAAGCAATTCTTTATTAGGACTCTTAACCTCTTTGACCGATAGATCAAAGCCTACATAATTATCAGAAGTATCTGTTATCAGGAGTGTATCCGTAGGATTCACACACACAGCGAAACGCCCATCAGTGAATGTAAGAGACTTCTTGCCAGATCTTGTAAACACCTCTATTGACGAAATAGGCTTATTACTTTCGCCATCAACAACCAGTCCTCTAATAACAATAGAATGTTCTTTATCGGTAGAGAAATTCTCTACTTTTTGTAAAGCCTCTCCCTCTTGTGGGATATTAATAGCCTTGGGAGAAGGACTCTTTACCGAATTGTTACAGGAAACAAGAGGGATGGTTGCAACACAAAAACCTGCTGCTAATCCTGCAACCTTCATACTCCACCCCCTTCGTTTACGTATTCTCAACTGCTCTTCCAAGTATCTGATCTCTTGTTCACAAGCTGGACAAGTGCCAGAGCAATCGCCTTTGTGGTGACATTCACAAGGTTGATAACGAATGTTATTCGCATCTGCTATCTGCTGACGAATACCTTTCAATGTTTTGCAAATATTCTTTCCCCTTATCATACCATGACCTCCTTTTTGATAGAACAACTATTATTTATTCTTTTCTACATGTGACGTAGGACTATCTGAATCGCTTATTCGCTCACTACTAGGGGCTGCGATTTCACCAACTATATAACGATCCATTTCTAATTCGACAATCTTCTTCTTTAGTTTTAACAAAGATCTCACCTTTAAAACCTTAGTTTCAATTCCAAAACGAGAGACTCTCAAGGTTCCATTTATCGGTACTTTCACTGCAAAATAGCCGTCTAAACTTGTAGAAGTATGCTTATTTGTTCCAAGCAATCGTACGTCTACAGAGGTCACTGGTCGCTTATTATCAGACGCAATAAGCTGTATCTTAATAACAACAGCAGCACGTCTACCTTGTGACCAGTCGACAACTTGCAGGTTATCTTGACTTACCTTGTGTACGACGCTAGCAGGAGTTGTATTACACTTAGAGCCTTGTGCGGGGACTGTCAAAGGCACCATTGTAACACAAATACTTGCAGCAATACCAATGACCTTCGTGTTTATACCTTTATGACTACGCTCTTTTAGTTGGTTTTCAATATATCTGATTTCTTGTTCACAAGCAGGACAAGTACCAGAGCAATCGCCTTTGTGGTGACATTCAAAGGGTTGATAACGAATGTTATTCGCATCTGCTATCTGCTGACGAACCTCTTTCAATGCCTTACAAATATCCTTTCCCTTTTGCATAATGATGGTCTTTAAGTGTCGAAATATTACTATCCAATATGCAAATATACAAAAAATAATAGAATAACAAACTCTATTATTGATACGAATTAAGTATTACAACATTAGATAGGATATAATAAGTAAGAAAACAAGAGACGCCCTCTTGCAATCAAAGAGACGCCTTCGTTGCCATGAAGAAAGCCTCTTCTCACATCAAGGAAACGCCCTTTTCAAATAGATAAAAGCGGAAAGACTTATCGTCCATCCGCTTTTATCGTTCGATAACTTTAAACTCTGAGAAGTCAGTCTTACGTAATAAGTCTTCGTAAGAGAGCTTCGGATGCTTCTTCATATAGACTTCCACCGCGTCTTCATACCGACTATGATAGATGCGTTTCGTCATAATTTGATTCACAATCCATTGAATCTTTCCTATCTGTAAGTCGCGCTCTATCTGTGGACGTGACTCAAAGTTCTCTAACGGGTAGACGCTCATCAAATAGAAAGTTAAGCAATCCGGAAGGATGTATTCACGCGACATTTGCTTGCGTTGAGCAGGTGAATAGAACCTTGCATACAATGGATAATTAGCTCCAAGATACTTATCTAGAGAGACACCTATCGTCCCGTTACCTACAACAATACTCTGATCTAAAGCGGAGATCTGCGCATATACCTTTGGAATCTCTATGTCTGGAAGAACTTGCTTCAGCCTACTAAAAGAGGTGCTAAGCTGTTTATCAATGTCATCCGTATTAGCGTATTCAGATTCAACTGCCGCTATCAACGTTTGAAGAGTTGTGTCTTGATAGAACTTCAGGAACTTACTATTGATATCAGGATCGGTTGTCTCCCCTATTTTAACTACATCCTCTATCAGCGTACGGGTCTCAATTGGATACTCTGTATTCATCTGCTGGAGTGCAGAGAAGTCACCCGTCGTGAGGTAACGATACTCTAACCGGTCATAGCGATCCAACTCTAATAACTGAGACTTATCGTTCTCGTCATCAGAAGAAAGCTTAAACTGGCAGCCAACACAGGTTACCAGAACCAGAAATAATATGTAGTATAGTTGCTTCACAAGCTTTTTTACAATAATTATAGGTGTCTTTGCAAATTTACTAAAAAGTATTTTTTTATGCAAGCGTTTTGCTAAAAAAGTGTAAAACACCACTTCTTTTGCAAGTTCTAATTGTCTGATAGCATATCAAAGTGCCGATGACCACGTACATAATACTGCCATAAGATAGAGTAATGCTTACGCCCGTCAAGGGTACAATTAGGTAATGATTTTGAGCAACCATTAATGTAATTAGGTTTAAAATCAGGACGTTTAAACTCCTTACGCCACTTCTTGAAAGCTCGTCGTGCAGAGAGGATCGCTTTGAAGTCGCCCCAATTATGATTCAAGATAAGCGTTTGGAAAGCTGCAAGATAGTCTAAAAAGAATCGCATACGCATTACATGATGCAGCTCATTATCAGGTAGATTCTTCCACAACATGGTAAGGTTATTACGGAAATTAAGGAACGTCTTGCGTGGATTCGACTTCGGTAATGTACCGCCACCAACGTGATATACGATGCTTTCAGGGAAGCAATAGATGTGTTTACCCATACGATGTAGCCGCCAGCAAAGGTCGATCTCTTCGTTATGAGCAAAGAACCTGCCATCTAAACCACCTGCTTCCCAATAGTCTTTAGCACGTATCATCATGCAAGCACCAGTTGCCCAAAGAATCTCCTCGGCATTGTCATATTGTCCATTGTCGTCTTCTATACTGTCAAAGATACGTCCACGACAGAACGGATAACCATAGCGATCAATGAAGCCACCCGATGCACCGGCATATTCAAAAGCGTCACGATTTGCCATAGAAAGTAGTTTGGGTTGACAAGCAGCTATATCCTCATGGGCATCCATCTCCTCTATTAAAGGCGTTAACCAATGATGCGTCACTTCAACATCACTATTTAGTAATACGTAATATTCACTATCAACTTGCTTAAGAGCTTGATTATACCCTTCTGCGAAACCATAGTTTTGATCTAACTGGATAACTCGAAGATGGGGATAATACTCGGATAACCATGCCACGGAATCATCAGTAGAGGCATTATCTGCAATGATTACATCTGCTTCTCTACATGAATATTCGACTACGGAAGTCAAATATTGCTCCATCATCTTCCGTCCGTTCCAGTTCAATATGACGATTGCTACTTTCATAGAAGTTCTGCTTTTAAAGAGCTTTGATCGTAATTGAATCCTCCTAAACGTACTCGGATAATCTGGTTATCGTATTCCTCCTTGGCTTGACTTGGGGACAGTTCTACACGGATATAATTGTCTGTAAAGCCATGCATTGCCTTTCCGCGAGCTGCTTTCTCAAAGAGTACGTCTGCTTCTTGACCTATATGTGCCGCATAGAAAGCATGTGTTTTCTCATCTGATAACTTCAATAACTTATGCGCACGATGCTTTTTTTCGCGATTATCTACCACGTATGGGATGGAAAGAGCTGATGTTCCAGGACGCTCAGAATAAGGGAATACATGTAGTTGTGTTACTGGGAGAGAGGCTAAGAAGTTATAACAATCCTCGAAATACTCGGGTCGCTCTCCACGCGAGCCAACCATCACATCTACCCCAATAAAGGCATCTGGCATCTTTTCCTTGATAAGGTTTATCTTGTGAGCAAACAGCTTTGTGTCATAGCGACGGTGCATTAACTTTAGTACTTCATCTGATCCGCTTTGGAGTGGGATATGGAAGTGTGGCATGAAAGCACGCGATTGTGCGCAATACTCAATGAGGTCATCATCAATCAAGTCGGGCTCTAACGAACTAATACGGAAGCGTTCTATACCTTCCACCTTATCAAGTGCCTTCACGAGATCTAAGAATCTTTCTCCTGTCGTTTCACCAAAATCTCCAATGTTAACACCCGTCAAGACTATTTCTTTTCCTCCCTCTTTTGCTGCTTCCTCTGCCTGCTGAACGAGTGATGCAATAGAAGGGTTACGTGAGAAGCCACGTGCATAAGGAATTGTACAATAAGTACAGAAATAGTTACAACCATCCTGCACTTTCAAGAAATAACGTGTCCGGTTTCCACGAGAACAACTGGCTTGGAAACTCTTTATATCCTTCGTCTTAACTGAATGATATTGCCCCTTACCCTCTTCAGTTGGGTTATCACCAATAGAGTCGACATCTGTTTTGTTCCATGCATCACTAAGATATTGAATCAAATCGGCCTTTTCATTACTACCCAGAACTAGGTCGACACCCTCGATCTTAGCAATAGTTTCACTCTCTAACTGGGCATAACAACCTGTAACAATGACAAAGGCTCCAGGATTCTGGCGCACCATCCGATGAATAATCTGACGACATTTGTGGTCTGCAACTTCGGTAACTGAACAAGTATTAATCAAACAGATGTCTGCAGACTCGCTTTTCTTCGCTTCTCTTACACCCATATTATATAAGGTACGCGCGAAGGTACTCGTCTCAGAAAAGTTGAGTTTACAACCCAACGTATAGAATTTGGCGGTCTTGCCTTGGAATGCTGCTGTATCTATCATATAGCTTGCAAAGTTACACTAAATCGCACACAAAACCAAAGGTTACCTCCCTTTGTTCCTATTAAGAAGATGTTTAACCTCAGAACTAAGCTCTAAAACAACAAGAAAAAAGCTCTATTCTTACATTGTGTAGGCACACACCAAAGCCTTTAACATTAATTTAATGTTTATAATCAACTGATTATCAACAACTTAGAAAATAGTTACAAATAAGATTAAAAAAAGTCTTTAAAAAATTATTGCCATATCAAAAAAATACTTACCTTTGCATCGTTTTAAGAAACAAATGATTGTTTTACAGATTTAAAAAGCAAAGAAAATGAAGAAATTAGTTTTAATGTTCGTAGCTATTGCAGCTATCTCTTTCGCATCTTGTAATGGTAACTCTAAGCCAGCAACTAACGTTGATACAACTGCTCAGGATTCAGCTGTTGATTCATTGAACCAAGATAGCGCAAAGGCTGACTCTGCTCAGGCAGATTCTGCAAAGGCTGATTCTACTGTTAAGAAGTAATCAGAAAGCGAACTGAAAAAGAGAGAAATTAACCGTGGAGCTAAGCTCTACGGTTTTTTAGTACCCTTACTTAAAGACGAGTTACCATAAAACACTATCATTATTGTTTTAAGTTTCCTGTCATTCCTATCATTCATTTAATATTCACAACTATCTAATAACTAGCCAATTGCTAGAAATGTTAAATGTGACAGCAAATGAAATAAAAACTAAATTAGGGGTTTATTACTTATTTATAGGATTAGTTGCACAGAATTAGAATTGTATTTTCAATCCATCATAAGCAAAAAAGAAACCATTAGGAAGGTAATGTTGTGCCTCTTCATGTAAGCCTATTTGGTGCGTCAAGTGGGTTAGATAAGTTTGCTTAGCACAGATTCTCTTACTAAACTCTATCGCCTCTGGGATTAATTGATGCGAATGATGTTCACGAGTCCAACGCAAACCATTAACAACTAACGTCTCAACACCTTCTAAGTAAGGGAACTCTGACTCATCAATTGTTTTCATATCGGTGATATATGCCAACTTACCTATTCGATAGGCAAAGATAGGTAACTTTCCATGCATAACATTAATCGGTACTACATCAAAGTCACCTATCCGAAAATGAGAATGAGGCTGTATAGCATGAAGCTCCAACTTTGGCACACCTGGATAGAGATGTTCCGTAAAGCAATAAGGGAAATTATGCCGCAGACCAGCACACGTGTCCTCATTGGCATAAACATCTATATCTCCTAACTGGCAATAAGGACGGACATCATCAATACCACCGACATGGTCATAATGGATATGCGTTATCAGTAAGCCATCGATCTTACGGAAAGGTTGTGGTAGCATTTGTTGACGGAAATCAGGACCACTATCAATGATAATGCGAGTATTCTCTGTCTCTAACAAAGCAGAAGTACGTAAGCGTTTATCTCGTGGATCAGTACTTCTACAAACCTCACAATTACAACCAAGAACAGGTACTCCATTTGAAGTACCTGTACCTAAGAAAGTTAAATATCTTATAGGTTCTGAAATCTTCATCTCACATTTACTTCGGGATGAATCTCAATACCAAACTTCTCTCTCACATCATGCTGGATAGTCTCACAAAGGCGTACAACATCAGAGCCAGTAGCACCACCAAGATTTACCAATACTAATGCTTGCTTCTCATAAACGCCAGCATGCCCGAGAGCTTTACCCCTCCAACCACATTGATCAATCATCCATCCTGCAGGAATCTTCTCATGGTCATCATCGATCGTATAATGTGGCATTCCCTCATATTGTGCTGACAATTCTAAATACTTATCTTTTGAGACAATCGGGTTCATAAAGAAACTACCAGCATTACCTATTCGTTTAGGATCAGGGAGCTTTGCATTACGAATATCAGTAATTACTTGTCTGAGTTCTGCAGCTGTTGGGTTATCTATTCCACGCTCAGCTAACGCAGCTCGTATATTGCCATAATCAAGTCTTGGCTCATAAGTCTTAGATAGTTTATAAGTAACTGATGTAATCAGGAACTTATCACGCCACTCATACTTAAACTTACTCTGACGATAGCTATATTCACAATCAGCATTAGAGAAGTGACATACCTTTCCCGTCGCAATCTCTACAGCCTCAACTTCTTCTATCAAATCTTTTGCTTCTGCGCCATACGCTCCAATATTCTGAACAGCACTTGCACCGCATTCGCCTGGAATAATAGAAAGATTCTCTGCACCATAAAGATTATGACGAACACAATAGTCAACAAAGTCATCCCATACATATCCAGAACCACAACGCACACGTCCATCCCCCAATTCTTCTATAAACGAGATACCTGAATGAAGTACTGTACCTGCATAATCGCCCGTTAATAGAAGATTACTACCACTACCAAGTATTAATAGAGGATAATCATCATCCTCCAAAAAACGCACAACATCTTGTGCCTCCTCTACAGAGTTATATTCTACGAAGCGTTGACATTTAGCATCAATGCCGAAAGTGTTATGCTTAAGTAGACTATAGTTAAACTCTATTTTCATTTTAACTTATATCGTTTTTGCGTTTTCCTTTGTTTCTGTTTATAACACGGATTTATTCTTCTTGATATCTGATGACCCTTGCCGGACTGCCGACAGCAACAGCATTAGCAGGAATGTCCTTTGTTACAACCGCTCCTGCGCCTATTACAGCATTACGACCTATCGTTACACCGGGCAGGATAATTGCTCCTCCACCAATCCACACACCGTCTTCTATCTTGACAGGTTGGGCATAGATATTCCATCCTCCACCAGGAATCATTCGTTCTTTGGCAGTGACTGGATGCGCTGCTGTATAGATTTTCACGTCTGAAGCGATTAGAACATGATTGCCTATATCAATACGATTATTGTCTACAAACGTACAGTTCATATTGATAACAACCCAGTTGCCCATGTGGATATTGACACCATACTCACAATGAAAATCCACATCGATATGAATCGGATCACCGACAGAGCCAAACAACTGCTCAAAAATTCTGCGTTTGCTTTCGTGGTCAGCATAGTCGCAATCGTTCAACTTGCGCAATAAGCGTTTTGTACGTAATATTATCTGCTGCAATTCTGGGTCGACAGCATTAAAGAACTCACCATCCAAGGCTTTCTGACGTTCACTTTTCATAAGCAAAAGGGTTTAAATAGTTGGGTATATGCTTCCACTACCAATGATAGGTAGAGGGCTCTCTTGTTAGTAAGCGACTATCTTCTCCAGCCGCCACTTCTGACCATGACGTTTGAAAATGAGCTGTGTTTCTACTCCATTAGAGAGACCACGGAAAGTAAGGATCTTGCGATTCGTTTCCGTATACTTCTGACCATAGAGGATATTGTAAATCATCTCATTAGGAATCTCTGGTAAGAAGGTAGACCACTCCTCTGCTGGTATCGTACGATTTACCGTTGTAGTCTCTTCGCCATCAGGATCTGGTCCGGAGTAAGCTAATGGATTCTTTATAGCACCTGCGCCTCGTGTAGCGAAGAAGTTAGACAGGAACTTAAAGAAAGAGGCATTATAGCTATCCTTGAACGATATATTACGAATCTCATTCAATCTCCATTTACCTTCTTGGTGATCAAACCAATATTGCTCAATAGCCCCCTTCTTCAGGTGAATCTTCTCAACGATAACACTATCCAAATCAGTTGACTTCGGATACTTCATCTGCTCTTCGTTATCAAATACCAATGTATAATAACCTTGAGGGCGGAAGAAGTGATCTGTCTTCCATTGACCTTTCTGTAATTCAATCTTCTTATTTCCAGTTAGAACTGGCAATGGGAAGTTAATACGACTACGTTGCAACTTCTTATTTGCAATGAAGTTGAAGAAGAAATCATCAAATAGTTGGTCAGCCGCTTTAGGCATTGGCGTTGAAGCTATCACCTCTGTCGCTGAATCAACATCATCGACTGTATCACTATCTACCTCCGTAGATTCAGTGTTTGTACTATCAGCCGATTCTACCTTTTTGTTAGAACAACCTGTGCCTACAGTAAGCATTGCCACGCAGACAACTACAGCAAGTAAAAATACTTTTCTCATATTCTCTTTATTCGTCTCAAATTTCTTGCAAAAGTACGATATTTATTTCTAATAAGGTAGCAAAAGTATAAAATTATATTATGGTAATTTCTCCGTTCCGATTATAAATCGTACCTTTGCAGGAAAATAATCAAGCAGTATGTTATTAGACAAGATACAAGAACTTCTTAATGAAGTAAGCACACTCACGGCCAAAAGCGCAGATGATGTAGAGCAACTACGCTTGAAATATCTAAGTAAGAAAGGTGAAATCAATGCGTTGATGGGCGAGTTCCGCAATGTAGCAGCCGACCAGAAGAAGGCGGTCGGCATGAAAATCAACGAACTCAAGCAACTCACACAGAACAAGATTAATGATCTTAAAGAGCAACTTGAGACAAGTGAGGCACAGAATGACGATATTGATTTAACACGTACCGCCTACCCGATCAGCCTTGGTACACGTCATCCACTGACGCTGGTAAAGAATGAAATCATTGACATCTTTGCTCGAATGGGCTTCACGCTCTATCAAGGACCAGAGATTGATGACGACCAGCACGTGTTTACAATGTTGAACTTTGCTGCTGATCATCCTGCACGTGATATGCAAGATACCTTCTTCATTGAGCGTAGCAGTACGATGGACGTTACGAAGAACGTTCTGCTCCGTAGCCATACATCCAACGATGAGGCACACTATATGTCTACACATGAACCTCCAATCCGTGTTCTTTGTCCAGGTCGTGTATATCGTAATGAGGCTATCTCGGCTCGTGCACACTGCTTCTTCCATCAGGTAGAGGGTCTTTACGTTGATAAGAATGTTAGCTTTACTGACCTAAAGCAGGTGCTTCTCACCTTTGCTCGCGAGATGTTTGGTGCAGATACAAAGATTCGTCTTCGTCCAAGCTACTTCCCATTCACTGAGCCAAGCGCAGAGATGGATATCAGCTGTAACATCTGTGGCGGTGAGGGCTGCGGCTTCTGTAAGCACACTGGATGGGTTGAGATTCTTGGTTGTGGTATGGTTGACCCACATGACCTTGAGGCTTGTGGTATTGATTCAAGCGTATATACAGGTTATGCCTTCGGTATGGGTGTTGAGCGTATTGCTAACCTCAAGTACCGTGTAAGCGACCTCCGCCTCTTCTCTGAGAACGATACCCGCTTCTTGAGAGAGTTTGAAGGTGCATAAGCTGCAACCTATTAGAATACGGTAAAACGGATATAAGAGGATGGTCAACACATCCTCTTTTTTTATTTCAGCCTATTTGCCATCATGTTCTCCCAAGACATATAGCTTATTTCTCCCTTTCCCGATGTTCTTAATCTTTCCCTCTTCCTCCAATCGTGTCGCAATACGATAAGCATTTGCCTGCGAAAGATTAAGGCTAAGGCGCAAATCGTCGACAGAGAAGAAAGGTTTGTCAGTTCCCAACCTTGCGATAGCCTCATCAATCTCCTTTATTGTATAGGGTGTTTTGCACGATGTGTTGTTGATGTGTGAAAGTGGGGATAGATTGGTTTGTTTCGAGGCTTAGGGCATAAAAAATCCCGCTCCATAGCTATGGAACGGGAAGAGTTATTTGTGATTGGAATCTAAGTAATTAGAGTCCCATCTTCTTGCGAATATCCTTAGGAATTGCATTCTTGTTAATCATGTAGTCCATGGTGTTAGCAGCAATGAAGTCCTTTGTCATGTACCAGATACCCTTGTAGTCACCAGTCTCACCCCAAGAGTTCTTTACCATGTAGTACTCCTTACCATTCTGATCCTTTGCAATACCAAATATGAGCATACCATGGTCATCGGTTAGCTCCCAGTTGTCGAAACGCTCTTGACGCTGCTTCTGTGTAGGGGTAATCTCTGGTACGTTTACGCCGAGAGAGTCGATCAAGTCCTTCTTCTTCGCAGTAGATAGACCTAGCCAGTGAGCCATGTCACTACCCTTCATGCTCTCAACTTTCTTGCCATCAACCATGTAAGCGAGTCCCTTGCGTGAGAAACCAGGCTCACTAACATCGCCACCCCACGCAACGGTGTAACCATTCATTACGGCATTGTCGATGACGCGCATCATCTCATCCATCGGAAGGTTGTAAGATTGTGGGTAACGCCAGTTGTCCTGTACTTCTACAGCGAATGTGGTGTAGAATGGATGGTGTGTGTAAGAGGTAATGGTTACGTAATCGTCCCAATTCACACCGAGGCTTGCAGCGAAAGTCTCTGGAGTGTATTGCTTGCCTTCGTATGTGAACTTATCTGGGCACTTGCCGAGGTAAGCGTCGAGAATGCCTTGCAATCCAACCTTCCATTGACCTGATATCTTGTTAGCCTTGTTGCGTGCAACTGCATTTACGTATGGTTCCATCAATGAGAAGAACTCGTTGAAGTTATTCAATGAGTCGCCATAGAGCGAACCAGGGAAAGGCATTGCGCTTTCTGGTACGATACCATGGTGCTGAATGGTGTAAAGAACATCGTATGCTGAACCGCCTTGTGCGAACTGGCAATCGCCATGCAGACGAACAACTTGAACGGCACGATCCATGTAGGTCTTGTTAGCTACGAAGCTCTCGCAGAGGTCGTAAGTTTTACCAGTCTTTTTGAGAATCTCCGCCTCGAAGTAGCTAAGTGTGGAGTAATCCCAGCACGTACCTGAGCGGTTCTGGTCTTTAATACTAGTAATTGGATTCTGCTTTACTACCGTAAAGACAGGCTTGTTAGAAGCAGATGCTTCTTTCTTGTCTGTAGCGTTAGCGCCTATCGCTACCAAAGCGAGCAGTGCTACTACTAATGTTTTCTTCATAAAGTTGTAAATAAAAGTAGGCTGCCATTGTTAGCTTTTGCATTGAGTGGCAGCCTTGGATGAAGTTATTAATTATATGTTATCAATTACTTTCTGTTGGCTGCGATAAACTCTTCAACATCCTTTGGATGGTAAGGGATGAGGTCTTTACCAATAAAGCGACATCCCTCCTTGGTGATGAGGATATCGTCCTCAAGACGTATTCCACCGAAGTCTTTATACTCGTCGAGCTTATCGAAGTTCAAGAAGTCAGCGCAGTGTTTCTTAGCTCTCCATTCGTCAATGAGAGCAGGGATGAAATAGATACCAGGCTCATCAGTTACAACAAATCCTTCCTCCAGGCGGCGACCCATACGCAAGCAGTTTGTTCCGAATTGCTCTAAGTTAGGGCGTGTCTCCTCATCGAATCCTACGTTAATCTGGTCGAATGATTCCATATCATGAACGTCCATACCCATCATGTGACCTAATCCGTGAGGCAAGAACATTGCGTGTGCGCCAGCAGCAACAGCAGCGTCTGTATCGCCCTTTGCTAAGCCTAATTCTTTCATGCGATCGAAGAGAATACGGCAAATAGCAAAGTGAACATCGGCATACTTGACTCCTGGTTTCGCATACTTCAAAGCAGCGTCATGACATTCCTCAACAACTTTGTATATCTCTAATTGTCTCTGCGTAAACTTGCCATTTACTGGGAAAGTACGTGTGTTATCCGAGCAATAGTGGTTGATGGTCTCGGCACCAGCATCACATAATGCAAGTCGACCTGATTCCAATACTGCCATTGATGGGATACCGTGCATAATCTCACCATGTTGTGAGAAGATGGTTGGGAAAGAAACCATTGCACCGTATGAACTAGCGATACCGCTAACCTGTCCACCAACGTACTTCTCCGTTACGCCAGGTTTAGCAATGATCATAGCCGTTGTGTGCATCTTATAGCCAATAACGGCAGCACGCTCCAGTTCTTCAATTTCCTCTTGCGTCTTCACAGAACGCATCTTTACAACGGCACGGATGAGATCCATGCTTGCTGATTCTTTCTGCTGGTTAGGATGAATACCGAAGAGGTCAAAGATCTGAATCTTTATATCGGCACGATAAGGGGGAAGGAAATGGACTTTACGGTGCTCACGCAATGCGTTGTTGCAAATCGTCTTGAGTCCTTTCATGTCTACTGTGTTAGCCACGCCAACGGCATTGGCCATGTCTCTAACTGAATCAACACTTCCATACCAAACAATGTCATCAATGTCGATATCGTCACCAACGAGTGTCTCGGTGTCGTTATCAACATCAATCACACCAACAAGCCCATCACGCTTCATACCGAAGTAATAGAGGAAAGACGAGTCTTGGCGGAACGGATAATAACCATTTGCAGGGAAGTTTGCAGGTGATTCGTTATTGCCAAAGAGAATGATGATACCACTCTTTACGAGCTTCTTTAGCTCTGCTCGGCGGTTTACATAAGTTTCTTTGCTAAACATATTTCAATAAATTAGATGGTTTGATTGCAAAGATAGTTATTTTTGGTTGAAAGTTATTAACTTTGCAGTTGTTTTTTAACGAGTTTTTATGCAAATTGATAGGAATACGGGCTTAGTATTAGAAGGAGGTGGCATGCGCGGAGTATTTACCTCGGGCGTATTGGATGCTTTTATGAAGTATAATCTTCGTTTTAAGTATGTCGTAGCTGTATCGGCTGGTGCCTGTAACGGCTTGTCATATATGAGCAGACAGCCTCGCCGTGCACGTATTTCTAACATTGATATGCTTGCCAAGTATGATTATATAGGTTTACGTCATTTGGTAACACAAGGCTGCATTTTTAATCCTGAGTTGTTGTATAAGCAGTTTCCATTTGAGCTTGTTCCTTTCGATTATGATGAGTACTTCCGTCAAAGTAAGTTAGGCGAAGTCTATGAGATGGTTGTAACGAATTGTGAGACTGGGTTAGCTGAATATCTTACCGAAACTGACGGCAATGCGAAGAGATTAAATGAGTTAGCACGGGCATCCTCCAGTTTGCCTTATGTAAGTAAGATTGTCACCATAGATGGCAAACCTTTGTTGGATGGTGGTATTGTTGATTCCATTCCCGTTCAACACTCTATTGAGACCGGACACGAAACAAACGTAGTGATTTGCACACGTAATAAAGGATGGCGAGATAAGAGCAAAGACTATAAGCAACCTAAGTTTATCTATCGTAATTACCCCCGCCTACGCGTTGCATTAAGTCATCGTATAGAGGCGTATAATCGTCAGTTAGATTTGATTGACGAGTTAGAAGAACAAGGAAAGATACTCGTCATTCGCCCAGAGAAGCCCGTTGTTGTTGGTAGAATGGAGAAGGATGTCAACAAGCTCGAAGATCTTTATGAAGAAGGATTCCGCTTAGGCGAAGGCTTTATAAAAGAGCATGTCGAGTAATGGGATAAATATAATCGAACAACTATAGGAAGCTCTTCACATCAAATTATCAGTCCAAGTTATTTGCCATTATGTAAGAAATTATCATTACCTTTGTATCTGTTAAGAACTAACCATTACAATTTAAAATAATAGTATTATGACACAAGAGGAATATAACCTTTTAGACATTGATTTTGCTCATTGCCCTGGCTCTCATTGTGGAAAAGCAAATGAATGTTTCCGCCACGTAGCCTATCAGATGCTTGCAAATTGCACACGAGATCGTTATATGGTAACCAATCCGAACGTGATAACGGGCAAGCCTAATTGTCCGCTCTTTATATCTAACCGCAAGGAACGCTATGCTTGGGGAATCTCACACATCTTTGACAACGTGCGTGCCTCCGATTTGCGTGGCGTCCGACTGAGCGTTATGCAATGCTTCGGTGCAGCTACCTATTATCATGTTAAGGAACAGCTCCGTGCCATCACCGAAGAAGAACAACAGGACGTCCGTGATGCCTTTACCGAGAATGGTTATGACGGGCAGAGCATTGAGTTCGATCGCTATGAAGAGCATTATCCCGTGCTTATGCGTATGAAACGTTATAAGTAAGCACAGTCTTCGCCTTTCAATTATAAGTTCTTTTCTGCTTATATAAGTAATACGATGATACTTATATAAGCAGTACAATCGTATTCCTATAAGACCTATCGAGTTCTACACGTTTGTATAGCGAATTATACAGGCGTGTATAACTAATTATACAAACGTGTATAATTGATTATACAAACGTGTATAACTGATTATACAAACGTGTATAACTGATTATACAAACGTGTATAATTGATTATACAGACGTGTATAACTCGTTATACAAACTTGTATAATGCGGTTGATAAAGGCTAAGGAGGATGCGATGTCAAGTATAAGTGCTATCGTACATTAACTTACAGGTGCCTCGCATGGGTATTAGGAGTAAGATTGTAGTCTAATTGGATGGCGGAAGATGATACTATTTTCTCTGTCTATATGGGTAAAAATAAAGGATTCCTCACAGGTATATTGCTGTGAGGAATCCTTATAATTGAATTGAGTATATAATTTCAAAGAGGTATAGCTCCCTTTGTGATAGTTAGTCGGTTATATTCTGGGTTATATACTTCGGAGATTCACCATATTTATTAGCTTCTCTTTGACTATCCATTGTTGTAAATGCAAATATGATAAAGCTGAAAGCGAGACTAACAAACCAGATTAACATACCGAAGATGGCAATTCCACTGCCCATAGCTGTTTTGATTAAAGGTATCATAGTGTCTATATCGCCGAAGAGAGCGTCAATGTTCGTTGTCCCTATTCCCAGAAGCATGAGAGATATGCCAATAGCTTCAATGATGATAGTCGTTAAGAGCCACCATCCACTTTTGCCTATGTCGTGCAGACGACGAATAGTCATAGAGCAATTCAGGAGCATTAAGACGATGTTAAGATAACGACCTATGACTGGGATAAAATCGCATAAATAGCTGACAATGAGGAGAAACAACGCCCCCCACCAAAATTCAGAGCGACGACTACGAGTGTTTAGTTTCAAAGCTCTCGTGAAGATTCTTTTAACTGCTTCTAGGAATCCTACTTTGGGTAATTCTTTAATTTGTTCCATAATATTGCTTTTACTTTGAGTTGTATTGATTCTATTCCTTTAGTAAGTCGGGACGTAACCGCTTTGTTCGCTCCATTGCTTGATCGAATTCCCATTGCTTGATCTTAGCTTCATTACCGCTTAGCAATATCTCTGGTACATCCCATCCTTTATAACTGCGTGGGCGTGTATAGATTGGAGCGGAAAGCATATCGTCCATAAAACAATCAGAGAGCGCACTTTGGTCGTCACTGATAACACCTGGAACGAGTCGAACCACAGCGTCGGCAATGATAGCAGCAGGTAGTTCGCCACCCGTAAGCACGAAGTCGCCTATAGATATTTCACGTGTAATGAGATGGTCACGTACTCGCTGATCAATCCCCTTATAGTGACCTGCAAGAATGATGATGTTACCCCCCATTGATAAGTCATTGGCTATCTTCTGATTGAATTGTTCTCCATCGGGAGAGGTGAAGATAACATCGTCATAATCTCTCTCTTCCTTTAAAGCACTAATACAATTATCAATCGGTTCAATCTGCATAACCATTCCAGCCTGTCCGCCGAATGGATAATCGTCCACTCTGCGCCACTTATCCTTTGTATAATCACGAAGGTTATGCAGCCTTATCTCTGCAAGTCCTTTCTTTTCGGCTCTGGCAAGGATGCTCTCATGCACGAATCCTTCCAGCATTTCTGGTAAAACGGTGATAATATCTATTCTCATAAGTGTTACAAAGTTAAGTATTATTTTATTATTGCGTTGAGACATTAAGTTTTTTTTGTAACTTTGCAGCAGTTTTCTAATAATAACTTAAGAACAATATGAAAAGATTCTTTTCCCTCGCCATCCTCTTGATGGCAGCTTTTAGTGGTGCTATGGCACAAAACGTTCAAGTTCATTATGACTTAGGGCACAGTCTTTACAAAGATCTCTCTTCGCGCATGTCGGTAACGACTACTGTTGAGATGTTTAAACCTGATACCTGGGGTTCTACTTTCATGTTCACCGATATCGACTATAAACGCGATGGTGCTATCGGCGCTTATTGGGAGATCGCTCGTGAGTTTAATCTCTCAAAGAACAAGCAGTGGGCAGCCCATGTAGAGTATAATGGTGGTGCTGGAACTAACTTGAAAGATGGTAATTATGTAGGTAATCGTTATCAGCATGCAGTTCTCCTTGGCGGTGCCTGGAACTGGGCTTCAAAGGATTTCTCTAAGACATTCAGCGTTCAGTTAATGTATAAGTATTATTTCAAGAACGCTAATAAAGGTTGGCATCCCTTTAGTGGTTTTCAGTTGACTGAAGTTTGGAGTACCACCTTTGCAAAGGGCCTTTGCACATTTGATGGTTTCTGCGATGTCTGGTATGATCCGAATGTAAAGGGCAAGTTAATCATGATTTCAGAGCCACAGTTCTGGTTTAACCTTAACACACTAAAGGGAATGAAGAATGTGAATCTGTCTTTAGGTTCAGAGGTTGAGCTTAGCAACAACTTCGTTTATAACGATAAGGGTAAGAATAACCGCTTCTACGCTATCCCAACTATTGCTGCTAAGTGGACGTTCTAAAAATATCTTCAATAATAAGATTTATTCATTGATATAATTTTACGAATGAAAAACTTAAGGATTCTCATATTATTGGTAGCTTTGTTGGCGACGATGTCTCTTAATGCTCAAAGTTCTAAAAATTTTATTAAGCCTTTAGTGAAAGATGGATTTTATGTTGATTCTATATTGAGTCTAAAAGGAAATACCATAATTTATATGAGGGCTGGAACAGAGTTTGATATAGAGAAGGCAAAGGTTGCCTATGTAGAGCATTCTATTCTTGGGCGAATAGATATTACAGACGAAAAAACTGCTAATCAGAATTCTACTAGTCTTATATTTCCTGAACCAGAGTTTAATGGTGATGCCTTTATATGTAATTTAGAAGATAAAACATATATAAAAATGGAAAGAGCTATTGGGCAAGTTAAGGTTAAAGACCAGTTGTGGGGACCAGAAAGTAAACTATATGTAAAGCCGGAGGCTTCTCCCGTAAGGATTCCTAAGGGGAAAGTGGTTATTCTCATAAGAGTTCCAGATGTAAATGATGATCCAAAATCTTTTGTTAAGGTTTCACAGTTTTCTGTAAGTAAAACTCGTAAGTTGTCTTTAGCAAGGCAAAATGAATTAACAGGTAAAATAACTTATGGTGGTTATAATAGGCAAGAAAAGGATTTTACATATAAACGATATGGTAATAGTTCTTTGTTGCTTACAGTCGATATAGACGATGTCGGAGAATATTGTGTTAGCATTAGTAATCCTAATAGAGTAGATAGTAAACTTTCTGTGTCTTGCTTTGGAGTTGACGAATAAACAAGTTCTTTGAATAGTAAACTTAAAAGGGCTCACAAGAATGGTTGTGAACCCTTTTGTTTTTAGTTAGTTGTTCTTTCTGCGTAATCTTATTCGGCGTTCCCACAGAGCCGTTCCCAATTTGATAGTGCTAGTTATATTGTATTCAGCCACAAACCCATCAGGGGTGATATGTATCTTTATCTTATTATAGAGCGGATGAAAATCTTCGGTTAGCGAATCACAATCATTGTCAATTTCAGTAGTATCTATGACAACAGAGTCTGTGTCATCATCCACTACTTCTGCTATGGCTGTATCACAAACCGCTTCATATTCAATACTATCATCTGATATAGAGTCTACTTCTATGGAATCAATCTCTCCTTCTGAATTTCCATTTAAATAATCAAACATATAATCGCTGACATATTCTTCACTCTTTATGTCCCTGTAGAAATTCTCATTTGAAACCTTATCAGTTGTGTTGCAGTAGCTCATTGTCCGACTACTCCCATCTAATGGTTTCCCGGTGATGGTTACCTTGTCTTGCCAAGGAATACTCTGTGCCATAATAGCAAGTTTTAATCCTGGGCAAATAACATTAATCAAGTATTTAAGAATCTCAAAAGACCTTGTATTGTTGTTTTTGACTAGTATGTCAGAGAATGAGTCATGCTCCTTATCTAAGATTCTGTATGAAATCCCAGACTTTGGAAGTTTAGAGAATGATGGATAAAGCTCATGTGAGTTACAAATGATGTATTGATCTAATGATGAATTATAGGCTAGGATAATGTCATGTTGTGTTATGAATTGGATGACAGAATCAAGAGAGGCATATTGATTGTCTAGTGGATAACACGGTTGATTGATATGCAAGCGGAAGACAGTCCCATAAGCGGAAGAACTGAGAGCTGTTAATGTGAAACTGGAGTAGACACTATTAGGGGTTGATTCATAGAGTGAAGTATAAGGAAGGAGTAAATTATTCTTACCTGTAGGCTTGAATAATTGTTCTCCATAGTCTGTTTCGTCCCCTTTGGCAGAGTATGACCATGAGTTGGTAAATTCATAGCTAATTTCATCACCTATTTCTATTGCATTTTGGGCTGAAGCCGATAGTGAAACAAAAGTAAGACAAAGCCAAATCCAGAAACTCATGTATGATTTGTGTTCTGAGTGTAATGTTGTATGGGAGGAATATTGTGATGTACTCATACCTTATTGATTAATATTTAGTGAGAATCGTGTTGGGGCATTTGCCTTTTTATTCTCTAACAAGTGATTCGTGTGAAATTATCAGTGATTGGGGTTGTCTAGAAGTAACATCCCTCGTATATTCTGTTAAACAGCCTTCTGGGTTGAAAGAGATAGTTTCTTTTATGTTGAGAGGATTAGATTTGTTCTTTAGCTTGGATTGTGACGATTGCCCCCTTGAACTTGTGAGAGTAAATATAGCTTTCGTGTTACCAGTTTCGTCTTTTGTTACGTTACTAGTGGAGTCCTGCAGTCTTTGATTATCTTCAAGTTCATTATGATGTATCCCTGACTGGTATTCACGTACGTAGACATTGGGGATTATACTAAGACCTGGAGTTGAGAGGTTTATAATTAGTGAAATAAAGGGGTTAATGTTCTCAGGGTTACTAATATCTTTCTTTACTTCTTCTTTTGAAACGCCTGCAAACATGTCTGTAGTAAGCTGATTCTCTCCTTTATGTGCATAGACGTAATCTATAAAATCGCTTATTAAGTCTTTAGGATTAGTAAGCATGTAATTAGTCATGTCTGCATTAAAGGTGATTAGTAGCCCATGTTCCTTTAGGAACTCCTCAGCGAACTGAGCAAAGACTACATCCGACTTGTCATGGTCTTTATCTCTATAAGGACTTTGCTGAACCAGCAACCTCATGGTATAAGTCTGAGGAGTTACATTCCTTACTATTAATGTGAACCTTGATTCGTAGGAATCTTTTATTTCATTTAAGAGGTAGTAGGACCATACAGAACTACAAGCTAGATTTTCATAGATGTCATCAGGAAAGTCTATGGGCTTCCCTGTAGTTGGATTTGTCGTTTTTACTGAAAGCTTATAGACATATTGAATAGAATCTCCACGTTTGAAATGAGTAGAGATATACTCTCCTTTGGTTTGTGCAGAGAGTGTTGTACAAATGAGAGAAGCCATCAATAAGACTATTCTTCGTCGGTCAATCTTCATGTTGGTAAGGTTGTAAGAAGTTATTAAATTGTTATGTAATAGAGATCATATCAAAAAGAAGATGTTTTAGAATAGTGATCCTTCGGTGATTGGAGAGGATTCTAAGGCGAGTTTATTCTCGTCCATCTGCACGAATCGAGCAATGAATTCTTCCTCAGAGATAATTGGAATAGAGAGTTCCTTTGCCTTTTTATTTTTGCCAGAAGAACTTTCTATATCGTTGTTAATAAGGAAACTAGTTGATTTAGAGACAGAGCCTGTTACTTTGCCCCCTTGATTCTCAATGTAAGCCTTCAGCTCATTACGATTCTTATAATGATGCACATCGCCAGTGATAACAAACGTTAGTCCTTCGCAACTATTACCAGTTGGCGCAGATGAAGACTGACTAATATTGAGTTCTACTAATAGCTGTTGCATCATAGAATAGTTATCTTTATCCTTCATCCATCTAACAAAGCTGGCACTCTTTTCTGGACCAATGCCTGCAATAGTAGCAAAGACATCTTCGGTGGTAGCTTCAGTAGCTGTATGGAATAGGTCTGCGATTTGATAAGCTGATAACAAACGATTGCAAACATCACGCCCGATAAGTGGTATATTTAATGCAAAGAGTAAGCGATGCGCTTCTACGTTGCGAGCCTTCTCTATGGCTGTAAGTAACTTGCTAACACTCTTGTCTCCAAATCCATCCATTGTTCGTAGTTCTGAAGCATGGTTGTTGAGATGGAATAAGTCTGCATATTCACGTACCCAACCAAGATTGATAAACTTCTGTATTGTCTGTTCGGATAGTCCATCAATATTGATTCCTTCCTTTGAAACAAAGCGTCCGAACTTCTTGAGTTGCTTTGCAGGACAATGCGTGTTGGTGCAATGCAACGTCTTTGTTCCACTACTCTCACTCTCAGTTACCTCTGTTGCTGATTGGCATACAGGGCATACCTCAGGTATATGGAATACGCCCAATCGCTCAACAACATTGATTACCTTTGGGATAATCTTATTTGCTTTGATAACAGCTATCTTTGTTCCCTTATCGCCAATCCCCAGTCGCTCACATTCAGAGATATTACAGAGCGAGGCACGCTTTACAGTTGTTCCTTCTAGTTCAACGGGCTTGAATACGGCAACGGGAGATATGGTTGAGGCTGCACAAGACCATTCTATATATTCTAATTCTGTTTCCGCACTCTCATCCTGCCATTTGAAAGCATAACCAGCACGTGTCGCATGATGACCTGTTACTGAACCTGTTGCGGCGTAGGCAGTATCATCGTATGTGATGACCAGTCCATCAACAGGATAGGGGAAAGGTGAGGAACTCTTGCCTGTTACCCGTTCTGTCCAACAATCGATGACAGCTTGGATATTTGCTTCTGTGGGTTGCTCAATGAGTTCTCTGTCTACTGGCTTAAAGCCTTGTTGTTCTAGCCATGCCATACGATTGCCCCATGAGATAATCTCTTCTTCTTCATAGACAAGGGTAAACGGAATCCAACGGATATGGCGTTCTTTCACTTCATTGATGTTCTTCAACGTCAATGAACCTGATGCAAGGTTACGAGGATTAGCATATTCCTCTTCTGATTCCATATTGAATTGCTCGAAGTCAGGATAACTGATAACAGCCTCACCACGAATCACAAGATGTCCTTTATAAGGTATTGCCTGTAGGATTCCGTCAATAGCCTTAGATAGATGGGTAATATTTGTCCCAATGTGACCATTACCACGCGTGACAACCTTTGTCAGTTTCCCATTATCGTATGTAACAACAAGTGTCAAACCATCTAACTTCCATGAGAGCCAAATAGGTCTATTCTCTGCCCATTTTGCAAGTTCTGCCACCTTCTTTGTCTTTGCGAGGGAGAGAGCAGGGAACTCATGTTCCTCTTTCTGACCAGTAAGATTATCAGCAGATACATTTTGTGTAGGAGAATCAGGTAAGATAATTCCCGTTTCCTCTTCTAACTTCTTTAATCGGTCAAAGGCTGCATCCCACTCATAGTTGGTCATGATTTCTTCTCGACCATTATAATAAGCATCAGATGCAGCGTTGAGTTGTTCAACAAGGGATTGTATTTCGTCGTTCATTCGTGTTGAGTGTTTGAATATTGGCAAAGATACTACAATTTGATGAATCTGACATTCATTCGCTGAATTAATTTGAATAGTTTATGTTGCCAACTCACTTCTTTTGCTTACCTTTGCGCCAAAGAATAATCGAATCAATTTTATTTATGTCTACACTAACGATTTCTATTATCGTCGCCTTCGTCTTGGGGTATGCACTCATAGCGATGGAAAGTCTGACGAAAATCAACAAAGCTGCAATAGCTCTGTTGATGTTTGTAGTATGTTGGGTTCTTTACATGGTCGACCCTTCACCTTTTGTGCAACTGATGCATCCAGAGTTTAAGGGTGTGGGTGATCAGCTCGTCACATTTGCCAACAAGTTGATAACCGAGCATCTTGGAGACACGGCAACCACGCTTTTCTTCCTCATGGGAGCGATGACAATCGTTGAGATTGTTGATCAGAATGGTGGTTTCAACTGGGTAAAGAATGTGATGCGTTCTAAGTCAAAGCGTAGTTTATTATGGAAGATAGCCTTCATGACGTTCTTCCTTTCAGCTATCTTGGATAACTTGACAACAAGTATTGTGATGATTATGATTCTCCGCAAGCTCGTTCAAGACCATAAGGACCGTATGATTTATGCGTCATTGGTTATCATTGCCGCCAACTCTGGCGGTGCCTTCTCACCAATCGGTGATGTGACAACCATCATGTTGTGGAATGCGGGAATGATAACAGCTGGTGGCGTGATAAGCGAGATTTTCATTCCATCTCTTATATCAATGATTATCCCAGCCTTTGTTCTTCAGTTCTTATTAAAGGGCAAGTTAGGTGGTGATATGTTAGAGACTGATCACTCTGGTGATACCGAACTATTAGAGTTTAATGGCTCACAACGCAAGATAATCTTTGCTATTGGTGTGGGTGGACTCTGCTTCGTACCAGTATTCCATTATTTCACAGACCTTCCTCCCTTCGTTGGTATCCTCCTTGTTCTGGGTATTCTTTGGACGATTACAGAGATATTTTATCGCAATCTACATCGTGCTAAGGGTGATAGCGAAGACTTCTCAAAGCGTGTCACCAATCTGTTGAGCCGTATTGATATGTCAACAATACTCTTCTTCCTTGGTATTTTGATGGCTGTCGCTTGTCTTGAAGAAGTGGGTATATTACACGAACTCGGTGGAGGATTAAACAGTTTCTTCCAAGGTAATCATTATGCAGTGACGGGTATAATAGGAGTATTATCGTCTATTGTTGACAACGTCCCACTTGTTGCAGGTAGTATGGGTATGTATCCTGTTCAGGCAACAGGCGACATGGCTGTTGATGGTATCTTCTGGCAGCTTTTGGCTTATTGTGCTGGAGTAGGTGGTTCTATCCTTATCATTGGTTCTGCAGCAGGTGTTGTCGTAATGGGATTGGAGAAGATAACCTTTGGTTGGTACATGAAGAAGATTTCGTGGATAGCTTTCTTAGGCTACCTCTGTGGTATTCTCTCTTATTGGGTTATCCGTACGTTTATCTTCGCAACGCCATTGTAACATTTATCAGTATAAAGAATACTTATACGAGTTTTACATTATATAGAAATCGGGTGACTCCAATATTTGGAATCACCCGATTTCGTTATTGTACTTGTTTAGTTGGCAAAGCGTACATTCTGTGCACTCATTCCAACGGTGATGTTACCTTGGATGAGCTTGCCTTCTGGTGAGTAGTAGAACACTTCGCTTGGTGAATTATAATCTGGAGTGTCTATAACATAGATGTTACCCCACTTGTCAACATTAACTTGCTGAGGACTGTGAAGCCTTGTCATATCGAGATTAGTCTTTTGACCTGTAGCTAAGTCATAGAGGAAGAAACTCTTATCTGTGCTTCCGTAAGGAGCATAGAGGCAGACAAGAGCATTCTTCTTGGCACTATATGCTATGGCAGTAGCATTAAAGAGTTGTGTTACTTTGTTGGTCTTTGTGTCAATCTTCTGTACTAATGGCTTTTCTACATAATCAAACATAGACACAATAAATACGTCATTGCCAACAGCAATGTTTTGGGTGTAAGGATTAAGTCCAACCTCAATATTCTTAGGATTACGGAATGTGTTGAGGTCAACTACTGCTACATACTTACCATTACCCGTCATACTATAGTTTGAAAGGTTTGCATATAGCTTACCATTTGTAATTGAGATTGCCTCTGGGTGGTCTCCTACAACAACAGAGTCAACCATTGGCTTCACTTTGTCGTTGGGATTCATCTTATATACTTTGCCGCTGTATGCTGAGAAGTAAACATATTTGCCATCTGTTGCCAAGTAACGTGGCTCAACCTTGTGGAGCTTAATGGTTTGCTCAACTTTTCCTTGTCGGTTCAAAACTTCTACTTTTGATGATGTCGTACAAGCAACAACTACCTTATCATGGAATACGATTAAGTCTTGTGCATCACCGATACCAATACCATTCTGCGCCTTATAAGCATCTCTGAATACGAAAGGTGCTGTTGGACGAGCTTGTATGTTGTAATCAAGGATACCAACAGTTCCATTATTAGCACCCAAGTTCCCAGCGCAGGAAACATAGACATCTGTGGTTGATACTTCTGGTTGTTTACCACCATTAATGTCATCATCATCGCTACAAGCGGTGAAAGTGAGCGCAGACATGAGGATAATGCCTAACGCAAGTAGATTCTTTTTCATTGTCATCATTGTTTTGTTTATAATTGGTTTTATTTCTTATGTTAGTTATTTCAAAGTAGGGACAGACGCCCTCGTCTGTCCTACACAAGAATATGAACTCACAGAATAGCAGAATTATTTAGCGGACAGACGAGGGCGTCTGTCCCTACTTTAAAATATCCTTGGGTTATATCTTCCATGTTGCGGACAGTCGCCAGTTGGTACCTGGCATTGGATAGAAGCGAACGACTTCATAGTTTTTATTGCCGAGATTGCGCATGTCAAACTGTACTCGTAATTGCTGCTTATTGATTTTGAACTCCCGCGAGAGCGTTATACTATGGTCAGCAAATGGTTTCATACGATTGTCTGGAATGTTATAACTTAGCGTGTATCGCTTGCCCATGAATAAAACATTATAACTGAAATCGAGCCAAGGAGTATGTAATAAAACGCTTGCTGAACCCGAATGAAGTGGTGTGTAAGCTATCTGGTTGTGGTAATAGACGACAGTTGGGTCACTGATGTCCGTTGCCTTCATCAGGCTATAGCTACCTGTCGCACTCACGGACCAATCATTACCCCATCTCTTCTCTATGTTTGCTGATACATCAAGCCCTAATTGGCGCACCTTCCCAGCGTTCATCATCTGCCAATAGAACATCTTTGGTACCGCAATAATCTTATCGGTGACATTGCCGAAATACCCATCAGCAGTCAAGGAAAGCTGGAGTGTACGATTAAAGGTGTGCGAGTAAGTGGCACCAAGGTTCCACATGCGTGACTTCTCTGGGTTCAGATGGCGGTTGCCGATACCTGTATAATAAAGTTCATTCAGTGTTGGAGTACGGAAGATTTCCTTATATCCAAAGCGGAGGCGGAAGTCCTGCAGACAACGCCACTGCATACTGAAGGCAGGTGACTGTCTGTGAAATCCGTTTGAAGCGTTCCCTTGTTTTACACGTTCGTAGATATTCGTTGCAAGAAGAGATGCATTGACACTGAAAGGACCTATCTGATAGTTAGCTGCTAAGGCTGTCCACAGCGAGTTTCGGGTTGGGTTAGCAGCTTTCGGAAGCGTCATGGATAGATGGTTATGCGCATAATCCTGTGCGAAGGAAAGGTTTAATCCCTGCAATGGATTTGTCCACAGCGTCGCTGTAAGGTAAGTCTCGTTCTGTCGGTAGGTATCTTCTTTATATCCACTGGCAGGTATATCAGAGTAGCGCGACCAAGCGTAATTCCATTTAGCAGCCGCTTTCATCTTGATGCGATTGCTAAATCGGTTCTCATAGAGTATTTGCGTAAAGACATTCTTATCTTTCAGACGCTCTGCCGAATACGTGTTGTCATAGATGACAGCCCCTGGCAATCCTCTGTTTGATGTGAAACCGTAAGCCTTCCACTGCAATGTCTGCTTATCCGTGAGTTGATAGTTCATATTCAGTTCACCTCGCCATGTCTGTATGTCGCTGTTGTTTCTACGCTCATGGATGGTCTTGATACCATTCTTTAGCGTGAACCAATAAACGCCGTCAGCTCTTTCGTAGCTTGTGTATGCGCCAATTCCAAGACGTGAGAATTGTTGATGATAGCGTAGGGAGGGTGCAAGGAGACCATAGCTACCCGTGTGCAGCGTCGTTGTGAGGTGTGGCTTGCGGTCGGATACGCCTTGTAACGTGCTGATATTGATGAGTCCTGCCGAGGCATATGCTTTTGCACTCTGATAGATATTGTCCTCTTGCCCGATTTGCAAACTGACGAGTGAAACGTTGTCAAGCGTGAAGCGAGAGAGGTCTACCTGTCCACTCTGGCAGTCGCCCACCTGTACTCCGTCATACGTGACGCCCGTGTGTCCAGCCCCTAAGCCTCGAATATTGACAGTCTTCATACCGCCTACACCGCCATAGTCCTTCACCTGTACACCCGCAAATCGTTTCAGCACATCGCCCATATCGTGTATGCCGAGACGCTCCATATCCGTGTGTGACAGAGTCTGTATCGGTGTACTTGCCAATACATTCCCAGGAATGCGGAAGCCTTTGACCACCACCTCGTCTATCGTCTGTGTGGAATCATTGGTTACGGTTTGTGCTGTCATACTCAAAGGGCATAACAACAGAAAGAAAGAAGCCAGTTGCCTCATCTTCTTATAATGTATCATAAAGGTTCTATGCAGTGCCCTTCCTCGAGGGATGCAATGACTTGCAATGGCAGGTCTTCTGACTTGTTATCAAAAGAAGGTAAACGCCTTCCCAATCATCGTTATCAGTGGCTTATGTTTACCTGTGACAGACAACTTACAGCTGCGGGACAGTAGCGGAATCTCACCGCTTTCCCTTTTTAATCATGTAATGTTAATGAACCTATTGCGCGTGCAAAGATACTATAAAGGGGAGAGATAGGCAAATAAATAAGGTGATTTCATGGTTGTTGCTTCGCATGGTATCTTCAAATATGTATCTATCTTTATAGGTTAGAAGCGTGTTGATAGCATTTAAGATATGCTCAAGTCGTCCCTTATCTTTTATCTTTTCTCTCATAAATAAGAATCTTATCTTGATTAGCCGATTTGCTGGCAAAAGGTTGTAGACATCTTTCTTCCACTAAATCTATATCCTTTCCCGTCAGTTCTTTTAGTTGGAGCATGATTCGTGAGATAGTGAATAGTGTGATACGAGCGTGCTGATCGTATCTAACCATCAAATCTATGTCACTTTGTGCATGTTCCTCTCCACGCGAAGATGAGCCGAATAACCATACACGCTCTATGGGCTGACTGGTTAGAAAGCCTTGTATCTTATGAATAAGCGGTTGTATATTGGAGCTAATCATCACCTTCTTATATTATAGTATCTATATTCCTTCTGCTGCAAAGATAGTCTTATTCCTTTAAAATAACAAGCCTTTACGCTGTTTTTAACGTGTCTTGATTGATTAGATAGCCCTTATAATATGAGTAAATGATAGTTGTTCTGATTTTTATGTATGGTTGGTTAGAATGAGTGCAAATAGGCTCGTCCAGTTTTTCTCACCTGTTTGCTAATCGTTTTCCACCTGTTCCAGCATTCTTTATCACCTGTTCCCCATTCCTTTCTCACGTGTTGCGCATCCTTTATACACGCATATAAAGTTAGTCTCACCATGATGAGACACAAGTTTCACCATGGTGACACAATAGTTTCACCGTGGTGAGAATATATTTTCACCATGGTGAAAATAAGAAAAGATACGGAAGTCAAAGATGCAAGACGCATGAGAAAGGAATGGGGAACGGGTGAGAAAGAATTCGGAAACCTATTAGACAAAGAGCGCAAATAGGGTTCTAAACATATAGTTTCGAGGTTTGAAACAAAGAGGAACGCTTATGAGTTATGTTTCTGTAGATGTCGCATTGGGTGTCCGCCCCATGTGTTCTCACCTACAAACGTGAAGCCTATGCGTTTGTAGAGACGCTCGGCTTGCGGGTTGCCAGTGTCTACTAATAATCCTGTTGGTAGATTCATGCGTTCGCCCTTCTCGATAGTAGCACGGAGAAGTTTTGTGGCAATGCCTTGACCTCTGTAGCTGTTGCTGACGCAGAGAGAGTCGATATAAAGTTCACCAGCTGCTGTTTCGTCTTCCATGTTGGAATAGTCTCTACCGAAAGTCTGCTTAGCCCCGTCTATAAATGCTTGGCGTAATTCGTGGAGCTTAGCTCCATCATAGCTTACACATACGCCCGCTATATCGTTGTTCTCCGTCATAGCTACCAGTGTGTTACGATAGGAATATTGCGAATCCTCTCGTTCAACTAACTTAGTCATCAACTGATGGAACTCATCTAACGTATGTTCTGGTCCAGCAAACCACTGGCAGCACTCGTGGTTCATAGCCTCCATAATCATTCGTGCTATCACTGCCGCCTGTTCTTTTCGTGCTTCTGTAATTTTAA
The DNA here is from genome assembly GCF_018127765.1 of Prevotella veroralis. Classification (NCBI taxonomy): domain Bacteria; kingdom Pseudomonadati; phylum Bacteroidota; class Bacteroidia; order Bacteroidales; family Prevotellaceae; genus Prevotella; species Prevotella veroralis. The sequence continues at coordinate 633,405 of NZ_CP072330.1, read as the reverse complement.
TCATGGTGCAAAGGTACGGAGAGAATATGGTATTTCATGGTTTCACTTGTATTATTCTTCGGCATTTATCATCGTTTCTCATAGTCATTCCTAACGTGTATAAACGCAATTACCCTCTCTAATCATGTGATTGGAGAGGGTAATATGGTTATCTTTTGCCTTGTTTTATAGTGCTGTGAATGCAGCGGTGAAGCCGAAGATAATACCAGGCGTATTGGCAATAGCCAATGGCCAATCGCGTTTGTCCTTGAATAGTCCGTATGCAACCCACAAGGTGCAGTTGATACCTGCCATGAATGGCTGAATGAAGGTGCCCTTGTGTCCTGCGAGGTTACTCTCTATTTGTGGAAAATAGAAGATGTACATTAAGATAGATGTTACCATACCTACCCATCCCATGGAAGTGAAGAACTTTTCTTTTGTCATAATCGTAAGTCTATAAAAGTGTTGATACTGTGTCTTGTGCGCCAGCGTTGTTAGTAGCAAAGACTGACATTATCGTTAGCATTGCCAAGCCCGTTGTGATTAATCTCTTTGACTTCATTATCCTAATAATATAATTGTTATTGGTGGCAAAGGTAATGCTTTTAGAATCAAACATAGCAAAAAGATTGATAGAAAATAGAACTATTTGTGATTCTATAACTTCTTTATTTTCTCTTTATCTCTGCGTCAATGATATAGATATCCCCATCCTTATCTTTTAAAACATTACGTGGGACAATATCCCATACTATGAATTGTGGATTCTCAAAGCATCCATCAGCTTTTGTCTTCATAAAGCCTATTGCCGCCATATAAGTCTCAATTTCAATGTTTGTGGCAGGGGTAGAATCTTTTATAAGGCTCTGTCGGATAATAGGCATTATACTTCGATTCTCATAACCCGTAAAGCCGAAGAATGTATAAGCGGTTTCTGGGAAAATAAGGTTGTGTAATAGAATCTTGTGCAATAAGGCATGAATACTCCCACTATTTAGGAGGTTATTGATCTTATAGATATAGTCATTCGATACGTATGTATCATTTTCATTGCCGCTTGGTCCTGGTATTCCTATTTTGAAAACGTCGTCCATCGGAACCCAAAAGGATTGCTCTTTTGCCATACATTCGGCTTCTCGTTGTTCGATATCAAGCCTATTTACATGTTCTTGGCTATCTCTAAATTGCGCTTCATGTAGTTGGCAGCGTCTATAGAGCTCATTGGCAACTTCCTTGATTCTGCTATTTTCCTGATTTTCCTCAGTACTGCTTCCTTGTGAAAAGAATTTAGATACATCATGATTCATCTCTTTTTGTTGCAAAGATAGTCTTTTTAGATGGAATGGCTTAATAAATATCTCACAAAATGAGAGCATTTGTGGTGATGCGGACTTTACATATAATTATGTATTATAGCTAAATATCCTACAGGGAGCTTGTTGGTCTGTTCAGTTTTTAGTATGTTTGCAACCGATAATGTACTTTGCTTATGCGTACCATCTTTTATATACATAACATCAGGAGACTTATAGCGATCCTCGCCGTGACGATGATCATTCATATAGTGTTGCTGTTCTTTCAAGCCTGTAACGAAGGAAGTAACTTCCATTTGGATGTTGATAAACAAGCTTTCATAGTGGATAATGGTGGTGTATGTGGGTTAGGACTGTATGTAGAAGGTGATAGCGTAGAGGATAACTTCATTGTCATTGATGAACAATCTCATGCAGGTTGGACTCGTGGAGAGGCTTCTATACTTTATATAAACCATCTTCCATCTAGTTGTAGGATAGTCCGAGAGAATGATACTCTCAGAATGCAACGGCTTCCTTTGCGCCCCAATACTACTTATTATATTAGGCGCAGTGGTGGCTGTCGGCAATCATGCCCAATATGTATAAGGGTTGATAAGAATGGAAAAGTATATGAGTCTGCGGTTCCAGTCTTTCAATAGTGAGAAGTTATGCGCCTACATAATCCATTTCATTACGCTTAATAATGAGAGGATAGCGTTCTGGATGCTTTAAGCTATCTATCTCAAGATCTACGTTCAAGTCCGGCCACTCAATCGCATTTCGACCAGACATCTTTACATTTAATACGTTATTGATACTGGCATCACGCATCCATGGAATACGATTATAAGATAAGAAATAATCGTTGCCACAAACAGACAGCATAATACCTTGTGCGTTAATCATTAATACGCTTACCGATGTGTCGATGGTATGATTCCTTGAAGTCGTCTCCATATTGCTCAACTATTTTTCGTATATTATTCAGTTCATGTTGTGAAAAGCCATAATTGTTGGCTAATTCAATCTTGGGTTCAAGCCAATACTTTGCTTCATTGTCTCCATTAATAACGTGTATGTGCATTCGTTCTTCTTCATTGGAGAAGATTTTAAATGTGTATCCTTTCTCACGTTTAAATACTGGACTCATAAAACAAACTTTATTATTCTGCGTCAAAGGTAGTGAAAAATCCTCGTATCGCCAAATCACGTATATTAATTAAACCTCTTCTGTATTGCATCCATAAAGGGTGTCAATTCTCGATTATGCACACGACCATAGCGATCAATCATTTGTAGAGAATAGGCAATGTAGAGACGACGCTTGGCACGCGACATAGCTACATAGAATTTGCGAGCATCTTCTTCGTCTTGCTTTTTATTCTTGTTGAAGGCGTTGGGATAACGTCCGTCGGCTGCATCAAAGACAATAACGTTGTCAAACTCCAGTCCTTTTGCCTTATGCACTGTCGTTACATAAACGCGCTCACGGATACTCTTACTATTGCAGAAATCGGCTTCTTTTAGTGTGTTGATATCCATAATATATTGGGAGAGTTGCTGAACAAGCGCATTTTCTATTGTGTTGTCCGTCAGCATATCTATGCGCAGATAACGCAAAACGTAATCTAACCGAGGAATCTCATTGATTAATCCATCTGCATACAAGGTGTTGTAAGCAGACGATAACTCCTGAACGAGGGCAGGTTCTTCGGTTGTGGTTAATACATAAAGATGTTGAACACCATTCAAGTAAAGTTCTCCATAGTTGTTACGAAGGGTATTTATGAATGGTTTTACCTTTGGATGTTGGAGAAAAGACTGTTGCTGTGGTTGCTTCTCACGTGCCTTTTCGGCACAAAGACGGACGAGGCTCACCGTTGCTCCTACATCATCAATAGCCTGATGACTATTCTTTCCTGTCAGTTGGAAAGTCTCTAAGAGCGATTCTAACTTATAGGAATGAAGGCTCGGTGAGAGAAGTCGTATCAGTTTTAGCGAGTCGAAGCATGGGTTCTTATGGGCTTTCAGTGTGTCGTTGCAATATCTTTGCAGACAATTGTCAATGATATTGTAATCGTAACTGGCGTTATGTCCGAGAATAGGACGTGTTCCAATGTAGGCAAGAAAGCGTTGCAAAGCTTCTTGAGGAGTGATTAGTTCCTCTGCAGAGAGCTTCTCATGATAGATAGCATACATAGGATTATCTTTGTCGCCGAGCTTTGGTAAGATAGGCTTGTCAGTCTTTATATAAAGGTCGAGCGGCTCTCCAACTATTTCCCCACCTTTAATCTTCATGGCTGCAATCTCTATAATGTCATCAGCAAATACGTCTAAGCCCGTTGTTTCAGTATCGAATACAACCATTTCTTCTTCATCGTAGGCTTTAAGAAACTCTGCTGTGTAGCAAGTGTCAGGATAAAGGAGGAAGTCGGAAGGCGAAAGTGCGAGTTGCTTCAGTTTCCAATTGAAGCGTCGTGCCAAAGCATGTGAAGGAAAAGCACGCACACCTTTCATTATACGTGTCCATGCAATAGAGTTATGTTCGTTGGCAAGAACACTGAGATGTGACAGTAAGAGCTTAACATCGGGCGTATCAAAGAGGTCGCGACCAGATACCTTGAAATGTGTCAGTCCTACTTTGTCCATTGTCTCGCTAATATGATCTGCATCTGAATTAGAACTGACTATCACTGCCGTTCGTTCTTCTTTGTTTTGTTCGTAAAGGTTACGAGCTACATCTGTAACCTCTTGTCGTTCCGAGTCGATCGTACTACTATGGATAATTCGTAAATCATCGGGCTTAGCTTTCACATCATTGTCAGAGGCAGGAAGTAACTCACGGTCTATCTTCAGTTGTTTTTCTGCGTAATCGTTAAAGACATCAAGCAGGTACTTTGGTGAACGATGGTTTCGTTGCAGATGATGAATATTACCCTTACAGCGCATCTTGAGCAGTGTGAGAGTCTCCACTTTGGCACCCATAAAAGAGAATATTGCTTGTTGTTCGTCTCCCAGATACATCACCATAGGATTATCTTTGGCAGTGAGCAGGTCAATGATAGCGAGCTGCATACCATTGAGGTCTTGCACTTCATCTACCTGAATCCACTTATAACGCTTACATGTATCATCGGTACTGTAAATGTCGTAAGTCTTTAGTAACAAGTCTTCGAAGTCGAGCAGATGGTTCTCTTCTTTGTATTGAGCATAACAAGCAGCATAATACATCTTCCAAAGCAACACACGAATCCTATCGGCAGTCTTTGCATCAAGTCCTGGCACATTGGCTTCGTCCATGTATTGCTGTGCATGATGATAGGTATCAATTACAGCCTGTTCGTTATATTCTCTCTTCTGCGACTTGCATATCTGCTTGATAGCCTCTCGGTCATCGTCCGTGAAACTCTCTGGGTGGAGGTAATACTTCCACGGATGCTGGTGTTCCATCTGATAGATGAAGTGCTGAAAGAAGATAATCGTCTGATACCCCTTGTATCTATTGAAGTCTCTTGTTACTCCTTCCTCATCTTCGTTACGATAGTCAGCAATGATACTCACGGCTTCCTCATCGTCAATAATAGCTGAGTCTGCTGGAATCTTGTCTTCCTCGAAAAGGAACTTAGAGCAGAACCGATGTACATTACCCACCATCAGCTCTGTGCTATCGCCTCCAACAACCTTCTGAATACGATTCGTCATCTCCCTTGCGGCACGGTTTGTGAACGTAAGACAGAGCATATCCTCGTATCTCACACCCTTTTCTCTCGCATATCTTATCCTCTCTGCCAGTATATGTGTCTTACCACATCCTGGTGAAGCCAGTACAAGATGGTACCCGTGGCTTGCCTCTACTACGGGTATTTGATACTTGTCTAATAATGTAAATGAATTGTTGGGTTCCATAGGTTCTTATCTTTATGGGCGTTAGAAGCCTTTGCAAAAGTAAGAAAAAGATTGGAAATAGCGTGCAATCAGCTTATAAAATGGAAATAAAATACTATCTTTGCAACCGGACTTGTGTGTACGAGCGTGTACCCAGTCCCATTTTGTGGATTAATAATTTAGCGTTTGCTATTTATTCAATAACGTTCAGGAAACTTGGTGGTAGAATGAACAACAAGAATGAATGAATAAGTGAACGTCCATGATAGCGTGGGCGTTTCTCATCTCTTGTTGTAGGTTTCCGCCAAGTACCTCTGAACGTGGATGAAAACGTCCACGTTTCACGTGTAGGTACTTGGCTATAACTTTCGTAATTTGAGTATAAGGCATCGCATTAAACTTTTTAATGCAATGACAAAAGAAGAAACTGTATTGCTTAAAGGAGTAGCTCTCCTTATGATGTTGGGCTGTCATCTCGGGTCTGGCTTTGGTATTAATTTTATTCATATAGGAGGGATTCCCTTATATGACATTATCAATAGAATAGATGTTCCTGTACAAATATTCACCATTCTTGGAGGATATGGCTTATTCTATGTTTTTCAGAAGGGTGATAAGCATCACCTTAGTAGAATCCTCAAACTTTATCTTCACTATTGGGTCATCATTTCGATATTTGTAACTATCGGTCACTTCATAGGAGATAGTTCAAAATATCCCGGAAGTATTAAAGACATTATATTGAATTATAGTTCTTTTTATTCAAGCTGGAACTATGAATGTTGGTTTCTTTTTCCTTATTCATTACTTTCTTTATCTTATCCCTTCCTATTCAAACAAATGTCTCGTTTAAAAGCAAGAAATGTCTGTTTAATTACATTTGTTATCTTTCTGATTTCCGGTTTATTAATTTCTAAACTTGGCGTACAGTATAAAACTTCTTCACCAGCTCTTTATAACCTGTTATACTTAGGATCTTTATTATTCCCATTCAGCTTGGGTGCAATGCTAAAACGTACAGAGTTATTTTCTAAACTTAATATGTTAGTTGCAAAAACAACTTACGGTAAAATTCTTGTTTTTACTGTATTAGTTATACTTTCAGTTGTAAAATATTATATTCCGAGTGCTCTTTTCTCCCCGTTTTATGCAATCGCATTTATAATTTCATTTGTTCTTTTGTCACAAGGAAAAGCAAACATACCGATACTTTCAGTTATTGGACATCACTCTATGAATATATGGATGATTCACACATGGTTCTTATACTACCTATTTTCTTCTTTTATAGCTGGTTCAAATATGTATTTTTAGAGTATGTAGCATTGTTATTTATTAGTTTTCTTGTTTCGTATTTTATTAATAGAATTGTTAAGTTGATACCTCTTAAGATTTAAGAATGGTTAGACTATTTTCTTTTACGGCAAAGGAATATGCGTAAGATTTTTAGAGAAAATTGGTAATTTATTTTGCGTTAGCATCCTGTTTCTCATGGAAAAGCTATATTTTTGTAGACATGGATTTTATGTTACTTGTAAATACTAATATAGAAAGGACTCTGATATGACCAAATTAAAACTAAAGAAGCATCTGGCAGTACTACCTAAGGAAGACGTAATGAACCTTGTGTTGAGTCTGTATGATGCGAGCACAGAAGCGAAGATGTATCTGGAAATGTATCTTACGCCTGATTATAGCGCTGCATTGGAAAAGTACAAAAAGATTATTCGCAATGAATTCTTTCCCTGCTCGGGGCTTTTCTGATAAGCCTTCATTTGCAACTTGCCGCAAGGCAATCTCCGACTTCAAGAAGTTGAAGGCTGATGCCATCAGTCTTGGAGATCTAATGCTTTACTATATAGAGTTGGGATGTGAATACACAATGACCTTCGGTGATATGTGGAAACAGTATTATACTACATTAGAAACGAATTTTGAGAAAGCTCTAAAGCATATTTCCGACCATAACCTTGAGGAACATTTCAGACCGAGAATTGAAAGTATGCTTAATTCAACACAATGTGGTTGGGGCTTTTCCGATACCTTATGGGATATGTACTATGACTATTATGGTTGTCAAGAATGAACAAAGAGACTTTGTCTAAACATATATAGAGCCTCATCTATAGATTTAAGATGTAGCAAACGACTAACAAATTTATAAAGAAACTATGCAGGATTTTGCAGCGATTGACTTTGAGACAGCTAACTTTGAACGGTGTAGTGTATGCTCGGTGGGCATGGTGATAGTAAGAGGAGGAGAGATTGTTGACAGTTTCTATTCGCTTATACAGCCCGAACCGAATTACTATCATTGGCGATGTACGCAGGTCCATGGGCTTACATGTGCAGATACTGACGGCGCACCCGTATTCTGTGAGGTATGGAAGCAGATAGAACCTATGATTGAAGGCTTACCACTTGTAGCCCATAACGCACCATTTGACAAAGGATGCCTGCGAGCATGCCTTATGACTTATCAAATGGATTACCTCAACTATGAGTTCTTCGATACGTTGAAGGCGGCACGACATATTCTCCCTCATCTCCCGAATCACCAACTACAGACCGTTGCGGCTGCATGCGGTTACGATTTAACCAATCATCATCATCACGCCCTTGCCGATGCGGAAGCGTGCGCTTGGATAGCCAAGGAGATATTGTAAGATTCTGCCCGTCACTCGTTGAAACTAATACCTTATAAAAGCGAAAAAACACATAGCCCATCTTAGAATATAAGCAGAGAAAACGAAATGTATACGTATTGCATTTCATTTTCCCGTATTCGCTTTCTTTTCTCAGGCGTTCTGCATTATTTTGATACGTATATAATGATATTATCTAAGCGTGATAAAGGAGGGTGTGTCAAAATGGACACATCCTCTTTTCTACTCCTCTTTACTTCATCTACCGCATAATTCGTTATTTACTGCAGCTATGCCGCTAATTTCATATAAAATGATTTGTTGGGCTTCCAATAGCTTATATAAACTTCTATAGAGCATCTGAAGGTGACTAAAAGTACCTCCATAATAGCTTTTAGCTCCTTGAGATTATTTTTTTTGCACATTTTTCCTATGTTAAAGGCAATAGCAAAGAAGGCAAAATCCATATTGACCTTGTCTTTTCCCAAATGCCTAAATCTCTTGTAGACTTTATTATATTTTGTTTGTCCAAAAACAGCTTCAGGTTCTATGCACCTTCGTCCTCGATGCTTGATGCCTTCTTCCGAGGTCAGTAGTTCCCGTGCCTTTTGTTTATAGTGCTGTAGTTGATGGTTTACTTCTATAATTCTGTTCCCTCTTGCCTTAAAACATGAGCCTCTCAACGGACAACCATCACAGCGTTCTGCCTGATAACGTACACTGTAAGTAACGAATCCATTAGAGGTTAGGGAACGCTTCATGCCTATACGCTTCATATGCTGTCCCATAGGGCAGACGTAGAAATCCTGTTCCTTATTATAATAAAGGCTTGCAGGACAGAATGGGTTAGGTGTATAGCGTGGATGCTGCTCTTTATGGAAGTAGTTATACTTCACATAGGCTTCCATATTATGTACGTCCATGAACAGATAGTTCTCCTCGGAGCCATACCCTGAATCGGCTACGACTGTCTTGGCATAACGATGGTAACGTGAGTTGAAGGACTCCAAGAAAGAAGGAAGTGTAAGCGTATCTGTACGGTTAGCATAGAGTGCAAAGTCGATGATAAACTGGTTCTCAGTTGCTATCTGCAGATTATATCCAGGCTTAGTCTGTCCGTTCCGCATAGCATCCTCCTTCATGTGCATAAACGTAGCATCAAGGTCGGTCTTGCTGTAGGAGTTTCTCTCCCCCATAATCTCAAGGTGCTGGTCATACTCTTGGAGTTTATTACGTTTCTTCTCAAGCTCTTTAAGCTGTTTTTTCTTGGTTCTAACAGCCTGCTTCTCTTCTTTTGTCTTAGGCTCAGGGGCTGATTCCAAAGACTTGTTCAATTCCTCGGATATCTCATCGAGCAGAGCTGCAGTAAACTCGACACCTTCTGTCTTAGCGGCATTGTCCTGCGCTATGACATCATCAACCTGAAGCAAGAGTGTGCGTATTTGTTCCTGCAACTTGGCGCGGTTCTTTTCCACGGTTCTCTTCCAAACGAAGGTATACTTGTTGGCTTTCGATTCTATTTTTGTGCCGTCAATATATTCAACGTCAAGACTTATCAAACCTTTGGCTGCAAGTACTAATACCACTTGTGTGAAGATATTGTTGATTTCCTTTTTCACACGATTACGAAAACGATTGATGGTAATAAAATCAGGCTGCTCATATCCTGCCAGATAGATGAAATGAATGTCACGCTTGAGAAGCGACTCTATACGACGGCAGGAATAGATATTATTCATATAGGCGTAAAGAATAACCTTGAGCATCATTTGTGGATGATAAGGCTTGCGACCACTGGGCTTATAAAGCTTGTAGACATTATCCAACATAAGATTATCCACCAAGGCGTCTAAAAGACGAACAGGATCATCTTCTGCGATGTCCTTATCGATTCTTTGAGGAAAAAGAATCATTTTCTTGTGTATGTAAGAACGAAAGTGTACCTTTGGCATAATGAGATTTTTTTGTATGCCTAAAGGTACAAAAACTTTAGGAAATAGCAAAGCCCTGGCTTGAGAAAGTCGGGGCTTTGTGCATAAAAAAGAGTGTGTGGCTATTTTGACACACCCTCTAATAACATACGTATTGCGCAAATACAGAATAAGCACGGAAATAATACAAGATGCGTATAAAACAAACACGGAAACCGCAAGTGAGCGTAGCTTATAAGGCTACTAAAAAGATTCTTAGCCGTTCTTGAATATGCCATTCCCCTACCCTTTCACCTGCAAATACCTATCATAAAATTATACAAATAGCAACAGAAACGAATCGGAAACATATACTTCATGAGTTGCAAAGGCGATACGCACCAGCCGTTCCACGCCTGCAAAAGTGGGACTTACTATGCCTATCTAATACAAATATTCATCTTAGCCATCACGGCGGTTGGCTTTTTTTTTGTACCTTTACGGGCAGAAATAAAAATAAATTAAGATGCATTTTAAATGGAACTATACACCACCAACAACCGAACAGAGTAATGCTGCTAAGGAATTAGGTGATAAATTAGGCATGAGCCCTACACTTGCATCTCTGCTTATACGTCGCGGGATAACGACGGAGAGTGCTGCGAAGAGATTCTTCCGACCACAGCTGGCCGACCTCATCAACCCCTTCTTAATGAAAGATATGGATGCCGCCGTTGACAGGTTGAACGACGCAATGGGGCATAAGGAGCGTATCCTTGTTTACGGAGATTACGACGTAGATGGGTGCACGGCTGTTGCGCTGGTCTATAAATTCTTACGACAGTTTTATTCTAACATTGATTACTATATCCCCGACCGATATGATGAGGGTTACGGGGTGAGTAAAAAGGGAATTGATTATGCCGCTGAAACGGGTGTGAAACTTATTATCATCCTTGATTGCGGTATTAAAGCCATAGAAGAGATTACCTATGCTAAGCAGCTAGGAATTGATTTCATTATCTGTGATCATCATGTGCCTGACGAGACTATGCCGCCCGCAGTGGCGATATTGAACCCCAAAAGACCAGATGACTCTTATCCTTTTAAGAGCTTATGTGGCTGTGGTGTGGGCTTCAAGTTCATGCAAGCCTTTGCTAAGAATAATAATATTCCGTTCTCACGTCTCGTTCCCCTACTCGACTTCTGTGCCGTTAGTATAGCCGCCGACCTTGTGCCAGTAATTGACGAGAATCGTATCCTTGCCTTCCACGGATTGAAACAGCTCAACCAGAATCCCAGCTTAGGACTTAAAGCGATTATTGACATCTGTGGGCTGAATGGGCGGGAACTATCCATGAGTGATATTATCTTCAAGATAGGGCCTCGCATTAACGCCAGCGGAAGAATGGAGAATGGTAAGAAGAGTGTGGATTTGTTAGTTGAACGCGAATATAGCTTAGCACTCAATCAGGCAAAACACATCGATGAATATAACGAACAACGCAAGGACGTCGATAGGCAGATGACGGAAGAGGCGAACCAGATTGTGGCACGCCTAGAGAGTCAGAAGCACCAATCCAGTATTGTACTGTATGACGAACACTGGAAGAAAGGCGTCATCGGTATCGTTGCCTCCCGCCTCACTGAGATATATTTCCGTCCGACAGTTGTACTGACCCGTGACGAGAATCTTGCTACTGGTTCTGCCCGTAGCGTAGCGGGTTTTGATGTCTATGCGGCTATCAAGAGTTGCCGTGATTTACTTCTAAACTTTGGTGGACATACTTATGCGGCTGGCTTAACGATGAAGTGGTCGGACGTTAAGGAGTTCCGTAAGCGGTTCCAAGCATACGTAGAGGAGCATATCGAACCAGAGCAGCGGGAAGCCATACTAGACATTGATGCCGTCATAGACTTCAAAGATATTACGAAGAAACTGCATAGTGACTTGAAGCGATTCGCACCTTTCGGACCTGCAAATCCTAAACCTATCTTCTGTACGTTGGATGTGTACGATTTCGGAACAAGTAAAGTCGTTGGACGTGAGCAAGAGCATATCAAGCTGGAACTCGTTGATTCGAAATCAAACAATGTTATGAATGGTATTGCTTTCGGACAGAGTGCGTCGGCACGGTACATCAAATCCAAGCGTTCGTTTGATATTGCTTATACCATTGAGGACAATGTCTTCAAACGTGGAGCTGTGCAGCTGCAGATTGAGGATATAAGACCTACTGAGAAGTGATACTCGTTAACGAATGCAGGGTGGTCAAGAGCAAACCCCAAGTTCAAAGTTACTAGTTCCTATGTAGAAGGTCAAACATCAAAGCTCAAAGTAGCAAATCCAATGTCCTATCTTGACATTCTTCATAAGTATTGGGGGTATCCCGACTTTCGTGGTATTCAAAGAGAAATTATCGAAAGTATCGGTGCGGGGAAGGATACCTTAGGACTAATGCCAACAGGAGGAGGTAAATCACTAACCTTCCAAGTACCAGCATTAGCCCAAGAGGGCGTGTGCATTGTCATTACTCCGCTTATCGCATTGATGAAAGACCAAGTGGAGCACCTTCGACACAAAGGAATAGCCGCAGCAGCTATCTACTCTGGGATGAGTAGAGATGCGATTGTAACAACATTGGAGAATTGTATCTTTGGTGGCGTTAAGTTATTGTACATCTCACCCGAGCGCATTAGTTCTGATATCTTCCAAATCAAACTAAAACACATGAAAGTGAGTTTCATCACGGTAGATGAGGCTCATTGCATTAGTCAATGGGGTTACGACTTCCGCCCATCCTATTTGCAAATAGCAGTAATACGAAAGCTCGTACCCAACGTTCCTATCCTTGCGTTAACCGCCACTGCCACACCTGACGTTATTGACGATATACAGGAACGACTCGGTTTCACAGAGAAGAATGTCTTCCGTATGAGCTTCGAGCGGAAGAATCTTGTGTATGTTGTCAGACAGGCGGAAGATAAAGAGGCGGAGATGGTTCATATCCTTCAATCAATACCAAAGACGGCTATTGTTTACTGTCGTAGTAGGAAGAGAACGAAAGAGATTGCGCAACTGCTTATGCAGTATGGTATATCCGCTATATGGTATCATGCAGGACTGGAACCAGCCGTAAAGGATCAACGTCAAAGTGAATGGCAACATGACAAGGTGCGTGTTATAGTTGCAACAAATGCCTTTGGTATGGGAATTGACAAAGCCGACGTGCGCGTGGTGATACACATGGATTGCCCTAGTTCGCTCGAGGCTTATTTCCAAGAAGCGGGACGCGCAGGGCGTGATGGGCAGAAGGCTTATGCGGTTCTTCTCTATAATGGGCATGACAACCGAACGCTACAAAAGAGAGTCGAAGACACGTTCCCCCCTAAAGAATATGTACAACAGGTTTACGAGCACTTAGCTTATTTCTATCAAATAGGCGTGAATAGCGGTGAAGGCTGTATGTTTGAGTTCCCTATTGATAAGTTCTGTGCAACATTTAAACACTTCCCTATCCGAGCCAACGCTGCGTTGATTTTATTACAACGAGCTGGGTATATTGACTACGAACCGAACCCAGATAATAATGCACGTGTGCGGTTCTTGTTAAGACGGGATGACCTTTATCGACTTGATTCATTAAGCGAGAAAGAGAATGATGTCGTCATATCTCTACTTAGGAACTATGGTGGATTATTCACTGACTATGGTTATGTCGATGAGAGTTACATTGCGCAAGAGGCTGGTCTTGACCGCAATCAAACTTATATGGTGCTTGTAAATCTAAGCAAGAAACGCATCATAGATTTCATTCCTCGCAAGAGTATTCCACTCATTAGCTATAAGAGAGATCGTGTTGATGGTAGCAACGTCATACTGGATAAAAGCGTTTACGAAGAGCGGAAAGAGCAATTCCAGAAGAGCATTAATTCTGTTATTAATTATGCACAGAACGATAGGGTTTGTAGAAGTAGACAGCTGCTTTATTATTTCGGAGAGAAGAAATCAGTAGATTGTGAACAATGTGATGTATGTCTCTCTCATACTCATCACGATGATCACGACCAGCAAGAGGAGATAAAAGAAAAGCTCCTCGCAATGGTAGCTGATGGTGAGAGACATCATGTGACAGAGGTTAGACAGCTTGATGAGGATTGGGATATAGTCACCAAGGTTATGAAGGAACTAATGGACGAGGAACAATTATTAATGGAAGGGAGTTACCTTATTCTATCAGACAAATAGCACCCTGCACCTACAAGTCTCTGTCTCTTCACAAAGTTCATTGCTCTTTGTTATTCTCACATTAAAGTCTAAGTCTGAATCACGCTGCTCACGATAGAAATGTAAGCGATCGCCTTGATGAGACTCTGCTACGTATGCAATCTCAAGACGCTTAATTGTATGCTGACGATACCAATCTAAATCCCACAAGTCAAATATATGTTCAATATACTTAACGGAGTTGATGTGCCCATTCACATCCACATCACTATAATAGGTATCAATAAAACGGATAAGTGAAGCCTTATCTGTTATCTTCACACGTGATGACTTACTAATCGGACAAATATAGTCTTTCTCTATGTATTCATTAATAAGACCTTCACGGATAGCAAAGATATCTGAAGGCTCGCGAGAACCCGTGTCGATGAGTGCCCAAACACTTTTACCATATCCATAAATGTGTCCCGACTCACTAACGACCTTAAAGTTGCGACTTGTAAAATACTTCATAGCATTATCAACCCATGTCTCAACATAAAACTTGTCGTATGCTTTAGGCATATCCTCCATTTCAATGGCGAGACGACTCAACACCCATGTCTTGTTGATAGTATTAAGATAATTCATGCCATAGCCCCGTTCATTGCTATGAAAATCAGCAGCATTAAGCATGTGATTACCTAAATATCCCATGAATAGATGATTAGAGAAATCGCAATGAAAAGGCTCCGCCATAAACTCATATCTTCCTATCTTCGGTAACTTATCCATTTCTTTATTATTTAATAAACAATATCATCTCAACCTATCAGACAATTATATAACGGCTTGCGATATTGCTTTATTACTTCTCTACAACTATAAATAATAAAGATATCACGACTCACTATAGTTATTATACCCATACTGAAGTGCGTTTTTATTCTTTATTTCATTTGCTGTCATATTTAACATTTGATGTAAACAACCTAGTTTCTAGAATGTTATATATGCTGAGAAGATGAGAGGAATGACAGTAAACTTAATTTCATGAATAATATTCTACGGTTCATCCAATAGAGAATAAATCCATTAATCAAGGACAACTAAAAAGGGATGCACCTCAAGAGATGCATCCCAAATTGTTTTATAGAAGTTTTAACTTCTTAGTCCGTAAGATTGATTACTTTACGTAAACAACAGCCAAACGATTAGAAGTTACACCCTGTACACCCTTACCAGTTGCCTCGTCAACGATAACACCACGACCCTTGAGGTAGTTAGCAACTACGTCAGCACGAGCCTGTGAGAGACGATCGTTAAGTTCCTTAGAACCCTCTGGAGAAGCTGTACCAACAACCTGAACGTGAACACCCTCCTTAACGTTGTTAAGAGCAGCCTTAGCGTCGTTTGTAAGAGCAGACTTACCCTGTGCGAAGGTTACGAATACAAGGTCAGATACTGTGAATTCCTTAACTTTAACTGCAGGAACTTCCTTAACAACCTCCTTAGTGATAACCTCTGGCTTACGGTTGCGAAGCTCATTGATCTGTGCGTTCAATGCATCAATCTCTGCCTGATCACGTGGAACAACGATTGTGAAGTTGTGTGTACCGTTAGAGTTCTTGAACTTGTAAGCAACACCAGCGTTCAACTGAACAAATGAGTTGTTAATGTTGTAAGCTGGCTGACCATCCTGTGCAACTGCCTTGTAGTTATAGTTTACATCATAATTTACTATACCAGCAGCTGTAAGAACTTTAGAACGATCCTTACCTAAGAAAGCGAAGTTGATAGAAGGCTCAACATAAACCTGCCACTGCTTCTGAGAACCGAAGTTGTAAGCGAAGTCTAAAGCAGCCTTAGAAGTCATGCGGTTACGCTGACCAGAAGTAAGCTCTTTTGTAGTCTTGTTGTTTGTGAATACGTGTGCCCAACCAAGACCATAAAGTGCGCTAACCTCAAATGCACGAGGCTCACCCTTGTAACCACCGAAGAGATTGCTCAAGTTTACTGTACCGAGTAAACTAACATTTGTAGCGCGAACTGCTGTACCTGTTGAGTGCCAAGGCTTGTTTGAGAAGTAAGCATTACCCTCAACAGCTAAACCGAATACTGGGGTGAAGTAACGACCAACGCGGATACCAGCGTTTGGATCAAGGTCGCTCAACCACTTGTGACCAGTAGTCTTCGTAGCAACACCACCATTAATACCAACATAAACGTTGTCAAATGCCTTGCTTTCTGCTACAGTTTGAGCAGAAACAGAAGCTGCCATAGAAGCAGCTGCTAACATCAAAACTAACTTTTTCATTGTCTCTCTGAATTAATTAATATTTATAAATTATATAGTATCAATGCTTTAACTGGCTGCAAAGTAATAAAAAAATAATGAAACAGCCAAATCTTTTCTACAAAAAGTTTGCGTATAGAGGGGTACTATGAACAAATCAAACTATATTATTGGAATAATAGAACAATCTAATACACAATTACTTGAGAAAGTTCACCTTTAATAAGATCAATCTCTCATAAATTGAAATAAGGGATCCATAGCATCACTGCTAAGATCCCTTAAACAAATTAGAGAGTTATAAAAAATCAGGTTTCTTTGTATATCATTACTGTTGAACGATGATCTTCATACCTTCTTCCACTGCTTGCATATTCAATGGAATCAAGTTATGATGACGTTCAGGCAAACTCTTATAGAGTGCTTTCTTCAAACCGTCAGTACTTACAACAGGGCAAACCTTAAGTAATCCACCTAAGACTATCATGTTGAAAACTTTGGCATTCTTCATTTCAGCAGCCTTGTCCATCGCATTGACACGATAGACAGTGATGTCCTTACGTGTAGGAGGATTCATCACTCCATAACCATCATAAATGAGGATACCACCTGGCTTCACCTTTGGTTCGAACTTATCTAACGATGGCTGATTGAGGACAATTGCGACATCATACTTACTGAGGATAGGTGAAGAGATGCGCTCATCACTGATGATAACAGTCACATTAGCCGTACCACCACGCTGCTCTGGACCATAAGCAGGCATCCATGTTATCTCCTTATCTTCCATTAGTCCTGAGTATGCAAGGATCTTACCCATAGAGAGTACGCCTTGCCCACCAAAGCCACTAATAATTATCTCTTTTTTCATATTACACCTTATTTATATATAGAGACGGACTAAAGATTGGTTGTATCTTTCAAATCTCCTTTCTCATATTCAGGGAACATATTCTCACGCATCCACTCATTTGCCTTTACAGGAGAGAGCTTCCAACCACTATTACATGTCGCAACAATCTCTATCAAGGAACTACCTTTCCCTTGCATACTTGCCTCGAAAGCCTTGCGAATAGCACGCTTTGCCTTGTTAATAGAGGCAACTGTATCTACACTCTGACGAGTTACATAGCAAGTACCCTTTAAGTGACTAGCAAGTTCTGTGATATTTAAGTTGTAACCATGCAGTTCTGGTTCACGACCATAAGGACAAGTCGCAGTTTTCTGCCCCATCAGTGTTGTTGGTGCCATCTGACCACCAGTCATACCATAGATAGCATTATTGATGAAGATGATTGGAATATTCTCACCACGATTCAAGGCATGAATTGTCTCAGCAGTACCAATACATGCCAAGTCACCATCACCCTGATAAGTGAACACAAGACGATCAGGCCATACACGCTTGATACCAGTTGCTACAGCTGGAGCACGACCATGAGGTGCTTCCTGCCAATCAATATCAAGATAGCGATAAGCAAATACAGCACAACCAACAGGACATACACCAATAGCCTTATTGGTCATCCCCATCTCTTCGATTACCTCTGCAACTAATTTATGAACCACACCATGTGAACATCCAGGACAATAATGCATTGTCGTATCATTCATCAAGGTCGGCTTCTTATACACCAAATTCTCAGGTGAAATTATATCATTTGCCATAATATATACGCCCTCCTCTCTTACTTTACTAACTTTTCTTTGAGTGCATTCACGATCTCTTCTGGATCAGGAACAATACCACCCAAACGTCCAAAATGTTCTACTGGTAAAGCACCATCAATTGCAAGACGAACATCCTGTACCATCTGACCAGCGTTAATCTCACTAACCAAGATGCCTTTCTTACCTTTGCAAAGATCTGCAAGCTGCTTACTTGGGAAAGGCCAGAGTGTGATAGGACGGAAGAGTCCAACCTTCAAGCCTTGTTCACGAGCTAACTCAACAGCTTTCTCACCGATACGTGCGGCACTACCAAAACTTACGATTACATAATCTGCATCCTCACATTGCTGTGTCTCAAAGCGCACTTCATTCTCACGTATCTGACGATACTTCTCCTGCAAATGTAAGTTTCTTTGTTCCATTACCTCTGGCATTAACTCCAAAGAGGTGATGATATTAGGCTTACGACCAGCTGTGCGCCCCATAGAAGCCCACGGACACTCTTTACGAATCTGCTCTTCTGTACGACGAGGTTTCATTGGTGGGAGAACAACCTTCTCCATCATCTGACCAATCACACCATCAGATAGAATCATCGCAGGGTTGCGATACTTAAATGCCAATTCAAAAGCAAGGTCTACAAAGTCGGCCATCTCCTGAACAGAGTTAGGTGCTAATACGATAACGTTATAATCACCATTACCGCCACCACGTGTCGCTTGGAAGTAATCACTCTGACTTGGCTGTATCGTTCCAAGCCCAGGACCACCACGTTGTACATTTACAAACACACCTGGGAGCTCTGCACCTGCCATATAACTGATACCCTCTTGCATCAAGGCGACGCCTGGTGAAGAAGAACTTGTCAGCACACGTTTACCAGCACCAGCACCACCATAAATCATATTAATGGATGCCACCTCACTTTCAGCCTGCAGGACAACCATTCCCGTGGTCTCCCATGGCTTCAAGAGAGCCAGCGTCTCTATTATTTCACTCTGTGGAGTGATAGGATAACCGAAGTATCCGTCCGCACCACAACGAATTGCAGCATGGGCAATAGCCTCGTTACCTTTCATCAATTTTACTTCTTGTTCTGCCATAAATTACCCCTCCACTTTTTTACGATAGACTGTAATACAGCCATCAGGACACACTGTTGCACAAGCTGCACAACCGATACAATCATCTGGTTTAGCAGACTCAACAAACGGATATCCGTGGACATTTACTTGTTTCTGAGCCAAGGCAATCACATCTTTCGGGCATGCAACGATACACAACTGGCATCCTTTGCAGCGATCAGTGTTCACTACGATGGCACCTTTCATCTTGCTCATAGTTTTTGTATTTTAAGGATTATACGCATCCTTGTTATAGAAGTTTAGAATATTCTCCAGCATCTCTTTTGCAACTACTGCTGGCGAATTAGGATCCAGTTCGATAGCCTCCATATAATTGGCTAAGGCATTCTGCCAGTCTCCTCGTTGCCGACACTCATTGCCAAGTTGTAGATATTCTTCTGCTGTCATCACTTATAATATTCTTTCTTGCCTGCAGCAAGTGTATTCTTCATCAAAGAACAAATCGTCATCGGACCAACGCCTCCTGGTACTGGAGTGATGAATGAGCATAACGGAGCTACCTCATCAAACTTCACGTCACCATTCAAGCGATAGCCACTCTTACGTGTTGCATCGGGTACACGCGTCGTACCAACGTCGATAACTACAGCACCTGGTTTAACCATATCAGCTGTTAAGAAATCGGGACGCCCAATGGCTGCAATAATAATATCGGCTTCCTGACATTCTTTCTTCAATGTCGCTGAATGCGAGTGGCAAACTGTTACGGTTGCATCTCCATATTGCTTTTGCATCATGAGCTGTGCCATAGGCTTACCAACGATGTTACTTCTACCTAAGATAACGCACTTCTTACCAGAAGTTGGAATATGGTAATGCTGCAACAGTGTTAGGATTCCTAATGGAGTTGCCGATATAAAGCATGGTAAACCGATCGCCATTCGCCCCACATTGACTGGATGGAAGCCATCCACGTCTTTGCGATAATCAATAGCCATGATGATCTTCTGCTCATCAATATGCTTGGGTAATGGGAGTTGCACGATGAATCCATCAACGTCATCATCCTTATTTAACTTGTCCACACAAGCCAACAACTCCTCCTCGGTAACATCAGCTTCGTAACGGATAAGCGTAGACTTAAAGCCACACTGCTCACAAGCAATAACCTTGTTCTTTACGTAAGTCTCACTTCCCCCATCGTGCCCTACTAATATAGCAACCAAATGTGGTTGTTTACCACCTGCCTTTGTAATAGCCTTTACTTCCTCCGCAATCTGCTGTTTGATAGCTGTTGCGGTTGCCTTACCGTCGATTAACTGATATTCCATAGCTTATATTATTATTGTTTGTTGATGATTCTTCTCACAAGCCCTTAGGCATAGAGGGCATACCAGGCATACCTTTCATCTTGCTCATCATACCAGCCATCTTAGAACCTGTAACCATCTTCATCATCTTGCGCGTTTGGTCAAACTGCTTAATGAGTCGGTTTACTTCCTGCAAGCTAGTACCTGAACCCTTCGCTATTCTCTGGCGACGTGAGTTATTCAACACCTCTGGATTCGTGCGTTCCTTTGGTGTCATGCTCTGTATGATAGCCTCAATACCCTTGAAGGCATTATCGTCTATATCTACATCGCGGATAGCTTTACCCACACCAGGAATCATCGAAGCGAGGTCTTTCAGATTACCCATCTTCTTTATTTGTTGTATCTGGTTGTAGAAGTCATTGAAGTCGAATTGGTTCTTCTGTATCTTCTTCTGCAAGCGTTTCGCCTCTTCCTCATCGAACTGCTCTTGTGCTCGTTCCACCAAAGAGACTACGTCACCCATACCTAAGATACGATCTGCCATACGTCCTGGATGGAACACATCAATAGCTTCCATCTTCTCGCCAGTACCGATGAATTTGATTGGCTTGGTTACAACTGTGCGAATCGACAAAGCAGCACCACCGCGTGTATCACCATCAAGTTTCGTTAGGACAACGCCGTTGAAATCTAATCTATCATTGAACTCCTTAGCAGTGTTAACAGCATCCTGACCTGTCATGGAGTCTACAACGAACAGCGTTTCATCTGGATTAACATGATTCTTGAGACTCTCAATCTCATTCATCATCTCCTCATCGACTGCCAGTCGACCTGCGGTATCGATGATTACCACATCACAACCTTTCGCCTTTGCCTCTGCGAGGGCGTGATCAGCTATCTCATTAACGTTCTTGTTCTCTAGTTCAGAATATACGGGAACGCCCACCTGTTCGCCAACAACCTTCAACTGGTCGATAGCTGCAGGGCGATATACGTCACAAGCAACCAACAAAGGGTTCTTATGTTCCTTTGTCTTCAGCATGTTTGCTAACTTACCAGAGAATGTGGTCTTACCCGAACCCTGCAAACCACTCATCAAGATAATGGCTGGACGGTTTGTAAGATTTAGACCTACTGCTTCGCCACCCATCAACTCTGCTAACTCATCATGCACTATCTTCACCATCAACTGACCAGGCTTCACGGCTGTAAGTACGTTCATACCGAGAGCCTTCTGCTTTACTGTATCGGTAAAAGACTTGGCTACTTTATAGTTAACGTCGGCATCGAGTAATGCTCTACGAACATCTTTCAAGGTCTCTGCTACATTGATCTCCGTTATCTTTCCCTCACCTTTAAGGATCTTAAAGGAGCGTTCTAGACGATCACTTAAATTCTCAAACATTGCTTTATAGTATACTTATAATTCTTTTCTGATATACAAAGATAGCAAAAAGAGAAATAAACCAACAAGCCAGTTAGTAGTATTTTAATGTATTTTAAAACACTTATTAGCTATTCATGCGCATATAAATATGCTTTGTGCAGAAATATGACTACAATTAAGGTAGACGATGTTAGCTGATACTTCAAGCATTCCTATACCCCGTGTCTTTCGTAAAGTATGATAAAAGAAGTCAGCGCCTATAGCCTCAATAGAGTATCATGTGCGTGATACTGGAGTATCATCAGGGTGATACTGGAATATCATCAGCGTGATACTGGAATATCATCAGCGTGATACTGGAATATTCTTTGGAGAAAGAAGAATCTTACCTAATAATAAAAGAGAGCCTCTCTTCACATTGAAAAGAGCCCCTCTTCACATCAAAGAAACGCCCTCTTCAAATGAAGAAGAGCGTTTCCTTCTGTATTGCTTCTTGTTTACTGCTAACGAGGCAGCGCATCGTTACACATCAACCAACCTATACTTGTGCGTTATCTGGGTCTATATCTTCAGAGTCGAACTCCTCTTTACCACGCTTCACATCACCTTCGAACGTTACAAAATAGAACCCTTTTCGAGGTGTCCACTCCATACAGAAGAGTTCAGAGGGGCTGCGGAATCCATTGCGTTTGATGGCTTTCTGCACCCATTCCTGCGTGTGATTAAACTGTGCAAGACTGCTTTCTACAATCTCTCCGTTATTCACCAACAATACGGAATAAGCAGTTTGACCGGGCGAAAGAACCGTCACGGCACCATTAGCCTCAAATAGAACGTCGTCTACATCGAACATAGAAAAGATGCCTTTCTGCCTTAGCATTAATCTAAACTGCTCCATTTCAAGACTGTTGCGCTTAAAGTTTCTAAAGTTTAGAACGCCATCTTTCACCAGAAAGACGCTCTCGCCCTTAATGAGATGACGCAGATAAGCGGAACGCATAGCGAAGCGGACAAGCATATTAAAGGCTGTCCAGACAGCCAAAGCGAAGATGAGATGCCAGGTAGTCATATCTGGGTTGTACAAAACACCACCGACTAACGCACCTATCACGAATGCACTAACGGTGTCAAGAGGTGTCAACTGCCCCATTTGCGCTTTACCCGTAATGCGTAAGAAGGCTAAAATACCAATCATGCCCACAATTAGCTTCATTGCTATTGCACCATAGGGCTGAATTAAATCTACCATTGTTATTATCTGATTAAGAATTATCGTACGATCTTATTGACGTGCAAATATACCGCTTTCTCACTGATTACACATGCAAAGAAGCATAAATCTTCAAATAGTAACGACTTATAGATAAAAAGATTGTAATTCTTTGTCTATTGGGAATTAATACTTACCTTTGCACCGAATAAGAAATAGGTAAGGAAGTGTGTGATAACATCTAAGAACGTTATATCACGTATCCCACAAAATAGCTAAGGATTAAATTATGGAATATTTCATTAATATTGATAACGAAAAGAGGGGACCATACAGTCTTAACGAGCTTGCCGAACGTAAGATTCAGGCTACAACATTGGTCATGCCTACCGATACACAGCAATGGATTCCAGCTTGGCAAATAGAAGAATTACGTACGATATTAGTAGGAAATGACCCTATTGATACCGAGACGCAGGAGCAGGATATGCCTTACGTAGAGGCTACTCCCATTGAACAAGCTGCTCAACCTGAAGCAATTCCACAGCAACAAGTGACGCAAAAGAAGAGTCACATGGGTTGTCTCTTGGGTATATTGATTACCTTAGTGGCTTTCGCTATCGTCTTAATCCTCACCTGTCCGAAACCAGAACAGCATAAGGAAGTGCTGTCGGGTGTAATCACTAAGACGGTGAATGACGCTGTTAACGACACAACCAACACAACGGGTAACGCACTCATCGACAATGCTTTCCGCTCTATCAGTAATGCTTTTGCAGGAAATGTGATACGCTCTGCAGTGGACAACCTCGTTACGGTGGACAATCACATTATATATTCTACGGGCAAGGTAAACTATGCTGGGCAGGATCACATCGTATCTCTGGGACTCTTAGGACATATCTTTACGGTTGACGAGGACGACTTGCAGGAAGCAGCAAGGCAATACTACAAGAACTCGGAGGTAAATCTTAAGGATCAGATAAGGCAGAAAGCGCAGAAAATGATACAAGACAAGATTGTCAAACCAGCTACATCTACGATTGAAGATGTGGTTGACGGGGCAATAGGTGGTCTATTAGATGAAATTGGATTAAGCAAGAGTAAGGCTGATATCCACAAGCAAATAGAACAGTCGACAGACTCCATTTTCTAACATAACATATAAGAGTAAGCCTACGGACTAAGGCTAACACAAAAGTAAAAAAGTATCGTATTTAATTATTATAACACTAAGAAAGTAAAGAAAAGTATGAAAAGATTATTCTTAATTGGTGCTATAGCACTAATGACATCATGTGGTTCTACACAAAACACAACGGCTATCAAGAACCTAAAGGAACAGCAGGAAGTACTCGACCTAACTGCTAAGTTGAATAAGACACAGCTTGATTATGAGAAAGAGAAAGTCGACTATAATGAGTTAACGGAGAAGGCTGCTAATGTTAACGCTGACGCTAACATGGCAACAACCGACTTCACTGCAACAAGCCCTTCTAGCACAGTAACGGATGCAAAGGACACTATCAAGAAATTGAAAGAGGCAAAAGCCATAAATAAGAAGTTGGCTAAGAGTAAGAAAAAATTAGATAAGATGGAGAAGAAGATAGCTAAACTTCAATCCAAGATTGACAAGTTGAACAAGACTATTCAGATCTCTGACAAGTAATATTGAGTAATAAATAGGGATGTACTTAACCACTTGTACGCCCCTATTTTTTATCCCCTCTATCACATTTAGAGCTTATCAACGCACATGAAGAAAAGACTTTCGATTGCATTATTTGCTTTATTACTCTCTATCCCGTCGTATTCTCAGATGTTATTCTCGGAGAATCTCACTTTAGACATTGATAGTACGAAGACCATACAAGGTTCTCTCATGCCAGTATTAGACTTTAAGACAGAACAAGAGAATATACTCACTGTTAAGAACACTGCTAATCTCAACGTATTGATAAAGCACCGCCGTGTTATCAACCTCATCAATAAACTGGAGTTCTCAACATACGGTAAGAAGGTGACAGTAAGCGGTGGATACATTCACACGGAGTATCGTTACTTATTGAGCCGAGCCTTTGAAGTCTATCCCTATGCCGAGTCGGAATGGGCAGGAAGTAGAGGCTTAGAGTTTAAGGTATCTACTGGTTTGCAATCACGTTATCGACTTGTAAACAAAGAGAAGTTCCTTATGTTCGCTGCAGCAGGTGTGTTCTATGAGTTCGAGAAATGGAAAGACCCAACCTCATCTGCGCCCACGCTCTACGCTTGTAGCCGTAGTATCAAGACGCATCTGTCCTTGAGTTTCAAGCATCACATCAGTGATCATTGGGACTTAACAGCTACTGCTATTCACCAAGGAAAGCCAGATAGCTATTTCAAGAAAGCCAGATTCGGGGGTGCGGTAGACCTTTTATATAAGATAACACCAGCTATTGGTATCAATGGTTCTTATCGTCTCATCTACGATACGGCACCTATCGTACCTATAAGAAAGTCTTACACTGCGGTAGAAGCAGGTCTCAACATTAACTTCTAAATATTCGCTATCCCTTAAAGAGCCCTTCTTTAAGGGATAGCCATTTGTAACACCAAGGGCAAATGATCGCTGAAACCATTGTTATAACGCATCCCGTTATAGTCACGGCGAGGCTTTACTCCACCATACTTTATATCTTCCTCCAATAGGAATGGAGCGTCATTGATGTGGCATGAAAGTACATAGGAACGAAGGTTCTCACTAATGAGTATCTGATCCAAACTACCCCATTCTCCATGATAGCGATACGTTCCTTTTGCCCCATTCTTACCCTTTGCTTGTGCCGAGACATTCAATAAGTTACGTTTGTACAAAGGCTTTAATGAAGGGCTATCAGCATAGTCATTGAAGTCGCCCATCACGATTACCTTCGCATCAGAGTGGCGTCTCTGAATAGAGTCAACCACGTTACTCACTTGCATCATCACGTGCTTTCGGAAAGGTTGCGACTGCATTTCTCCACCCCTTCTACTCGGTGCATGAAGCAATAGAACATGTAGGGTGTCACCATTAATAATAGCCCCCTTGACATAGAGAATATCACGAGTTGGTTGCATGTTGGCTATCAAACTAACCCTGATGGTATCGGTCTTTAGCAAGCGAAAAGAGAAGGGAGAATAAAGCAAAGCCACGTCTATACCACGCATATCATTCGATGACGTCATTACGTATTCATATCGTGCCTTGCGCAATAAAGAGCGTTTCGTAAGATCAAAGAGTACGCTATCATTCTCTACCTCGCACAATCCGACGAGGTCAGGTAACCGCCATCCACAACTATCCTCACCACAGGCTATGATGGTCTGCCCCGTCCTATTCAACTTCTTCCAATACTTCGCTCGTGTCCAGTGACGTGGTGAATTGGGTAAGAACTCATAGTCATTCTTCAGTGTATCATGCCGTGCATCAAAGAGATTCTCAGTGTTTAGTTCTACGATAGTAAACCGACTCTGTGCTTCAGAGTATAGGGGTATTACACCCAAAAGAAAGGTTAGAAACAAACGCAACATATCAGTATTTTTAAGTACAAACAGACCTATGATTGATTGACGATAGCCAACTGCTGTCGTACACTCTCCTCATGGATAAGCTCGAAGATATGTGCTGCAAACTTTGGATTCATACCACATAATCCTGCTTGTGTACCGCGTTTCTCGAGTATCTCATTATATCTCCTCGTCTGTAAGATAGTCATGTTATGTTCCTTCTTAAAGGTTCCGATCTCCCTACATAAGCGGAAACGCTTCGCAAGGAGTTCCATCAATGAGTTGTCTAACTCATCTATCTGCGCACGTAACGAACGGATATCTTCAGTTGTGAAGGTGTCATCACGTATCACAAGTAACGACAGAATGTAATCCAGAATATCAGGAGTTACCTGCTGTTTAGCATCACTCCATGCCTCTTTTGGGTTGCAATGACTCTCTACGATGAGTCCATCAAAGCCTAAATCCATTGCCTGCTGACAGAGAGGAGCAATCAAGTCACGGCGTCCACCAATGTGACTAGGGTCACAAATAATGGGTAATCCAGGAATACGACGGCGCAATTCAATAGGGATTTGCCACATCGGTAGGTTTCGATATATCTTCTTATCATAGCTAGAGAAACCTCGATGGATTACCCCCAAACGCTTTATCCCTGCTTGATTCAACCGTTGTAAGCCACCAATCCATAGTTCTAAATCAGGATTGACAGGGTTCTTCACTAATACTGGTATTTGAAGTCCTTGCATCGAATCTGCCAATGCCTGCATTGCAAAAGGATTAGCGGAGGTACGTGCGCCAACCCATAGTACGTCCATATCATACCGCATTGCTAATTCGACATGATCAGGGGTCGCCACCTCTGTAGATATCATCATCCCAGTCTCTTCCTTGACTTCTTTCAACCATGGTAAGGCTTTCTCTCCATTTCCTTCGAATCCTCCGGGCTTGGTACGTGGCTTCCATACGCCTGCACGAAAGATGTGACATCCTTTATCTGCCAGCATGCGTGCCGTACTCATCACCTGCTCTTCGGTCTCGGCGGAGCATGGTCCTGCTATGACGATGGGGCGTTTCTTATCACAAGGAAGGCATAAGGGTTCTAATTCTAACTCCATAATCCTGTATCTTTTGCTATCTCTTTGTTCTTTCCTGACATTCTTTTATCTTATAAACTCGCATAGGCTGTAGAAGATAAAAGCAACGGAAAGAAACAGAAGACTTCTTCTTTAATTCTAAAATAGTT
This sequence comes from Prevotella veroralis, assembly GCF_018127765.1. Classification (NCBI taxonomy): domain Bacteria; kingdom Pseudomonadati; phylum Bacteroidota; class Bacteroidia; order Bacteroidales; family Prevotellaceae; genus Prevotella; species Prevotella veroralis. The sequence goes on along the minus strand of NZ_CP072330.1, from coordinate 605,745 downwards.
GTATTTGGATACGAAAGTATAACATTTATTTCTACCACACAAGCATTTCTAAAGTTTTTTACTAACTTTGCAATATACAGAAAGGATACATTATGAAGCAGCTACATGCACTAATAACAATGGTTTTATTGAGCCTTGTTATGAACATAAATGCACAGGAAGCAAGACTTGTCAAGCTCACTAACAGCAATGGTATGGAGGCTATTGTGAGTAATTACGGAGCGCGGCTTGTTTCGTTGACAGCCCATAACTGGAACGGACGATTGGAACCTGTGGTCAAAGGGTACAATCAGCTGGAAGACTACAAGCAAGACTCTACATTAGGAGCAACGCTTATCTACATCGGTAAGGAGCATACAGAAACGCTCTCATCAAAGGTTTGGGAGATTGTTAGCTCTGATAACCAATCGGTCTCCCTACGCTATATTACGACTGAAGGAGAGAACAATCTCAATGGTAAACTGAATGCAACTGTTACCTATACGCTATCCGATCAGAATGCACTTGACATTGATTATCGTATCACGACGACTGCTCCAACAACATTGCAAGTAACCAATGGAATTTGTTTCAATCTATCTGGTGACATGCACCGATCTATCCTTAAACAACATCTGTGGATAGATACGCACTACACAAATAAGTTGGATAAGGAGCAATTCCCCACTAATGAACTACAGAAAACACGCCTTACTCCATTCGACTTTACCCAACCAAGAGAGATTGGAGAACGAATAAAAGCAACCATCAATGGCTATTATCATGCTTTCCAACTGCGCCATCCTGACAATATGCAAAAGCCTGCCGCTATCCTGTTCGATGCACAAAGTGGGCGCGCAATGACCATCTACTCCAGTGAACCCACCCTACTCATCAATACGCATGGGGCGCAAAGTAGTGGCATAACACTACAACCCTTGCATGCTGGATACAATAGTGGTATGGAGAAAGTAGACAATAGCTTACAGCCGGGACAGGTTTTCCATGGTGCAACCGTATTTCTCTTTACAACAGATCCACCGCTCATCATGAAAACTAAGTAGTACCAACAACTTGAAAAAACACTAATAACTTTTAAAATACTTGGCTGTTGATAGACGATTATTTATATTTGCAAGCAAATGAAGAAATATGCTTTCATAATAACAGCTATCTTGTGCCTGCCATTGCAGGCGCAAACAATAGCGGGGCAGCACAACGTTGATACATCGGTTGTGAAGCCTATTGAGTCATCGCGCCTGAAAGGACCAAGGGAAGCAACTGAGGCTGAGAAGGAATATGCTAGGCGTATGGCAGAGGATCGTGAACAGCAATCTCAAATAGACAATAACCTCCCTGTCATAACAGAAAGCGGTCAGACTGTTACTCCCAATAGTTTCTATTACCCCGAGTGGGGCTATGGCTTAGGTCCATGGAGACTGCATAAAGGATTGAACATAAACCTTAGTGCATCGGCATTTGCCAACCTTGGACATGGATATAACCATGGCGCAGGATTCTCGCAAGATGTGTCATTGATGTATGTAACCAACCTTTCAAAGAAGGCGACCCTAGCTGTTGGTGGCTATGTAAACCATCTGACTTATCAAGGAAACAACTACTTCGTTGGCGGAGTCAATGCTGTTCTCGGCTATCAATTCGATGAGCATTGGAGTGCTTACGCCTTTGTTCAGAAGGCATTCACCTCTAATAACGTCGGAAATGCTTTCGGTTACGCAGGTTATGGGTACCCTGCTTGGGGCGGATATGGCATGTTGGGCTATAGTCCCTTTGGTTACGGTTATGGTGCAATGGGCTTCGGTTATGGCGCAATGGCTAGTCGATTCATGGATAGAATTGGTGGTGGCGTAACCTATCAATGGGGTTCTCACAATCAAAACGCTATTTCTATCAACGTAGAATTCGATCATGTTCCATCACAACAAACGAACTTCTACAACACGAACAGATTTGATTACCCTGTGAGATAGGGCTTTTCTCCTATCATCGAGGTACGTTTCACTCACGTAAATAAGCACCAATAGGACTTATCATCAGCTATTAATAAGCTATGGTAAGTCCTATTTCTATGTTACACAACGCCTTCTTCGATAGGAAGAGAGGCTCTCTTTGAATACAAGAACTATTTCCCTTATTTGAAATTCACGATTTAATGTAGGGACAGACGCCCTCGTCTGTCCGCGTGAACCTCCTTACCTCCTTGTGAAATACGTCCTCTTATGCGGACAGACGAGGGCGTCTGTCCCTACTTTGATCAGTTAAAAGACATGTTAAAACAGCAAGACTAAAAACAAAGAGACTCCCTCCCTTTTCTGAATATACTTTACAAAACTAATGATCGAACTAGCATTGAAATAGAAAGAAATATACGTTTTAAATGGTTCGTATATACCTTTTTCATAAAACGGAGGTACGTTTTTGGTGAAACGGAGGTACGTTTTTGGCGAAACGGAGGTACGTTTTTAGTGAAATGGAGGTACGTTTTTGGCGAAACGGAGGTACGTTTTCACCTAAAATCAGGTATTTTTCAGGGTAAAAGCTAAAATCTTATAAGAGATTGATAGGTATGTTTTACATAACAAATTGGTTATCAGATCATTAGAAAAAGGAGCGATCCCCTTGCTATAAATCGCGTATTTGGACACAACATCAGACTTTATCGAAAATAACGCAATGAGAAGCATCCAAATTAGCAATAATCTATTACAAAAGTATCACACCCTTCTTTCTATTCTTACTCACCTATTTCATCCAACGCAGGCGAAGGCTATTCAAAACGACACTAACGCTTGAGAATGCCATTAGAGCACTTGCCCAAGAAGGTGTAATCTGCCAGTTGATACCGAAGACATATAATAGTCCAGCCGCCAAAGGAATACAAACAAGGTTATAGATAAACGCCCAGAAAAGGTTCTCCCATATCATTCTAACGGTGTTCTTACTTAGTCGGATTGCCTCTGGAAGGATAGCTAAATCATCGCCCATGAGCGTCACTTGCGCTACATCCATTGCAACATCTGTACCCTTGGCAATCGCTATACTGACATCTGCCAACGCCAACGCTTGGGTATCATTAATGCCATCTCCTACCATCGCAACGCGCTTTCCTTCAGACTGCAAACGCTTAACAAGGTTCTCTTTGTCCTGCGGTAAAGCCTTACTAAAGTAGTGCTTTATACCCACTTTATCAGCCCAATAGTGTGCAGCCTCATCCTTGTCACCACTCATCATATAGACCTCTATCCCGCTCTTCTGCAATTCCTCCATCGCCTCACGAGCATTGGGCTTCAGTTGTTCCCGCTTCTCGAAAGGAAGATTGTCAGCCTTGGTGAAATCTACTTCTTTATTAGGTATCGTCAACGTTCCCGTCTTATCGGTTACAAGTGCATCCACCTTACGTAAGCTCTCCAATGCTGCTGCATCCTTGATGAGTATCTGCTTTTGTGCTGCCTTACCAATTCCTACCATCAAGGCAGTCGGTGTCGCCAATCCCATGGCACATGGGCAAGCGATGACCAAAACGGCTACGGCAGAGATAATCGCTTGTGGTAAGAAAGCCTCGCCACCTATCAGCCACCATAGAAGAAAGGTTAGCAAGGCAATGAGCGTAACGACTGGAACAAACACTAAAGCAGCCTTATCGATAATGCGTTGCACGGGTGCTTTAGAACCTTGCGCCTCTTGCACCATCCGAATAATATGCGCTAATGCCGTGTTCTCACCTATCTCATTTGCCTTCATGCGGAATACTCCTTGACTAGGAATAGTGCCTGCTAGCACCTTTGAACCCTTCTTTTTCTCTGCAGGGGTAGGCTCGCCTGTGATCATACTCTCATCAACATAGGCGGCATCGGGGGTCATAAAGCTCTCAGCAGAGATAACTTCTCCATCGACAGGAACCTTCTCGCCAGGGTGAACCTCTAGAATATCTCCTACTTCAATAGTCGATATTGGCACTTCTTCTATTCGGTCACCATCAACAATATGTGCCGTCTTTGGAGCCATACCCATCATGTGCCTAATAGAGGAGGCAGTGCCGTCCTTTGCCTTTTCTTCTAACATTCGTCCTGTCAAGACAAAGGTAATGATCATTACAGCCGCATCATAGTATGTATGCCAAACGATACCTCGGCTCGCCCATACAGCATCCCCCCAGAAGGTGTTGAAAGTACTGAATAGGAATGATATTGCCGTGGATAAGGTTACGAGCGTATCCATGTTTGCAGTGCCATGAAGGAGTTGTTTCCATGCTGAAACATAGAACTGTCGACCGCAATAAACAATGTTTGCTAAGGCAATCAATAGAGAAACTTGATTAGCAATGGTACGTGAATGGAGGTCGATCCATCCCATCGAAACGCTCATTACGGCAATGGAGAATATCCAAGAAAGGATGGTTTTCCGACGTAATAACGTGTACTCGCGCTTCTCAATCTCCTCAACTGAAGTCTCTTTATCAATGACTAAGTCATAACCAATCCCATTGATTGCAGCTTTCATCTGCTCCAGTGAGATGGTTTCGGGGTCATAATCGACCAAAGCTGAACGACCAGGCAATGATACCGATGCGGTATTAATGCCTTTAAGCTCGTTCAGTTTCTTCTCTACATTGGCAGAACATGCAGAACATGCCATGCCGATAACAGGAATTGTTTGCTTCATGCTTATCTCCTTATAGGCTCAACTCATAGCGCCCACTATTGTCCACTGCCTCCTTGAGTTGTGCTGGAGTAACAACAGACTCATCATATTCGACATTTACATTGGCTTTCTCTAGATTAGCTTCTGCACTCTTTACACCATTTAAAGACTTTAGCGCATTCTCAACGTTAGCCTTACAATGTACACACTTCATACCACTTACTGCAAAAATATCACTTTTCATAACTTCGTTTTATTATATTAGTTGTTTGCAAGAAGACTTTCTCCTTGTCGCTTGCAAAGGTACACTTATATTAAGGAAAGCGTGTTACAGAATTATGGATAAAGGTTATAACATTCCTACAAAATGCTTCCTTTCATATTATTTCACGCTTATCATACTTCTTTCTAAATGCAATGACTTACTTTTGCAATACGTTATTATAAAGGTATTAGGTGATAAATAGAAAGACAGACATGTATGATAAGGATGCTTATCAGAAGCCTGAATAGATCTTAGAGCTGGTCTAAAGGCATACGAGTATTCGTCTTCATCCCCCGGAATTGAGATGGAGTCATTCCCGTAACTGCCTTAAACTGACTGGAGAGATAGGCCACCGAAGAATAATTCATACGCTGCGCTATCTGTGTAAGAGTAAGTTCATCATAACGAATTAGCTCTTTCACACGCTCGATACGAAGCTCTATATAATAGCGTTCGATGGTCTTTCCTTCTACTTCCGAGAAGAGTTTGGAAAGCGAACTATAGTCTTGATGGAGTTGAGAGACGAGATAATCACTCAGAGTTGTTGCTGACTGGTTATCTTGATAATGTACAAGTTTTATCAAAGAGGACTTTATAAGGTCTATTGTCTGCTGTCTTCTATCTCCGAGAAGTTCAAAACCTAAATCTTTTAAAGCTGTTCGAAGTACTAAGAGTTGTGCTTCCGTCAATTCTTCCTCGACAATAGCTTCGCCCAAATCAACCTTTATAGGATGTATATTCTGACGTTGTAAGGTCTGTTCAACAGCCATCTTACAACGATCACAAACCATGTTCTTTATATAAATCTTACTCATTCTGCGACCCTCCTAACCACTGCTTCCTTATTAAACTCCTTGAAGGTATAAACAACAATAGGCACTGATAATATAAAAGAGAACACATCACTGACCGCTTGACACATCTCAACGCCGAGCAAACCAAGGTGAGCTGGAAGGATAAAGATGAGTGGGATGAAGAATAAACCTTGTCTTGCAGCAGCAAGAATATTAGCTCGTAAAGGCTTACGGCAAGTTTGTGCCATCATATTACTTGCTAAGATAAAGGCATTGAGAGGGAAGGTACAGAGCTGCCAACGCAATGCAACCACTCCAATCTCAATTACTTTAGGATCGTCACGGAACACTCCTATAAGGGAATCACTCACTATCCAGCATCCAATAGCAAGTAGAATGAGGAAGCTGGTACCAAGAACTACCGTAAAGTGATAGGCTTTCTTCAATCGAGTATAGAGTCCCGCCCCATAGCAAAAGCCACAAACTGGCTGGAACCCTTGCCCTAATCCAATCACAGCAGCAAATGATAACATGGCGATTCTACCGACTATGCTCATCGCAGCAATAGCCGAGTCGCCATAGATACCAGCTGCCAGATTGAGGGACATAGTGGCTACGCACGCCAGACCTTGACGCATTAATGATGGACTACCACCGTAGAATATCTCCTTATAAGCCGCCCATGAGGGTGAAAAGTGCCGAAAGTGAATAGCTATATTCTCCCCTCTTCGAGTCATAAAGAATAGGATTACGAACGAAACGAACTGTCCTATCACGGTCGCAAGGGCTGCTCCACTAACCCCCATACCGCATGTAAAGATCAGTAAAGGGTCCAGTGCAACATTCAGTATAGCACCTATTACAATGCCATACATGGCGAAGTTCGCATTACCCTGCAGTCGCATCTGGTTATTCAACGTAAGAGATGAGGTCAAGAAAGGTGCTCCCAAGAGGATAAGACGCATATAACTCTCTGTGTAAGGGAGGATGGTTGGTGTACTACCCAGCATTAATGAGAGAGGAGTAAGGAATATCTCACCCAGAACAAGGATAACTAACCCAAAGAAGAAAGAGCTGAAGAAGCCCGTTGATGCCATCTTTATAGCATTTTCACGACGCTTTGCTCCCAGCTCACGAGATATGTAATTACCTGAACCATGCCCAAAGAAGAACCCCATCGCCTGGACAAAGAACATCATAGAAAACGACACCCCGACAGCTGCAGTGGCTTGTGTATCGATCTTACCAACGAAGAATGTATCCGCAATGTTGTACAGTCCGGTCACAAGCATGGATATAATTGTGGGTACAGCCATCGTTATTATAACACGATGTATTGGTCCTTGTGTCAAGAAAGTGTAGTTGTCTGTATGTCCGTGCATTATCTTATCACCTGTTAAATATCAATGCAAAGGTACGAAATTAATGAAAACTAAGTTCTTCTCTACACCATTTATAAATGGTAATAATAGATAAAAAGAAGGAGAAACAGCCTCTTCTGCACTATCAATCCAACTGAATAGACTGCTAAAAGAGGGTGTTTATCCTTCTATATAAGTTCTTCGATGATTCTAAAAGAACGTACCTTTAATGGTGTTCAAGTAATATCTGTAAGATACGTTCAGCCGATCTACCATCCCATCTATCAGGTATTCCACTCTTCTTCCACGTTCCTGCGACCATATCCGATAGTGCTGAACGAAGCAACTCAGCGTCTTCTCCAACAAGAACATTGCTTCCTACTTTCACAGTCTCTATGTGTTCGGTGTAACTGTTGAGTGTTATACAAGGGATACTATTGAATGTTGCCTCCTCAGCAACGTTCCCCGAGTCAGTCACAATACCCTGTGCATGAGCAGTAAGATAGGCAAACTCTAAGTAACCAAGCGGTTTAACGATATGCAGATTATGCAAGTTTATATTCTTCTTTAGGCTTAGAGACATGATAACCTGTACTGCAGAATCACGCAAAGGAGCAATAATTGGTAAATCGCCTGCCGTCTCGCTCAAGACACGGAGCATCTTCTCCAGATTGTCCTGATCAGCAAGTAAGGCCTTACGATTCAGTGTGAAGACAAGATAATTACTTTCTTTAATAGGTAAACCTGCCAACGCATCAATGTCAGCAAGGCTCATTCCCTCAATGCGCTCACGGTTATAACGGATGTTGTCAATAAGGATGTTGCCCACCATATACACCTTTGAGAGTTCGGCACCCTCCTTGTTTGCAATACTATTATTGCTGAATCCAGCCGTAAAGAGGATGTCCGACAGTCCGTCAATGACCAATCTATTGATCTCCTTAGGCATCGTTATGTCAAAAGAACGCGTCCCCGCGGCAATATGCGCAAGTGTGATTGCTTGCTTCTTAGTGACTATTGCGGCTGCCATTGTCGATGCCAAGTCATCAACAACGATAACTACATCACTGCTATTAGCCTGTAGGTACTGTTCAAACTTCGACATTACCTGCCCCGTGAGTTCGTTAAGATTCTCACATTCAACGCCCAAGTATGCATCAGGACGATGGATAGCCAACTCGTCAAAGAGCTTATCTTCCAACGTCGGGTCGTCTTCACTACCAGCATAAACCAGTGAGTAGCTCACCTTATGGCTGCTATCACTTTCTGACAACTTGTTTATTACCCTAATAATTGGTGCCACCTTTATAAAGTTAGGACGTGCACCACAAAAAATACAAAGATTTATGTCCTGTGTTGTCATTATCTATTATCCCTTAAACATATCCTTAATACCGCCGATAGAACCCATAAGGTTTGATGCCTCAAATGGTAGATAAACAGTCTTCTGGTTATTATTATGAGCTAAATCGGTCAACATCTGGATATATTTCTGTGCAATGAGATAGTTGGCAGGATTGGTACTTTGTCCAACAGCCTCTGTTATCTTCTGAATGGCAATAGCCTCTGCTTCAGCCTTGCGAATGCGTGCTTGCGCCTGACCTTCAGCTATTAAGATCTGCTGTTGCTTGTCAGCTTCAGCACGGTTGATGGCTGCTTGCTTCTCACCCTCCGACTGGAGAATAGCCGATTGCTTCTGACCTTCACTCGTAAGGATGGTTGCACGCTTATTACGTTCAGCCTGCATCTGCTTCTCCATAGCCTGAGAAACACTTGCAGGAGGCGTTATATCTTGTAGTTCTACGCGGTTCACCTTGATTCCCCACTTGTTAGTTGCATCATCAAGAACCGATCTTAGCTTCGTATTAATAGTATCGCGAGAGGTAAGCGTTTGGTCAAGTTCCATCTCACCGATGATGTTTCGGAGTGTAGTCTGCGTCAGTTTCTCAATGGCGTTAGGCAAGTTATTGATCTCATAAACGGCTTTGAACGGATCAATTATCTGAAAGTAGAGCAGCGCATTAATCTGCATTTGAATGTTATCTTTGGTTATCACGTTCTGACGATCAAAGTCGTACACCTGCTCGCGTAGGTCAATTGAACTGGTATAAGCGTACCTGCCAGCCCTCATAGCTACTATTTCCTTTGTCCGATCAATGAAGGGTATGATGATGTTAATGCCTGGTCGGAGCGTAGCATAGTACTTTCCCAATCGTTCAACGACCTTTGTTTCACTCTGAGAGATAATGACTATCGACATCTTGGCAAAGATAATTACCATGATGATAAGCGCAATCAACACAAAACCTAGAATATTCATAAGCATAAGTCTTTAGGTTCTCTCGCCCACTATCCATTGTTAAGACGATGATAAAAAGGCAAGAGAAGGGTTATTTAATATTGTTTCTTTTAATTGTCATACCTGTTCAACACCTCTCAACAGTCACAATGATAGAGTCCAAACGGAGGATTCGAACGTCATTCCCAACGCTTATCTCCTGTCCATCTATCGACTTGGCTTTCCATGAATCACCATCTATCTTCACACGACCATAGCCTCCAGTCTCTATTGTATCGGTTACTTTACCCTCACGCCCAATCAAAGCGTCAGCATTACTTAACCGTTGGTCTTCCCCCTTATGGAGGTATTTCAGGGCGATAGGACGTACATAGAAGATACTTAACAATGTGAAGATGGCAAACACGATGACTTGAACAACTATGCTATCTATCATCAATGAGGCGACAGAAGCACAAAAACTACCAATTGCGAAGCACATGATAAAGAAGTCATTGTTCATCATCTCGAGGATAAGACATACTATCCCAGCCAGCAACCAAGCCAACCAAAGGTTCTGTATCATATAATCTATCATAGCTATAAAGGGTTGATTTCGTTTGTAAAGATAGTGATAAAAAATGGATCTGTCAAATGTTTACGTAAAAATATGTGCTCTTTTAAATACGAAGAGACGCCCTCTTCGTATCAAGGAAACGCCCTCTTCATATTGAAGAAGGCGTTCCTTTATTTAAAGAACATGCCAACCTGTAGGGACAGACGCCCTCGTCTGTCCGCCAGAGCATGCCAGATCCGCAACCAACTTCCCCGCTTTATGCGGACAGACGAGGGCGTCTGTCCCTACTTTGTGGTATCCTTTTGTATAGAAAGAACCATTCCAATTAGCTTCCGTTAGGCACTCCTCCCCTTGGGGGAGGCTGGGTGGGGTTTCCAGACGAGGGCGTCTGTCCCTACTTTATAGCCTCACCTTCCAGCCCCTTCTCCGAATGGAGAGGGGAGTGGATAGTACCATCTGCCAACAAAGAAGGCGTTTCTTCACATCGAAGAGACGCCCTTTTCATATTAAGGAGACGCCCTCTTTGATGCAAAGAGACGCCTTTCTCAATGCGAGAAGGGCGTCTCTTGAATCTGAAGAGTATCTTGTCTCTATTTCAAATAGGCTTAACGACGCTTCTTTGAAACCTTCTTTGACGATCCAATATGTAATGTACCAGCAGTCGAAGTTGTACTTGTGCGAACATTAGAAGAGCCACTCTGACGATAATACTTCTCTGCTTCTGGCAACCACTTCTCAATGTTTTGGATACGACGAGCATCTGATGGGTGGTCGCTAAGAATCTCTGCTGTATTGCTATTAGTGCCTGCTGCCATTCGTTTCCAGAATGTAACGGCATTTGCGGGGTCGTATCCAGCCATCGCAGCAAATATCAATCCCATGTAATCGGCTTCACTTTCGTTATCGCGACTGTACTTTAGATTACGGAAAGAGAAGTATCCGCCAGCTACTTGAGCTGCTACATCTCCTACGCCACTACCCACTGTTGAATTCAAAACAGTACCTAAGATGTTCGTTCCCATCTGCTGATTCATCTGCTTGGTAAGCTGTTCTGCACTGTGCTTAGCCACTGCGTGCGCTATTTCATGCCCTAAAACAATAGCCAAACTTGCCTCGTTTTGAGTATAAGGAAGCAAGCCCTCATAAACAACGATCTTACCTCCAGGCATACAGAAAGCATTTGCCTGCTTGTCTTGAACAAGGTTGAACTCCCATTGGAAGTTCTTTACTTCATTGGCATAACCATTGTTTCGCAAGTAAGTCTCTACTGCATTTGCAAGGTTACGACCAACGCGTTGAACCATAGCAGTGTTCTTTGCATCCGTTGAACGCTTTGCAGATGCCATGAACTTAGTGTACTCTTGATTGCTAAGACTTAGTAGTTGGGCATCCGAAACACTAAGTCTATGGGTGCGCCCAGTCAATGGCACCTTAGAAGCAGTACCACATGCTGTCATCAAAGCAACGACAGCTGCCATTAAAAAATACTTGATTTTCATATCTTTCTAATTACCTTTTATAACTTTCCGAGTACGAAAGTACTACTTTTTCCATTACTATCAAACGATTTAAATACCTTTTTTAAAAAGGTTAACAAGCGATAATTCATTTTGAAAGAAATAGTTTCTACAGGATTAAACGGTTCTTTCACGCTTACCAATGTCCTTTGTTATCGGTATAAAATAAGCCACAATGAAACTGATAATACCTGATACTGCAACCATGAGGAAGAACTTTCGATAACCTACATACTCTTGTAAGAAGCCTGTAAACCACCCTGACATCACCATGGAAAAGGCTGTTATTGCCGTTCCCAATGAATAAGTGAAAGTGGAATGTTTACCTTTTGTACAAAAGCCTAACCATACTATGTAAGTTGTTAAGCCCAAACCCGCCCCGAAGTAATCGATAATAATACAAATATTAATGATGGATAAGGTGGAAACAAAATAATAACTGAGGTAGACAAAGAGGAACTTTGGTAAGGTGAGAGCCATAACAAAGAACCATAACCAACGTTGTAAGCCATCCCGACGGACAAGACTGATACCTAATCCACAACCTGCTATAAAGGCAAAAGTACCCACTGTGCCTTGCACCAAACCTAATTCTTGAGGCGAGAGAGCTAATCCGCCATTGCTTCCGGGATCAATGAGAAAGAGTGGAGCAACCCTTATAAACATCCCTTCGGGTATTAAGAAACAGAAGAGAAAGACGAGGTTTGCAACGTAATGAGGTCTTCTTATGAAGGCAGCCGTCACATCATGCCACCATTGGCGAGTAACACCACTCCATATAGGGAGCTTCGCACGGATAACAGCCTTAGGCAGAATGAGGGCATGAAATAAGGTCATAGCAATCATCAAAACGGCTAATACCCAGAAAAGAGTAGCCCAAGCTGGGCGAACAGTACGATTGATCACCTCCAAGTTACCTGCTAATGTGATGGGAATAGCCATCCCGACGATGATAGAAAGCAGATAAGAGACAGCTCGAAGACCGAAGAATATAGGTCGTTCCAGCAATAATGCTTCCCGATTATAGAGCCTTTCAATGGCTACATCATGCAAGGCTGCAGCGATCGCAATGACCATAAAGGCAGCAACCGACCATAAGAACCAATCCATAAGGCGCACAGAAAGGGCTAAGCCAACGAGACTTAACGCTATAACACACTCTGCAAGAATAATCCAGAAACGCTTGCTTTTATAACCAACTACGAACCTTCCTAATAGTGGACGTAGGATGAAAGGAAGAAAGAACCACGATGTGGTAAGTGTTATTGCACCATTCGACAAGCCCATCCGGTTGTAGAAAACTAATGAGGTCATTAACAAGATGACATAAGGTAAGCCCCGTGTAAGATAGAGCGTAGGTATCCATAACCAATGACTGTACCATTGGTTTGCAATCGGAATACCATTTTTTATTTGCTGTTCGTCGCTCATCTCTTACTCTCTACACCTTATATATATAGGGTTTCTATCATTGTATTCTTGTAATAATGATGGAGTATCGTATCATACTTATAGCCCTTCTCCCCCATTACGGCAGCTCCTATCTGGCACAGCCCAACGCCATGTCCCCAGCCCGCACCAATGAGTTGGAAATGTTGTGGCACTCCGTTCTCTATATGGCTACGCTCTACAACGAAGGCAGAACTATACAAATGAGTTTCACTCAACGTGCGTCTTATCTCTAACTCTTTACCAATAACACGGCTATACTTGGTGCCAACAATCTTTAAACGACTGACTCTCCCACTCTTTCCACGCTCTAATGGTTGCAAGTCAACGATCTTTCCAAAGTCAATACCCGTCTTTCTGCATATTAACTCGACAAGCTCTGTTTGACAGAAGTCCACCTTCCAACGATAAAAGTCGTGCGTCTCTTGGTCGTAGTTATTGAGTACTTGACTCAAAACTGCCATATCATGCGTATTACAGAATGCCTCTGGAGAAGACAATATCCATTCTCGTGCATGGGTTTCATTGGTTAAGTCTATACTTGGAGTAGTCCCTAAAGGTGCTTTGTCAGCAACGGAAAGCAGATAAGACTTACTTAGATTCTCCCAACAATACTGATACTCCTCCGTTACTCCACCACAACATTTGCTGAAACGGGCGTCACAAATCTCGTTACCAGCCATCAATACTTGTCCACGAGTTGCCTTGATGGCTTCCTCCACATGTGGACTTGTAGCTTTCGTGATACCTTGGTAACGTTGACAATGGTCATCGGCACAAACATCAAAGAGCTTATGGTCTTCCCTATCAAACCATCTTACCAGCTCTTCGGGTGTTTCGATCATGGCCGAAGTGGCACTCTTTCGATTGTTAGCAATATCTTTTCGTTTCTCTATCTGAGCCAACAACCAACTGCGAGAGATAACTGCATGTGCCTTCAAAAGCTCTAATGAGGAAGTAGCACTCATCTCACTGGATATAACACTGGCTAAGTAACGCTCAACGGGGAGCTTGTTTATTGCCACAATCTTGCCTTCGTCAATGATAAGATGCAGCTGCCCGAGGAATGTCTGAGCCTCTTTTCGTTCCCAATGGAAGTTTACTCCAATGGTAACATCAGCCAACGTGAAGGATGAATCGGCACTCTTTGGAGTGAAAAGGAGTTCTTCGTAATAGGCACCCTTCCATCTTATCTTGCCTTGGGAATACTCAACAAGCTGTTCACCTATCACCTCTTGACCATCAAGAGTGTATTCCTTATTTAACTGGAAATGTATCTTTTCTGCACTGACAATGCCTACTGAAACTTCTGGTTCTGCTTTTTTATTAGCCAATGATATGTTCTTAACAACCTTATCCATCGCCTCTTTTGATAAAGAAACCTCCTGCAAGATGGCTTCGGCACGTTCTGCTGTCATTCTTTCAAAGTCTGTTTGACGTGGAAGAATGAGTAAACCGCCCATATCCAAACTACCGGGACTCACCAAGTATTGGGCTTCTCCTTCTGCAGAATAGCATGCAGGGCGATGCTTCTGACGTGGGAAAACGACAGAGATAAAGCGTTCCTCATCCCTCCAAGACACGATATTCATCATCGGTTCGGTCTCATCTTCTTTCAAAGGGAGGACATTATAGATTGTTTGGAACAACTGTGTATCATGCTCCTCATCGTGGCTCACAATAGCAAGAGCAGGACAGATATAATCTTCTATCGCATAGACTCCATCGTTGTTATCCAATGTCAACAATGGTTTAGATGTCTTCCACAATACTTTCCAATGCTTTTGTATGGGTAAGATACCGCTTGTCCCTGCCTGGAAATGCAAATGATCAGGAGCACTGGCACCACACTTTGGACCATTATAAAACACCATCAGGTGTGGATATAAGCTCAACAAGCGATGCACCTGACCATAGTTTGCGACTATAGACTGTGCTTGGTGCTTGCAAGCAGGTATTGTGAAGTGCACAGGAAGGATGGGGAAAGGATTGACTAAGATATCGAAATCATGATGAAAAGGCAATCCTATCTGTACAGAAGGGCGGTTCTTGGCACAAAGGAAACAAGGACGTTTCGCAAGGGAAGCCTTATCTATCTTCGCCCCAGTGCTTACCATGCGTGCAGGATTGTATTGCGCGAGGGCTGAACCCACCTCACGTGTCTGCACGTTAGCCAACTCCTCAAATCGAGTCTGTACTTCTTTCCATTGGTTCAGCTGCTTATGAAAAAAATCGTAAAGCCCTTTCTCTACGCTATCGTTCTGTTGTTTGCGTGCAAGTAACTCCATTGTACGCAGCTGATCCTTGTATGTATTGTTGGCATTAAGCCTCTCTAAGCTAAGAACAGCATCACTATTCCCACCCCAACGACGGCAGAGATAAAGTTCATCATATATTCTTCCAATACGAAAAGAGCGACTGAAAGCCAATCCCATGGCGTAATCTTCACCATAACTAGTGTTTGGGAACTGCACTTGTCGGGCTAATGGCGTAAAGAAAGCACGCGGAGCTCCAAGTCCATTGATACGTAATGCGTTGTTACAACCATTGTTTTCTGTCCACTCACTATGGCTTATCAAGCCCGGAGGTAAGGTGTTTAAATCGAAGTCACACATACGATATGACCCCACAATCATTGCTGCTTTCTGCTCATGAAAGGCGTTAACTATGGTTTGCAATGTACGTTCTGACGAATAGAGATCATCACTATCCAGCTGTACTGCAAAGCGTCCGCAATGTTCGTCATTGATAGCATAATTCCAGCAACCACCTATCCCGAGGTCTGTTCGTGAGGGTATGAGGTGTACCAATCGGTCATCCGTTGCCAAAGAATTAAGTTTCTCTGTAGTCTTATCTGTTGAATGATTATCCACCACAATGACATTAAACGGGAAATCAGTAACCTGTGAGAGAGCTGAAACAACAGCATCTTTCACAGTCTTCTCACGATTATAAACAGGGATAATCACCGAAGCCTCAACAAGGAAATCACCTTTCGTGAAGTCGGGTTGAGCATAACGTTGCGTGTCAACCAAGGCTCCGATGGCTGCAAGATGGCGTGTTGCAGCTTGCTCCATCTCAATCTGTACCTCTCGATTACGTGGGTTTACATAGTCAAACTGCTTCTCTCCACTCGCACGAAGATCGTCTTCCTCTTCTGTGTATAGGTATTCATTCAGGTGGAAAATACTTCCTTGTCGACTCAAGAACAGGCGCAAGTCATACCAACCTGCATATTTATAATGTTCTGATTGACGCTCTTCTGCATATTTCCGCAGCATCTTTCCATTTAGAAGAACTACTGATCCAAAGTCGAAATCATCCCTAATACTACCCAACTGATAGTCGATTACAGGATGTTTCTGCGCCTTTCCATCCTCAACGGAGTAATGATCTGCATAGACCATAGCCGCCCCTGTCTGTTCAGCCACTTGTATCATGCGTTCCAAAGCATGGTAACCTAAGGTCAAAGGACTTGACTTCATATAGAACAAAACATAGTCTGCTTCTGTGGACTTAGCCATCAACAGCATCATGTCTGACGCCATTAAGCCTGTTCCCTGCAACACTTTTGCCTGTCCAGGTATGCCTTCTACAGCAACAGACTGTGCCGCTAAGAAAAACACTTGATCAACTATCTCTCCTTTCCCCATAGGTAGTTGAGCCATCAATGAAGCCATTGTTTCACTCGAACTATAGGCTAAGAAGCAACTTATCTTTTTGTTCTTTTCCATCTGAATGTATTGTTTTCTAGTATGCAAAGATAATACAAAATCCTTTATTACACCTATATTCAATCTTTTAAAAGCAATATTTATCCATCTTTTTACGTAACTTTGCGACCATTAAACATGGTATATAATAAAGGTAAGAATGGATAAGGAGAATCATATTGATCGTGCATTAGCATTCATGGAGCAGCTTGAGAAGTTGGGAAATCAACTGCATCAAGCTGACGAACAACAAAGACTTATGTTGCAACAAATGCTAACAATGAGTAAACTCAACCTAACGGACACAGAGGAATATCACACACTTGAACAGCGAAGTAAGGATCTTCAGGCTATGATTAACAAGTGGCGTCCTTACTACGAGGAGCGTTTGAAGATGGTAAAAGAGGCTCAAAAAGCTGCGAAGAAATAATCAATCAGGATAATGGAAAAGGATAATAACAAGGGAGGAATGATGAGTGTTATCGCCGCTTTGGGTGCAAATGTACTCGTAGCGATATCTAAGTTCGTTGGTTTTGCAGTCTCCGGATCAGCCGCAATGCTTAATGAATCGATCCACAGTATTGTGGATTGCGGTAATGAAATACTCTTACTCGTAGGTAATAAACAAGCGGAAGCAAAGCAAACAGACCAACATCCGTTTGGACAAGCACGTGCAAAGTACTTCTATAGCATGGTAGTTGCGATGATGTTGTTCTTTGCAGGAGGTGCTTTAGGTATCATGGAGGCTACGGAAAAGCTGTTTCATCCAGAGCACAGTGTGGAGAACACGTGGTTAGTCATGGGTATTCTCGTCTTCGGATTGATTGTGGAAAGTATCAGCCTGCGCGTTGCCTTCAAGGAAATCAACGAACTAAACAAAGACAATTTGCCCCTTTATCGCTTCTTGAGAGAGAGCCGTCACAGTGAAATTCTCATCATCTTTACCGAGGATACGTGTGCTGTCGTGGGCTTGTTGATTGCTTTGACAGGTACACTTCTTAGTCATTTCACAGGCAATCCATTCTATGATGCACTCTCAGGTGTGCTTATCGGTGTGCTACTCTGCCTTGCTGCGCTCTTATTGGCACGTGAGTTTTATAGTCTGTTGATTGGAGAAAGCGTTACAAAAAAGGATCTTGCCCGTATCAATGAGGCTTTTAATAGAAATGACATCAGCAAGCTCATCAATATAAAAACAATCCATCTCAGTCCGACAGACATACTTGTCACGGCAAAGGTGGATATCAAAGACGAGTGTGAAGTACAATCGCCTGAGATTGTCAACGACATTGAGCGTACCATACGTGCAGCCTTTCCAAGCTATAAGATTTATATTTATATCGAAACTGACAACTATCAAGAGGATTACGACAGCGCACATCCTACTTGCTAAAACATCAACTTGTCGACCATAAAAAAGCAATGGCAATGAGAACTATTCATATAGTTTCCATTGCCATTTCTTCATATCTACACATCCATTTGAGCGAAAGGTAATACCTTCTGACTCGAGTAACTGCCGTTGTTCCGCCCAATCAGGAGCAGTCCTCCCAGCACTG
This sequence comes from Prevotella veroralis, assembly GCF_018127765.1. Taxonomy (NCBI): domain Bacteria; kingdom Pseudomonadati; phylum Bacteroidota; class Bacteroidia; order Bacteroidales; family Prevotellaceae; genus Prevotella; species Prevotella veroralis. The sequence goes on along the minus strand of NZ_CP072330.1, from coordinate 587,591 downwards.
TTCACCACCCTATGACAAGGTAGTTTCTCCGCTTCGCCAGCATTATGTAGCATCCTTCCCACCAATCGTGCATGACGAGGATAGCCCAAGAGCCACGCAATCTTACCATAGCTTAACACCCTTCCTGACGGAATTGATGCTACAACCTCATATACTCCTTTACGAAATGCAGCTATATCAACAGCCATTCCTCACCATCATTAGCATCAAAAAAAACAAGAAGGATAGTCGACAGAGAGACCTTGTCACGACCATCCTTCAATATATTCAACTTACGTGTCAGTGCTTTAGAGTTCAGCTTCAACAGCTTTCTGAACCTCCTTGCAATCAACAGTTGGTTCGAAGCGAGCCACTACCTCGCCCTCACGATTTACCAAGAACTTAGTGAAGTTCCACTGTATATCGTTCTGTTTACGCGGTTCCGAGTTAGCCTTGTTGTACAAGTCTTCCATGATAGCAGCCAACTTCTCCTCGTAAGCACCACCATCATAACCCTTCTGACTCTTCAACCATGTGTAAAGAGGAAGTTCGTTTGCTCCGTTTACATCACTCTTCTTGAACTGTGGAAAGTCAGTCCCGAACTTAGCCGTGCAGAACTCATGTATCTCTTCATCAGTACCCGGTGCCTGGTGACCGAACTGATCGCAAGGAACATCAAGGATTTCCAAACCCTTATCCTTCAGGCTTCGATACATAGCTTCTAAGTCTTCATACTGTGGAGTGAAGCCACAACCAGTAGCAGTATTAACGATAAGAAGAACCTTACCCTTATATGTTTCGAGGCTAACCTCATTACCTTTTTTATCTTTCAAATTGAAGTCATAAACTGTTGCCATAACTCTTTTACTTTTATGTTTATAATGTTGTTTACTCTAATAAATGTTTGTGTCGTCCCTTTTCAATGCGAAAGTTGTTAGAAAAGGCATGTCACCTCTTGTGGCTCCCACCATCGTCGGTGTCATGCCTCTGCCTTTCTAACGTTATTATCTATCATCAAATATTCACTACACAAGGGAGAGTTACCTCTCTCTTTTGGTATTGCAAAGGTAGAAAGAATAATTTATATCGCAGGCGATTGGTGCTTATCTTTAACATAATTTCGCATGTTCTTCATCGAAATAAAGCCTCATTAAGCCACCTTAACAAAATAAACTCAACCCGAGAAAATTATCATTACAGATGCAGTTATAGCTAAATAGAATTTCGTATCTTTGCATTCAGCACGTCTAATGACTCATTAGAAAGCAATAGATAACTATTAATTTATCTCTAAACAACTGATAAGATGAAGAACAAGAATGATTATCAAGGAGCACCAGAGCACTATCTTTTATGTTATAATACCGAGTGCAAGAAGGGCAAAACCTGCTTACATCGACTCGTTGCAAACGCCGAAGTGTGCAAAGACAGGCTTATTAAGTGTGTCAATCCAGCTGTGAATAAGGCGGACAACTGCACTTACTACCAGCCAGATAAGGTCGTTCGCATGGCGTATGGCATGAGATATTCATTCGACAAAGTGCTTGCCACAGATGTAGCTAGTATTCGTCGCCAACTCATTTCGCACTATGGTAATGGTTCCTATTACCTTAGGAGGAACGGAGAAAAGCCTATCCCTCCAGCCGAACAAGCGTTTATTAACAGCGTGTTCAAGGACTTTGGCTATGAAGATGGAGCCATTTTCGATAGCTATAAGGATGAATTTGACTGGTAGATTAAGTCGTTTACTCGTAAACTTCTCCACTCGTTTACTTGCAGTTCAGCATTTACAGGATTATTACAAAAGGCTTGGAGAAGCATTACAAAGCACTTGGAGAGGTATTACAAAGCACTTGGAGAAATCCTGTAGATATCTTTCTCTGTTTGAGAATAGGCTTTTTTCCTTTGCTCTTCCTTGTTTTTTGCTAACGAAACAGTGGCTTGTTACACTGGACTTCATTATCCGTTTCGTGCTACATCTCATCATTTTCAATCGAAGTAGATTGTAGAGAGATAGATAACTTATGCACAAAAAGAACAAGGATTTAGCCTTTTTTTCGTTATCTTTGCAGGCAATAAAACATTGAGAACAAGGATGGGAACAGCAAAGAAGTATCTGTTAGGAATGACACTTGGCGAACTGAAAGAGGTTGCGAAGTCGTTAGGGATGCCTGCATTTACAGGTGGTCAGATGGCGAAATGGCTTTATTCACAACATGTGAAGAGCATTGATGAGATGACAAATATCTCTAAGGCGAACCGCGAGAAACTTGCTGCTGAATATGAGATAGGCTGTAAAGAACCTATTGATGCTCAACATTCTAAGGACGGAACAATCAAGTACTTATTCCCTACAGATAGTGGGAAATTTGTTGAAACAGTATATATCCCAGAAGAAGATCGTGCCACACTCTGTGTGTCTTCACAGATTGGTTGTAAGATGAATTGCCTCTTCTGCCAAACAGGTAAGCAGGGTTTTGAGGGGAATTTGAGTGCAACTGATATCCTTAACCAAATATATTCCCTCCCAGAACGTGACAAACTGACCAACATAGTGTTCATGGGGCAAGGCGAACCAATGGACAATCTCGATAACGTTTTACGTACTACTGAGGTGCTGACTGCTGACTTCGGTTATGCGTGGTCGCCTAAGAGAATCACCGTAAGTAGTGTAGGAATCAAGGGGAAGTTAAAGCGGTTCTTGGAAGAAAGTAATTGTCATGTGGCAATCAGTATGCACTCTCCTCTGCATGAACAACGGTCGGAATTGATGCCTGCCGAGCGAGGAATGTCGATTGAGAGTATCGTTGAATTGCTAAGTAACTATGACTTTTCGCACCAGCGTCGATTATCTTTTGAATACATAGTATTTAAGGGAGTCAATGACTCTGAAGAGCATGCTAAGGCAATAGTTAAGCTCGTTAGGGGTATAGAATGTAGGGTAAATCTGATTCGATTCCACCCTATTCCCAACATACCTTTGCATGGAGTTGACGACCATAAGATGGAACAATTCAGGAACTATCTAACGCAACATGGAGTCTTTACGACCATTCGTGCGAGTCGGGGTCAAGACATCTTTGCCGCCTGTGGATTACTTTCTACAGCCAAGAAGATTGCTGGAGAGAGACGATAAAAGGATTGAGACAGTATCAAACTATACAAGATATACATATATGAACGAGAATAAAAGAGTCCGCGTAGCTATCACACACGGAGATACAAACGGTGTTGGATATGAGTTGATATTCAAGACCTTTTCTGAACCAGACATGCTGGAGCTATGCACACCCATTATCTATGGGTCGCCAAAGGTGGCTACCTATCATCGCAACGCATTAGGAATTGAAGCTAACTTCACGATTATTAAGGATGCAAGTGAGGCTAAAGAAGGACGATTGAACTTACTCCCTGTCTTCGACGAAGAGATAAAGATTGAGTTAGGTGTTGCTTCCGAGGAATCGGGAGAGGCTGGATTGAAGGCTGTAGATAAGGCGCTTGAGGATTATCGTCAAGGCTTATTCGACGTGTTAGTGACTGCTCCTATTGATAATAATGACAAGTTCCATTTCAGTGGACAAAGCCGTTACATAGAAGATCACTTAGAGACTGAAGGGCACGGATTGTCTATCTTTATCCACGAAGGACTGCGTGTGGCACTGGCAACACGTAATCTTCCACTCCGTCAAGTGCCCGAATCTATCTCAAAAGAGAGCATTGCGAACAAGGCTGAAGCACTCTTCCAGAGCTTGCGCCGCGACTTCCGAATCTCTTGCCCACGCATTGCCATATTGGGATTGAACCCTAAGGCGGGCGACAATGGCTTGTTAGGTTCAGAGGAAGAAGAGATAATCATGCCTGCTATCAACGAACTCGTGGAAAAGGATATACAGGTCTTTGGTCCGTATGCTGCCGATACCTTCTTCAGTAATGGCGATTATCAAGAGTTTGATGGCATTTTGGCAATGTATTACGAACAAGGTTTATCACCCTTCCGCACACTCTCTGACTTCCAAGGAATCAATTACACATCAGGAATGTCACTCGTTCGTACATCCGCAGAGATACCTAATAGCTTCGCAATCGCAGGGCAAGGCGTTGCCAACGAGCAGGCTTTCCGCCATGCCATCTACCTTGCGATAGACATCTTCCGCAATCGTGCAGAGTATGACGAGGCTCAAGTTCATCCACTGCCAAAGCTCTATAAGGAGAAGCGTGATGAGAGTGATAAGGCGCGTTTCGCAAACCCTCATAAGCGAGAAGACCGCACTCCACATAGCGAGCGACACGAAGAGAAGCGAGGATAATATCTATCCAACAGATAGAACTCCATCCATAGACTCATGAGTAAAAAGCATCAGAATATATTCTTTGGGTTCGGCTTAGTCGTGTTAGTCATTATGATTACTCAACTCGACTTTGCTGATGTCTGGCGTAATTTACAGCATGCTGGTTACTGGTTCTTTGCCGTCATTGCACTATGGGCTGTTCTATATCTGTTTAATACATCGGCATGGTATGTCATCATAAAAAGCCAAACGAAAGGAAATACTGAACAGCAACGTGTTTCCTTTCATTGGCTTTACAAAGTGACGGTATCTGGCTTTGCCCTTAACTATGCAACGCCTGGCGGATTGATGGGAGGTGAGCCTTATCGTATCATGGAACTAACACCGAAGATAGGAGTTGAGCGTGCCACATCATCTGTTGTGCTATATGCTATGACACACATATTCAGTCACTTCTGGTTTTGGTTCCTATCAATATTCCTTTACCTGTTTACTCAACCCGTCAACCTATTGATGGGCACAATGCTTAGCGTTACTGGTATCTTTTGTATAGCAGCGATATGGTTCTTCTTGACAGGCTATAAGAAAGGACTTGCCGTGCGCGTGATGAGTATCGTGCGACACATCCCGTTCATTAAGAAGTGGGCTGAGCCTTTCATTCATCAGCATAAAGAAGAACTCGATAACATCGACCGACAGATTGCATCACTCCATAACCAAAACCCACGTATGTTCTTTACTGCGGTTCTATTGGAGCTGTCCTGCAGAATCTGTAGTGCCTTAGAGATCTTCTTCATTCTATTGGTTCTCATGCCAAGCGTCAATTACTTCGATTGCATCCTCATTCTTGCTTTCACCTCGTTATTTGCCAACATGCTCTTCTTTATGCCTTTGCAACTGGGCGGACGCGAAGGCGGATTCCTCATGTCGGTTACTGGCTTAGGACTTAGTTCAAGTGCGGGTATCTTCGTCGCACTGATCGTCCGCATCCGAGAGTTGATATGGACTGCTATCGGCTTATTGCTGATCAAGATTGAAAAGCGAAAAGAATAAAAGAGCAGTCTTATGAAGAGTACTTAACCAAAATACTATTAACTTATCCTATTAAATATCCATCTAAACAATAATGAAGATTCTTCATATATCTGACACACACAACAGGCACCATTTATTGACAAATCTACCTATGGCTGACATCATCGTTCACTGCGGAGATTTCACTGACATGGGAACAGAAAAGGAAGTTCTATATTTCCTTAATTGGTTCATAACCCTACCCTATAGATATAAAATCTTCATAACAGGGAACCATGACCTATGCTTATGGGATGCGGATAATATAGAGGATTTACCTAATAACGTATTCTTCTTGCAAGATAAGAGTATTACACTAGAAGGCATTACACTCTTTGGATTGGGTTACAATCATAATGAAAAGAAAATCCCAACTAAGGCGGATATTATCATCACCCACGAGCCACCATTAATGATTCTTGACGAATCAGCAAGGAGACACTGGGGGAATAAGGCTATTCGTGACAGAATATTTAGTACCAAACCTTATGCCCATCTATTCGGACATGCTCATGAGTCTGTAGGTAAAATTCTAATAAGTGACACCTTATATGCTAATGGAGCAGTATTAGATGATCAGTACCAATTATACCAGACACAACCATTATTACATAACATTTAATCATTCGGTATTATGAGCAACCATTATAAAAGAGGATTTCATGTAGATAAATCAGGCGAAACTCTCCGAAAGAGTCTATTAGAAGGACCATTAAACAAATTCTTGGAATGTGTCAACAAAAACCCAGATTTAACCTTTCAAATTAGAGACAACTACTTTAATATTTATTATTGGGGAGGTAACATTGCACGGGTCTATTCCGATAAGAGAATAGAGATTGATAAGAACTACTTCAGAAAACATTCTAAAAAAGAAGAAAAAGATCAACTTGAAATCATAGAAAAGGAAAATCATTGTCTACAACTTTTCAGAGAAGGGAAATATGAGGCTTATATAGCATGCATTAGTGCTGCTATGGAGCACTATTGGCTGAATATTCTAAATGGTAAAGGTGTTGAAGAGAAAAAGGCACAACATCTTTTGTGTCTACGTAATCAGTACAAATTATCAGACTATACAATTATCGACTTAGAATATCAGGTCAGTAAAAGATCTGAATTCAAATATTGCGGGAATAAAAGAACCCCAGCAGGAAAGATTCCATCACCACGCTTTGATATCATAGCCATAAGAAACAGCGATCATTGTCTCTGCATCATAGAACTAAAGAAGGGTACCAAGGCGCTTAAAGGCACATCTGGACTCCAAGAGCATGCCCATTCGTATGCTTACTCTATTGGAGCTAATACCAAGACAGAAGAGGCATTTACTAAGGAAATGAACGAAGTTGTAGAGCAGAAGAAACAACTGGGGTTATTACCCAAAGATATCAAGATAGACTGCAGTCACAAACCTGAATTTATCTTTTGTTATCAATTCAAAGAAGAAGGAACTAGTTTTGAGTTCCAAAAGGAGGTTTTCAGAAAGGAACAGAAAGGAGAAGCTAAAGGGATAAGAGTTATATGGCTAAATAAAGAAGAGTATCAGCTTTATGATAGATAAGCCCCAATTATCTTCATCCTATAACAACCTTTCAATATCACCAAAGAGCGTATATATAATATGATAAACATAACCATACATCGTGGAGCTAATCAAATTGGTGGATGTATTACTGAAATTGCAACTACAAAAGCCAAAATTATCATTGATCTTGGTAGTAATCTACCAGGAAATAGGATAAAGGAACTAACAGTAGAACAAGTTACTCAAATTACAGCGGATGCGGATGCAATATTCTACACCCACTATCATGGAGATCATATAGGTCTATTTCATCTTGTTCCAAACGACATTCCACAATACGTTGGTAAAGGAGCTTTGGAGGTTATCAAGTGCAAATATGATACCCTTTCCAAACATATAGATACAAAGGAAGAGCAGAATACTATCAATCATATGCGTACATACTTTGCCAATGAACCTATACAAATCAAAGATATCCGAATTACCCCTTACTTCTGCAGTCATTCTGCCTTTGATGCTTATATGTTTAAGATTGAATCTGAAGGGAAAGTTATATTACATACAGGTGACTTTCGGAACCATGGCTATCTAGGAAAAGGCTTAGACCGCATTCTGAAATATTATATCAGGCAAATAGATCTTCTCATAACCGAAGGAACTATGTTGGGACGGACGCAAGAGAAAGTATTACATGAAATGGATATCTTGTCTAATACCATAAAAGTTCTAAAACGGCATAAGTATGTCTTCGCACTCTGTTCTTCTACGGACTTAGAACGATTAGCCTCTTTTAAAGAAGCATGCAAATTAACACACAGAGTATTTTGTTGTGACCATTTCCTATCATCAATACTGGATATATTCACAAAATACACGAAGAGTAGTATCTTTAATTTCTCTAACAAATTTCTATTAAATCAATATAATGAACCAAAGGTTAGGGAATTTCTAATGAAGAGAGGTTTCTTAATACCTGTCAGAAGCAGCCAGATTGAACGTATAAAGAAACTGATAAATACTTACAATGACGCCCCTCCTTACCTGATTTATTCGATGTGGCAAGGATACCATAATGGGCAAGAAGAACACCTTAACCCACAAATCATTGCAATGCGGGAGCTCTTCAACGGAAGGATTTATGATGGGACTAGAGATGGTTTTCATACCAGCGGACATGCAGATCTTAAAACCCTTCGTGATGTATGTATAAGAACAAATCCTCATACTGGAATTATATTCATCCACAAAGATTTTAGTTCTTCAATAGAAGCTTTGCATCTTCCTACAAGAATCCATTTAATAAGAGCAAATACAATAAGAGACAATTTTGCGATTCGCATCTATTAGATAGTAGCAAATACCCAGTTGCATATACTCATATAGTAAAAACAAGAAATAACCATAAAGGCTAACTAACGGCGATTACTTGTCTCCACTTCTTTCAAGCTAACAAGCGAGAGCATGGCTATCAACACATTAATTATTCCCAAGCTCTCTCTTTATTATATCATAGGATTCGATACATTCACTTCCACAAATATTGCCGACCGCACATGGGCATTGGATACAAAGCTCCACAGAACGCTCACTTCGAGCAAGGCGCACAAAAAAGAGTGTGGAAGAAGAAAGTTTATCATCAAAAAGATAGCAGGAATGGAAACTATCCACTATCTTTGCCAAGCCAGACAACAAATCGCTAGTGAAGGTGTATGTCAACCAGCATAAAACTGAATGCTCCATTGAGGAGCATCCAGTATTGCAACACAAGCGAAGCCACAAGCTCTGCATATCCAATAAAGACCAAGTGTCTAGCTTTCCAGTAGACTTACAAAAAGGCTGTCTACTTATTCAGCTAATATAACAAAAAAGTGTCTAGCTAAACGAGGAAAAATCAATCCTCACAAGGAGGTTGATTCAAATAATAAATAAATTGAAGCAATGGGATTATATAGTATATCTGGTTTTTTGACTATAAGTTTAGTTTGCTATCTATTTTATCACTTAAGGCAATCGCAATGCAAAAAGTCTTTGATGTATTCTGTTGCCTATATAATTTTATGTACTCTTCTTATTTCAGGCGTCATCGGGTTGTTTTATAGAGCACTAGAGGGCATGAACTATATAATAGTAGGCATTATTATGATATGGATTTGCTCTAAGTCGCATCATTCTGGGGGAGGCGGTGAATATATGTATATAAGAGGCTGGATTGGTGCAATCGTATCATTAATATATGGAATATTAAAAATATTAGACATGATATAAACAAGATGAAAGTCACAAAAAACTATAAAGTTCTATCTTATATGGTCAAACTAATTCTGTATGAAAGTGTATAAAATCTTATCTTACATGTTTTTTAGTATATATACGATATCGAAGTATTCAGTTCTTTGGATGAAATATCCAAGAAAATGGCATCGATATGCAGAGTGGTATTTAATAGATATAATCTTAAATGTTATAGGGGGAGTATTTCTCTGTATTTATTTAACTTTACAGTCTGTATCTATTCTGGCTTGGACGAAAACAGATAAGATAGGTTTGCTTCTATTAATTATATTTCTCATACCTGTTATAAGCAAATTCTGTGAAAATAAAGTTTGTAATTCTCTTTCAAAGTATTACAAGACATACAAAAGTTTAAATAAAAACGTGAAGTGTCTGTATATGATACTTTCTTTGTGTACATGGTTGTTATCTTTAATTTTATTCATTGCTAGTATTATAATCTCCTTAGCAACCCTTTAGCCCCCAATAAATTGATTCATTCAAACTAAAATGAAAGAACTTGTAAAATTCTCGTAAAAATTAGTATGAGTATTTACGTATTTCTTTTAACATTGAGTTTTTATACATCAAAAGGGAATAATATAGATATTAACCCTACTAAGATAGATGTTATTGTTGAAAAGGATTCCACTGATAAACCGATGTTGTTGGTCCCTCCAATGCCTTCTTTTAAAGGAGATCTACAGAAATGGTTACGAAAGAATACTAGACGTCCAGAAGCTGCTGATACAATAGAAGGGAGAGTGATTGTCAATTTCCTTGTTCAAAAAGATGGACGTATCTCTGATATTAAGATATTAAAGGGGCTTCACCCCTTATTGGACGCTGAAGCCATTAGACTTATCAGAAGCATGCCACGCTGGAATCCTGCTCTAGACATTTGGACATTAAAACCTAAAGATGAAAGATTCACTATAGCAGTAGTATTCAAAAAGAGAGATAAAAAATAATACGAACTATTCAATTTGCCACATAATATATTATAATTAGATAAGAGAATACAACAATCTAGTATTCCTCACGGTTATAGAAAGAAACAAGTAAGCAACAAGTTTAAATGAAAGAACTTGCAAACTTCTCGTAAAAATTAAATCATAATATGGAACAACTACCATTCAACTTCGCTTCCGTTCCCCCTACATGGGAACTCTGTTTTAACAAAGATTGTCCACGCAAAGACACTTGTATGCGTTATTTTGCTGGTCAGCATCTACCAGACGATAAAAACGTGGGCTATGCCATCTATCCTAATGCGCTACAAAAAGGCAAATGCAAGTTCTACGTGGAAAAACGGGTGATACGAGCAGCATGGGGATTTCACAATTTATTCCTCAACGTAAAACGCGTGGACGACACTCCGATACGCAGAGAAATTCAGCAATATCTCAGTAGTCGCCCCACCTACTACCGCTATATGAACGGACAACTCACCCTCACGCCCGAGCAGCAAGAGGGCATTATAAACATCTTCCGCTCGTATGGTTACACCGAAGAGTTAAGCTTCGACAACTACTTTACCCGTTATGCTTATGAATAAAATAGAGTATCATAATAGTCTCAAAGAATGAGACTCACAGTTTCATCCTATGAAACGCACCGTTTCATTGCTTGAAACTCATTACACCTGTGATGGAATGACTTTTTAGCTTAAGACTGGAGGATATAAAGTCTTATTTAATATGGATACAAATTGTAGAAAGAGATTACATAGATGGATTAAGAGATTCTCACTTTCTGACGATATTTATACAGATCGTCATATAACTGATTTTTGTAATGAAATACAAAGAAGAGAGTGGTTGAAAGTTTCTTTTTCAATCCTTGATATATGTACAGAATTTATTAAAGTAGAAGAATATAACGAATTTATATACATTGGCTTTTCTTTAAAAGATAAGAGGGAAAAAGTCATCCCAGAGACGTTAAAGTTAAGCATGATAGACAAATGGACTCCTCCTTTTATCATTCTATCAAAAAAGAGAATAGAGATTTCAGAAGACTATTTTGCTGCAAAAAATCTTTCGGAGATGTTGCACAAAAAAGTTTTTATTTGGCAATATAAAGAAGGTAGATTTTTTTCTACAAATGTCTATATAACTCTCTATTAAGAATTCTGGAAGCTCCAATCTCTTGGAATGACTCGAGTAACCCTGATGCCCCACAGGCTGGTTATGGCTATATTCCAAACGACACTACGAAAGAAGAAACTTTCTTCTATCACAGTGACTACCTCGGCTGTACGTCTTACATCACAGATGATAAAGCTAACATCACCCAGTATGATGCCTACTTGCCATATGGGAACTCCTCGTTGATGAACACAGCAGCAGTGAAGACACTACCGTATAAGTTCAATGGTAAGCAGGTCGATGAGGAAACAGGTCTATACTATTATGGTGCAAGATGACACATTCAATGTTTTCTTATGGTTATTCAATTTATAAAGGTTTACTTCTAATGGCAAAAGATTTTAATATACATACATATCCTACTTTCTTTTTATTGTTATTGATAATGCTAATACCATTCACATTATCAATAGGTGATATTATGAATAATGATCAAAGCAATATGAAAATAATACTTTTGATTTCAGTATTTATAATCATCATTCTTGTTTATGGATTAATAAAAACTCGCAATAAAAAAATAGTCATAAATGAGTTGGGCTTACTAATTACAGAAAAGGAAGGAAATATGAAGATTTCATGGGAGGATATATCGCACATATTTTTTTGTTCAACACCATTTTGGGGGCTATATATAAAAATAACATTTACTAATCAAAGAGATCCTTTAATTATTTACTTTGGGAAAAGCAGTTTGTGGAGTGTCAATTTTTATCGTTTACGGATAGCCATATTGACGTTTTCACATAAAAAGGATATAATAGTTGTAAAATCTAATCAATGGTATCTAAAGCTAATATAAAAAATGAATACACCGATAGAGAAAAGACACATGACTATATTTGGTAACAGCAAGACAAGCTGCTACACCTATAACACAGGTGGGCAGCGCATCATGAAGAGTTACGGTACGATGGAGGGAATGTACATCAATGGTGCGCCACAGGGAATCACGTTCCATGAGACGGATAACTTCACGCTTTACCCTGCTTCGATAATCAGCATCAATAAGAATCGCTTTACGAAGCATTACTTCATTGGTGACAAACGAGTTGCTTCAAGGATAGGAACGGGTCTGTTCAACAACGTCTATGGACGCAACGGCTCATACGTAACCGCTGGTCAGCAGGACTATGCAGAGCGTATGAATCAGATTCAGACACAGAAGGAAGCATACTATGAGAAGGTGGGTGTAGCTCCTAGTGTACCGACAGAGAAGGGTGCGTACGGTGATCCGGAGAATACAAAACGAGGATATAACTCTATCATTGACACACTCGGTAATCATGACGTGCCACAGGGTTGGATGCTGACGCAAAAGCTAAACAGGAATTAGAAACTTTACAACAAACATGGGGAACAATGAGATGATAAGAAATATATTACATTCTATCTTGGTCATTTTTGTTTTGGCTAGTTGCCAAAACAAAAATGACATCAATAAGATAGTTTCGAATCATTGGCAGCAAGATAGCATAAATTGTATTGTAGACTTTTCTTCTTGTTTTAGCTTCAACTGGGATATATGTTATTATTTTTCCAGTAAATGCTCTTTAGAGGAGATTAATAAGGATTTAGGTATACAGTTTAATGAGTTCGAAGACACAAGTGATAGAATGATTTTTGTTCAAGACAAAAGAATCATTTACACACAAGACTGGTATTATATACCAGAGAAAATACAAACTGGTATAATATTTGATCATAGTATAAGAAAACTAAAAATCAAGAAAGGTAATGCGAAATTTAGAATAGAAAAGAAACATGATATGTATTTGCTAATTCCAATCTATAAGTAATGCTCCAAATTGGATTTTATCGTAGTAACAAATAGAAATCAGTGATTTTTGCTATTTTTGTAACCCCAAACAAAGAGAAAATGACCTTACGAGAACGCTTCGGTGCTTTATGCTCCTAATTGGGAGTTGAATTTCAATGTCCGCATTGCAGAAATCGGGAAGAATGATGTTAAATGAGTGATAACCACAAACAACATGGTAGCATATCGCGTCATGCTTAAAGCCTCTTTCTCGGCGGGTGATTGATAACCCATGCAAACGTATTCAACAACCCATACAAACATGGTCAACAACCCATGCAAATAAGCGGGTAAACTCAATTGGTTTCTAAGTTGTTGTTTAACAGATAGTTATATGGTATATCTAATAGATTGTTATCTCAATGCAGGTGGCAAAACCATCATGGACAATGCCTACGGCTATGACGTGGTGAGCAATGTGCTTTCTGTTGTCAACAAGGCGGCAATTCCGGAAAAGGGCAAGGCAGGCGGACAGATGAGCTACAACTATACGTATGATGCCCTGTATCGTCTAAGCACTGCCAGTGGGACGTACAAGGGTGCGGACAATAAAGCTGCTTCTTATACGTTATCTATGGGCTACGACAACATGCACCGCATCACGAGCAAGAAACAGCATCTCTCACAGACAGGTGTGCAGTTCGAGGGCACGCTCAACGCAGGCTATGAACTCGCTTATACTTACTGCAAGGATGCGGGCAGGAAGTTCCAGCTCGATAATGTGCGCGATATCAACTACCGCACGGAAGAAACTCCTACGGAGAGTATGAATATCAACAACGGACACAAGTACACTTACGACCTCAACGGGAACCTTGTCTATATCAATACCTCTCGTGTAAAGCGTGACGGCAAGGAGGATGAAAAGGCAACCGAGCAGAAGTACCGTTGGGACGAGGAAAACCGCCTGATGGTCTTAAGTGACAACAGCAAAACAAGCCGATACACTTACAACGCTGCTGGTGAACGCATCATGAAGAGCTACGGTACGATGGAGGGTGTGTATATCAATGGTGCCCCACAGGGTATTACCTTTCATGAAACAGATAACTTCACGCTTTATCCTGCCTCAATAATTAGCATTAACAATAATCGCTTTACAAAGCATTACTTCATCGGTCACAAACGAGTTGCTTCAAGGATAGGAACGGGTCTGTTTAATAACGTTTACGGACGCAATGGCTCACACGTAACTGCTGGTCAGCAGGACTATGCAGAACGTATGAATCAGATTCAGACGCAGAAGGAGGCATATGGTGACCCAGAGAACACGGGCGTTGGTTATAATGCTGTTCTCACAGAACTCGGCAACCATGATGTGCCACAGGGGTGGATTCAGACTCCACATCCAAACACGACACCAGACACCAACCCCGATGCTCCAATCTCATGGAATGACTCAACCAACCCTGATGACCCACAGGCTGGTTATGGTTATATTCCAAATGACACTACGAAAGAAGGAACCTTCTTCTATCACAGTGACCACCTCGGCTGTACGTCTTACTTCACAAACGACCACGCCAACGTAACAGATAATGATGAGTTTATTAAGTAAAATTGATTGATAAAAAGATGAGAAGAATTATTATATCTTTTTTTGTTATTTTGCTAATAGATTTCTTTATGATAATCTTATTCATCGCTTTACACATGACCGATGAACCCTTACCTATAGTAGCAAACCTTCAGTTTGGAATTTTGAAATACATCTGTGGATTCCCTTTAGTTATCATCAATACAGAGTATCCTTTCTTTCTATCAGAATCCACTTTTCCAAAGCAAATAATTCCTATGGTGATAATGAATATAGTTCTGCAAGTACTATTGCTTGAAATATATTTTAGGATTAAAAAATGAAAGTATCAAAATTTATCATCCCTTAAACCTTATCTACGTTTCCTGCATATTAAATAAAGATAGGTTCAAGCCCTAAAGCTTTTATTGGATATGCAGAGCTTGCGGTTTCGCTTGTTTGGTAAACTTGAATACCCCTCAGTGAGGCATTCAAGTTTATGCTTATTGACATGCTCCTTCGCTACCCGTTTGTTATTTGATTTGGCAAAGGCTGTACTTTAACTTAGAATGCCGTAGTAATGCAACTATCTATCGGGCGTTCATCCTTATATAGTGCCTCATACAAGTTAGTAAAGCCTAAAAGCCAGCTGAAAGGAGTTGTTAAAGTCTGCCAATATTGCAGCTTATTCAAATTAAATAGGTAATTTTGTCAGTCGAATGAATACAAGAGAATTACAACAAACCAAGCAGAGATATAACATCGTAGGTAACAGCGATGGGCTGAATCACGCCTTAGACGTAGCACTTCAAGTTGCGCCTACGGATTTGTCAGTATTAATTATCGGTGAGAGTGGTGTCGGTAAGGAGATTATCCCACGCGTAATCCACGATAACTCACCACGTAGAAGGGAGAAATACTTCGCAATTAACTGTGGTTCTATCCCTGAGGGAACTATCGATAGCGAACTCTTTGGTCACGAGAAAGGCTCCTTTACAGGTGCTATCGGTGAGAGTGAGGGATATTTCGGTATAGCTAATAAGGGTACGATCTTCCTCGATGAGGTGGGCGAATTGCCTATCGCAACACAAGCACGATTGTTGCGTGTGCTGGAGACGGGAGAATATATACGTGTGGGCGGACAGGAGATTCGTAAGACAGACGTGCGCATTGTTGCCGCAACGAATGTCAACATGCGTAAGGCTATCAGCGAAGGTAAGTTCAGAGAGGACTTGTTTTACCGCTTAAATACGATCCCTATTCAGATGCCACCACTTAGAGAACGCGGGGAAGATATTATCTTGCTCTTCCGCCTGTTCGCTATGCAAATGGCGGAGAAGTATCGTATTCCGAAGATTACTCTGACTGAGGAAGCACGCCAAATAATGCTGCAATACAAGTGGCCGGGCAATGTTCGACAGTTGAAGAACATTACGGAACAGATGTCAGTACTGAGCGAGAAGCGGGAGATTGATGCAGAGACCTTGCTCCACTTCATACCCCGCGACCAGGATAGTACGCAGTTGGCAACTATTCCAAACGGCAACGGCTCGCCGAGTTATGAAAGCGAACGAGAGATATTGTATAAGATTCTATACGAGCTAAGGGGTAATGTGAGTGACTTGCGTCGTGACCTTAACAATGTACGAAAGCAGTTAGAAGAGAGTAGGCAACTCAATGGTGCGAGTGGGTTCCAACCAGCACCAACGACAACCTCTAACCTACCATCAGCTCCTAACAAACAAACGATTAGTGCTCCAATAGAGCAAGTAGAGGATGCGGTAGCAGAGGAAATATCAGAGCCAGAGACGCTCAATCTTAACGATATTGGAAAGCAATTAGTGGAGAAAGCACTAGAGCGCAATCATGGGAACAGGAAGAAGGCTGCGCAAGAGCTCGGTATCAGTGACCGCACACTCTATCGCCGTATTAAGCAGTATGGATTGGAGAAGGATTCTATAGAATAAGGACTTCACAGAGCGATTCTAACATAAGATGAATAATAGAAAGAGATTTAAGTCAATGCGCTTAGGCAAGTGGGGGTTCGCAATTACTTGTGTGCTTCTGTTGGCAGCATGCAGTGTTTCCTATAAGTTTAATGGTGCAAGTATCAATTATGATAAGGTGCATACGATTCAGATTGTGGACTTCCCTATCAGATCTGCTTACGTATGGGGACCTATGGGACCAATGTTCAACAATCAACTGAAGGACGTCTTTGCTAACCATACACGTTTGCAACAAGTAAAGCGGAATGGTGACTTAAAGATCGAAGGTGAGATAACGCAGTACCAACAACGCAATAAGAGTGTGTCTAGCGAGGGTTACTCGGCTCAGACGGAACTTTCGATAACGGTGAATGTGCGCTTTACGAATAATACAAACCATAAGGAAGACTTCGAACGCCAGTTTACTGCTACGTCTAGTTACTCTACTACGCAAAGTCTAAACTCCGTACAAGAGAAGTTGGTTACGGATATGATAAAGGATTTAACTGACCAGATCTTCAACGCTACAGTTGCTAACTGGTAATCCGAAAGAACGCTATTCACTAATAATCATCGTCTATCACACATCAACCAATGGATATTGCCAACCTCATTAAACATCCGGAGAAACTGAACAAGGAGACCTTATACAGTCTTAGGAGTCTACTTGCGCTATATCCTTACTATCAGCCAGCACGCATCCTTCTGTTGCAGAATCTCTTCTTAATGCATGACCCTACGTTTGATGATGAATTACGGCGGGCAGCTGTCTATATCTCTGATTGCCGCATACTCTTTAACCTTGTTGAGGGTATTCACTATCAACTGGCAACGCAGGAAAAGCAGGCAGAAACTAATCAGAAAACTATTACAGACGACAAGCAACCTACACAACAAGCAGAAGAAGATCGTACTCGCTCGCTCATTGACTCCTTCCTTGATCAAATTCCAGAAGATAATGGCGAAGAGGCAACAACACCTCATAGGAAACCGACACCCGCTGATGCTACCGTTGATTACGTAGCTTACCTACTTGAAAGCGAGAGCGAGCAGAAGCAAGATACTACTCCACAGCTGAAAGGGCAAGAACTAATTGATGATTTCATTAATAACGAGGGTGGTAAAATTACCCTACAAGAGGAAACAGAATACGAACCCGAGGATAAGGATGACGATAAGGCAGCTGAAACAGAGGATACTGGTTACTTCACCGAAACCTTAGCTCGCATTTATATCAAACAGGGTCGATATTCCAAAGCACTGGAAATTATTAAGCGATTAAATTTGGTATATCCGAAAAAAAATCGTTACTTTGCAGACCAAATACGTTTCTTAGAGAAATTGATAATAAATAACAATAATAAATAAGACAAGAAAATGTACACGTTATTCGTAATCCTTATTGTGATTGCTGCCCTCTTGATGATAGGAGTTGTCTTGATTCAGGAGTCAAAGGGAGGTGGTCTATCGTCTAACTTCTCTTCATCTAATGCCATCATGGGAGTTCGCAAGACTACTGACTTCGTAGAAAAAGCTACATGGGGTTTGGCAATTGCAATGGTTGTTATCAGTATTGCAAGCGCATATGTTGCTCCAACAGCAAACACAGATGAGAGTGTTATAGAGAAAGCTGCAACGGGCAATAACGCAACAAATCCTAACAACTTACCTAACTTTGGCGCAAGTCAGCAGAAGCAAGCAGCCCCAGCACAAGGTGGGCAGGGCAACGCTCCACAGGCTCCAGCTACTCCTGCTAAGTAAGGAATAATATTAAAAAAGTACGGGGAATATTTGGTTAGTTCAAATAAAAGCCGTACTTTTGCACACGCTAAAAAGAAATAGCCAACACGGTGGATGTAGTTCAGTTGGTTAGAGCGTCAGATTGTGGTTCTGAATGTCGTGGGTTCGAGTCCCACCCTCCACCCTTAAGAGCGGAAGACTTATTTAGAAGTCTTCCGCTCTTTGTTTTGTTTGCTTACTATAGTTATCTTTACAAAACATGATACATGCGAGTTAGAACTCTGACATATATGTATTAGGATCATTAAAACATAGGTATCAGAACGCTGATACGTATGTGTCAAATTAGGACATCACTAAGAGTAATAATGAAAGAAAGCCGTGTTACGAATCATTACTCGTAGCACGGCTTTCTCTATGAGGTGTCAGAAGGGTTTAATCCCAGTTAGGATTCTGCTTTAGAACACCCTTTGATAAATCGACTTCTGTCAATGGGATAGCCCACAGATAATCGCGATTAGGATTGAACTTACGCTGTTCTACAAGGAACTTCGTGCCGTCAGGACGCATACCATAAACGGGTTTCTTCACGTCAGCCTCCGTCGTCTTATAGCTACGTGTATCGAACAAATGTATGCCTTCAAAGGCAAACTCGAGGCGACGCTCAAGCCTGATTGCCGCACGCATCTCATCCTTGGTCATACCAGAAGCTAATGCTGGGAGATTCACACTAGGACGTTGACGGATCGCATTCACAGCAGCATAGACTTGATTGTCAGGTGAAGCAAGTTGTTCGTTACGCGCCTCTGCATAAGTGAGTAGCACCTCTGCATAGCGGATATAAATGAAGTTTGTCCAGTCGTAATTATTGATACCATCGTTCTCTGGATTCATATATTTGCGCATGCAATAGCCCGTGCGAGTGTGGTTACCATCACCAATACTGTTCGTCGTGTACTCATGTCCTGCAATCATCGAACCATTCCATAGGATAGAGGCTGCTAAGCGGGGATCTCTGTGCTCGAACGGATGATTAGGGTCATAGAGTGGTGAATCTTGAATAGACTTACCATCAGTGCAAGGGTAGGCATCCACTAGGTCTTGAGTTGGTGACAAGGCTTCCCAGCCACCCATTACAATAGGTGCAAAGAACAGTCCTATCATGCTACCTTCGCTGGAGTTCTTAGGATTCGACAGGTATTCTCGGTCGAAGATAATCTCGTTACAGCCTTCTGCAACAGGTTGGAAGAGGTTGGCATAATCGCTATAAAGCCCATACTTACCCATGTCCATCACCTTCTTAGCGGCTTGTTCTGCCACGTCATACTTGTGCGCATAGAGCGCCAAGCGGGCTTTGAGCGCATAGCAAGCCCCCGCACTAGGTTTTCCATGGTCGTTACTCTGACGAATGTCAGGCAATGCAAGGGCTGCCTTATCAAGCAAACTAACAATGTAATTATAGGTAGCTTCCTCTGAAGCGCGCTCTGGCATTGGTTCTCTCAATGCCAGTGGACGATCGAGAATAGGCACACCTCCCATGAACTTCATTAATGTTGAATAGAAAAAGGCTTCTAGGAACTGCACTTCCCCTGTAAGTCTTGCCTTGTCAGCATCAGACATGGGCACCTTATCTATATGCTGATAGAACACCAGACAACGGCGTATCCCTCCATAAGCGGCATCCCAAACCTGTTGGAAGTGTGGATTCGACGATACCGCCGTACCCGCAGACAGCGAGCCTTGCTCTGCCCCCACGTGTACAGGAACAGCGTTATCTGTATAACAATCAGTCATAATAGTGTGGTTCTCGGGGGCAACCAGATAAAGATTTATACCCGTCACGAACTTCTCTGCCTCTGCTGGAGTCTTCCAGAAAGAGACATCCGAATATTTGTCTTTAGGGTCACGCTGCAAGAAACTATCATTACAAGAAGTAAAGAAAGACAGCGCAAACAGACAAGCAGCGATACTATATTTTGTTCTCATGATTGTAATCTTTTAGAATGTTATGTTTAGACCTATAGTATAATTACGAGTCAATGGATAGTAGTTACCACTTACTAGTTCTGGGTCAACACTATCGAAGCTAGAGATGGTAAAGAGGTTATCAATGCTACCATAGATACGCATGCGACTAACGCCATACTTGCTCATTAGCTTTGCAGGAAGCGTATATCCAAGCTGGATATTACGCATCTTCAAGTAAGAAGCATCCTGTACCCAGAAGCTCGAAATGAGCCTATTTTTCTTATCCGTCATCGACAGTCTTGGCATCGAAGCATTAGGGTTATCCTCCGTCCAACTATCTAAGTACTTGCTTGTCACCTTACCGCCATTATAGAAGGCATAGCGTATCTCGGGCACTGGTAAGCCTTTCACGTCGGCCGCACCTTGTAATACTGCACTCAAATCAAAGCCCTTATACTGCAAGTTGATATTGATTCCATAGTTGATCTTAGGGAAGTATGAGCCCAGAATCTTACGGTCGTTACTGTCCACCTTGTCGTCATTATTGAGATTACGATACTTCAAATCGCCTGGAACTGGGTCGCCCATTGACTGCTTGACATGGTCATTTATCTCCTGTTGAGAACGGAAGATTCCATCACACACATAGCCGTAATAAGCCCAAAGAGGGTCGCCTACCGACTGACCGGGGACATCACCTCCACTGAGGTCGACTATCTTATTATGCACATAACTGAAGTTTCCTGTTATAGAATAGACGAAGTCGCCGACATGATTGTTGTAACTCGTTTGAAGTTCGAAACCTGTGTTACGCACCTTACCAGCATTCTGCATAGGAGGATCAACACCCAAGATACCAGGAACAGGGAGCTGCAAAAGGATATCGCGAGTATCCTTACGGAACACATCCAACGTGAAGTTCAGCTTGTTACTGAAGAGAGTAGCGTCAATACCGAAGTTCCATTGCGCTGTTTTCTCCCATGTTATATCAGGGTTTGCCATACGCGAAGAGATGGAGATACCCGACTGTAACTGGTCGTTGTAACTATAATCGTAACCGTAACTGTAAGTGTTCTGGTAAGGATAATAGTTGACGGAACCATCAGAGTTAACGGTCTCTTGATTACCAAGCAATCCCCATGACAGGCGCAACTTCAGGTTGTTAAGCCATGAGCGAGTAGACTGCATGAAAGATTCTTCAGACACTCTCCAACCTAAAGAGAACGAAGGGAACGCACCGAAACGCTTATTCTTTGGAAAGCGTGAAGTACCATCATAACGCAAATTAGCCTCAAAGAGATACTTATCAGCATATACATAATTAATACGCCCAAAGGCTGAACGCAGTGCATACTCAACCTCATTGCCATCCGTACTCTGCCCTTTTACTTCACCAGCACTCAACTGATCGAGTGAATTAGGTAAGTTCTTTCGCATTGCATAGAGGTAACGTGTTTGTTGATAGATTTGAGATAAGCCCAGTAAACCACTAATGCTGTGCTTCCCGAAAGTCTTGTTATAATCAAGATAAGCCTGTAGGTTCGTCTCAAAATACTTGATATCGTACTCTGAGATATAGCTTTGTGTGGTCTTCACCAACGATTCTCCACCCGCATTGATACCATAGAATGGCATTGACATACTATGCACGGGATTGTCAGAAAGGCTGAATGAAGAAGCAGCAATACCACGGAATTTCAATCCATCTACGATGTCCACCGTCAATCCAAGATTACCTTGAACACTCGTCACAACGTCTGTGCTCGTTCCTCCCATTCGAGCGGAAGCAACCGAGTTATGCTCGTTTTTGAAGAGAGGATAGTGCCCATTCGCATATTGGATGGCTGTTGTAGGCGCCTCTCTAAAGGCATAATGCATCAAGTTGCTCACCCCTTCGGCAGGAGTGGTTTGCTTACTACGATAGAGCGAGAGATTCGTTGACAGCTTCACGCGCTTATTTATTTGTGCATCAAGGTTGGTTAAGATATTAAACTTCTTGTAGTTTGTGTTATAAATCAAGCCGTTCTTATCGTAATAGTTCATCGCTAAAGAGTAGACAACACGCTCTCCTCCACCCTTTATTCCTACGTGATGGTTATGGAAGAAGCCCTTTTCACTTAGCAAAGCACCCAACCAGTCAGAGTTAGGATAGCGGTCGGGATCGCTACCATCTTTGAACTTCTGTAGGTCTGCCTCACTGTAAGGTGCAGCTTGCCCATCGTTCTTGTAGGCAAGATTCATCAGTTTCGCATAGTCATAAGAACCAACATATTTAGGCATACGAGTGGCTTGTTGCCAACCAACATAGCCATCATAAGTGACGGTTGTACGCCCCTTCCGTCCATGTTTCGTTGTAATGAGAACAACACCATTAGCAGCTCGAACGCCATAGATGGCAGAGGCTGCTGCATCCTTCAATACCGATATATTCTCTATATCGTTGGGGTTTACCGCACTCAAACTGGACTCTACTCCATCAACTATTACCATCGCACTGGAGTTGCCCATAGTGCCTAATCCACGCACACGGAGGATTCCTTGGTCGGCACCCGGCATACTGGAGTTCTGAATAATAGTAACACCTGGCATGAGACCAGTCAACATGTTCGACACGTCACTACCTGTGCGATTCACCAACTTATCGGCTGATACAGTAGCAATAGAGCCCGTCAAGTTCACCTTCTTTTGGGTTCCATAGCCAACAACCACTACATCGTCCAACACCTTATGGTCTGTTTCTAAGGTGATGGAATAGTCTGTTTTGCCAGCTCTCACTACGAAGGTCTTGGACTGGAAGCCCACATAACTCACAACTAACTCGGTCCCGTCCGTCGCATCCATCGTAAACTTACCATCCACATCGGTGACAGCTCCACTGCGTTCGCCCTTCTTCACGATGTAAGCTCCTATAATGGCTTCACCATTATTGTCCGTCACCATACCATGAATTACATTGCTCTTCTGCTGCACAACCATGACAGCATTATCCGCCGGAGACGCTAAACCAACCATTGGGAGCATGCAACACGATGTAGCAAATAGGCTCGCCATGAATAGTCTCTCGCCCCTCCTTGCAGACTTGAGGTCATTCTTTGTTTTTCTCATAAGATCACATTGTTAGATTAGTATATAGCTTCTATGATTTAGGCATGTACTGGTATCACGCGTCAAATATAGACAATAAATCTGTACCAAGCAACTAATTAGAAGATTTTCTCATATATTTTTTATGCAGCGAGGATGTCCGTAAGAATATACATAAGCAATACGTCTATAGGAGACAATCGTAATTAGTAGGGACAGACGCCCTCGTCTGTCCACCCGTTTACCCATGATTCGTTAATAAGGAATATTCTATTTAGCGGACAGACGAGGGCGTCTGTCCCTACTTTGGACACCATTCTCGATTGAAAATAACTATCCTAACAGGCTTCAGTTAGGCTCCCCTCCCCTTAGGGGAGGCTGAGAGGGGTTGCCAGACGAGGGCGTCTGTCCCTACTTGTGGTACTCGCTACAATTAAAGGAGTATAGCGGATGAAAATAAGGAAAGCCTCTCCTCGCTATAAGGAAAGGCTTTCTTCACCATGAAGAAACGCCTTCTTCCAATCAAAGGAACGCCCTCCTCACTAACTCCCGTTAGGCACTCCCTTCCTTTAGAGGGGTCGGGGGAGGCTTTAGGGGAGGTTGAGAGGGGTTATAACATTCGGAGAAAAGGCAAGAATGAGATGCTTTACAAAAGAAAAAGGATGCCTTAGAATAGTTCTAAAGCATCCTTTCTCTTATATAATATAAGGTGAAGACTACTGCATGTCATAAACTACTTGCATGAGCTTCTTGCCTAATGCATCGGCAGCCTCCATCGTGTTAGCCTCGCTGTAGACGCGAATAATAGGTTCAGTGTTTGACTTGCGGAGATGAACCCATGCGTCTGGGAAGTCGAGCTTCACGCCATCAATATCCGTAACATGCACGTCTTTCTCTTGTCCGTACAACTCCTTTACACGAACAAGGATTGCGTCTACATCGGTCTCTGGCGTGAGATCGATACGATTCTTTGCTATGAAATACTCTGGGAAAGTCTTGCGTAACTCGCTTGCCTTCATTCCCTTTTGTGCCAATGAGCTAAGGAATAAAGCTATACCAACGAGTGCATCACGTCCATAATGGCTCTCTGGGTAAATGACGCCACCATTACCTTCACCACCGATAACGGCTCCCACCTCCTTCATCTTTGTGGTTACGTTGACCTCACCGACTGCTGATGCATAATACTTGCAGCCATGCTTCTCGGTTACATCACGTAGGGCACGCGTTGAAGAGAGGTTGCTAACGGTACTACCCTTCACATGGTCGAGGATATAGTCAGCCACTGTGACGAGCGTGTACTCCTCTCCATACATCTTACCATCCTCTTGGATGAATGCTAAACGATCCACATCAGGGTCAACAACGATACCAAGATCATAGCCACCTTTGGCTACCTCATCCATAATACCCGTCAAGTTCTTCTCAATAGGCTCTGGGTTATGAGCGAAGTCACCTGTTGGTTCACCATTAAGGAACTTATATTCAACGCCAAGACGGTCTAGTAACTTAGGAAGAATGACGCCACCAACAGAATTGATAGAGTCTACAACCACACGGAACTTACGCTTCTTGACTGCCTCAAGGTCGAGCAATTCAAGCTTCATAACCGCATCTATGTGACGTTCATCAAATGAGTTATCATCCGTGTAACTCCCTACTCCATCTACATCAGCATATTCGAAGTCTTCACGTGCAGCTATATCGAGTACCTCAGCACCATCAGCAGCAGTCAAGAACTCACCTTCCTCGTTAAGAAGTTTCAGTGCATTCCAGTGACGAGGGTTGTGAGAAGCAGTGATAATAATACCACCATCAGCACCACTCATACGCACGGCAAGCTCTGTGGTAGGCGTTGTAGCAAGCCCAATGTTGATTACATCTGCCCCAATACCCATCAACGTGCCACATACAACATTCTTAACCATAGGTCCAGAGATACGTGCATCACGCCCAACAACAATCTTTAGCTTCTTTCCCGGGTGCTTACGAGCAATGAAAGTAGCGTAGGCTGATGTGAACTTAACGATATCCAGCGGGTTTAAAGTATCCCCCGCACGACCTCCGATAGTACCACGGATGCCGGAAATAGATTTAATAAGAGTCATGCTTAAATATCTTTTTGAGTGCGCTTGAGCGTTCTCTATTATATGTCAAAGTGTTAGCCGTTAGAGACCACGCTGATAGGTTATATCATAAAAACATGGATAAACATTGCGAGACGCTGATATCTGCCCTTGTTGTGATGGGACAATTAGCCTCACATGTGCCAGTGTTGAGGTAGCAGAAGTGATACGTCCTATCTTTATATAAGGTAATGGTACGAGCCAACCAGAAGGCACTGATGCTGTCTTGTAAATATTATACATCACACTAGAAGATGGATCGAACGAAGCCGTATAAGTGCCACTTGTGTTTGTCACCGACATCTTATCGACCCAACGACCATAGTAGAGAATATTATTCGTAAGCTGTAAGGTGTCACGAAGGACATTGTCTTCACGGAAGCGACAAAGCACTGTTGCGGTCTCACCTTGCTTAATAGGACTACCTGTTCCCTTGTCTACTATCTGCATATAAACGCCCGTATTCTTAAAGAGGACATACTGGTTTTTGGTAGTATCTGTCGTAAAATTCTGCTTCTCAAACGCATCTTCTGTGATGACATTAATGCCATGCTTGATGATATACTTACTAATTGCTTTCTTCTCTCTATCGAGCTGGTCTGCATAAGTCTCACCCTTACTACATGAATCAAAAGCGAGTATTACAGCCAACATGGCTATGAGAAATGATATCTTCTTCATTCGTTTTCGTTCGTTTCTATCGTTTAATTATACCTTGCAAAGGTAAGAAAAGTATTTTAGAAAGGACTTATTCAATATTAGAAAATATATTAAATCAACCTTGCCAGCCCGCTATCATCGTTATCATAGGTTGGCTATCCGCTCTTATCAAGCCTCTATTAAGAGTAAGGCTTATATGAGTTTTGTTTCATAGAACAGGGTTCAACGAACTACCTATAAGTGATTTTTAGCAAAGAAAGATGTATGTTACATTATTATTTTCGTATATTTGCAGTGAAGACCTATACATATATAAAGCATACACATCATGAATATAACAACTTCTGAGTTCATATTACGGCTGTTTATAGCAGCTATGTTGGGGGGAGCAATCGGTCTTGAACGTGAATATCGTGCTAAAGAAGCAGGCTTTCGAACGCATTTCTTGGTGGCGTTGGGCAGTGGTTTGTTTATGATTCTATCCCAGTTCGGCTTCAATGATGCGTTAAGTCTACACGAACACATATCCCTCGACCCCAGTCGTATCGCTTCGCAAGTGGTAACAGGCATTGGTTTTATTGGTGCCGGAACGATTATCTTTCAGAAACATGTGGTGCGTGGACTCACCACAGCAGCTGGTTTATGGGTGACATCTGCCATCGGTATGACGGCAGGAGCAGGTATGTACGTACTCTCCATCGCAACAACTATACTTGTTATCTTATGTTTGGAAGCTCTTTACTTCATCCTGCAACGCTTCGGAACACGCAATATTAACGTTACATTCAGCACTCCTAAAGAGCAAAATATTCAGCTTGTCCTACAGCAATTACGTGAGAAAGAGGTGATAATAGACTCCTATGAGATGAATCGTAAGGACACATCATCAGGCTATTATTACGTTGTAACAATGGAAATGAAGCTTAAAAGGAACCACTATCAAAGTCATTTACTCAACTTCATGGCGGAGTTTAAGGATGTAACGGTAGAGAGTATGGAATAGAGAAGAAGCCTCACCCCCGCCCCCTCTCCGAATGGAGAGGGGAGTGAATAGCCTCATTTCCAATAGAACAAACAACTCGTTTACCTATCTACTCGTTAACTTGTTAACCTATCCAACAACTCATTTACCTGTCTACTCGTCAACTTGTCAACCTAACAAACAACTCGTCTACTTGTTTACTCGTAAACTTGTCAACCTAACAAACAACCCGTTTACTTGTTTACTCGTAAACTTGTCAACTTGAAACCACCATCTCCAGAATCTGTACAAGAGGCTTGTAATACCATTACAAAGCACTTGGAGAAGTATTACAAAGCACTTGTAATCTTCTGGAATGCCATTCGGCTGTCCCCACTTTGTAAGTAAATGACACCACAATAAGCAAAACCTAACCGAGACAAAGCCTTTTGCATGGGGCGATTATCAGCATGAGTATCTATGCGAAGAGCATGAGCTACGGAAGAACAATAGGCGATGATGTCCGCCATAATACCATGAACTCCATCCATAGAAGCCACTCGATGGATAACATAATACGGACTATCATCCAACCAATGACCACATTCTATATAAGAATAGGTGGGCTCTGGTCCCGGCAAGAAAGCAAAAGTTGCAATGGGATTATCATTCTCACAAAGCAAGAAAGAGCCGTTTCTCTGTATATCCTGCTCTATTGTCTGTTGCGCAGGATAGCCCTTTCTCCACTGATTAAGATTACCAGCTGCTATCATCTTCTCCCTTCCCTGCCGCAGAAAATCCATAATAATTGGTAAGTCATCCATACTTGCTTTGCGAATAGTTCGCCTATCAGAATAGTGCTCAGAATCTATTTTCTGCATACGATTATATCACTTTTATAAAACGTTAATACAAAGATATGAAGAAAACATCAAAGATAATTGCGAATGAGAAAATTAATATGTATTTTTGCTCCCAGAATCGAATACTAACTTTAACAAGCATAGACAATGGAGAATAACCTTACTTTGCGCTCAGCTAATAGGCTGGAGGCGCACCTTAAAAAGAATGCACACGAGTTTACAAAAGATGACATCAAGCAGGTTGTAAGTGACTTGAACATCAGAATGATAAACTTTATGTATCCCGCTGGTGATGGTCGATTGAAGACCTTAAACTTTATGCTTCACTCACCAGAGTACTTGGAGACAATCCTAACCAGTGGTGAACGTGTGGACGGATCGTCACTTTTCAGCTTTATAGCTGCGGCTAGTAGTGACCTTTATGTTATGCCTCGTTTCTCAACAGCATTCATTGATCCGTTCTCAGAAATACCTACTCTTTGTATGCTCTGCTCATTCTTTGATCGTGACGGAAACCCTCTCGCATCATCACCCGAGCACACTCTTTGCAAGGCAATGGCTGCCTTTAAGAAGGTTACAGGCATGGAGTTCCATGCAATGGGAGAGTTGGAATACTATGTTATCCGCGATGATGAAGGTGTTTTCCCGGCTGATGATCAGCATGGATATCACGAGAGTTCACCTTTTGCAAAGGGTAATGACTTCCGCATGCGTGCTATGCAGTTGATAGCAGAATGTGGTGGTAAGATCAAATACGGGCACTCTGAAGTGGGCAACTTCGTGGAGAATGGACGCTGTTATGAGCAGAACGAAATAGAGTTCTTGCCTGTTCCTGCCAATGAATGTGCCGAACAGTTGCTCATTGCTAAGTGGATTATCCGTAGTCTTGGCTATGAAGAAGGACTTGATGTAACCTTTGCTCCGAAGATAACAGTGGGTAAGGCTGGTTCAGGAATGCACATCCACATGCGCATAATGAAGGATGGAAAGAACATGATGTTAGACAATGGTAAGTTGTCATTGGACGCTCGCAAGGCTATTGCTGGTATGATGGATCTGGCAGAGAGTATCACAGCCTTCGGCAATAAAAACCCAACATCTTACTTCCGTCTCGTGCCACATCAGGAGGCCCCAACGAATGTTTGCTGGGGTATGAGCAATCGTTCTGTACTTGTTCGTGTGCCTTTAGGCTGGACTTCAGGTGAGGATATGTGCCATAAAGCCAATGAGATTGAGCCACTCACACAGCGTGATTACTCTGGTAAACAAACTGTTGAGATGCGTTCACCAGACGCTTCTGCTGATATCTATCAGCTTTTGGCAGGTCTTTGTGTTGCTTGTCGTCATGGTTTCGAGATGGAAAATGCAGAAGAAGAAGCCGAAAGAACCTTCGCAGATGGTGATATTCACGATCCAAAGAATGCCGAGCGTTATGCCACCTTAGCGCAATTACCTGATAGTTGTGCGGCGTCAGCTGATTGCTTAGAGCGTCAACGTAAGGTTTATGAAGAGCATGATGTATTCTCTCCTGCTATGATTGATGGTATCATCAAACAACTTCGTTCCTTCAACGATCGCACTTTGCGTCAGGATATTGAAGGTAAAGAAATGCTGATGGAAAAGCTTGTTCGTCAGTACTTCCACTGCGGATAATATCCATAAATAGGTCTTTCCCTATAGAACGAGTCCCAGAT
The DNA here is from genome assembly GCF_018127765.1 of Prevotella veroralis. NCBI lineage: Bacteria > Pseudomonadati > Bacteroidota > Bacteroidia > Bacteroidales > Prevotellaceae > Prevotella > Prevotella veroralis. Next base: position 557,881 of record NZ_CP072330.1, on the reverse strand, counting down.
AACAAATGAGTTACCTGGGATTCTCTTTTATTCTAAACGCCTTTATCCTCTCTTGACACATAGACATAAGATTGCAATACATACTTAACATTGGCACATACTTTGCTTTTCTATATGCAAATCAAAATTTAAAAGATAATGAGTTTACTGGATATTTTGAATCACAGAAGGGCTGTTAGACATTATGATGCTGATAAGCCAATTGATAAAGAAGTAGTAAGAAATTGTATAGAGCAGGCAACCTTAGCTCCAACAAGTGTAAACATGCAACTTTGGGAGGCTTATCATGTCACGGATAAGAATGTTTTGAAGGAGTTATCCCATGCTTGTTTGGATCAGTTATCAGCACGTTCAGCACAACAGATGGTTGTGTTTGTCACTCGTCAAGATCAATATAAACAGCATGCGCAAGCTGCACTTGCATTTGAAAGAAACAATATCAAGAGTTATAGTCCCACCGAGAAACAAGAGAATCGCATAAAGAAACAGGAGATGTCTTACACTAAATTAATACCTTTTCTTTACTCACGTTGCTTCGGATTGTGGGGACTTGTCCGTAAGACATTGGCTCAATGTGTTGGATTATTCCGCCCTATGATGCGACAAGTAAGTGAAGGCGATATGCGAGTTAGTGTACATAAGAGTTGTGCTTTGGCTGTTCAGACATTCATGTTAGCTATGAGTGAGGCTGGCTATGACACCTGTCCTCTTGAAGGGTTCGATAGTCTTTTGGTGAAGAAAGCATTAAATCTTCCTTACAACGCAGAGGTTAGTATGGTCATTACCTGTGGTATCCGTGCAACTGATGGCGTATGGGGCGCCCGTTATCGTCGTCCATTTAAAGAAACATATCACCACGTTTAAGGATTCATTCGCTACATGTCTATAACGGAAGAATAAGTTTTTATCATCTTCTTTTATGCTTTCCAGAGAAAAGAAGTATCTTTGCAAATAATCTAAACAATAGACATGGATAAGGATATAAAAGACTTAAAGATTGCTGTTGCTGGGACTGGTTATGTCGGTCTCAGCATTGCTACGTTACTGAGCCAGCACCATCAAGTAATGGCTGTTGACGTAATAAAGGAGAAGGTTGAGCTGATTAACAATCGTCGTTCACCGATTCAAGATGATTATATTGAGCAATATTTGGCTGAAAAGAAACTGAATCTTACAGCTACGATGGATGCAGAGACGGCTTATAAAGATGCCGACTTTGTAGTCATCGCCACACCAACAAACTATGATCCTGTCAAGAATTACTTTGACACACGTCATGTGGAAGAAGTCATCGAAGTGGTGAAGAAGGTAAATCCTAATGCCATCATGGTGATTAAGTCTACCATTCCTGTGGGCTACACAGAGAATATTCGAACGAAATATAACTGCGAGAATATTCTCTTTGCACCAGAATTTCTGCGTGAAAGTAAGGCTTTGTATGATAATCTTTATCCCAGTCGTATCATTGTTGGACGCCCAGAAGGTAACGAGCGACTCGATCGCGCCGCTCATCTCTTTGCCCAATTATTACAAGAAGGAGCTATCGAAGAGAATATCCCTACCCTCTTCATGGGGCTTACCGAGGCTGAAGCTGTAAAGCTATTTGCCAATACCTACCTTGCATTACGCGTAAGTTATTTCAACGAGTTGGACACTTATGCAGAAGTGAAAGGACTTGACACATCGAACATTATTCAAGGAGTTTGCCTCGATCCACGCATCGGCCCCTTCTATAACAATCCATCATTTGGATATGGCGGCTATTGTTTACCAAAGGATACGAAGCAGTTGCTAGCCAATTACGCAGATGTTCCCGAGAATCTTATCCAGGCGATCGTAGAAAGCAATCGCACACGTAAGGACTTTATTGCTGACCAAGTATTACACACGGCTGGTTACTATGATTATTATGATCGAGGCGATTATAACCCCGATGAAGAGAAGGAATGTGTTATCGGAGTATACCGCCTAACGATGAAGTCGAATAGTGACAACTTCCGCCAAAGTTCAATTCAAGGAGTCATGAAACGCATTAAAGCAAAGGGAGCACAGGTCATTATCTATGAGCCAACACTCGAAGATGGTGCCACTTTCTTTGGTAGTTTGGTAGTCAATAATCTTAATGATTTCAAGCAACGTTGCCATGCAATCATTGCGAATCGATATGACAAATGCTTGGATGACGTGAAAGAAAAAGTCTATACAAGAGATATCTTCAGACGGGATTAATACTCCTTTCTCCCCCGAAATAGCAAGCACCAAGTGAGTAATCATTTGGTGTTTTTTCATTTTTGCTGTCACTTCTATCACACACAACAGTCTAATATCATCCTAACAATCAATGACTTAAATACAAATGTTAATATGACAGCAACACAAACAAAAACTAAAACTGACGTTTCCAAGTATTGAAAGTATCAAAAGCAAACATCGCTTCCAGAAAAAGGTACTATCGTTTCAATAAAAAAGTACTATCATTTTCACAAAAAAGTACTATCGTTTTTAAAAAAAGATACTATCACTTCAATATAAACGAAATTACCTAAAGTTTTTATAGAAATAAAGTCTTTTATAATAAAATTTACTTATCTTTGCAAACAGACTTTCAGTATATCTGTGCGCAGGTGTACGTTATAACGAGTCTAACACTTTAAAAAGAGCGTTTGATATTATCCTTCGTCCGAAATGTGAAAGTTTCAACTACCAAGGATAATGGCAATACGCTCACGCTTAGATTATTGTTTCCTTACGTCAAGGGTATAATATATCTTAATGCAGTGGATATTGTTTGTTATTCGGTGAAAAGCAATCCAAAACTTCGTGTAGAATAACATTCAATAGTTCCCCACTCTTTTTATATAAACCTATACGAATAATCTTAGAAACTGATAAAAAATTAATTATGACAAGACAAACTCCTAAATGCTCCTGTAAACAACAAAGAAAGTTATTGTCTTTATTCCTCCACCAGTTTGAGGGAAGAGTTTTTATCTACCTCCTCCTAATTAATCTTATTTCAAACTGCACCTACGCCTATACTTATCATCCTCTCTTCGCCATCTTATTAATGGTGTGCTTGTCAAGTACGATAGCCTTATTAGAAAATATAATATTTAATTGTCTCAACAAAAATAGAATCTTGGGGAGATTGTTTTTGATTGTTACTGTATTATGTTACACTCTACTTATTCTCACAGACTATTTCTGTATTTTTAATTTCCAAACAACTTTCAACCAAGATAAGCTGGATATTTTAAGAGAAACAACTCCAAAAGAAACAAAAGAATTTCTTCAAACATACTTAACGTTCGGAATAGTATCTGTAGGGATTATCTGTATTCTCTTAATGCATGGAATATTATTTTTCTTATCTAACATCATAGCAAACAAGAAATGGACACACAATATCTTCGCGATCACATCAGCTATAGGGTTTATAACTTGGGGATTCATGGTTTTCAGCTATATCAAATTTCATAATGGATTTACTATACCACAATACACATCAATCACTCGTATTGCATATTCTTATCAGGTATCAAAGCAACGACTAAATGATATAAAACACCTTTACACCATATGTGATAAAATTCCTGTCTCACAAGATTTTACTGATAAACCAAACGTGGTAGTTCTTATTGGAGAATCTGCTTCTATATATCATTCAGGAATATTTGGTTACAAATATAATACTACTCCAAACCTAAAACGAATGGAAGCTGAAGGTAATTTAATTCCTTTTGATAATGCTGTTTCCGTAGATGATCACACTCATGGTGCTATGGAATCCGTCTTTTCCTTAGACTCTTTACATATAGGATTCAATAGCACACCATTATTTCCTGCCGTATATAAAAATGGGACATACACGACTCATTGTTATGATAATCAATACTTCGTTGGTGGAATAAACTTCTTATCAGATCCCATTCTATCTAAATTAATGTTTACAACTCGTAATCGTAAAGGTTATTTATATGATGAGGAACTTATTCGTTCCATAAAAGTATCAAGGGAACCTTCTTTATATATTATTCATCTAATGGGACAACATTATACTTATACACAACGTTATCCCTCAAAGTGGAATAATTTTCAAGCAAAAGAATACGATAAAGATCGTTGGAATGAAAGACAAAGAACATTAATCGCCCAATATGACAATGCCACATTATACAATGACTTCGTTATTACATCATTAATTAACAAGTTTAAGGATACTAACAGCATTCTCATTTATTTCTCAGACCATGGAGAAGAAGTATTTGAACTTCGAGACTACAATGGACATGGGAATGCTGCACTTTCGCCAAACTTAAAATATCAGATTAGAGTTCCATTGATGATATGGATGTCTAACTCCTATAAGAGAAAACATAAAGATATTTACAATAAAGCAGTGGCAAACAAACACACACCTATTATAACAGATGATGTTGCTCATACCATTCTTAGTATTGGAGGAATGCAAACTGCATGGTATAAACCGCAAAGAGATTTTCTTAATACAAAGTATAACAAGAGAAGGCATAGAATTGTATTAAATACGATTGACTACGATTCTTATAAGCCTACAAAAGATTAACTATAATGGATACTTCATCTTGAGAAATATCTAAAGACAATATAACATTATAGAAATCACTTGTAAAACGTATGGGATGGACGATACATACAACTACTATGAAGCGTTCTGCATATGAACAGGCTCTCTTGATGATAAAGCATATAGTCATATAAATGAGTATGATAATACTTATAAATTATTTAAGAAAGAGGTTTATTAGATATTAATAGATCGAAAAGAATAGGACGACAACATAACTATCTCTAAAAGATAATAGCTCCAAATGAGTAATCATTCGGTGCTATTATTTTATGGAGGGAAGCCTTAAATACTAAAAGGGCTTGTCTCACGACAAGCCCATTTATAATACAAAAACATTATGAAATAATTTATTTCGCGAACAAGATTATCACTTAATAATTATGGCTTATGTCGCACATTTACAAGTACGACACTTGCGCTCGCAGTACCGCTCGCACTGCACACGTATGTCATAACCCAACATTGCACCGAGAATAAAGTCTTCTTCAGGTGATAGTTGGTTAAGGGGTTTCGTTACCATTAACCGAATGGCATCAAGGCATTCCTTGCGTCCGAAGAACAGATTCATGCGATCTTTGCCAACTGGTTGAATGATATAAGGGATATTCTGATGCTCAAGTCGGAGTGTTGCGAATGCCTCATACTTTTTGTTACAAGTATAGAGAACCATCTGTCGAACCCCTTTCTGATACTCATAGATGTGATTCATCAAGACCTTCATATCGGCTGTCATCATATCCGTCATCATAGTTATCCCTTCTATATAATGTAAAATAAATCTTCTTGCTAGATTACAATGCTGGCTTGATAGCATCTAACCATGCATCGATACGACCTTCAGTTTGGTCATCCTCGTTAACATCGTCCAATGCAAGACCAACAAACTTACCATCAACAACAGCCTCACTATCATCGAATGTATAACCATCTGTTGATACACCTGGGAGAATGTTAGCACCTTGTGCAGCGTCATAAATCTCCTTCATACCACCGCAGAAAGTATCAGAATAGCTTTCAGCATCACCACAGCCAAAGATTGCTACAGTCTTACCAAATAGGTCGGCTTCTTTCAAAACATTGATACCATCATACCAATCGTCCTGTAATTCACCTGCACCCCATGTTGAAGTACCAAGGATAAGATTATCATTTTCTGCTACAACATCAGCATTAAAGTCTGATACGTTAATAGCTTCAACACCTAACTTCTCAGCGATTGTGTTTGCAATAGCTTCACATGTACCGGTTGATGAACCGTAAACAACAATTGTCTTCTTCATATTTCTTTTATTGATTTAATTTCTTGTTTGTTTATTATTTACGATTGCAAAGATACGATGAAAAACTATTATCTGCAATACCTAAAAGTAATGGTTTATGCAAAATACCTACTTTTAGGGAGCTGTAAGTTTCACTTTACGAACTTTCTGCCATTCTTTATGTATATACCTTTGGGTAGATTCTCTATCGAAGTACCAACACATCGTCCATCCAAAAGGTATATATGGTCATCTGTCACAACCTTTTCTATCTTCGTAATACCTAATGCTTGTTTGCGCAAAACCTCCTTCAAGCCCTTAGTTACATCTATCTGACCATATCCATAGAGGTTATTAGGATAAGAAAGTGACATATCATAATGCGTACAAGTCTGCTTGAAGATGTCTATACAATCCGCTGGTGTCAACTTTGGATTAGCCTCTAACCATAGTGCGATAGCACCTGTAACAACTGGAGCAGACATTGATGTACCCGCATTCGCATTCCATGCATACGTGCGACCATTATACTCAAAGTGGCGGACATCACTCTTAATATCATTCTTAGCAGAGTCATCCTCCCTCGTTGGAGCACTAATATAGAACGAGCTATAAGCTGAGATTATATTCTGTCCAGGTGCCATAACATCTGGTTTCACTCGGTCATCAAAGGTCGGACCAACGGCTGAAAAAGGTGCACGAGCACCATGTTCACCATTATTATAAACCTTCTTCTCACCCAAATAGTTTATAAAACTTGTGCGATAGCCTGTCGCTCCAACAGATATGACACATGGTGCACTTGACGGCGAGAAGATACTATGTGTAAATTCACCAGCATTGAGACTTGGATCTAAAGAATTGGTTTGCAGGTCACCAGACATACGATAGAGTTCGATGTCTGCATCCCTCCCTACTAATTGTAAGGATACACTCGTACTCTGTCCTAAAGCGGTAGACTTAATGAGAAAGTCATAGGCTGTCTTTGTGTGGTTATAACTATTTGGATAGGCAAGAACCTTCCACAAATACTTCTTTCCATCAATAACAACAGAGTCTGTAAACAATGAGTCTCGGGCAGCACACACCTTTGTTGTAGGAATATCAAATACTTTCGGATCATTTGCCACATTATATATAGTAGTACGGAAGACAAATGGCTTTACCGATGTACACGTGACAGAAGCCGTATTCAGTTCGCCAACAAGAAAGGTTCCTGCCTTCTCCTGCCCAGCTGGCTTATGTATATAAGAACGCTTTACACCGTTATTCCCTGCTGAAGATACAATAATATGTCCTGGTCCTGTTAGTGACGAAAGTAATTCATAATATAATTGGTCATAACCATGAACATCCTGCGTGCTTCCTTCACTGAAGTTTATTACACATGGCTTACGCTGTTGGTCGGCATAATCGAAGATGTATTTAAAACCCAAAGCATCGGTCGCATAGGTGAATTTATAATAGTCTTTTGGTTCTATATACTTAACATTATCACCTGCAGCATTATCCACTAAGACCAAATCGGCATCGTAAGCAATACCGCGATAAGGCGATACCATGCCATTGCCCTCTGCTCCACTTCCTGCAGCTATGCCTGCTGTATGCGTTCCATGAGTCTCTGTCAAGCCATCAACGGGATGCCCAACTTGCAATAAAGCCTGCTCTCCCACATAGTCACGACCTACATAAAGTCCTGTGCCAACACTATCCTTTGACAACTGATCCCACATTGCCTTAATGCGATATCTGCTCATATCTGCAGAATAGAAAGTAGGATGTGTCAGATCGAAACCGATATCTTGTACACCCACAACAACGCCTTTACCCGTATAAGCCTGCGAGAAATCAACTCCTTGTTGAGCAGGCAGAGCATTAATCACGACCGCTGTTGTATCCATTTGAACACTACACCGTTTGCCCGATTCTATCTTAGTTACCTGCTTACAAAGCAACAATTCGCCTAGTCTATCAAGTGGAATAGCAGCTATACTAATGTCCCCGACACGTGCTAACTCACGACATCCATATCTATGCAAGACCTTCTCCGCATCTCCATTGATACGCACAAAGGCTGTCAATATACGCTGATCTCCAACAGAACGAGTGAGCCGTCTTGTTGTCAATTCATCCACCATTGCTTCTCGCACAAAGGGCGACATCTTATCAAAAGAGGGTCGCTGTGCTTCGAGTTTGCACACTGATAACAAAAGGATGAGGGATAAAAGAATCCTATACATTAATTTCTTATTTACGGGTTAATCTATTCGTGGCAATAATATCATCGCCATCTTCTTTATTCATGATTATTCACCTTGCAAAGGAACAAAAAATAAATGAGATAGGCAAAAGGTTTGTCTAATGATTCTTCTTATAGCTTTGTACAGCCCAACAACCCATGACAAGACCGATGCCAAGGAGTGCGAGAACCTGATGTAAGATACTCTTTAAGTTTCCACCACGAATGAACACAGTGCGCATCGCATCTATGAAGTAGCTTACTGGGTTGGCGTATGTAGTGAGATAAGCTGCAGCTGGCATTGAACGAGTAGGAGTAAAGAGCCCAGAGAGCAAGAGGAGTATCACAACAAAGAACCACATGACAAGTATGGCTTGCTGCATTGTGTCCGAGTAGTTGGATATTATCAAGCCGAAGGACGAAAAGAAGAGGGCTAACAACATCGCTAAGAGATAGATAAGAGCCACATTACCCACAGGAGTGATGTCGTATAAAGCCCATGACAACAGTAGACAAACAGTGATAACGAAGAAGGCTATCAGCCAATAAGGGATTAACTTTGCAAGTATAAACGTCCATTTATTTACTGGTGTCACATTGATCTGTTCGATTGTACCAGCCTCCTTCTCCCCGACAATATTCAGTGTTGGTAAAAAGCCTGTTATCATCATCATTATTATCGCAAATAGTGCGGGAATCATATAACACTTATAATTCAGATGTCTATTAAAGAGATAGAACGTAGAAACGTTCGTTTGCAACGCCTGCAAAGTAGGGACAGCATTGACCGTCACCATCTGTGAGAGGTAAACAGACCCTATCGATCCCTTCGTTCCATTAACGGCATTGGCAGCAATGAGCACTTGTGGTTTGTTGCCCAAGGTTAAGTCACGACTATAATGTTGTGGTATCACCACAACGATGTCAGCCTCAGAGTGTTCGATATCATTGAGTGCCGCAGTATAGGAAAGCTGTTGTCCGTGGAAAGAGAAGTAGTTATTAGCCTCAATCTCATGTACCAACTGTTGCGAAAGAGTAGACCTATCATTGTCTACTACATCAACGACAACATTCTTCACCTCCATATTCATGACCCAAGGCATGATACACATAATCATGACGGGGAACATAACAATGAGTCGGGGGAGGAATGGGTTGCGTCGAATCTGTGTGAACTCTTTTCGAAGAAGATATTTCAGTGTCATAATGAAATTACTCTAATCGTTTGTTAAACATGGCGAGCGATAGGCCGAGTAGGCCGATAAGCATACAAATTAAGACTATCATCTCGTGCATCACTTGTCTTACTCCCACCCCCATAATCATTAGTTTGCGCATAGCACTGGTATAGTAACGTGTCGGAATGATAGCCGAAACGTATTGCAACACCTTTGGCATCGACTCAATAGGGAAGATCATACCAGAAAGCATCACGATAGGCATGAGCAGTACCATTGCTGATAACAGCAAAGCAACTAACTGTGTTTTGGCAATGTTAGAGACGAGTAAGCCCAAAGAAAGGGCTAAGAGGATATAGATAGTAGAGATAACGAATATCCAGAACACCGACCCCTGCAAAGGAACACCGAGTAGGCTGTTTGCCATAAGTAGGATGACAATCAGGATGATGAAGGCAAGCACCAAGTAAGGAATAACCTTTGCGATGATGATAAGTATTGGACGAACGGGCGATACCAGCAGCACCTCCATTGTTCCCCGCTCTTTTTCGCGAACAATAGAGATAGAAGTCATCATGGCACACACCAACATCAACAGTGTTCCCATGATAGCAGGAACAAAGTTGTAAGCCGACTTCATTTGCGGGTTATACAGTAGTTTCGTATTTACTAAGCCATTATTCGGATTCGTAATGACGGCATTGGCGTATTGAGTCCATTGTTGCGCCATATTCGGGTCGGCACCATCTACAATGAATTGAAGGTCTAAATGTCCGCTGGCATAGTCCTTTCCGAAGACGATAGCCAAGTCGGCCTTTTGGTCTCGGATAGCTTGTTCAGCCTCTACGGGGGTAGCAACAAGCTGCGTTATCGTGAAATACTCCGATGCAGATAATCGGTCGACAGCCTGCTGAGTAACGTAATCAGTGTTACTCATCACTATCACCGTCCGTACATTCCGCACGTCATTCCTAACGGCATAACCAAAGAGAAGCATCATGATGATAGGCATTCCAAAGAGAATCAGCATTGTTCGTTTGTCTCGAACAATGTGTTTAGCTTCCTTGATGATGAATGATATAAATTGTTTCATTGTTTGTTGGTGTCTTTTATGCATGTTACCATGCTGTTCTAAGCGATTTTTTCAAAAGCTCCTAAGCTTTCCACGAAAAGCTCTTAAGCTTTTTCCAAAAAGCTCCTAAGCTTTCTAGAAATTGTTCGCGAACTCTTTCCAGATTGTTCGCGAACTCTTTCAAAATTGTTCGCGAACTCTTTTCAAATTGTTCGCGAACTCTTTGCGGATTGTTCGCGAACAATTTTCGGATTCTTCGCGAACAGTCTGTCGCGTCTTATGTGACTTAGTCCGAACCCCTCTTCGCCTGTCGAGCTAAATAAGTAAAAACCTGGTCAATATCGGGCTGATTAAACTTCTGCTTCAGTTCCGTGGGTGTTCCGAGGGCTTTAATCTTCCCATCAACCATGATGGAGATGCGGTCGCAATATTCTGCCTCGTCCATATAGTGAGTCGTAACAAAGACGGTTATACCTCTCTGGGCGGCATCATAGATTAATTCCCAGAACTGTCTTCGAGTAGCAGGATCAACTCCTCCAGTCGGCTCGTCAAGGAAGACGATACCAGGAGAATGGAAGATACTCACCGAGAAGGCCAACTTCTGTTTCCAACCTAAGGGCAGGCTTGACACTAAGGTGTCACGATGTTCCGAGAAGTTCAGGCGTTGAAGAAGAGCGTCGGTCTTGTGTTTAATCTCTTTATCGTCCATTCCGTAGATACCAGCAAACAGACGGATATTCTCTGCCACAGTAAGGTCTTCATAGAGAGAGAACCTCTGACTCATGTAGCCAATGTGCTTTTTTATCTGCTCATAGTCTGTCCGGATGTCGTATCCCACAACCCTTCCTGTCCCACTTGTGGGCTGGCTAAGTCCTGTGAGCATGTGCATAGCAGTTGTCTTACCTGCTCCGTTGGCTCCAAGAAAACCGAAGATTTCACCCTTTCTCACCGTGAAAGAGATATCGTCAACAGCATGGAAATTGCCGAAAGCCTTTACCAGATGTTCCACTTCAATTACGTTTTCTGTTGTGCTTCCCACCTTGTTTTTATCATGCTTATCAGCATGTTCAAGGTTTGGAGGACTAAATATGTCGCTAAATTCATGGAGTATCTTCTCTGGCGAACCAATACCTCTTATCTTGCCTTCCGATAGGAAAGCCACCCGTTCACAGCGTCTCACCTCATCAAGATAAGGGGTGGAGGCAACGATGGTTATCTCTCGCTTTTTCAGTAGGGAGAGTATGTCCCATAACTCCTTACGGCTAACAGGATCGACACCTGTTGTCGGCTCGTCCAAGAAGAGGACACTCGGCTTATGTACAAGAGCACAGCAGAGGGCTAACTTTTGCTTCATACCACCCGATAGTGCCCCAGCCTTGCGGTCTTTGAAGGGTTCTATCTGCGAATAGATAGCCTTGATAGCATCGTAGTTCTCCTCAACTGTGGTACCAAAGAGCGTTGCAAAGAAGTGGAGGTTCTCCTCTACTGTTAAGTCTTGATAGAGTGAGAACTTCCCAGGCATGTATCCAACCCGCTTTCTTACCTCCTTCATTTCTTGTATGACATCGTACCCCTCAACCCTCACGGAGCCTCCGTTAGGAAGAAGCAAAGAACAGAGAATGCGATAGAGTGATGTCTTACCTGCACCATCCGGACCGATAACACCGAAGAGCTCACCTTTCCTTACAGAAAAGCTGACGTCTTGTAATGCCTGTACTTTGCCGTATCGCTTAGATACTTGGTTTACTTCTATTGCGTTCATCAGCATTGTTAAAACTTCACTTCACCATACATACCTATCTTCACATAGCCATCGTTCGTGAATTGTATCTTAATGGCATACACCAAGTCGGCCCTTTCGTCGTCTGTAACAATGGTCTTTGGCGTAAACTCTGAACGGCTTGATATCCAGGTGACCACACCATTATAGGTTTTCTTCTGACCTTTCCCATAGTCGGCCATGACCTTTACCTTCTGTCCTATCTTCACACGTTTCAATTGCTCGGAGGTAACGTATGCACGAAGAAACATCCTCTTGGTGTCGGCAATCTTGAAGAGTGGCTTACCAACAGGGACATACTCTCCAGCCTCAACATACTTCTCCAAGACCGTTCCTGTAATTGGGCTTCGCACGAAGGTATGGGCTATTTGGTCGTCAAGTTGGGCTTGTTGCGTACGTACTCCAGCCTGTTGAGCATTGATGCCAGCCTGTTGTGCGTCTATACCCTCCATCTGTGCCGTAATCCCTTTGTTCTGTTCGGCCAAAGAAGTATTCTGACTGCTTATCTGTTCTTCTGTGGCAGCAAGTTGTTTCAGCAATACCTGTATCTGATAGTCTATGTCATCAACTTGCTTCCGAGCGACGGCTCCGTCTTGCAAAAGCTCTGCAAAGCGTTGACGTTCCCGTTGCTGGTTTGCAATCTGCTGTCGGATGGCTGCTACCTGCTTCTTCAAATCGAGTTGTTTGCTGCTCGTTGCCTGCTGATTAGCAGCCAACTGGCGTTTGTTAGCAGCTAATTGTCCGTGTGTGGCAGCGAGCTGTTCGTTGCTACTCGTCAGTTGTTCACGTTTCAAAGTGAGCTGTCGAGCATCAATCTGACCCACTGTCAAACCTCCGTTCAACACCTCTCCTTCACTTACATTGAAGTTCTCAAGCTGTCCAGTCGATTCTGCTGACACAGTCACTTCAGTAGCCTCAAATGTCCCCGTAGCGTCATAGTCTTTCTTGTCTTTCGCACATGATGCTATCATCAGAGCACCGAGGCTTATTAAAAGAAGCTTTTTCATATCTTTAGTTGTTTTATTCGTTGTTGGTGAACTTTAGGTTATACATCTCTTTGAGCATATCAATCTCGTGTATAGCTTGCTGTGACTTGGCTGCATTCTCATTGTTAATCTCTCTCAACAAACTATTTACATCAATAATACCATGAGCCAGTTTCGACTCAGCAGCCTTACGGATATGGGTGCGCAAGTCGATGATTTCGTCATCATTTTGTATCATTTTGCGGTACCTATTGATATTCTCTTTCTGTTGTATCTCGTCTATACTGTTATTGAACAAGAAGACTTCTCGTGCATTCTCTATTTGTTCTCGTTGTAGTCTGAGCCTTGCTTTATCATTCTTATGAGTATAGAGTGCACCGATGTTCCACGATAGTTTTACGCCCACGAAGCCGTTCAGACTCCATTTATGTTGCATCATATCCTCAAACATATTGAGTCCTGGATAACCATAAAAGCCTTGTGCAAAAAGCCCTAAGTGTGGCTTTAATCGTGCATCCAAGGCTTTCTCCTGGGCTTCAGAAAGGTGTAATTGATTGTCAAAGAGCCTCATCTCTGGTCGAGTATTCGCTGATACAGCTGCGTCAAGGGCTTGGGGTTTCTGCAGGTGGTTGACTTCAATACCACAGAAGACGCTTAGCATCCTACTTAACATCTGTTTCTGTGCTTTCAGACTCTCGTTAGCTTGTTCTGCACTAAGCCGTTCGGCCCGCACATTCTCATAGTTGCTTGTTGCTGCCGTACCTCCTTTCACCATGGCGGAGAGTTTCTGCTCGCTCGATTGTAGCAGTGCTTTGACATCGTCATTGAGCTTGATTTGTTCGTCAAGGAGCAAGAGTGAGAAATATAACTCATTGACCCTTCTTCGCACCTGATATAGGTTTACCTCATTCTCAGCCTCCTGTACCTTTCCTTCTTGGCTGGCTATCTTACGCTGACCACTGATAACGCCGCCATCATAAATAGGTTGCTGAACATCAATAGACAGTTTATATTGGTCTTTCCTAAGACCTTTCATCTTCAGTCCTACCTGCTGGAACATACTTTGCAGATGGTCAGGCCATGCAGCAACAGCACTCTGATAAGTAGCTTGGGCAGCTGCTGTCACCTGTGGCAACCATTCTTTCTGAATGTTCTTAACCGTTAAGTCGGTTGTCTTTGCTATCAAGTCATAACGCTTGATAATGGGATAGTGCTTCTCTGCCGCACGTTGGCACTCGTCTAATGTCTGTGCTTGTGCAACTGATGCCGAAGCTAATAATGCAAGAATTAGTATTTTCTTCTTCATATCTTATTCTATTGTTTCATAACCAATTAACATCTATGATGCTGACAAAGATAGTCTATTTGATGGAGTGGTTGGTTATTAAATACACAGAAAAGATGGTCAGATTGTACGATTTCTGGGCTTTCCTGCCTTTCATTCAGAGGATTAATACTAATTTTGTAATCGAATCATACAATAAGAACATATTATGGGAGAAGTCAAGACCATCAACCCTTTTTCGATGGATAATATCGATATTAACGAACTGTCGGAACAGATGGAACGAATCATGATGACGGATGATGTCGTGGTAGTTCTCAATGGGCACTTGCAGCACACACGCTTTCTTGAGGAAGGAAAGATCTATCAGATTATCGAACCTCGCCTCCTTCTTGCAATGCAGGGACAGGCTGATATTTGCATTAACTTGCAGGACTATCACCTTGAAAAAGGTTCTTTAATGCTGCTCCCCTCTGATACAATCATTGAACCTAAAGCTGTCTCAGATGATGCACGAGTAGTTGCTATTGTCTTCCGAGAGGGGATTAACTTTACTGATGAGGCTGTCCTCAATGCTTCACCAGCAGAGTGTGACCGCCTTTTACGTATGATTTATCTTACATGGGACATCCTTCAACTTAAACCTTATCGGCGAAAGACAGTTCAAAACCTACTCCAATCGATTGTTTCAGACGTACAATACATTAAGGAAATAGCCGAGGAAAGTGAGAAGCACGACCAAAGTACTCGTACACAAGACGTCTTTATGAAATTCAAACGATTGGTACACAAACATTGTATGAGCGAACGCTCTATTCCGTTCTATGCGTCACAATTGCATGTAACACCACATTATCTCTCGGCAATCATTAAGAAAGCTAGTGGGCAGAGTGTCATGTATTGGATTAATCGGGCTACTATCCAAGAGGCGAAACTACTATTGAAAACAAACAATGCGATGGGATATGAGATTGCTGATCAGTTGCATTTCCCTAGTGCATCAGCCTTCTCTAAATTCTTTAAGAGGGAAACAGGAATAACACCGAAGGCTTACCAAGAGGATATGAAGTGATTTCCTTTATCACTATCTGACGTATATAATAAAAAGGCTATGAATCAGAAGCCTGACTCGTAGCCTTTAATATATCTTGTATGAATCTCTCCTATAGGAAGAGGAAAGAGGATCGTTTACTTGTTAAGACCGCGGTTGTTCAATGTAACATTGAGGAGCTTTACATACTCGCGATACTGACTATTGTTCAAAACATAGTGCATATAAGAAAGATCCTTCTTGATGGCAGCATTTACTTTAGCCTCACGCTCAGAGCTATCAGATACAGCTGCATTCATCATCTCTGCCGAGAAAGTGCGGTTAATATCCTCTACTACATCTACCTGATCCTGGTTTAGATTAAGAGCACGGCTCAATGCATATGTGCTGAGATTGAACTTGTATGCGTTGGTTGTTGCTGTGTTGTTATCGTTCTCACCTGCTGCAAAAGCCATTGTCATACTCATTACTGCTACTACTGTCAATACAATCTTCTTCATATTCATTTTCCTTTCTTTAGTCAAAGGCGTCATTAATGATGCCTCTTGTTATCTTTAAATTTGTAGTTTTATCTTGTTTACGATTGCAAAGTTAGTAGGTTTTTGGCATATACAATGATTGTTCAACACATTTTCGCGGTTTTCTCTTATATTTTTGACACATATCAAGGGGTTTGATATATATCAGTAACAATATCATGCTTTCGACTATCTTTTCCGTTACAAACCATATTCTAAAGGACTGCAAATCGAAAAATCAGTAACTAAGAAAGCGCTATCTCGTTTAAAATAACTATCTTTGCATACCCTTTACAACATATTATATATAAAGAAAAAACGATAATGAAGGAAAATACACATCGATTCATCGCGATCAAGTATGAGTTAAATAGCGTAGAAAATGGAGCTGAACACTTCATTGAAAAGACTGAGGAACAAAAGCCAATGCAGTTCTATACGGGTTGTGACATGGCTTTGCCAGCCTTTGAAGAAGAGATAGTTAAGCACGAAACTGGTGCTAACTTTGAGTTCTCACTTACTAAGGAGCAAGCTTACGGGGAGCATGATGCAAACAGCGTGTTGGCTCTTGACAAGGAAACTTTCAGTGTGAATGGTGAGTTCGACGCAAAGAATATCTATAAGGATGCGATTGTTCCATTGCAAAACGAGCAGGGGCAACGCTTCTTGGGTAAGGTGCTTGAGGTATCAGATGATAAGGTTACGATTGATTTAAACCATCCGCTCGCTGGCAAAGATTTGATGTTTCGCGGACAGGTTATCGAAAATCGCGAGGCAAGCGAGGCTGAAGTTAAGGACTTCCTCGACCGCATGAACCAGCATCATTGTGGATGTGGTGGTGGCTGCGGAGGCAACTGTAGCGATGGAGACAGCTGTAGTTGTGGGGGCGAATGTGGTGATGGCTGCAACTGTGGCAACTGATTATGAACACGTTTGGTAAGCTCTTTACACTAACAACCTTCGGCGAGAGTCATGGTGTGGCTGTCGGTGGCGTGGTAGATGGAATGCCACCTGGTATTCCTATCGACATCGACTTCATACAACAAGAACTGGCTCGAAGAAGACCAGGACAAAGTAGGATTACGACTGACAGGAAGGAACTTGATCAGGTGGAACTACTGAGTGGTGTATTCGAAGGAAAGTCTACTGGCACCCCTATTGGCTTCATCGTAAGGAATAGGAATCAGCAGTCAAAAGACTACGATAGCATCGCCAATCTCTTTAGACCATCTCATGCCGATTACACCTATTATAATAAGTATGGCATTCGAGACTATCGAGGAGGAGGTCGCGCATCGGCTCGCATCACTCTTTCACGTGTCGTTGCTGGTGCGTTGGCAAAGTTAGTTCTGAAGCAGAAGGGTATTAGTATAACGGCTTACACTAGTCAGGTGGGCAATATAACGCTTGACAAAGACTATCAAAAATATGATTTCTCGCTCATTGAAAGCAACCCCGTGCGCTGTCCAGAACCAAAGAAAGCGAAGGAGATGGAGGCACTCATTGCTGAAATGAAGCGTGAGGGCGATACGATTGGAGGCGTAATTACTTGTGTTATTAAGGGGTGCCCTGCCGGATTGGGAGAGCCTGAATTCGATAAGCTACACGCCCAACTGGGAGCTGCAATGCTTAGTATCAATGCAGCGAAAGGGTTCGAGTATGGAGAGGGCTTTGCGAGTGCCTCTTATCGAGGAAGCCAACAGAACGATGTATTCATCCCCTCTTCTGACAAGCAACAAACGCATGATATCAAAACAAAAACGAATCATAGCGGAGGAATACAAGGTGGTATAAGCAATGGAGAAGATATCTATTTCCGTGTTGCTTTCAAGCCTGTTGCCACTTTATTGATGGAACAAGAGACAGTCAATAAAGAGGGGGAAGCAACGAAGATAGACGTTCATGGGCGTCATGATCCATGTGTTCTGCCACGTGCCGTACCTATTGTTGAAGCTATGGCAGCCATGACAATACTTGATGCCCTGCTTGTTGACAACGCCAAACGAATATAAGCTACACACGTCGTGGACGTAAGAATACGAAAAAGAGGATGCTGTAACCATTCTTATTGATGGTTGGCATCCTCTTCTTTTATGCTCTTTTCAAGGCGAGCAAACGCTCCCCTATCCTACTCCTATTCGTCCTTATACCAAGAGAAGAGACTTTGTTGAAAGGAAAAATAGACTATTTTTTATTCGCTTATAAACTATTATGTGGAAACTTTTAGATTATTTTCTCAATCAGAACCATGTCTTTTCAAACTTACATGAGCTTCTTCTCTAGCATAGACAACGCTCTCTTGATTGATTAGCTACCAAGCCCTTTTACTATTCCAAGGTCTTCACAAACTCGCTCAAGGCTTTTCCACCATCTAAAGATGGAGCAAACTCACTTAAAACGTGTAGTTGCCTCTCTCCTATCATCGCCTTTAAATCCTTACAAGTATTCAATACGCAGACATCACCAGCTAATCCGCAGACATCAATCTGATCGATGTGATGATCAACAAGGAGCTCTAAAAGATGTCTTGCCGACCTTTTATTCTGCAGAATGGAATATTCCTCTCGATTAATGGTATCGCCTTTATAAAGCATTTGAAAACCATCAATAGTCTCGTTAAGAGCTACTAACAACGATTGCCATAAGGATGCTCCAGCTGAATGTTGGACGCAATGACGAGGCCATTGACCGCCTTCTGGCACAAAAGAACTATGGTGATAAGGATGCCAATCGGAGGTTACCACTTTCACAGAATAGTCCTCCCCATGCGCACAAACATACTCTGCTAGTGCATCCATAGCCTCTGCTGCACCTGGTACAGGCAATGTCCCTGTGATGAAATCGACCTGCGGATCGACTATCAAAAGCATTTTCTTCATAATATCATTTTATATTTAATTATTGTATTCAGCTTTTTATTCAATACAGTTGATTATCTCCGTGACCGACTTACAACCGTGTTTATCCAACCAATCATTTATGCCATTACGCACCTTGAGGGTCACTTGTGGATCAATAAAGTTGGCTGTTCCGATTTGAATAGCAGTCGCCCCAGCCATGAGAAACTCGATAGCATCTTCTGCAGTTGATATACCACCTAGACCGATAACAGGTATCTTTACCGCCTTTGCCACATCATTAACCATGCGCACAGCAACGGGTTTTATGGCTGGACCACTTAGTCCACCAGTACGGATACTCAGCTTAGAACAACGGCGTTCAATGTCTATTGCCATTCCCATAAGGGTGTTAATCAACGATACGGAATCGGCTCCTTCATCCTCACAAGCACGTGCTATACTGGCTATATCGGTCACATTAGGTGACAACTTCACGATCATTGTCTTGTGATAATGCTGTCGGACGGCTTTCACAACAGTGGCTGCACCAGAGCAAGAAACGCCGAATGCCATGCCACCTTCCCTCACATTGGGACAGGAAATATTGACTTCTATTGCAGGAATAGCGTCTAATTCATCCAGTCTGGCAGCTGTCTCAGCATACGATTCAGGCGAGTTTCCACTCACATTAACAATCATATTCGTGTCAATATCCCGTATCTGTGGATAGATATGATCGATGAAGTAGTCCACTCCTTTATTCTGTAGACCAACGCAATTAAGCATTCCTTGATGTGTTTCAACCATGCGCGGATAGTCATTCCCCTCGCGTGGTTTGAGCGTAGTACCCTTTACGATAATCCCTCCAAGCTCTTCCAATGGGACGAAATCAGCAAACTCAAGACCATAGCCAAATGTTCCGCTGGCGGTCATTACAGGGTTCTTTAGATGTAAGTTACCTATATTTACATTTAAATCTGCCATAGATTCATCATTTAATTTTACATATTTAGCTTATTCCTCATAGATAACCACACCTTCTACTAGGCTTATTCTCATTCTTAGGCTTATAAGTCTTCAGGTGTTGTTATCACTATATTCTCACCACATCAACTTCTGCGTATCAAAGACGGGACCATCCTTACATACGCAGAGATTGCCCTCAATGGTCTTCTCAACGCAACACAAACAGGCTCCGACACCGCATGCCATCATATTCTCCAATGATGCTTCACATGGAATAGAAGCCTTATGAGCATAACGGGCAACAGCCATCATCATGGGTTTAGGTCCACAAGTTGAGATGCGATCGAAGTGTTCTTTGGACAGAACGGAGTGATTCGTAACAAATCCTTTCTCACCTGCTGAACCATCTTCTGTGGTAATGCAGACCTCACCATAGGCTTTAAAGAGTTCTAACTCGGCAAGGTCAGAGGCAGAACGAGCACCCAACAAAAAGACTGGGGTAGCTCTCGCGTCCTTTATGGTCTTACCAAAATAAAGCAAAGGAGCTACGCCGACACCTCCGCCAACAAGCAAGATGCGTTCGTCAGGACGATTAGGAAGAGTAAAGGAATTACCTAATGGGAGTACACAATTAAGCTTATCGTCCACATGCAGACGCCCAAGTGCGCGCGTACCATCGCCTATGGTGGCAACTAACAACCATAGTTCATTGCGGTCACGATCGAGGAAATTGATAGAAATAGGACGGCGAAGAAAGGTAGAAGGGGAGCCGTCCACTCTCACTTCTACAAACTGACCAGGAAGCATCTCGGGTAGTGGCTTGTCATCAGTGAGTCGAATGAGAACATTCTTATCATTGATCTGCTCCACTGAAGAGACCTTTAAGTCAAGGACATACTTCTTCATCTTTTTATGCTTTGAATGTATTTAGCAAAGATAATGCAAACGAGTACAAAGGAATGCTCGCATTCGCTTTGTCAAGTGCAGCTTAGCTTATGCAAAGATAATGCAAACGAGTACAAAGGAATGCTCGCATGCACTTTGTCGAGTGCAGCTTAGTTTATGCAAAGGTACACAAATTATCTATTGAAATGATAGATACATAAGAAATATAAGCTAAAAAACAAATATTTGGACCAAACGAAACAAATGGTAGCTATAATCAAGGCATACTCCATCATCCCACTTAGACCTTATTAATAAATAAAGAAGCACTTAAAAGCAAATATGCGAATGGTAAACACCAGTAGCGCGAACGGCGGACACCGATAGTATTCAGTATCTATAGGAATGGAAAAAAGAAGAGGAACCGAGGAAGTAAAGAACTACCAAATAAAGAGGTAATTAAATTTGCTGTCATTACTATCACTTACTTTCAACGCATAATATACTGATAAACAAGTCATTGTACTAAATGTTAAAACTGACAGCAACTTAAAATAAAACTAAAACAGGGTTTTTGTGAGATAATAATAGGCTGAAGAAACCTTGCATACACATGTAATAAGGTGACGTTTCAACAATAGATTCGCTCAAAAGTTCAATATTAGTTCGAGTACTCCAAGCCGTCTGCTTAATGCAATGGATTTAGAGTTCTATAATATGGCAACTGTCTTTTCAAGTATAAAGGTTACATAACAACAAACAAAAAGACATCTTTTGAAACAATAAGAATAGGCTTTATGCAACAAAAGAATTATCTCTATAAATAAATAAGGACAACAAGGTAAAGATGTAAAATCAGCTTTCAGGATTTACAAAAGCTGATTACATCTTTCAAAGTGATTATGTAGAAATATTATACGGAAAGGTGAGTTATGACCTTACTCATCAACTCACTTTTTCGGAACAAAGCTCTCCCACGTCTGGTCATCGAAGAAGATTCGGATCTCAGTGATACGCCGCTGTGGTTTGTCAACATATTTTATCTCTGTTCTTGTAGGCGTTTTTAGTGTATCATTAACATGCTGTGAGGAACCTTGCCCATAACCCTGCTCGGATGGGGCAGGGGCTGAAGAGAAATCAAGATGACCTTCAGAAGTGGTAGTACCAGCCACTCCGTTCGTACTACCATCAGCCCCTGACTCTGTAACCTGATCCTTGAACATTGGTCCTTGACCATACATTAACCAATCAAGATTAATCTTTGTAAACTTACTACGAATAGCCTCAACCGTGTTAAGAGTAGGTTTCGTCCTTCCGGTGAAGATACTACTAAGTGATGCAGACGATATTCCTATGAAATCTGAAAAGGTCTGTTGAGTCATGTGCTGACTCTCCATGAGTTGTCTAATTCTATCTTTCATAACCAAACAAAAGGCTTTTTTAGGCTCTAAAGCCACACTTCCTTTGATTTTACAAAGGTAAACAATTAATTTTAAATACCAAAACGTGCCAGCTAATAATACATCTTTGTATATCCAGCTTTTGATATTTACATTTCAATATTACAAACTTCCAAATGTGTGCAAAACCTATTTACATATACAAATAGAAACTATATCATCTATAGCAGATATAACCATTTCTTTGTTTGAAACGACCAATTAACTGGTTATTAAAGGCTTATTGGAGAATTTAGAAGGCTAAATAATGCATTTATGCAGTAATATAAGGATAAAAGACTGCCAATAGCACTGATAAAAGATAATAATTATATGTATTACACTGGTGTACAAATAGTTATATAGCACATATATAACACGTATATCTATTCATTATGATTTTGAAAACTAAACATTTGTGTTTTGTTATTTACATTTACATATCATTGTGCGGTTTTTATCTCTTTTATCTATATACAAATATGTAAATCAAAATATAAACAATATGTATTATTAAACGCATTGATTTACATTTTTAATCCCAAACAAATGTGAATTATAAATCTTCCTTTTGTATTTTCGCTTAATTTTAGCGTAATTGGAGTATTCATAAACAAGGTATAAGACAAACGAAAATACGCCAGAAATAAAGAGAGTAAATAACGTTAAGTACCCTATTAATCAGGGAGTAACACAAAAAAAGTACCCTTTTTAGGGTACTCATTCTAGCTCAAAATAGAGGGATTGGGGCACGAAAAAGGGAATTTTTGAAGCTCAATACCATCAAAAATCCCCTTCTTTTTTAATGTAAAATGAAGAAAATTAGCTCTTTCATCAGTTCTCCTGCACCTGTATTAGGATTATCCAAGCCTTTACTCTTACCATCTACTTCTCGGATCTTGGAAATAATCTCCATCGTTTTACGTGCAGAATAGTTCCTCAAACCAGTAATAAAGTCTTTCGAACCCCATGCAGATTTCAAATCTAAAGCCCTAGCTATGTCTTGTTCGGAACTCTTATTTGGAGTATAATGTACGATCATTAAGTTTTGAAAGAACGAAAAGAGTAAAGGGAGAAAAGAGTAAAGAGAACCTGCTTTAGGATTATTGTCAAAATATTTGATTATCTGATTTGCCTTAAAAACATCCTTAGATACGATGGCATTCCTTAGTTCGAAAGCATTGAAATCCTTACTAACTCCAACCTCCTTCTCCACTACCTCTGGTGTAATACGTCGATCGTCTTCAGGAAGGTAGATAAGTATCTTATCAAGTTCCGATACTATACGACTCAAGTCTGCACCGATATAGTCGGCTATCATCTGGCATGATTTAGGATCGATTGAAATTTTCTTTGGCTTTAAATAGTTCTGGATGAAATCTGGTAATTGGTAATCACGCAACTTCTTACTCTCGAACACTACGCCCACAGATTGAGCCAACCCAAGAACCTTCTTGCGTGCATCTATTTTCCCATTCTTATGACACCAAACAAGAATAGTCGATTTTACAGGATTTTTAAGATACTTTTCTAAGGCTTCTAAAGAGCGGATATTCTGTGCTTCTTTCACAATAATCACCTGATACTCGGCCATCATAGGATAGCGTCTAGCCATATCAGCGACTTGTACAGCAGTCACATCTGAACCAAAACAAATGGTTTGATTAAAGTCACACTCCTCTGGTGAAAGAACGTGTGAAGCGATATAGTCGGATATAGAATCTATGTAATAAGACTCGTCCCCCATCAACAGATAGAAGGGAGCAAAGCTCCTATTCTTCAGATCCTGCATGATAGTCTGAAATGTTACTCCTTGCTTTGCTGGCATTTACTTTTTTATTAACTTTGCATTAAGAATAGATTGTTACCATGTTTGAAGTTACCTATTTCTGTAGGGATTAAGAATTAACTCCACCATTATCATGGTTCAATCATTTCATGCAAAGTTAATAGAAAAGAGATAGAAAACAAAATTTTCATTTGACTTTCACCTCACCCTTACACCTTATTATATATAGGCTCTATCAAACATGGTACAATTGAATCTTCCTCCTTATCAAATTAGAGTGAAAGAGACAGGCGGTCGAAAGCAGATTTTCGACATTCTCCGTAGAAAATACGTAGCACTCACACCAGAAGAATGGGTGCGCCAGCATTTCATACACTACTTGATCGAACATAAGAATTACCCAGCATCACTACTTGCAAATGAGGTTCCTTTGCAAATTGGAGAGAAAAGGATGAGGGCTGATAGTGTGTTGTATGATAACCAACTACACCCTCGCATAATCATAGAATACAAAGCACCTAACATCACACTGACGCAGAAAGTGTTTGACCAGATCACAGTCTATAACCTCCTACTCCATGTTGATTACCTCATTGTATCGAATGGTATGACTACATACATCTGTAAGATGGATTACGAGAAGCAAACATATAAGTTCTTAGAAACTATTCCTAATTACGAAAATATTTAACATATATAACTCTCGAAAGTATCTTTTATCACACAAAATACTTTACATTGCTCCATACCTATTCCATGATATACATCATAATTGACACTAAACACAAGCGCAAAAGACGAACTTTGCCAAACTTGGCATCATCTTTGTGAATCAATATACCATATAAAGAACAATACAAATAAGAACAGGAAACATCAAAACAGAGCAATATGGGAAATATAAAATGGTTTGGTAGCTGGATTGGCGGAACCTTAGGAACAATGTTGGGAAGTGGCATTCTTGGAACATTAGCAGGCTTTTGTCTTGGTAGCATCATTGATGAAGTGATGGACTCAAGGGCTGATTCCAATAATTATAATGCTAATAATCAGGATCATTACTCGCAGGGGAATAGCTATCAACAATATCAGTATGGGTGGCAAAACAGTACATCTAATGCACAAACCTATGAAGAACAGCGCAATTCTTTCCTATTTTCTATGCTTGTATTATCATCTTATATCATCAAAGCTGATGGTAAAATAATGCATTCAGAGATGGAGTTTGTACGTCAGTTCCTACGTCAGAACTTCGGAGAGCAAGCAGTAAATCAAGGGCAAGAAATACTCTTAAAGCTCTTTGAAGTACAAAAGCAACAAGGGGAACAGGAGTTCCGAAAGACCATCCATCAAAGTTGTACAGAGATAAAACACTATATGGACGTTAGTCAACGACTACAATTACTCAATTACCTTGTTATCATTGCGAAAGTAGATGGATATGTAAGTCCAGAAGAGATAAAGGCTTTAAAGGAGGTTGCACGCCACTTAGGACTAACCGCAAAAGACGTTGACTCAATGCTTAACATGGAGAGTGGTGCAAGAGCAGATAGTAATATAGAAGACGCTTACAAGGTATTGGGTATATCCCCTACTGCCACTGATGACGAAGTAAAAGCAGCCTACCGTAAGATGGCTTTAAAGCATCATCCAGATCGAGTTGCAACCCTTGGAGAGGATATCCGTAAAGCGGCAGAGAAGAAATTCCAAGACATTAACGATGCTAAAGAGCGTATCTTTAAAGCCAGAGGATTATAAGCATCTCTTTCTGACTTGGTTGGTTCTTGTAGAAAAGATTATCATCAAACACTCATATAACCCCGATTTATCAATCATTACAATACATTAAAAAGGTTATGGCAACAAAACTTAAAATAAAAACAAGCGAAGGCGACATCGTTATTCGCCTTTATGATGAGACTCCAAAACATCGTGATAACTTCTTGAAATTAGCTAAGGAGGGCTACTACAATGGTACTCTTTTCCATCGTGTTATCAAAGACTTCATGATACAAGGTGGTGACCCAGACAGCAAGAATGCGCCGAAAGGAAAGATGTTAGGCACTGGTGGACCAGATTATACCATCCCTGCAGAGTTTGTTTACCCACAACTCTTCCACAAGCGTGGGGCTTTAAGTGCAGCTCGCACAGGTGATGAAGTGAATCCGGAGCGTGCCAGCAGTGGTAGCCAGTTCTATATTGTATGGGGTAAGACCTATAAGCCAGCAGAACTAAAGCAGATGGAACGACAAATGGAAATGCAACAAGAGCAAGAAATCTTCAATCAGTTAACAAAAGAACACCACGAGGAAATCATGAATCTAAGGCGCAATCGTGATCGTGCAGGTTTACAGACTTTACAAGATAAGTTAATCGAAGAGACCAAAACAAAATGTAAACAGCAAGGTAAACCGACCTTCACACCAGAGCAAACAGAAGCCTATACCACAATAGGTGGTACTCCTTTCCTTGACAACCAATACACTGTCTTTGGTGAAGTTGAGGAAGGACTAGACACCGTAGAACGTATCCAGAACTGTGCTACTGACCGTAATGATCAACCAATAAAAGACGTAAAAATTGAGGCAGTAGACGTCTTATAAAAAGGTATAAACGCAAGACCCTTATCTATTTGATGTTCATAAACCACGTAGATAAGGGATTCCTCTTATAATAACCACCGAGAACGTGTAACAATGTTACACTATATCGTAATTAACGAAGGTGTGTCAAAAGCAATTCTAAGTTCTTTTGTCTTGTTGCATCCATTATTAAGAAGATGTCAACAAGTGCCCAAATGTAACATCCACCACCTGTCAATAGCTTGCCAACTCCTAGTCCTATATCACCAATATAGAATCTATCAACACCTAATACACCAACAAGTATCGACAAGATAATAGATATTGTCGGGTCTTTCATGCTATTTATGAGAACGAGGACGTCAGATTCATTCATATCAGAATCAAGCAATTTCTCACGAACACTATGTAAACTTTCAGATGGAATCTTCGACCCCATCATCATCAATAGCTGATTCACTTTCTCTTGTTCCATTATCTTTATCTTTAAAGTTAAATATTCCATTCATTCTTCTGTATCCAATAACAGCAACAGAAGAAATATCAAATATGCAAGATATTCCTCACCACAAGCCAAACAAAGAATAGAACGACATACAATAAGATAAGTCTTCTATCCTCTATTACACTCGCCAATTTTCGTTTAAAATTACCCGCAGGAAGTAATGCCCGAACCCCAAATAAGGACAAATAAGGGGCTCCGAATAACAAGAAGTAATTGTAATGGATTGCTTCTAGAACCCTTCCTTGCAATAAAGCGTGCAATGCCCGTTGTAATCCACAACCAGGACATTGCAATCCTGTTACCACCTTAAATGGACATTTCGGAGCCCAGAAAGAGGTAACAGGATTGTATAAATAATATATTACTAATAAGGCTGTTCCTAAAAGAAGAGCCCCTATAACTTTCTTCTTAGACCTCAATTTTTAGTGTGATAATGTGCTTAAATACCCCAGACCACCAAAGAAAGAAAAGTAAATGATCTGGAATACTAAGCCAACAACTATACCGATAATACTCCACTTCTTAGCATCTGCAGAAGCAGCCTCTGCTGCATCGTATTGTTTCGTCATGTAGTAATCGTTCACCTTCATTGAACGGATGATTGCATAAATGCCAAGTGGCAAACAACAGCAAAGAGTAGAGAAAATTGCTAAAGGCAAATAATTGTTTGGTTTTGGATGATTTAATTCTTCCATAATAGTACATTTTAAGCCAGTCTCCCATGGCTGAATTAGCTTATAAGTTTTACTTTTCACACAGTACTCAAGTTGGGGAGAACCTAAAAGGCAACTCTCATTCCATGTGCTACTTAACGTTCAATTAAATTGACTTAAGTCTATGGCAAAGATATAAAAATAACGTTAAAGTAACAAATAAATTGATAGAAAGTATTTGAATCAACCAAAAATTCCCTCATCTAACACGTACTTGTGTATAAATGAGGGATATTCTTTTACTACTCCTTCAGTAAGAAGTCAAATCCAAGCAAGGCTTACTCGCCCTCTTCCTCCTTCTTCTTACGAGTTGTTCTACGCTTCTTTGGCTTCTCTTCAACAGGCTTTTCTACCTTCACACCTGCCAACTCTGGATCAATAAGAATTCGACCGCAATACTCGCAGACAATTATCTTCTTATGCATCTTTACATCTAACTGACGCTGTGGTGGGATCTTATTAAAGCAACCGCCACAAGCATCACGTTGCACGTAAACAATGCCCAATCCATTGCGAGCTCCGCGACGGATACGCTTGAAACTACGCAACAAACCCGGTTCTATTCGCGTCTCTAACTCTGCAGCTTTCTCTTTCAACAAGCCTTCCTCTTCGCGCGTCTCCTGCATAATCTCATCCAGTTCACTACGCTTCTCTTCGAGTGCATGCTGTCGATCCTCCAATAGCAAACGGGTTTCCTCAAGGTCTCTTTGCTTCTCTTCAACCTTATATTGAGCTTCTTTTATCTTCTTATTACAAAGCTCAATCTCTAGTGTTTGGAACTCAATCTCCTTTGTCAACGTGTCATACTCACGGTTGTTAGCGACAGTATCCAATTGCTTGTTGTAACGTTCCAAACTTGCTTGAGCCTCAACAATATCGCCTTTCTTCTGAGTGATAGCACTCTGGAAGTCCTTAATATCCAGCTCTATCTTCTCAATACGAGTACGCAAACCTTCCAAACCATCCTCCAAGTCACGTACTTCCAGTGGTAACTCTCCACGCAAAGCACGCTTCTCATCAATAGCAGAAAGGGTCGTCTGTAACTGGAAAAGATTCTTTAGCTTCTCCTCTACTGGTAACTCTTTTGGATCTTTCTTTGCCATAGTTCTTATCTTAATTATAATTCAATACTATTCATCAATATCCGTTCTTACGATTTACCAACCCTGTGGTAGAATCATCCCAACCTATTAGAAATAGATAATAGGATTCGTATTTATCTCTGAAATACAGCACTTAACACCTGGGCAATCACGTTCTATCACGTCACGTAATACCTCCGTTGTATATTGCTCACTCTGATAATGACCAATAACACATAACTGTATCTCTTGCTCGTGACCGAAGAACTCATGGTAACCCATCTCACCCGTTACGAAGGCATCAGCACCTGCAGCGATTGCATCAGGCAACAGGAACGAGCCGGAACCACCACAAACTGCAACACTGCGAATCTCTCTGCGAAGCAATTCATTTGCTTGAACGCACTCTACATCAAACTTCTTTTTCAGTAAGATAACCAAATCGTCTGCTGCTAAGGACTCATCAAACTCGCCAATAACACCATCACCTCCCATCACCATATCGCCCGTTTGTGGACTAACAACCTGTTTACTCTGACCGAAGAAACGTGCATTCTTTAATCCAAGTTTCTCTGCTATCTTGAAGTTAACGCCATTCTCTGCCGAATCAAGATTAGTGTGCATAGCCACAATAACGATGTCGTTCTTAATAGCTTTTATCACTGTGCGTTGCACATAATCGGTATCTGACACTTGAGAGAGCTTACGGAAGATGAGTGGATGATGTGCAACTATCATGTTACAACCGTGTTGTATGGCTTCATCCACCACTTTCTCTGTCACATCAAGACACAACAAAGCCCCTGATACTTCCGCCTCCGTCAATCCAACTTGCAGACCAGCATTATCATAACTCGCCTGCAAGGGCAAAGGCGCGAACCGTTCAAGGGCATCAATAACTTCCTTTATTTTCACGCTACGCATAAGTTTTAGACTGCAAAGGTAACAATTTTATTCCACATTCGCAACTCTTACCTTTCGTTATTTTAGACCTTTACACGAGTGGCGCTCCTTATCCTTCAGTCATCCGCCAAACAATCTCCTGGGTTCTTACTCCTGTATGATCAAGTAACGAGATACATTCCAGAACTTATCCGCATTAGTAATGGTAAGCGTTGTTGTACCATCTTCATTCGTTGTCAATCTATAACTTGACTCTGGATTTGGAGACAATATCTTAGGAGATGTCGACTTAATCGTCAATGTTGTTAACTCGTTCCGATTACCCTTGACGAAATTCTCTTCTGTGATATTATTGTTATTTATCTTTTTAGAGAAAAGCGTCGTCTTCAATAATCCCTTATCCTTCAGTGTCTGCTTATCAGCTATGATATAAAAAACATCCTTCGGTTGTTCCTCATGCTTCACCGCCTTTACTCTCGGCTTATTGTCCTCTGCTACAGACATATCAAACTTGTAGCGCAAAGCATCAACACTGTTAGATTGATTCAGAACGATATACTTCAACTGATCGACACTAACGTCCTTTCTATTGGCAACAGCCTCTAATTCAGCCATACGAGCACCCTTTTCCTTCAACTGAGAAGCGAGGAACTCTATCATCTTATAGAGCTTTTCTATAGTGCCACTCTTATCTGATGAGACTTCAGTCTGCTTATTCTTTTCACTCAACAACTTATCTATTTGCTTCTGTTTCTCTGCCAACAACGTACCGAGACCCTTAATCTGCTGGATGATTTTAGACTTCTTATTCGCATGTTCAGTGGTCTTACATAGCATTGCCTCTTGCGATGAGATAAGATCCAAATTATCCGATATTTCGTCTATCGAAGCCGTCAGTTGACTGATAGCCTCGTTCTCTCTTGACGGGGGAGTGACATTGATTGCCTCTCGTTTCGGTGCTGGACGCTTCACATCCTCACATGAAGTACATGCGACGAGACCAGCAAAAACAATCAGAGAAGTTATTTTAATTCGTTTCATCTATGCAAATAAATATCGCTGCAAAGATACTTTTTTTATATCAACAAACCATCAGTAATATATTAAAAATCCTAATAAAAAGGAAAACAGATGATATCATCTTACCACCTTAACACGCTTTTCTATTATCTTTCCGATACGCTTCTATTATAGAGCTAACCCTTATCTATAATACTCCAAATGCTTTTTTACACCGAAAAATAGATTATTTTTACATTGACTTTAAGCTGTTCACCTCTTATTTTTAGTCTATTTTCTTAGTTAGGCAAACCTCTTTTCAGGTATTACTAACAATACTCTATTATTCAAATGAACATGTTTTGCTACAAAGGGAAGTAGATCTACAATAGGTAAAAGATAACTTTAAGGCAACAAAAAAATCGAACCGAGATCCTTAACAGACCTCAGTTCGACTCTTCTATAATTCTCTCTCAAATTTTCTTTATTCTTTTGTAGCTACAAAACTCTTATTAATTAGAGCTGGCATTATGCCAGACAAGTAGCGCGTCCCTCGTTATACTCACTGATAACATTAATCATGTAATGGAGGAACTTGCGCGCCATGGATGATTTCTTAATACTCTTTTTCATAACGTGTTTCCTTTCTTTTTACCTGTTAAACAATCTTTTACCTTGTGTTTACCTACTGAGATTGAAGCCTTCTTAATGGTAATCTTATTACCTTGAAGAGACATCTCTTATGTCTTGTTCGTGGTTGCAAAGTTAGTGCTGTTTAGCTCTACACACAAAGAATAGGCTCATTTAACCGCAAAAAACAGGTTTTAATTGACGTCTATCAAACCTCTTGATACATATCAAACGCTATGATTGACTTACATCAAGCCTCTCTATTGATATAAATCAAGCATATTCTACACCGCACCTAACCCATGGTGTGCGTCATAGGCAAGTAAAAAATACACCTGCAAGAACGCCTATCACGTTTTCTTTTCTTACCTTTGCAACATGAACACGAACAAACTCCACGGTTTCAGATTGCCTGCGGAATGGGAGCCACAAAGGGCTATCATGCTGATATGGCCACACGAGGACACCGATTGGCGACCTTATTTAAAGGAGATAACAGAGGTTTATCTCCAAATGGCTGATGCGATCACTCGACACGAAGAATTGCTTATTACTGCAAGAGACACGGATTTAGTGCGCCGTTTACTGACTGAACATCTCACAAAAGAACAGATGAATCAAGTAACTCTCTTCGCTTGCGACAACAATGACACATGGGCTCGTGATGTCGCTCCTATCACACTTGTTCCTAACAAGGAATCGAATGGAAAGGGGCAAACCAACGCCCTACTCGACTTCTGTTTCAATGGTTGGGGGGAAAAGTTTGCCGCTGATAAGGATAATAGAATCAACCAGCAAGTTTATGAAGCAGGGCTTTTCGAAGGTACACTTGAACCTCACAAGGATTTCGTTATAGAGGGAGGTTCGATTGAAAGTGACGGTAAGCACACCCTCTTCACAACGACTGGTTGTCTCATGGCTCCCCATCGCAACCAGCCATTAAGTAAGGAGGATATAGACGAGAAGTTGCGTTCGTTCTTCCCTAACATTGAACATGTAGTATGGTTGGATCATGGTAAATTGGCAGGAGATGATACTGATGGACACATTGATACTATCGTTCGTATTGCACCAAATGACACCTTATTATATATAAGGTGTGACGATCCACAAGACGAGCACTATGCTGACTTCCATCATTTGGAGGAGCAGTTACAGGGCTTAAGGACTTCAGAGGGGAAGCCTTATCACCTACTCCCTCTGCCCATGCCCAATGCTATCTATGATGATGGCGAGCGACTCCCTGCCACTCATGCGAACTTCCTTATCATCAACGGGGCTGTACTCGTGCCCACATATAACCAACCGCAGAAGGACAGAGAGGCTATAGAGCAGATACAAAGGGCGTTCCCAGACAGGGAGATAATAGGTATTGACAGCAGAACTATCATCCGACAGCATGGTTCAATACACTGTTTAACAATGCAACTACCGCTTTCCCCTGCTCTTTAACAGAAGAGAAAAGACATTGAGAAAGTATTTATCCCACTGCATAATATTAACTTTAAAAACAATCCCAACCGCTCCGAAGCAAGCTATTTCACGCTTCGGACAAGTTGGAAAACATATTAATAGATGAGAGAACTAAAGATTGGTATCGTGCAACAACATAATGTTGCGGATATGAAAAACAACATAGAACGACTGGCAGAACGTATCACTGACCTCGCACAAAGGGGTGCCGAACTAGTTGTACTACAAGAGTTGCACAACTCACTGTACTTCTGTCAGACGGAGGACGTAAACAACTTCGATCTTGCCGAGACCATCCCCGGTCCTTCAACGGGCTTCTATGGTGAGTTGGCACGCGATTTAGGCATTGTAATCGTTACTTCCCTCTTTGAAAAACGGGCTGCCGGACTATATCACAACACGGCTGTCGTCATTGAGAAAGACGGAACGATAGCTGGGAAATACCGTAAGATGCACATTCCGGACGACCCTGCTTACTACGAAAAGTTCTATTTCACACCTGGAGATCTCGGCTTCCACCCTATTGACACGAGCGTGGGACGCTTGGGAGTATTGGTATGCTGGGATCAATGGTACCCCGAGGCTGCCCGCTTAATGGCGTTACAAGGAGCAGAACTCCTCATCTATCCCACTGCTATCGGCTATGAAAGTAGTGATACAGAAGAGGAACAACAGCGACAGCGCGAGGCGTGGACAACGGTAATGCGAGGGCATGCTGTAGCCAATGGACTACCTGTCGTTGCCGTCAACCGAGTAGGACATGAGGCAGATCCAAGCCAGCAGACGGGTGGTATTCAGTTCTGGGGCAGTAGCTTCGTGGCTGGTTCACAGGGCGAACTACTCTATCGTGCGAACGATAACGAAGAGGAGAGTGTCATCCTTAACATCGACTTAGACCATAGTGAACAGGTGCGTCGTTGGTGGCCATTCTTGCGCGATCGCAGGATAGATGAATACAAAGCGATTACGAAGCGATTTATTGATTAATATGATTAGTAGCTGCTAAAGGATGAGAAGAAAGCTCATTTAGGGATAGTTTTGTGATAAAGCTTTTACATGACGAAAGCCCATTCATAAACCTATAAAAAATCTAAATCCATCTATGTAGGCTCCAGCTTCATTTGGAATTATCTAAACTTTACCGTACCTTTGCAGCACTATTAGGCTCCGTAGCTTAGCTGAATAGAGCGTCAGATTCCGGTTCTGAAGGTCTTGGGTTTGAATCCCAACGGAGTCACAACATATAAAGCGGAAGTTCCATTATCTATCGGAACTTCCGCTTTATGTTATTTAAACGGCAATTATCAGGCACGAAAAGTAGCACATAGGATTGATAGAAATGACACATACGTATCATTTCAAGCATCTTAGTAGCATAATGGACAATTATCAAAGGATATGTGTTTTATTATGATTAACATTCCCTCTTAAAAGCCTGCATTAGGTCATTTATATTACAATTAAAGCTCATCTCCCAAAGACAAGCAACCGAACATGATTATTATTTAGCCTTTTCCTGTTTGCTTCTCTGCGTCAAATAGGCTTCTTTCCCAGGAAAGTGAGGGGTATCGAGAGAGTTTTCCATACAACAAAATACCACTCGTCGATTGAAGACAACGAAGCTAGGTAGATTATTAAGTTCGCTGATTAACGAGTCAGTGAGGGGCTTGTCATATAATTGATAATAAAAGACATCTTGCCCTTTGCGCCCATATTCTATCTCTGTGCAGTCCCCATACCCATTATTATTACCAATGTTTAAACCTCGATAATCCATCTCCCGCAGTGCAAAACGGATGGAATCTAGGCGCTCAACACTAAGTCCTATCTTCTTTAACTCCCGATTCTTTACGTTATCAGTGACCCCGTTGTCTGGCTCAAAGTTTACATCTACCTTCGAGTTAACGCCCCAGTCCGTAATCTCTCCACTATTCGAATACTCCACGGAGAACCCTGTACTATCCGGCAACCAACCTTTTGTAACTGCAATCAAACGTCTTATCTCTGTTTGATGCGCCTTATAATCAGTTTCCATCGCCTCAGGTGTACAACTTTTCTGTGGCAGAATAGCCAAAATCAATACACATATTACTTGCAAGAGATTGATGATGTGTAATCCAAGAAACACCTTATTTATATATAACTCACGATGAACAATAACCTGAACAACGGATATAACATAAATAACAAACACAGGAATCGACAGAAACCATGTGACGACAATAAACCAAACTATCCAACTCAGATTATCATCAGGGTCGTCTTCACCAACAAAGCAAAGCATGACGAAGAATAGAAACAACGTAACAACTGCTAATGACATCATGCGTAGAGATGACCAAAAGAAGCCTTTCCAATCCCGCTTATAAGCATCTTCCGGATTAGTAACCTCCTTATGATAACTTAGTAGAAAGCCTATGCTAAGGAGAAGAAAAGCGAGCAAAAAGGTTATAACTGCTATCATACGCTGATTAATTAAGTGGTAAAACACTTGATACTAATAGTTGGTCAAGAATAAGTAGATGCCCCTCTCGAATCGAAGAGAGCCTCTCCTTGCATTAAGGAGAGGCTCTTCTCATATCAAGGAAACGCCCTCCTCTCATGCAAGAGAGCGTCTCTTTGTGTGCAGTATCTTGTTCGTTGCTAACGAAGCAGTACTTCGTTACACATCAACCTGTCCCCTCCTATCCTGCAAACATGTGTTCTGCGAGGTGTTTCTTCCCCTTTTGGGGAGATTGCGTGGGGCTTATCTTATCACGATTAAGCCTTTGGGTACTTCTTAAACCATCCATCAAGACGGAGGCGCATAACACCGAAGAAGGCTTCAGAGAATATACCACCACTCATCTTACTAACGCCTTCACGACGATTAACAAAGATGACTGGAACCTCTTTAATCTTAAATCCTATCTTGTAAGAGGTGTACTTCATCTCTATTTGGAAAGCATATCCTTTAAACCTAATATCATCTAATGGGATTGTTTCCAATACCTTTCTACGATAGCAAACAAAGCCTGCTGTGGTGTCATGAACATGGAATCCCGTCACAATCTGTACGTATTTACTTGCAAAATAACTCATCAACACGCGCCCAATAGGCCAATTAACAACATTCACCCCACTAACATAACGTGATCCAACTGCGACATCATAGCCTTCATCATGCGTCGCTGCATAAAGACGAGGGAGGTCGTTTGGATCGTGACTAAAGTCGGCGTCCATCTCAAAAATATAGTCATAACCATGCTCCAAAGCCCACTTAAAGCCTGTAATATACGCCGTTCCAAGCCCCAGTTTACCAGTTCGTTCGATAATAAATAATCGATCAGAACATTCGCTGTTCATCAATCGATGAACTATTTGGGCAGTACCATCAGGACTTCCATCATCAATCACTAAGATATGAAAGAACTTCTCCAACTTGAAGACGGCACGTATGATCTTCTCTATATTCTCCTTTTCGTTATAGGTCGGTATGATTACTATACTATCGCTTGTCATAGGTTTTGTTTTTGTGCAAAAGTAGTATATTTATCTGAATGAAGCAAATAATCGAATAAAAACCACTATTCACTTCTTATTGATCGGGATTCTCAATAAACCCTTGATACTTATCATCCAGTCCAGACATCACGGCTTTATACGCCTCAACCATGGTTTGCTTCTCAAACTCTACACCTTTTCCTTTGGGTTGAATAGGCTCGTGAATGGTCAGACGAAGCCTGTTCCATACAGGGAAGTTCCAATCTTTTGTACGTGGCATAACGTCAAATGAACCATTAATAGTTATCGGGCAGACTGGTAATTGCAACTCATCAGCAAGCATAAAAGCTCCTCGACGGAAGTGAGCCATGTGACCGGTAAAGCTGCGCGCACCCTCTGGGAACACCACTACTGACATCCCCTCGCGTAGCGTCTCACGTGCTTCATCGTATGTCTTCTTTATCTTGCTCGCCCCACTCTTATCCACAAAGATGTGGTGAGCCTGCTCACATGCAAGTCCAATGAGCGGTATCTTGCGGATAGCCTTCTTCATCATCCACTTGAAGTTACGCCCAAGAAAGCCATAGATAAGGAAGATGTCGAATGCTCCTTGATGGTTACTAACAAAGACATAACTCTGTTTGGAGTCTAAGTGTTCACGCCCTTCTACCTTTACAGGGAGGAGTAGTAAGCGGATAGTAAACCATGACCACCACTTCCCAGGATAGTATCCCCAGAAATGCCCATTGCCTAATCGACAGCCAATCGTCGTTATTAAGGCTGTGAGAATAGAGGCAAGAATGAAAAGAGGAAGTACTATGCACAATGTATAGAGATCGTACAGGAGTGTTCCCATCAACGCCAAGAAGGAGGGGTGATGGATAGTGTGTTTTGGGTGTCGTTGTGCTGTCGTATTGCTCATAAGATAATTCTTTTTGCTTTCTTTTATTGTTTGTTACTCGTTATTACTTCGTATGCAGCGTTATTACCGTTACTTCGTTTGGCATGTTGAGACGGAAAGGAACGAGTCCGCCAAGCCCCGCTGTCACATAGAGATAACGCCCGTCTTGCTCGTAGAGTCCATGGTCTTCATGCTGTCGGAGGCTTGTCGGTCGCCATCCCAAGAGCTGCATTTGTCCGCCATGAGTGTGCCCAGAGAGCGTTAGTTGGGCTGTCGTTTGAGGCAAGATTGAACGCTTCCAGGCAGAAGGGTCATGTTGCAACATGATAACAAATGCTCCTTTAGGAATCCCTGCGGTCGCCTTCTGATAATCAGAATAGTTGGGGAACGGTGGCTTCCCATCGTTCTCTGTACCGCATATATATATCTGCTCTCCCTTAGGTGACCTTATTATCGTGTGTTGATTACGCAAGAGCGTCCAGCCCAAGCCCTTTTCTTCATCCTTGACAAGCCTCATCTCTTGTGCAATCTTCTCTTTCTTATTCCCTACGATATACTCTGTATAGTCATGATTACCCAACACTGAGATAGTATGCGACATCGGTTTACGAATAACCGATAGCATTGCCTCCACTTCTTGTGGGCGCATATTCTGTATGTCACCAGTAAAACAAATAAGGTTAGCATGCTGCTTTTCTATGCTATCCATCTCTGCCTTCAATATCTTCTCACGCCATCCTTCAAAGGTTCCGAGGTGCAAATCAGATACATGTACTATCCGATAGCCATCGAAGGAGGCGGGTAGATTCTTAAAAGATAGGTCGATGTGGTTCACTTTTATTGCTGATACGCCAGCTGTAAGCCCATAGACATAAACACCAAAAGCACCTACGCCCAATAGAACTCCTATGTAATGTCCCCAGTTGCGATGCGTATGTGTGATATACTTACGCATTATCCAACCGAAGAACGAGGCAATTGCAAAAACAGTCTTGGGCACTACAAACATTCCAAGGAGGAAGAGATAGGTGTTCAACCAAGTAAGGTCTGCAGGTGCAAAGTTGCGTATGGAAGCCAATAAACAGGTGTAGACAACCATACCAATGCAGGGTATCCACCATAGAAGACGCTGCCACCAAGTCACGTGATAACGCTTTCGGAAATAGTGTATATCGATGTACAGATCCGAAAGAACTATCATTAAGATAAGGTATATAACAATTCTTGCTATCATGTCTTTAGTAGATTGGCACTTAAAAAGATCCTTACTTTCTCCATAGGAAGCCCTCGCCAGTGCGCATAGTCACGTTGTTGCTCCTCATCAATCTTACCTAAACAAAGTAACGAGCTTGCTTTCATTCATATTCTCTACTATCTTGCAGTACGGAAGGAGAGCCTCTCCCCTCTCGTTGTTGTGTCTAACTTGCCATTATTCAATAGGTGGTGTCCATTGCAGAAAGTGTGTATTACCTTCCATTGAAACGTGTGTCCCATCATCGGACTCCACTTACATTTACTCTGTATGCACGCTTCGTCTACTGTCCATGATTGATGTGGTTGAACGATCGTAACATCTGCCTTGTAGCCTTTTCGTAGGTAACCTCGTTTGTCAATATCGAACAGTTGCGCTGGAGCATGCGCCATTAACTCAACCAGTCGTTCGATGGTTAGAACTCCATCATCCACCAGTTCCAACATAGAAACGAGTGAGAACTGAATCATGGGCATACCCGAAGCTGCCTTGGCACAGCCTCCTTGCTTTTGAGAAAGGAGGTGGGGAGCATGGTCTGTACCGATCGTTGTAATACGACCAGACATGAGTGCTTGTTGAATAGCAGCACGATCAGCTGGGGTCTTAACGGATGGATTGCATTTGATTAGTGCGCCTTTCGTAAGATAATCTTCGTTGGAAAAGATGATGTGGGCAATCACTGCTTCAAGAGTTATGCGCCCCTCATCTTCTGGATGACCTGCTAATGAAAGTTCTTTAGCCGTAGATATATGTGCAATATGTAATTGTGTCTTATACTTCCGAGCGAGTTCCACCGCCAAACAAGACGACTGCCAGCAAGCCTCCTCACTGCGGATTTCCCAATGATGGGTAATGTCTGGGTCTTCTCCAAAACGTTCTTTAGCTGCCTTCATATTCTGATTTATGATACCAGAGTCCTCACAATGCGTCATAACAGGAAGCCCCAAAGAGGCTGCAACACGAAAGGTTGCCTCTAAGGAATCGCGTTGGTCTACCAGCATATTCCCCGTTGAAGCCCCCATAAAGAGCTTTATTCCAGGAATAGTGTGGATGTCTAATTGCCCAAATAACTTACTATTCGTATTCGTGGCACCAAAGAAGAAACTATAGTTAACGTGACTTGACTTCGCAGCACGCGCCCACTTATCTTCCAATGCCACTATAGTTGTGGTCTGGGGATTGGTATTCGGCATATCAAAATAGGATGTCACACCACCGAAAGCAGCTGCCCTACTCTCGCTCTCGAGGTCTGCCTTCTCTGTAAGCCCTGGTTCACGGAAGTGGACATGACTATCAATAACACCTGGCAAGACGAAACATCCCGTGGCATCGACTACCTCGTCAAATGTGCCACGGGCTGTTAGATTACCCTTAATAATATCTTTGATACTATCATCCTCTATGATTATTGAGCCGAGAAAACTTCGACCTTCGTTGACGATCGTACCGCCTTGAATAAGTCTCCGCATATAATTATAAATGTTTTAGGGGTTTCGTTGGGAATAAAGTAATCTTCTATTGGGTCTTCCGAACCATCTATCTCTAATACTCAAAGCACTCTCCACAACTGCAATCATTCGTTATCACTATTGTGATACTCCATTATCACTATTGTGATACGCGATTATCACTATTGTGATACTCCGTTATCATCATTGTGATAATTACTTTGGAATAGAGTCACCTGCCATCTCTGCTGGTGTAGGAGGAGCCATTGAAGCATTTGGCGTAGTACCTGGCGCATCGTTCATCGGTGCATTTGCAGGTTCAGCCATACCATTCATTTCCTTCTGAGCCTGCAAGAATTCAGCATAAAAAGACTTTATCTCGGGATTGTTCTTAAAGTTATCTGTAGCCTTAGCCATGATGAACTCGACCCAAGAAGGCAGTTGATTAACAGCATTAGCATACATATAATCATTCATCCAAACAGGGTAGGCATCAGACGTAGTATCGTATGATATGCGTGTCATAAAGCACCACGGACCTAACACGTTATCAAAGTTTTCAGTCACAAACTTGGTGAATAGCTTATCACTCTTCGCATAGACGCCCAATGCCTTCTTAATAAGTTGAGCGTTGATAGTCGCTTCGTCATGTCCATTCAGTATCGCCGCACTCTCCTCATGATCAATCTCTCCGTATTGATTTCGTAGTTGAGTAAACTTCGTCCAGAAGTCATTTAACCTATCATTCAATGGTGTTCCACTAACGCGCTGTTGGGTGTTGTCCAACTTAACTACTATATCTCCACCTTCAATAACAACGGGGAATTGGAGGTTAATATCATCCATAAACACCTGCGCAACCCTAACTGAATCAATCGTTCCATGGAATGAGAACTGTCCATGAACGACGTCACATGAATCCACGTTAACCAACGAGTCTGCCTTATCCACCTTGAGATAGAGCTTCCGACCATCTAAACTTGAGACGTTAGAAGTGCCTTGTATATTGAAAGAACTTCCACAAGAAGTGCAAGTGATAAGCGTTAAAAGTGCGTAAAGAACTTTATTCATAGGTCATTAAATGGTTCCGTTTTGACAAAAGTACAATGTATAATTGATGCCAAGAAACATTTTTATTCAAATTAAAACTATCTATTCCTCTTTTAGACTTTTTTAGTTACTTGCCTCGTTAAGTTCCTTTTTTAGCTCATAACTAATACGATGTGACGTGTACATCTCTAAGATTGCTGAGATTAAAAGGAGTATCACCCAGTTGTGATGAAAGATGTTTACGTAAGTAGTGTAACCCTCTGCTGTATTAGAGAATACTGGCCGAAGGAACATATAAGAATCCTCCACCATAAAGAGTCCAGCAATGATAAAGCCCAAGCCAGCAATAGTCATTATCTTACGCAAGCGACGAATAGCCTGCGAGGTGCCCTCATATCGTTGGCGTGACTGCATTAAGACGAAAGTGAGCGCACCGACAAGCATTACCCAACATGCAATGCTCTGGGCAATAAAGAAAGCATACAGCCCAGCACCTGCAACCATCGTCATTCCACCAAGAAGATATATTATTGATTCAAGTTTACTCAGTTGTCTCATACTTTTGGGTATTATCAGGCTGTTCATCATCGCTTAGAACGAAGATATCTTCATCATCCGCCTTCATGAAATAACGCTCCCTTGCGATGCGAGCAATCGCTTTCGGGTCACGCTTTAAGTCCTTTAGTTGTTGGGTATCATGCTGGTATTGCCTATCATACTTTTGGATTTCTGCTTTCAAATCATCAATTTGGTAGGCATATTCTATGCGCTTCATAAAGCTATTCTCATCCAAGACTCCAACGATGAGGACGCCTAAGAGGATAACAATATGAAACTTGAACCGACTTAGAAAGCCAAGTATATGTCCAGTAATCTTGCTCACTTATAATTCAATTTTGTGCAAAAGTAAGGAAAAGATTGCACATGTTGGCATGTAGCAAACAGATTTTTAGCAAATTAACAATTTAATAACTCGGGTCTAACATAGTCTTTTCTCAACTTTTATTACCTTTGCATTACGAATTAGAAAATATGACTTATGGATGAATATATCGTCTCGGCGCGCAAGTATCGACCGATGTCCTTCGATTCTGTCGTTGGTCAACAGGCATTGACAACCACGCTGAAGAATGCTGTAAAAAGTGGCAAATTGGCTCATGCCTATCTCTTTTGTGGACCGCGGGGAGTGGGTAAAACGACCTGTGCACGTATCTTTGCAAAGGCTATCAACTGCGAGCATCCCACCAAAGAAGGCGAAGCCTGCAACGAATGTGAGAGCTGTAAAGCATTCACCGAAGGGCGTAGTTACAACATATTTGAGCTTGATGCAGCAAGTAACAACTCGGTTGAGAACATCAAAACACTTATGGAGCAGACCCGCATTCCACCACAGGTTGGACGCTACAAAGTGTTTATCATTGATGAAGTTCACATGTTATCAACAGCTGCCTTTAACGCGTTTCTCAAGACCTTGGAGGAGCCTCCTGCACACGTAATCTTCATCCTTGCGACCACTGAAAAGCATAAGATCTTACCAACCATATTGTCTCGTTGCCAGATCTATGACTTTGAACGCATGACAGTTCCTAATATCATCAACCACTTAAAAGCTGTTGCTGAGAAAGAGAACATACAATATGAGGAGCAAGCTCTCAATATCATCGCAGAGAAAGCAGATGGTGGTATGCGTGATGCACTCTCTATCTTTGATCAAG
Source organism: Prevotella veroralis (assembly GCF_018127765.1). Lineage (NCBI taxonomy): Bacteria > Pseudomonadati > Bacteroidota > Bacteroidia > Bacteroidales > Prevotellaceae > Prevotella > Prevotella veroralis. The sequence goes on along the minus strand of NZ_CP072330.1, from coordinate 515,249 downwards.
CTGCAAGTTTCTCGCAAGGCAATATCACCTACCAAAAGGTAATAGAAGACCTCAATGTGCTTGATGAAGACAATTATTTCAACATCATCAATCTTGCTCTTGAGAATAAGGTAAGCGACATTATGGTCCTTTTGAACAATGTTATTAACAAAGGATTTGATGGTGGTCACCTCATCAACGGACTTGCTTCGCACGTTCGCAATGTATTGATGGCAAAGGATGCACAAACTCTTCCATTGTTAGAGGTTAGCGATCAACAACGCAAACGATACCAAGAGCAGGCACAGAAGTGCCCTACTCTCTTCCTATACAACGCTTTGAAGATTATGAACCGATGTGATGTTGAATATCGACAAAGCTCTAATAAGCGTTTACTCGTTGAACTCACGCTCATCCAAGTAGCGCAGATAACACAGAAGGACGATGATGTCCCAGCCTCGGGGCGTAGCCCTAAACGATTAAAATCCCTGTTTAAGAATCTTATTATAAAGGCTCAACAGAAACCAACTCAGCAGGTGGTTGGGAGCCTTAAACATCATCATGAGGCGTCTCACAAGTCAACTGACAACAAGGCACCTGTAGCCATTGCACCCTCTTCCAACAGCTCTTCCGAAGAATCAACAGCCAATCAGAGCGGCACAGCTGTCGTCGCCCATGGTTTACCCACATCAATTAACTTAGGAGGAATGGGGCTTTCGGTCAGCAACTTACTCAAAGGAGAAGAACGAAAGAAAGCTAACACCAACGAACCAGAAGTAACTAATAAAGAGGAGAAAGAGGAGTTTTCTCAACAAGAGCTCATCGTACAATGGCGTGCAATGTGCAAACGTATGCCTAACGGGATGCAAGCTCTTGCACAGCGCATGGGCAATATCACCCCTACAATAACAGCTTTCCCGAATATTCAGATACTTGCTGAAAACAACATCCAACTCAATGAGTTGCTGCCTATCAAGGCTCGAATCCGAGCTACATTGGCGAAGTATCTGCACAATGGACAGCTTGAAGTGGACATCAGACTTGCCAAGCAGGAGGAGATCAAGCCAATGCTTACACCTCATCAAGAGCTTGAGAAACTCAAAAAAGAGAATCGCCCTGTATCGAAACTCATTGAGGCTTTAGGCTTAGATCTGGCTTAGAATTGTCTTACAGATACTCCGTTCTATCAAAGGAAAATCCTATTAGGGTAAAAGATAATAAAAGACTGAAAAGAAAGAGAGCCTTTCTTGCCATTGAAGAGAGGCTTTCTTCAATGTGAAGGAACGCCCTTCTCAAATAAAGGAAAGCACCTCTTCAATTCTGACTAACAATCAACAGGCTAAGAGAAAGGCTAAAGTAACATAATTAACTAATATAAATAGCGTCTTAAAAGACCGAACGACTGAAACGTTAAAATAGCGTAATGATATTTGAATTCACCATTATTTCAGTACTTTTGCACGGTATTAGGCAATGAGAAATAAGAGCATTATACTCCTACTATCGTTCGTCATCGTATGCGCGATGGCAAGTGTTCGCATGCCAGTTCCACAACCGAAGAAGGCTAAGAAGGTTAAGGGTAACGTTATCGTAGTGGACAGCTTGCTTAAAGGCAACGTGGGTAACGATCGCAAGGAGATTAAAGAAGACACGCAGGATACCACGAAGATGGACTCTCTTCAGCTGGCTATCTACCATCATAATAAGGTCATCGACGACTCTATCAAGGCTGATAGTATGATGAGACTACGCTCGAATGGTATCAACTCTCCTGTTACTTATTCCGCACAGGACTCTTTGGTCTATGATGCCAGCACGGGAACTGCTTACTTATACGGCGGTTCTAAGGTTGATTATGAGAATATGAAGCTGGCGAGCGATAAGGTGTTTATGAACCTCGACAGCAGTTTGGTGCGTGCAACGGGTACTCCCGACTCAACAGAAGAGGGTGGAATCAAGGGGAAGCCACTCTTTACTATGGGCAAAGATGAGTACAAGAGTGACACAATGGCATTCAACTTCAAATCAAAGAAAGGCTTGATTAAAGGTGTATATACCGCACAACAGGATGGTTTCCTTAGTGGTGAGGTGGGCAAAAGAGACTCTTCTGGGGTGATATACTTACAACATGGACGCTATACAACGTGTGATGACCCTCATCCAGACTTCTATATTGCACTCTCAAGAGCCAAGGTTCGACCAGGAAAAGACGTTGTCTTCGGTCCTGCCTATCTTGTGGTAGCTGACATTCCATTGCCTTTAGCCATCCCTTATGGCTTCTTCCCTTTCTCAAAGAAATACTCCAGTGGCTTCATTATGCCGAGCTATGGTGATGAAATGGATCGTGGTTTCTATCTCCGCGATGGTGGTTATTACTTCGCAATAAGCGATAAGTGGGACTTAAAACTATTGGGGGAAATTTACACCAAAGGCTCTTGGGGACTATCAGCAGCCAGCAACTACCGCAAACGTTATCGTTATTCGGGTTCGTTCCTGTTTAGTTATCAAGATTCAAAGACGGGTGATAAGGGCTTACCAGACTACTCCGAACAGGAGAGCTTTAAGATTCAATGGAACCATAGACAGGATCCGAAAGCAAATCCATACAGCTCTCTTGCTGCCAGCGTGAACTTTGCTACGTCAAGTTATGAGCGTAACAACCTCAATAGCTTATACAACCCACAGACCTTAACACAGTCTACTCGTACTTCTTCTGTTAGCTGGAGTACAACTTTCTCAAGCATAGGCTTGTCGCTAAGTGCTACCACGAACCTATCGCAGAACATGCGTGATAACACCATACAAATGACCCTCCCTGACTTGAATATCAGCCTAAGTCGCTTCTATCCATTCAAGCGGAAGCATGCTGTGGGTAAGGAGCGTTGGTATGAGAAGGTATCTATGAGCTATACTGGACAGTTATCTAACTCGATCACAACTAACGAGGATAAACTATTACACTCGAACCTCTTTAAGGACTGGCGGAACGGCTTCCAACATACGATACCAGTACAGGCTAACTTCACCTTATTTAATTATATCAACGTCACGCCATCGTTCAATTTCGTTGACCGAATGTATTCAAAGAAGGTGAATCGCTCGTGGGATGCAATCCATCAGACGGAGGTGAAAGATACAACATACGGTTTCCACAATATTTATAATTGGAGTATGAGCGTTGGAGCAAGTACGAAGTTATATGGTTTCTGGAAACCTAGTCGTAAGCTGTTTGGCGATAAGATCCAAGCGATCCGACACGTCATCACCCCTCAAATCTCATTCTCTTATTCGCCTAACTTCGGCTCTCGTCATTATGGTTACTACGATAGTTACCAGTACACGGATGCGGGCGGTAACGTGAAACTCGTTGAGTATTCTCCTTACCAAGAGGAGCTTTATAGCGTACCAGGAAAGACCAAAACGGAGATGATTTCATGGGACGTTAGCAACAATCTGGAGATGAAGATCAAGAGTGACAAGGACTCTACTGGATTCAAGAAGATTAGTCTCATTGATGAGTTGGGAGCGACGATGTCTTACAATGCAGCAACCAACTTCCATCGCTGGAGTGACCTAAGTGTACGTCTCCGATTGAAGTGGTGGAAGAATTACACATTCTCTATGAATGCCCAATTCGCTACTTATGCATACGAGTTAGACGCTAGTGGCAAACCATACGTTGGTAACCACACAGAATGGGGATATGGTCGCTTACCTCGATTCCTGGGTATGTCGCAGAACTTCTCATTCACTCTTAACTCAGAGAAGTTGCGTAAGTGGTTCGGACATAAGGATGATAAGGACGATAACAAGGTGTCAGAAGGAAGCGATGGACCAGACACCAACATCGAATCGAACATGGATGACGACCTCGAAAAAGGTAAATATGCAGCCAAGAAGAAGCGCGGTAACATCGCAGAAACAGATGAGAACGGTTACATGAGATTCAATATGCCTTGGTCGTTAACCATTGGTTATGGTATCACAATGCGTGAGAATACGGGTGGAAAGTTCAATACTAAGACCATGCGTTACCCTTATAAGTTCACACAGACATTGAATGTATCAGGGAATATTCGTATCAGTGACGGATGGAACATCAACTTCTCTAGTGGCTATGATTTCGAGAATCACGCCATGAGTATGACGACAGCTAGTCTGTCTCGCGACCTTCACTGCTTCAATATGAGTGCGTCAGTTGTATTAGCACCTTACACCTCTTACAACTTTACTTTCCGTTGTAATGCATCAACACTAACGGATGCCTTGAAGTATGATAAGCGTAGTGGAATCAACAGAGCCATACAATGGTATTAATTTCTATTTGATTAGGAACATCTGTTGCAGATGTCATAAGAGATTCACTAACTCATCATTCAAAGCCCAAAACGATGATTCATCTTACTGAAATAAATAAGGACAGACGCTCTCGTCTGTCCTTACTTTGTGGCATTTCACCAGCTTATCCGAACTAGCCTCCGTAGGCACATCCCCTCCCTCGGAGGGGCTTGGGGAGGCTTCTTTTGGGGAGGCTTTCTATCCTACCACTGGTCCTCCCTCTTCCTTATTCTCCTTTTCTTTCGGTTTGGGTTTGGGCTTGGGGTTGGGGCTTTCTTTCTCTTTTCCTTTCCACTCTTCCCACTCAATATCCACATCTGACAAGCCACGAGTGGAAACGCGACCCTTACCAGCACCACGATAGCGGGTTTCAGGAATAAAGCGAACACGCACACCACGAATCAGAGTTGCGTTTACGTCTTCAGGTTTGTCTACGCCATTTTTACTTGTCACTGCTGTAAAATAGAACGAGCCTACACCATCAAGCTTCACCGAGCGACCCTGCGACATATAATCACCCATTACACCGCCTAGGGCTGTCAACACAGCGCGCACATCGGCAGGGCTAACTGTCGACTCGGCGGCAATACGTTTTGCAACCTGCTCGGTTGAAACTGGACTCATCACTAGAACGGACTCTGCATACCATTTGCCGTTCACATTCATTTTGATTTTCTTATAAAATCTCATTGATAAAAGATTGTTAATCTTTAAAGCGTAATTGTGGTACTGTCTTAAAAAAAGTGTGTAAGCTCCTTTTTTCTTATCTTTGTATTTGGAAACAATTAAATAAAGAAACAATGGAACTTACACAATTACAAATTTCGGAAATCCTTTCAAATTACACAAGTAGTAGCGAGGGTTTTGTTACTCTTCAGTCTTTAGTCATGAATTCTCTTATGAAACATGAACGTGATTTATTTGTCAACGAGAATGCCCATGAACAATGTAATGACTTTCGTTCTCGTCGTTGGTACAGTCTTGGTTTTGAGTTTTCTCTTCGTATTCCACGCAGTCGCAGTGGTAATTTCTATCCTGTTCTTTTAGGCTTAATTCGTAGTGAAAGTGAAGAACGTGCAAAGTTGTTCAACCTTCTTTACACCAAAGGTCTTACCACTGAGCAGATAGGTGAAATATCTGAAACCATTTATGGACGCACTTATAGCAAACAGCAAGTTTCTTATTTAAGTACCAGTTGCCGTGAAGACGTTAATCAATGGCTCAACCGCTCGCTTTCTTCTCATTATTTGGCTGTTTATATCGATGATGCTACTTTCATTGCCACTCGTAGGGACAAACAGGTTTCTAAAGAGGCTTATTATACCATTTTAGGAGTATTGGAAGATGGAAGCCGAGAGGTGTTAAGTGTAGTCAATCATCCCACTGAAGGGGCTATATGCTGGAAGGAAGAGCTTGAAATGTTGAAAGAGCGAGGAGTTACTCAAATAGACTTAGTAGTATCTGATGCACTTCAAGGAATACAGAATGCTGTTTGTGCAGCTTTCCCCCAGGCATCTCATCAGTTTTGCGTAGCTCATATTAAGCGACAAATACTAAATTGTGTCTCACATAAAGATAAACCGCAGATAGCAGAAGAACTCAATGAGGTCTTTGCTTTAGAAGACAAAGAGATGAAATCTTTGTTGGGATATGAACAATTTATTACTTTTGTAGCCAAATGGGAAAAGAAATACCCAATATTGAAAAAGTATAAAGCCGAGCGAGACATCGCTTACTTTACATATATGGACTTCCCTGTGCAAGTGCAAAGGTGCAATATACGACTAACTGGATTGAAAGACTTAATAGAAAATATAAGAGAACCATAAAAATGAGGACATCAATGCCTACAAGTAAGTCTGTGCTTTTCCTACTTGCAAGTGTTGCAATGCAAGAAACAAAAACAACATATGCAAGAAAAATTTATCAATGGAAATTCTGGAAACAAAAGAAAGAAAAATGAATAAGATACAAAGAAAAGAAGAAAGAACTTACACACTTCTTAGGACACTACCGTAATTGTTAACATCGACGAAATGTACTTTCGTGGGACACGGAAGTACAATCCGTGCCCCACGGGTCCTACTACCGTAGCCATCTCTTTTACAACTACTTTGGCACGGGCTTTGCTAAGTTCAGCTTCCAATTCCACTCCTCAGCATATTAATAATTATTGTTTATAGTTAGGCGGTCAGAGCTGACCGCCTGTGATTTAGATTTATGTCATGAAACTCTTGTGTACTCACAATATACTTGTTTTATTGCCGCTTGAGCAGTGGATAGCCGAGGTTACGGTTGTAATTGAGCACGCGTACGCTACCATGCCAAAATCCCAGCCCATAGGCTCCATTGTTGCCAGCTGGTGCTGGAGTGCTTGACCACACGGCACCATGGAAACCAATGTCTTGGAATTTCCCATTGAAGTAGTTGCCCATTGCTGGAATAAAGAAGTAGTGGCTTATATCAGAGGGATGCCCTTTCTTCAAATTCCAATTGTCATAACCAGGGAATGATGTCTTATGAGTGAGATCTTTCCCGTCGGGTGCTGTGTTGCGCAGTGCTGATAGGCTGACTCCGTTCTCAGATGCAATTACAGTTTGTTTCTTCAGCCAAATGCCACCAGTATAAGCATGCCCTAGAATGTACCAGCGAGTGGTGTCGTCCCAATGTGGATCTCCCTTGAGGGCATACCATGCAAGCTCGTTGACATTGGGGCAATCAGCACAACTGTTAGATGCACTCACTGCGGGGAACCCATAATACCAATCATAGCCTTCCACATCGTTATACCAGCGAACAGAGGCAGAGGCTTTGTCGTGCGGGTAGTTCCCGTTGGTATTGCCTTTAGTAGTAGGTTGAACAGTATCGAAGCCGAACCAATAGTGCTGACGTGCATCCCACATATAGTAAAGCCCCTTATAGAAAATAGGCATATCAAAACTTACAAGAAAAGTCTTGTTCAAGCCAGCCTCAAATTCAAGATTTGAATAGTTCCGTGTAATAACGGTACTTTGGTGAGTACTAAGATCTGTCAGTGTGTACTCGACTGTGATATTGTACTTACCAGGAGCGAGAACCATAGTCGCAGCATTGACGCTTGGGTCAGGTGAAGAGGGAAGTGTAAAGTCAGTTCCGCTTCCTCCCAACGCAAGTTCAATCGTGCGATTGGCAACAGATGCAACAGGGCGGTTATTCAAGTCCAACCCAGAATCGTTGAGTTTAAACTCTCCAGCAATCGCCTGATTGGCTTTCACCCTGATCTTCGTCAGACGCGAATTAGCAGCTACACCTTGAGCTGAATATGCAAGGAATGTAGCATAAGCCGACTTATGAGCAATATTAAACGAATAGGTACCTGTAGGTAGGCGTTTAGCTATAGCTACACCACAATCGCCAGCAACACCTAGCTGCGTGGCATTATTGGGCTTTTGCTGTGACTGGTGAGATTGGATCATAACTTTATCTGGAGAATCGCTCTCACCAGTGTAACGAACACTGTACTCTTCCCGTGTGAGTGCCCCAGGGAAATAGAATGAGACTGACGAGGCACAGTCCCCTGCTGGAACAAAGCCTGATCCACTATAGCCCTGATGGTTGCGAATCCAATGTGGCATGGCATCTGGATTACAAAGCCAAAGCCTATCATTCTCATTCCAACAAAAATCCAAGCCTCCTGCTCCGTCATACTTCCCAGAAGTTCGCGTGATAGGCGACGCCTTGGCTACGAAGCGGGTCACTGTATTCTCTGATCGATTGCCCTGCTCTGTAAGCGAATCGTCATTTCCACAGCTCACGGTCAGCACCAAAGCTATAGCCAAGGGGAATAATAATTTCATATACTCTAATTTCATTCTTTCTAGGATTAATGTTCAAGATTCGATCCTTCTTCCTCTTCAACGAATGTACCTTGCTTGGCAGGTACATAACCACCACTACCAGCATGACCTGCACCTCCTTGGAATGGAGATCCCGCCATTAAAGAACTCTCTGCTTCTACATGAAAAGCTCTGCACATAGGCTGAACATAAAATCTTCTCTCTAATTGAAACTTTTGCATAGCTTAATGAATTAAATAATGATTAATATAGTGAATAAAAATCCTGCGAAGCACTGTCGCCTGATTGGAAAATACAAATACCATATCTGACCTTCGTTTGCGAACAAGTAATATTATGTAGTCGCAAAAGAAGATAAGACAAAGTTCTTTCTCTAGAAAGATTTATTATCTTTACACACGCACGTATTAATAAAAGAGTGTGTAGATGTATTGTGTGTGTGTGTGTGTGTGTGTGTGTTAGCAAATTATTTGAATTAGCCAAACAAATAGTGCTAAAAGATGCAAAGTATCTGATAATTCTTTGCAGTACTTCATTCACTTGATATGTCATTGCTAATTGTTTCACGGCGGCAAAGGTAAGAAGAATAAATTAACTAGCCAAATAAAATAGGGAAAAAGAAGCCTCGACAATCAACCCAACCAGCCTCACCCCCGACCCCTCTCCGAATGGAGAGGGGAGTGAATAGTACTGTTTGCAGGGGATTTGCTGGCTAATGGATAGGGTGTTTATCAAGTGTTTACAATATAATAAAGATGGCTCAAAGGATATGTCATTAAAAGAATATGTCTCTCTGTATTATGTCTAAAGAATATGTTACTAACGCTCACGTTACTTTGTCTAAAAGAATATGCCATTATGTCTAAAGAAAATAAGGGACTGAAACATGAAAAATAAAATATAAATGTCTATCTTTGCAACTAGCTTTTATTCCTTAATTATAAACTATTACTAACATACAAGTACGATATGGAGAAGAAAAGAAGAATCGGACTCTTGCCAAGAGTGATTATTGCAATCCTATTAGGTATTGCTTTGGGCTATTTCCTCCCAGCCCCCGCAGTAAGAGTATTCCTCACGTTTAACGGCATTTTTAGCCAATTCCTTGGCTTCATGATTCCATTGATTATTATAGGACTCGTGACTCCTGCGATTGCAGGAATTGGTAAGGGAGCAGGTAAAATGCTATTAGCAACAGTTGTGATAGCATACGTTGATACTATCGTTGCTGGTAGTTTATCATACGGGACGGGCTCATGGTTATTCCCATCAATGATTGCCTCAACAGGAGGAAGTATGCCCCATATAGATAAGGCGACAGAGTTAGCCCCTTACTTTACTATCAGCATCCCAGCAATGGTTGATGTAATGAGTGGGTTGGTATTCTCTTTCATCGTAGGTTTAGGTATTGCTTATGGCGGACTTCGCACGTTGGAGAATGTCTTTAATGAGTTTAAACACATTATAGAAAAGGTGATTGAAAAGGCTATCATCCCTCTCCTACCTTATTATATATTCGGTGTTTTCCTCAATATGACCCATAACGGACAGGCAAGACAGGTGCTATTAGTGTTCTCACAGATTATCATTGTCATCCTTGTTCTGCATGTTCTTATCCTCATTTATGAGTTCTGCATTGCTGGAGCCCTTACTAAGCAGAACCCGTTCCGATTACTATGGAATATGTTACCAGCTTACCTCACAGCATTGGGAACAAGCTCTTCAGCAGCAACGATACCCGTCACGCTGGCACAGACAGAGAAAGCCGGCGTAAGGAAAGAGGTGGCAGGCTTCGTCATTCCCCTTTGTGCTACAATCCACCTCAGTGGCAGTGCGATGAAGATTACCGCATGCGCGCTCACCATCTGTTTATTGACAGGTTTGCCACATGGTATGGGCTTATTCATTTACTTCATACTCATGTTATCCATTATCATGGTGGCTGCACCGGGCGTACCAGGCGGTGCTATCATGGCAGCATTAGCCCCATTAGCTAGCATCTTAGGCTTTAATGACGAGGCACAAGCATTGATGATTGCCCTTTACATTGCGATGGATAGCTTCGGTACTGCCTGTAACGTAACAGGTGATGGAGCAATTGCCATTGCTATTAATAAGCTCTTTAAAAAGAATAAACTATAAAAATATATAGCAAAGATTACCACATTAGACTATCTTAAAAAGATGTTGTACCTTTGCAAGAAAGACAATTAAATATCTGTAAGAACATGGAAATAGTAGAACGATTTATCAACTACACGAAGTTTGACACACAATCGGCAGAAGATTCCGAGACCGTGCCGAGTACTCCCAAACAACTGATTTTTGCGAACTACCTCAAGGATGAGCTTGAGCGTGAAGGGCTAAAGGATGTTGAAATAGACGATATGGGGTATATCTATGCAACACTCCCTTCCAATACGAAGAAGAAAGTTCCAACAATTGGATTCATTTCTCATTACGATACAGCACTCGATGCTAGCGGTGCAAACATCAAGGCTCGTGTCATCAAGAACTACGATGGTGGCGATATACAACTTAACCCAAACATGATTAGTTCACCACGTCAATTCCCAGAACTATTGGAACATAAGGGCGAAGATCTTATTATTACTGATGGTACAACACTGCTGGGTGCAGACGACAAGGCTGGTATCGCAGAAATCGTACAGGCTATGTGTTTCTTGCGAGATCACAACGAGATTGAGCATGGAGACATCCGCATAGGCTTCAATCCAGATGAGGAAATTGGTAAGGGTGCCCATCACTTTGATGTAGAGAAGTTCGGGTGTGAATGGGGATACACGATTGATGGTGGTGACCTAGGCGAACTCGAATATGAGAACTTCAATGCTGCAGGCGTGAAGATATTAATTCATGGCGTTAGTGTTCACACTGGTTATGCTAAGGGAAAGATGGTCAATGCGAGTCGCCTAGCATGTGAGTTTAATGCGATGATCCCATCAGATGAAATCCCAGAGACTACTGAAGGTTATCAAGGGTTCTATCACCTTATTGGCATAGAGAGCCGTTGTGAAGAGGCAAAGTTAAGCTATATCATTCGTGACCATGACCGCGAGCACTTCGAAGACCGCAAGCGTTTCATTGAGAACTGCGTTAAGAAGATGAATGAGAAGTATGGTGCCGGTACTGTCGAACTAAAGATGAACGACCAATACTACAACATGAAGGAGAAGATTGACCCTAATATGCACGTCATAGAGCTAGTCCTTCGTGCCATGCAACAGGCTAACATTGCTCCAAAGGTACAACCTATTCGTGGCGGTACGGATGGTGCACAGCTTTCTTTCAAAGGTTTGCCTTGCCCTAACATCTTCGCTGGTGGCGTTAACTTCCATGGTCCTTACGAGTTTGTATCGGTACAGGTTATGGAGAAAGCCATGCAGGTTATCATTAATATCTGTAGGTTGACTGCGGAGTTTAATGATTGAGATACCCACCCCCTTCCCCTCCCCAAGGGAGGGGGGATTGAGATGTTCTAAGGGACATGAGTAAGATATCAATTAGAATAAGAACATATTTTTACAATAGATAAAACCACTATCATCAGCTTGCTTATGATGATAAGGTTAGAACAAAGACCTTTCTAAATTCTATGAATCGCTACGAAACAACAGATGCGTCGACTTACTATCTTTTACTTGAGCATGCGAGGTGGATGAGGAACAACCCCACTGAAGCAGAGAAGATTCTTTGGAAGTATCTTGCAAGTAATAGGATGGGAGTTCACTTCCGACAACAACATCCAATATATGGCTACATTCCCGACTTTGTATGCCTCAAGCAGAACCTCATTATAGAGTTAGATGGAGGATACCACTTGGTTGGAGAGCAACCACAAATAGATAAGGAACGCACAGAATGGCTAAGTAAAGAAGGCTATCGGGTTATCCGCTTCACTAATGAAGATGTATTCAATCGACTGGATGAGGTGCTGGATAAAATTGCAGAAGAGTTAGAAAATGCTAGCAAATGAGTTTAAAGGAGAGAGTAAATAAACTTAAAGAAGAGAACAAATAAGCGTAAAGGAACTCTGCAAATATACCCTATGATGTGAGCAAATATGCTTAATAAAGAAAGCAAATATGCTCAACGTTAAAAGCAAATATACTCAATAACGAGAGCAAAGACACTCCTGTCTCTCACACTGTCTCCCACTGATAGGAGATTGAAGAATAGCCACAGACAAGCAACCCCATACCATAGTAGTGTAAGTATTAACACCAACCAACCTCACATATCAAGCTCTCCTCCCTTAGGGAGGAGCTGGAGGTGGGTAAAAGTATTAACAACCATCAACACCACATATCAAGCCCTCCTCCCTTAGGGAGGAGCTGGAGGTGGGTAAAACATATATGGCAGAACTACCATCACTCGTCAAAGACCTTGCGCTGATACTTGTTGTAGCAGGGTTTGTAACACTATTATTCAAGAAACTAAAGCAACCCTTAGTACTGGGATACATTGTTGCTGGATTCTTGGTATCGCCTCACATGCCTTATCTGATGAGCGTTGTCGATAAGGCAAACATACACACATGGGCAGACATAGGTGTTATCTTCCTATTATTTGCATTGGGTTTAGACTTCTCCATAAAGAAGATACTCAAGATGGGAGCATCCCCCATCATAGCAGCCAGTACCATTATCCTCTGTATGATAACCTTAGGTATCGTCGTGGGATATAGTTTTGGATGGAAAGAGATGGACTGCATCTTCCTTGGCGGAATGCTTGCTATCAGCTCAACCACCATTATCTATAAGGCACTCAACGATATGGGACTCACACAGCAAGGTTTCGTACCCACGGTGATGAGTGTTCTCATCCTTGAAGACATCCTTGCCATTGTGATGATGGTAATGCTTAGTACGATAGCCAGTGGCACCAACCTTAATGGTGCGCAACTCTTCGGTAGCATAGCCAAGATAGGTTTCTTCCTTGTATTATGGTTTGTTATCGGACTCTTCGCAATACCTCTCTTCCTTCGTTCCACACGCAAACTCCTTAATAGCGAGACCCTCCTTGTTGTGTCATTGGGCTTATGTTGTCTCATGGCAGTTATATCCACACAAGTTGGATTCAGTGCCGCTTTTGGTGCATTCGTTATGGGAAGTATCTTGGCAGAGACTATCGAAGCAGATAAAATCATTCGACTCGTAGACCCTGTCAAGAACCTCTTTGGTGCCATCTTCTTCGTATCGGTTGGAATGTTGGTCGACCCACATATCCTCATCAGCTATGCCGTCCCCATCCTCTTACTCGTTCTAACCATCCTCTTGGGGCAAGCCATCTTCGGCACAATAGGCTTCCTACTCGGTGGTCAATCGCTGAAGAATGCAATGCGTTGTGGTTTCTCCATGGCACAAATTGGCGAGTTCGCCTTTATCATTGCCTCCTTAGGACTCTCCCTACATGTTATCAGTGACCACCTCTACCCAGTAGTTGTTGCTGTATCGGTTATTACCACCTTCCTCACGCCTTATATGATACGTGCAGCCGAGCCAAGCTACAACTTCATCATAGAACACCTGCCGAAGAAGTGGGTGCGTCGTATCAATCACATCCAAACAGAAACTCCTGAAGAGAATACAACTGGGCATAATCAATGGCATGAACTCATCAAGAAGATGCTGACGAACACAGTCATCTACGGTATTCTCTCGGCTGCCGTTATAGCGATCATGTTCTCCCTCACGCTTCCAATCTGTAGGAAGTTCTCTGTTGAATGGACGGGTACGCATTGGGCTGGTAATGCTGTTTGCGGATTCTTAACCATTGCTTTCATCTCTCCTTTCTTGCGTTCCATAGTGATGAAGCAGAACCATTCTGAAGCTTTCAAGACACTATGGATGGATAGGCGAATCAACCGATTGCCACTCATAGCAACCATTCTTGCACGTGTCGTAATTGCTATCAGTTTCATCTTCTACGTCTGCAACTATCTCACACGATTCCAGCATGCGTTCATTATTGCCATCGCTATCGGTGTGCTCATCCTCATGTTGCTATCAAGGCGACTGAAGGAAAGGAGTATCAAATTAGAGCGACTCTTCATACAGAACCTACGAAGTAGGGACATAGAAGCACAGGTGAAGGGTAAGAAGAAGCCGCTCTTTGCCGACCATCTCATTGATCGTGATATTCATATCAGTAACTTCAACCTACCGGAAGACTCGCTATGGGCTGGTAAGACATTACGAAGCCTGCGCCTCCGCAATCGCTTTGGCGTGCATATCAGTAGTATTCTTCGTGGCTCGCTACGCCTCAACATCCCTAATGGCGAAACGATCCTCTTCCCTGGTGACACGCTTCAAGCCATTGGAAATGATGAACAGTTAACGGCACTATCAAGAGCCATCAAGTCTGAACAGCAGCCCGAGGACACCGAGATAGAGAAGCGAGAAATGAAGCTCCGCCGCGTCACCTTATCAGAATCTAGCCCTTTCATTGGCAAGACCCTCAAAGAGAGTGGCATTCGAGATAAGTATAACTGCATGGTAGTAGGCGTCGATGAAGGGCAAGATAACCTAACCCTCATCACTCCTTCCCGCTGTTTACAGGCTGGAGATGTACTGTGGATAGTTGGCGAAGAAAGCAATTTGGCGAAGATACTAACGCTGAATTGAATACCTCAACAAGCCCCCTCCGAAGTAGGGGGATGTGCCAGGAAGGCTTATTTATATGTGTAAGGGAGGACAAACGAGGATATCTATTCACCCTTACGTACCAGTCTTTTGACGCACTACTAATACTTTGAAACCAGTTTTAAGTTAGTATTCAATCGTATTCCTATAAGCCCTATCATGTTCTACAAGTTTGTATAACGAATTATACAGACGTGTATAGTAGATTATACAAACGTGTATAATTGATTATACAGGCGTGTATAATTAGTTATACAGGCGTGTATAATTCATTATACAAACTTGTAGAACACAGTCAATAAAGGCTACATGCGAGTCTTATATAAGTAGAACTACCATTCGAGTGTAAGCTTCCTTTCATTGAAGAGAGGCTTCCTTTGCATTGAAGAGAGGCTTTCTTCGACCAGAGCAGAGGCTTTCCTTGATAGCAAGAGAGCCTCTTCTTGTTGAATCTATACGCATTTCAAGCCTTACTATCTGTACTTTTTTGTAACTTTGCAGGCACAACGCACAAGCGATGAAGATACAAGACATACAAAAACTATATGCTATCTTGCCACAGGTGGGGGCGATAACAAAGATACAAGAAGACCAACAAGTGAGAAGCATCTTCCTGCAAGGACTGGTGGCATCAGCCGCTCCAATGTTCTTTGCAGCTATAGCCGAACGATGGAAGAAGACGATTGTCTTCGTACTTAGTGATAATGAGGAGGCAGGCTATTTCTATAATGACTTAAAGACAATTACTATGCCCGAAGACGGCACGAGCAACACGGCAGAGGTGCTCTTCTTCCCCTCTTCCTATCGTCGTGCAGTCAAATATGGACAGAGGGATGCTGGGAATGAAATCCTGCGAACGGAGGTGCTCACACGCTTATCGGCATTGGCTACGGAGAAAGGGACGACTAACAGGCTCCCACTCTATATTGTTACCGACCCCTCGGCACTATCCGAGCAGGTTGTATCAAAGCGGCAGTTAGATGAACGGCGTCTCTCGCTTTCTGTCAATCAGCACATTGATATCGTTGAGGTAGAGAAGACCTTGCGCTCATTCGGGTTCACGGAAACCGATTATGTGTATGAGCCTGGACAATTCGCTGTACGTGGTAGTATTCTTGATGTTTATTCCTACTCTGGTGAACTGCCCTATCGTATCGACTTCTTTGGCGATGATATAGAGACGATTCGCACTTTCGAAGTAGAGAGCCAGTTATCAAGTAAGAAGTTAGAACACATAGAGGTTGTACCCGAACTGGCTACTCTGTTAGAAGAGAAAGTGCCGTTCCTTCACTTCTTGCCATCCGATAGTTTCCTTGCATTCAAAGACTTCCTTTATGTGCGTGATGCTATCGAAAACATTTATAAAGAGGGCTTCACTGCACAGGCATTAACGGTGCAGAGGGAGGGAAAGACAGAGGTGGAACAGCACGAACTGGAGCAGGCGTTCCGTAAAGAAGGGCAACTCATCACGGCATCACACTTTATGAATGAGGCTCTAAACTATCGTCGCATAGAGTTCGGAGTGACCCATTCTATCAGTGATACAGCAAAGAAAGCGGATGGGCAACATGTAACGATTCAATTTAACACGACCGCTCAACCGCTATTTCATAAGAACTTCGATCTACTGTCAAAGACGCTCCGTGACTATCTTCTACAGGGTTACAAGCTATACATCTTTGCGGATAGTGAGAAGCAAACAATACGCCTGAAAGATATATTCGAATCGTTATCTAACCCAGATATGGTACCCGATTCGGAGAATCTGTCAGTCGTTGAAGCTACTACCAATAGCCAAGGTGAAACCAAAGTTAGGGCTTTGCCATTCACTCCCGTTAACCGAACAATACACGAGGGATTCGTTGATAATACCTTAAAAGTATGTTTCTTCACAGATCATCAGATATTCGATAGATTCCATAAGTATAACCTCAAGTCAGATAAAGCACGTCAGGGCAAGATGGCACTGACGATGAAAGAACTGCAAGAGATGGAACCTGGCGACTTTCTTGTGCATGTTGACTTTGGTATCGGTAAGTTTGCTGGACTCGTCCGAGTGCCTACAGGCGATTCATATCAGGAAGTGATCCGCCTCGTTTATCAGCATAATGACATCGTGGATGTGTCCATTCATTCCCTTTATAAGATTAGTAAGTATCGCAGAGGCAATTCCGGTGAACCTCCATTGTTATCTGTCTTGGGCTCTGGAGCATGGGACAGATTGAAAGAGAGAGCGAAGAAACGAATCAAAGATCTTGCTCGTGACCTTATCAAACTATATGCTAAACGCCGCAGAGAAAAGGGCTTTGCTTTCTCGCCCGACTCGTTTATGCAACATGAATTGGAGGCTTCGTTCTTATATGAAGATACGCCCGACCAGCTAAAGGCAACGCAGGAACTGAAACAGGATATGGAAAGTGCACGCCCTATGGATCGACTGGTTTGTGGTGATGTGGGCTTTGGTAAGACCGAAGTCGCTATACGTGCTGCCTTCAAAGCTGCCGTAGATAACAAACAAGTGGCGGTATTAGTACCTACCACAGTATTGGCTTTTCAGCATTATCAAACATTCAAGAAGCGACTGAAGGATATGCCTGTTCGGGTGGATTACCTATCCCGTGCCCGTAGTGCAAAGCAAACGAAGCAGGTGATAGAAGACCTTGCCGAGGGGAAGATAAACATCCTTGTGGGTACGCATAAACTGATTGGTAAGACCGTAAAGTGGCATGACTTAGGATTGCTTATCATCGATGAGGAACAGAAGTTCGGGGTAACTACAAAGGAGAAGTTACGCCAGTTGAAGACGAATGTAGATACACTCACGATGTCGGCAACACCTATTCCACGAACGTTGCAGTTCTCTTTGATGGGCGCACGTGACATGAGTATCATGCGCACACCACCCCCCAATAGATATCCAATTCAGACCCAGATTGCCTCGTTCTCACATGAGGTAATAGCCGATGCGATTAACTTCGAGATGAGTCGCAATGGTCAGGTATATTTCGTGAATAACCGCGTTGGTAATCTTCCAGAGATAGCCAATCTTATTAAGAAGTATGTCCCAGACTGCCGTGTGGCAATAGGACATGGGCAGATGAAGCCTGAGGAACTAGAAAAAATCATCATGGGATTCATGAATTACGACTATGATGTGTTGCTCTCGACCACTATCGTGGAGAATGGAATTGATATTTCTAATGCAAATACCATAATCATTAATGAGGCTCATCGGTTCGGATTGTCTGACTTGCATCAGATGCGTGGTCGTGTGGGACGCTCTAACAAAAAGGCTTTCTGCTATCTTCTTGCTCCACCATTAGCTGCGCTTAACTCTGATGCACGCCATAGATTGCTGGCTTTGGAGACTTTCTCCGACTTAGGGAGTGGTTTTAATCTGGCTATGCAGGACCTTGATATTCGTGGTGCGGGTAATCTTCTGGGTTCGGAACAGAGTGGCTTTATGGAGGATTTGGGCTATGAAACCTATCAAAAGATACTTAGTCAGGCAGTCACCGAACTAAAGAATGACGAGTTCCAAGACCTTTATGCGGAGGAAATGAACGAAGGGAAGCAGATTACGGGAGATGACTTTATAGATGATTGCGCTGTTGAGAGCGACTTAGAGATGTACTTCCCAGATAACTATGTACCCGGTAGTTCGGAGCGAATGTTGCTTTATCGCGAATTAGATAACATTGAGAAAGATGAGGACTTAGAGGCTTATCGCCAACGTCTGATAGACCGTTTCGGTCCTGTTCCACGTCAAGGTGAGGAGTTGATGCAGGTTGTTGCGCTACGACGCATAGGCAAGCGATTGGGGTGCGAGAAGATTATTCTCAAGCAAGAACGCATGCAGATGCAGTTTGTCTCTAATCCCAACAGCATGTACTATCAAAGTGCTGCCTTCGGTAAGGTACTTAATTACATCGGTTATCATCCCCGCCAGTGTAACTTGAAAGAGAAGAATGGCAAGCGATCTATGGTAGTTAGCGATGTGAAGAGCGTTGAGCAGGCAGTGAAAGTATTGAGAGAGATCGACAAAGAGAATAATGACTTCTCTACCAAACAGAAACACTAAGTTCACTTCGCAGATTCATCCAATGGCGGAAGTCCGACCTCTTTCCGCCATTGGTTGACCATCTTCTCATTAAGTAAAGGACATAGTCCATTGCTATTTCTCTGTGTTCCGTATTTCTGAGGATGCCCTTCTCTTACATCAATCCTATCATGTAGAGCAGCAACTAAAGCAGCTTGAATGTTCCCTTCTGTCGCAGCTCTCTCCAACATAGGTAGATATTCTTTCTGTACATCCAAGGGCGCATGCTGAATGATTATCCATGCTGCCTCACAAGCAGAAGTGCCTACTTCTGTCTTTTTAGGGAAGCCGTGTTCTTTCAATATTTGCCTTATCTCGACTTGGTTGAGAGAGTCAATACTATCAGCACGAAGCCTTAACGCTATATCACGTTGTGTCTCCTCATGGTGCAACTGTCGGCTCAATATCCATTGTGTCCTATAAGCTTGGTCACGTTCAAGCATCTCTTCTAAATGGTTCTTCAGTGATAAATCATAGTTATAGATATCTGCTCGCTTATCAAACTCATCTTCATAAGAAGGCACAGTGGCAGAGTCTGGCATCTGATAGTAATCCTTTTCCATTCTTATACGGTGCTTATCAAACTTATAAGCAGCCTCATCTTTATCAACCATACGTAATTTATAAGCAACACTTGATAACTTGGAAGGAAAGATGTAACGATCATCTGCGAATGCTTCAGTATATACACGGATGGCATCATCATAACGCCCTTGCTCATAAAGAGAGTCGGCATGGAAGATAAGACGCCAATAATCATCCTGTGAGGAAGGCTTCTTGATATCTGAAGATACCAACTTAGGAGCGTTGCAAGAAAGGTTGAATCGTTTTAGAGTTAAGTCTTTCATACCCTCTAAAATAGAGCCAACTATCTCTAAATGTTCCAATCGGGTGACATCCCAATTATAATGTCCACAAGAGGCATAGGACTTATTCCTACTCTGAAGAATATAAATTATACCTTTCGTTTTATCATCTTTCAACACCCTATCTACACATATTATCCGATGTTTCCTCTTTTTTACGAAGAGGTTACGCCATACTATATTGGACTGCTGCGCCTGCTTCGGTTCATCAAAGAATATATGATAAACCCATAAACTGCCCTCATCCCTTATTTCATAATCAGGCTCAAATGTGATGATACCATTGCTGGCAAAACTCCAACAATCATTATTGATGGACTTAAGAGAATCTAATTGAAAGGGGACATCTCTCCTTATTTCATTCTGCATACGTTGCTCTTCTGTAAGTTTAGCAGAGCCACATGCAAATAGTAAAGATGACAGGACGATTGTTAGGATAACTTTGTTCATAAAAGAGTGTATTAGTCTTTGCAAATATATCAATTAATTCTATCTCATGCAAGTAAGCCAGTATAAAACCAAAAGAAAAACTTGCAAAAGTCATAAATCATGCTTAAATTTGCGAACATTAGAAAATCAATAAATAAAGAACTATGATTAAGAAATATGTAGAAGAGAACAAAGACAGAATGCTCGAGGAGTTATTCAGTCTGATACGCATACCAAGCGTAAGTGCACAAACAGCTCATAAGGAAGACATGGTGCGCTGTGCAGAACGTTGGAAGGAACTTTTGTTACAAGCAGGAGTTGACAAGGCAGAAGTGATGCCATCGAAGGGCAATCCTATGGTATATGCAGAGAGAATGGTTGACCCAAAGGCTAAAACCGTATTAGTTTATGGACATTATGATGTAATGCCTGCTGAACCTTTCGAGCTTTGGAAGACGGAGCCTTTCGAGCCAGTAATCAAAGATGGACACATTTGGGCACGTGGCGCTGATGATGATAAAGGGCAATCGTTCATGCAAGCAAAGGCTTTTGAGTATCTGAACAAGCATGACTTACTGAAACATAATATGAAGTTTATCTTCGAAGGTGAGGAGGAAATCGGCTCAGGAAGTCTTACTCCTTTCATCGAAGAGCATAAGGATTTGTTAGCTTGTGACGTGATTCTTGTTTCTGATACAGGTATTATCAGCCCTGATGTACCATCTATTACCACTGGTTTGCGTGGCTTGTCTTATTGGCAGATAGAGGTTACTGGTCCTGATCACGATTTACATTCTGGTACGTTCGGGGGTGCTGTGGCTAATCCAATCAATGTATTATGTAAGTTGATAGCTGACGTTACCGGTCCTGATGGTAAGATACGTATTCCAGGCTTCTATGATGACGTTGAGGAGGCTTCGGATGAGGAGCGTAAACTCGTCGCATCTATTCCTTTTAACGAAGAAGAATATAAGAAATCTATCGGAGTAAAGGCTCTATTCGGTGAAGAAGGCTATAGTACGATTGAGCGCACAGGCTATCGTCCGTCGTTCGATGTATGTGGAATTTGGGGTGGATATACTGGCGATGGTGCCAAAACGGTTATTCCTTCAAAGGCATACGCAAAGATTTCTTCTCGTTTAGTACCTCATCAAGACCATAATGAGATTAGTCAATTAGTGGTAGACTACTTTAATCGCGTTGCTCCTGATACTGTTACGGTGAAGGTTGAGAAGCATCATGGTGGCTATGGGTACGTTTGTCCTATTGATTTCCCAGCTTATAAGGCAGCAGAACGTGGCTTCGAGGCGGTATTCGGAAAGCGTCCTTTGCCTGTTCGCATTGGTGGTTCTATTCCTATTATCTCAACATTCGAGAAGTTACTCGGTGCTAAGAGCGTCCTGATGGGCTTCGGTTTGGAGTCAAATGCTATCCACTCTCCAAACGAGAATATGCCTGTCGACCTCTGGTTGAAGGGTATTGAGACCATTATCAACTTCCATCTCGAATACGATAAGGAGGCATAACGAAGGCTAGAAAGAGATCATAAAGGTAGGGATAAACGAATCGTTTGATCTAAGGGAAGCATACTTCCAGACGGACGAATCGTATATCCCTACCTTTACTCTGCAATAATAAAAAGGAGTAAATGTTTGGCATTATCACAAACAATCACTACCTTTGCACGACTATCACATGGGCTTGTTTGGATTTGACGGCAAGACGGAATGGTACGTAAGCACGCGGAGCGTCGTTAGTTTGCTCCTTAATATCAGCTATCAAACAATTAATTGGCGAAAACAATTACGCTCTCGCTGCCTAACCGAAGTACAGTAGGTTACTGGCTTTATCCGACTATTAGATAGTTGGACGAGACATCGCTCCGAGGATGTGGTTCCGAATCCAGAGATCAAGCGATGCAGGTTCAATCGGAAATAGTCAGTGTATGCCTCGATGCACTGATGAAGATTTAGAGGATAAGATGTTGGTTGGTGGTCCAGGTCTTGCCGACATACGAAAATCGAAGGCTGGAATAAACGTGTAGAAAGCGTATGGTTTCCTTGTGCGGACGTGGGTTCGACTCCCACCAGGTCCACATCTGAGAAAATAACATCAAAGAAGTAGGGACAGACAAAGGTATCTGTCCCTACTTTCTGTTTTATATTATCTTGCCTTTCCACACTACTTACCAGACAAGAATATTCCTTACATCTTTACTCATGATAGCTGTTTAGCTTTGAGAGATAATACTTCTTGAAGTCACTCCACTTATAATAATATGGTGTAGAAGTCTTTGGGAGGGGCAGCGTTGCTTCCTCTTCATTCAATAAAACTTTCACAAGCGTTTCAGCCTTAGGCTTCTTCGGATTCTTATAGAACGCGAATTGAATGTTAGCGGCCATAGGGACAATGCGTGTAGAACTCCAACCTTTCAGGTCAAGACTATCTATATCCGATACTCTGATGTCACTATTATTCAGATTAAGCAAACAGGTCAACGGCATAACCATTGTGTCATGTCCGAAACGAAGTGTCGCACCGGGATGAGGAAGTGCCAAACAAGAATCGGCATCAGTGATAATCTTACGCAAGAGATTGCGCTGTGAAAAAGGTTGATTACCTCCGCTTTGCGGTGCACTAGCATAACGCAAATACCACCAAGCATTACTACGTTCCCAAAGACGATATAATTCTTCTGACGTAAAGAGATTGTACAATGAAAGCGAATGGCGTATTTCCGAGTTCTGAACAATACTAGCCAGACTGAAAAGATCGAATGAGAGTTGACCAGCATCCACCTTCTTTGCCACATATTCCTTATCCTTAAAGAGGCGAGTCATCAAAGGTTTTGTGTCAATATTGCGTTTGCCCCATTCGTCAATCGTATTCTTTACAGCACTACTATCCCTTTGGTGAGACAATTTTTTGTCTGATTGATTCATAAAATACATATCATGTGCACTCGCATCATGCCTAATTCGCAAGCGAGGATTATGTCGAATCAGCTCTTGCAGTTCGTTTTCCATGGACAGAATACAGCGGATAACATCCGTAGACTTAGCATCTATCCACACAGAATCACGAAAAACAGATGGGAAACGTTCGTACATTCTTCTCGCAATCTGCTGATGTTGTTGTGCTCCCAGAGGGGTCAATTCGCCCCATCGCTTATAGGATTCTGCATACATGAGGCGTAATTTCTTCAACACACCTACCCCCTCATTCGTCAAAACTCCAGCAGAATCAGCCCGTTCAAGCGTTTCAATCGGTCGAAGATATTGCTGCGCATGAATGAGATAGCGCGAACCATGTCGCCCATAATGCGAGAGATACACAGGGAAATAGCCTGACGGAGCAGGTGTCAGCTTACCAGAAGGAGTCGGATAAGCTAGGTAATTGTTGGCAGAAAGTTCTGGATGAGCACTAATCTGCTGTTTGAACGATTGTGCTGTGACGTGTAGAGATGCCGAAAATGCCAGCACGCAAAGCCAAAAAAGATGTTTCTTCATATCGTTTTGATTTGTTCTAATAGCAATACAAAGGTAAGCATTTTCCATAAAGGCACATAAGAATAAACTAAATAATAGCTTATTTCACTGAAATTCGATAGTTGTTTTTCTATAGAATATACAATGAATAGAAGCAAAAGACGCCCGCTTGTTTTGTAAAATAATATTGCCAATCTGATAGGTTATTACTGCGATATTCTGGAAAGCATACTTACTTTGCCTCGAAATATTCGATTCTTGAGAGCAATAACTCTTGTTGTTCTAACAGGCTAATAACCAATCTGTTATAAATAACGCTATCATATTATTAGAAGAAAGCAGATAGATTTTAACGAAATTGGAGCATATTTTAGCCCAAAACAATGGTTATTTCCGTAAAAAATGATAGTACTTTTTCGTAAAAACGATAGTACTTTTCACTAAAAACGATAGTACTTTTTCATAAAAAGGTACTATCGTTTTGAGTTTATTGGTATTTAGTGACTCCCAAAACCAATATTCGTTTCTAGAAAGAGCTAATTAGGAAATTTAGAATGTAAAATATCTTCTTAATTAATTCGTCTATACGAATCATCTAAAAAGATACTAGAAAAGATTAGGAAACAGCCGAAAAAACTATCTAACAGAAGCACTTTTCCCACTCACGGAAGCGGAGAACACCCTCATCACCGAACTTCAATAGGCTCTTTTCCGCCTGTTCAATCGTCTTCTCTCGATCTAGGTGCGTCTTAGAAAAGAACTTATCAGCATAACAAATCACCTTTTCTTCCATCGTTTCGGGTAGGAAATCTTGCTGCGGAAGAGGGAGGTTTTGCGCTATAATCTGCGCTTTTGTAATCCCAGCACCCGTATGTCGCTCACAAACACGAGCATGGCGTGGGAAGCCTTCTGACCTTAATAACTCTGCTCCGATACGCCCGTGACAGATGTAAGGTTCGGTTCCGAAACACTGAATGCCAGCCGCATCGCACTTGAAAATACCTATATCATGCAGCATAGCGGCCTCCTCCAAGAACGCACAATCAAGCTTTAATTCTGGATGATGAGTCGCTATTGCTAATGCCTTATCAGCCACACTGCGACTATGAACTAAGAGGATGTGACGAAGCTCATTGTCGGTTGGGTAATACTTATTGATGATTGAAAGATAATCCATAGTCATAAACGAAAAAGTCACGGTCTCACTCAATAGTAATAGACCGTGACTTAATATTTTTTTAATGCGTTTTACTTATTCAGCATGCTCACGCTCAATGTAAGCAATAACATCGCCCTTGTTCACCTTAGCACCTTGCTTAGCGTTGATCTCAACCAACTTACCACCGAGTGCAGCTGGAACAGTGACGAACTCGCCCCAAGGAGCCTGGATATAACAGAAAGCATCGCCCTCTTTATACTCCTTGCCAATGAATGGCTCTACAGCTGGAGCAGCCTCACCATCGCCCTGGAACTCCCAGAACAACTGACCTTTGACAGGAGCAACAAGTGCATCTGCCTTTGCATGCTTAAAGGCTGCAGCCTCTTCTGGGCTAACCTTTGCGCCGAGCTTAGCATCCTTAGCAGCTTGAAGGTCAGCCAAGAAGTTCTTCTTAGCCTGTCCGCTCTTGTAGTTGCGATACTGCTCTGGGTGCATAGCCAATTCGAAGAGTTCCTCCTCATCCTGACCATAGTCCCAACCATTCTCGTCCATTTCCTTGCGGAAATCCTCAAGATTGTTCTTCAACAATGTATGTGGGTCTGCATCTGTGAACTCAAGTCCCTTCTGCTTAGCTAAGTCTTTCAACTCTTGACAGATCTCACCTGGTACACGACCACTCTTTCCGAGGATCATACCCCACATAGAATCGTCCATCATAACGAAGCGTCCCTTACCCTGCTCAAGAGTGAGGAGGTTCATCAATGCGATGTTCTTAGTATATTGTGAGAATGGAGTTACCAATGGAGGATATCCTACACGAGGCCAAACATAAGCAACCTCATTAAACAATCTAATCAACATATCGTCAACAGAAAGCTCTTCCTCTCCCTTCTTCTTACGGAGGTTATTAATGGTAGAGCGAATACCACCGAGGTCGGCCATCATTGAACCCATCATACCACCAGGCAAACCACAGCTAAGAAGCAATGAACTCATGATCTTATTCTGTGGATTAATGAAGTAACCCAACCACTCATCAATGAATTCCTGTGTCATAGCACGCGCCTTCATATAGGCGTCCATATTGATCTCTGGTACATCAAAGCCTGCATTCTTCAACATACTTTGTACAGAGATAACGTCTGGGTGCACTTTACCCCATGACAATGGCTCCATAGCAACATCAAGGATATCGATTCCATTCTTAGCAACTTCCAACATAGATGCCATTGAAAGACCTGGACCTGAGTGACCATGATACTCCAGCAACACATCTGGGTGCTTCTCCTTAATGCGACGAGTAAGCTCACCTAAAAAAGCAGGCTGACCTATACCAGCCATATCCTTTAAACAGATTTCCTCTGCACCAGCTGCGATTTCCTCATCAGCTAACTTGGTGTAATAATCCAAAGTGTGAACAGGAGAAGTTGTGATACACAATGTTCCCTGTGGAGTCATGCCTCCCTCCTTAGCCCACTTCAATGCAGGAGCAATATTACGGATATCGTTCAGACCATCAAAAAGACGTGTAATATCAACGCCCTGTGCATGCTTTACACGATACATCATCGCACGAACATCGTCAGGAACAGGATACATACGCAAAGCATTCAAGCCACGATCAAGCATGTGAGTCTTGATACCTGCCTCATGCAGAATCTTGGTATAAGCACGAACAGCCTCATTAGGGTTCTCACCAGCCAACAAATTAACCTGTTCGAAGGCTCCACCATTGGTTTCTACACGCGCAAAACAACCCATCTCAACAAAGAGAGGAGCTATACGTACCAACTCATCCTTACGTGGCTGGAACTTACCAGAGCTCTGCCACATGTCTCGGTAAATGAGACTGAACTGTATTTTCTTTCCCATATCTTATATTATTTCTATCTAAATGAAGGTGATTGCAACCTGCAATCTCGGCTTGCAAAATTAGATAAAAAATTCCAAAAATCATCTGACATACAATATTTTTTGCAATAATTGACTATCTTTGCAGCATAAAAACAACGTACATGAAGAATTTCTTTTTCCCTCTTTTAAGTCTCTCTCTATTGTTGCTTACGGCATGTTATAACCAAGCTTCAACAGGTGATCATGGGGCTATAGACATTGAAACAAGTCTGAAAGGTGATAGTACTCGATATGGACTGGCATGTGATGGGTGCTCTGATTCGGTCATAGTCTTCCTCCCGGATGAGGGTGGAGACCCTATAAAGTTTGACATTGTGACGGCTAAACGTAATAACATGGTATATGGTGATATACAGATTGGAGATAAACTGGCGATTCTTCCGAACCCTATTGATCCATACGAAGCAGCTATGGTTATCGACCTTGAACAGATGAAAGGGACATGGACGTTTCAGGTTCTTCCGAAGTTGAAACCTAACCCAACGAAGACAGAAGATGAGATTCTTGCAGGGATGAGTGACTCTTTGAAGAAAGCTCTCTTCATTCCTCGAGAGTATGGATTCACGCTCAAGAGTTATAACCAAGCATCTCCTGTTGGTTATATTCTCAAATCAAACTCCCTAGAAGATGAGAGTCCTGTAGAATACCCGAAAGTAACGGTTTACACCAGTTGGCATATCTACAACGGTTGGTTGTATATATATAAGGACACCATTGATGAGCACGGACACCGTATTCCACAAGACTCTGTTGGCTTTGATGCAGGCTCTATGCGTTACCTATCAGCCGATTCTATGGCTGCTCTCTTCGGTAAGAAAGTCATGCAATACCATCGTAAGAAGAGTGCAATGGAGGCTAACAAGGAAGCACAAGAGGCTGAGGCAAAGGCTGCAAAGCAGGACACAATAAAGAAGTAAGACCTCTCTTTTTAGCTCAACAAACATAATTCATAATTCAAAATTATGGTTACTTCGAGTTGACGAGTTGATCGGTCAACAAGTGGACTGGTTATTTGTTCTGTGAAATAGAGCACAACAAAGTAGGGACAGACGAGGGCATCTGTCCCTACTTTGAAGCAGGCTTTTCAATCAACAACACATGACTTATCACTATCAAGAAACATACATCAAATAGAGAGAGGCACCACATCACTTTCGTTCAAACTATCTTTCTTTAGACAAACTCCCCCTTCTCTCAAGATTAGGTAGGGCTTCCCTTCATTTGACGAGACGCCTTCCTTACTATGAGAAAGGCGTTCCGTCATAAGGAGATAAGCACCTTTTAAATAAGAGCCACCAATCACCTATGTTATACCCAATAGGGTGTAATTACGTTAAATAAGCATAAGATTATACCCGTTAGGGATGTTTAGCCCTCTTTTTCATGGTTTTTCTGTATATTTGTACCCGATAAGGTATAAACAAGATGGAGAATAATCAATTATCAACCACACTAAAGCAGCTACGCAAAGAGTATCATCTGACACAAGAGGATATGGCTTTCAAGGCTGGAGTAGGTCTTCGATTCATCCGTGAGATGGAGCAAGGAAAGGCTACTTTGCGTATGGATAAGGTGAATCAAGTACTTCTATTGTTCAACTTACAACTAGCACCTGTACCCATACCAAGGAAGGAGTATCCACCCAAATATTCATCAAAATGAGACAAGGACAAGTATTTGTTAGAGATCAAATGGCAGGTATCATAATAGAAAATGAGACTGGTTACAACTTCACTTATTCGCAAGAGTACCTAAATAGTAACCATCCCACACCTGTTAGTCTCACTTTACCATTAGATCAAAAAGACTATCATAGCAATGTTCTCTTTTCCTTTTTTGATGGTCTTATACCTGAAGGTTGGATGTTGCGCATTGCTGAACGGAACTGGAAAATCAATCAACGTGACCGCATGGGACTACTTCTCTCATGTTGTCGTGATTGCATAGGCGATGTCAGTATTGTACCTATTGAGCAAAAAGAAGAGGAAAGATGAAACGATGTTTGTGCTGTTATAAACAATTACATGCAGGTGAGATTGATTATCATTCACATTGTATAAAGAAAGTATTTGGTTCTCTCATAGCTCCAGAACTACCTTATACTCGTAAAGACATCAATGAGTTAGCACAGATTGTTGTTGCTAATAGGACTACTGTGACTGGTGTTCAATCAAAGTTATCAATAGATCTTGAACATGATTCTGTAGGCAATCCACAACGCCTAACGATTGTAGGCGTCATTGGACGTTACATCCTTAAGCCACAGACAGAACGATTCGAACGATTGCCCGAAATAGAAGATCTCTCCATGCATTTGGCTGAGATTGCAAAAATCCCAGTCGTTCCTCATGCACTCATTCGGTTTGCTGATGGTGAATTGAATTATATCACACGGAGAATAGATAGGACAAACGATGGCAAGAAACTGCCTATGGAAGATATGTGTCAATTGAGTGGAAAGCTCACAGAACAGAAATATCAAGGTAGCTATGAATCGATTACAAGAATCATAGAACAATATTCAAGTATACCACAACTCGATAAAATAAACTATTGGCAACAGGTTGTCTTCTCATGGATTATTGGTAATGCAGACATGCACCTAAAGAACTTCTCCTTGTATAGTCCACAAATAAATCGATATGTCCTCAGTCCAACTTACGATCAAGTCTCTACAAAGATCATCATGCCAGAAGATACAGAAGAAATGGCACTATACCTCAATGGATTCAAGAAGAAACTTCTCGTTTATGACTTTAGGGAAGCAATGCTCTCCACAGGCATTTCCGAGATAGTTACAAACAGAATACTTTCCGACTTCTCAAAATTTAGAGATAAGTGGTTTGCTTGTATAGATGCTTCATTCATAAGTGATGACCAGAAACTATCATACAAAGCCCTTATCGATAACCGATTGGAGACATTAGCAAAGGAATAGTTGCCCCTTTATACACAAATTAGAGTAAATTACAGGACTTTCCGAAGTAGTTTCTTACACGATGTAAATACTCTATAAATAAAGAGAGAGATTATATTTGCTGTCACTCCCGTCATTACTTATACCAGAAGAAGATACTGATAAATAAGGAGTTATACGGAATGTTAAAACTGACAGCAAATAAAATTAAAAATAAATTAGGGGTTTATAGTGCTTTATTGAGAGCTTTTATTTTAGGAAAATCATTCTGCTTTGTCCACAACTTGCAATAGGTCACGCCCCCGTACATGCTTTTTTGCAAATAGACGAATGATATTCTGGAAAGGAGCGGGCATGTGTGCAAAGTCGCTATTATCACAGTCAAAGACTGTACGCCTATTTACATCAAGCCATACACATACATCTCCTTGACCATAATGTTCAACGTCTTCTTCATGATCTATATATTCCTCTGGATGCTGATGGATGAAAGTAACAATACTATCATTCGCCTCCTGGGACAACTTAAAACTAACTTTATTCTTAGAAACAAACCCACCCCCGTCTACACTCATTATCCGTGTCCGTGTGTTATATTCGAACTCATAGTTTGGAAGAGAGTTTCCGTAACACGATAAATGACCATTGAGAATATAGTTTCGTTCCTTCATCAGATATGACTTACACAAGTTTAGGACTTCCTTCTGATGCCTCTTATATAATAAGGAATCAGTAACAAAAAGGCTATAAGCCTTCATACCTCGGTCATCATCAAGCTTGTTATCCGACCATGCCACCAGTACTCCCCACTGGTCATAGAACTTCCATTGTGCAGAATCAGGGATGATCGGTGAATCACCAGTGAACCCTTTATACTTCACCTTATCTACTATTCCTCCCCTATCGCACACGAAGAACGAACACACCTGTGACGCATAACCATCTGTAATGATATGAGTCTTATCCTTATACCATACCGCCTTCGGACCATCAATAGAGAACACAAACAAACCAACAACACCACAGACGAGAACGATAACACTCATAAGGATGATGACCAATACACCCAATATCTCATTATAGTTAAAGCTCTTTCGGATTACTTTCCCCATAGGATAAAACCATATAGGAAGGGTACCAAGCATGCCATAGTATAATAAGGTATCGAATAAGGGTTCCATCCGCAAATCTGCTGGTAGACATATATGTAATGCCCACCAACAGAAACTTAGTAGGATGTGAACCCAGAATATGGAATATACAATCCGCTTAGTTGTCATAACAATCAGCATTTGTTACGAACAAGGAACATACTTCTTTATTCGTGCGTGATAAATCGTTGTTCGGCTAACTGCTCGTATTTCGTACCCTTACGACCATAGTTAGCATACGGATAGATACTGATTCCCCCACGAGGAGTGAAGATTCCTGTCACCTCAATATACTTAGGATCCATGAGTTTAATAAGGTCTTTCATAATAATATTCACGCAATCCTCATGGAAATCACCATGATTACGGAAGCTAAAAAGATAGAGTTTAAGACTCTTACTCTCAACCATTCGCTCGCCAGGGACGTATGAGATACGTATCTCTGCAAAGTCTGGTTGTCCCGTAATAGGGCACAGACTCGTGAACTCCGGACAATTGAAACGCACCCAATAGTCATTCTCTGGATGCTTGTTCATAAACGTCTCCAACACCTCTGGCGCATAATCCATTCTGTATTGGGTTGCAGAACCTAACGACTGCAAGCCCTCTTCGTTTCTTTCCATAATCGTTTATATTGTTTTACTTGCAAAGGTAATACATTGTTGGTAAATTGCAAACACCATTCTCATATATTACCACCCTAACCAACATCTTATAGGCTTCGAGGTTCTCTCCCACCCGTTCCATTATTATTTACTCCACGTCTGCGAATCATTTCTCACGTGCTCTGCATCTTTTACAAACGTATAAAAAGTTCGTCTCATCGTGATGAGACATAAGTTTCATCATGAAGAGACACTCGTTTCATCATGATGAGACACAAGTTTCATCGTGATGAGACAAATAAAAGGTACGGAAGATAAAGACGTAAAACACATGAGAAAAGAAGAAGATACAAGGAAGAAACTGAGTGAAACTGTATTAGACAAGGAGCGAAAACGCACAACTAATAGGAACCGATATTGAACAATCCGAATAGCAAGCGGGGTTCTGGTTTGTTGTGCAACCTTACTCATAGTAAGCTCACTCGCATAAAGTTGCTCTGCATTAGATTAGATATTTACGAATGTTTGTCTTCTTATTTTGCCTCACAATGCTATCCCTGCTTTGAGACAATATTAGGCACACTATCAGAACTTACAGAAGATTAGCCTCCATTAGATACTACTACTCAAGCCTTACTTACATCGAAAAAGGGATGTGCCAACCGATTGACACATCCCCTTTTAATTGTTTATTCCCTTGTGCGCTACTGCAAAGAAAATATCTTCCAAATGCTGTAATTCACACCATTGTCATAGACATCTTCGCCTTCATGCGCCTTCAATGCCTTCACTACACGGATGGTGATAGGTAAGGCTATCACCTCGTAAAGCGTCTTTAAGACCACCTGCCAGAGCATTAGTTTGGGCAATTCAGGAGTTGGAACAACGCCACCCAACGCCAATGGGAAGAAGATAAGAGAGTCAAGGCTCTCACCTGCTATGGTACTCAAGATGGCACGCCATGAGAAATGACGACCTCCATCACGTAGCTTCATCTTACTCATGACGTAGGCATTAGCGAATGATCCCAATATAAAAGCTATGAAAGAGGCTGCTGCCACACGTGGAGCAAGACCAAAGATAGCATGGAAGCCAGCTTCGTTTGTCCAATAAGGTGCACCTGGTATCCAGTCACATAAAGCCCCCATAGATACAAAGAAGAAGTTCATCGCAAAGCCCGTCCATATCAACAGACGTGCTTTTTGGAATCCCCACACCTCACATACACAGTCGTTAATGATGTAAGAGATGGGGAAGACGATGAGTCCACCCGTCAATGAGATACCTAACACAGAGATTTGCTTTGTCTCGAGCGTGTTTGCCGCAATAAGGCAAACGCAGAAGAGGATGCTGAAAAGCATAAACAGCACACTCACTTGTTGTTTACTTTTTATCATTATCTTGTTTTGTTAAAGGGGGTTGAGCAAGTACCCCTATTCAATTAAGTGGCTGCAAAGGTACGCTTTTTATCTGAACTACCGTAATAAGCCCTAAAAAAAAGCTAAATACACGTGGAGATAAGCATATTTTCATTACTTTTGTAACCATAATATAAACCAAATGAAAGATATGAAGAAAATCATTTTAATGACCATGTTGGCTGCTACAACACTTGCTGCTAGTGCGCAAGATACAAAGCCATACGAGAGTAAGATGTCGCAGATTGAGACTGAATTTCATAAGTTGGAAGCTGAACTCACTCCCTTGCGCCAGAAAGATCCATCTACATTCACAGAGGCTGATAAGGCTAAAGTCACAGAGATTATGGCTAAGGCTGACTCGCTGGATAGCGCTCAGTTGGCTACTGTTCTAGAGATTGCTGAGAAGTTCAAGACTACTACTTTCCCTGCAAAATATATTGCGGAGGTGGCTGACGGACTAGAATATGCAGACTTGAAGAGGCTATGTGACCCATCAACGGGCTATTACAATGCGCCAGAGATGAAGAAAGCCAAAGATTTATATGAGATGTACAAGCTACGCGAACCAGGCTCTATGTATAAGGAGTTGGTAATGACCGACCTCAATGGTAAGCAGATGAAGCTAAGCGATTGGGCAGGTAAGGGTAAGTATGTGTTCGTTGACTTCTGGGCTAGTTGGTGTGCACCTTGCCGCAAGGAGATGCCTAACGTTGTGGAGGCTTATAAGAGATATAAGGACAAGGGGTTAGAGATTATTGGTGTTAGTTTCGATGACAACAAACTCAAATGGTCTTCTGCTGTTGAGAAACTATGTATGACTTGGCCTCAGATGTCTGACCTGAAAGGCTGGCAGTCTGCTGCTGGTAAGGTTTATGGCATTCGTTCTATTCCTTCAAACATACTCCTCGATAAGGACGGCAAAATCATTGCAATGGATCTAAGAGGTGAAGCTTTGCAGACAGAATTAGCAAAGTTATTGAAGTAATATATATAATGTGTGTCAGATAGCCGCGCTATTTGACACACATTATTTAATAACACAACACGACCATATAACCGATAAATACTATTGTAAGGACGATTCCTTCCCACCTTGCAATCTTATACTTCGTGAAGGAGAAAAGCCATACTAACAGCGTTGAGAATACCATCATTGAGAGGTCTAACATCGTTATACCTTGCAAGTGCATAGGAGTTATTACACCTGTAACGCTCAAGATTGCTAGAATATTAAACACATTCGAGCCTAAGACATTGCCAATAGCAATGCCACTATTGCCTTTGCGCGCAGAAACAACACTTGTTGCTAACTCTGGTAGGGAAGTTCCTCCAGCCACAATGGTTAGTCCGATGACTGCTTCCGACACACCGATATGCTCTGCCACCTTCGTTGCGCCTTCCACAAAAAGGTTACTGCCGCCTATCAAACAAGCTAATCCAACAATTATCCATACGATAGAGACCCATGTTGCCATAGGTTTTTTATTATCTTCAATGGAGTCTGTCTTAGCAGTGGTATCATCGTCTTTCGTCTTAGCCCCCTTCAAGGTGACATACATAAAGACAAGGAATAGCACAAAGAGGATGCCTGCATCCAACCTACTAATATTACCATCAAGACACATTATTAGTAATACAACTGAGGCAAATAATGCAAAAGGTATATCCTTCCGAACGGTTGACTTCAAGATAGTCATAGGTGCTACCCACGCAGAGACACCTACTATCAACAGCGTATTAAAGATATTCGAACCAACGATGTTACCTACAGCCAAGTCGGTAGTCCCTTTGAGTGCAGACACAAGACTCACACAAAATTCAGGCATACTTGTACCCATCGCAACTATTGTTAACCCTATCACAATCTGTGGCATCTTCATTTTCTCAGCCACTGCCACAGCCCCGTCAGTCAATCGGTCGGCTCCCCATAAAACGAGCACAATGCCCACGAGGATAAATAAAACATTTAGTATCATATACTTCTTACTCTTTTGGCGGGCAAAGATACAAATAAAATGCAATATGCCAAAATGTTAGTTCTGCACCAATTATGGGCTACTTACAATGCAGTTATTTGATAAATAGCCCTCATGTCATCCATTATTTGCTTCCAAGTTGCCCCTCTTCACAATATGAAAGAGACTAAGGTCTATGTGTAACGGGGCAATGCCTCGTTAGCCAAGAACAAAGGTAGCACAAATAAAGAGACGCTCTTCTTGACATGAAGAGAGCCTTTCCTTACAACAAGGAAACGCCCTTCTCAATTAGAGAAAAGCGTCTCCTTATATTTCCCATTAAGTACTCCCCCTCCTTGAGAGGGGCTGGAGGAAGTTCTATATATGCTCTTTAGCCAGCAAGTCCACGTCGATTAAGTATCTTAATAATCTTACCCTTAATCTCAATAGCACCCTCTTTCTCTAAATCGGAAAGTACACGCAGAAGAGAGAACTTCTGTATTCCGAATGAATCAGCAATCTCCTGACGTGAGCGCTCAAGGTGTATCTCATTACTACCCTGCTCTCCTGCACGCTCTAAAAGTAGGTAGGCTACCTTCTCTCGGACGGTAAATAGACTAAGAATCTTCATCTTTTGCGTAAGGAAAACATCTATATTAGAAAGGATACGAATGAAATTCATGCGGATTGCATCATCGTTATCAATAAGTGACTTCAGGCTATCGGGCTTCATACGAAACAACTCCACACGCCCATCAGTCTCAACACTAACGGGTAGACTTCGGTCTTTAGAGAAGATAAAAGCAGGTGCAACAAGATTGCCACTTCGCAGTCGGCTCACCTCTACTTGCTTACCCGATAAGGCTGCCATACGGCATATCAACACACCACTCACAACAATATCTACTGATCGACAAGGCATTCCTGCTAACGCATAAACATCATGCGGAGGTAGAGAAACCAGCTGATGTGGAACGTTCCCCAGCGTTATTTCTATCTCAATATCACTCATCCCTGCAAAGAGCGGACAGGCACGGAGGGCTTTCATAACATTACTTTCCATGCCTGCAAAGATACAAAGAATACTCGTAATCCTATACTTTTAACGTGCTTTAACCCGATATGGTCACATTTGTTACTCCCCTCCTCCCGTTATTTTTAATACTTTTGCAAACAAGAACAAGATAACAATTTAAAGATATGTCACAGACACTATTCAAAACAAATATCCCTTTCGAAACATGGGATCTAGACTTACTTGTTGATTACGTATTGAAGTTTCATCATCGTAACACACGCAAATATGGTAATGAACTATTAGAGAGATTGAACCAATTAGCAGCTAATCACCCAGAATTAGATCGTGTTGTAGATCATTTCCGTAATAGTATTGCAGACTTAGACTTGCATTGCCAGAAAGAAGAGAACGTACTCTATCCTTTCATCATAGAGCTTTTCAATGCAGCTGAATTGGGTCAGGAGCACGCTCCATTCCACTGTGGTTCCATCCAATTCCCTATCAATGCAATGATGGCTGACCATAGTGATGAGATTGAACGACACGATCGCATTGCAGAACTGACTAATAACTACACAGCCCCAGAAGGTGCAGAACCTGAATATGTAAAGGCTTTAGCAGACTTAAAACAGTTCCGCAATTATCTCTTGGAACATATCTATGTGGAAAACGAAGTGATATTCCCGAGAGCATTAGCTATAGAATAAGGTTTTTAAAAAGAGTAGATTATGAAACTAAAACGTGTTTACTTGCCGGCAGAAGAAACCGATGGTTATCGAATACTCGTAGACCGATTGTGGCCAAGAGGCATTAGTAAAGAGAAAGCGAAGATTGACCTTTGGCTGAAAGAGGTTGCTCCGAGCAATGAATTACGCAAATGGTTCGGGCATGACCCAGAGCGTTTCAACACGTTTACCGAGCGTTACAAAGCAGAGTTACAAGCATCTGGCGCATTGGAGGAGTTACGTCAAGCCATCCAAGAACATCCTAATGCAACACTACTTTATGCGGCACATGACGAGCAACATAACAATGCTGTCGTCCTGCAGGAACTACTCGAAACAACATAACCAAACATAGGGACAGATATTATCATCTGCCCCTGTTTTGCTTTATATACTGACAATTATGGAGAATATGTCAGTTTTTTAGTATTTAACGTATCAATGAGAAACTCCTCACAACATTATCAGTTCTGAGCTTCAAAATAAAGATCTTTGAATGAAGATGAGACAGATCAATTTGCTCTTGATAAGTCCCCTGTTGTAAAAGACAGCCATCCGTAGAGAAAAGTTGATAGTGTTGATAATTACCTCTGACAACCAATTGTGAACCAATAATCGCAGGAGATGGCACGTTCTCTCCATTACTTGTTATGTCATCAATACCTGTGTCAATAGGTTGAGCAAGTAGTTTCACAACAATGGGTTCTGCTCCACGAGTCTGAATAAGCAATGCCGCAGCATGAGTTTTTGTATCATTACTCTTGAAGCCAACGGCAATAGTTCCTCCTTCACTTGGCAACTTACTATGCGAAACCTTAAAGTATTTTTTCTGACCAGAAGGAGTTAAAGTGAGAGTAATTGGTGCCTTAGTACGGTCAGAGAATACATTTATCGTCTGAGGCGTCATCTCCTGTCCTGCATGGAACACAAACTTGATAAAGTCATTATCAATACTCAATTCAGGAAGATCAGTGCGTCCGAAAGTCACATCATCTATCATGAAGTTAAGAGATGTGCGTTTACCTCCCACTGGACTATAGTAAGAAAAGGCAACATGGAAGTTATCGTCAATGGTAAGTCCATCCACTTTAGATAGGTCGATACGATAATCAAACCATGAATCAGCCTCAAGCTGCACCCCAGCCGGAACGTAATTAGAGAGATCTATATAATAAGGTGTAACCTTCCCGTCCTTTTCTGCGAGGATATAGAATCCAAAGACTTCTTTCCCATCAGTAGTCTGATTGCGATACATCAAGCTAAAGGTTAGGTCTTTACTCTTTGCTTTTTTATAAGAGAGGGTCGGTGAGATAAGCCAGCTCTCATGTTCTCTGTTATCTTCCACACCATATTTCAAGAAAGAGATCTGTGCCACCTCATTCTCAACAACTGTCTGCGCTGCATCCTTCTGCTGCCACGCATAGAAGGGGCGTTCACCTAGAAGGGTAAGATTCTGCCACCCGTTCAATCCAAGAATACGTGTATGGCGTAAGCCCGAAAATGTCTCATTGAGAACTTCTAATGGTTCCTTATCGGCTTGCTTCAGCATGGCATCTTCTATCTTATCAAACTTCTGACGTGTTTCTAACGTATTCGGAAGAATCTTCACACGATCTACAGTTATATCAGAAGTGGCTACGAAGCGAATAAGCGTTGGACGATGTGTATTAACAACATACTCCCCAGCGCCATTTGCAACAGCTAATGAGATCCAATGTCCACCTCCATCAATGGAATATTCTGCCTTGCATTGCTTGGCACTAGTGACTGGTAACAATTGAAGTATATTAACTCCATTGGCTATTAATTCATCATAATAGAGTGTACCTGACGCTGACAAGGATACGTTACTCTTATCTTTCCACTTACCATCAAGTTTCCAATAACCCAAATCAAACTTATGATAACCTGTCCACGCAGTACCTACGAAGCGTTTATCCATCGCACGATCTTCACCGAAAGACTCTACTAATTCCGTGGAAGTTGCAGCCTTTGCAACACCTTTGAGATGGATAACTAAAGTGTCAGCCAATACACTTGAGACCTTCAACATGGCCTCATATTCACCTGCTTCACGTGGTGCGAAGGTTACCTTAACAGGGCGTTGATAGAGTTTGCCTGAGCCAGTTGCATAATAATACTGCCCTACATCAATACGGAAAGCTCCATTTACCTTTTGTGTTAAAGCCAGATTCACACTTGTGATAACATCGCTGATTTCAAACTCAAGCGACTGCTCATCTGTCTTGTTTGGAGCAGCTACGAAAGTACGAACTTGTTGACCTGATTTAAGTTTAATAGATGGTGTTGTTCCCGCTTTCTTGAAGTAGCCTGTCAATGAAAGAGAACCACTGTTCTCTTGGTCTGCACCCGAAAAACGTAGCTTATAAGTGCTACCACCCACATAAACTCCAGCTTTTTGTGGAGTAATTGTCAGATGTGCCTTGATGGTTCCATTCTTTGGTAACTTATCAACATCTAATTTCATCACAGAAGCAGACTGCGTTCCAGCAAAGTTAGGAGCTTGATCTGCAGCTAAGTGCATACCTTGTAAGGCAACAAGATAAGTCTCTGACTTCCCCACCTCACCCACTATTGTGCGGAACTGAGGCAAAACGGCAACAAGAGGGAGAATGTCTTTCTTAGATAGACGTAGGACACTAAAGTCGTCCATACGTACTTGGCTTTCTGGAGCAATCAGTAAGGCAAACTCTAATTTTACGGCTCCTTCTGGACAGATGGTGCGGAATTTCAACTCGCCGTACGCCTTCATTCTACCGAAGTAAATATCTGGATTATTGATAAAATCCTTCTCTGTAGATGGAAGTTCTTTCCCCGCAGCATCCAACCAACGCAAAGCAAGACGGAAAGGTCCTTCTGGACGTTTGCTAGTTAACGTACAATAATGTAGAAGACACTCTAGTTCGTCACCTGCAACAACTTCCTTGTCAGCTCGTTTGAGATCAATTACCTGTTTGAGAAATCCCACCTCATTTTCAGTTTGAATACCGACCCCGAAACCTGTATCACTACTATACCGATCACTTCCCTTGAGCTGTGTTACGGTTCCAGCAGTTTGCCATTGTACAGGCTTCCCTTCATTAAAAGAATAAAAGTAAGGATCCTCCAGTAACTCAATAGTTGGTTTTTCAGAACCTGCTTGTGCAGTGGCATTAGTCACATTAGGCTCCTGAATCTTTGCAGATAACACGTTTGTAAGGGATAGAAAGAAAATACTTACAAACAGCTTTGTTGATAAGGAAAAATGTTTCATAAGCTTTGGTTATTTAATTAAAATATTGCAAATATAAATATTAAATATATAAAATCAAAGAATGAAAGCACTTAATTTCAATTATGGAAGTAAAAATTAGAAAAACAAACTCAATTCATTAAGAATATTCTCTGATAATCTCCAATGCACAGAATGTTATCCAACTCGTATCTAAAACAGCAATAAAACAAGATTACCTCACAATGAATTCACATAAAAACAACACTCCTCTTATAGCCTTTTGCATCCCCTTGATAGACATATCAGTGTCTTTCATATCGCATTCATAGTATTAATATGATAAGAATCTACGCCTATGAGACATAATGTCATTACATTTTGACAAAATGACACATATAGTCTATTGGTATGCTCCTTGCATTATGGTCAGTACAAAACAATAATAATAACATAAAGTAAAGGAGATTAAGATATGTACAGAAATTCATGGTTACCAGAAGTTTTCAATGACTTTTTGAATACAGCAAATATGCCTAAGACAAATGCGACAGCACCAGCTATCAACGTACTGGAGTCTGAAAAGGAATACACAGTGGAGCTTGCAGCACCTGGACTAAGCAAGGAGGATTTCGATGTAAACATCAATAGTGATGGTGACTTAACCATTAAGATGGAGAAGAAAGCCGAGGAGAGCGAGCAAAAGGCTCATTACCTCCGTCGTGAGTTCGCATATAGCAAGTATGAGCAGACGCTGATTTTGCCTGATGATGTACAAAAGGAGCATATCGCAGCACGTGTTAATAATGGTGTGTTGACGGTTGTTTTGCCTAAGATTCAGGTACAAAAAGAGAAGGTAGCAAGACAGATTGCTGTAGACTAAAGATTTGAAAGACTTTGAGATAAAGTCTAGTTGTCTAGTTATTGATGAAAGAAAGATTAATACTGAATTGAATAAATTGTGATGTTAAAAGCCCCAAGTACGCTTGTACTCGGGGCTTTTTCGTTATTCTAACACTTAGTTGCTCTAAGCATTTTATATGATTTCAATTACTTTCTGTCATCAATGTTATCACCCTCGGTAGGCTTCATATCCTCTTCAAAGTTAGTTTCTCCTGCCTTTACAAGAATCTCGTACCACTGAAGAAGTTTCTTGATATCGCTGTTGTGAACACGGTCACGATCGAAGTTAGGAAGCACCTCTCCAAAGTAAGCCTGTAGCTCCTTTGCAGATGCCTTACGCCAATTAAGAGAAGCAACTTTGCCATTCTCTTTATCACGCAACTTAGTCAATATTTCACCCAATGGCACATCCTCGCTATCCGTGAACATTGCGATATCAGCGAGACTGGTTACTCTGTCGGTAGCAAAAGCTGGTTGACGCTTGTGCGTCTCATCGAGTGATTCAACGATAAGATTCGATTTACCACGACTAACCAACTTGTAGAGTCCTGGTTTGCCTGCAATTGAAAGAATTGTCTGTAACATTTTCTTATAAATTGTTTATTGTTAAATTATTCTGAATTAATAACTCTCTTTATTCTTAGGAACGGTTCTCTGTGGAAGATAGTTGTGTGAGTAGGAAGTCTATCTGCTGGTCTAATGATTGTATTCCATCATTGATAATTTCATAATCACTACGCTTCAAAACTTCTTCTTGCGGTAACTGTCGGTTTATCCAATCGAGAGTTTTCTCTCTGCTGATAGCATCCCTTTGCATAACACGTTGTATGCGCACTTCCATCGGAGCAGTGACACACACCACCTTATCTATATGTGTGCGCTCGTAGAAACGACTATCGAAGAGGATGGCACTCTCTATCCACGACATTCCTGATTGTTCGAAATCACGTGCAACGGCAGGATGAATAATATTATTAACAGCCTGCACATGGGCATCATCACGAAGGAGATAATCGGCAAGAACAGCTTTTTGCAATACACCTTCTTTATATACATGCTCGCCAACTAACAGCTTTAGATTCTTTTGCAACTGAATCGAAGTGCGCATGAGTAGCTTAGCATGGGCATCACAATCATATACCTTTATACCTCGCATAGCTAATATTTGGCACACATAGGACTTACCACTACCAATACCACCTGTTATTGCAATTATCATCGCTGCTCAATTAAATAATCAACAGTATTGACTGACGGACGAACATTTCGAACACCATTAGGAGTATTGAGGATATATAAGCGGCATTTGTCCGAATGAGTAGATTCAATATCCTTATAATTAACGACAATGCGGAAGTCTACGGGCAGTAATTCCTTTGTCTCTGCATTCTTCGGCATACTACGCATACGATAAGCACCAACGACAAAACGAACTTTTACCTTACTTGGGAATGTACGCATTACCTTGTCTTCTGGCATGTTGATAGCTTCTATTGGCACTTCAACACTTTCTTCCGTAAGGACATCAGGGTAGAGTTTCATCTTCACTTTCGATGGTATACACTTTGCATTCGTGAACTTCCGAAGATCAATCGTCATCTCCTTCACGTCGGTAAAATTGGTAATATACTGACGTTTTGTATAGACCGTTTGAATACTGTCCAATACATTCCTAGCTGCGTAAACTTGTACACTATCGGGAACAAAGTCAACGTGTGCTAGATAATAATTCTTACCTGGCACTACCGTTCCTAATAAATGCACAGGAACCTTCTTATGTTGTCCGAAATTGAATGAAAACGAGAGTTTTCCACCTTTGACCGAGGTTATCTTCGAGCTTTTTGATAACTGAAAATAAATCTGCTTTTGAAGATCTGCAACAGAGATGTTGCCTCGGCTATGTCCATCAGTATAGAGTTTGTAATCTGCATATATAGGGCGAAAAGCATCTTCTGCACCATAAGCAGCTATCATATAGCCTTTATCGCGAACCGTAAAACGAACAACAGAGTCTGGCTCACTGGTAATAACAACATTACGAGGGACGTCTGCCATACGAAGTGGTATGCTAAACTCTCGCTCATACGTCTCATTCAACGTCATAATGAGCCAAAAACTGCCACTTAATATTAGGAAGAACAAAAAAATCAGAAACTCCTTGTTGATGATTATCGACAAGAAGCTTCTGAAGAAACTGAGTGTATGCAGCGATTTGCCTATCTTCATCAAATGAATTACTCCTTTATGAGATCGTTTTTACTTTGACTGCCCCTGTTGTGAAGCCTGTACGCTAGCAAAGACGTAACCTTTATCTACGGTGATTACAACATTGTGTGCAATCTCTATGTCAACCTTATTAGTTGCCAAATCAATCTTCTTGACTGTACCGTAGATACCACCACCAGTAACAACAGTGTCACCTGCTTTCAATGCATTCTGGA
This sequence comes from Prevotella veroralis, assembly GCF_018127765.1. Taxonomy (NCBI): domain Bacteria; kingdom Pseudomonadati; phylum Bacteroidota; class Bacteroidia; order Bacteroidales; family Prevotellaceae; genus Prevotella; species Prevotella veroralis. Next base: position 472,108 of record NZ_CP072330.1, on the reverse strand, counting down.
AAGCACGTATTTCTTTCTGTTTCTTCTGTTGTGGGCGAATCATTAAGAACCACATGATGGCAAAAATTACTACCATCATAACTATCATCTGCCAACCACCACCACCTTGGGTAGGTTGTGCTGCTAAAAACATAGCTGTATTCATTTTATCTATTTATTACTTTTATTGTACTATTAAAAACTATTTGTCCGCATGAAGCCCCCTTTACTAAAGAGAGACCTCATACACATAACAAATTGAATTATTCGATATCCCTTTGTGGAGCATCAGGCTGCGTGCGACTAGCAATACGTTGAGCCGATGTCTGCGCAATCGTTGGGCGACGTCCCTCTCGACGGGGAGCATTGTTCCGCTGATTATCTACATAGGCACGATGAGGGCGTGGTTCTGGCATTGCCTTCATCATCTTACCTGTTTGTATAAGATGGCGTGCGATTGTATCAAGCATACCATTAATATATCCGCCACTACGTGGAGTACTGTATAACTTAGCTAAATCCACATACTCATTGATGGTCACTGTCGCTGGAATATTAGGGAATGTCATCATCTCAGCAATAGCAATTTGCATGATAACAACATCCATATAAGCAAGACGAGAGAAGTCCCAATTGCGACTTGACTCACTCATATAACGCTGATACTCATCCGCATTAAGGATAGTTGAGCGGAAGAGCTTCACTGCGAACTCGCGATCTTCCTCATCACGATACTCTGGCAATAGTTCTTGATCTGCCTTATTCTCTGGATCAAAACGTTTAATTGTCTTAATAACAAAAGTATCAACAATCTCTTTATCATCGTTCCAATAAAGACTCTTTTCCTCTAGGACAGCATCTAAGTCTGGATTCTCTTGTATCAAAGTACGATAGATTTTCCGCCAAACCTCACGATCTACATCATAAGAATCCTCTTCATTCACCATATACTCTTGGTAGATTGTACTCTGTTCTATCTGATCACAAAGTTTACGAACAACCTCCATATCATCTTCCCAACGATGTTTCTGAGTTTCCATGAAACTGTTGAGCTGCTTATTCTCCTCTAGTTGTACTGCAAACTTATTATAAGCAAAACGTTGAGAAGGAGCCTCTGTTCCTTCACGTGTAGCACGATTAGCATTTACCTCCACGCGATGGCGCTCCTCTTGCGTGATAGATACAATTAAAGCCAAGAGGTAATTGTAGAGATCATACGCTTTTGCCAAACTGAAAAGCAATTCCTTCTCCGCATTGTCCATATTCCTGTTACCGTTCTGATAGTATGCATAGGTTAACTGGACAATTTTAATTCTAATTAATTCCCTATTGATCATTGTCTGTTCTAAAAGATTGTGTTTCTATTGAATTCTTTAACTTTGCAAATGTAGGAAAATTCCTTCGCACATGCAAACAAAACATTCTTTTTCTATGTTTTTTAAGACAATACTTGTGTAGTCCCGTGAAAAGAGGTAACTTTGCAGCGCTTTCGGCAAATTGAGAAAAAGATATTAAAAGTTCTATAAAGACTTAGCGTTGTTATTTCTCAGTGTGTGATGGCGAATTAACGTTCATATTAATTTAGAGTAACACAAAGTTATGAAAGAAATTAAAGTAGCAGGTCAGAAGCGTACAGACCTTGGAAAGAAAGCTTCAAAACAACTTCGTAAGGAAGGTTTAGTTCCTTGTAACCTTTATGGTGAGGCACAGAAAGACGGCAAGCCATTGGCATTGTCATTCACAGCTTCTATGGCAGAACTTCGCAAGTTGGTTTACACTCCACACATCTACGTTGTAGAGTTGGTTATTGACGGCGAGAGACACACAGCAGTTCTTAAGGAACTCCAGTTCCACCCAGTAACAGATGCTTTGCTTCACGTAGACTTCTATGAAGTAAACGACCAGAAGCCTATCGTTATGGGCGTACCAGTTAAGCTCGTTGGTTTAGCACAAGGTGTACGTGATGGTGGACGTATGAACATGTCTATTCGTAAGATCAATGTTAAGGCTCCTTATCAGCAGATTCCAGAGCACCTAGACATCGATGTTACTAATCTTCACCTTGGTAAGAGTATCAAGGTTGGTCAGTTAAGTTTCGAGGGTCTTGAGCTAGTAACTCCTAAGGAGGTTGTCGTTTGCTCTATCAAGGCTACACGTAACTCTATTCAGGCTGCAGCAGCTGCCGAAGCTGAGGCTGAATAATCTTAACGATACATTACAATTGGATAAGTATTTAATTTGTGGACTAGGCAACCCAGGTCATGAGTACAAGGGAACTAGGCACAACACAGGATTTATGGTATTGGACGCTTTCGCTAAAGCGTCCAATATTGTTTTTGAGGACAAACGCTATGGATTCATAGCAGAAACTACTATTAAAGGGCGGAAAATCATCCTTCTCAAGCCTACAACATTCATGAATCTATCAGGGAATGCTGTTCGTTATTGGCTGAATAAGGAGAATATTGACCAAAGTCGACTACTCGTTATTTCCGACGATGTCGCTTTACCATTAGGCGCATTCCGCTTAAAAGGGAATGGATCAAATGGTGGGCACAATGGCTTGGGGCATATTCAACAACTCATCGGACAAAATTATGCACGATTACGAATGGGTGTTGGCAACGATTACCCACGTGGAGGTCAAATAGACTGGGTGCTTGGTCATTATTCAGAAGATGAAATGAAAGTCCTTCAACCTGCAATTGATTTAGGTGTAGATATCATCAAGAGTTTTGTTTTAGCAGGCATTGATATCACCATGAATCAATTTAATAAGCTTGGGAAAAAGTAATACAACTACTAAAAGAAGACATGAACGACGTTGCAAGAATAGATAAATGGCTCTGGGCTGCACGCATCTTTAAAACCCGCTCTATTGCAGCAGACGCCTGTAAGAATGGTCGTGTGACGATTAAGGGCGTAAACGTAAAGCCTTCTCATACAATCAAAGTGGGCGAAGTAGTAAGCGTAAAGAAGCCTCCTATTACCTATTCGTTTAAGGTTCTTAAAACCATCGAACAGCGCGTTGGAGCAAAGCTTATCCCCGAAATATATGAGAATGTCACCGAGGCAAAGCAATACGAACTACTTGAGATGAGTCGTATCAGTGGTTTCGTTGACAGAGCACGAGGTACTGGTCGCCCCACAAAGAAAGACCGTCGACAGATAGATGCCTTCATCGATCCTTCAATGTTCGGCTTCGATGACGATGATAATGAATAACATGTTTCCTAAAAACATGTCTTAGACCGAATGGACAAAATAATATAATGGTTCTCTCAAGTAACATCGCCTTTGCAACTCCAACCTGTCCCTGTAGATCTCTAACATATTCCCCATGAATATCAAACACATTAGAAATTTTCTCTTAATACGTTCCGTTGTAGTTTTATACGACAACTTGTCTACTATGGTGCACTACAATATAAAGCTGACAATATAATTATCCCCTATAAATATCTTCAGCGAACTAAAAGTATCTTCAGATAATTGCCATCAAACATAAAGAGGGTGTGTCAAAATAGCCACACACTCTTTTTTATGCACAAAGCCCCGACTTTCTCAAGCCAGGGCTTTGCTATTTCCTAAAGTTTTTGTACCTTTAGGCATACAAAAAAATCTCATTATGCCAAAGGTACACTTTCGTTCTTACATACACAAGAAAATGATTCTTTTTCCTCAAAGAATCGATAAGGACATCGCAGAAGATGATCCTGTTCGTCTTTTAGACGCCTTGGTGGATAATCTTATATTGGATAATGTCTACAAGCTTTATAAGCCCAGTGGGCGTAAGCCTTATCATCCACAAATGATGCTCAAGGTGATTCTTTACGCCTATATGAATAATATCTATTCCTGCCGTCGTATAGAGTCGCTTCTCAAGCGTGACATTCATTTCATCTATCTGGCAGGATATGAGCAGCCTGATTTTATTACCATCAATCGTTTTCGTAATCGTGTGAAAAAGGAAATCAACAATATCTTCACACAGGTTGTATTAATACTTGCAGCCAAAGGATTGATAAGTCTTGACGTTGAATATATTGACGGCACAAAAATAGAATCGAAAGCCAACAAGTATACCTTCGTTTGGAAGAGAACCGTGGAAAAGAACCGCGCCAAGTTGCAGGAACAAATACGCACACTCTTGCTTCAGGTTGATGATGTCATAGCGCAGGACAATGCCGCTAAGACAGAAGGTGTCGAGTTTACTGCAGCTCTGCTCGATGAGATATCCGAGGAATTGAACAAGTCTTTGGAATCAGCCCCTGAGCCTAAGACAAAAGAAGAGAAGCAGGCTGTTAGAACCAAGAAAAAACAGCTTAAAGAGCTTGAGAAGAAACGTAATAAACTCCAAGAGTATGACCAACACCTTGAGATTATGGGGGAGAGAAACTCCTACAGCAAGACCGACCTTGATGCTACGTTTATGCACATGAAGGAGGATGCTATGCGGAACGGACAGACTAAGCCTGGATATAATCTGCAGATAGCAACTGAGAACCAGTTTATCATCGACTTTGCACTCTATGCTAACCGTACAGATACGCTTACACTTCCTTCTTTCTTGGAGTCCTTCAACTCACGTTACCATCGTTATGCCAAGACAGTCGTAGCCGATTCAGGGTATGGCTCCGAGGAGAACTATCTGTTCATGGACGTACATAATATGGAAGCCTATGTGAAGTATAACTACTTCCATAAAGAGCAGCATCCACGCTATACACCTAACCCATTCTGTCCTGCAAGCCTTTATTATAATAAGGAACAGGATTTCTACGTCTGCCCTATGGGACAGCATATGAAGCGTATAGGCATGAAGCGTTCCCTAACCTCTAATGGATTCGTTACTTACAGTGTACGTTATCAGGCAGAACGCTGTGATGGTTGTCCGTTGAGAGGCTCATGTTTTAAGGCAAGAGGGAACAGAATTATAGAAGTAAACCATCAACTACAGCACTATAAACAAAAGGCACGGGAACTACTGACCTCGGAAGAAGGCATCAAGCATCGAGGACGAAGGTGCATAGAACCTGAAGCTGTTTTTGGACAAACAAAATATAATAAAGTCTACAAGAGATTTAGGCATTTGGGAAAAGACAAGGTCAATATGGACTTTGCCTTCTTTGCTATTGCCTTTAACATAGGAAAAATGTGCAAAAAAAATAATCTCAAGGAGCTAAAAGCTATTATGGAGGTACTTTTAGTCACCTTCAGATGCTCTATAGAAGTTTATATAAGCTATTGGAAGCCCAACAAATCATTTTATATGAAATTAGCGGCATAGCTGCAGTAAATAACGAATTATGCGGTAGATGAAGTAAAGAGGAGTAGAAAAGAGGATGTGTCCATTTTGACACACCCTCTTTTATTTTAAATATATTATTCTGGCCACAACCAGTGCGCATTGTTGCGAGGTCCATATCCGGTATGTACCTTGCCTTTCTCGACTGACAGATTATAGGCATTTAATGCTCCATCGGGGCGTGGTGTGCTTGACCAATAGAAACCTCTGACCCCAACATTTTGCAACTCCCCTTTATTTAGTATATAAGTGCCGATAGCTGGCAAGTAGACATAATCATTTGGGTTGCTGGGTCTGCCGTCTTTAATGGTTGTATTGTCTTTAAGAAACTTATCATATATCTTAGGTAATTGTACCTTCGTGTAATCCGTTCCACCGGGAGCCGCATTCTTCATCTCTGTCTCAGTCTTGTGCTCGGCGACAGCGATGCCGCTGAGTTTCTTCAGCCACATGCCTCCAGCATACAGATGTTTCATGATGGACCAGAGAGAAGGATCCCAGTGAGGATCTCCATACATGACATACCACAGCATTTCGTTGGCATTAGGGCAAGCGACTGCCGAACGTGTTGCAGAAGTCGGGAACGGAGCAGGGTTATACCATCTCGAATCACCGGATATTTTTGGATAGTTGGCGTTCGATCCTCCGTTCAGAACCGGCTGGTCGTTCTCATGATCTTTCCATGCGTTCTTTCCCACGGCAGCGTCCCACAGATAGTATCTGTCGCTCGAATAGTGTGTGATTGCCAGATCGGTACTTACTTTCTTGTTCTTTCCTGCCTTGCAGGTAATGTTATTATAAGTCTTGGATACTATCCCTCGAACCTTCGTCTTCTGGTCGTAGAGAGTGTATTCCACAGTGACATGATGATATTCGCCCGGTGCAAGAACCATTATAGCCGCATTCTTTTCATGGTCTGCTACCTTGGGTATGACGAATCCGTTATTCGAACCGCCGTTCAGTGTGAGCGTTATGCTCCTGTTGGCAGCAGTTGCGGCGGGGCGGGGTGTCGTATTTATCCCATTGTCATCGAATCTGACTCTCCGGCAATTGCCTCGTCTGCCGTTACCTTGATCTGCGTCACTTTCACATCCTCTGCAAACTCAGGGCTGTAATAAGGCGTAAAGACGAGGTAGGATGCTTTGTGAGAGAGTGTGAAGGTGTAGCTTCCGTCACCCTGCCTGCTGGCTTCCGCCGTGCCGCAGTCTCCGTCTGTACCGATGTGTGAGGCATCGTCAGGAGCGCTCTGTGACTGGGTCGGACTTATGGTCACCTTGTCGCCATGGGCGTTGCCGTTGCCCGTATAACGTACGTTGTATTTCGGTGCGGTGAGTATCCCGGGGAAATAGAACTTAGCCGTAGGAGCCTTAGCCGTGATATTGTCTTTTGTACTTATTGTTAAAGTGCCGGCGTTGTTGATCCACAGCTTGTCTCCTGAAGTCCAATAAAACTTTATCGCCGAACCGTCGTAAGTGCCTGCTGTGCGGGTCAATCCCCCGTCTGCGAACTCTGTCATCCCTGCGGGCACCGTGTTCTGTTGCTTCCCGTTGTCTGCTTGCAAAGTGTCGTCATTGGAGCAGCCTGCCAGTGAAAGCAAGGATGCGACCGGTAAAGCCCAAAAATAAGAATACTTCATTTTTCTACCTTTTCTTAACTTGTGTTCCATTCTACTTTAGTTCTTGTCTTCGGCAGATTCTTCCTCAAAGAAAAAGCCTGACGGCTTTGCATTTAAAGACTCGCCATCATCTTCTGCGCTGTAATGTCCTCCGTTTACCGGAGAATTCTCAAGAAGATACTCACTTTGCTTTATAAATATAACTTCCGTTTGCGGTCTCATATAATATCTCTCTTTTCTTTTATCCATATTGCCGAATTTAATTAATTATTAATAATTTAAGTATACAAACTAATTTCACCTACTTACATCATATAGTTCTTATTTCACCTTTAAAATCTCTATATCTAAGTATTAAGGAAAATAAAAGAAACTCCTGAAAATCTTTTATTTACCAAACTCACGCCCTTTATGCTTATGCGAGAAGATAAATGTATATTTAGACCTATAATACACCATTATTTGGAACTACCAAATAATTTGCTATCTTCTTCTCGTTTTAATGTGCTAAAGAATCTAATACAACAGGCATTACTTACACCTTTATCATATAAGCCACAATAGTTAGCTTAATTGAAATTCTTTATTTGAAATATCACTATTATAAGTTAATTTCCACTTAACAATGCAAAGGTAATAAGATAAAATAGAATGAGCAAGGAAATAGAGAAAAAAGCCTCCCCCAACCCCTTTCTATAATGGAAAGGGGAGTAGAAAGTACTATTTGCAGAGAATTTGCCGGAGATCCTTCACGTTTCTTTGCTTTGTCTTCAAGAATATTATTCTGCCTAAAGTAATATAGTTAAAGGGGCTCTTGTTCCTTTTATCTACTTAGAAACCACCAGGACACCCATTGGTGGGCGACCACCGCCCATTGCTCCACCACCAGGAGGAGGTGGTGGCATATTTGAATTAGGGCGTCCGAAGCCACGATCCTTGGGCTTTGGAGCATTCTTGCCACCAAATAGATTCAATCGATAAGTAGCACGGAACATGATGTAACTATTTATACTATTATATTCCGTGTCGGTTCTGTTTACAGCATTGATAGTGCGTGAGAGATTGCTTTGTTGATGTAAAATATCATAGAACTGTAAGCTCAATATCAAAGCATTACCCACTAACAAACTCTGAGAAAGCTGTGCATTCCACAACAACTCATTCGTATTTAGTGCCGCATCATTATATCCTCGACGGCTATTCTGATGTAAGTCAGTAGATAAACTCATGTTCCAAGGCAAGGAGAAGATAAGACTTCCACCGTAAGAGAATTGCCATGTACTCAAGTTATTGAGACTTTGGAGATTGTTCTTAGAGTGTGTGTAATCAACCGAACCATCCAATGCTAATTCTAACCAAGCAGTGCGATAACTAGCTGATAAGCGTTCGCCAAGTGTCAAAGACTTAGTGATATTCTTCTCAATGGCACTTGTTGCATTCTGTTGTAAATAACTAGCGTAACGATTGAAACTGCCTCGTGTGAACGTATTAACATTCCATACACCTGCAGAATCAATACTTGTATTAAACATCACAGCTGCATTTGCATCCCAATTACCACTCACATTGACTGGTTGCACTGTACGAGCTCCAGTCGTTCCATCATACGTAACACTGTTTCCTATGGCGTTACGTGTAGTAGAGAAGTCTGCAAAAGTCATCACTGACTGCGCATGTTTTTGCCTAAAAGCATTGTAGAACAAGCGAAACTTATTAGTAAAGGCTGGCTTCAAATTAGGGTTACCTTTCGATATATTCTGCGGATCGGTATTATCGACGATATCAAGTAACTGCATCATAGAAGGTTGTGAGACTGTACCATTATAATTGATACGCAGGTTGCTTTGCTCATTGAATTTATAGCGGAAATCGAATGTTGGACTCCAGTTCACCACTGATCGTTTATTATCCACATGCACTCCAAGATAATCCTGCATATAGGTGGAATGTTGTGGTTGTAACTTCATTCCGACATTCATTTTCCACTTTGTATGTAACATTCGCAACATCACTTGCATATCGTGAGTATAGGTTCGATACTCTGAATAACGGCTTAAATTAGAATCTAAATAACTTGCCAAAGGATTCGTCAATAAGCCTAGATAATTATCCCATGATCGATAAGCTGGCTTCAAACTACCGAATGTTCCAGATGGTAATGAGGAGAAATCATAAGTATCACGATCGCTCTTTGAGAAGCCATATTTGAATTGGTAACTGAATTGTAAGTATGTCTTCCGTGCAAGTGGTTCGCTATAAGTAGCCTGCAAAGCGTAATCCCAGCTCTTTGTTGGCATGAGGTTATAACGATAAGCACGATAGGTTTTATAATTCCCCAGCGCATCTCTCAACTGAAAATATTGCAAGTCTTGTGTTGAGAAAGTCTTCGAATCTGCATCACTATAATCACCATCCACACGCAGGGTAACGTTTCGTCCGTTCTGACTCAAGCGACGATTCACTTGGAGCATAGCCCCCAAAGCATTGTTATCACCATAAGAAATGGTTGTATTATGCTGATTATTTACCATTACACCTTGTGCTTCTAACTGTGCAATAGCTGTTGCCGACAATGGATCATCCACACTTTCGTATGGGTCGGTATTGTAAGCTGCCGACTTACTAACAACCTGTCCATCATTCTTTGATAGTCGGATATTAGGTCGGAACATGATATTCCACATAGAGTCAGGTTTCCACTCCAAACGGAAACGACTATCCCAAGAGTTCTCACGAGTATATTCCTGCGAGCGACGATTGGCGTATGAACCTTGTGACGCAACGAAGTTCTCTATTGATACACGGGTGTTCAAGTCTCCATCAGAATGATTCCAACGAACACTACCATCCCATTGTAAGGTTTTACCATTATCATAGTTCATATTCAAACCAACCATCTTTGTAGCATTCAATCCTTGACGTATGCCACCCCATCCGCCACGAGGACCACCACCAAAGCCCATATCGTTGACATTATTAGCAGACAAGAAGCCCATCATTCGAAACTTATCATTAAAATAAGCTGCCATTGCTTTCTCTGAATAACGATGCTTGGTTCCTATTCCAAGGTCAATATTTGAGAAGAAACCTTTATTCATTCCAGCCTTAACACCGAAGTCCAAGACTGTCGACTCGTTGCCATCATCAATCCCCGTCACACGACTCAAATCACTCTTCTGGTCGTATGCTTTAATCTTATCTATTATAGAGGTAGGGAGGTTCTTGAGTGCAGTTTTAGTATCACCAGTCATGAACTCCTTACCATTAATGAGTATTTTCTTGACCTCTTTACCATTAATCTTTATCGTACCATCGTCCGACACTTCTGCACCAGGTAGCTTTTTTACCAAGGCTTCAATAGTCGATCCCTCTGCAACACGGAATGCCGACGCATTGTATTGAAAGGTATCTGCCTTCACAACTACCTTCGGTGCACTTGCAATAACCTTAACTTCTTTCAACGTGTGCGTATCTACTTGAAAATCGAGCTGCCCTATAGCAACATCTTGATCATTAGCAATCGTAACATTCTGAAAGATCGTTTTATAACCAACATAGGATGCTTTCAGAATAAACCTGCCATTCGTTGGAGCTGTCACTTTGAAATTACCACCTTCATCGGAGGTAGCTCCAACAACATAGGTGCTATCCATCTTCAACAGCTGGACAACTGCAAAAGGAACTTTCTCTTTCACTTCTCCATCAAAAAGAGAGCCTGTTATCGTCCTATTCTGTGCAAGTAGTGTTATGCTACTAAACGACAAGAATACAAACAAGAATAATCTTTTTACCATAAAATTATTTCATTAACTGATTTATATGATGGTTAGACACATAAGAAGTTTAACCTTAATCTTCACTTTTAACAGCTTCTATAAGACGTTTACAATTATTTTTTGTAACATTGCAGTTGGCAGTTGATCCTATTAGATTATGCTGCTCTCCATCGTCTTAATAGATAAAGGCGTTCCTAAGTAAGGTTTTTTATAAGGATTAAAAGTGATTAGATAACTTATGAAACAGCGTGTCATCATATCAAAACAATTACAGACAGACTTGGCAGAAGCCATTGCTGAATGTGAACATGATAGAATCTTTGTTCTCGTAGATGAGACTACGAACAAACTCTGTTGGACTCTTGTCAAGGATTATTTATGTCTGAAAGATGCCCAAACAATTGTTATTGGTGCAACTGACAGACGTAAGAATCTTGACACCCTCGTCCATGTATGGGAATCATTACAGCAAGGGAAAGCCACACGCCACAGTCTGCTCATCAACCTTGGAGGTGGTATGGTGACCGACTTAGGTGGTTTTGCTGCTTCAACCTACAAACGGGGAATTAACTTCATCAATGTTCCAACAACCTTACTTGCCATGGTGGATGCAAGTGTTGGAGGTAAAACGGGTATCAACTTTGGTGGGTTAAAGAACGAGATTGGAGTTTTTAATGATGCTGAATTTGTATTGCTTGATACCAACTGGCTCCGAACACTTGATGAAGAAAACATCCGCAGCGGTTATGCAGAGATGCTCAAACACGGTTTGATAGCTGATGAAACGATGTGGGCAGAGCTCATCAACTTCAATATAGCGCAACCTAATCTTCATCAATTAGCCTTTATGCTGGATAAGAGTGTACGCATTAAGGAACGTATCGTTGATGAAGATCCACACGAAAAGGGTATTCGTAAAGCTTTAAACCTCGGTCACACCTTTGGACATGCGTTCGAGTCATGGGCGATGAAGCATCACCCCATCTTGCATGGATACGCTGTCGCCTTTGGACTGGTAGCTGAACTATATCTTGCAACGACACAAACAGACTTCCCCACAGAGCGCATGCGCCAAACAGTAAACTTCATTCGAGCGTATTATGGAAGTCTTCCTATCACCTGCAACGACTATCCTGAGCTTATAGAACTCATGCACCATGATAAAAAGAATCGTGGTAATGAAATCAATGTAACGCTCCTTGGTGGTATTGGAGACATCCGCATCAATCAAACCATCACGGAGGAAGACATTAAGGAAGCACTCGACTTTTTCCGTGAGGGGTAGACTAGTATTCGTAAGTCCAGCTTATGAAAGGTATTCTTAACCATCTTAGTAATACAAAACCAGCTCATTTATAGTACATACAACCGCTAATTAAGTTTTAAATTCATTTGCTGTCAGTTTTAACATTCAAACTATATCATTGGTTACTAACACCTTATACACAACGAAAAGATGACAGGAATGACAGCAAACATGAATCCCTTCTATATTTACATATAGCCTACAACTATTATTACCACAATCTAACACGACCGATTCCTTGCGTTGCTAAAGATGCACTAATACCCCTTACTTTAAAGGCACGTACAATAGTAGCGAACGTAAGAACTTCCACTTGATAGTAAACATGTTCCCTTCTGTCGGCGAATATCATTTTTTCTTTGTATCTTTGCAGCCCAAGTACAACAGCTAAAAGGTAAACATGTTCCCTTTTGTCGCAGTTGTCTCATATACAAAGACATTATGGAAGAGAAGAAGATAATTAACGGGCTTAATGATCAAGAGGTGTTAGCAAGTAGGCAGAAGTACGGTGAAAACCTCCTCACGCCACCTGCGAAAGAGCCTATGTGGAAGCGTTTTATAACGAAATTTGAGGATCCTCTGATTATCATCCTACTTGTTGCTGGCATTCTCTCTATCGCTATCTCTTTCTATGAATACTATGGTTTGCATGAAGGAACAGAGGTGTTTTTCGAGCCAGTAGGCATTTTTATCGCCATACTATTGGCTACTGGCATGGCATTCTTCTTCGAAGAGAAAGCGAACAAAGCCTTTTCTGTTCTCAACCAAGTCAATGATGATGAACCTGTGGAGGTCATTCGCAATGGTAACACCACCCAAATAACAAAGCGAGAAGTGGTTGTTGGCGATATTGTTAGGCTCAACACGGGCTCTGAAGTGCCTGCTGATGGATTGTTACTACAAGCTATCTCTCTCAACATAGACGAGTCTTCTCTCACTGGAGAGCCTATCTGCCATAAGAGTACACATGAAACTGATTTCGATAAAGACGCAACCTTTCCAACAAACTATGTCCTTCGTGGAACAAAGGTGATGGAAGGTCATGGTTTATTCCGTGTTGAGAAGATTGGAGATAACACCGAAAATGGTAAGGTTTTCGTAGCTTCTCAGATTGACAACAGCGTTAAGACACCCCTTACCGAGCAATTAGAACGATTGGGCAAACTTATTACTTGGGCTAGCTACACCATTGCTGCCATCATTCTCATTGCCCGCATTATCATGTTCTTCTCGAACTTCTCCTTCGAATGGGTGCGTTTCCTGCAATATCTCTTAGACTCAATAATGATTTGCGTGACGCTTATCGTCGTTGCTGTTCCCGAAGGATTACCTATGGCAGTAACGCTTTCTTTGGCTTATTCAATGCGTCGCATGCTAAAAACAAACAATCTTGTGCGCAAGATGCACGCTTGCGAAACAATGGGGGCAACGACTGTCATTTGTACAGATAAGACTGGAACGCTAACGCAGAATCAAATGCGTGTGAGTGAAATGGCTATTGACAGAGAGACTGAAGAGCACAAGGCGTTAGCAAGAGAGGCTATTGCTGTGAACTCAACAGCATCTCTCGATTTCACTGACACTCATCACCCAACCGCCTTAGGCAACCCAACAGAAGGTGCACTCCTACTTTGGTTAAATGATCAGGGCTATGATTATCGTCAGTTGCGCACAGAGGCTGAAGTGATAGACGAACTTCCTTTCTCAACAGAACGCAAGTGCATGGGAACTTTGGTGCGCTCTGCTCAACTTCCAGGGAAGACCATCTTATATATAAAAGGTGCAACTGACATCATCCGTAATTATTGTTCTTCAATCATGGGGAATCGTTCGTGGGATGAAATTAGCAACCAGTTGTTAACCTGGCAGAACCAAGCTATGCGCACATTAGGCTTTGCCTGTATGCTCATTGACGATGACAACTTACACGAAGGGGTAATTCCAACCCTCCTCGATACCATTAAACAAACAGGGAAAGGGTTAACTTTCCAAGGTATCGTAGCCATCTCCGACCCTGTTCGTAAGGAGGTTCCTGCTGCCGTTCGGGAATGTCTTGATGCTGGTATAGATGTTAAGATTGTCACAGGCGATACCCCGGGAACAGCAAAAGAGATAGGTCGACAGGTGGGACTATGGACTGAGAAGGATTGTGATAACTGTGTGATAACAGGTCCGGAGTTTGAAGCTCTAAGCGACGAAGAACTTTCTAAACGTGTAAACAACCTAAAGATCATAGCCCGCGCACGCCCAATGGATAAGAAGCGATTGGTTGAAGCCTTGCAAGCCCAGCACCAAGTCGTAGCTGTTACGGGCGACGGAACAAACGATGCACCAGCTCTCAAAGCTGCACACGTGGGTTTATCAATGGGCGATGGGACGAATGTTGCGAAAGAGGCATCCGATATCACCATCATTGATAACTCTTTCCGTTCTATCGGTCGTGCGGTAATGTGGGGGCGATCACTCTATCAGAACATCCAGAGATTCATCCTTTTTCAGATGACAGTAAACGTTGCTGCCTGCCTTATCGTTTTAGCAGGAGCACTGATGGGAACGCAGAGTCCACTGACAGTAACTCAAATGTTATGGGTCAACCTCATTATGGATACCTTCGCAGCAATGGCTCTCGCATCCCTTCCACCATCGAAAGACGTCATGCGTGACAAGCCTCGCAACCGCAAGTCCTTCATTATTAATCCAGCAATGACAAGGCTCATTATCGGTGTTGGATGTTTGTTCTTTGTAATCCTACTCACGTTGCTTTATATGCTGGAACATGCTCCTATTCAATCAATGACCGACTTCCTTACATGGAAGAATATGGGAGATCAAGGACTAACTGACCATGAGTTGAGCATCTTCTTCACACTCTTTGTGATGATACAGTTCTGGAACATGTTTAATGCGCGAGCCTTTGCAACAGGACGCAGTGCCTTCCACTTGAAAGGTTGTAAGGGTTTTGGCGTTATTGCCTTGTTGATATTTGTGGGGCAGATTATCATCGTGCAGTGCGGTGGAAGGATGTTCAACGTCTCTCCACTTAGCCTTTCTGATTGGTTGATCATCGTCACTTCAACCTCTGTCGTTCTATGGATTGGAGAGTTATTCCGCCTCTTCAACAAACGAAACAAGCAATAGTCACAAATCAAGGAGAATACCAACTAATAAACAGAAGAGCCTTTCTTTCATGCAAAGAGAGGCTCTTCTTGCTGTGAAGAAAGGCTTTCTTCGCAATGAAAAGGGCGTCTCTTTGATTGGAGAAAAGACCCTCTTGCAAAAGAAAGAACATCTCATAATTATGAAAAAGACATCCTGCAACTTGATTTTCATTATATTTTCACTATCTTTGCAAAATACTATTTATCGATAAACACATGGTCAGAAAAAGAAAAAACAAGCTAAGAGACGTATGGGAGTTCTTAGTAATTGCTTTTGCAATGTTGCTTGGTAGTTTTGGATGGTGCGCCTTCCTCTTACCTCACAAGATTACAATTGGTGGTATAGCAGGTATTTCCTCTGTTATTCAATGGGGTTTAGACATTCCCGTTCAATATACCTACTTGGCAATTAATGGCATTCTTCTCTTCGTTGCTTTGAGGATTCTTGGGTGGAAGTTCTGCGTTAGAACCATCTTTGCAGTGCTTAGCTTCGCATTCTTTACATCGCTTTTTAGACAGGTATTTGCAGGTCATGCACTCTTTGCCGACCAGCCCTTCCTTGCCTGTGTAGTAGGAGGTGTACTATTAGGAGCTGGTGTTGCCATCGCATTACAGTACAATGCAAGCTCTGGCGGATCGGATGTTATCGCTGCAATGATACATAAGTACCGTGACATCTCATTAGGTCGTGTCATCTTGGCATGCGACCTTTGCATCATTAGCTCAAGTTATCTCGTATTGAACAACTGGGAGAAAGTAATCTATGGATATATCGTTCTCTTTGTCATGACATACGTTGTTGATTACTTGATCAACGGTATGCGAGGTTCCGTTCAGTTCTTTGTTATATCGGAGCATTGGGCAGAGATTGGTACAGCCATCAATAACGACGTGCCACGTGGATGTACCATCATCAATGCACAAGGGTTCTATACGGGTAAGGACTTGAAGATGCTCTTCGTCATAGCAAGGCGTTCGGAAGCACGTGCCATCTACCAACTCATTGATGAAATAGACCCCAACGCATTCGTTTCGCAAGGGGCTGTTAATGGTGTATATGGCGTTGGTTTTGATCGTATGAAGGTATCGCATCGCAAGAAGATAACCGAAGAACAGGTAAAAGCCTGACGGTTTTTTAGATAGGAAAGGATTATAGAATGGATATTCAGGAGATAAAAGATAAACGCATCGCAGTGCTTCTCTCTGGCGGTGTAGATAGCTCGGTCGTCGTGTATGAGTTTGCTCGACTGGGCTTACACCCCGATTGTTTCTATATTAAGATAGGACCAGAAGAGAAGGAGGAATGGGATTGTAACTCTGAAGAAGACTTGGAGATGGCTACTGCCGTGGCGCATCGTTATGGCTGCAAGTTGCAGGTCATCGATTGTCATAAGGAGTATTGGGATCAGGTAACGAGCTATACTATGGAGAAGGTAAAGGCTGGTTTCACTCCAAACCCTGATGTGATGTGCAACAGACTCATAAAGTTTGGTGCCTTCGATGCGAAGATGGGACATGATTATGACCTAATAGCAACGGGGCATTATGCGCAGACTGAATGGATTGATGGGCGTAAATGGCTTACAACAAGTCCTGACCCTGTAAAAGATCAGACCGACTTCTTAGCTCAAATATACGATTGGCAACTAAAGAAAGCGATATTCCCTATAGGGCATTATGCGAAGAATGAGGTGAGAGAAATTGCCGAACAGGAGCACTTAATCAATGCTCGCAGGAAGGACTCACAGGGTATCTGCTTCCTTGGCAACATTGATTACAATGAGTATGTACGTCGTTATCTGGGGGAACAGGTGGGTGACATCATCGAATTAGAGACTGGTAAGAAGATTGGTGAGCACCGTGGACTATGGTTCCACACCATCGGACAACGCAAAGGATTGGGTCTTGGCGGTGGTCCTTGGTTCGTTGTTAAGAAGGATGTGGCGCAGAATATTCTCTATGTAAGCCATGGTTATGATCCTGCAACAACTTATAAGAAGGACTTCCCACTGCATGATTTCCACTTCCTAACCGAAGGTATCAAAGAACTACCCACTAAGGTGACTTTCAAGATACGCCATACACCAGAGTATCACACGGCTACCGTAGAGCAACTAAGCGATGGGAAGTGCCTCATCCATTCTACAGAGAGTATTCATGGAGTTGCACCCGGACAGTTCTGTGTCATATATGATGAGCAGCACCACCGCTGCTTTGGCTCTGGAGAGATTACTCTCTAAGGCGCATTAGAATCGTATCACACAATTATTTATAACTTCTTAAAGCGACATTCAAAAGCAATGTCTCTTTAAGAAGTCTTCGTATTGATTGCTATACCCATTAAACACGTTGATATCAACATCACCATGAATACCACGCACCTTACCATCAGGACTAAGCTGCCAGTAAGCTAACTTGAAGTTAGGTTTATACTCTCCATAACGCGCAATCCACACGAGATAGTTATCACCAAGGTCGGGGGCTAAGGGCATATAACGATTAGCAAACGACTGACTGATATAGAGTATCGGGCGATGACCCGTGTGTTTAAATACCATAGACATCCATATCCTCACTTGTTTGAACAGCACTTCAGCACCTCCCATAGCATGAATTTGCGCATCAGTAGGCTCTACGTCGAGCACAGGGGGTAAGTCGCCTTTCCTGAATCGAGCTTTCTTTAAGAAGAAGTTAGCCTGCATATAGCCCGAAGACAAGGTTGAGAAGAAGTGATAAGTACCCACTCTGATCCCCTGCTGACGGGCTGCCAAGTAATCAGAATAGTAATAATTGTTGAGCAAAGTACGCCCTTCAGTTGCCTTGATATAGGCAAATGAGATCGGATAATCAACCACTCCTTTGATCTTCTTAGTGCTTAATGTACCGAGATGAGTGATTCTTAACTTGCTCCAAGCTATGCTGTAACGCTGCTCCCCCTTCTCATGTTGATGTTTAGAAAGGTCTATGCCGTAGATACGGTCAGCGTTGTAAGTGAGGCGTTCGCCCTTAAATACGTTGTTCTTCCACTCCCCTACCTTCAGAAAGTCATGTGGCGCAACATTGATACCAAAGCCATTTCGCTTGCCATCCTGCCAATGCCCATCATAGAAACTACCATCATTACCATAATACTGACCATATCCTTCAGCCTTTCCTCTTCGTTGCTCGCCAACGTAATAACCCGCAGAATCAATCAAAGCTCCTGCTGGAAAGCCGAGAACGGGATGCGGATAAGCCTTGAAGTGACGCAAACTCTCCTGCATACCTCGCTCTCTACCGAAGCGTGAAGAGATCCTCCAAGGAGTCATGCAATCGGATGTCTGCAAGCAAAGAGCCCATCGGTTTGACTCGTCATCCAAGCGATTACAAACCATTATCTCGCCGGGCTTATACCATACACGTGCTGTGTATTGATTCACTTGACGGATACGAAGACGCGAACCGGGCTTTATATCTTGCAAAGCATGTATAATCCTTTGCAGTGAATCCATCTGTTGCACCAACTTTGTATGATAATCGGCAATCTTGTTATAACCATAATCTTGCACACTATGAATGCGCAGATAATAGGCTGTCTCGTTCCGCTTGGACTGCAAACCCACTAACTTTATATCCATCTTCAGCAACGCATACATCAATACATGGTGCAGTTTCTGATCCTTCAGATTGATAATTGTAGAAGGATAATGGCGCCTTATCACTGCTATACGCCCAAAACAAGAAGGCAAAACGGGCAGTTTATTAACCCAATAGCCCTCTGATACGGACATACGTGAGTGTATGCTGTCGGCAGAGAGACTACCACCAACGAAAGTGGAGTCGGTATAATCAGAGAAATAAGCTACTGGTTTGCCGTTTACATCCAGTTGATAATAAGACTTTTCTGTCACATCTACGGCACATCTTCGTATATGTCTTCTTGTCAACGAGAGGTTACGCTTGGCAATAGATGACAATAGGAGAACTACGAGAATAATACTTACACTCTTGTAAAAACGCCTGTTAAAGAACGAATGGAACATCTAAATCAACTCTAAAAACTATGCAAAGGTACTAATAAAGACGTAACTTCGCATACATAACAGATAGGAAAATCGAGCATCTTGGTACTTTCTTTCTCACCTTCCATTGCTTGGGACTGTGCGTTCCATATATTGAAACTATGTGTCTCAAGGCTTGAGACTGTGTGTATCATGGGCTGAGACGATGAGTTTCAAGGGCTGAGACAGAAAGAGGTCATAGATAACAGGACTAAAAAAGGGGTGCATCAATAATCCTAACGGACATTTGATGCACCCTTATCATTGTGGAATAAGAAGGTTCGCTGTTATGCCTTCTTCATCCGAAGAGCTAATTGGAAGATGGACGGGATGAGTATGCAAAGCGAAAAAAACAGTCCGCCATACATCATTCGCTCACTTCCATGGAAGAAGTCGATGAGCTTTCCGTCGCTCATCTGTGGCATTAAATGGAACATCACATAGGCTACTGTGTTGTTCATCCAATGCAACATTAGCCCCGGTAGAATACTCTTTGTACGATAATACATCCATCCAAGTACCAAACCGAGCAAGAAGGCGTGGACGCCCTGCGCTAGGTTGAAGTGGATGAAACCAAAGACGAGAGCCGAGAGGATGATAGCTATCCAGTGACTCTTACTGCCCGTTGCATTCAGAAGTACACGGAGTACACCACCACGAAAGACTACCTCCTCTGCCAATGGTGCCATGATACCTAAGGCGATATATCCCCATGATGTCTTCATAATGCTTTGGAACATTGCTTCCGTTTGTTCGGGCATGGTGAGATTAATCTTCTCTGCTATAAACTCCATCGGGAGAATAGAACCTAAAGCAAGCAAAGCTGCCCAAAGGAGAACGCCCCACGGACGTGACTTGAGATAGAGGTTAGATACTGGTGCCCACTTTGTACGAGTGAAGAGGAGGAGGGTTAACAAACTACTAATCACTGCTGAGAGAGCTATCGAAGTACCATCTTTGACACCATTCATCGTGGTTAAGAAGGGAGTTCCATGAATGAATGAGACTATAAGATTGGTAATTACTAATGCAATAACTTGCAACACAATGAAGAGTGCTACGAATAATATGATATAAAGAACGGCTGTCCATAATTCTCTTGACTTCATATTCTTCCTTGTTTATTATTGTTCTACAATGTTATCAACCATCGGATGACGCCTATCGAAGAGTGCGTTGATGGTATGTTTGTCTTGTTCGAGCTGTTGGGAAAGGGCTTCAAGAGAATCGAACTTACGCTCATCTCGTATCTTACTGATGAATCGGATAGAGATATCTTGCCCATAGAGATTGCCCTCGAAATTGAAGATGTTTACTTCTAAAGTTTCTTTCGTTCCATCGAATGTGGGGCGTTTACCGATATTCATCATTCCACGCTTCCACACGAGGGAGTGGTCTAATTGAACCATGACAGCATATACGCCACGCATAGGTAGGAGCTGTTGGCAAGCGTTGATATCGAGGTTGGCAGTGGGAAAACCTAACTTGTGACCATTCTGAAAGCCGCTCACAATCTTGCTAGAGATGGTGTAATCGTAACCTAAACAGTGATTGGCACGCACGATATCACCTTCTTTTATATACGTCCTTATCCGTGACGAACTAATCTTCTCACCATCGGGAAGGTAGGCATTATTGTGTATGACCTCTATTCCTAACTGCTCGCCGTATCGCTTATAATCATCGAATCCCTCCGAACGATTATGCCCGAAACGATTGTCGTAACCTATGAGCAGCTTCCGTACATTCAGTTGATTGCATAAGACGTCCTCCATAAACTCGCGTGCAGATAAGTCTGCCAATGCGACATCAAAGTGTAACACGATGACTTTATCAATGCCTGTCTTTGATAATAACAGCAGTTTCTCATCAAGCGATGATAGCAATTCTGGTCGGCTATTAACATCCTCTTCCTTCCCCAATGATGCCTTCAACACTTGCCGAGGATGCTCATCAAACGTTATCACAGCCGACACCATCCCTACCTGATGAGCCTCATTTATAACATTCCTTATCAAATACTGATGCCCACGATGCACACCATCAAAGAAGCCGATAGTAGCTACCAGCTCTCCCATCTCAACCTTCTCTCCTTGCTTTATATATATCGTCTCCAAATTCCTTATACCTATTTGTGATACTCCTCCCAGCATCCTCTCCTCCTCTTCATCCCTTCCAATACTTCTTCCCTCCCTCCTTAACAATACTATTGTCTTAACTCTCTTTCGCTCCTCTCACTCCTTTCACTCCTTAGAAAAACTCCTCTCACTCCTTGACAAAGTCCCCTTTCCCTCCTTAGCAAAGCTCCTTACACACCTTAACGAAGCTCCTTACACACCTTAACGAAGCTCCTTGTATATCTTAACGAAGCTCCTTGCAAAGTTACTTAGAAACCGCCACAAACACTATCCACCACTTCTCAAAATGTGTTAAAACCGCAACTTTCTTTCAACTCCATTCTCCTTTTTCCATTTATTTCATTACCTTTGCACCCGTATCAATCACATCTCGGACTTGTAGCTCAGTTGGTTAGAGCAACAGACTCATAATCTGGAGGTCCCTGGTTCAAGCCCAGGCTGGTCCACAATAAGCAATCAGCAACTTAGAACTAACATCTAAGTTGCTGATTTTCTTTTATAAGCTCTATCGGAAAATACATTCTTCAAGACCAAAAACAATTATGTTTACGTGCCAATTCTATGATTATAAAAGAGTAGGCATAGTCCATCTCTAACTACAAATTGACGTATATAATGAAAGAAGGAAATACACAAAAACAAAAAAGAGATAGATAACTCTATCTCTCTAAGCGTTGGGATACCCGGATTCGAACCAGGAATGACAGGACCAGAATCTGTAGTGTTACCATTACACCATATCCCATTAAGAGCTAACTCATTACTGAATTGCGAGTGCAAAGGTAGCGTTTTTTATTTAAACAACAAAACTTCTCCAAACTTTTTTATCGAAAAGGTGCAATTTAAAATGCTCTTTACTCGAATCCACAAGATCATTTACTTAGTATATCCACTTATATTTTCGTTGGATGATGGGGTATCAACGAGAGTGGAAAACGAACCTTTTTAATACTCTTAAAACCCTATTTTATTTTTAATTAAAGTTGCTGTCACTTTTAACATTTCAAACAACTTACTAACAAACAGATAGTTACATGCTACAAAAGAGTGACAGGAATGACAGCAAAATTAACTTTGCACTTTATCACATTACCCTTTCCTCTTCATACTATCCTACTTCTGCCTGTCACATCCTACCTTTGGGAATTTAACACGAATACTATTTCATATAATGAGGGGAGTACCCGCACCTATGGAGATGAGGCTTCGCACAATATGAAGGGATGCCCTTCTACATCCTTGAAGAGCCCCCCGTTCTTATTTGTTATCCCTCACGGGCGCACGATCCTATCGTAATTATACTTATCATCAACGATGCGCTTCCCACAAACATAGTCCTTGCTCAACACATTATGCTTAGCTGAGTAATAGGGAGAAGAGGTCAGACCACCAAGATAGAACAGTATTTGACAAATGTTATCTGTCATCAAAGGCTTTGCTGCCGATGCTTCTATCTGCCAAACCTTAGTAGGATATTTCTCTTTAAAGGCATCAGAGAACCACACCATCATAGGTACACTGTATTGATAATAAAGCATATTTTTCAGATCATCACTGCCCTTTCTACCCGCACTTGGACGATAGTCATACTCCTCTTCACCATGGTCAGAAACATAGATAACCACTGTATTCCGATGAGCATATCGACTGATTATCTGCTTCATCACATAGTCGTTATACAATGTGGCATTATCATATTCAGCAATACCCCTCCTCATCTCCTCTGTTATCCATGGTTCCTTCCGCTTAATACTATCAGCAGAGAAATGGTTAAACTGCCTATCAACAGGATAACGCTTAACAGCTTCTATATGCTGTCCCATGAGATGGAAGATAGTCAGAGCATGGCTATGTTGCTCCTGAAAATCACGTTTATATCTATCAACTAATTGTCCATCATACTCAAAAGAATTATTGTTTGTCCTATCATAGCATACTTTCAAGACACGTGGTGCATAAAGATAACTGTTCAAAGCAAAGGTGAATGTTGCTCCAAAAGCAAAGGTTCTTTGATTATCATACATACTGACAAAATAGCCGGCTCGCTTGAATACGGCTGTTAATGGTGGGCGTTCGCTCCATCGAACACCATCTTCAAGACTATTCGTACTTATCAGATTACGCATTACCTTGGTTGTAAAATTATATGGAGAGACGGCATTTGTGAATGCAACTAACCGTCCCGCTTTCTTCTCATGCAATAAGAAAGGAGTAGTATTAAGTCCATATCCATACACAGAAGCATGATCTTTTATATACGATTCACCGATCACAAGGACGATATTCAACGAATCCTTTGCTTCAATATCACTCTTTGTTGACTTCACATTTTCCGCTAATAGTGCCGTTCCTTCCATTTCTTTCTTAGCCAGATGTGAATCATAAAGAGCCACAACCACCCTTGTCAGTGCATCGCTGGGGTAACTCATGTGTAGATTCCAAACAGAGACGTCATCTGGATTCTTGCACTGGAAGAGACCTATATAACAATAGGAACCAATCACACCAACAGTGAGCATTATCCCAGAAAACACTGACAATATACGGAAAGGACGTTTCCTTTCTAAATATAATGTACCTTTCGACCTCTTCTTCTCAGCTATTACAACAAGTACAACAAAGACCACTGTCAATGCCGGAATAACCCATGCTGTACTTGTGTGCAGCAATGAATGTAAGAACTCCGAGCTCTCTTCTGCATTCGTCTCAGCTAACAGCATCAATACGCTGGGGGATATTTCTAAGTCATAGTTAACCTTCAATGAGGCATTAATAAAGAATAAGATGAAGGCTAAAACATAGATCAGCACCTTCACCCACGAGCGTTTACTCCATGTGACGATAGCGGTTGCGATATAAGCATGCAAGTAGATTACGAAAGCACGCGCATAGATATTCTGAGTTATAGAACTCCATCCTATCAATACGATATAACTGATAAATAAAGGCCATTGAGTAGTGATTGGCACTACCCAACGGCATGAAGAGATGTAATTTCTAATCTTTCGTATGAGATTCATAACATGATTCTGTATTGCTATTAACGCTTTGCCATATCGTGATACAGGGTCTGCAAAATGGCTTTTCCTATGTTTATGCGTCGCTTGTCATTCCCATAAATAGCTCGTTTACTTACATTGTCATAGACAGTACAGCCTGTTGAATCACAGAAATTGAAGCCATTATTAAAGGTATTGAAGCCAAACGGATAACGATAAGTATTACCCATTACATCACGACTAAAGGTGAAGTCTTCATGAGGAATACCCATTTGACCTAAGACAGTAGCAGGAAGGTCGGTCTGACTTATCAGTTTATGGATACGCTGAGGATGCTTAATAGCACCGCCCATCATCAAGAATGGGATGTAAGGAAACTTCGGTGAAGCAATCTCACGCCAGTTAAATCCATGATCAGCAACCACTACGATGAGTAGATTCTTCCATGCTGGTGTCTTCTTCAACTTATCTATGAATGTTCCAAAGCACTGATCCGTATATGCGAAAGCATTGTATTTCTTATCCTTCAAACGGTGATAAGGCACATCAAACGGGTTGTGAGAACTGATGGTTAAGAAGGTAGTGTACCATGGACCAGACTTCTCCTTATCACGACGAACAATGTCATTATACAACCAGTTAAAGGTTACATGGTCTGGTACTCCCCACTTAGTTGTTCTGTCAGAAGCGGGGAAGTCATCCTCTGTCACTAGCTTGTCATGCCCCGAATCAAGGAAGTATTCAGACATATTAAAGAATGACACGTCGCCTCCATAGAGTGCTTGTGTCTGATAGCCATACTTCTTCAGGGTCTTTGGTAAGCCTGGCAAATGTTTGATCTTATGTGTAAAACGCATGATACTTGTCGTTGGTTGCCCCAGATAACCACTCACTGCACACACAATACCACGGTCTGTTCGGAAGCTACCACAATAACAACTATCGAAGACAACACTCTCTGGTAAGAGGCGATTGATGTTTACCCCAACATCTTTCATACCTCCTAAGCCTTCAATGAAACATGAGCCAAAGCCCTCAAGAACCACTACTAACACATTAGGACGTGATGTTTTTATGAGCTTCTCTGTACTATCGGCCTTTATTGGAAATAGACCCTCATATAGCTTAGCTCGTGTTTTCTCATCGAAAGCATCAAATTCCTTGTAGTCGTCCTCCTCCTTCTGAAGACTGTACATAAGGTTGAAGATTGGATTCAAAGCTGCATGATTATAGAATGTGACATTGCTATAAAACGCACGACCTGGCGTATTTGGCCATATTCTTAAACCACGAATCATAGCAAACAAGGCTCCCCCTATCACAACAAATAGGACACCACGCAACCATGGATTTGTCTTTATCTTTCCTAATTGTACTTTCCATAAAGGCCATGCAAGCAGGGCGTATGAGATAGCAGCTAGTACAATCCACCCGAGTAGACGTACAAGCAGATATCCTACTGACACACTTGCAAAGGCATCCTTTGGGTCATTAAGATAAAAGAACGCCATCCGATCGAGCTTAAACTCCCAAAACTCATACAACGATGCATCGGCTAACGCACCCAATGTCAGTAATATGGAGATAATGACGAGATAGATGTTTAAACTCTTCTTAATAGGGAACTTCGCCCATGCCCATTTGATACCAAAGAGCAAAAGAGGTATTGCCATCATATAACCCACCGTTGCCATATCAATGGCAAAACCATGTACATAAATCTCCAAGATGTCATGGAACGATGGAGATAACTTTCCGAAGCCATGGTTATAAATGAGGAATAACGGCTTCTGAATACCTAAGAAAAACAAAGTAAAGGCTATAAACAGCCACAATAATATTGAAAGATCTTTCTTCATAATCAATTTTTTCAATCTATCTAATAGATGTTCTTATCTTTATCTATACGTTATATCACTTCTTATCGTTCGTCCTTATCACATTCATCAACTTATCTACAACTTGCGATGGGGTTAATGTCGTCATGCAATGGTAATCACCTTTTGCACACTCATCTGCTCCCGCTATCGTACAAGGTTGGCAATCACAATGTGTCAACAAAGCGTCACCTTCTTGCTGCTGCCAGCCTAAGAAGCCACAAGCGGGAGCTGTTCCGCCCCATATACTCACGACACGCACGCCTGCAAGAGAGGCTAAGTGCATATTGGCAGAGTCCATAGATACCATCACATTAAGCCATGCCATCAGTGCCAATTCCTCGTGTAATTGCAATGAACCGGCGATACATCTGACGTTAGCCAACTCTTTTGTCCATGACTCTAAAGTTGTTTTTTCTTCTCCCCTACCGCCGAATAAGAACACTCTCACGTTCTCTGTCTGATTCAACAAGGCAATAACTTCTTGCATCTGACTGGCTGGATAGGTCTTATTCTTATATCTTGCAAAAGGTGCAATACCTATCCAATGTTCGTTCTCCGGCTTTGTTAATTGTAGAGGTAGGGTTGGTTTCTTATCGAACAAACCATCGAACTGAGGTTCACAAGGTAGCCCTAATCGTCTAAAAACATCGAAGTATCGTGCTGTAAACTTACTCTCCGTGTACTTATGTTGATGTGTTATCGCATGTCGTTCACTACGCTTCTTGTCAAGTATTGTCACTCGCATGCCTCGCAAAAGATAGCGTAAATCAATCTTCCAAGAGCGCATCACGTTGTGTAAATCGGCTACAGCGTCAAACTTCAAGCCCTTAATTGGCTCTAAGACAGCCTTTCTGTCCTTCACAGGACACAGTGTTATATTCTCTGGAACATGGATGAAGAGCTTGGCACAAAAAGCCATCGTCAACACATAGAAACGGTGTTGTGGATAGGTTTTAGCCACACTATAGATAGCAGGGATAGTCATTGCAACATCCCCCAATGCCGATAGTCTTATGACAAGGATACGCTTGTTTTCTTTATTTGCCATACCTATTATATATGTCAATCACCTGTTGGGCAACCTTCTTACCATCGAACTTCTTGACGTATTCCAAACCCTCACAGATAGCCTGCTCACGCCAGTCACCACCCGGCAACATGTGCTTTATAGCCTCAGCAAACGCCTTCGGATCATCTGGACTCACGTATAGACTACCCTTACCACCAGCTTCTTCCAAACAACTTCCCGTCGCTGCGACAACAGGGAGACCAGCTTCCATTGCCTCAATGATGGGTATTCCGAACCCTTCATAACGGCTCGGATAACCAAAGACAACTGCCGAATGGTATAAAGCATGCAATGTTTCATCATCAATACCAGATAGGAGATGAACCCTACCAGCGACTCCAAGTTCCCTAGCTTTCGCCTCTATTCGATCGGCATAAGGGGTTCTTCTACCCACGATAACCGCATCAACACCTTCCAAATAAGGTAAGGCTTCCACTATCTCAAGGGCATTTTTGCGCTCTTCTATCGTACCAACAAAGAGGATGAAGTCGTTTGTGAGGTGATACTTCTCCCTTACCTTATGCTTTAAAGACACATCTACAGGGGATGCAAAACGTGTACTACAACTCTGATAGATTACCGATATTTTCTCTTCGGGCACCTTCCCATACTCTATAATATCTCGCTTTGTACATTCAGAGATGGCTATGATGTGCGTTGCCTCATTGATGGCGTTATAGAAACGACGGGTGTAAAGCCATCTATCAATGGGTTTGTACCATTCGGGATGGCACAGAAAGATAAGGTCATGAACTGTAAGAATAGCAGGAACAACCTTACTAATACCCTTTGGTAACTCTGCATTGAGTCCATGAAAGACATTCACTTCATGCTTACGGAGGTCTTTTACCATTCCTTTCAACTGCCACCACCTTTTATATAAAGGGATGGATGAATTTGTAGGAACCACCAATTCACCTTTTTGAGGTATAGAGATAGCTTTCAAAGCAGGCTTCCCCTCATCTGGAGAAAACAGCAAGAGACGGTCGTTATTAGCTATCAACTCTGACATATTACACACCAATGTCCGACCGTAATTGCCTAATCCCGTGGCATTACGTAATATCTTCCTTGCATCAACCCCTATCTTCATTTAGTATCCTCCTAACCATTTGGAGCCATGCAGCCCCTGTATTATCAATACTGTATGTCTTTGCTTTCTCAATCACTCGTAACTGCATTCTCTTCCTGCGTTCATCGTCTTTGGCAAGTGCAACTAATGCTTTGGCGTATGCTCCTTCATCGAATGGCTCTATCAGAACACCCTCCTCTTTGCTTGAGACAACAGCTGTAGCTGCTGTGAAACTATTATACAGAATAGGAACAACACCATTAGTTTGTGCTTCCGCCAAAACCAACGGCCAGCCTTCATAAGACGATGTCATACACAAGATTGCAGCCTCATCATAATACTTCTTTGCCTGATTGGTCGGTCCTTCGAAAGCTATATTCTTCAGTTCAAGCGTTGTTGCCATTGCCCTTAGTGATGCGTCTTCTACGCCTCCGCCAACAATCTCCAACTTCCAATCAGGTAGCTGTGGCTGTACGATCTTCCATATTCGTAACAAGCGGTCAACACGCTTCTGTATATGAGCAAAGCGTCCCAAATAAAGAATGATCTTCTCTTTATCCAAGTTCACATCAGTTGGTAAGGGCACAGAATTGGGTAAGACACATACCTTATTATCAGCTGGTAGATTCAAGTTCTCCGTCAATCGCTCTTTAAAAGACTGACAAAGTACACCATAAGCATCCGCCCAGTGATATACTTTCTGGTACTTTCTGTAATAATCCATATCCATTACCTTCTTCCATACCTGTAACAGACTCCTTTTAAAAGGATGTGCTTCACCAATAGCTACAGTAAGCCCCAACAGTTCATGGAACGGTGGATTGTGGAGGACAAAGACCATCTTTACACCTGTCTTTGCCTTCAACCAAGCAGCATAGCGTTGCTTCTGATAAGTCACAAGAATATCCACCTTCTCCCTTAATATGGCATCACGAATAGCCTTGGCAACACGTGGTGACCATAGGATATTACCCTTAGGAAGAGGTTTCACATCGAACAATCGCTGGAAACCCTTCGGATAGTTCTCTTGCAAATGGTTCATAACAAAGACCGTAACAGCGAATCCGTGGGAACATAACCAGTTGCCCACATCACACGTTACACGCTCCGCTCCACCACAAGGGAAGTCTTTTGAAAGGAATGCAATATGTACTTTCCGTCCATGCCGCTGGTTATCGTTAGTCATCATAGGTCTGTTAAGTCAAAGTACTTTTGTGCTACTGCAAGCTGCGTAGCCAATTCTATTCTTGGATTTTGGAACTGCTTCACCCATTCATGGGCATGTTCTATGATGGCTTCTGCCTGTGATGGATGTGCAATATAGTACTCTATTTTCTCTATCAAGTCGGAGTAGTCAGGTTTTACCTCTATATAATGATAATCGGGAATAAGCCTTCCTTCCATATACCAAGTCTCATAAACCATTGGTGCAGAAACGGCTATTGAATTAGAAGACATCACCCACTTAAGGTTCGTTGCAACATCCATTCCCTCAATGCAAGCGACAAACTTATAATCTAACTGCTCCTCAATGCTTAGGAATCCTTTGATACTTTCAGGGAAATCTTCGTTTGGCTCGGCTTGAGACTTACCTATATTGCACATGGGATGATCCCAAAACATCTCGCAAAACCTGCGTCTGTGAGGACGAGCATTACACCATGTTGTCCTTGAGACAAGCATGTTCTTCTTTTCTGCAAAAGCCTTCTCGTCATGCACGAAACGGAAGTGTCTATGCTGATCGAGCTTCAGCAAGACCGCATTCACATTGTCCCCTGCTATCGGACGGCTCTTTACAAACGTTGGTTGAGACGGCACATGGGTTACATCCCCATGCTCATATCTGAATCTACATGCCGCTGGGAAATACTTCAAGACACTATACTGGTCAAAGAAATAAGTAGAGAGACGACTCTTCTTATCGCCGAACTGCTTCTTCTTAAACGGGAACTTATATTGCCCAACAGTAGTTGCTTCATCTATATGAGTATGCTCTTGAAGTTTATTATAGTAGGCAACGCGATCCATAACAATCTCTCTTTCATCATGGCTAAGCCCTGCCATGATGGAAGAGAGACGTGGACGATAACATATCCGAGGTACGAATACGTAGTCCAAGATCTTCCCTATTGAATTACCCATAGGTGACTTCCTTTTTATTCCATTTCGCCTTTCATAATAGCCTCAACTCCCGCAATATCTTTGTGGTTGTCTACAGAGAGTGAGCGACAATGGCAATTGTAGTAATAAATAGGCACATTGTTCTCGATAAAGCGGAAGGAATCATTCTCTTCTATCTTCTCTATAGGTCCACGAGGGGTCGTATGATAGAACTCCAAAGCCTTATGATTGAAAGCACCTACACCCACGAACTTATGATAAACATAATCCATATTGCCCTTTGGATATGGGATTGGACTGCGTGAGATAAACAAGCAACGGTTGTTATGACCTGTTACTATCTTCAAGTTAGTCGAATCAACGACCTCAACAGGGTTGTGGAAATCGGTCATAAGGTTAGACACATACATCTCTCCCTCACCTATGCTTGCAGGGATACACTGCGTGATGTAGTCCTTAGTCAACAATGGTTCATCACCATTCACCATGACATATAGATCTGCATCAACCTTTGTTGACACCTCATAAAGACGCTCTGTTGCAGTGTCATGATCAGATGCTGTCATAACAACTTTCGCTCCGAATGATTCAGCAAGAGCCTTGATTTTCTCGCTATCTGTTGCTACATACACTTCACTGAACTGCTCTACTTCCTTGCAATGTTCCCACACCCAACGTATCATTGGCTTGCCTAAGATCAATGCAAGAGGCTTTTCAAAAAAGCGCGAAGACTCTGCTCGCGCAGGAATTACACATACGATATTCATTGTATCTATTATTTAGTACTTCTAATGAATGGCGTTCCCGTCCCTGTCAAACTTCCATCTGTTATGCGACCAAAGCCATAGCTCGGGTTGCTTACGGATGTTCGCTTCCATCATGCGGAGGTATTGTAAAGTATAAGGGAACTTCGTTTTATCCTCTTCAGGACGCACCTCTTGAAAGGTCATAACATAGTGACCACGTCGCGGTTTCTCAACATGTAGGAAGAAGTAGAGGGCTTTTACGTGCTTACCTATCTCCTCCCCTCCCACAGCAAAAGCGGTGTCTTGATGCAGAAACTGCGTCCAGTTATGAAGGTTCTGACTATTCGGACGCTGGTCAGATATGAACCCCACGAGGAATTGTTCATTACTCCGATACTTCCTTAAAAGGAATCGGATGGCTTCTTGCTGTGTAACAAGTGTGGTGTTAAAACGGCTTCGAATGCGTAACATCAGATCGTCCATCACCTTGTCTTTTACAGGTCGATATAACTCACAAGTGAATGCTGGTCGACTGTAATAATGCGATACTTCCTGTGCCCACTCCCAGTTACCATAATGCCCAAGGAATAGGATTACGGGGCGACCATCAGCCGCTATGCGTTCCACCTCATCGCCATTATAGACCTCGATTCGGCGTTTCATCTCATCGTCACTGACATGCAGAAGTTTCACAGACTCTACTATGACATCAGCCAGATGACGATAGAATTTATTGGTGATAACGCCTACCTCCTTTTGATCTAACTCTGGGAATGACCTACTGATATTACCTGTTATCACTCGTTTCCGATAATGAATAACATACCGCAAAACGAGATATATAAAGTCACTTATCCGATACAAGCACCAGAAAGGCAGCAAGGCTATACACTTGAGGAGACCGAGGAATATATAATAACGTACTTTTCTCATTGCTCTATGTTTGCACAAACCTTTTGAGTGAAGTTGGCATTTGCTTCTATGAAAGCCGTTGCCCGACTCTTCACATCCTCCTGTTCCCTTACTTCTCTCACCTGATTGAACCAGTAACACAAGCCTTCTGGCGTTGTGACTATCGCTCCTATACCTCGACGAACCATCTCTTTCGGGGTTGTCTTACGCTCTATTCTTGGACCAAAAGCCACGGGGATGCCATAAACAGCTGGTTCGATAACACTATGCAGATAGGCTGTGAAACCACCTCCAACGTATGCCCAATTACCATAACGATAGATACGTGAGAGCGAACCAAGGATATTGACGACCAATACTTGCACATCGGTAAAGTCGGTATCTGCGGTACATTCCGTATATAACAATGACTTTGCAGGTATCTTCTCCTGCACTTCATGGAGTGTCACAGCATCTATCTCATGTGGAACAATAAGGAACTTAACACCTTGTTCGTGCTCTATTAAAGAAGACACAAGCGATAAATCGTTAGCATCGCTCACGCTCCCTGCCACAAAGATGGGCGTATTGCCTGCACAAAACGTCTCTATTATTGCATTCTGATAAGGCTCTTTGGCTATGCGAATAGCGTTATCAAACAAAGGATCACCTATCACTTCTGCATTATTAAAGCCTATCTTTGCCAGATTCTCCTTCGATCGTTCGTCCAAGACCATGAACTTTGTAAAGACCTTGAAAACCTTTCGGATGGGGTAACCATACCACTTCAGAAGATAAGAACTATCAGCTACTAACATTGAAACAAGATAGGTTGGTATCTTGCGGCGATGCAATTCTGACAAGTAATTTACCCAATATTCAGAGATAGCAAAAATTACCTTTGAAGGCTTCACGATGTCAAGAAACTCCTTAACATTGCTTTTCGTGTCTAAAGGAAGGTAGAAGATGTTATCCACCTCGTGGCTTTTTTCGTTCTCATTCATCAACGCAATATAACCAGATGATGAAAAGAAAGTAACGATGCAACGGCGTTTCTCGTTTCTTAAAGTTCGTATAATCGGACGAATAACATTGTATTCTCCATAGGAAGCAGCATGAAACCAATAGACCTCACGACCATCATCTACCATCTCACAACGTATGGTTGAGAGCAAGTTCTGTTGCCCCATAACAAAGCGATAAGCCTTTAGGTGTTTCTTTTGTAGCCATCGTTGACAACGTTCACTCCCCCACACTCTGCGGAAGAATGTATTTGCCAAGCTGAAAAGACCACTATATATTAATGTGAAGATGCCTACCACTGCTACCTAAATATTTATTCGCTCAACCCGTCAAGAAACTTTTCTTCGATGATTGAAACGAGTATATAGTATATTGCAAAAGTACAAATAAAAAACCGAGAAAGCGTATATATATATCAAAAAAATTATATCTTTGCAGCCAGAAAACTAAAGGATAATGATAAAGAAGATTCTTATGAAGAAATTACTTACACTTTCGATTGCATTAAGTTTAGCAACAAACATGATGGCTGCAGAGCCTAATTCAGATGGACTTGAGAAGGACAAAGCTATCTACTTGGAGCTTTTAGGAGCCTCAAACATGGTAGGTATCAATTATGATCAGCGTTTCAACGACCATACAAGATGGGGTTGGAGAGCAGGTGTTAGCTTTGCTTTCGGTAACAACTCCAACTTCTTTGGTAACGATGGTAGTATTCGTTATTACTCAGTACCGCTGGAAGTAAACTATCTTATAGGCTCTCAAAAGAACAACTTAGAGCTGGGGGCTGGTGCTAACGTTGGTATTTGCAACTCTCACGATCGTGACATTCAAACCCTTGAAGGTCCTGTCACGCTCACTCCTGACCAACAGGCGCACCTGATAACGCAAAGAACTATCGGTGGAAAGACGATTACTTACCTTGGTTATAACACGAGTCACAATCGTTTCGGATACTATTTCTTTGGTAACATTGGCTATCGTCACGTATCAAGCAAGGGCTTCCTCTTCCGTGTGGGTGTGAATCCTTCATTCACATTGGGTGAGAAGAACGCTATTAAAAAGGCTGTGCTCTATCCTTACTTAGGCTTTGGTTGGGCGTTTTAATCCCCCACAGAATACAAAAAAAAAGCCTCCCCAAGCCCCTCGAAGGAGGGGATGTACCTAACGGAAGTTGGTTAGGATAAAGACAAGAAAAGTCCTAATCCAAAATGCAAAACTCGTAATTCGAAACTTAGGAAACACCTAATTCAACATTCAAAACTCACAATTCGATTCTACCCTTCGTTCACCTCAATTAAACGTAACGCATAAATGTAGGGACAGACGCCCTCGTCTGTCCGATTGAACACAATCACCTAAAGCCTCCCCAAACTCCTCCAGAGGAGGGGATGTTACCTAACGGGGTGTTACAAAGGGGAAGAAAGCGGACAGACGAGGGCGTCTGTCCCTACTTTGTGATACTGACTTCGTATGCAAACAATACTATCTACTCCCTTCTCTATTCGGAGAGGAAGTAAGAGTAAGGCGTCTTCTCCAATCGAAGAGGGCGTTTCCTTGCTATGAAGAAGGCGTCTCTTCGATGTGAAGAAACGCCTTCTTTGTTTGCAAACAATGCTATTCACTCCCCTCTCCATTCGGAGAGGGGCGGGGGTGAGGCATCTTCTCCCTCTTTCAGTGAGGTCGGGTGAGGCTCTCAACGACCATTATCTTACTTCACAGGAATCTCCTCCAAGGTCTGAACTAACAAGTTCCAGAATGGCTCAGCAGTAGCGATTTCAAAGCGTTCCTTAGCTGTGTGAGGACTACGAATCGTTGGTCCAAGACTGACAACATCCATATTTGGATACTTACCAAGTATGATTGAACACTCTAGACCAGCGTGATCTACCTGTACAATTGCCTCTTCGCCATTCTGTTCCTTATATACTTTTTGCAACAAGCTAAGGATTTCGCTCTGTGGATTTGGGTCCCAACCGCCATAATGGGCACTAAAGACTGTCTTCATACCAGCCATATTAAAGCAGCTTTCCAATTGTGTTGCGATATACTCCTTCATGTCTTCACGACTTGAACGAGCAAGGATCTTGATAGAAGCCTTTGTTGGTTCGATATTGATGATAGCGAGGTTTGAAGAGGTTTCTACCACATCTGGATAAGAAGGAATCATACGCAAGACACCATTGTGACAAGCATAAATAGCATCGATGAGGTTATCTTGAATCTCAACTGGTAGAAGAGCTACAGGCTTATCTGCGTCCTCTACGAAGAATTCTATATTATCAACAACCTCTATACCCTTATACTCGTCCTTGATAGCAGACTTCTGTTTCTCAACGAGTTCCTTAAGTGCAACGACATTAGCTTGTGGTAAGGCTAAAACAACTTCAGCCTTGAAAGGAATGGCATTACGCATGTTGCCACCCTGCCAACCAGCTAACCGAGCATCGAGTTCGGTGATTGCTTTGCGAACAAAACGTACCATCTCCTTATTAGCATTGGCACGTCCTTCATTGATTTCAAGTCCAGAGTGACCACCACGAAGTCCCTTTAAAGTAACCTTTACAGCAGTCTCTTGATCATTTGCAACCTCTTTATATTCAAGTGTTGATGTAACGTCTACACCGCCAGCAGAGCCTATAACGAACTTACCCCAGGTCTCTGAATCAAGGTTCATGAGGATATCTCCATGCAACTCACCCTCTGGGAGTTCGTTAGCACCAAACATTCCAGTCTCTTCATCACGTGTAATGATAGCTTCAACAGGACCATGTTTCAAGTCCTTATCCTCCATAATTGCCATGATAGCAGCAACTCCGATACCATCATCAGCACCCAATGTCGTGTTGTTCGCATACACCCAACCCTCCTCAATGTGGGTTACGATAGGGTCAGTCTCAAAGTTATGATTACTATCTGGAGCCTTTTGTGGAACCATGTCCATGTGTGCTTGGAGTAGAACTGTCTTACGATTCTCATAGCCAGCAGTGGCTGCCTTGCGCATTACCACATTACCACCAGCATCGACAAATGCCTCTACTCCCACCTTTGCAGCAAAGTCTAATAAGAACTTCTGCACCTTTTCCATGTACCCAGATGGGCGTGGAATCTGTGTTAAATCATCGAAGTTTCTCCACAAGCCTACTGGTTTAAGATTTCTGATTTCACTCATAATGTTGATATTAAAAGGTTATTACTATAATTGTTGTTTGGCTTATATTATACATTTTCTATTGGTCGGGTGAGTTTGGCAGGACTATCCAATGAGACATAAGGTTTGGTAAAGTTCAATGCTACCCACGCATAAATGCCTAAGAGAATGACCAAAAGTGTTTGGATAGTATGCACTATCAATACAAAATAAAGTGCCTGATTGTCAGCAACACCATAAAGTATTAGCATTGTCTTCACTGCAAAATGCCATGGTCCAGCACCATTAGGTGTTGGGACGATAACGGCTATTGAACCTACAACAAAGCTCACTAAAGCACAGGAGAGACCGAGATGTGCAGTTGAAGGAAAGCAATAGAACGTTAAGTAATAATGCAAGAAATAACTGCCCCATATCGCTATACTATAGAAGAGGAAGAGTGGGATATTCTTCACTCTCCTTAATGAATTGATGCCTTGCCAAATGCCACTTAGCATTTCTTTCACCTTCTTATATATAGAAAGGTGGCGTAGAATATTATAAAAGAGGATGAGAGAAGCAACACCACAGACGGCTGTTACCAACCATCCAGTTGCTGAAAACATCCCTAAGAAATCGTCAATTCGAGTCCCTGTACGCGAAAAGAAGTTAGAGAAAACACCAATCTGCATAACAAAGGCAATAGATGTTATAAGAATGACGATGAGCGTATCTACCGCCCGTTCGGTCACTACTGTACCGATAGCCTTTGGGAAAGCAACCTTATCATAACGATTCAGAACACCGCAACGAGCAAACTCTCCGATTCGAGGAATGAGTAAACTAACGGCATAAGAAAGGAAGATTGAATTGACACAAACCGATGAACGGGCATGTTCCCCGATAGGTTCAAGACTCTGCTTCCACCTCCATCCACGAAAAGCCTGCGCCAGAATACCAAAGGGAAGAGAGATAATCATCCACGTCCAATTCATCTCGTGCAAGAGAACATGACTAATGCTAGAGAAGTCGAAACCGCGATACATCCAATACAAGATGGCACTTCCAAGCAAAAGGGGAAGTACTATCTTGATGATCTTATTGAACAGTTTCTTTGTATTCATATATTGAGCAAAGATAAATAAAATGCTTTTAAAAGCAAAATAAAATGCCTATCTTTGTAGGCAAATACGTAAAAATCATGAAATTAGTCAAGCCTAAGAAGAATTTAGGTCAGCACTTTCTAACTGACTTAAGCATTGCTAAACGGATTGCAGATACTGTTGATGCATGCCCAGAGATACCTGTTTTGGAGATTGGACCAGGTATGGGAGTACTCACGCAGTACCTTGTTGAGAAGCCAAGAGTGGTTAAAGCAGTTGAAATTGATGCTGAGAGTGTTGCGTATCTATATGAACGTTTCCCCAAACTACACGAGAATATCCTTGGAGAGGACTTCCTTCAAATGGACTTGACACAGATATTTGATGGTAAACAGTTCGTCTTGACAGGTAATTACCCTTATGACATTTCATCGCAGATATTCTTTAAGATGCTTGATTATAAGGACTTGATACCTTGCTGTACGGGGATGATTCAACGAGAAGTTGCGCTCCGCATGGCAGCAGCACCTGGCTCGAAGGCTTATGGGATATTGTCTGTCTTGATTCAAGCATGGTACGATGTGGAATACTTGTTCACTGTGGATGAGAATGTATTTAACCCTCCTCCAAAGGTGAAGAGTGCTGTGATTCGTATGACAAGAAACGATGTCACAGACATTGGTTGCAATGAACAATTATTCAAAAGAGTGGTGAAGACTGTTTTTAACCAACGACGGAAGATGTTGCGTGTAAGCCTTCGTCAGATATTTAATAATGGTAAGCCAACGGATGGATTCTATGAGCAAGACATCATGACGAAGCGTCCTGAACAATTATCAATACCGCAGTTTGTGAAACTAACCAACATGGTTGAAGAGCAATTAGCCAACTATCAACGATAGAACGCATGACAAGGAAAGAGAAATATGAGCAATTAATTCCGCAGATTGCAGGCTTGATAAAGGATGAAACGAACCTGGTTGGCATTCTTGCGAATGTTTCGGCTGCACTGCATGAAGCGTTTCCAGAACGATTCTTTTGGGTGGGCTTTTATCTTCAAGAGAATGGGAAGATGTTGAGACTCGGACCTTTTCAAGGGTCAGTAGCCTGTTACACAATTCCTTATGGTAAGGGTGTTTGTGGCAAGGCATGGGAGGAAGGTCGCACACTAATCGTTCCTAATGTAGAAACATTCCCTGGTCATATTGCTTGTAGCAGTCGTTCTCGAAGCGAAATCGTTATTCCCATGTATGACTCTCAACGCCATTTTAGGGGTGTGTTAGACATTGATAGCACCCGATTTGATGACTTTAGTACAGAAGACAAAGATGGTCTGGAACATATCATCCAACTACTGATGGCGCAAATAGAAGACCTCCTTTAGGAAAAGTAAAGTAAATTCTTGTGCATATCCGAATTAATTCCTATTTTTGTAACATCGAATATTTAATACTAAAGATATATGTTAGACGTAAAGCAGACATTAAATGATGCCAGCGAAAGAATGGAGATGGCAGCAATGTATCTTAGCGATGAATTGCAACGCATCCGAGCTGGTCGTGCAAACGTAGCCATACTTGATGGCGTACGAGTTGACTCTTATGGTTCAAAGGTTCCACTGAATCAAGTAGCCTCAGTCATGGTGCCTGACGCACGTACCATTGCTATTAAGCCTTGGGATAAGAAAGCCATTAAGGACATCGAGAAGGCTATCATGGATTCTGATGTGGGTATCACGCCAGAGAACAACGGTGAGATGATTCGCTTAAACTTACCTCAACCAACCGAAGAGCGTCGTAGAGACTTGGTGAAACAATGCAATAAAATCGGTGAACGAGCAAAGGTCGAGATTCGCAATGTGCGTTCTGATATTAAAGATAAGCTGAAGAAAGCTATCAAAGATGGTCTATCGGAAGACAACGAGAAAGACGCTGAACTTAGCTTACAGAAGATTCACGACAAGTTTATCAAGCAGGTAGATGAGCTTCTAGCAGAGAAACAGAAAGAGATTATGACAGTGTAACAGAAGCCTCACCCCCGCCCCCTCTCCGAATGGAGAGGGGAGTGAAATGTACTATTCCATACTTCTTTAAGAATAAGAAACAATGGTAATCACTCCCCTCTCCATTCGGAGAGGGGTCGGGGGTGAGGCTTTTTTTTCCCTATTTATGCGTGGCTTAGTAATAAAGAACACTGGCAGTTGGTACACCGTAAAGGCGGAGAATGGTAAGAACATAGACTGCAAGATTAAGGGTAATTTCCGATTGAAAGGGATTCGCTCTACCAACCCCGTGGCTGTTGGCGACCATGTTGTCATAACGCCCAACAAAGAGGGAACGGCATTTATAACCGAGATTGAGGATAGAAGAAACTATATTATAAGGAAGTCGCCGAATCTTTCTAAACAGAGCCACATCATTGCTGCCAATATTGATCAGGCTTTCTTGGTGGTAACTATCAATTATCCTGAAACGTCAACAACATTCATTGATCGCTTTCTAGCTGGTGCCGAGGCGTACAGAGTACCTGTCACCTTGGTCTTCAACAAGCACGATTTACTATCTGAAGAAGAACTGCGGTATCAGCATGCTGTGATGAAACTCTATGAGACTATAGGCTATGAATGTATCGAAGTACAAGCCACTAACGATACTTCCAATGAGTTCAGTGTAGAGAAACTAAACCCCTTGCTGGCAAATAAAATCACATTACTAAGTGGGAACAGTGGTGTTGGAAAATCAACCATCATCAACGCTCTCCTACCCCACGTAAATCTTCGTACAGCCGACATATCCGATGCGCACAACACGGGTATGCACACAACAACATTCAGCGAGATGCTGGAGTTGCCCGTTGGAGGTTATCTCATCGATACCCCAGGTATAAAGGGTTTCGGTACATTTGATATAGAGCGAGAGGAGTTGACAAGCTATTTCCGTGAGATATTTAAGTTCTCCGAGCACTGCAAATTCTCTAATTGTACCCACACACATGAGCCCGGTTGTGCCGTTCGCAAGGCTGTTGAAGATCATTACATATCAGAAAGTCGATACAACAGCTATCTTTCTATGCTCGAAGACAAGGAAGAAAACAAGTATAGAGAGGCATTTTAAAGTCTATCAGAAAAACCTTTTTAGACAGAAGGACATAGAGACATAGTCTTTCAATGACATAGTTTTTCAAGACAGAGAAAGCAAAGAAACGATCATATATTTTGTAGACAGAATGACTCTAAGTTTGCAGCAAGAAACAGAAAAACATATTCTTTCAATAACATATTTTTAAAGACAAAGTGGGGGAAACATAAGGCGATAGTAACATACTATATGTGGAAGGAAAACAAAATCCGTCAACGACGGATGATATGTCATTAAAAAATATGTCTTTCTGTCATTGTGTCTTAGAATCATTTGTTTGTTACTAAATCAATTTGTTCTTCTGTTACTCTGTCTTCAAAGCCTTACTCTGCTTACTATGTTTTCAAAAATATATCATTCTGTCTAAAGCCTCGTTCTTCTGTTATTTTGCCTCTCAAAGAGACATAAAAAATTGTTCGCGAAGAAAATTAAAATTGTTCGCGAAGAAAATCAAAATTGTTCGCGAAGAAAATCAAAATTGTTCGCGAACAATTTCAAAAGAGTTCGCGAACTCTTTCCGGATTGTTCGCGAACTCTTTTTTGATTGTCTTAGCAGAATTTCCTGCTCTCCTTATTAACCCCCTACAACTGGACCTGAAGACTCGGTTCCTTCCGCTTTCTTTTTGTCTTTCTTTCCCTTCTTTTCTTTCTTCTCCTTTGGTGCTACTTGTTCATACGTAACATCATTCAGTGTAAAATACTTCGCAGAAGCAAGGAACTTTATAACAGGTTTCTCAATGTGTTGCTGTGCACGAAACTGCTCAACAGTCTCTACTGCCTTGCTCTTAAACGAGGGTGTCAACGTTCCCATGTCACCAAACTCCACAATGTCACCATTGGCTACGATGTCACGGGCGGTTTCACTTGCAAGATTCAGCACAGCTGCCACCTCCTGTGCATTAAAGGTTGTTGACTTAGCAATACGTTCGCAAAAGTTGCGGAAGTCTACACGGTGCCTACCAGTTGAGCGTGCTACGATAACAGTCTTTCCAGCCTGCTTACCGATGTTTAGCTTCTGCTCTCTCAAGAAAAATTGAATTGGTTTGTTTGCCATTGTCATTAAGCGTGGTCTCTGGTTGTGAATACTCCGTGGGTTCGAGACCTTTTAGCCCACGGAGCGTTGTGAATATTAAGGATTATCGTTTTAATACTTTATAAATGGACGAAGATATTCGGAGTATGGGTATGTTTCAAAATTATAAACATAGCCACCATCTGTTATAATTAGACTCTTATAAGCATAGCCTGTTCTGTTTAATAGTGTACTCGTGTAGAAAGCTCTACGTCCCTGTTTCTTTCCACCTACTTGGATAAAAGCTAAATCCACAGTATTATTATTAGGAGAAAATCCTGATGTTATTATTTGTGGTCTGTCATAAAGAGGCTGTGTTCCATCACTTCCACCACCCATTAGGTTTATATTCAGCTTTATATTATTTATCGCTGGACCACCTTCATACATGAGGACATCAGTTAAGCTAGGGAGGAACCATTTCTTTCCAACAATGCTACCACTTAGAGTTTTACCAGCTGGTAATGTAGGCGAATACTGAGCTGCTGCATAGAATTTAATATAGCCGTCAATGTTACCCTTTATGGTTACACCATCAGCACTACCAGCTCCTTCCCAAGTGTACTTATATCCGTCATCATTTGGGACATCAGTATCTGTGTACAACTGAGGGAACTCTACATAATGGTCATTGATGCCAGAATTACTTGCTGGAGGCGTGGTAGTACTAGAAATACTATAAGGATCAACTATATCAAGTGCAGCTGCTAGTTTCTTACTTTGGCTGACAACAACACCAATAGGAATCTTTGTGCCTCCACCGTAAATGGTCTCAGAGAGCAATCCTGTTGTTCCATCATTCATCAGGTAAAGGAAATTCTTGCGGAAAGTAATATTGATGAGGTAAGAGCCATTAGGTTCAGTCTTCAAGACTGGTCTTAAAATGAAACTGAGATTCTTTCCCGAGAAACTTTCTCCATATATATTTAAACTTGACCATGGACTCGCTGTAGCATTCACCTTAGTAATATTAGCCCCTGGCAGGAGATATACATAGTTTGACGAAGTAAGTCGGAAACCATCTTCGTCTTCGACCTTAGTCCATGAACCAGAACCCAAAGAAGGGAAAGCCCCTATAAAAGTCTTCGAACCAGAAACCACTCCAACTGTCATTAGCGAGATCATAAGTGGCTGTTGTGGGAATCTCATTATTGTTTACAGCTGATAGTGACAGAGAACCGATACTCGTTGTTCCAAAAGCGCCCCATCCTTGTAAGCGGTAACCTTTACTCTGACACGTGATACTGCGTGACGCATCACGAATGGTACCTGCTGCTTGTTGGGAGTTGCCGTGATGGTATAGTTATTAACCCGACCTAACATGACATACTCTGAAGCATTGGTAATAGTCAGATTGTTACCACTACGAGTAAAGTCGCCACTACGATACAAAACAAAGTCATAATTACCTGGACTTAGTGAGATGGCTTTGTTTCCTCCAACACTAGGCGTAAATGTTCCACCAATTATGGTCCCTTCAACCTCACCTTTCAATACGCCACTTTGATAAGCAAGCATGATATAGGTCCCATTCCCTATTGAACGTGTCATGGCTGAGACAGACTTCTTGGATGTTTTCTCGTTGTCGTGCTGAAGAACAACATCCGCAACAATTCCGTTATTCATATTTACAAAGTCACGGCTGATAGTATCGGAACTGTTAGATACAACACGTGTCTTTTCGTTCCCAGCAGTTACTTCTTCGTTATAATCAGCAAATGTAACCGAGAACGTTAAGTCTCTAACTACATTAATCGTTGCCTTACCATCTCCTAAATTATCATCACTAGAGCAGCTAGCAAATAATAAAAGTACGATAGAAACAACCATCCATAAATAATATTTCTTATTCATCTTTATTGCCTTTTAAAATCCTTTTTATAAACTTACTCTTCATTCCAAAATGGCTGTTGCTTTGCAGGGGCAAGTCCTGTCCCATCGCCAATAACGACACCGCCCTCATGCACTTGTTCTCCTCCCCAAGAAGCTTCTGACGATGCTCCTCCATCGGGAGTTACCGAAGCACAAAGAGGGCTTTCTGCACTAACAGGTATTATACGACATACAGGTTGCCTATATATCGCTTTTTTTACGTTCTTCTTTTTCATATTCATTCGTTAATTTATTGATAAAATGTGATTAATCTATTCTTATTTGAGTTTTAAAGGCAAACATAAAAGGACACAAAAAAAAGAACAAAGGAAACTTCTAAAAGTCCTTTGTTTACAGGGTTTGCGGCATGCTTCGCGCGCGCGTACGCGAGAAGAAAAAAATGTGTAATTTACGTCTGCTCTACTAGAGAGAGAGAGAGAGTATACAAATATTTGGAACTACCAAATTATTTGCTATCTTTTTCTCGTTTTTAGATGTTAAAGAATCCAACGCAATAGCACAGCTTACACCTTTATTATGTAAGGCGCAAACGTTAGCTTGATTGAAATTCGTTGTTTGTAACATCATTATTAATAAGTTAATTTTCACTCAACGGGCGCAAAGGTAAGAAGATTAAATGGAATGGGCAAGAAAAAGAAAGAAAAAAAGCCTCACCCCCAACCCCTCTCCGGATGGAGAGGGGAGTAAAAACTAATGTTTGCCACGCTTTGGAGCGATATAAGAATCAGGGAGGTGAAGGAAGTAAAGGCTTAATAATGGGGGAAATGAGATAAAAGAAGTTCCCATTTGTCGGCGAACTCACGGATAGTTGGGAAGAGGAGATTGGCTCCTTCGTCCAAAAGAGCCACATCGGGCAATGGTCCACTATTGATTGCTACGGTGAAACAACCAGCTGCTACACCTGCACGAACGCCCAAAGGAGCATTCTCAACAACGATTCCCTCGGATGGAGAATAGTAGCCCGCCTTCTTCAAGCCCATAAGATAAGGATCAGGATTAGGCTTACCACGCTTCACATCAAAGGCTGTAGTTACCTGATCTCGAGTGATAAAGTCGGAAAAATCATGCGTCACACGTTCTATCAAAGGTCGCTGTGCACTGCCTGTTACAATACCAATCTTCAGTCCACTACGCTTTATCTTCTGCATGAGATCGAGCACACCATCGAAGATCTTAGCTTC
The DNA here is from genome assembly GCF_018127765.1 of Prevotella veroralis. Taxonomy (NCBI): domain Bacteria; kingdom Pseudomonadati; phylum Bacteroidota; class Bacteroidia; order Bacteroidales; family Prevotellaceae; genus Prevotella; species Prevotella veroralis. The sequence goes on along the minus strand of NZ_CP072330.1, from coordinate 427,471 downwards.
TGGCATCTCATGAAAATAGTGTGCTTTCACATCATACATCCGTTGCGCCTCTTCCTCACTCAGTTCCTTTCCGAGTTGTTCGCGAGCATATTTACGAATGGTATCAACCCCTCTAGCACCTTCAGTTGCATACGAATCCTCCAGCGTGAAGTGTATTCCAAACTCCTTCATAGCACGCTGCCATGCAACACCATGATTCGGCATTGAGTCATAAAGCACCCCATCCATGTCGAAGAGGACGACTTTGAAGCCTCCCCAAGCCCCTCCAAAGGAGGGGATGTCTTGCTGAGATTGGGATGATATAGTAGTTTTTTTCACCTTATTATATATTATTATCCTCAAGTACCACACCTTAGTGCAGGACTTGAGGATACATTAGAATCTTATTAAAGAATACTCTCTAAACACCTAACTAACTAACTTCTGTTAGCTCCCTCTCCTCATTCGTGGAGGTTTGTTAGGACATCCCCTCCTTTGGAGGGGCTTGGGGAGGCTCTTATTCCTTAGTCAATCTTTCTTGAATAGCCTTGCTCTCTGCCTCGTAACCTGGCTTATTGAGAAGAGCAAACATATTCTTCTTGTAAGCCTCAACACCTGGTTGGTTGAATGGATTAACCTCTTGGACAAGACCACTAATACCGCAAGCTTTCTCGAAGAAGTAGATGAGCTGACCGAGATAATACTCGTTCAATACTGGTACACTCACACGAATATTAGGCACACCACCATCTACGTGAGCCAGACGAGTACCAAGTTCTGCCATCTTGTTAACCTCATCAACACGCTTACCCTCTAAGAAGTTCAAGCCGTCGAGATTCTCATCATCATGTGGGAAGAGCAACTTTGAGTTAGGCTGTTCGATAGATATTACAGTCTCAAAGATAGAACGCTCGCCCTCTTGAATCCACTGTCCCATAGAGTGGAGATCAGTTGTAAAGTCGCAAGCTGCAGGGAAAATGCCCTTGTGATCCTTACCTTCACTCTCACCATAGAGCTGTTTCCACCACTCTGCAAAGTAATGGAGCTTTGGTTGGAAGTTAGCAACTATCTCAATCTTCTTGCCTGCCTGTGAGTAAAGACCTTGACGAACTGCAGCGTAACGTGCTGCGATGTTGTTAGCAAAAGGAACGTCATTAGCCGTCTCCTTCTCCATTACCTGTGCACCCTCAACAAGTTTCTGAATATCGAAACCAGCTACTGCAATAGGCAACAAACCAACTGGTGTAAGAACAGAGAAGCGTCCACCAACATTATCAGGAATGATGAATGTCTTGTAACCTTCCTTTGTTGCAGCAGCACGAGCAGCACCCTTGTGCTCATCAGTGATAGCTACAATAACGTCTTTAGCAGTCTCTTTACCACGTTGCTCCTCACATTGCTTCTTCAAAAGACGGAATGCAAGAGCGGTCTCTGTGGTAGTACCAGACTTAGAAATATTAATGACACCAAACTTCTTATCGCTTAAATAGACGGTAAGTTCAGCGAGATAATCCTCACCAATATTGTTTCCTGCGAACAAGATTGTTGGGTTCTTCTTGTCATTCACAAGCCAAGCAAAACTATTACCTAAGGCTTCGATGACAGCACGAGCACCTAAATAAGAGCCACCGATACCAGCAACAACAACCACTTCACACTTCTCACGAAGAGTGTTGGCTACCGCTTGTATCTGACCAAGGAACTCGGAAGTTATACTTGATGGCAAGTGTAACCAACCTAGGAAATCGTTACCTGGACAAGTGCTCTTCTCCAATGCTTCTTGGGCAGCAGCTACGTGAGGAGCATAGGCCTCTACCGCACCCAAATTCAAAAACTGAGCTGCTTTTGAAATGTCTAACTTAATACTTTCCATTTGTGTTTATCTAAATGAATCTGTTAATAATTTAATCTCTACTTGTGGACTTATACGTTCGTAAAGGATGTTATACACGGCATCTAGGATCGGCATATTTACATGTAGACGGCGGTTAATCTCCTTCATACACTTCGTTCCGAAGTATCCTTCGGCTATCATCTCCATCTCTAATTGAGCCGACTTAACGCTATATCCCTTACCAATCATCGCACCAAAGGTATGGTTACGAGAGAAGTTACTATATCCCGTTACCAACTGATCACCAAGGTAAACGCTATCGATAATAGATCGTTGGATAGGGTTGATTGTCTTTAAGAAACGATCCATTTCTTGCATAGCGTTCGACATTAACACTGCTTGAAAGTTATCGCCATACTTCAGACCAGCACAGATACCAGCTGAAATGGCATATACATTCTTCAAGACAGAGGCGTATTCTATACCGAGAACATCAGGTGATATCTTTGTCTTAACATAATTGGATGCTAACACCTCTGTAAAACTTCGAGCCTTCTCAAGGTCAGAACAACCGACAGTTAGATATGTAAGACGTTCCATAGCAACCTCTTCTGCATGCGAAGGACCACCTATCACTGCCAGATTATTATAAGGAACTTTGTATGCCTCATGGAAGTATTCCGAGCAAACAAGGTTCTCATCAGGCACAATACCCTTGATAGCTGTAACGATAAGTTTCGTATTGAGCTTTGCTTTTAGCTTCTTCAACAAAGCCTTCAAGTAAGGAGATGGGGTCACAAAGACCAATGTGTCATACTCCTGAACAATCTTATTAATATCAGACGAGAAAGTTATCTCATCCATATTGAACCTGACACTCGTCAGATAGGTAGGGTTATGTCCTCTCCGTTTAAACTCTTCTATCCTATCATCACGGCGGAAGTACCACCCTATGTGATGCGTATGTTCCACAACAATCTTAGCGATAGCCGTTGCCCAGCTACCGCTACCAATGATTGCTATTTTACCTATGTTGAACATTCTTCTTAGGTAGTTAAAGGAGGAAGAGGCAACTCTTCACTCCTTCCAATTACTTTCCAGCTTCGTCAATCCACTTCTGGATCTCATCAACAGAAGGCTTCTCATATCCGAGTTTATACTTCTTATTGATCTCACCCAACTTCTGTTGTAAGCCTTGCGCCTTCTCTCCCTTGATATCAGCAATTAGGTTGAAACCTGCCTTACGCAGCACATATACCCAATCTTCTGATACACCAAGAGCAGCCCAATCTTTGATTGAGTCTTGTGGAATCTTTGGTTCCGGCTTCATCTGAGGGAACAACATTACCTCCTGAATGTACTCCTTGCCAGTCATTAACATCACTAGTCTGTCAATGCCGATACCAATACCTGAGGTAGGAGGCATACCATACTGCAATGCACGTAAGAAGTCTTGATCAATGATCATAGCCTCATCATCACCCTTATCAGCCAAGTGCATCTGATCCAAGAAACGCTCCTCTTGATCAATCGGATCGTTTAACTCAGAGTAAGCATTAGCCAACTCTTTACCATTGACCATTAACTCGAAACGTTCAGTCAAGCCTGGTTTTGAGCGGTGCATCTTAGTAAGTGGAGACATCTCTACCGGATAGTCGGTGATAAAAGTAGGCTGAATATAAGTTCCCTCACAGAACTCTCCAAAGATTTCATCAATGAGTTTGCCCTTACCAAAGCTCTCATCTATGGTCTCCATCTTCAACTTGTTCAATGCAATATCACGTATCTCGTCCTCTGATTTACCCTCTAAATCAAAGCCAGTCTTCTCCTTTATTGCCTCAAGAATAGGTAGACGACGGAACGGAGCCTTAAAGCTTATCACCTTATCACCCATCTGCACCTCTGGTTTCCCATTAACGGCAACACAGATCTTCTCGAGTAACTGCTCTGTAAAAGACATCATCCAGTTATAGTCCTTGTACTGAACATAAAGCTCCATACAGGTGAACTCTGGGTTATGGAAGCGATCCATACCCTCGTTACGGAAGTTCTTACCAATCTCGTAAACACCTTCAAAGCCACCAACAATGAGTCGTTTCAAATAAAGCTCAGTAGCGATACGCATGTACATATCAATGTTGAGTGCATTGAAGTGGGTGATGAATGGGCGTGCACTAGCACCACCAGGAATACTCTGGAGGGTTGGCGTCTCCACTTCTGTGTACCCCGCCTCATCAAAGAATTGGCGCATTGTACGCAAGACTGTGGCACGCTTCAAGAAAGTATCTTTAACTCCATCGTTGACAACAAGGTCAACATAACGCTGACGATAGCGTTGTTCTGGGTCTTCAAACTTATCATAAGCCTCGCCATCTTTATACTTCACGATTGGAAGTGGCTTCAAGCTCTTTGAAAGAAGAGTAATCTCTTTTGCATGAATAGATATCTCTCCCATCTGAGTCTTGAACACATAGCCCTTAACACCGATAAAGTCTCCAATGTCAAGGAGCTTCTTGAAGACCTTATTATACAACTCTTTATCTTCTCCCGGACATATATCATCACGGGTAATATATACTTGTATTCTTCCTTTACTATCCTGAATCTCAGCAAAAGAAGCCTTACCCATGATGCGACGACCCATCATTCGTCCTGCAATCGTTACTTCTCTTTGCTCATTCTCATCGAATTGCTCTTTTATATCAGTAGAGTAAGCGTTGGTTGGGAACTCTGCTGCTGGGTATGGATTAATGCCCATCTCGCGCAATTCTTGCAGGCTTTGACGACGTCCAATCTCCTGCTCTGACAATTCTAAAATGTTCATCTTTATAATAAATCGAGTATATTCTTATAATGTGCAAATTTACTAAAATAATCGCAAACAAGGGTGCTTTTAGCCTTTTTTATATTGGCATTGCATAGGAAAGGGATGTTGGCTCTACTCCTCCCAGCTTCCCCTAAGGGAAAGAGTGCCTAACGGAAACCAGTTAGAAAAAGCTCCTTTCACTTTGAAGAGGGCGTTTCCTTGATGCAAAGAGGGCGTTTCCTTGCATTAAAGAAAGCCTCTCTTCATATCGAAGAAACGCCCTCTTCAAATGGAGGAGTGTATCTCTATGTTTTCAGCTTCTTGTTAGTTACCAATGAAGCTATACTCTCATTTTATTTGAAAACACGCCACAAAGTAGGGACAGACGCCCCCGTCTGTCCGCCAAAACACAACCAAGAAGAAGCCTCCCCAAGCCCCTCCAAAGGAGGGGATGTAGCCTACAGGTTGTTATGTAGGGTTTTATAAGCGGACAGACGAGGGCGTCTGTCCCTACTTTGAGAAGCTACATCCAACAAAACAAACAACCTGTTTACCTGTCAACTCGTCTACTCGTCAACTCCCCCAACCACTATTTTGCATCAAAACAAACCCTTTCGGAAAGGATTTCCAGTTGTTTTTAGTATCTTTGCAATACATTAAGTAAGATCGACATGAACGTAGAAAAGATTTGGAATAAGATTAAAGACGCTGACGGATTGAGCCGCACTTTGGGCATGGAGTTTATCTCTACTCCCGAACAAGACACGTTAAAGGCTCGCATGGCAGTGGATGATCGAAATAAACAGCCCTTTGGTTTTCTTTCAGGAGGAGCTTCGTTAGCCTTGGCGGAGAACTTAGCAGGAGTCGGTTCAATGGCTCTCTGCCCTGGAAAGATGGCTTTGGGAATCAATATAAGCGGTAACCACGTGAAGGCAATGCCCTATGGTGGAACTGTAACTGCCTATGGTAAGCTCGTTCATAAGGGTCACACACTGCACGTTTGGCACATAGATATCAAGAATGATGAGGGTGAGCTCATCTCAACCGTACAAGTAACCAACTACGTTATAGCACCGAGAGAGGATTAAATGGACGCATTTTTTATCTATCGTGAGCCTTTCGAGGAAGTCTGTCACTACTATTCTCAACAAGAGGAACCCACTCGTTTAGGTTCACTAACAGAACTTGACGGGCATAAGGGGTTTGTGATTGCACCCTTCGCCAGCAATACTACTCATCCAATCTACTTACTTAACGGACAAAGCGGACAATCATCTGTCTTGCCCTTAGATGGTAGTAAGGGCTTTGAAGCCATTCCGAACGGGCAAGATGAGGCTTATCTGGAGACCTCGGAAATTGACCCTCGTATTCAATACCACAATGACTTCACTTGTTTCCACGATGAATTGAATCGCAAATCATTCCGCAAACTGGTATTGGCACGCACCATCGTGGAGAAGAAAGACGAATTGTTGAGTCCCAGAGAAATCTTTCTCAAGGCATGCGAATGGTATCCACGGTCGTACATTGCACTTTTCTACACTGCACAAACAGGTATGTGGCTCGTGGCAAGTCCTGAGATTCTGCTACGTGGAGACGCTACAAGCTACCAAACAATGGCTTTAGCTGGTACGATGAGATATGAGGGAGAGGATATTCAATGGTCTGAAAAGAACCGAGAAGAGCAACAATTAGTTGCCGATTACATCCGAACTTGCTTACAGCCGTTCGCTATCGACATCACTGAAAGCGAACCTTTCACTTCTCGTGCAGCCCATCTAGCTCATCTAAGAACCGATTTCTCTTTCCGACTCAAGGACACACAACGCCTTGGAAGTTTCCTAACTGCCTTTCACCCAACGCCTGCCGTGTGTGGTATTCCTAAGGAGGAGGCACACAAATTCATCCTTCGTAACGAGCATACTGACCGCCTTTATTATAGTGGTTTCAGTGGTTTATTGGGGAATGATGGGCTTGCTAAACTCTATGTAACACTCCGTTGCATGCACATCACTCGATCGGCTTGTCAGCTCTATGCGGGTGGTGGATTGTTAAAAGAGAGCATAGAAGAGAACGAATGGCAAGAGACAGAAGCAAAGCTCGCCACAATGCGACAGCTTATTCAGCAATAAAAGAGAATCAACTAACCCTCAATACAACTTATTGATAATGTATAGTAGCAAGGAGAACGTTAATATATTAACCGCCTTACTGGTGAAGTTTGGAATTTCAAAGGCCGTTGTCTGCCCCGGTTCACGTAACTCTCCTATCGTGCATAACCTATGTACTTGCCCTGATATTGAGTGTTTTCCTGTAACGGATGAGCGGTCGGCTGGCTTCGTCGCATTAGGTATGTCATTAGCAGATAATGAGCCCGTTGCACTTTGTGTAACCTCTGGCTCGGCACTATTAAACGTTGCCCCTGCAGTGGCAGAAGCCTTTTATCAGAAACGCCCGTTGGTGATTATCTCTGGAGATAGACCTGCACAATGGATCAATCAACAAGATGGTCAAACATTACAACAGCATGGGGCTTTAGAACCAAACGTCCGTAAAAGTGTGACACTACCTGAACCACACAACGAAGAGGAACGCTGGTATTGCAATAGATTGGTCAATGAGGCTCTCAACGCAGCCTTATCTCAAGGGTTCGGACCCGTACACATCAATGTTCCTATTAGTGAACCTCTTTTTGAATATGACGTCCCCAACCTCCCTAACGAGCGTCAAATCACCTTGCACGAGTCCGTTTCTGACAATGCTGTTAGCTATGAACTGGCAGCAGAACTACTGCAAAGTGAGCGTCCAATGATTGTTCTTGGACAGATGACTCCTGAGGTTGTTGGGGAAACAATGGAGACTCTTGAGGTGTTGAAAAGCACTGCTGTGGTCATTCAAGAGAAGTTGGCAGACGATAGTATTAGACCTGCTCTCCCCATCGATGAGGCATTGATAAGGATAGGTAACGATGAGTCTTATCGTCCCGACCACCTTATATATATAGGAGGGACGCTGGTTAGCAAACGACTGAAGCAGTTTTTACGAAAGTGCCAACCACAGGTTTCTATCGTTGTAAACGAGAGTGGGACTTGTTGTGATACCTTCATGCACCTAACGGACATCATTCAATGTTCGCAGGCAGAGATGATTGGTATCCTTGCTAACGAAGTGGATGACATGAGAGAGAAACCTTTTGTGACGCAATGGAACAACGTTTTCAATGAAGCCTACGCCATTCGAAAGAAGATACAACCCCGTTTTTCACAATTACTAACCGTTAAAACTTTCCACGAGACCATCCGAAAAGAAGGTATTGATGGTGAGTTTTTCTACGGAAACAGCTCTGCTGTACGATTGGGAAACATCTTCTCTGATCAATACATCTATGTGAATCGTGGCGTGAATGGCATAGAAGGCTCGCTGTCAACGGCTGTTGGATATGCTATTGCACATCAGGAAGAAGAGGATGTGTACTGTGTTATCGGTGACTTGAGCTTCTTTTACGATCAAAATGCACTTTGGAATCAATGCTTATCACCAAATCTTGGGATCTTACTACTCAACAATGGAGGTGGAGGAATATTCCATCAATTACACGGATTAGGCTCTTCTCCATTCCGAGATGATATAATTGCTGCACATCATAATACTTCCGCTGAAGCCATCTGTCAAGCCCATGACATCGAATACATGGCTGCACACAATGCAGAAGAGTTGTCGGAACGCCTAAAGGACTTCTTCAATGCAGAGGAAGGTCCTGTACTCTTGGAGGTTTTCACTAACCCCGAAGAGGATGCACAAGCAATGGAAGACTATTACAAAGCCTTTTCCTAGCCAAGAGAAAACAACTAATTATCATTTAAAAATAAAACTACAAAATAAAAGAAAAGCCTTATGAGCAAAAGAGAATGGAAACCCATCGAGGGCTTCAAGTTTGAGGAAATACGCTTCGAAGAGTTTAATCATATCGCAAAAGTTACCATTAACCGACCTCGCTATCGCAATGCTTTCACGCCAAAGACGGTCTGGGAGATGTCACAAGCATTCAACTACTGTCGCGAAGCACTTGATATTCGAGTGGTCATACTTACTGGTGAGGGTGATAAAGCATTCTGTTCTGGGGGCGACATGCACGTTAAAGGAAGGGGTGGATATGTAGGAGGTGATGGTGTTCCACGCCTTAATGTCCTTGATTTACAGATGCAGATTCGTCGTTTACCAAAGCCTGTTATCGCCATGGTAAATGGTTATGCCATTGGTGGCGGACATGTTCTTCAAGTGGTATGTGACCTCTCCATCGCTTCGGATAACGCCATCTTCGGACAGACAGGACCAAAGGTTGGATCCTTCGATGCCGGTTTCGGTGCTTCGTATCTAGCCCGTATTGTGGGGCAGAAGAAGGCTAGAGAGATATGGTTCTTGTGCCGTCAATACTCTGCAATAGAGGCTGAACGCATGGGATTAGTTAATAAGGTCGTACCCTTCGAACAGTTAGAAGACGAGTGTGTAGACTGGGCTAACACCATGATGGAGCGTTCCCCGTTAGCCTTACGCATGATAAAAGCAGGTCTAAATGCCGAGTTGGACGGTCAAGCAGGTATACAAGAACTGGCCGGGGATGCCACTATGCTCTATTACACACTGGATGAGGCTCAAGAAGGCGGAAAGGCTTTCTTGGAGAAGCGCAAGCCCGATTTCGATAAGTACCCACAATTCCCTTAAGACAGAGGAACCGTGGGGAATAGTGATGGCAGAGTATAAGAAGAACGGAGACTTTAGTAGCATAAGGTTAAAGAGATAATAGGAACAGGAAGAGACAAAGTAACATAAGAACAGAAGAGATAGTAACATAAACCTTGTTCTATAGTAACATAAAATAAAAAGAGCCAATGGAAAGGAAGGAACTAATCGATATCAACGACTTGATATTACAGATCATTAACTGTGCAAAGAACATCCGACGGCAACTGGGACCAGGCTTCCTTGAGAAAGTATATAAGAATGCGATGGTCATAGAACTGCGTAAACTACACCTTAACTATGAGACAGAAAAGCAGATACAAATATTCTATGATGGTATCATTGTGGGTGACTATCGAGCAGACATAATCGTTGACAACAGGCTAATATTAGAACTTAAAGCTACACAAGAACTCTCTATAGCACACGAAGTTCAGCTTGTTAATTATCTAACGTCTACTAGGATTGATGATGGGTTATTGATTAACTTTGGTTCAGACAGACTGCAATTCAAGCGTAAATATCGCTTATATCGCAAATTCTAAGTGGTAAACATGCTTACTTACCATCGACTACCTATTATACAACTATGTTACTTTCAGACTTCTGTTCTTATGTTACTTTGTCTTAATACATCGTTACTAAGTCTCGTGTTCTTATGTTACTTTGTCTTAATATATCGTTACTAAGTCTCGTGTTCTTATGTTACTTTGTCTTAATACATCGTTACTAAGTCTTGTGTTCCTATGTTACTCTGTCTTTGAAATCATTTTACTCTGTCTTTAAAATTACTATGTACGAAATAAAAATATCCTCCCGCACCCTCCACTTCATCACCCCTGCAGGTACATCGAGGGGCATTTACACAACGAGGAAGAGCTTTTATATTATGCTGTCAGACACCAATAAGCCTGGAGTAATAGGCGTTGGGGAATGCGCCACACTCCCCGATTTATCCTGCGATGCCATGTCCGATGAAGAATATGAGCGTAAGTTACGAACCTTCTGTGATGACTTTTGCCATACGGGAAGCATTAACACTAATGCGATGAGGTCTTATCCGTCTATGCTCTTTGGCTTGGAAACAGCAAAGGCACAGCTTGATGCAAACGGAAGTATCGACTTCTTTCACACGAACTTTGGTGCTGGAAAAGAAGGAATCACCATCAACGGACTCGTTTGGATGGGTTCTTTCGATGAGATGTATCAGCGTTTAGAAGAGAAACTAAAGGCTGGCTATCACTGTGTGAAGCTAAAGATTGGGGCGATAGACTTCGCTAAAGAGATTGAACTCATCCGTCACATCCAACAGTCCTTCACACGCACTCAGATAGAACTACGCGTTGATGCAAACGGAGCATTCACTCCTGAAAATGCCATGGAACGCTTGGAAGCATTGGCACAATACGATATCCACTCTATAGAACAGCCTATCCGACAGCATCAATGGGCACAAATGGCACTGCTATGTGACCTCTCTCCACTTCCAATCGCACTAGATGAAGAACTCATCGGAGTGAATAACTATAACGAAAAAGAGCAACTACTCGACACCATCCGACCGCAATATATCGTTCTAAAACCTAGTTTGCATGGTGGGATGGCAGGTGTGCGAGAATGGGTGAAGATGGCTAATCAACGGGGAATAGGCTCTTGGATCACCTCCGCACTAGAAAGTAATGTGGGTTTAAATAGCATTGCACAGCTCACAGCCGATCTATACGGACCTCACATAACAATGCCCCAGGGACTTGGAACAGGACTATTGTTCTCGGATAATATACCCATGCCTCTGACAATCAAAGGTGATCAACTCTGGGTGAAATAATAACGATTAGGGAATCAATCAACAAACAGCAATGACGATAGAAGAGTTTCTTACAGAATGGAATAACGCTGACACGAGAGTGTTAGTGCATACCAGTGGATCAACAGGGAAGCCCAAACCACTATGGGTGGAGAAGTCTCGAATGTTGAACTCAGCACGTATCACCTGTGATTTCCTTCGATTGAAAGCTGGTGACACAGCACTCCTTTGCATGCCTCTGGACTATATTGCAGGTAAGATGGTTGTAGTTAGGAGTCTTGAAAGAAACTTACGATTAATCAACGTAAAGCCCTCTGGTCATCCGCTCTCTGACGATTCTCTCCACCAAGCCAACGCCCTTCATGAAGAGATAACATTTGCAGCTATGGTTCCACTGCAGGTTTATAATTCCCTACAAGTGCCTCAAGAACGAGAGAGGCTACGCAAGATTAAACAATTAATCATCGGTGGTGGAGCCATTGATGACCATCTCGCCGAAGCATTAAAAGACTTCCCTCATGCAGTGTGGAGCACATACGGAATGACGGAAACGCTCTCCCACATTGCCTTACGACGCTTGAATGAAGATTCAGCAAGCGATTGGTACGAACCATTCGATAGCGTGGAAGTGAGTCTAAATACGGATGGTTGTCTGGTTATCAACGCCCCAACGGTCTGTTCGCAACCCTTGGTAACGAATGATAGAGCCGAACTCCAAAAGATGAAATCACCGAGCGGAAAGGGCAATCGAATGCATTTTCGCATCCTCGGGAGGCGTGATAATGTGATTGATTCGGGCGGTATCAAGATACAAATAGAGGAAGTAGAACGTGCCTTGAAAGCTCATCTTACAGGGGAATATGCCATTACGAGTATAAGAGACGAGAAGTTTGGCGAGCTTGTTGTACTACTCACTACAGACGAAGATACCAATGCGATCAGTGCGATCTGCCAACGCATCCTCCCTAAGTACTGGCAACCACGCCTTATCCTCCACACTGCTAATATCCCACAAACAGCCACGGGGAAACTCGCACGTGCGGAGATTAAGGCATTGGCAGCCATGCTCTGTCAATAAAAAGAGCGTGACCTATTTCACAACATGCCAATCCACATGCTCTTCTGTCATGGCTACATTCTCTTCACGAAAGCTAAGTCCATGGGCTTTCGGTCCCTCAATAGCAATCTCCACCATGGTTTTCACATTCCGTTTCAAGGTCAGATTCTTTTGTTCCTGTACGATGGTTCCATCCGCCTTAGTCCACTTTATACCAAAAGGAACTACCTCTTGATAACCGTCTTTACAGGCTTCGACTATATCACTAAAGGCATAAATACTGCCATCATTATAGACAGACTGAGTGCTTTTCCGGCTTAACTTCCAACCGAGATAACTAATCTCTAACGTTCCTTCCTCTGGTGGTGTAATCTTAAAATGGAGCCCAAATACAGCTCGCCGCATGTCTATCGTGAGCGCATCGGAGGCTTTCGGATTAATGTCTTCCAATGTTCCATAGAACTTCATAACCCTTGGATAACGTATTGTCTTAGTTTCCGAGATATTCGTTTCACCCTTTTGAATATTCCCCAAGTTGTCCTTCTTCGACATTACAAACTTATTGGTTACTTTCGTTGGGAGGTCTGCTCCGTGCAAGAAAGGTGCTAGATAAGCTCCGTCCTTATTATATATATGGTCGTCACCTTCCACTACCTCCAAACATTCTATCCTATAGCTATTGTCTTCAAACATCCTTATTGCCATCTTATCGGCATCGGAGAACAAGCCATAAGCATACTTTTCATATACGGTAGAACCCGCTTTTTGCTCGTAGATATTCAATGCATAGAGCTTCACCTTACCCTCTTTTTGCTTGCCACCTACCCTCGATAACGTACAAGAAGACTTACTAAGTAAAGGCTCATCCGATGTTTCCATGCTCAATTCGGTTGGATGAATCCTTACAACGCGAGTAACTCTATGCCGCTCCTTGTCCGACTTCTTCTTTCCATCAGGGTTGTCGATTACAGCTTTCTCACAGGCTATGAACAATAAGGAACATAACAGGATACACATCCAAGTAATTTGTTTCTTCATAATAAAAAGGTTTCTTTAGTATTGTTAGACATAATTAATTACCGCTTGCAAGATAGATATTTAAAAGTAAGAACGCAAACGATTAGTTAATTACTTAACGTTAATTAACTCTTTAAAGCGTATTATAAGGAAACCTCATAAGCATCAATTCTGTTAGAGGTAACAGACCTTAAAACAAGAGACTTCGGTAGATGGAAAACAAGGAGAGCCTTTCTTGCATATAAAGAGGGCGTCTCTTGGCATAAAGGAAAGCCTCTCTTCGAGGTAAGAAGGGCGTCTGCTCATTTACACCAACCGTACTCCACTAACCTTAAAAACTTATTCGTTTGTTTGTTCTAACCATTATTTTTTCCTAAATTTGCAGTCGCAAAACCAATACGTAATTATTAAATGGACGATTATCACGCGAAAACTTTCAATCAATAAGCGTGAGGATTGCAACGAGATTGCTAATCCCCACACTTATTAAACATGGAGATTAGCAAATGAAGACATATTGGAATATCAATAGAACCTTGAGCCCCATTAAGGAATGGCAACCTAATTGTTGGATTCAAGTAACCTGCCCAACAGAGCAAGATCAGCAAGAACTGGAAGATACATATCATATCCCTGATTACTTCCTATCGGATATCAGCGATACTGATGAGCGTGCCCGTTATGAATATGATGACGGTTGGATGCTTATCATCTTGCGTATCCCCTACGTTAAAGAAATACGGTCGCGAACACCATACACAACCGTTCCTTTGGGTATTATACATAAACGAGATGTGACCATCACTGTATGTAACTTCGAGACCAATATGATGCTTGACTTTGTTAGTTATCAGCAGAAGAGAAATGCTGGATTCACCGACTATGTGGACTTAATCTTCCGCCTCTTTCTATCTTCAGCAGTATGGTACTTGAAACGACTCAAGCAGATTAATACACTCATCGAGAAGGCTAAACGCAATCTTGATAAGGGTGTTGATAATGAGAGTTTGATAGGTTTGAGTAGGCTACAAGACTCTCTCACCTATTTCATCACATCCATTCGTGGCAACGAGAACCTACTTGCTAAGCTGAAATTCAAGCTACAAGTTGATGAGCTGGATGCCGACCTTATCGAGGATGTAAACATCGAGATGTCACAGGCGAGAGAGACTACTAGTATCTATTCGGACATCTTGGAATCAACGATGGACACGTATTCGAGCATTATTAACAACAACATGAACACCGTGATGCGTACACTTACTTCGGTGTCAATAGTCATGATGTTGCCAACGTTAATATCCTCCCTCTTTGGTATGAACCTTATTAACGGTATGGAAAGAAGTACATGGGGTTTCCCCATAGCGATGCTCTTATCCGTTGTAGTTTCCGCTGCTTCATGGTGGATTTTACGCCGTAAACGTTTACTTTAGAGGTTAAGTACGAAAAAACAAGATAATTATTAGGTACATTCAGAGATTTTATCTAAGTTTGCACTTGATATTCTATAACATGGTAACGAATGCCCTATATTAATTGAGTTATTTGTTATCTAATTTGCGGAAAACCCGAATCACAAACAAAAAGTGGAATGATGGACTCTCAAGAAAATGCCCTGAATCAGGGTACAGAAGAAGTAAAGTTGTCTGAAGAAACTGTAGCTAAAGCTCCAGCAGAGCAGAATGAAGTCACAGATGAAGACCTAAATCAGCCAACTGAAACACAATCTAAGTGCGAAGCGGAAGCCAATACTGCGAAGACATATAGCACAAAGAAGGAGATCATAGAGCGACTTAAGGCTATTGTTGATAGTGATGAGACCCCAGAGAAAGCTGAGGTTGAACATTTGAAAACTGTATTCTATAAGCTGCACTTCGCTGAACGTGAAGCACAGCAGAGGGCTTATATAGAGAATGGTGGCGACCCCGAGAAGTACCAAGTACTTCCAGATGAGGATGAAGAGGTATTTAAGGCAGAGATGACCATCATTAAGGAGAAGCGCCAAAAGGCATTCCTTGCACTTGAAGAAGAGAAGCAGAAGAACCTCAAGAAGAAGGAGGCTATCATCGAGAAGATCAAAGCGATGGTTACAACTCCTGATGAGGCAAACAAGAACTTCCCTGTATTGAAGACCTTACAACAGGAATGGAAAGAGATCAAAATGGTTCCTGCAGAGAAGGCAAACGAGCTATGGCGCAACTATCAACTCTATGTTGAGCAGTTCTACGACTTGTTGAATCTGAATCGCGAAGCACGTGAATACGATTTTAAGAAGAATCTTGAGAAGAAAACGAAGCTGTGTGAAGCAGCAGAGAAGTTGACAGAAGAGAAGGATGTCATCAGTGCTTTCCATCAGTTACAAGAACTTCATCAAGAGTATCGCGAGACGGGACCTGTTGCAAAAGAACTTCGCGAACAGATTTGGGCACGCTTTAAAGCAGCAAGCACTATTATCAACAAGCGTCACCAACAGCACTTTGAAGCTATCCGCAATAGCGAAGAGGAGAACCTTACAAAGAAGACTGCTCTATGCGAGAAGATCGAAGAGATCGTCAAACAAGAGAATAAGACGTCATCCGATTGGGAGAAACATACAAAGGAGATTATCGCTCTTCAACAGGAATGGAAGACGATTGGCTTTGCTCCACAGAAGATGAACGTAAAGATCTTCGAACGCTTCCGTGCGGCTTGTGATGACTTCTTTACACGCAAAGGCGAGTTCTTCAAACAGTTGAAAGCACAATTTGCTGAAAACGCAGAGAAGAAGAAAGCACTCGTTGAAAAGGCACAAGCTCTGACCGATTCTACCGATTGGAAAGCTACATCCGATAAGCTCATCGCATTGCAAAAGGAGTGGAAAACGATTGGCATGGTACCTAAGAAAATCGGTGATCAGCTTTGGAACGACTTCCTAACAGCTTGCAACCACTTCTTCGAGGCGCGTAACGCAGTACACGCAGGGGCACATAGTGAGGAACGTGAGAACCTTGGAAAGAAGAAGGAGATTATTGCTCAACTAAAGGAATTGTTTGATAAGACCGAAGAAGGCATCTTAGAGAAGGTTCAACAGCTCACCGAGGAATATAATAAGGTAGGACATGTACCTTACAAGGAGAAGGATAAGTTGTATAAGGAGTATCATGAGGTACTCGATAAGTTGTACAAAGACCTTCACATATCGGCATCTCGCAAGCGTGTAGATAATTTCCGTAACAACTTGAAAAAGGTGGCTAACCGTGGTGTTGACGCTCTTGATAACGAGCGTGGTCGTTTGATGCGCCGCTTCGAACAGCTCAAACAGGAGATTAACACCTATGAGAACAACCTCGGTTTCTTGAGTATCAGCTCTAAGAAAGGCAACAGTCTCATTGATGAAATGAACCGCCGTATCGAGAAGCTCAAGAATGATATGAACGAAGTGAAGCAGAAGATAAAGGCTATCGACGCAGAGAATAAGTAAATGATTATTGTATGCAAAGATAGTAGAAAATACTAACGAATAAGGAAAGATGGGATATGCCAATAGTAGCATATTCCATCTTCTTTTATGTCCTACTATTATATATACAAGATGATAAGGCGTTTTTCCATATTAGGATTGGGCTTCGACACACGTGATAAACTGTTTATTGTCACTCTATCAACAGGAGTTAGCAATGCAGTATATACCAATTATAAATAAAACTAAATTTATTTTGCACTTCATGCCATTTGCGTTAACTTTGCAACTCATATTATATAACGAGACTGAATGAAAGAAACTAAAAGATTAGTAGAGCTTATTACAAAAGGAATCCAAGATAAGAAGGGACATGGCATAGTAATTGCAGATCTATCAGGGATTGATGGTACCATCTGTAACTACTTCATCATCTGCCAGGGTAACTCAACCCAACAAGTTGAAGCCATTGCTGAATCGGTAAGCGATTATGTACGTGAGACGATTGGTGAGAAGCCTGTCAACTGTGCAGGACTTGGTAATGATCAATGGGTAGCGATAGACTATGTGGATGTAATCGTCCATGTATTTCTTCCAGAGACACGTGCTTTCTATGACATAGAACACCTATGGGAGGATGCTAAGTTGCTTACTTACCAGACATAGATTAGGTATAAAGCCATCTAATCACCCATTTATTATTTCATAATTAATCAAACTTCAACAATGGACAATTCATCCCCCAACAACAATCCCAATATGCCTAAGATGCCTAAGTTCAATATGAACTGGCTGTACGTATTGGTCATCATTGCCCTCGGAGTAGTATTCTTTGCTGGTGGCAATGGCTTTTTATCAAGCAGCGTAGGCGTTGACAGAGATTACACAACATTCAAGCAATATATTGCCAAAGGCTATGGTACGAAGGTAGTCATTAACAAGAGCGACAACACCTTGCGTATGTTTGTTAGTCCAGACCACATCCGTGACATCTTCAAACAAGGAACACAACAGGTAGGTAAGGCTCCATACGTAAACGTTGAGATTGGTTCTGTAGACAAGGTAGAAACTTTCTTAGATCAAGCTGTAGCCCAGAAGAAGATAGCCAGCTATAGTTATGAGAACAAGTCTGGCAATGGCTTGATGGATATTCTTATCTCTATAGCCCCTTGGTTAGTATTCTTTGGAATATGGTACTTCCTTATTCGCCGTATGGGAGGCGGTGCCGGAGGTGGAGGAGGCGTCTTCAGTGTGGGCAAGTCAAAGGCTAAGCTCTATGAAAAAGCTAACGAAATGGGAATAACCTTTAAGGATGTTGCAGGTCAGACTGGCGCAAAACAGGAGGTACAAGAGATTGTTGAGTTCTTGAAGAACCCAAAGAAATACACCGACCTCGGTGGTAAGATTCCTAAGGGAGCACTGCTGATTGGTCCTCCAGGAACGGGTAAGACATTGCTAGCAAAGGCTGTTGCTGGTGAGGCTGGCGTACCTTTCTTCTCTATGAGTGGTTCCGACTTCGTTGAAATGTTCGTCGGTGTTGGTGCGAGCCGAGTGCGTGATGTCTTCCACCAAGCTAAGGAAAAGTCACCTTGTATCATCTTCATTGATGAGATTGATGCCGTTGGTCGTGCCCGTTCAAAGAACCCTGCAATGGGCGGTAATGACGAACGAGAGAACACACTTAACGCCCTACTCACAGAGATGGACGGCTTCGGCACAAACTCTGGTGTGATTGTTCTCGCAGCAACCAACCGCGTTGACATGCTTGATAAGGCTTTGCTTCGTGCAGGACGATTCGACCGCCAGATTCACGTAGACCTACCTGATCTACCAGAGCGTAAGGACATCTTCCTCGTTCACATGCGTAACTTGAAGCTCGACAAGAACCTTGATATCGACCTCTTAGCACGCCAGACGCCAGGATTCTCTGGTGCCGACATTGCCAATGTATGTAATGAGGCAGCCCTTATCGCAGCCCGCCACGACAGCAAGGAGGTAGCAAAGCAAGACTTCTTAGATGCTGTTGACAGAATCATTGGTGGTTTGGAGAAGAAGACAAAGGTAATGACTGCCGAAGAGAAGCGCACTATCGCCCTCCATGAAGCAGGTCACGCCACAATCAGTTGGTTCTGCGAACACGCCAACCCATTGGTGAAGGTGAGCATAGTACCACGTGGTCAGGCTCTCGGCGCAGCATGGTATTTGCCAGAAGAGCGTCCTATCACAACCAAAGAACAGATGTTAGATGAAATGTGTTCATTGCTCGGTGGTCGTGCAGCAGAGGAGCTATTCACTGGTCATATATCAACTGGTGCAATGAACGACTTAGAGCGTGCAACCAAGAGTGCATACGGTATGATTGCCTACGCAGGTATGAGCGACCGCTTGCCAAATATCTGCTATTACAATAATGACGAGTACAACTTCCAGAAGCCATACTCTGACACAACCGCAAAGATGATCGATGAGGAAGTGCTGAAGATGATTAACGGACAGTACGAGCGTGCTAAGCAGATACTCACCGAACACAAGGAAGGTCATAACCGCCTTGCTCAACTACTCGTAGAGCGTGAAGTCATCATGGCAGAAGACGTTGAAGCGATCTTCGGAAAGCGTCCTTGGGTGAGTCGCACAGAGGAGTTGTTAGACCAAGAGGTTAAGTCGCAACCAAAGTTAGAGGATATGCCTGAAGCTGTAAAACAGGCTCAAGCAGAGCATGAGGCACAGCAGAAGGCACTCAACGACAATGCGACAAAGGCTGAAGATGACATCGAATCAAATAACACTGCAGAATAAATAAGACGCCATGAGTGATAAACTTAAGAACCTAATCGTGCGTGCCCTCACTGGAATCGTATTCGTTGCTATTATGGTGACAAGCATCATCAACCCACTACGACTCACGTGTTTGTTCCTCATCATAACGGGAGCAGCTATGTGGGAATACACGGGATTGGTGAATAAAATAGACGGTGTAAAGGTCAATCGTTTCATCTCTACCGTAGCAGGAGCCTACTTCTTCTGCGCTGTAACAGCTCTACAAGTGAATATGGTGACTGGCTTTATCGTCTTCGTACCGTATGTTCTCACACTTATCTACCTCTTCGTGGCGGAGCTCTACCTACAGAATAAGAATCCAATGCATAGTTGGGCTTACACAATGTTAGGTCAGATGTACATTGCCTTCCCCTTCTCAATGATGAACGTGTTAGCCTTTCAGCAGAAAGGCTATGGTATGACAACCTTCGATTATCTCTTACCATTGAGCATATTTATCTTCCTTTGGGCAAATGATACGGGTGCTTATCTTAGTGGCTCACTCTTTGGCAAGCACAAACTCTTCCCACGCATCAGCCCGAAGAAGAGCTGGGAAGGAAGTATCGGAGGGGGTATCCTCGTACTGATTATCGCTGGCGTGATAGGCTATTATGCTAATTCAGGCAATAACACTCACCTCCTCAGTATGCCAGAATGGATTGGGCTGGGGCTGGTTGTCGTTATCTTTGGAACATGGGGCGACCTTGTTGAGAGCCTGCTCAAGCGCACTATCGGCATCAAAGACAGCGGTAATATCCTACCAGGACATGGCGGAATACTCGACCGATTCGACTCATCGCTCTTAGCAATACCCGCCGCAACGGTCTATCTTTACACCCTGTCTATATGCTAAGAAGATAGATAAAACCATCTCTAATGTAGATGTTTAAATACCAATCAAGTAAGGACAAACGAAACTGTCAGTCCTTACTTGATTGCTTTTTACCCACTTCGTCCAGCCCTCACTCCTCTCACTTCGTGCGTTAGCATATAGGATGAACGGAGGAAGGAAGTGCCATCTCTCAAGAAATATAACGTCACTTTAACCGATGAAACATACAACTTAGCTTTTTGTACACACCTGTACAATCCATTATCACGCGGGGTACAATCAATTGTCACGCTGGGTACAATCGATTATACAGCCGTGTATAATTGAGTATCACGTATGTGATACTCGAATATCATCAGCGTGATACTCGAATATCATACGAGTGATACTTGAATATCATACGAGTGATACTCGAATATCATACGTATGATACTCAATTATACAGTTGTGTAGAATCAGGTATAATACAGAGTTTAACCCGTCTAACTAATGACTACAGTCACACATTCAATATGAATCAAAACCTCACAATAGCCTATCTTAAAGAGGCATTCACGCACTATAATCAGCTGATCTTTCAAGGGAAACTTCCCTTGCCTGCGCTTAAATTGTCGAGAGGCAAGACCCGTCTCGGACAGATGGCATGCAAGCGACGAACGCATTGGAGGCGCACCATTTACTCCGATTACACCATTTCCATCTCCACATACTATGCGTTAAACAAGGAGGAGATTGATGATGTGCTCATCCATGAGATGATACATTATTATATAGCTTACACGGGGCAAAAGGATACTTCGGCACATGGCGTTATCTTCCGTCAGATGATGGCTGACATTAATCAGCATTTCGGTAGGCACATTACCATATCCACACGAACAAAGGATATTCCTACTCGCATTGCACAAAAGCCTAAGAAGTTTCTCGTGGTGGCATTAGAGACGATTGACAAGCAGTACTTCCTCTCTTCTGTTATGCCGTCAGCTGCAAGAAAGGTAGCCAATATGATTAGTCGAAGTAGGGAGATTAAGAAGTATAACTGGTATTACACTTACGACGAATACTTCCGTGACATGCCTCGTGTTCGGTCGCTCCGCGGTCGTAAGGTATCACTGGAAGTATATATAGAAATGAGGAGTAAGATGGAACGCATAGAATAGGTTCCATCTTACCAAACTATTAGGACAAAGGCTGGCGATAACCTTTATTCTGTTTCAAACTCTTATTCAATGCCATAACACGAGTTGGGATGGGGAACACGATAGTGTGCCGATCCGCCTCACCTGTGCTATTTGTCTTCTGGTCATACACCCGATGGAACAGGTCATAGCGTATGAGATCATTCCGCCTCCAGCCTTCCCACATCAGTTCCATCAGTCTTTCGGCAAGGATGTTATCGAGGGTAGCTTGCCTATACCCCATCCCACTGCGTTGGCGAACAGCATTTAGTTCGTTATCAGCAACCTCCCCGTTACGCGCTTTTGCTTCTGCCTTCATCAAAAGCACATCGGCATATCTGAAGAGTACGATATCGTTATCAGGGCTCTTACCATCGTTATATGCGTTCCTATCCACCTCGTATTTCGCCATACGGGCACCTGCTGTCTTGATAAATGGGCTATTCGTTAAATTCACCTCAACAGCCAATGGCATGTAGACAAGCGGTTCGCCATCTTCAAGACGTACAATCTTCCCATCGACGCGCACCGTGTCAGAATATAAATTAGCTGTATATCGCTTGTCAACCTGGCTCGTTCCGTAACCGAAAGTACGCACAGCGGTAAGCGTTGCACAGGCACCATTCTCAGAGGAAGTGCCCACTGCGCCACCATGCGCATAGTGACGAGAGCGGAAAAGATACTGAAATTGATTCTTATAGAGTATCTTGTTCATCGGAATCACAAATATATTCTCTACTGATGTCTCATTGTGTACGGCGAAGTTACTGCTATAATCGCTTGCTAACGTGTAGCCGTCTGCCGTTATCTTATCGCAATAATACTGGCAAGCCTGCCACGCATTCAGCTGCTGCCCATCAATGGTGAAGAAGATATTAGTCCCATTGGGACGCTGGTTGTCAGTCCAATCAGCATCCGTATATACCTCCGCATTGAGCATTAACTTAGCCAACAGGAAGTCAGCGACAGGCTGTGTGACACGCCCATAATAGGCTCCTTCCAAGTTACTATGTTCCTTCGGCAGGAATGGTTCGGCCTCTTGTAGCTCTTTGACAATGAAGTTGAATACTTCAGGTCGACTACTCTGCTTGCTGTCCTTCATGTTATCAATCGTGCTGGTAGCTAAAGGTACGTTACCAAACATATCCATGATATAGAAGTAGAACAATGCTCTCAAGGCTCTCACCTCTGCCTGATAGGAAGTGTATTGGCTCTCGGTGAGCAAGTCTCGCTTCTTATCTATGATTCTCAAAGCGTCATTACAGAACACAACCACCTTATAAAGATACTTCCATGTGTCGTAAAGCGACTGGTCATCAGCCGTCCAACGATGCAGATAAAGGTTCTCCCAGAAGCCTCCATCGTACCAATCACCCCCTCTAACAGGGATGATTGCCTCGTCTGAAGTCAAGGTGTTGTAATCATAAACGCCCCTATAAGTGCCTTGCAAGCCCTGACTATCGGCATTACCACCAATATAATTATATAACGTGGCAACGGCATTCACATACACATCCTTAGCCGATGTGAATACTTGGTCTTCGTCCAAACTCCCTTTAGAGTGCTCGTTCAAGCAACTATAGAATGTCAAGATAGCCACAAAGAGTAGCAAACGTGGAATATATCTCATGCTGTGAAGGGTTTAAAATATTAATAGCTTCCATCAAAACTTAATGCTTAGTCCCACCGAGAAGGTGCGATAAGGAGGATAAGTTCGCTTGTCATCAATACCCAATGTGTTATCTACTACGTAACTATTTATCATTGGTGTCAATCCACTGTAGCCCGTGATAGTAGCAAGGTTATTGATGTTGAATGATAAACGCAACGACTGGATGTACTTGTTTTTAATAGGAGTATTCCATCCAATGGTGAGATAATCGAAGTTAAGATAGTCTCCCTTCTCCAACCAATAGTCGCTCACATTCTGGTCAACGATGTTCCGTTCTGGTGCAACAGACAGTACATTATAATCAGGGAAGTTAGACATATTGAGGTATGAAAGCGTCGTTCCGTTGAATATCTTATGCCCGAAGGCTCCGTTCATCTGCAAGGTTACATCGATATTCTTATATCTGAAGCTGATATTAGAGCCGAGGGTCATCTTTGGAGTAGCCTGTCCTGCAATATAACGATCACCATGATCACTAAGATCTATTGTGCCATTGTTATCTAAGTCAGCAATGTCATACTTCATGTGTCCATGCCCGTTATCAACGAGTCCCTTGCAGTGAGGAAGATAGAAAACGCCCAGTGGCTGCCCAACTATCTGATACAAGATGTGGTTATTACCCCCATGAAAGCCCGCACCATCCATTGCGCCAATAGGAGTAATCTTCGATGCCGTCATCTCGTGACCCTTATAACTACCACTCAAAGACAATAGTTTGTTCTTCTGCCAAGCCATGTTAACATTGATGTTCAGTTCCATATCCTTTCGAGCAATAGGCACAATGCCTATACCAAGCTCAAATCCACTATTCGACATAGAGCCTATGTTCGCCAATAACTTATCAAAGGGGAAGTCAGGAACAGGCACATCATACTCATAAAGCATGGCTGTTGTCTTCGAATAATAGTATTCGGCGGTCAAGAGGAGGCGGTTATTAAAGAAACCCATATCCGTTCCGATGTTGAAAGTACTGCGTACCTCCCACTTTAGATCGGGGTTACTATTACGCAAGATACCCATTGTTGTGGTTGGAGTTCCATTATACGAAACAACCCCAATAGGTGTATATTGCTTTAAAGAAAGGTAAGAGCTGATAGCTCCAAGGTTACCCGACTTACCATAACCAGCCCTCAGATGAAGCAAACTAATCGCTCTCACGTTACGCAGGAATGCCTCTTTCTTCATATCCCACGATGCTGAAATAGAAGGGAAGAAGCCCCATGTGTGGTCTTTACCCACCATTGATGAACCATCGGCACGCATAGACATATTCAGTGTATAGCGATCCAAGAGATTGTAAGAGAGTGTTCCCATGACGGATGCTAAACTCGGATCAGCATAGCTACTACCCGTTCCCTCATAAGGTCGGACGGCTCCCGCACTGAGATTATCATAGCCGAATAGGTTACTAGTCAATCCCTTTACTTCTGTCCAGAAAGCCCTTGTCTTGCTCTGTTGATATTCGCCCAAAAGGGTGGCAGAGAGGGCTTGATTGTCCCAACTATGCTTCCAATCAAGTTGAAGATTACCTAACAGATCCTCCGTCTTACGCTCTCCTCTATAGGCTCTTCCTTGTGCCCATACCCATGTAGGAGCGAACTTTCCATTCTCAGTTGATGTATAGGAATAAGAGCCCAAAGCCGATAGCTTCAAGTCATGTGACAGCTGATATTGTAATTGCAAATGGGTATTGAAAGTTAGATTCCGCTCATCGTTACGCTCCTTTAATAGCGGTGCGGGTGCAGCAATCTGCGATGAGTTGCTATTGCGTTGCCACCCATCTCCAACCTTATGAAAGGCTAATGTAGGATTCATAGACGCTGCTGAATAGACAAGCATGTGCAGGTCATAGACCTTATTATCCTGTTGAGACGAGCCGAAGACACCAAAGTCTATCTTTAACTTCTCGTCGAATGCCAGTTGAGAGATGTCTAACTTGGCGATGAAGTTGTTGTAGCTTCGATTCTTAATAACGGTTTCTCCACGCATATAACCTAATGACGCACGATAATTCGACTTATCACTACCACCGCTAAAGGCTATATGATGTGTATTTAGGAAGCCCGTTCTGGTAATTTCCTTTTGGAAGTCTGTATCAAAGCCTCCATCATTATAAACCAATCCCAACGCTTTTGCAGCATTTCTATACTCCGTTGCATTCAGCATTCGAAGTTGTTTATAGACAGACTCAAAACCTATAGTTCCATCATAATATATCTGGAACTTACCTCCATGACCGCGTTTCGTCTTTACTTCAATGACACCGGAAGCACCACGAGAACCGTACTTTGAAGTTTCTGAAGCATTCTTCAAGACTGTGAAACTCTCAATATCTGCAGGGTAGATAGTCGAGAGTGTGGCTAAGTCGGAAGATACTCCATCAATGATAACGAGCGGGTCGTTGCCACCAGTTAATGACGTAGTACCACGGACACGCACACTTGTGAGCATTGCCATCCGGTCTTGTCCGTTAGATACCATATTAACACCCACGACCCTACCTGATAGAGCGTCAAGTGCCGAACTTACCAATCCTTTATTCATTTGTTCTGCTCCCACCTTTGCCATAGAACCAACGATTGGCAAGGTATCATTTATGTGGAATAAAGGTTGCGTTTGAACTTTTCGAGTGCTTCTATGTCCCTTCTGCGCTTGTGCTACCCCTATTGAATGGGTCAACAAAAGGCAACAAGCAAGTGAACGTACTATGATGTACCGACTAGTCATATTATGGATAATAAATGTTATGTATGCCGTTCTATGTAGCAAATATACATAAAATTTGATAGATAAAACGCTTGTTAAGGGAATTTTTGCTAATTTTGTTGGTGTTTTCCTCATGCGTGTTACGCATATAAGGAGCAGTATAAAAAGAAACCTAAAGTATTGATCAACATGGAAAAGATAATCCTTACAGCTTTATTGATGGGTTTGTCTGTCTCTGGGCTACATGCTCAAAAGCCACAGATAGAGCCTACTTTCACAGAATGGCACGATTTACAAACAAATGCCGTCAACCGATTTGCAACACACACGGACTTCTTTGCTTTCGCACCTAACGATGAGTCAGCATGGAAGAGGAATGACCGTAAAGCCTCAACAAACTATCTCTCATTAGATGGAGACTGGAAGTTTAATTGGGTGGAACATGCTAATCAACGTCCAACAGACTTCTTTCGCACTGATTATGACGATTCACAATGGAAGACCTTACATGTTCCTGGTATCTGGGAGATGAATGGTTACGGCGATCCCGTGTATGTGAACGTTGGCTTTGCATGGCGTGGTAACTTCAAGAATAACCCTCCTGAGGTTCCGATTCAGGATAACCACGTCGGCTCTTATCGCCGTACTATCACTATACCAGACACCTGGACGGGCAAACAAGTTATTGCTCACTTTGGTTCAGTGACCTCTTGTATCTATTTATGGGTCAATGGTAAGTTTGTTGGATATAGTGAGGACTCTAAGATCGGACCCGAGTTTGACATCACCAAATACCTAAAGAAGGGTAAAAACCAGCTTGCTTTTCAAGTCTTCAGATGGTCAGATGGCAGTTATTGTGAGGATCAGGACTTCTGGAGACTTAGCGGTGTAGCACGTGAAAGTTACCTTTATGCACGTGATGCCAAGCAACACTTGGATGACATCCGTATTACTCCAGACCTCGTAAATGACTACAAGGATGGTACACTCAGCATCAACCTTCATCTTACAGGCAATACAAAAGCCTTCTTGGTATTGGAGGATACGGATAATAACCTTGCCTGTAAGACGGTCGTAACACCCGATAAAGCAGGACAAGCAACGGCTTTGATGGAATTAAGAAACCCAAAGAAGTGGACGGCTGAGACACCTTATCTCTATAATCTCTATGTTCATGTAGAAGATGCCAAGACTGGTAAAGCCATTGAGACTATACCCCTCAAGGTAGGATTCCGTAAGGTGGAGATAAAGAACTCACAAGTACTTGTCAACGGACAACCCATTCTCTTCAAGGGTGCCAACCGACACGAAATGGATCCAGATGGTGGTTATCTCGTTACACGTGAGCGTATGATACAGGACATTCAGATTATGAAACGTCTTAACATCAACGCTGTTCGCACCTGTCATTACCCTGACGACCCATTGTGGTATGACCTTTGTGATGAGTACGGACTATATGTTATAGCTGAAGCTAACCAAGAGAGTCATGGCTTCGGATACGCTAAAGACGCTCCATCAGGTACTCCCCTCTTTGCGAAACAGATAATGGAACGCAATCAACACAATGTAGGAACTAAGTTCAACCATACAAGTATCGTCTTATGGAGTTTAGGTAATGAGACTTGTTATAGTAAGAACTTTGACGATGCTTACAATTGGATAAAATCACAAGACAAGAGCCGTCCTGTGCAGTATGAACGGGCGGAGAAAGAGGGCTACGCAACGGACATCTTCTGCCCTATGTATTATCCACCAAAAGACTGCGAAGCCTATTCTAAGGATCCAAACTATACACGTCCTCTGATTCAATGTGAGTATAACCACACTATGGGTAACTCGGGTGGTAACCTCAAAGAATACTGGGATTTGATTCGTAAATATCCTAAGTTTCAAGGTGGATTTGACTGGGACTTCGTTGATCAAGGTCTACATCGTACACCGCACTTCGACACTTCTCGCACTACAAAAGACTATGAGCAATTAGCCAAAGAAGCGAATGTTGAAACGGAATATACCTATGGTGGCGATTACAATAAGCATGACCCTTCAGACAACAACTTCAACTGCAATGGTATCATCGGACCTGATCGTCAATACAACCCACATGCTTATGAACTTGCATACGAGTATCAGAACATTTGGGCGAAACCGATTGATTTGAAGCAAGGAAAGATACAAGTTCATAACGAATACTTCTTCCGTAACCTCAATAACTATCGAATGGAATGGTCATTGATGGACGAGGGGAAAGTTGTGAAACAGGGTACGATTGAAACGCTGGACATAGAACCGCAGCAGTCTGCTACTTACACTCTTCCAATCAACGGACAGGACTTTGACGGTGAAGGACTACTGAATATCGACTTTAAACTAAAGTCGGCTGAACCGCTCATGGAGGCTGGTCAGACCGTAGCAAGCATGCAGATGGAGGTGAATCCATGGCAACCAATGCCCAAGATGGAGCCTGTTTCGACTGCAAAGGTTAAGGTTTCTGACAACGTAAAGGCTGGTGAGGTGAGCTTCACAAGTAAGGACTTTGAGATTGTATTCAGCCGTCAGACGGGTCTGTTAACACGCTATGAAGTGAACGGAAGGAACCTCTTGGGCGAAGGTGGAACACTAAAACCTAACTTCTGGAGAGCCGTTACAGATAATGATATGGGGGCTAACTTCCAAAACAGATTAGCGGTATGGAATAATCCAAAGATGGACTTAAAGCAAGTCTCTGTAACACCTGCTACGAGACAGCTAACGGCTGTTTATGATATGCCCGATGTAGCTGCAACATTACACCTTATATATACTGTAGCACAAGATGGGGCACTTCATGTGAGCATGGAAATGCAAATGAAGGAGGGTTCGAAGGCTCCTATCCTACCCCGCTTTGGTGTGTTGATGCAATTACCTTACGACATGGATCAGTCCACTTACTATGGTCGTGGACCTATTGAAAACTATTCCGATCGTAAGTATTCACAACGCATTGGACTATACGAACAGACTGCTGACGAGCAATTCTTCCCTTACATGCGCCCTCAAGAGACGGGAACTAAGAGTGACATAAGATGGTGGAAGCAGACAGATAACGATAAGTTTGGATTCAAGGTGTACTTCGATGAAGCTCCATTCTACGCCAGTGCGCTACATTACAACATAAGTGACTTGGACGAAGGAAAGGAGAAACACCAACGCCATAGTTACCAAGTTCCAACTTCAGAGTACACTAATCTTACCTTAGATGGTTATATGATGGGAGTCGGCGGAATCAACTCTTGGGGTGAAGAACCACTACCACAATATCAGTTACCAGCGGTAAATAGAGCTATACACTTTTGGATTCAACCATGCAAATAAGGCACTGAGTTTAATTCAAAATTCATAGTTCATAATTCAAAATTATGGTTACTTTGAGTTGACGAGTTGACAGGTTAACGAGTAAACAAGTTATTTGTTCTGTGGGAAACAATACTATCTACTCCCCCTCTCCATGCGGAGAGGGGATGGGAGGAAGGCTCTTAAGTAGGGACAGACGCCCTCGTCTGTCCGCTACAACATTCCACCTTACATTACAAGCAGCTTTCCTTATGCGGACAGACGAGGGCGTCTGTCCCTACTTTAAGGCACTTTCTGGACTGCAAAACTCTTCCCTAATTAGCTCCCATGAGGCACTCCTCCCCTTAGGGGAGGCTGGGTGGGGTTTCTGGACGAGGGCGTCTGTCCCTACATTGAGGCAGTCACTTCAATCAAAGAGAGGCTTTCTTTAAAACAAAGAGACGCCCTTCTCATATCAAAGAAACGCCCTTCTCCATTGGAGAAGGGCGTTTCTTTAATTCAAGAATATTATTAGCTTCATTTCACGCAGACATTGTTTCATCTTCTAACAACACTATTCACTCCCCTCTCCATGCGGAGAGGGGCTGGGGGTGAGGCTCTTTTTCAATTTGTTACAACCTACATATCCTCCTGAAACAATGGGTCTTCTGGCACCACCATAACAGGCTTCTCTTGTGCAGCCTTTAGAACATTAGCAGGCGCATACTTCGTATCTACCACCAGTCGGAACATATAGTCATTGAACCAAGGATTGGTCATTATCAAGTAACCATTCTGTCCGTAAGTAGCTCCCCAAGAGTTTTCTACCTTCCACTTCTTCGGTTGTCCCTGCTCGTCAAGGTCAACTGCTGTAAGCGTCATGGCATGTGTTGAACCACTATCGAAGGTCGCAATGCGATCCACCTTATTCATTGGGAAGGTCGTACCATACAATGTTCCATAATCGTAGTTATCAGTATCAAGGTATCCACGAGTGCGATCCAACTGCTTGCCCACATCGTAACTACTGTACATCTTAGTCGAATCCTTCAACGAAGCAATAGCCATTTTATCGATCTCCTCCATAGGGAGATTAACGTACTTCCAGTTATGTCCATCGTAAGTATGGCGGTCGTAATCAATCTCATAAGTCTTATAATAAGGTCGACGAGGGTCGTTCATCACCATAAGGAATGTACCGTTAAGAGGACCACCAACCGTTTCTTTGTAGAATTCCTGCGGTGTATAGGTCTTCACCTTACCCACTTGTTTACCGCTCTTATCCTTGTAGGTGTAGTTGAAAGACTTAACTGGTTCGCCAAGAGAAAGCGTCAAGATGTGATAGATGGTACCTAACATCTCTGTCTTACGGGACTTGATGCTCGCTTTCGATTTCTTATCTGCTACCATCTTACGAAGCTCTAATCCGAACTCACGTAACTTAGAAGCTATGATGCGAGACATACGTGAGGTGTTCTCTGCCGAGTACGTTTCTGGCATTGTTTCCATCGGTACTAAGCCATACTTCTCCACGAGGTCTGCGACCCCACAAAACGTCCCTCCGTCCCCGATGGGGTTCTTAAAAAAGAACTGAACTCGTGGGTCGTCGATAGGTTTATTAGCATTATCTATAACGCTCTGAAGCATTAGGTTTGCCTTTTCCAACTGGTCATAAAAGGAGAGATAGACATGTGAATACTCTACATGTAACGTGTCTTTATGGGCACGAGCGAACTTAGAACGCAAGACATTAAGCCCCGTAAAGAGCCAACAACGCCCTGAACTCTTTTGGTTCTGAATGTTTTGTTTAGGTGTTTCAACACTGAAATAGGTATCAATAGGACCTGCATTGCGGAAGTTGCGAGCCAAGTCATCTATCGAATTAGTGGCTATCGCATTAGATAAAGCACGGTCAGAAGCAGTCAAGCCAGACCTCTGGATCTGCTGTAACATCTGCTTATCAATACCTCCATCTTTGGTTTGTGCCTGTAGAGAAAACGCTATGCTCAATAGCCCACAAGCAATCAACATGTTTCTTTTCATCATTATTTATTGTATTGGTATAGGGTTATTACAATTCACAAAGATAGTACTTATTTCCCAAATCATCTATAAGAACAAATGGAAAAAAGCCTTGCCTTTTTTGCAAAAAAACATTAAAACATTTGGAAGGAGCCGTTTTTTCAACTACATTTGCAGTGTATTATTAAAGTAGTACACCATTACATACAATCAAAACAAGCATTTAAAGACATTCAAAACATAACCCCCTTAAAACAAAAAGGAACTATGATTCAAGTTAACAAACTCTCTTTCAGCTATCCAGGAAGCAAACACAAGGTGTTTGATGGGCTGAACTTAGAACTCAACGAGAGCCGTATTTATGGCTTATTAGGTAAGAATGGAATGGGTAAAAGTACCCTACTCTATCTCATTGCAGGCTTATTAAAACCTTCAAAGGGCACAGTAATTGTTGATGGATACACCTCTTCACGGCGTTATCCAGCAATGTTACAAGAGATATACATCGTCCCTGAAGAGTATAACTTGCCTGACATGAGTCTCAAGAATTACTTAGCTGTACACGAGAAGTTCTATCCGAACTTCAGCAGACAGACCTTAGAAAAGTGCTTACAAGACTTTGAGATGCCCACAGATGTAGACATGAAGCAGCTCTCCATGGGGCAGAAAAAGAAGGTGTATATGAGTTTCGCACTTGCCACAGGGTGCCGACTTCTACTGATGGATGAGCCTACCAATGGGCTTGACATCCCATCCAAAACACTCTTCCGAAAGGTCGTTGCAGGTAATATGGCTGATGATTCGTCATTGATAATATCAACTCATCAGGTACACGACATCGAACAGCTGTTAGACTACATCATAATATTGGACAACTCAAAAGTGCTCCTTAACGATTCAACGGAAGCAATTACTTCAAGGTTTCGATTCGATGTTCTACAACCCAGCGAGATGGATAACTCGGTGCTTTATGCTGAACCCTCTCTACAAGGAAACAGCGTGATCTGTAAGCGTAAAGAGGGTGATAAGGAGACCTACATCAACTTAGAACTCTTATTCAATGCGGCAATTCAAGGTAAACTAAAGTAAATATAAAGGAGGACATCATTATGAAGAAACAATCCAATAAACGGATATCTACTATCCTATCAAGCCTTTTCTTGGTTTTAACATTCATCACTCTGTGTTCGTGCATCACAAAGAAACCTGACTACGGGCTACCCACCAAGAAGGCTATGAACGTCGAGGCGTTCCAGAATGTAGAGTTAGGAGGTAATGCAGAAGTCTACTTCTTGCAAGGAAATAAGTACCAAGTAGAGATAAAAGGTAGGGAGAAACTACTCGAATATGTGGATATCAAGGTTAAAAATAACACCCTCATAATCCACGAGAGGAATCACCCTTCACAAAAAGGGATCATCTCTTTTAATAGTTCTAACGACGGAGTTGATATAATAAAGGTATATGTAACATGCCCACAACTCGTTAGAGTGGATCAAGGAGGTAATACATCCCTCACTTTCCAGGACTCTCTTCAGGTAGACAAACTGACACTTGACATTAGAGGTAACTCTTGCGTCAAACTCAACAAAGTGAAAGTTGGCGAAATAAACATGGATATCTCTGGTAATGCAGACGTTAACATTGCAAAGTTGACGGCACAGACTACAAAATTCAACATCAGTGGTAATGCCAGTGTAAATACCTACT
This sequence comes from Prevotella veroralis, assembly GCF_018127765.1. Taxonomy (NCBI): domain Bacteria; kingdom Pseudomonadati; phylum Bacteroidota; class Bacteroidia; order Bacteroidales; family Prevotellaceae; genus Prevotella; species Prevotella veroralis. Next base: position 394,540 of record NZ_CP072330.1, on the reverse strand, counting down.
TTGACCATTCCGACAGTGTGGCACTCACCTTATCAGGCAATGCTGACATCACACTCAATGGCAACACACGTCAAAGCATACAACAACGAGTAACGGAAAATGCCTCTGTTACCGATAATACAAGTAGAACAAAATAAATAAAGAAAGGACTTATTAGTTATGAAAAAATTCGATATTAACCGATTCGGAAGAGTACTCTCTCGACTCATCCTCGTGCGTCGTCGCACAATAAAGAACCTATTCCTTGGATTCCTCATAGCCTTCTTCTTCCTTATGACCATACGTGTTTGTGACATCTTCGCATGGCAGGCAAAGAGTACAGAACAGATACAAATAAACCTCATGGGAAGCGTTGATTTCATCGTTAATATCCTATCGGCAGCATTCTTTATCATGGGTACCTTTGTCATTAATGACCTCAAGTTACGTCAGTCTCGCATAAATGAGATGATGCTACCAGCTACCAATGTCGAGAAGTTCGTGGCACGTGTAGTACTCGTGTCTATCGTTTTCCCACTCATAGCTGTGGGTGCTTTCCTGACAGCGGACGTGTTACAACAAATCGTCTCCATGCTGGTTAATCATGGTGCGAGGGCTTCGATGACAGCAATAGCAATAGACTTTATCCAAGCAACAAGCTCCCATTCTCCCCTTTGGGTACAGTTAGAAGTGATCGTTCTCACCAGTGCTTTCGCCGTATTAGGAGGCGTGTTCTTCCGCAAGACAGCATGGTTGAAGACCATTATAAGCCTCGGTTTGATTCTCATGATAATAGCAGGCTCTGTGACATTCATCGGTTACATGCTATTCACCAACACTGACTATCAACTCTCAATACCAAATGACTTAGTGGGAGATATTACTGGGAACATCATCTGTTTGGCACTCACTATATTAATGTATTGGGCTGCTTACAAACTATACACACGTTTGCAGGTTATCAACAATCGGTGGATTAACATATAATAAAGTATTAATGAAAGGATAAAAGATTATGACTTTCGAAAATAATAAGGCTATATACGAGCAGATGGCAGACCGCCTTTGCGATGAAATCATAGCCGAAACCTATAAAGCCGACGACCGAATCCCATCCGTAAGGGAGTATGCTGTCACCTTGCAAGTGAACACCAATACGGCAGTTAAGGCTTACGAACTATTGGCAAGAGAGCAGATTATCTATAACAAACGCGGTATGGGCTATTTCGTTTCGGCTGGTGCAAGGGAGCAAATCATGCTTGCACGACGCAAAACCTTTTGTCAGCAAACCCTTCCGTCATTGTTCCGTGAGATGCAACTCTTGGGTATCACGATGGAAGAAGTGGTGCAGGAATATAAATCGAAGGTGCAGTCTTAAACGCTGCCCTTCAATTCCTTTCATCAAGATAGACAATGGATAGAATCAAAGAGGGTGTTTCTTCAATATGAAGAGACGCCCTCTTCGCATCAAGGAAACGAGGGTGTGTCAAAATGCAAATACCATTTTGATAATCTTACAGTTTGAAACAATTCATTAAAAAAGACCATTTCTGTACTCGATTTTGAGTAAAGAAATGGTTTTTCTTTGCCTTTAGAAAAAAATTACTTATAGTTTGAAAGTTGTCAAGTTATTAATTTGCATTTTGACACACCCTCGTTTCTTCATTTTTAGTCCTGCTGTTTTAGCTAATGTGGCATTGCCTCGTTATATCCCGACCGACCATCCCCTAACTTGCTTCTGTTAGGCACTCTTCCCCGTGGGGGAGGCTGGGAGGGGTTTTGACATTCGGAGAGGGGAAGGGGCTGAGGCTTCTCCTCTTTCGCTATCTCTTGTTTGCAACAGAAGAGAGGGAGCTTGGGGGAGGAGATATTGAATAGTGTTAAAAAGCAATAGAAGACGATACTTGTTAGCAAATAAAATACTACTTTTGCGGAGAAAATTAGTTCAATTATATAAAAGGTAAGTAATTATGAAAAAGATTAGAGCAGCTGTTATTGGTTATGGTAACATTGGTCAATATAGTGTTCAGGCCTTAGAAGCAGCAAAGGATTTCGAGATTGCGGGCGTTGTAAGGCGTCAGGGTGACAAAGATAAGCCCTTAGAATTGACTCCATACGAGGTTGTTGATGACATCACAAAGCTGAAAGATGTTGATGTAGCTATCCTTGCAACTCCAACAAGAAGTTGTCCAGAGTATGCCGAGAAGATTACGGCTTTGGGCATTAATACCGTTGACTCTTTCGATATTCACGGTTCTATCCTCGACTATCGCACGAAGCAAATGGAGAATAACAAGCGTACTAACACTGTGAGTGTTATCTCTGCTGGATGGGATCCAGGTTCTGATTCTATCGTAAGAGTACTAATGGAGAGCCTTGCACCAGAGGGTCTTTCTTATACAAACTTCGGTCCCGGTCGTTCCATGGGACATTCTGTTGTGGCTCGTAGTAAGCAGGGCGTTAAGAACGCATTGTCAATGACTATACCTTTGGGAGAGGGCATTCACCGCCGCATGGTATATGTTGAATTAGAAGAAGGAGCCAATCTTGAGGATGTAACAAAGGAACTCAAGACCGACGATTACTTTGCTCATGACGAGTTGCATGTGTTTGCTGTACCTAGTGTTGACGCCTTGAATGATGTTGGTCATGGCGTTCACATGACCCGCAAGGGCGTTAGTGGAAAGACACATAACCAGCATTTCTCATTCGATATGAATATCAATAACCCTGCACTTACAGCCCAGGTGCTTGTCAATGTGGCGCGAGCTAGTTTCCGTTTAGCCCCTGGTTGCTATACAATGCCAGAGATTCCAGTCATTGATATGCTACCCGGTAGTCGTGAAGAGATTATTGCGACTTTGGTTTAAGGGTATTAGTCTTATTAGCCTTATTAGCCCAATTAGGCTAATAAGCCCAATAACTTTCCCCTCTAATAATGGCAACCAATATTGGTTGCCATTATCTTTTTAGGTAATATATTGACGTACAAAGGCTTTTATTTTGTACTTTTGCACTCTGTATGAGAACATTCCAACATAAAGTAACAATAAATGATTTAGGAGCGATACTAGTGTTTGGTCTTGGTGCATTCTTCTGTTTGTGGCATCGAACCAGTAGTGTGATGGTAGTCTTAGGGTTCGTTCTTATCGTGGTAACTCTTCGTGCTGTCGACCGTGCTATACATACCAGTTATGTTCTTACTGACGATGACCAATTACGCATTAGGACGGGACGTATCGGACTAACAAAGTCTATTTCTATCAGTGATATTCGGTCACTTGGGAAGCATCCCTTTGCTTTTCACATTGGACATTATATATTAATTGAATTGGTAAATGGCAATACCATTAGCGTACAACCTGATAATGTCGACTCGTTTCAGGCTGTACTTACCAAGCGAATGATAATGAGAAAGGACGAAGAATGAAGTTAAGATATTTATCGGCATTGGTTCTTTGTGTCGTATTGAGCCTACAGGTTCATGCGCAAGTATATCTTGATAGTACGGAGATAGCCAATATTTTGCATCCCAAGGCGGTTGTTGTTCAACCGAAAAGTGATGATGTTGATGAGGAAGAAGACGAAGATACAGATAGCATTATACCGGCTTTCTCCACTGATAGCCACCTCTCTTGGAAGGAGAATATAACGAATCGTTTGGATGGAATCATGCGTAGTCCACTCCTTGAAACGGTGCAGGCTTCGGTCATGGTATGGGACTTAACTGATGATGTTCCCGTCTATCAGTTCCGTGAGAAACTCCATCTTCGCCCCGCCTCTACGATGAAGTGCGTCACAGCTATTGCTGCTTTGGATAAGTTAGGAGCTGATTATGATTTCAAAACACGCATTTATTATACAGGAACAATCAATGACTCTACACAGGTTCTACACGGTGATCTCTATTGTTTGGGAGGCATGGATCCGATGTTGTCATCCGGTGATCTGTCGGCGATAGCAGACTCTATTCGACAGTTGGGAATCACTTGTATTGAGGGTAATGTCTATGCTGATCTGTCGTTCAAAGATAAAGACAGACTTGGAGAAGGGTGGTGCTGGGATGATAAGAATCCTATTCTTACACCCTTATTGATTGATAGGAAGGATGAGTTCTTAGATGTTCTTCTTCGCAAACTACGTACTGTTGGCGTGTCAGTCGATGGTTTCACCGATGAACGACAAGTTCCCTCTAATGCGTCATTGATCGTTACCTATACTCATTCTATACGTGAGGTCTTACACAGAATGTTAAAGGTCAGCGATAATCTCTATGCAGAGTCTATGTTCTACCAGTTGGCTGCGAGCGGTGGAGTTCGTTGGTGTTCTGCTAAGCAAGGGAGGAACTATGAGAATGCACTCTTCAGTCGTCTCGGATTGAATCCACGTGATTATAATGTGGCAGATGGCTCTGGTTTGTCACTTTACAATTATGTAAGTGCAGAGTTAGAGATCCAACTCTTGCGTCATGCCTATCGCAATCAAGAGATTTATAATGCGCTCTATGAAGCCTTACCAATCGCTGGTGTTGATGGCACACTGCGTAGGCGGATGCGTGGAACGAGTGCTCAAAACAACGTGAGAGCCAAGACTGGTACAGTGCGAGGAGTTAGTTCCTTGGCTGGTTATCTCACTGCTTCAAACGGGCATTTGATATGTTTCTCTATTATTAATAATGGTGGAATGACCCATTCACCAATGCGTCGTTTCCAAAACAAGATATGTGTGGCATTGTGCCAATAACCCTTCATTTAAATGCAAATAACTATGTTGCCGAAACTTCCTCATCACTTATTAAATGACGTACTAGAGCAGATTCGCATCTTTGTAGAGAATGTTATCCTATCATTGGGAGTGCATGGTCATGCTGTCCCAGTACTGCGTCATGTGTTGTTAACAGTGGTAGCTCTGTTGCTGGCACTCGTTGCTGAGCTTATTTGTAGGTATGTCTTTGTACCTTTAATACTGAAGATTGTAAAGCGAACAGAGGCTAAATGGGATGATGTAATATTTGACTATAAGGTCTTAAAGATAGCTTGTCGCATTGTTCCAGCCCTCGTTATATGGAAGTTAATGCCACTTGTTTTCTATCAAATCCCCGTAGTTCAAGAGGCTTTGGCACGTCTGACTGCGGTCTATCTCACCATTGCTACCACACAGCTTGCTGTTGGTATCATTGACAGATTGCGTTATCTAAATACGAAACCAAGCAGTTCTAAGAGCCAATACCTTAAGTCCTTCTGTGGAGTCTTAAAGATATTGACCATCTTTATAGCTGCTATTGTGGTTGTGGGAATACTCATTAATCGCAGTCCAATGACCCTTCTTGCTGGTTTAGGAGCCACATCTGCTATCTTGATGTTAGTATTTAAGGACACAATTGATGGTCTTGTCGCAGGAGTTAGGCTCACCAGCAATGAGATGATACACATTGGAGACTGGATAACAATGCCTGATGGCAGTCTTGATGGTACTGTCCAAGACATCACTCTGACCACTGTTAAAGTGAAACAAAGCGATAATTCCATCGCAACGGTATCTCCTTTAACATTGGTAAATGGCACTTTCCTCAACTGGAAAGATATGTTAGAGGGTGGAGGACGTCGTGTGAAGAAGGTCGTCTACTTTGATGTTCGCAGTATAAGAATTGCTGATGATGATCTCAAGAAGAGCCTCCTTGAGAAGGGATATGTCAAGGAGAACGAATTGAAGGGATCGGTTATAAACGTCGGACTCTTCCGTCATTACATGGAACATTACCTATCCAAACGAGAAGATGTAAACCCTAAGATGCCTTTACTCTTGCGTCAATTAGATGCGACACAGGCGGGAGTTCCTATCGAGTTTTACTTCTTCTTATCTAATAAAGATTGGATTCCTTATGAGCATTCAACGTCAGATATTCTCGAACATGTTTATGCCTATGCGCATGAGTTTGGCTTGATTATATATGAACAAAACCCTCAGCAGTAACCGTCAGGGGGCTTTGTTCTATTTTACTTTCTTATACTTTCCCATCGTTAACTCATCTAAATTGATGGTCAAAGTGTCGTCCTCTGCATCCTCATCATTGGTGTGGAGAATGACAAGTTGTGTATGAGCATTGGCTGGCGGTTCGGCAAATTCCCAACTAACATACACTCCTTTAGCATGCCCATCACCATAGAGTGTTAGTTCGTTAGCCCCTTCTTTTCCCTTTCCTTGCTTATTAGTTTCAGTCTTCCACGTACCTATGATATTTGCCAACGTGTGTGTGAAGCGTGCATCAACATTGTTGATACTTTCAATAATGTAGTGTCCCTCCTTGTCCTTTGATAGTTTCGCACGCACAACGTTACCAGCGAAATTAAGTCCATCACCCATCATTTTGTCTGCTCCTGACGCATGGATCGTATCGTCGCGCATAGGATATGAATAGAGTGTAATGCTGTCTTGGCTCGTAGCATCACCTATATAATACATGTCTGTATTGTTACTTTGGTTATAGCCGGGCACTAAGTATTTCACGATAGCAGGCTTTATGCTATCCGAGTCAACGTCTTTTCCTTTTCCTGTCAGCCCATTGCAGCTCGTGAGGGCACAACCTAACAGCACTGACAAGGAACTTGATAATAGTCTTATAGTCATTGTTATCTAATTCTCTTTTACCTATTTTCGCCCGCAAAAGTAAGTATTTTGCAGCAGAAAAGCAAATAGATAGAAAGGAAAAAGGGTGTCCTTTTTGCATCAAGATGCCGCTCTATTTAAATGAAGCCGAAGACCCAAAGTAGGGACAGACGCCCTCGTCTGTCCGCCAAGACACGACCAAGAAAAGCCTCCCTAAGCCTCTCCCAAAGAGAGGATGTTGCCTAACGGAGTGTTACAACTGGCTTGAAAGGCGGACAGACGAGGGCGTCTGTCTCTACTCTGTGGTAACTGAATTGATTAAGGATGTGCCTTTCTCCAAATGAAGATGGTGTTTCCTTGATATGAAAAAGAGAGTCTCAATAACTCACTTCTACGGCTGTTGGGAACACACGATAGGGGTCGTAATATTCCACACAACTATTTATCATGTCCTTTAGATTAGCCTTTACAACACCCTGAAAAGCTTTCTTTCCGTTGATGATCACTGTCACCTCTTTGTTAAGATTTACCAGTTTGTCATTGAGATAGATACGTAGTTTCCCTCCTTGAGCCGCCGAGTAAGAACGATTAAACTTCATTTCTATGCCCCATTGTGGCTCTTTCTCGGTTGTTGTATAGCGTACATCTTGTATGCTAAGAGTAATCACATTCCCTTGAATAGACATATCATAATAGGTGCGAAGGGCTGATGGACGCTTCAAAACTTGTAAGTTGTAAAAGCCTGAACGATGCCTTCCATCCATCTCAAAGTCCTCCCATAGCACCGTCTTAGGGTATGGATTCCTAACGAATTGGCGCAACCATGGTGTGGTGAGTCTATAGTCTATGTGGTGTTGCATACCGGGTAGGAGCTGTACACGATGGCGGAAGATAGGCTGTTGGTCAGCGGAGAGTGGACGAGAGAGTTGCGCTGAATCGAAGGCAACCTGCGTGTAATGGGTTAAGATGTTACGATAGAATCCAGTGTCATCAGCACCTGTTAAGAATGAAAAACCTATATTGGCACAATTCTCAACTGGCGCATTCTTCAATGGTTCTCCACCAGCCATTGGACCTGCTGCAGCCCAATAGTCGGCATAAAAAGAGGCTAATCTCTGACTTCCGTAACCGCCTTCTGATATGCCAAAGACATATATTTGGTTAGCATTGACAGCTCCTTCTGCGAGCGACTGGCGGATGAGTTTCTCCCAAGCAAACTGCTTGGCAAGTTGCCACCAACGATAGTATTCGCCCTCATTGGGTATCTGTGGGATGAAATAAGACGATGGCGAATCATTGAACGACTTGGCAAGTAAGATTCCATTCTGCCATTCCTGCGCCTTTGGTCCAGAGCCATGTAGATAGAGAAAGAGCGGTAGTGGCTTATCACTTGTACCTTTCGTTCCATAGTAATAAGGCATTTTTGCGTTAGACTCTAATCCTTGTGGCAAGTCCCATGATGCCTGATTAGCATTTTGTAAAGGCTCTGCAGGAATGAGTTTCTGCTCCTTCAGTGCCCGATTAGCTGCTTGCCAAGCCTTCCAAACCATCTCTTGATAGTGAGGAATATCCTTGTTCTTGATGCTTTGTTGTAGGTGGGTTACACAGGTAGGGGCATTGGTGAAAGCATTTCGGTCAGCCACTTCCGTGGTCAGTTGGGTGTTTAATGCTTGCAAGAAATAACTCTCTACGTCCTTTTCCAAGTTCGTTGACTGTGCATGAGCACCGACAGATAAGGTGAGAGCTAATGTGATTGTGGATGCGAAACGATTGAATGGTATCATAGTTAATAACGTTGTTTGTTCAGATTAATAAGTATTGTTTTGACGGCAACAAATATACACATTAAATCTTAGATAGCGTGTTTCTCCGTGTAGTTTTTTTGTTTTGTTCATTGTAACGAGGCAGTGCTTAGTTAGCAACGAACAGGAGACTGTAAAGAAGGAGAGGCTTTCTTCAATATGAAGAGGGCGTTTCCTTGATGCGAAGAAGGCGTCTCTTCACATCAAGGAAAGCCTCTCTTTGTTTCCAGCCACAATCTACCTCGTGTCTAAGCAATGCCACAAAGTAGGGACAGACGCCCTCGGATGGAAACCCCTCCCAGCCTCCCCCAAGGGGAGGAGTGCCTCACGGAAGCCAGTTTGGATGGTTCTTTTTAGCCAAATTGGTATCACAAAGTAGGGACAGACGCCCTCGAATGGAAACCCCTCCCAGCCTCCCCCAAGGGGAGGAGTGCCTCACGGAAGCCAATTTGGATGGTTCTTTTTAGCCAAATTGGTATCACAAAGTAGGGACAGACGCCCTCGTCTGTCCGCCTATAAATCCCTAATTAACATCCTGTTAGGCAACATCTCCTCCTTTAGAGGGGCTTGGGGAGGCTTTTATTTGCTGTGTTTTGGCGGACAGACGAGGGCGTCTGTCCCTACTTTGTGGCACTATATCCAACCGAAATAATAACTATTTTACCTCTTTAGTCATTTACTTTTTTACCTTTCCCAAGGCTTTTACCAAATAGAAGGTGTTAAAGATTTATATTTAAAGGGGGAATGCTTGCAATATGAAAGAATAATCTTACCTTTGCAATCAATTCTTATGTCTATGCCAATAATAGGTCTATACCTATGGGATAGATATTCAATAAATCCTTAACAAACGTCTAATAATCAACCTAAAGTTTATGACTAAGAACCGAGTTCGAAGCCTATTTGTTATGATTTGTGCGCTGTTTATATGCTTATCAGCCCATGCACAGAAGTATCGTTATCAAGTGAATGGATTAGTGCAAGACGCTATTACGGGGAAAGGACTACCCGTGAAGTTATACTTGATGACGGCGGATAGCATTGTGATAGATTCTGTTTCAACCAAAGCAGAGCAGGATCCAGAGAGCGGCGAGACGCTTTATTCTGGGGAGTATTTCTTTCCCGGTGTTACAGAAAAGGGTCATTACATTGTTCATGCAGTGTCAGAAGGGTATCAAGATGCCTACATGAATTGCGAACTGAAGAGCAAACGCGAGTTCTATATACCCGTGAGAGCCATCTATATGTATAAGGTGCACAAGTTAAAAGAGGTCATGGTGAAGGCGACAAAGCTGAAGATGGTTATCAATAAAGATACTATCGTCTATAATGCCGATGCGTTTAATCTGCCTGAAGGGAGCATGCTGGAGACCTTAGTAGCACGCTTGCCGGGGGCGAAACTGACGAAGGATGGACAGATATATGTCAATGGTAAGTATGTAGAGAGCCTATTGGTCAATGGCAATAACTTCTTTTCTGGTAACCCAATGATGGCTTTGGAGAACCTGCCAGCCTACACGGTAAGTAAGATAAAGGTGTTCAATAAGGCTGGACAGAAGTCACAGATGATGGGAAAAGACATGGGCGACAAGGTATATACAATGGATGTACGACTGAAGAAGGAGTATGCTACGGGCTACATGGGCAACTTTGAGGCTGGAGCAGGCACTCAACACCGTTATAAGACACGTGCTTTTCTCCTGAAGTTCTCCGATAAGGAGCGTATCGGGACATACTTTAATATGAACAACCTAAACGATAATCAGCGGGCAAGACTTGATGGGGAATGGTCGCCGCAGGATGTTTCTGACGGACTAACAACGACGAAGACAGCAGGACTCTCTTATATGCGCCCCTTGGGCTCACCGATCTCTTGGTTCCAAAGTGATGTCACTTGGGAACATACGAACGATAATTTGGTAACGAAGACGAACACACAAACCTTCTTACCCGATGGCGACTCCTATCGCAAGGCGGTATCGAATATGCGGAATAGTAGTACGTCGTGGCAAGCAATCAATATGTTAGTTTTAGTAAAGGATGCCTATTATGTGACATCGAATCTGGCTGCGTCTTATAAGAAGAAGACGGGTTGGGGATTAGATAACCAGCGTGACTCGGTACATAATTCATTGTTGAGCCGACTGATGGAAAGCCAGAGTAACGATGTAAAGCACTACGCTTTCGCATTCGATAATAGTGTGGGATGGAAGGTGTTAATGAGTGACATGCTCGGAGTAACAAGCCTGGTGTATTACACACGAGACCTGAATCGCTCATTATCATCGTCCGACTTGCAATACCCAACGGCTGCCTTACCTGCAGATAAGCGTGTGCGCTATCTCAATACACCGAATCAGAACCTCAAGCTAACGGCTGGGTTGTATTATGCATGGAACTATCGTGACCGCAGTGTGACCCCAGAATACAAGTACATCTATAACTTTAACAAGGCAAATAACCTCCTTTACCGACTCGATAGGATAGGTGCTGGACCTTATTCGCTCGATAATCTCCCACCATCAACAGCCTTGATGATGGCGGGCGCATTGGATGGTAACAACACTTATGAGTATCGCGAGCGTCGACATGAGCACCTCTTCAATCTGTCTTATTCGTCATTAAAGAGCCTACTCTTCGGTGCCGAGTTCCGTGTGGGAGTACCCATTCGCCTCTTGCATGCCAGTCTGAACTATGAACGAATGGGCATGCAGCACATCAGTCGACAGCGGACATTCTTCGAACCTATGCTCTCTTTGGAGAAACAAGGTCAATGGTCAGTGCGCATGGGGATGAGTTCGGACTTCCCCGATATGACGCTTCTTACCACTTACCGAGACGATAGCAATCCGCTATATGTGCGTGAGGGCAATAGCAAGTTGCGTGACATTCATAAGTACTATGTGACGGGTAATGTGACATTCCGCGGTCAGCACCAACAGAGTATCAGCCTAAGTGCGAGCTATAATCAGACGGATAACGCTGTAGCATACCGTCTGCAATATGATAAAACGACCTCCGTGTCGCACATCCTACCCGTTAGTGTGAATGGTAACTGGCATATTAATGGTAGTTTCAACTTCACACGTGCATTGGATAAGAACAATCGGTTGACGATTGATAACAACTTCGCAGCAGAATATAGGCACTCTGTGGATATGGCACAGACGCTGGGTAGCACGGGAAACGAGCGTAGCATAGTGGGGAATGTGATACTCGATAACACATTGAAGTTGAATTATCGAGCCAATGACAATGCAGAGTTTGCCTTGCACGGAGGCGTGAAGTATTACTCTATTACCAGCAAGCGCACAGGCTTCGAGGCAATTCATGCAGGCGACTATAACGTGGGACTGAATACGACCTTAGCACTTCCTTGGTATTTCCAGTTGGTCACAGACATGACAGTCTTTATGCGTCGAGGCTATCAGCAAGCAGAGATGAACACGTCAGATTGGCTCTGGAACGCACAACTCACACGTTCCTTCTTCAACAATCATTTGTTGGCTAAGTTGCAGGCGTTCGATATGCTCCACCAGTTGAGGAGTACAAGCTATGCCGTTAATGAGCAAGGGCGCATGGAGACTTGGCACAATAGTATTCCCCGATATGTGATGTTCTCGCTCGCATGGAAGTTCAATGTCAATCCAAAGAAGAAGTGATCATGCACTCGCTTACTATCTAATCACGTGTCCTCTTACCATCTAATCACGTGCTATCTACCATCTAACAAAGAAAGGTCAGGCTATGTTTTTAGCCTGACCTTATTGTTTGTTGGAACGTTACAGATGCCTATTCGGGCTGCATGATACCATTCACGCCTATACTTAGAACGCCCTTCACGCTCTTGAAGTAGGCTATAGCTTTGTCAATATTCCATCCTTCGCGCACCTTAATCGCTACTCCATTAGATTCCTTGTATTTGTAGAGCACCGTACATGCGCTCGTCTTGATCGCCTTCATCAGTGGTTTGCTGCCCTTCTTCTTATCGAAGAAAATAACCAACGTGTAGCTTGCCAGTGCAGGAGCAGATCTTACTTGCGATGTCGAATCAGCCTCTCCCTCACCATTCATAATCCGTTCCTTGATAGGGCATTGCGCCATTGCTGTGGTTGATTGAACCACTAGGAAGCCCATTAATAATAGGCTTGCTTGCATATATCTCTTCATATTCTTTCCTTTTAAGTACGTGCTGCAAAGATAGAGATAATTTCGCATATCACCATAAAGGCGTATGTTTTATTTCACTCCTATCAGTTATCTTTATTCTTCTCTAAGTGCTGCTTCCATGCGTTCTACCCAATCCTTGAATCGAGGACATTTCTCCAACAGTACAGACATACCCGCTGTAGTGATAATATTAATTCCATCAACAACTTTGTTGTAACCATAAATTAGTTTCTTCAATCGTACGGAAGGAGCTGTATCAGGAAGGTTATTAATGTCCTCAGGGTTGGGATATTGTCGGATGACATCTATTAGTCCGTCATAATTCATTTCGTTCCTTTCAAACAAGTCGGTGATACCATTGATGGACGCAAACACTAAAGCTTCAAACTCATGAAGTTGAATATAAGGAATAAAGTTATCGAACCTTTGGTTCTGGCTATTTTCTAAATCCTCTTTCATTCTCGCTTCAAGTAAATCAGCTTGTTCCTTGTGGGTTTGTACCTCTGTCGATTCGCTGAAGCCGGGGGTGTCTGATGGTAGGCGATAGAAGTCAATCATCATTGACACTACCACATCACTCTCGTAAATGATATTTAGAACATCTTTTTTGATGTAAGAGTATTTGGATATTCCACCGTGGGAGTGTTTCGTCTTAAAGCATTGTATGACATTATATAGTCCTTGAGAATAGAAAAAGGGACGAAGTATGTTATTGACGAAACTCTCTTCTGTCTCACCTTCTACAATTATTACCAGTCGTTTCATAGTAATGTTGGTTGTCCGTTAATAACACTTTTAGTCCATAAGTCACCTAAAGAATAGTCATCTAACCAGCCTTGTAAGGCGTTGCTATCTAATCTGCTGAAAGAAGATTGCTTGTCTTTGTGGTCTGCGGTGATAATCTCGTCTGCATCAAAGTTATTGATAAGGTTTACCGACTGTGTGGATATGATAACCTGACAATCCCTAGCAGCTACTGACTTTATCATACCTGCCAGCTTGACAATAGCTGTCGGGTGCAGTCCTAGTTCTGGTTCGTCAATGATGATAACTTTAGGGAGGGTTGGTTGTAGCAAGAGAGTGGCAAGGGCTATGAAGCGTATGCTACCATCTGATAAATCTTTGGCATCAAAATACTTCTCGCTATATTCCATATCGCTCCATTGCAAGTTGATTTGACTTTCGTCAAGTCGTGATGGTGCTAAGGAGAAGTTACCAAAGTACGGCATGACAGAGCGGACAGTTAATTCTATTCGTTTCAGTGTCTTGGGATATTTCTCTTGTAGCATATAGAGGAATGCAGGGAGGTTACTACCATCCGTATTGAGATAGCGGTTGTCATTGACATTTGCGCTACTTCTTAATGGCGCATCTTTGCTTGTGTCATGGAAATGGAATATCTTGTAACTTTGAAGATACTCTCTCAGCCATTTATCTCTATAAGCCGTTGAGTCTTTGATTTGACTTTCATCTATGTTAAAAACATGGTTAGGTCTTGATTGATAGTAGCTTCGTTCTTCGGCAATGAACAGACTTCCGTTGTCTCGTGCTTGGAGTGTTACTCCATAAGCGTTATCACCAAACTCCAGATACCCTTTCAGCTCCTTAGTGTGCTTCTGTCCATAATAGAATAGTCTTTCAGCACTATTCTGCATCGTGTAATTATGCAATCGCTGCTCGTAAATGATGTTTATTAGTTTGAAGAAAGATATAAAGTTTGTTTTACCCACACCATTTGAACCAATCAGAATATTGATTGGCTTTAATTCTAAATCTATGTGACGAATAGACTTATATCCATCTATGACAACTCTGTTTAGCATTGTGAGAATCTCATTATAAAGTAAAGGATAATTCCATTGCAAATATACGATAAATTTATTGTCTTCACAACTATTTCTATTTAATAGAGCTATAAGTAACTCTTATACCGACACTTTTGACAAAAGAGTTGGGAAGAAATACTTCTGCTCTGAGCGTAAAGACACACTGGTAGTCTTAATGATACTGGAATATCACCCTGATGATACTGGAATATCACCCTGATGATACTGGTGCATCCTATAAGTGCGAAAGAATTATTATGCAGATGTGTAAAGCTTTACTAGTCGAGGATACTGTTCCTCATAGCGGTCGAACTCGATGGCAGCTCCATTATATCCCATATCATTGAAGACATCTCTTATAGTCTGTTGCTCGCTCTCTGTAATCACTCTCTTTCCTTGTTTCATGCGGTAATACACCATTCGTCCGAAGGTGTAGATGAGCTCATTTCTGATACTATCCATATCGGCAACCCGCACATTATCATATATGCGAGAGATGCCCCATGCGAAACGCTCTTTGCGGTCGGCTTCATAGATAGGGCAGGGCTGCTTGCCCGTTATCACCTGTGGGTTAGCTAAGGTGTAATGCTCATTTGTGTTCGTGTGGAGCATGGTGTAGGCTGTGTGGCGCAGACAACTGTTAGCTTTCGGACAGTTCGTACCAGCGCAGTGAATATAGTTGTAATCTAATTGATTGTATTCCTCTTGGATCATAGTGTGTGTTTAGTTATATAATAAAGGTAAGGAGGATGTGTCGAAAATGTAATGACACATCCTCCCGTTAGACGTTTCTTGTGTATTAATGGTTATGCTTCAGCAGGTTCATCGTCCATAGCCTTGAAGTTAGCAAGGTCTGCTGGGTCGAATGACTTGATGTAAGAAGCGTGACCAATCACCTCTTCCTCTGCCATGCGAACGAATACATTAGCCGACTTCTTGAATAACTCTGGTGCCTTAGAAGCATCTTCTATCAAGAGTAGCGAACCGATGATATCGGCTGTCATATTGTACAGACGGCGAGCAAGGAAGTCGTGGACATCCTGATTATCATAAGCGTTTACTCTCTCGATTGACTCCTCGTAAAGCTCAACAAGACGAGCAACACGATCGCGCAAAGCCTTCATGCAGTCGCAAGCGAGTTCGCCCTCGAGCATCTCCTTCATGATAGAAAGGTAGGTGCCGTTGGTGATGTAACGAATAGCAGCTACTACCTGGAGTTGCGTTGTACCCTCATAGATAGAGAAGATACGCGCATCACGATACAAGCGTTGGCACTTGTACTCCATGATGAAGCCAGAGCCTCCATGGATAGAGATAGCGTCGTAAGCAGTCTGGTTAGCGTATTCAGAGTTGATACCCTTGGCTAGTGGAGTGAAAGCGTCAGCCAGTCTTGTGTACTTCTTCATCTCTTGACGCTCCTCTGGAGTGAGCTTCTGGCCACGAGCAATATCCTCCAATGCCTTGTAGATATCAACGTAACGAGCCGTCTGATACAATAGCGAACGACCAGCGTCGAGCTTCGCTTTCATGCGAGAGAGCATATCGTAAACCGCAGGGAAGGTGATAATCTTCTTGCCGAATTGCGCACGTTCCTTTGCGTATGCCAATCCCTCGTTGTAAGCCTCTTGCTCAAGACCAACCGACTGAGCGGCTATGCCGAGTCGAGCACCATTCATCAATGCCATAACGTATTTGATGAGTCCCATGCGTGTGTTGCCACATAGTTCTGCTTTTGCATTCTTGTAAACAAGCTCGCAAGTAGGCGAACCATGTATACCGAGCTTGTTCTCGATGTGACGCACATCAACGCCTCCATTACGCTTATCGTATATGAACATAGACAAGCCACGTCCGTCTCGTGTGCCCTCTTCCGATCTGGCGAGGACGAGGTGGATATCAGAATCACCATTGGTAATGAATCGCTTCACACCATTCAGTCGCCAGCAGTTCTCCTTCTCATCGAAGGTAGCCTTGAGCATAACGCGCTGGAGGTCGGAACCAGCATCTGGTTCGGTGAGGTCCATTGACATGGTTTCGCCTGCACAAATGCGTGGGATATAGCGTTGGCGTTGGTCGTCATTACCGAACTCGTAGAGCGTGTCGATACATGACTGCAATGACCAAATGTTTTGGAAGCCAGCATCAGCAGCTGCAATAAGCTCTGATAACATAGAGAATACGACGTTAGGAAGGTTCAATCCACCATATTGGCGTGGCATTGATACGCCCCATAAACCAGCTTGACGAGTGGCTTGGATGTTCTCAAGCGTCTTGCTTGCATAGTGCATGCGGTTATCAATGAGGTGTGGACCTTCTTGATCGACAGCTTCAGAGTTAGGTGCGATGATGTTTGCTGTGATGTCTCCCGTAATGTCAAGGATACGCTTGTAATTCTCAATAGCGTCCTCGTAGTTTACTGGTGCATCAGCGTGTGTAGCGGCATCAGCGTAGTTACGCTCCTTCAATTCTACAATGCGTTTCATCAATGGATGATTCAAGTGAAACGCTATCTCTGGGTGGTCAGTATAATAATTTGCCATATTAAAAGTGTAGCGACCCCTCCCCCTTTCCCCTCCCCCAAAGGGAGGGGAGTAGAATGTTCTGTTCCTAGTGGTTAGGGGTCTTCTTTATTCTTTGTTTATAAAATCGTTTATTTGTTCTGTGACGTTATCAAGTTCCGTGCAAATCTCATCATTCGTGAATCTAAGTACGTTGAATCCCATGTCGTTGAGGCATTCTGTCCTCATCGCATCATCTATCATTTGCTGAGATTCATTATGATAAGCTCCATCAACCTCTATAACCAAGTTGTGAGAAAGACATACGAAGTCGACAATAAAGTCGCCGATCGGGTGTTGTCTTCTGAAGTGGCAATCACCCCTCATACCTCTTAGCTCGTTCCAAAGGATACTCTCTGCAAGCGTCATCTTCTTTCGATTCTCCTTTGCATAGTCCTTCAAGATATGATACCTGTCAGGTGATGAGGTTTCATAACCCAACTTCTTCTTTCTCCTGTCCTCGCTCATGGTTGATTGCGTGTCAGCCTATAACGTCTTCTGAATATAAGTAGAATAGTCCTCTTCTGTCCTTTCAATATCCCTCTGTACATTTCACTCCCCTCCCTCTTGGGGAGGGGCCGGGGGAGGGGCCGTTATTTACTATTCTGCTTATAATACTTTATCAACTTAGGCACCACCTCCTCAACAGTTCCATTGATAACATAGTCGGCAATGGCATTGATGGGGGCGTCTGGGTCGTTGTTAATAGATATGATGATACCGCTGTCCTGCATTCCTGCAATGTGTTGAATCTGTCCAGAGATACCACAAGCGATGTACACTTTTGGGTGAACGGTTACACCTGTCTGTCCAATCTGGCGATCGTGGTCTACCCAACCAGCATCAACAGCAGCACGGCTGGCACCAACCTCACCATGAAGTTCCTTTGCGAGCTTGAATAACAAGTCGAAACCTTCCTTTGAACCAACACCATATCCACCAGCAACAACGATAGGAGAACCCTTCAGGTTGTTCTGTGCTGGTTCGACATGGCGGTCGATAACCTTCACAACATAGTCTACTTCGGGCACATATTTAGCAACATCAGGATAGACAACCTCATTCTTTGCCTTACCCTCATAGAGTGCTTTCTGCATGACACCAGAACGAACCGTTGCCATCTGTGGACGGTGGTCTGGGTTGACAATCGTCGCTACGATGTTACCACCGAAAGCAGGACGAATCTGATAAAGCAGATTCTCATAATGCTTGCCAGCTTTCTTGTCATCGTAGTCACCGATCTCTAGTTGTGTACAATCGGCAGTCAGACCACTTGTCAATGATGATGATACACGAGGACCGAGGTCACGACCAATCACCGTTGCACCCATCAAACAAATCTGTGGCTTCTCCTCTTTGAAGAGATTAACAAGGATGTCTGTGTGTGGTGCAGATGTGTAAGGAAATAGTCCCTCACCATCAAAGACAAAGAGCTTGTCTACTCCATAAGGCAGAATCTGACCTTCCACCTTCCCCTTAATACCACTACCAGCGACAATGGCATGTAACTCAACACCCAATTCATTAGCGAGCTTACGACCCTTAGTCAATAGCTCCTGCGAAACCTCCTGTACGGTGGTCTCTTCTATTTCGCAATATACAAATACGTTGTTCATACGCCTCACCCCCGCCCCCTCTCCGAACCAACGGTCACTGACCGAAGGGAAGTAATGGAGAGGGGAGTGAAATGTTTCACTTGCTGGGGGATTTAAATATTTATATGATGCCTCACCTTTATGTATGTTAATAGCAAACAGTACATTCCACTCCCCTCTCCACTCGGAGAGGGGTTGGGGGAGAGGCTTTTTTACCCAATTATCTTCTCTCCTAATAGTTCCTTAACAAGTCCTTCAATATCCTCATCAGAGCCTGTTAGCGTCTGACTCTCCTTAGCTTGAAAGACAATGTTCTGCACTGCTTTCACCTTTGTTGGCGAACCACTAAGACCGCATTGAGCTTCGTCTCCATCAACGTCAGCAACTGACCATTGGTTCAAAGTGAGGTAAGGACACTCTTCGTAGAGGTTAGCCCAAGGCTCATTACCCTTGCGCTCCATAGGACATGTAGCGTATTTGTACTTCATAACGAGCTTAGCATTACATGGGCGAGCTGGAGCTGCAGAACCATTAACAGTAATCAGTACTGGCAATGGGGCTACAACCGTCTCAACACCACCATCAATATGACGGCGAATAGTTGCCTTTCCGTCTTCAACCTTTAGGATCTCTTCAGCGTAAGTAACCTGATTAAGACCTAACTTCTGTGCAACCTGTGGACCCACCTGTGCCGTATCGCCATCAATAGCTTGACGACCACCAATGATAATGTCTACATCCCCAATCTTCTTTACGGCTGTAGCCAAGGCGTAAGAAGTAGCCAAGGTGTCGGCACCAGCAAACTTACGATCGGTAAGTAACCAACCGGTATCTGCACCACGATAAAGTCCTTGTCGGATAATTTCTCCAGCACGTGGAGGACCCATAGTCAAAATACCAACAGAGGCATCTGGGTCTTGATCTTTCAGTCGTAAGGCCTGCTCTAAAGCGTTTAGGTCTTCTGGGTTGAAGATCGCTGGCAGTGCTGCACGATTCACCGTGCCTTCAGCTGTCATCGCATCTTTACCCACGTTTCTTGTGTCTGGTACCTGCTTAGCAAGTACAACGATTTTCAAACTCATAGATATAAATGTGTGATTTAGAATTTCTTATTACGTGAGTGGTGGCAAAAGTACGTTTTTTTTAGAATATAAGCAAATAAAAAATCTAAAAACATCTGGCCTTGAACCCCTTGCTTTAAGAAGACAAAATTACTAGACATATCATTCTTTGTTGAAAGCAAATGCCATCAGTTTGTATCGTTCACAACAACAGCTTTTCCCCTCAAAAGTATGGGGAACTTTTAGGAATAATAAGAAACATTCAAAAGAGTTCGCGAACAATTTTTTGAGTTTCTTATGAATGGCTTTTTGACTATCGCAAATAGATTAGAAATCTTCGGGGAATATGCTGGAATTCTTTGAGTGATACAACGACTATAAAAATAAAAGGTGTGTCAAATTTTGACTTTTGACACACCTTATCCTAAAGATACTACAATATATTATTCAGGCCACAAGCAATGTGCATTTGTTCGGTCACCATATCCGACATGCACTCTGTCTCTCTGAATATACAGATTGTAAGCATTTAAGCCTCCAACGGGACGTGGCGTACTTGACCAATAATATCCCCTAGTTCCAACGCATCGTAATTTTCCATCATATGCATGGTAGAAACCAGTAGTTGGCAAGAATATATAGTCAGACGAGTTGGAAGGTTTACCCAATATAACATTCGTGTTGTCTTTAACATACGCCGTATATATATTTGGGTAAGAAGGATAAACTTTTGTAAAATCTGTTCCACCAGGAGCAGCATCCTTAAGCTGTTGCAAAGTCATATGCTGATCTGCTGCAATGACACTACGTTTCTTCAGCCACATACCACCATCATACAAATGCTTCATAGTTGACCAAATAGAAGGATCCCAATGAGGATCGCCATACATGAGGTACCATAACATTTCGTTGGCATTAGGACAATCTTTTGCCGAACGAGAAGCTTTAGTTGGGAGCAGAACTGGATTATACCATCGTGCATCAGTACTTGCTGTAGGGTAATGGCTGTCCAATCCTTCATTAAGGATAGGCTGATAGTTTTCGTAATTCTTCCATGCGTTTTGCCCTACAGCCGCATCCCACATATAGAATCTATTTTTCGCATAGTTCGGGACTGGCAAATCAGCTACCACTTTCTTGTTCTGTCCCGCGTGGAAAGTAAGCTGACCATAATTCTTTGAGACGGTTCCATAAACCAATGTTTTTTGATCGTAGAGTCTATATTCCACTGTGAAATTGTGATAAGTGCCTGGAGCAAGTACCATTATTGCAGCATTCTTGGTATAATCGGGGCTGATTGGAATTGTGAATCCATTGTTGGTGCCACCATTTAACTCAAGCGTAATGCTCTTTCCTGGATTCACTACGGTAGTACGTGACGCAAGATCAAGCCCATTATCATCGAAATTAAACTCTCCTGCAAGTACCTCGTCAGCGGTTACTTTGATTTGTGTAACCTTTACATCCTCTGCAAATTCATAACTGTAGTAAGGTATGAATGTTATGTATGACGCCTTGTGAGAAAGTGTGAATCCGTACTTCCCATCAGCACCTCTTGTTGCCGTTGCCGTACCACAATCACCATCTGTTCCAATATGTGAACCATCATTGGGAGTAGCTTGTTTCTGTTCGGCCTTTATCGTTACCTTGTCGCCTGCATTGCTTCCCTTTCCGGTATAACGTACAGGGTAACTAGATGCATTGTATGTACCTGTAAAATAGAACTTGGCAGTAGCAGCCTTGCCTGTGATATCATCATCTGAACTTTGAACTAGAGACGAAGTATTGTTAATCCACAACTTGTCGCCTTGTGTCCAATAAAAGTCTATACCAGAACCACTATAAACACCCATGGTTCGGGTTGTAGCCTCCTTTACAGCGAACTCTGTCATTCCCGCAGGCGTTCCTTTCTGCTTTCCATTATTCTCTTGTGCAGTGTCGTCATTAGAACAACTTGCTAATGTAAATAGGGCTAAAACTGGCAAAGCCCACAAATATTGGCATTTCATTTTCATTTTGCTTTGTCTTAATTTACTTCTTACTTTCTCTTCTCAGTAGTCTCACTTGTATAATTATCTTCTTCATCACTAAAGAAATTAAAGCCTTTCGCATGCAGCGTTTCGTCATCACCAGCAGAAACGTGTCCGCCTTCTGCTGTTGTTCCTGATGCTGCCATAATACACTCATTTTCAATTACATCTACTAATGTAGTCAGCGGCTTAACATAAGTTCTTTCTTGTCTTTGGTTCATATTGCAAATTTAATTAATGATTAATACTTTAAGTAGGTAAACTTGTTTGATTTACTTACTCACTATAGTTGTTATCTCGTTCATAAACTCTTCTTATTTTGATCTTTTCCTCTCAATGATGGACACGAAAAAACAAACAAAGGAAACTTACGAAAAGTCCTTTGTTTACTAGCTTTACGGCACGCTTCGCGCGCGTATGAGAGAAGAAAAATGTGTAGTTTACGCCTGCTCTGAGAGAGAGAGAGAGAGAGAGAGAGAGAGAGAGAGTATACAAATATCTGGAACTACCAAATAATTCTCCATCTTTTTCTCGTATTTAGATATTAAAGAATCCAAAGCAACGGCACGTGCATTTACACCTTTATTATATAAGGCGCAAACATTAGCTTGATTGAAATTCGTTGTTTGTAACATCATTATTATAAGTTAATCCTCACTCAACGGGCGCAAAGGTAATAAGATTAAATGGAATGGGCAAGGAAAAGAAGGGAAAAGAGGTGTGATGTAATAAGAATATAGTATCTTTGTCGTTCTAATAGATGATTATAACATAAGGAAACGATAAAGGTAAGACACATGTCCAACGAACTAATGTATCAAATACTTCGTAACTTCCCGTTCGATCCGACCGACGACCAGATGCATGCCCTTGATGTCTTCGAACGCTTTATGACCGATAGCGATGAGCGTTGTGTGATGATACTCCGAGGTAGTGCTGGTACGGGCAAAACTTCCTTAGCAAGTGTTATTGTGCGCACGCTCTTAGACTTGCAATACAAGATAAGCCTTCTCGCACCTACTGGTCGTGCAGCAAAAGTATTCTCTTTAAACTCTGGTCAACCTGCTGCTACCATTCATCGAAGTATTTATCGAGAGCGAACGTTCGCTGGATTGGATGGAAAGTTCAACCTTAATGCGAATCTCTATCGTAATCGTTTGTTCATGATAGACGAAGCCTCGATGATAAGTCTAACCTCCGTGAACTCCACCTTTGGGAGTGGTTGCTTGTTAGACGACCTCATTCAGTTTGTTTATAACGAACGCAACTGCCGAATGTTGCTGATTGGTGATAAGGCGCAGTTGCCCCCTGTGGGTGAAGCCGAGAGTCCCGCCTTACGTGCTGACGTGTTAGCTGCTTATGGCTTGAAGGTCTATGAGTGTGATTTGAATGAAGTTCTCCGTCAGAGCCAAGACTCTGGTATCCTTTATAATGCCACCATCATTCGGCAAATGATTACCCACGACCAAGCAACAGCACTACCCAAGATTCGCCTCAAAGGCTTTGCCGACATCTCGATCGTACCTGGTGATGAACTCATAGAAAGCCTTTCAACGAGTTATGCAGAAGTAGGAATAGATGAAACTATGGTTATCACACGGTCGAATAAGCGTGCCAATATCTTCAATCAGGGTATTCGTAATATGGTATTAGGGCGTGAAGAGGAATTGACAACGGGCGATATGTTGATGGTGGTGAAGAATAAGTATAAAGAGAAACAAGCGGAAGGTCTTTCCTTCATAGCCAATGGCGACCGTGCTATTGTGCGTAGTGTTCGTAATGTGCGGGAGCTTTATGGGTTCCGCTTTGCCGATGTTACCTTATCATTCCCCGATTACGACAATACCGAGGAGGATATGATCGTTATCCTCGATACGCTCACAACGGAAGCACCAGCACTAACACACGAACAGAACGAACAACTCTTTCAACAAGTACTGGCAGATTATGCCGATGTGCCACTGAAGTCTGATCGTATGAAGAAGATACGTGAAGATGACTATTACAACGCTTTGCAAGTGAAGTTCGGATATGCTATTACCTGTCATAAGGCACAAGGTGGGCAGTGGGCGCACATCTATCTTGACCAGGGATATATGACCGATGAGATGCTAACTCCCGACTATATCCACTGGCTCTATACAGCATTCACCCGTGCCACGGAGCACCTTTATCTCGTTAATTGGCCGAAGACACAGGTGGAGGAAGCGTAAGATTAGTGCGAAAGAGAGGGAGTATTTGTAAGTCTTATTTGTACGTATAAGCCTGTTTGACACTTGCAGATACATATAATCAAGGAAGTTAAAGAGTGCCTCTACTTGTATATTCAAGTAAGTTATCCATCCTTTAACTTCCTTGTTATGTATGGTTAGAGCCCCTTTATTTAACAGGTTTGACCAATCTTTCTCACCCGTTTGCGAATCGTTTTCCACCTGTTTCAGCATTATTTATCACCCGTTCCCCATTTCTTTCTGACGTGTTGCGCATCATTTACACACGCACATAAAATTAGTTTCATCGTGAAGAGACACTGGTTTCATCACGATGAGACACTGGTTTCATCATGATGAGACACTAGTTTCATCACGATGAGACTAATAAAAGATATAGATGAAAAAGACACAAGACGCATGGGAAAGGGACTGGAAGATAGGGAGAAAGAATGCGGAAGCCTATTAGACAAGGAGTGCAAACAGGTCATCTTATTGAGCAAAGAACACTTTAAGAAATCTCCGCCAGCTTCCTATTGCCTCCTTAGATGAGTGGATATATCCCCTAAACAATGCGAAGAAATAGGGATAGACGTCCTCGTCCGGAAACCCCACCCATCCTCTCCAGAGGGGAGGAGTGCCTAATGGAAGCTAATCTGGATAGGTTTCTTTCTATTCAAGTGGCACCAAAAAGTAGGGACAGACGCCCTCGTCTGTCCGCATAAGAAGGGGGAGTTCGTTACGAATTAGATGCGATTTGGCGGACAGACGAGGGCGTCTGTCCCTACTTTATGGTACTATCTATATTCAAAGAGACGCCTATCTCCGTGGGAGAAGGGCGTCTCTTTGATGTGAGAAGAGGCTTTCTTCATGGCAAGAAGGGCGTCTCTTCATTTGCACCTGCTTGTTCGTTGCTAACGAGGCATTGCTGCGTTACACTTGAAACTCATTACTACTTTGCTGTGAGATGTTTGCTTGTGCAATGCTGCTGGTTAACTTCTCAACCATTATCTTCGCTGCGTTATCAGGCGCAACAGCGTCTCCAAGGCGTTCACGGACGATTTGATAATCGGCAAGCATGCGCTCACGAGCGGGTTGACCAGGTAAGATTCGATATAACTCATTGGCTATATTGTAAATTGAAAAGCGGTCGGCGAGTAATTCCTGTACGATTTCTTTATCGGCAATGAGGTTGACGAGGGAGATGAAACGCACCTTAATAATATGCTTGAAAGCGAAACGAATGAGCTTCGGAACGGGCGTCTCATAGCAAACCACTTGCGGAACATTGAGTAAGGCGGTCTCAAGAGTTGCGGTTCCACTCGTGACTAACGCCGCTGTGGAGTGGGTCAGTAACTCGTAAGTCTGCAACTCCACCATCTTAGCTTCACTATCTCCGAGATATTTCTTATAGTATGATTTCTCGATAGAAGGGGCTGCCGCAATCACCATTTGATAGTCTTCAAAGTGGCGTGCAGCCTCAAGCATTGACGGAAGATTATCCTTTATCTCTTGTTTCCTACTGCCTGCAAGGATAGCAATAATCGGTTTCGACGATAAGTTATTACGCTGACAGAACTCGTCTTTCGACTCTGTGTAAACATGTTGGAAGTTATCTACTTCCTCCTTAGTAGGGTTGCCAACGTAATGTATTTTGTAGTGATGTTTCTTCTCATAGAAAGCTATTTCAAACGGAAGAATAGAGAACATCTCCTTCACATCACGCTTAATAGCTTTGATTCTCCACTCTTTCCATGCCCATATCTTCGGTGAGATGTAATAGAAGACAGGTATGTTTGTATTCTTCTTTACATATTTGGCAATACTAAGATTGAAGCCTGGATAGTCGATGAGGATCACTACGTCGGGTTGCCAATGTACGATGTCTTCCTTGCACATCTTCATGTTCTTGAAGATAGTGGGTAGGTGGAGTAGAACTGGCACAAAGCCCATGTAGGCAAGTTCCCGATAATGTTTAACCCTTGTTCCGCCCACTCTCTGCATTAGATCTCCACCCAAGAAGCGGAACTCTGCAGCTGGGTCATATTGCATCAAAGACTGCATCAGGCGTGAAGCATGTAGATCACCAGAGGCCTCACCAACAATCAAGTAATACTTCATATATCAAGTGTTTAGAGGGTATTCCACGTGTTCATCTTCTCAATCATATCGTAGTCCGTGACGTCAATACGTGTTGGCGTAACCGATACATAGCCATGATTTAAAGCCCATTGATCCGTGTCGGTGGCATCCGGTTCATCGTTTTGATAATGCCCAATCATCCAATAGTAATCGAAGCCACGAGGGTGTTTGCAACGTTCAACTTCCCGTGTCCAACTACCGAATCCCATACGGCAAACCTTCAAGCCAGCGAACTTCTCCACCTTAGGGAAGTTCACATTCAAGCATACGCCCTTAGGGAGTCCATCGGTGAGAACCTTCTTTACAATCTTTCTTACATAATCCCTGAGGTAAGAGAGGTCGGCTTCTGTGTTATAGTCACAGCTTGAGAAGGCTATAGAAGGAATATATTTCATGCAGCCTTCATAGGCTACTCCCATCGTACCACTGTAGTGATTATTCACAGAAGAGTTGTCGCCATGGTTGATGCCACTAAGGATTAAATCTGGTTTACGCTCTTTGAGCAACTGATCTAATGCAAGTTTAACGCAATCGACAGGAGTCCCTGTGCATGACCATACCTCACAATTAGGGATGTTATGACGCTGTTTCAATAACAAATAATCAGTTACAGAGAACGCACAAGAGAATCCAGAACGTCCCGATTCAGGTGCACAAACAACCACATCAGCAAAGTCTGTGAGGAAAGATACCAACGTGCGAATACCGTTCGAATGGTATCCATCGTCGTTAGAGATGAGTATAAGTGGTTTAGTAAAATCCATTGTTTTCGCTTTTGATTGGATGCAAAAGTACGAAAAAAGGTTTATAAAGCTCCCTGTCTCGCATAATTTGTGTATCTTTGTAGCCTAATAAACGTATTTGGAATATATAGAGAAATGGGAAAGATTATCGCTCTCGCCAACCAAAAAGGTGGTGTTGGAAAGACAACAACCACCATCAATTTAGCGGCTTCTCTTGCTACTTTAGAGAAGAGCGTGTTGGTTATCGATGCCGATCCACAGGCTAATGCTTCAAGTGGTTTGGGCGTAGATATAAAAGAAGTGGATTGTTCGCTTTACGAATGTATCATTGACCATGCAGATATAAGAGACGCTATCTACACAACTGATATCGAAGGGCTTGATATCGTGCCAAGCCATATTGACCTTGTCGGAGCCGAGATTGAGATGTTGAAACTCAGCGGTCGTGAAAAGGTGATGAGCAATCTGATTGCTGGTATCCGTGATGATTATGATTACATTCTGATAGACTGTAGTCCGTCATTAGGGCTTATTACGGTCAATGCCTTGACTGCAGCTGATTCCGTAATCATACCTGTTCAGTGTGAATACTTCGCTTTGGAAGGTATTAGCAAACTGTTGAATACAATCAAGATCATTAAGAGTAAGCTTAATCCGAAGCTTGAGATAGAAGGCTTCTTATTGACAATGTATGATAGTCGTCTTCGATTAGCTCGACAGATATATGACGAAGTTAAGCGTCATTTCCAGGAACTGGTGTTCCGCTCAGTCATACAACGTAACGTCAAACTATCCGAGAGTCCGAGTCATGGATTACCTGTTATCCTCTATGATGCAGACTCTACTGGAGCAAAGAATCACCTTAGTTTGGCAAAAGAAATCATCGAAAAGAATAAGAAATAAGCAATGGCTGTTCATAAGAAATACAATCGAAATACAAAGACGAATGCGTTAGGGCGTGGACTTGATGCGCTGATCTCTACCGAAACTGTTAGTACGCAAGGTAGTTCAACCATAAATGAGATCGCCTTAGATCAGATTGAGGCGAATCCTAATCAACCACGTCGTGAGTTTGATCCTGTCGCTTTGGAAGAGTTGGCGAATAGCATTCGTGAGCTTGGATTAGTACAACCGATCACATTGAGACAGATAGCTGATAACCGCTTCCAGATCATCGCTGGTGAGCGACGTTGGCGTGCGAGTCAGTTGGCAGGATTGACTGCTATCCCTGCTTATATTCGAACGATTAAGGACGAGAGTGTGATGGAGTTAGCGTTGGTAGAGAATATCCAACGTGAGGACTTGAATGCTATTGAAATCGCACTTGCCTATGAACACTTGTTGGAGAAGAGTGGTATGACGCAAGAGAGAGTGGCAGAACGAGTTGGAAAGAGTCGTGCAGCTGTTGCTAATTATCTTCGCCTTCTGAAGCTCCCAGCGCAAGTTCAGATGGCATTACAGAAGAAGTACGTTGATATGGGACATGCTCGTGCATTGCTATCGTTAGATAGTCCGGCATTACAACTGAAGCTTTATCGTGAGATACTAAAGAATGGTTATAGCGTTAGAAAGGTCGAGGAGCTATGTCAGCGGCTTAATAGAGGGGAGGACATACAGTCTGCTAAGAAGAAAATAGCGGCTCGCGCACGTCTGCCGGAGGAGTTTAATATCCTTAAGCAACGCCTTTCCTCTTTCTTTAATACAAAGGTTCAGATGAGCTGCAATGCGAGTGGAAAAGGAAAGATAAGTATTCCGTTTGCTTCAGAAGAAGAGTTGGAGCATATCATGGAAGTGATGGATAAGATAAAGTAAGGTACTTCCTTTACGGGTATTAGTTAATTAGAACGGATAGTGATGATGGTGAAGAATATAATTCGTAGGGGGATATTAGCGGTAGGGATGCTCGTTTGTTCAATGAGTATGCAGGCTCAAAATGTCCTTGAAGATACGATAAAAGTAATCTACCCAGGCGATTCTTCCGTTGTAAAAGTTCCTAATTCACAGGATAAGTACATAGAGGAAAAAGCAATCACGACGCCTGATGATGAGGGACGTCTCACTTCTGTTGTACGTAAGGATAGCCTCGGTCTTGTGAAAAAGCAAGCTCGTGACTGGGCAAAATGGCGTCCTAATCCTAAGAGAGCATTGTGGTTAGCATTGGTACTACCCGGTGCTGGACAGGTTTATAATCGTAAGTATTGGAAGCTCCCGATATTCTATGGCGGCTTTGTTGGATGTATTTACGCCATGACATGGAATAATCAGATGTATCATGACTATGCACAGGCATACGTCGACCTTGTCGATAATGACCCTACGACACAGAGCTATAATAGCTTCTTGCATTTGGGCACAACGATTACACCTGCTAATGAAGAACGCTATAAGAACATATTTAAACAACGCAAAGATCGCTATCGCCGGTGGCGTGATTTGAGTATCTTTGCAACCGTGGCAGTCTATGCTTTATCAGTAATTGATGCTTACGTAGATGCCTCTCTATCAGATTTTAATATTTCAGATGACCTCTCGTTGCACATTGCACCGACGGTTATTCCAGATAAGAGTATCACTACACCGAATCATCCCTTCCGTTCATCGGCAATAGGAATAGGCTGTAGTTTGACATTCTAAGCAGTGATGCACTGTATTTGCGTTAACTAAATAAGACGTAATGAACCATAAGATATATTTCGTTTCACTCCTAATTGCACTGGTGTCAACCAGTAGTTTGCATGCACAAAGACAAACTGTTGTGGATGATCATGGCAATACTTTGGATGTTAGCATACCAACTGCTGATAGTTTACTGACAGGTTATGTTGATGTTAATTACACGGATGATAAGTTCTATGAAAGTGGTAAACTCCAAGGCTTGAATAGTGGGAAAACAACAGAGAAAGGGAGTATTGAAGACATAGAAGAGGGTTTGGAAGGCATTGATCGTAAGATGCGTAGCCTTTCAGAAGTGATGACATTGACTTGTAATGACGAAGTGAAACGATATATTGATAGGTACACAAAGGCTGGGCGAAAGTCTACCAGTTATCTACTTGGGCGTGCCAGCTATTATAACCCATTCTTTGAAAAGGCCTTGCGCACTTATGGTCTACCACAAGAACTGAAGTATCTTCCAATAATAGAGTCCGGTCTTGACCCTAACGCAACATCACGAGTTGGAGCCACAGGACTATGGCAGTTCATGACAACTACAGGTAAGCAATACAACCTCCAAATAGATAATTATATTGATGAAAGGCGTGATCCCGAGAAGTCGTCTTATGCTGCTGCACGCTTTCTAAGCGATCTTTACAATCGTTTCGGAGACTGGACTCTAGCCTTGGCAGCTTATAACTGTGGTCCAGGACGTGTGAGTAGTGCTATCGCCAAGGCTGGTGGTGGATCCGACTTCTGGGCTGTTTACCGTTATCTCCCTAAAGAGACACGAGGCTATGTGCCTGCTTTTATTGCTGTAAACTATGTGATGAATTACTATGGCGATTATAATATAACACCGCTTCCAACCAATCTTCCGGCTCAATGTGATACTGTTGTGATAGAGAAAGACGTCACATTAGCGAAGGTGGCAGACGTTTTGGGGATTGATTTAGATAAGATTAAAACGCTTAATCCACAGTACAAGTTGGGCGTAGTGAAAGCCCTTTCCACTTACGGAATGGCTAAGTTAAGATTGCCAGTAGATATGATTGAGAAGTTTAACTATAGCAAAGAACTTATATATCAAGATGAGGCATCATTCGAGAAAACCAACCCCAATGTCGTTGCTACTAACGCGAACCAAACAACCGCACTACATAGACAGGGCGTAATGATGCACTAAACAAGTCTTTCACCTTATTATATTATAGGAGAGGATGCACTATGGATAAAGACAAGGAACGAACAGAAGTAAAAGCGATTGATTATGAGAAGATGGTTGATGAAGCCTTCCAACATCTTCTTGATACCTATCTTGCCTCGCGTCATCGTAAGAAGGTTGACATCATAACTAAGGCTTTCAACTTCGCACGACAGGCTCATAAAGGGGTTCGCCGATTGTCAGGTGAACCATACATCTTGCACCCAATCGCTGTTGCCCAGATAGCTTGTGAAGAGATGGGACTCGGTGCAACGAGTATCAGTGCAGCCTTATTACATGATGTTGTAGAGGATACGGACTACACAGTAGAGGATATTGAAAACATCTTCGGATCGAAGATTGCGCAGATAGTTGATGGTCTGACAAAGATCTCTGGAGGTATTTTTGGAGAGCAAGCCTCCGCTCAAGCCGAGAACTTCAAGAAGCTCTTATTGACGATGAGTGACGACATTCGGGTCATACTCATTAAGATCTGCGACCGCTTGCACAATATGCGCACCCTCGCTTCTCAGCCTGCTAACAAGCAATATAAGATAGCTGGTGAAACGCTCTATATCTATGCACCGCTTGCGAATCGATTAGGTCTTAATAAGATAAAGACCGAGTTAGAGGATCTAAGTTTCCGTTACGAGCATCCCGATGCATACGCTTCTATTGAGAAGAAGTTGGCTTCTACGCAAGCACAACGCGATACTCTCTTCGACGAGTTCACTGCTCCTATCCGCAAAGAACTCGATAAGATGGGCTTTGAATATGAGTTGAAAGCACGTGTGAAGAGCCCTTACTCCATTTGGTGTAAGATGCAGAATAAACATGTAACATTCGAAGAGATCTATGATATCCTTGCTGTCCGAATCATCTATAAGCCTAAGTCTAAGGAAGAAGAAATCAATAACTGCTTCCAAATCAACGTCGCCATCAGTCAGATATACAAGAGTCATCCCGATCGACTTCGCGACTGGGTGAACCATCCAAAGGCTAATGGTTATCAGGCATTGCACGTTACCTTGATGTCGTCAAAGGGTCGATGGATAGAGGTGCAGATTCGCTCTGAACACATGGATGAGCTTGCCGAGCAAGGATTTGCAGCCCATTGGAAATATAAGGATGGTGGGGAAATAGCCGAAGATGAGGGAGAATTGAATGAATGGCTCAGTACTATCAAGGAGATACTGGATGATCCTCAACCTGACGCAATGGACTTCTTAGATGCTATTAAGCTCAATCTCTTTGCCTCTGAGATATTTGTCTTCACTCCAAAAGGTGAGATTAAAACAATGCCGGCAGGCTGTACTGCACTCGACTTTGCCTTTCAGATACACACATTCCTTGGTAGTCACTGCATTGGAGCAAAGGTTAATCACAAGTTAGTACCGCTTAGTCACAAGCTACAAAGCGGTGATCAGGTTGAGATCCTCACGTCTATGTCACAGCATGTCAACCCCTCTTGGATCAACTTCGTATCGACTGCTAAGGCTAAAGCTAAGATACAGGCAATCCTCCGCCGAGAGAGTCGTCAGATACAAAAGACTGGTGAGGAGAAGTTGTCCCAATGGTTGAAAGCAAACGACCTAGAGATGACTACGGCTGTATTAGATAGGCTTTGTGAGTTGCACGACCTAAAGAAGCATGATAGTCTCTTCCTATCTATTGGAGACAAGACGGTCATTCTTGGCGATACAGATCTTGATGAACTTCGAGGGAAGAACAAGGCAGATAAGCCTACAGAAAAGCGTGGTTGGCGTCGTTATGTTCCTTTCTTGAAGGCTGGAAAGCGGGAGACTCGATCTATAGACACCGATGATTCTGGTCTTACAGAGGGATTGATCGTTGTGACCAAGAGCCTGAATAAGAAGAAACCTATCTTCATCAATGAGGATAATATCTATCGTTACATCTTCCCACACTGCTGTCATGCCATCCCCGGGGACGATATCTTGGGTTATATTGATAATAGGAATCACATCGAGATACACAAGCGTTCGTGTCCAGTAGCAGCCAAATTGAAAGCCAGTTATGGTACTCGCATATTGGATGCAAAGTGGGACATGCACCGCAGCTTACTCTTTGAAGCAGCCATACAGATACGTGGTATTGATAGAAGTGGTATGTTACACGACATTGCCGATGTGCTTTCTGACCAGTTAGGAGTTAATATCCGTAAGATCACCATAACGAGTGACAACGGTATATTCGATGGTACCATTGAGATGCAAGTGCATGATCGTAAGGACGTGGAGATGATCGTTGAGAGTATGAAGAATATAAAGGATATGCAAGAGGTGCAGTCTGTTCTGTAAGTAATAGACCCAAAGGTGTAAAGAACGGAACGCCCTTCTTGCCACGAAGAGAGGCTCTCCTTGATTCAAGGAGAGCCTTTCTTCATTTTCAAGAAACGCCCCCTTCAAATGGAAAGAACCTTATTCTTACTTTGAATTAGATAATATGTAAATCGCTAATAGTGGGTATTGCTGTATTAAATAAATATCTATACCTTTGCAACCGATAAAGATGTTGTATAGAATAAAGTACTGAATAAGACTTCATCTACAAACAAACATCTACGAATCTGCGGATCTGTAGGCAATAGCCAATAGATCTCTAAGCTTAATTTATGAACTGAGTAGCATATTAAAAGATACTCATTTCTCCTGCAAAGCGTGGGAGAATTGCATAAACTTAAGTGATAAACTACTCACAATCTGATAATATATGATTAAATTAAAGATGGACTTTGGAAGGCATGTTAGATTATTGTCATCTACAATCCTAATGTCTTCCTTGTTACTTTTCTCGCCTCCACTCTTAGCCTCGATAACGGCGCATGGGAGGGAACATGTTGGTGATGATGATAAGAACGAAGGTTCTTCTGTCACCTTTTCCGTAGTTGCTGAACAATCTCAAGAGCCCCTCGTTGGTGCTGTGATACATTGCGAAGGCTTGTCAACTCCTGTTGTCACGGATATTAATGGTCGTTGTGTGGCTAAGTTCAAACATCCTGTAACTCGCATAAAGGTATCGGTCTCTTATATAGGTTACAAGAATTTGTCACGCTTGGTAGTCGTTCCTTCAAACGGACAAGTGGTTTTGACAATGAAAGACGACTCCAAGCAGTTGGATAATGTGACGGTTACGGCTTTGCAACGACACACCTCCGTCTTGCAGCAATCAGCGTCTATTAGTCAAGAGGCATTGGAGAAAGGCGGTGCAACCTCATTAGCCAAACTACTTGAGACAGTGCCTGGCGTGAGTTCAATTAGCACGGGAAACACGATCGCCAAACCTGTTATTCAAGGTATGCACAGTAGTCGAATCCTATTGATGAACAATGGAGTTCGACTCGAAAGTCAGAGCTGGGGAGCCGATCATGCACCCGAGTTAGACTATACGGGATCGAGTATGGTTGAGGTAGTCAAGGGTGCCGAGTGCATTCGTTATGGCTTTGGTGCGATGGGCGGAGTTGTTCTCTTGAATGATGCTCCACTACCTTATGGAAACAAGAAGACCATGGTGAGCGGTAATGTCAATATGGGATATGACACCAACGCAAGGGGCTTTAGCGGTTCAGGTAGTATAGAAGCTGGACGCAAGAACATCGGTCTGCGTCTGCATGGAATGTACACAAAAGGCGGTGATTATCGCACTGCCGACTATGTCTTAAACAATACTGGTTATAACACAATAAGCCTCTCTGCGCTTGCAGGATATCAAGGGAGAAAGGTGACAGCGACGCTCTTCTCGAGTATTTATTACCAACGAAGTGGAATCTATTATGCAAGCAAGATATCCGATTTGAACCAACTCCTCAAACGCTTCGAGTATGGACGTCCAGATCCAGAGACCGTTAAACCCTTCTCATATAGCATTAAGCCGCCCTTCCAGCAGTCGCAACATGTAACGCTGAAAGGCGAATTGAAGTGGGATATTAACGCTTATCACCGTCTCGACTTCACCCTTTCTTTCCAAGAGAACTTGCGTCAGGAGTTTGAAAACAGGAAGAAGGTGCAATGGAGTTGGATACCTGTTCAGGACTTGATATTGAAGACTTATAAGTTTGATGTGCTCTGGCATGCTAAGTGGAAACGATGGAACATGACCACAGATGCAGGCTTATCTAATACCTATCAAACGAACTTCAACTATCCAGGAACTAAACAACCAGCCTTCGTTCCGAACTTCGCTGCCCTCTCAATGGGTGGTTACTTCTTGCATAAGGCAGAGTTCGGTCGATTGCAATGTGCCTTGGGTATGCGTTATGACTTCCGTGTGATGTCGGTGAATGGGTATAGTAGTTTGAGTAATTACACTTACTATGATGACTTCAAGTTGTATAGTAACTTCACCATGAGTCTGGCGTCTCATTACCAGTTGACAGACCTTTGGGACATTCGAGCTAACATTGGTTGGTCATGGAGACCACCTGATATTAATGAGTTATATGCCATTGGCTTGCAGGATGGTTCTTACTGGGTAGTGGGCAATAAGAATCTTGCCAGTGAGCGAGGATACAAACTCGTGGTAGGTACAAGATACCGCAATGCGTGGTTGTCAGTAGAGCCGAGCTTCTTCTTACAGCGCATTAATAGCTACATCTATGACCACATTGGCGAAGGGAAAGACCGCTTCCATAACCATCCGAGTGGTAAGTATCCTAAGTTCATCTACGATCAGGATGATGTGAAACTATACGGTGGTGATATTGAGGCAACGCTTAAACCTTTGCAAGGACTCACCTTTGTGGGTAAAGGCGAATGGATGTTCGCACGCAATCTGACGCATAACGACTGGCTACCTTTTATGCCTTCCGATCGTTACGGACTATCATCTACCTACGAGCGAGGACTTACGAAGGATGATAAATATCATGGTTCGTTGTCGTTATCGGGTATTTATGTGACAAAGCAAACCCGCTTTGACCCAGATAAGGATTTAGTTCCTGACTCGCCACCTGCTTACTTCCTTTTGAATGGTACAGCCGAGTTGCGTATCAAACTACAGCAACGAAGAGAATTGAAGTTTATGCTTGTGGGTGAAAACATCCTTAACGCATTATATAAGGAGTACACTGATCGGTTCCGTTACTACGCCCATGAGCGTGGAGCCAACTTCTCCTTACGTACATTGTTTAAGTTCTAATCAATCGAAAAGTATATGAAACGAAATAGAAACATACTACCGCTACTTGCCATAATGCTAATGGGACTCCTGTTCGGGAGTTGTTCCAACGATCAAGTAGACGACTTCTTCAAGAAGATAGTACAGGCACCACCCTCATCAATAGAGCGTGATGTGAAGGGACATGAACAGATTTATGCTGTCCACGCCATCCTTAGAATGGGGTATAAAGGGGGCATGATTGGTGTCGGACCAGATGGTAATGACTCGCTCACAGCCTATAACACCTATCATGTGGTTAGTCCGGAAACAATGTTACCCATTATGCAGGAGATTGATATCACACGTGATGATGATGGGCAGATGACCATCACTACCGAGCGTAATTGCTTTGATGTAATAGCGTCAGACAATATCTATTACGGTTTAGAACTCAAGTATTATGACCGTAACGGAATGCTTATCAATCATCAATTCTCGGGCTATCCTTTCACGAAAGATAAGGAAGGTTACAGCATACCAGACGAGGATAACGCCACCTTACTGGTGCATCAACACTTCTTTGGAGTAGGTAACTCGTCATTGGATCAAGAGGTATCTACGGGTACAGGAAACGCCGAACGCAAGAAAGGAATACAGTTGGCTTATCCACGTTCGTTGGCTGATTCGCCCACGTATTACGACCGATACACCTTTAGGGAGAAAGCTGGTGCAGCGGAGATGGCTAGTAAGTTCTCTACGTCGAACATCTTTGCTCCAGAGAACTTCCAGCTCGGTAAGAATGAAGTGAGCTATCAGCCAGACCTCGCTTGGAAGGCTATTGAACTATCAGGTAAGCCTGATGCCTTGAAGCCTCATACCTTTGATGGGAAGAGTTATAGGCTCTACAAGACCATTGATCAGACCCTCCTTAACAAGATAACACCGGAACTCTTCACCTATGAATACCGTGACACCGACCCTGTGGAGGAGGAGCTTGGCAAGCTATTCACCGAAGTTTATAACGATGACTTCATCGATCCCGATACCGAGTCGCCCCGACAACGCTACGGACACACCGTGGGGCTGTTACGACAGAAGCGCAGTCTGGATGTTGGATCAGACTTAGACAGGCTCGGTTTTAAGGGCGTTATGCAGTTCCACCGGGCTAATGTTGCATTCCAATTACAGGTTCGCATTTGTCATATCTTGAATAAGGGACAACAACACACAGGCGAGTCTGAGAAGCCGGCGAAGTATTGCAACACGAACAATAGTGAGGGTGCTTTCCTCTGGGCATTCAATGAGATACAGCCAGGATGGGATAGTTTCGATATCGATTATCCCTTGTCTGTGCGCATTATCGCTGATGTGAAGGATGGCGAAGAGAAGTGTTATGAAGACGTGAAGCGTTTCTACTCTGGTGTAGAGAAGGCGCAGCTGTGGCGGATGTTGACCCATCCACAGGATTACTTCACGCAATATAGACAGAACATAGTATTGATGTAAAAGAAGAAAGGACTAATAGTAATGAAAAAGATAATCAAGAGTATTCTCCTGCTCGTTGCTGTTCTAAGCTTGTGTACGTCATGTGACGACTTCGTCTTTGGCAATGTGCATGTTGATTATAATGATAATCCACTATCGGCGAAAGGCGTTGCGCATAGTGGTGCCGATCGTTATGTTGATAGCTTATCGAAGGTGAAAGTATCGGGCGAAATGGCTAATCCTGATGCGGATGGAGCCTTTAAGGATTGGGCTACATGCCTTGCCATGTTCAAGGAAGGTCACTCGCATGGTGATGCCATGATGCACGGCAACTTTGTTTATCAGAATGCTCCATGGAAGCAAGAGGAGTTTGTGCTCATACATAACAATGCGGGCAAGTGGCCAACGGTTGAGGTTCAACGGAAGAGTACGGTGACCTATCTCGAACAGAACGATGGGAAGCAAGGTCCTGACTATATTCGTATCATTGGCGGAAAGCTGAAGCGATGGGGGTTGTGCCTCTATTTCTTCAATAAGGAGGGCAAGCTCATGAATGACGAGATACTCAATCACTCGGATGAATATCAGATATTCTTCACCGTGAGTGAGGTGGATGACAAGGGAAACCCGTATGAAGTGATGGATTGCCGAGGCACGTGGAAGCCTAAGAAGGATAAGTTCGGCGATTGGATGAAGGGCGGAACGATAGATACTACCCCTGTGCCTTCACCGCTCTTTGCCAATACATCGACATGGAAAGAGCGTGCGGCACTGACGCCAAAGATATTCGAATATACCTATCGTGATACGTGGATTCAAGACGCAATGGCTGATGGTGCACGTGAGTTATTCAATCAGCGACTATTACCTCCACTCACTCGTGAGGATGCCGATTGGGCTGTTGCACCTTATGATCAGGATAGAGTAGGACTCAAGGGGCACTTCAATTTCGATATAGATGCCGATGAGAACGATGCATTACATCAGGAGTGGCCGTTAGAGATAACCCGTAGGCAGGACCCCGCAACAGGTGAGGCTGGACGATATACACGTCCGTCTTATCTCCTTCCGAAGTTCTATCTGTCGGTGCGCGTGATGAAATGTCCGAAGGGCAAGAAGGCTCTCATTCCTAAAGAGGAGTATCTCAACCGCCATTCCACCTATGTGTTCCGTAGCCCATTCATCTGCTCGGAGGCTTATAACCCTGATGAACCGAAGGAATACGGGGCTGATTCTGAGTGGAAGGAACTATTCCGCTTCAACATACCTATTAAGGTCTTTTGCAGTAGCTTCGATACTGATCCAACGACAATCGATCCTAACGACCCGTTATACTTCTATATGGGGCATGAGATAGGACTCGCCTCGGCGGATGCGATGGAGGCTGCTCAAAATGTGCAAACACATGGTATTGGAGGTGGAGCTGGCTTTGGTAACTGGTTCTTATAGTAAGAGGTTGAATCGGAGGAAATACTATGCGCCAATCGTCTTAGCCTATGAGACTCACAGTTTCAATACATGGAACGCAGGGTTTCAATACATGAAACGCAGGGTTTCAATACATGGAACGCAGGGTTTCAATACATGGAACGCTAAGTACCATTCGCTGGTAATGTTACAAACAATATATTTAAAGAGTATAAACAGATAAGATAATTGAGTGAGATGATACATAAGAAGATAATAACCTACCTGCTGTTGAGCCTGATACTCACATGTTTCGGCAGCTGTACACGTAATGAAATGCCGGTGAAACAGTCTACTTCTAAGACGAAGTTAGACCATCTGATCATAAAAGAAGTGTTTTACGTTGGGCATTACTGGTATCGTGATGTCAGGGCATGGGGTATGAAGAATCAGAATCAGATGTATAATGATGACCAATACATCGCTATCTTTAATCCGACCAATGAGGTGAAGTATTTGGACGGACTGGCGTTGTGTGTCAATGCCATCGACCCTAGTAGGGCGATTCAGTTTGCCCCGAAAGACGACTTTGTCAATCGTTATTATGGAGCATCGGGCATCTCTTATTTCCCTGGTAAGGGTGCGGATTATCCCGTAAAGCCTGGTCAGACCATCATTGTGGCTAAGTATGCGATTGACCATAAGGCGCAGTTTGAGTCAGAACTGGAGGGCGAGGACTTGAGTATGTATGGTGGGCTGGATGACTTCCTGGACTTGAGTAAAGCCGACTTCGAATGGACGAATATCAATTATGACGCTGGGCAGAAGAATAACCCCAATGTTCCTGATATGAATGCTATCCTCACATCAACGGATAGCAAGGGGAATATAGGTCCTTCTTATGACTTTTCTAATATGTCAGAGAGCAATGGTATTGCACTGATAAAGCTCCCGTGGACGCCAGAAGACTTCCGGAAAGGGTATGCCGATACGCAAAATGGTAAGGGATATCTGCACTATATCACCGTGACGAGTAGTGCTTTTGGCGATTTCTATGCGATAGAGATTCCGTTTGAAAACGTCATTGATTGTATAACAATTTGTCCGCGTCGTATGTTCCAAATGCGCCCCAGCAAGCTCGACCGTGGTTATAATGCCGTGACAGATGTGTCTTTCTCAAGTATGAAGAAGGGCGATTACCCCATTTATTCTGGTCTTTCATTGCAAAGGAAGTGGGATGGAAAGAAGTATGTAGACGATAACAATACCACAGCCGACTTTGAAGTGAAGCGTGCCTCATTGTCGAGGAAGAAGTAAGAGAGCGTTCACATAGTTGAGTTACAAACGTCATAGGGACAGACGAAATCGTCTGTCCCTATGCTGTATATGAGTATTTCTTTCAGAACGAATAAGGACTATGCCTTTCAGGTATGGCTGACTTTACACCAAGCCATCGAGTTGTTTCTTCAAGTCCTTCAGTTGGTCGCGAACAGAGAAGAGCGTTTCCATAACCTTCTGACTCTTTTCAACACCATTGCGGTTCTCTTGTAACATCTTGCGGGCAGCTGCAATCTTGAAACCACGCACCTTCACAAGGTTGTAGATAACCTTTATTTGTTCGATATCTTTCTCTGCATATTGGCGCACACGGTTGCCTGTTGTCTTAGGACGAAGGTGTGGAAATTCAGTCTCCCAATATCTCAGCAGACTCTCCGAAACGTTTATTTGTTGCGCTACTTCCTTTATTGAATAATACAATTTATGCGGATTCTCTGCCATATCTCGTTTCTTTTAATTCAGTTGTTTATGTGGTTATGCTGATGAAACACCTTTACACTCCCACGATGGTAAATAAGATTTTGTGTATTCAGCAGCTTAATTGCTTGCAAAAATACGCAAAAGTCAGTATCTTTGCAACACTTTTAGGTAGAAAATTGAATTAAATATATAATAAAGATGATGACTGCAAATGAAATCCGCGACTCCTATTTGAAGTTCTTTGAGTCGAAGGGACATGTTATCGTACCGTCTGCTCCAATGGTTATCAAGGACGACCCTACGCTGATGTTTACGAATGCTGGTATGAACCAGTGGAAAGATATTATCCTTGGAACAAAGGAACCAGAACCACGCCGACGTACTGACTCACAGAAGTGTTTGCGTGTTAGTGGTAAGCATAACGACTTGGAAGAAGTGGGGCGTGATGCTGCTCTCAGTCACCATACTATGTTTGAGATGTTGGGTAACTGGAGCTTTGGCGATTACTTCAAGGAAGGTGCTATTGATTACGCTTATGAATATCTTGTAGATGTATTGCATCTTGACCCTAAAGACCTTTATGTAACGGTTTTTGAAGGCGATAAGGCAGAAGGTATCTCACGTGATGATGAGGCTGCTAGCTACTGGGAGAAGCATTTCCCAAAGAACCATATCGTCAATGGTAATAAGCATGATAACTTCTGGGAAATGGGAGACACGGGACCTTGCGGTCCTTGTTCGGAGATTCATATTGACTTCCGTTCAGAGGAAGAGAAAGCTAAGGTGCCTGGAGAGGAACTTGTCAACAAGGATCACCCACAGGTAATTGAGATATGGAACATCGTCTTCATGCAGTTTAATCGTAAGGCTGATGGTAGCCTTGAGCCATTGAAGATGCACGTTATTGATACGGGTATGGGCTTCGAGCGTTTGGTTCGCTTGATGCAAGGTAAGAACTCTAACTATGATACCGATATCTTCACACCAGTAATAGAAGAGATCGAACGCCTCTCTGGTAAGAAGTATAACCACACTTTCCCAGAAGGTCCTAATGGCGAAGGTATCAACGACGAGCAGAAGGTAGACATCGCAATGCGTGTTGTTGCCGATCACTTGCGTGCCGTTGCATTCTCTATTGCTGATGGTCAGTTGCCAAGCAATGCAAAGGCTGGTTATGTTATCCGTCGTATCCTTCGCCGTGCTGTGCGTTATGCTTACACATTCCTTGATCAGAAGGAGGCTTTCATGTATAAGCTAATCAATGTTTTGGTACATGAGATGGGCGTTGCTTATCCTGAACTTACAGCACAACGTGAACTGATTGGTCGTGTGATGAAGGAAGAGGAAGATTCTTTCTTGCGCACATTGGATAAGGGTATCACATTGCTCAATGGTGCAATGGATGAATTGAAAGCACATGGCAAGACCGAACTTGATGGTAAGGAAGCCTTCCGTTTGTTTGATACATACGGTTTCCCACTCGACTTGACCGAACTTATCTGCGGTGAGAATGGTTATACCGTTGATGAGAAGCAATTCAATGAAGAGATGGAACAGCAGAAAGCACGTGCTCGCAATGCTGCTGTTGTTGAGAATGGTGACTGGGAGATTGTACGTGAAGGCGAACAGGAATTCGTTGGTTACGATTATACAGAGTACGAATGTCATATTCTCCGTTATCGTAAGGTGACACAGAAGAAGAATAGTTTCTATGAGATTGTACTCGATTATACCCCATTCTATGGTGAGATGGGTGGACAGGTAGGCGATCAAGGTGTGCTTGTCAACGAGGATGAGACTATCAATGTCATTGATACCAAGCGTGAGAACAACCAGAGCATCCATATTGTCAAGGAATTGCCAAAGGATGTTGAGGCAGATTTCATGGCATGTATTGATACGGATAAGCGTGATGCGTCGGCAGCTAATCATACTGCAACCCACTTGCTTGATTATGCTTTGAAGCAAGTTCTTGGTGAGCATGCCGAGCAGAAAGGTTCATACGTAAGTCCTGACACGCTCCGTTTCGATGTTTCTCACTTCCAGAAGATAACCGATGAGGAACTTCGCCAAGTAGAGAAACTTGTCAACGAGATGATTCGTAAGGATTATCCTCTTGACGAGCATCGTGATACACCAATGGAGGAAGCAAAGGAAATGGGTGCAGTTGCTCTCTTTGGTGAGAAATATGGCGACAAGGTTCGTGTTGTACGCTTCGGTCCTAGTTGCGAGTTCTGTGGTGGTATTCATGCTAAATCTACGGGTCGCATCGGTTTCTTTAAGATTGTAGGCGAAAGTAGCGTTGCTGCTGGCGTTCGTCGTATTGAAGCAATGACTGGCGAAACTTGCGAGAATGCAATCTATGCACTTGAAGATACATTGCGCGACTTGAAGGCAATGTTCAACAATGCTAAGGATCTTAAGGCTGTTCTCACCAAGTTTGTTGAAGAGAATGATGCGATGAAGAAGGAGGTTGAGCGTTTCCGTGCTCAAGCAGTTGACCGTGCAGCGAAATCATTGGTTGACCGTGCAGAAACAGTGAATGGTGTACATGTTGTTAAGGCAGTGCTCCCTGTAGATCCTGCTTCTGCTAAGGATATTGTCTTCAAAGTTCGTGAAGCATTACCAGAGAATCTCGTTTGCGTATTAGGTTCCGTATATGAGAATCGTCCACAGCTTTCAATCATGCTCAGTGACGATATGGTGAAAGAGCACGATTTAAATGCAGGAAAAGTAATACGTGAAGCAGCCAAACTCATTAAGGGTGGCGGCGGTGGTCAGCCACATTATGCACAAGCAGGTGGTAAAGATGCCGATGGTATCAATGCTGCTGTTGAAAAGGTAATAGAGTTATTGAATATCTAAAGCCTATTGCTTCAAGATAATTCAAGTAAAAATAATAATCCCATTAGCTTTATTGAGCAATAAGCTAATGGGATTTTAATTTTATATGATTGAGGAACGGCGTTCCCTTCGGTTATTTCTATTATTCAGAGCAGCTGTTTGATCGAACGGCAGCAAGCATCCAAACTGTTTTCTCCTGATCTTTCAAGAAGTCGCTGATGAGTGATACGGTTGTATCGTCTTTTGCGTCAGTTGCAAGTTCTATAATTTCGCGTTCACGAGTGATGATAGTTTTGTAAGTGCTAAGTAAAAGATCGAGACCTTCCATTGCGCAACTTACTGTACCAGCTTCTTTTATTTCAGAAACCTTTAGATAGTTGCTGAAACGGCTTTCTGGTGTAGCGCCTAACTGGAGAATGCGTTCTGCAACTTCATCAACCTTTTCTGCTGCATCGTTATATAGTTCTTCGTATTTGCTATGCATTGTAAAGAAATTCTGACCTTTTACATCCCAGTGTAACCCACGAAGATTGGTGTAATATACCTGAAGGTCGGCTAATAAGATAGAAAGGTTATTTACAACTTTCTCTACTTTCTTCTCGTCTAATCCTAAAATCTCTAATGTTTTCATTTCTAATTTAATTTTAATTTATTAATGGTTTCTTGTTTATGGTTACAAAGGTAAGTTTAATTTGTATATTAAACAATCGGAAACGTCTATGTAGTTAATAGATTTTATCTATACAATTAAGTAATGTTCTGTAATACAGATAGATAGAATGTGCTATTAGAATTTATTTCTTTCTTATAGTCTATGAAATTTTTCTATTTCATTTACTATGGTTATGTTTGTGGTGTATTTATGCAACTTAGATAATGATTAAATATATGCTTTTTCCTATTATATTTTTCTTATAGTTGGGATCTAAACTTTGTCAGTACCAATAAATTTAATTTCTATTTGAGATTTTTGGAGGAAAGCGCAAAGATAACAAAGTCATACTATTATTTTGCATTTCGCTTGATTTAGTGTATCTTTGTGGCTATGAATACACAAGAAGCACAGAATATTAAGTGGAGTGAAAATATCATCATTGTTGATGGTGATTATATTGATCATGTGGCTTTTGATATTATCGTAA
Source organism: Prevotella veroralis (assembly GCF_018127765.1). Lineage (NCBI taxonomy): Bacteria > Pseudomonadati > Bacteroidota > Bacteroidia > Bacteroidales > Prevotellaceae > Prevotella > Prevotella veroralis. Next base: position 350,205 of record NZ_CP072330.1, on the reverse strand, counting down.
ACTTTGAGCGCATGTTAGATCGTCGTATTCCTGCTGCCGATTTTAGTCAGTGGGCGGTAGATGTTGCGCTTGATGGTAGGTTGAAACCAGGTGATCATGAGACACAAGTGATTCTTTTGCATGATAAAAAGAATCAGAAACTAGAGAATTTTGCTCCTTCCGATTATGATAAGGAACTCAATGGTCAGGCTTTTATGGACGAGCGGTTCGGTGAGTTTATTATAAATAGTATTGCTTGCGGTGATGAAAATACTGCGAAAGATGCTGTTTTGCTTGATCTTCTCAAGACGTTTTGTATTCATGAAGAGGTAAAACGGATTATGATTGTTCCAAATGCTGAGGAGGATTCGCTGCTTCGCTCTATTAGAAATACATTAAATGATGTGGATGATGAGTTAAAGCATATCACATTATTTGCAATGCAACCTTTAGAAGGTGGCAACTTCAAGCAAGCGATATTGGGTTATTCAATTCTAAACGCAATGGGAATATCCTCCCCAGAAATTGAAAGTAAGATAAAATAATAATAAGATAATATGGGAAAAGTATTAATGATAGGTGCAGGTGGCGTTGCTACTGTAGCTGCTTTTAAGATTGTCCAGAATCAGGACGTGTTTACTGAGTTTATGATTGCTAGCCGTCGCAAGGAAAAATGTGATGCCTTAGTTAAGGCAATTCATGATAAAGGTTATAAAGCTGATATCAAGACAGCACAGGTTGATGCAGATGATGTTGAGCAATTGAAAGCATTGTTTAATGATTTCAAGCCGGAGCTGGTTATTAATCTAGCTTTGCCATATCAAGATTTGACAATCATGGATGCTTGTTTGGCTTGCGGTTGTAATTATTTGGATACAGCTAATTACGAACCAAAGGACGAGGCACACTTCGAATATAGTTGGCAATGGGCTTATAAGGATAAGTTCGAGAAGGCTGGACTGACAGCTATCCTTGGTTGTGGTTTCGATCCAGGAGTATCACAGGCATATACGGCGTATGCTGCTAAACATCATTTTGACGAAATTCATTATCTTGATATCGTTGATTGTAATGCGGGCAATCATCACAAAGCATTTGCAACGAACTTCAATCCAGAAATTAATATTCGTGAGATAACTCAGAAGGGTCTTTATTATGAGAATGGTAAATGGATTGAGACAGAACCATTGGCTGTGCATCAAGATTTGACCTATCCAAATATTGGTCCACGTGATTCTTATCTCATGCACCATGAGGAATTGGAATCATTGGTAAAGAACTATCCAACAATTAAGCGTGCTCGCTTCTGGATGACATTCGGTAAGCAATACCTTACTTATTTGGACTGTATTCAGAATCTTGGTATGAGTCGTATCGATGAGATAGAATATGAAGCACCATTAGCTGATGGCTCTGGTAAGACAGCTAAGGTGAAGATTGTTCCTTTGCAGTTCTTGAAAGCGGTTCTGCCTAATCCACAAGATTTAGGAGAGAATTATGATGGTGAGACTTCGATAGGTTGTCGTATCCGTGGAATTAAGGATGGAAAGGAGCAAACCTATTACATTTATAATAATTGTAAGCACCAAGATGCCTATAACGAAACGGGAATGCAAGGTGTCAGCTATACCACGGGTGTACCAGCGATGGCTGGTGCAATGATGTTCTTCAAGGGACTTTGGCGCAAACCAGGTGTATGGAACGTAGAAGACTTTGATCCAGATCCATTCTTGGAGGTACTCAACAAGCAAGGCTTACCTTGGCACGAGGAGTTTGGTGGCGATTTAGAATTATAAGAATATGGCTTGCTCTTTGGACTTTATTGAATTTGTCAGTAGTCAGATAGCTACTGCAGGGACTGTAAGATACAGGAAGATGTTCGGTGAATACATGATTTATGTTGACGAAAAGCCTGTTATCATAGTTTGTGACAATATACCTTATGTCAAAGAACACGAGGCAATTAAGTCAATGATGCTATCTGCCGAACGTGGATTCCCTTATGAAGGAGCTAAGGAACACTATATTTTAGATGTTTCAAGGTCTGATTTTGCAGTTAAGGTCGTTAAGGTTTTGGCAGAGGTGCTACCTTTTCCAAAGAGCAGAAAGAAGAATAAATAGTATTATATCAATCAGAAAACAAGATAATAGTATATGGCAAAAGAAGATACAGCATTAGCTGCTGAGGGAAAACTAAAGGCATTGCAAGCCGCAATGTCCAAGATAGAGAAAGACTTTGGTAAAGGTTCTATCATGCGAATGGGTGATGAACAGATAGAGAATGTTGATGTTATACCAACAGGGAGTGTGACTCTTGATACAGCATTGGGCGTTGGTGGCTATCCTCGTGGGCGTATTATCGAGATTTACGGACCAGAGTCTTCTGGTAAAACAACGCTTGCTATCCATGCAATAGCCGAAGCACAGAAGCAAGGGGGCATAGCTGCTTTCATTGATGCAGAGCACGCTTTCGATCGTTTCTATGCTGAGAAGCTCGGTGTGGATGTAGATAATCTTTGGATATCACAGCCTGATAATGGTGAACAAGCATTAGAGATTGCAGACCAGTTGATACGTTCTTCTGCAATTGATATCCTCGTTGTCGACTCTGTTGCAGCCCTTACTCCAAAGAAAGAGATCGAAGGAGATATGGGCGACTCGGCTGTTGGTTTGCAAGCACGATTGATGAGTCAGGCATTGCGTAAGCTCACTTCTACTATCTCAAAGACCAACACCTGCTGTATATTCATCAATCAGTTGCGTGAGAAGATAGGTGTGATGTTTGGTAACCCAGAGACCACTACGGGTGGTAACGCATTGAAGTTCTATAGTTCCGTGCGCCTTGATATCCGCCGTGTTACTAGTATCAAGAATGGTGATCAGGTGATTGGTAACCAGGTTCGTGTTAAGATTGTTAAGAATAAGGTGGCTCCTCCTTTCCGTAAGGCAGAGTTTGAAATCACCTTTGGTGAGGGTATTTCAAAGATTGGTGAGATAGTTGACTTGGGCGTTCAATACAATATTATTCAAAAGAGTGGTAGCTGGTTTAGTTATAACGGAACCAAACTTGCACAAGGACGTGACGCCACTAAGACGATGTTGAAGGATAATCCTGAGCTTGCAGAAGAGATCGAAGGACTAATAAAGCAGGCTATTGTTGACCAGGCACAATAATCTTCTACATATATAAAAGAGGCTTAATCCCGTTTGGATTAAGCCTCTTTTTTGTTTTAGAAGTATCTTCTTTACTTACTTTCTTAGTAAACTTTCAATCGTATTTCGTACCCTCCTTTCGGTTGTCTGCATGATGATGTTCTCATCAACTCCTTTGCTTCCCATATAGATGGAAGGGTTGGAATAAAGCATATTGCTGCGTTTCTCCTCACGAGCAGAGAAGTGAAAGGCACGTACCTGTGTCTCTTCTTGAATCTTAAAGATATTCTTTTCCGTTACTCCACATCCTGCCATGATAATGATTCTATCCTTTGCAAGTGTATTCAAACGTCTTAGTAAAGGAATACCTAACTCTGCTGTGGGCTGTTGACCAGACGTGAGAATACGATGAAAGCCCATTGTGATAATCTCTTCTAAGGCTTTCTCGGGATCTCGAGAACAATCGAAAGCACGATGAAAGGTGACATTCATTCCTTTAGCATGCTCCATCAATAATTGGTTGGCATGCTTATCAATATCGCCATTAGCCGTCAGACAACCAAAGACAACGCCATCCACACCGAGTTGTCTACACAAGTCTATATCCAATGCCATGCGTTCCAACTCTGCTTCGGAGTATAGGAAGTCGCCTCCGCGATTGCGAATTATCACGTGCAAGCGTGTTTCTTTCAATACATCTCGCGCCATCTTTATCTCCCCATAAGAAGGAGTTGTGCCGCCTTCGGGTATTCCCATGCAGAGTTCCACACGATTGGCACCACCTCGTTGAGCCTCTATACAACTCTCAACACTATTGGCGCAGACTTCAAATTCATAGTTTTCTTTCATCATATTATAGAGGAGTTAAGGGAGTTAAAGGAGTGAAAGGGAGTTAAGACAAATGTTCCGTCAATTGGAGTTATTGGACTTTTACATCTCAATACTTACATTCTTCTATCGTCTAACGCCCTTTCCTCAATTCTAAAGTTTACTACTTACCTTCACAATCTGGTCTCCCAACCCGATGGTGTAACCCTGTGATAGGAATACAACTCGGTTGAAGGTATCAGCGATGATGAATACTGGTAGCTGACTCGTATTGTGTAGTTTCATCTCTTTGGCAATCTCCTTGAGAATCTCCCCACTCTTATCTATACCGTAGATCACCTTCTCTGGCAGTTGACCAAACTCACTCTTCTGTGCATCGAACTTCTCTTTCGCTTTCTCACTTGTGAAGAGCAATACCATTGGACGCCCCCATTTATCCAGCTTCTCCTTTACTTTTGCGATGTCATGGAGGGCATGGTTCGTTGGTTCTTGCCCTACACCGAGTATGCCGAGGACGTAATAACCGCGTCCCGTCTGGCTTAGTAAGGACACGTTATGTCCCTCCTTCTCAAAGAGATCTTCGCTATTAAAGCTGCCAATCACCTTTACGCCCTCCGTTTCCTGACGCATGATGAGGTTGATTCGAGTTGTTGTTCCTGGCTTGATAGTGAAGAATAGGTTATGAGCCATCACACTTCCGTCTGCCATGCGTTGCCCTGTAACGAGCAAGTAAGTGCCCTCGTCCAGTATTGCTCCATCCTTGAACGCATTTGCCCAAGTTGCTCCATAGGTTGAACCATCGGCTGACTCATCGAAATTCATCAGTAAGGTCTGCCCGTTCACAATCTTACTAATAGTGAAGTGAGTATAATATTTCGGGTCATCCAAGAACTCTGTTGGCTTATAGTCAAGCACCAACTTCCCCGTCTTAGCTACTTGTTGTTGCGTTGTTTCAAAGTCAACATCAACCCACTGACCATCTTTCTTGTATTGAACCTTCCCTGTTACGCCATCTTGCTGAGCTTCGATACCAAGACTCCGAGCCACATCCACAAAGAAAATATTCCTACTTCTCTCATCTGCCACACGACTTTCCCACGTACTGATAGGCGTTTGTGGGATTCTCATAGCGTGCTTATCAGGATTCAATTTGATGTTCGTTCTCACCCAATTTACCAATAGTGCAGGATTCTCTTTAAACTTCTTAGCATCGTTACTGAACGCTTTTTCAAAGAAAACCTTAAATGGTTTGAGGATCATCTCACTCTCTACACGAGGGCATAACTCGTCACTCTTTGCTGCCATCTGGTCTTCCAATATTTCCATTGGCATATCTCGAAGATCCTTATAACTAAGTGATTCCAACAGATTAATAGCCCGTTTCTCATCTGCCGAGTGCTTCTCAATAAATTCTTTGATGGTTCTCCAGTTCCCACGTGACCTTATTATATAAGGTATAGCGGCCTTAATCGGGTAATCTTTCAAGCTCTCCTCTGATGGGAATGTCGCTATGTAAGCATTGCGTTTAGCATCTTCTTCCGCCAACCTACGCTCGTTCTCCTTGCGTTGTGCGTCTGTTACAGGAGGCAGAATAGCCTTCTCTACAGGTGGGATAATATCCATATCCTGCTCTTTCCCCGCCTTTTTATCATCGTAAGAGAGTCTTATAACAACCTTCTTGTCCTTTCCAAACGATACTTTAGCATATCCGTAGTGTCCGTTCTTAGATGCCCATACAAGCATATCACCCCTTCCTGCAGATAGAAACGTTTGTCCTTTCTTATCGGTGTATTTGGTAACTGCGGTGTAATATTCGGCATAGTTGTATATTTTAAAGTCCACTTTCGCATCCTGTACGGGCTTTCCTTTAGTATCAAGAACGCTGAAATCAATCCTACCAGTGCTCCCGTAATTATCAATCAGATTGATTTCTGTGAAGTTATTTGTGCGTAGCATAACCTCTTCCGGACCTTCGTAATCGCCAAAGGCACGTGTGTGCATGAGCATGGCACGCGATGCTGGTGCATTAAACCATGCCAGATTCAATACAGGTTCAGGCTCACAAGCCCCCAAGAAGTACCACTTCCCGTCTGCCCAAGCCTCTACCCACGCATGGTTATCATCGGTATGCGCCCATCGAGGAGTATATACTTGGCGAGCAGGAATACCAATGGCTCTCAAGGCACTTACCGTGTAAGTGCTCTCTTCTCCACATCGTCCTCGTCCTGTCCGCATTGATTGCAGCGGTGAAGAAGTGCGTGCGTCCGAAGGCTCATAAGTAACATGTTCATGGCACCAGTGGTTCACTTCCAATATTGCCTGTTGCATAGATAGCCCTTTAACACGCCCCTTCAGTTCTTGAAAGAATATAGTACGAGAGCTGTCAAGAGGCTCATTGTTCACACGCATCGGTAGAACGAAATGCCTAAAGAGAAGCTCTGGCACCTTCTTTCCCCATGCCATCTCTTTCCTCGTTTCGAGGGCAGTTCGCACATTACGTAAGTGATATGCTGTGGTGTAATCAGTCGCATCTGCAATCGGCATATAGGCATAAAGAAAGCGCAAGGCTTCCTCTTCCTCCATGGTTGGCGATAGACCTTTTGTATCATAGAACTTCGATCCGATCAACTTCAATTTAGCGTCGAATGCATTGTTCACCTTCTGTCTGAATGCTGCGTCGGAGATAAAGTGTTGTGCATTGGCAGTTATGCCAATGAGCATTAGACACAGGCTTAGTAGGATTCTCTTCATAGATTTACTTTTTAGTTAATAAGCTACAGGTAAATTACAGCTAACGTTCTTTTCACTTGCAATATTCGTAAAAAAAAACAATATATGCAAGTCTTCTCGCATAAAAAATACGAATTCCTGCAAGGATGGTGAGTGTTGGGGCTTTAGTAAGAAACGAATTTTAAAAAGCCCCACCCAGCCCCTCTGGGGGAGAAGATGTAGCCTAATGGGATGTTAATTAGGGATTTATAGGCGGACAGACGAGGGCGTCTGTCCCTACTGGTATGCGTCTCTTTTGATGGAGGTAAGTTGTGGGCTGAAACAAAGGGGGCGTTTCCTTGCTATGAAGAAGGCGTCTTCTTGCATCAAGGAAAGCCTCTCTTTGTTTCCAGTCACAATCTACCTCGTGTCTAAGCAATACCACAAAGTAGGGACAGACGCCCTCGTCTGTCCGCTTGTAAATCTCTAAATAACATCCTATTAGACAACATCCCCTCCTTTAGAGGGGCTTGGGGAGGCTTTTATTTGCTGTGATTTGGCGGACAGACGAGGGCGTCTGTCCCTACTTTGTGGCACTATATCCAACCGATCCAACAACTCTTTTACCTCTTTACTCATTTACTTTTTACCTCTTCCAATTCTTGCTAACCCGTCAACTTGTTAACTCGTCAACTTGTACCAATCCTGATTTTGAAATAAAGAGAACGTTTCCTAACTATCACCCGTTAGCAGCTCCTCCTCTTAGGAGAGGCTGGATGAGGCTCAGAACATTGCAATAATTGTAGTCAAATGTAACAATAAACAAAGGAGGAATGCGTTAGTAAGAACGTATATACAGAATTTCCATGCCCGAAAAAGGCATATTTATTTTAGATTATGATTGAATATATCAAAGGCGAACTGGCAGAGTTAACACCTGCCATGGCTGTCGTTGAGGCACATGGTGTGGGTTACGCACTGAATATTTCGTTGAATACTTATAGTGCAATACAGGGTAAAACAGCTGTAAAACTATATGTTCATGAGGCTATTATGACTGGTGGACGCGATGACAACTACACGCTATACGGCTTTGCAAACAAGCAGGAGCGAGCCCTTTACAGATTGTTGATCACGGTCTCTGGAGTAGGTGCGAACACTGCTAGAATGATTCTTTCTTCATTGACACCAGCCGAACTTTGCAACGTAATTGCCAATGGGGACGAGAAGATGTTGAAGACAGTTAAGGGTATTGGTCTTCGAACAGCTCAACGCATTATAGTCGATCTCAAGGATAAGATTATGCAAAGTGGTATTGCTGACGAGTTGCATGTTAGCAACACTCCTGGTACACCTGCTGTTGATGCAGGGATTAAGGATGAGGCCGTTAGCGCACTCACTATGCTTGGCTTCTCACCAGCTCCTTCTGCAAAGGTTGTCGTGAGTATCCTTACCGAACAACCTGACCTTCCTGTGGAACAGGTGGTTAAGTTGGCGTTGAAGATGATTAAATAAAAAGCCTCACCCCTCTCCGAACCAACGGTCACTGACCAACGGGAAGTAATGGAGAGGGGCGTAATTACCGCTTACAAACACCTTCCATCATACATAGTAGCCTACACGTTTCTCCGTAAAAGGGCTTAGGGAGGCTTTCAATCACTCGTCTTCTTGAAAAGAAAACATTACATATTCCTCATTATTATCATGCTTCTTGGTAGTGTCACACTACTAAGCTGGGGACGTATGGCTCTATCTTTTGCACCGATAAAGAGTCTCTTCTCTGTAACACAAAACGATACGATCAAGAAGAAGAAACCGATTGAGGTGGAGATAGATGAGGAAAAGATCCCTGACTCTCTATTGCATCCAAGGTGGAAAGTGCAGCGCACTTCTCCTATTACTTATGATGATCTAAGGGAGAACTCTACCGATCTCATCCGCCCCGAGAACATGCGACAAACGGTGGAATATAACGACTCGCTTGATCGGTATATCATAGGTAACAAGATTGGTGATACATACGTGATGGCACCAATAATGATGACACCTGAAGAGTATCGGAAGTGGACAGAGAAACGCAGCTTCACGGATTACTATCGCTCAAAGAACCAAGAGATACTACGCGAAAAGGGCAAGGAGAAGTTCGACTTCACCGATATGCACTTCTCGTTAGGACCGGCAGAGAAGATCTTTGGACCAGGTGGTGTACGTATTAAAACACAAGGAACTGCGGAGCTGAAGTTCGGTGCGACGCTCAAAAGCATTGATAACCCGTCATTGCCAATACGCAATCGTAAGACCACAGCGATGAACTTTGACGAGAAAATTAACGTCAATGTCAATGGTAAAGTGGGCGATAAAGTGAACATGAACCTCAATTACAACACTGATGCGACATTTGACTTTGACACGCAGAACTTCAAGTTGAAGTATGAAGGAAAGGAGGATGAGATCATCAAACTGGTTGAGGGTGGTAACGTAACATTCCCTTCTAACAACTCTCTTGTGCAAGGAGCTTCGGCCTTATTCGGCATTCGCACCGACATGCAATTCGGTAAATTGAAGTTACAAACGGTGTTATCTCAAAAGAAGAGTTCGAATAAGAGCGTTAGTTCTAGGGGTGGAAAGCAGTTGACACCATTTGAGATTGATGCCGCAGAATACGAAGAGAACCGTCACTTCTTCTTATCTCAATACTTCCGAGATCACTATGATGACGCAATGAAATCATTGCCTAATCTGAAGACAGGTATCACTATCAACCGTGTTGAAGTGTGGGTAACAAACAAGAGCGGAACGACAAGTAACACTCGTAATATCGTTGCTCTCACCGATTTAGGAGAGAATGAACGAGTGAGCCGAACGGATCTTTGGGGTACAGGAATTGGTCAAGTACCAACGAACAACGCAAACACTGAATACAACACTATCGCTCAAGGCTACCCTGCCGCACGCAATATTGATCAAGTAACAGGCATCTTGGATGGTGCAGGACTTGTGGGTGGTAATGATTACGAGAAGATTGCTAATGCCCGACTACTCAATAGTTCGGAGTACACAGTGAACCCTGCTTTGGGTTACATATCACTTCGCAGTGGTCTACAAACCGACCAAGTGCTTGCCGTTGCATACGAATATACATTCGGCGGAGTGACCTATCAAGTGGGAGAATTTGCCAGTGACCGCACCGATATCAATGAGGCCCTATTCGTAAAGTCGCTGAAGAACACCAATAACAGCCCTAGTCAAGGTAACTGGGGATTGATGATGAAGAATGTTTATTACCTGTCAACTAACATTGAGAAGGATAAGTTCCGCCTTGATGTTAAATATCAAAGTGATACGACAGGTGTGTACCTTTCTTATATACCCGAGCCGCAAGTTAAGAGCCTACCCATCATCAAGTTGCTTGGTGCCGACCGATTAGATAACAATAACAACCCGCATCCGAATGGCTATTTCGATTATGTAGAAGGATACACAATAAGCAATGGGCGCGTCTTTTTCCCACTAGCGGAACCATTCGGCGCAGGGCTTCGTAAGAAACTTATTGATAAAGGTGTTACGGCTGCAGTAGCCGATAAGTACACCTTCTCGGAACTATATAATTCGACAAAGACAACCGCTAAGCAGATTGCAGAGAAAGATAAATTCATGCTCGTGGGACAATATCGTGGTACGGCAGCAAACGTTATTTCGCTTGGTGCCTACAATGTTCCGCAAGGTTCTGTGGTGGTTACTGCTGGTGGAGTAACGCTTAATGAAGGTTCTGATTACAGCGTTGATTACAGTGCGGGAGAAGTAACAATCCTCAACCAGAGTATTATTGATGCAGGAACTGCCGTCAATGTCTCCCTCGAAAGTCAAAGTGCTTACCAACAGGAGCGCAAGACTATGATAGGAGTAAACTGGGAGTATGACTTCTCAAAGGACTTTCAAATAGGTGGAACATTCATGCACTTATCCGAACAACCACTCACCACAAAGGTGAATATGGGCTCGGAACCGCTCAACAACACCATTTGGGGACTTAATCTAAACTGGAAGAAAGAGAGCCAGTGGTTGACCAACATGCTCAATAAGATACCTTTCTTGCATGTCACTCAACCATCATATATCACCTTCTCTGCCGAGTTCGCACAGTTGTTGGCAGGGCAGAGTAAGGGTACACAAGACCATGCGTCTTACCTTGATGACTTTGAAGGTACGAAGAATGCAATCGATGTTAGCCAACCTACATCATGGGTTATTTCAAGCGTACCATCCGACTTCTCCGAGTCAACGGATAAGACTACTCTAAGGAGTGGATACAACAGAAGTCTCTTAGCTTGGTACAATATTGACCCGCTCTTCACACGTCGTAGTAGTTCACTAACGCCTGGTCACATCAAAAGCGACCTCGAACAATTATCGAATCACTACGTTCGTGAGATTCCAATTACCGAAGTCTTCCCTAACAGAGATCGTAACTATAGCGGTTCCATCTCAACCTTGCAAATACTGAATCTGGCTTTCTATCCAGCAGAACGAGGTCCTTATAACTTCAATCCTAATATTGACATTAATGGTCACCTCACCAACCCTAACAGAACATGGGGCGGTATGATGCGTAAGTTGGACACGAACGACTTCCAGACAGCCAACATCGAGTATGTGGAGTTTTGGATGCTTGATCCGTTCATCTATACCAATCGACAAGCTAATGCCAACCAGTATGGTGGCGACTTCTATATCGATCTCGGCGAGGTGTCTGAAGATATATTGAAGGATGGAAAGAAGTTCTATGAGAGTGGTATGCCAGTAGACGGTAGCAACTCATGGACAACTACTCAGTGGGGACGAATCCCTACACAATCTACCATCACGTATGCTTTTGCGACATCAGCAGGTAGTCGTGCCAAGCAAGATGTGGGTTACAATGGCTTAACGGATGAAGAAGAAAGACAGTTTGCTGCCTATCAGAACTTCCTTACTGCAGCCCGTGCCAACACCAATCAGGCTGTCTTCGACTCGATATGGGCTGACCCTGCCAATGATGACTACCACTATTTCCGTGGTTCGGATTGGGATCGTAAACGTGCATCGATACTTGAACGCTATAAAAGAATCAACAATCCGCAAGGTAACTCACCAGACAATGAGAACAATAACGAGCGTTATGACACGTCTTACAAGACCACTCCTGATGTAGAGGATATCAATCAAGACTATACACTGAACGAATACGAGAAGTATTACCAATACCATGTTAGCATTCGACCACAGGATCTCAATGTCGGACAAAACTTCATTGTGGATAAGCGAGTGGCATCAGCATCCTTGCGAAAAGGTGGTTCGGAGCCTGTCACATGGTATCTTTTCCGCATTCCACTAGAAGAGTTTCAGAAACGAGTGGGCGGTATCAACGACTTTACAAGTATCCGCTTCATGCGCATGTTCCTCACGGGTTTCAGCAAACCAATCGTTCTCCGCTTTGCCACTTTCGACCTTGTCAGTGGCAAATGGCGTCAGTATCAGCAGAACTTAACCAGTGGTGTGCCCAATACGGGTACGATGAATGTGAGTACGGTGAGCCTTGAAGAAAATGGAGATAAGACTCCCGTCAACTATGTCTTACCGCCTGGTATCATTCGAGGACAGGATCCGAGTCAGCCTCAACTAGTAGAGGAAAACGAGCAAGCACTATCTTTGGTCGTTAATAATCTAAGCTCGGGTGAATCGAAAGCTGTGTATAAGAACACAACACTTGACCTGCGCCAATACAAGCGTCTACAGATGTTTGTACACGCAAATGCCTTCGAACAGAACACAACCAACCTCGGGGATGATCAGTTGGCAGTGTTCATTCGATTGGGATCAGACTATAAGAACAATTATTACGAATATGAAATTCCATTGAAGCTAACCGCTCCAAAAAGCAATTACGACATGTATCTCCCACAGGATCAACGGCAGGTTTGGCCTATAGAGAACATGTTGGATATTCCTTTGCACCTACTCACTTCTGTCAAGAAGCAGCGTAACAAGGCACGTGGAGCTGGTGGAGCTAGTTTCAACCGCGTCTTCTCTGTCTATGACACAGACCACCCTGCCAACAAAGTAAGTATCATGGGTAACCCAACACTGGGTGAGGTTAAGACTATGATTATCGGTGTGCGCAACCTTTCCAGCAGCCAGAAGAGTGGTGAAGTGTGGGTCAATGAGTTGCGTCTAAAGGAGTTTAACAACGAAGGCGGATGGGCTGCAAGAGGGCAGTTGAACGTCCAGTTGTCCGATTTCGGTAGTGTTGATATCAATGCAAGTCATAGTACTGATGGCTTTGGAGGCTTAGAACAGGGTGTAAATGAACGGCAACAAGAAACAAAGACAGACGTGTCTGTCACTACGAGTCTGGAACTAGGTAAACTGTTCCCAGACAAGGCGAAGGTGTCTGCACCATTATATTATAGTATCACAAAGAGCGAAAGTAGACCTAAATATAACCCACTCGACACCGATATGGAACTGGGGGATGCACTCGAAGGAGCTAGTAACAAGCAGGAGAAAGACTCGATTAAGTCGATTGCAATTACCAAACGATTGACAACGAACTTATCGCTATCGAATGTGCGTGTTGACATACAGACAAAGAATCATCCTATGCCATACGACCCCGCAAACTTCTCTTTCTCGTATAGCCATTCACACTCTCATACCTCGGGCGAAACGACTGTCTATGAGAATGAAGACAACTGGCGTGGGGCATTAAACTATAACTGGACACCAGTTTACAGACCTTGGGAGCCATTCAAACGACTAATCAAGAGCCGTTCAAAATGGTTTGATATCCTACGTCGTTTTGGCTTGAATTGGTTACCACAGAACCTTACCTTCAATACAGAGATGGTTCGCAACTATTACGAACTACAAGAGCGTGACATGGAGTCAATAGGTCATGACCGGCTCCCACTGACGTTTAATGAGCAGTTCCTATGGAACAGAGACTTTGCGTTGAGATGGGACTTAACGCGCAACCTACACATGAACTTCCAAAGTGCAACACATGCAGAAATAGAAGAGCCATACACTCCTATCAATAAAGACCTCTATCCGGATCGTTATCAAGCATGGAAGGATTCGGTGTGGACAAGCATTAAGCATTTTGGTACTCCACTTGATTACCAACAAAACTTCTCGCTCTCTTATCAGTTACCTCTTAACCTTTTACCTATCTTCGATTGGGTGAATACGGATGCAAACTATAATGCAACTTACACATGGGTAAGGGGTGCTAACCTTGATAATGGTACTTCGCTCGGTCACACAATCACGAGTAACAGGACCTTAAACATTAATGGGTCTTTCAACATGGAACGCCTTTACAACCATGTTCCCTTCCTAAAGAAAACGAATGAGCGGTTCAATCGGACACAACCGAGGAAGCCCTCTCGTCCGACAATGACAGCCGAACAGAAGAAGAAGGCGAAGGAGCAGAAAGCGAAAGAGAAAGACGACGAAAAGAAGAAAGCACTGCCTAAGAACAAGAAGAGTTTTGAGCAGGAAATAACCCTCAAAGCCGATACCTCTATCGTTGTATCGCATGGTAAGAATACGAAACGATTGATCTTCTCGGCTAAAGATGAGCATGGAAAAGCCTTAAAGATGAAGTGGAAGAAGGTGGGAGATAACCAAGTAAAAATCTTCAATCGGACCGATTCTGCTATACGAGCAAAGCTCACTATCACACCAAAAGAGCCACTCGATAACAAGAAATGGTATAAGACTGCACAATGTGTTGCACGTGCTTTAATGATGGTACGTAACGTCGGAATATCGTATCGCAATCAGTATTCTATGACCTTACCAGGCTTCATGCCAACCATTGGAGATGCCTTTGGACAACGTCGTGGTACCGGTGCATTGACTCCTGGGTTGGACTTTGCTTTTGGTCTCATTGACGATGATTACATTGGTAAAGCACGTGACAATAACTGGTTACTCATCAATGATAGTGTTGCCACACCAGCGATAACGAACCAGGTTGAAGACGTACAATTACGTGCCACACTGGAGCCTTTCAGAGACTTCAGAATCGATCTCACGGCTAGTAGAATGATAACCACTTCAAGGAGTATTCAGTACATGTATGCTGGCGTTCCAACCACTCAAACAGGTTCATTCACCATGACTACGCTCTCTCTGGGCACTGCTTTTGAGAGCATGGGAAACGCTAACAATGGTTATCACAGTGCCACTTTCGACCGCTTTGTCAATTCACTCAACAGCTATCGTAATCGTGTGGAAGCACAATACAATGGGGCTACTTATCCAGCATCAATGGGTGGAGGGCACTTCAGTCCAACGGTCGGAGCGGTCAATAAATACAGTGCAGATGTGATGATCCCTGCCTTCCTCAATGCCTACACAAGTATGGGGGGCAATGGATTAAAGCTATTCCCTACCCTACGAAGTCTGCTCCCGAACTGGAGTATTAGGTACAGTGGACTGTCGAGATTACCACTCTTCCAAGATCTATTCAAGAGTGTGAACATCAATCACGCATATAGAAGTATCTTCGCAATCGGCTCTTATCAGAGTTACAGCACATGGCAGGAATACATGAATGGATTAGGTTTCATCACCGATGCAACCACTGGGAACCCTATCCCAAGTTCGATGTATAACATCTCACAAGTTAGTATCAACGAGGCATTCTCGCCTTTACTGGGTGTGGATGTGACGCTTCAGAACAATCTAACTGCACGCATGGAATATCGTCAAACACGTGTGTTAGCACTCTCAATGACGAGTATTCAGCTCAATGAGGCTACATCGAAAGATTGGGTAATTGGTATTGGCTATCGCATTAACGACTTCAATCTCTTTGGCAATGGAACACATCGTGTGGCAAAGAAGAAGAAGAAATCGACCGCAAACACGCAACAAAACGATAATAATTCATCGAACAGGAACAACGGATTTAACCAAGATCTTAACCTCAGATTAGATATGAGCTATCGTCGTCAAGCCTCACTTACACGTGACATCGCATCGCTCACCTCTACTGCTTCCAGTGGTAATACGGCCTTTAAATTCTCCTTCCTTGGTGATTACACACTAAGTCGCTTTGTCACAGCCAGCGTCTATTACGATATGCAAATAAACTCTCCTCTGCTGTCATCTGGTAGTTATCCGACCACAACTCACGACTTTGGAGTTAGTTTAAGACTAAGTTTAACGAGGTAGAAAGAGGTTTACAACATCTCTCCAAGGCTTCTGTAATACTTCTCCAAAGCACTTGTAATGGTTCTCCAAAGCACTTGTAATAATCCTGTAAATTATCAGTTGCACTTTAAAATGGCTTTAACAGATACGAAAAAGTCCGAATCCTTGCACAGGATTCGGACTTTTCTTTATAATTGGAATCTGTTAACGATCTGTATGAACAGGTTGAAATTCCATTGCAAGAGTAACTTCTTCACGACCTTTAGATTGGCTATCTACCATGATCAACTGCCCATTATCAAACTTGAGAGCAGCTTGATCATCTACAGAGATCTGATCCTCATTTTCTGAAAAGCCTATGATCAACTCGTTAGCGTTAATCCATTTCCAGTAATTCATTAGGTCTTCACGACTGTCTGTAGTGGTTACATAATATGAACCTGCATGCGTAAACGTAACCGTTCTCAATAGCCTTAAGCCATCAATATCCTCCATCTTGTCTTGAGAAAGCTTTAACTTGTCCTTATACTCAGGTGTGTTTATTGCTGATTTAAATCCATCGTAAAGCTCATTGGCAGAGGTAGATGAAGCATTATAGACCTTCTTTCCATCATACTTCACAACGATATAACACTTAGAGAACACCCATGTACGACACAACTCATCGTTGACCTTAGTAGAAGGTAATGTTCCAGACTTCTGGGCAGAGAGCTTGAGAGACTTCCCTTTATTGGTCAACAGCAATTCGTATGAGTTATTATTAGCTGTGATAGTCAGCTCGCCAACAGTATTCAATACATATCGATTACCTTTCTTCTCATAACTTCCAGAGACGATAACATCATCATTATCTTGCGAAGAAGATCCAGTAACACTACCATCATGCACGATAAAGTAGCGTCCATCTTCAGTTAGTTCAAGACTCTTCCAAGTAGATCCCTGCGTTGTAATCTTGTATCTTGCAGCATCAGACAAATACTTCGGTCGTTCTATCTTACCCTTTCCTCCATTATCATCAGAACTACTGCATGCCGTGAAACTCAACGTCATCAACGCTAATAAACTCACTACTAAAAACTTTGAATGTCTCATTTCTTTTGTATTTAAAATTATTTATTCCCTAACAAACTCACCCTTTCAAATCCCATAATTGCCAGCTTTCCTGTACCAATATAACCATTCAAAAGACAATTATAACCATTTAAAAGACAATTATATATTAATAGCAACAAAAGTAAATATACTTTTTTCAATTTACCCCTCATTACTTGTTAAAAATTACTAAGTCCCTTCCTTCCAACCTCACAACCATCCTTTCCCACGTTCATTATGCTACTTAAACATTCTCAAAAGAGATATTCCATCTCCCAAAACCTAACGCTCATCCCTCACTATATAAAAGAGTCAGACCGAGTCCTTTTCAATTTCCTGTCACTCCTGTCATCAAAATAGCACTTATAAAGCATTAATAACTAACACTTTACACGAAGTGTTAAAAGTGACAGCAACTAATTTCAAAACTTTATTAGGCGTTTTCGCTGTATTTATCAAAACCTCCTTTCTCTCTTATTGTACATATTATTCCACCCTATTATATACCTTCAGCCCTTAACGCCATACCTCCTATAAACCAAGAGTGCTACAGCCTTCTCTGACTACAACACCCTTATCTCTTATAAGTCTTTGTTTTTCTTCCTCAAACTTATCCTATACTGATAATCAGCGAATTACATTCTTATGGTACAAAAATGTTTCCTCAATATGAGTAGTATCAATTAGAAAACATCTTGGATGTTATCACTATAGCCACCTTTATTTCATGTATGCAATATAGTTGTAATCTTATTGCCGACTCTAAATTTAAGCCTCTATTTATTTTTGGATCTTGTTTTGTTACCTCTAGCTTTCTTACTACCAATTTTATTATTACCGTGTGATATTCCCGTTTCAATACCGCTACTACATCTACAATCTGTTAATAGCACCAAAGTATTATTAAGATTTCTGTATTCCGCTTTTAAGTATTCAAAATCTTCAATACTCCCACCTTTATGAACATCAAATACCCAAAATACAGATAAGCAAGCATTAGTCGCGTTAGTGTATTGAACAAATTTCTTTTTATACCTCTGACGTTCTTTCTTGTTTTTAATCTCTTGATTATTAAGTAGTTTAAGCTCTATCATGATAGGGTCGCATAATCCGTATCTAATAAGAAAGTCTGTGCGCTTATTATCCTGAAGAGCTACTTCTCTATCAACTTGAATGGTTTCCAATCCCATCTGGCAACACTTATTTATAATGGTATTCTTCAATTCTCTCTGAATATAATCCTCGCTCAAACTTTGTTGACGCACTAAAGCATATATACCTTGATCTTGAATCTCTTTCTGAACTTCGTACTGAATCTTTGAAAAGTATCGCCTTAAATCACCATTATTTCGAATTTGCAAATAAAACTCGTCAATACATCTATTATACAGCTTAATAGCCTTACTAATAGTTGTTCTTTCATTTTTTAAGAAAATACTTTCGGCATTATTCATAATGTTATAAGCAAGATAACTCATGTTTGTTGTATTAAAAGCCTCAACTCTCTTGTGCAATTCTGAAATATAAGTGATCTTATTTGTATTCACAAAGAATAAATATATCTGTCTAAGAAGATAACTTGAGTATTCCTGAGTATCTGACTTTACAGATAAAGATAACCCAAAATCAAACAAATCAAACATTTGATTAATGAGAGAATCATTATCTTTTATATTCATAAAGCATCTAAACATATATGGGTTGGAACTAATCATTTCGGATTCTTCTCTAGAGATACAACGAGCATGTCCCGTTTCGTTATGAAGTGATTTGGTAACATTATCTTTAAGATATTTTATCCTCCAGTTTATAGCTTCTGATTCTTGAAATTTTTCTATAATAATAGTATTGCACTGCATTTTAATGCTTTCAATACTCTCATCTTTAAGGCGCCCAAACAGGTCTTTGTATTTTTTAATATCCCACTTACAATAATCTTCTGAGATAACTTCCAAGGCACGAGAAGCTGCTATTCTGTTTTCAAGACTATCATCCTCTATATATTTTTCGATATATTCCTCTAACTTATAAGATAATGCGTCAATGCCATAGTCGGTAATGCAAGCAAAAATATCATCAGGACTAATGTTCATAAAATCATCTTTCCGAGCTTTCCACCACTTTACAATTGCTGACTTATCGTCTTTGTTTATATTTCCTATAACAGACTTATATATGTCTTTTATTTCACGAGAATCAAAGTTCGTCGTACGACATACTATTGGTAGGGTCTTTATTAATATATCCTTATACTTTTCCAAAAGAGCTCTGTAACCTAAGTGATGCAGTACTTTCACATAGGATGGTATTTTAATCAATGCTGTTGATAAGCTATAGGAATTTTCTCCATTTTTTTCCAATATTAGTTTATCCAGATCAATTTCGTTAAAGAAATCAGTAATGACATCCACTATAGGCTTGTGATCTTGCTTACTTAAAAAATCAATCCTTTTAGAAAGTTCATAAGCTATTTCAAATTTATTATATTTTGATAATTCGGGGCTTGAAAGACTTTCATATGCTTGTATTAGCAATGGATTAGGTTCTCTCTCTTGCACCATTTCTATAGAATTCTGATCCCATAATTCAAAGGTATTTTCGTAACGTTTTATATAATCAGATATGGTACATTTCTTAGATTCGTCCTTTCGTATTTTGTTTATAAGATAAATTAGAATATTGTCTTTGTTCCACTTTTCTGCATCTATATCATTCAATAACTTTTCTAATTTAGATAATAAATCCGCATCGATCAGATCTGCGTCAAACATCCTAAATAGATCTTCTAGTTCCCATATATCTTTCTCAAAGCAATTAAAAAATATCATTCCTGTTTCTTCTTCCAGTAAAATTTGTTTAACTACAGTATTGATTTCTTTTAGAGAAGAATAGTTCCTATTTTTTACAAAATATGCAATGACTTTTGTCATAAGGTTTCTTCTATCTTGATTGAATTTCCAAACAACATCAAACTGCTTTTTCAAATAAAAATCGTAAAGAACAAGTAAAGATCCCTTGGGATTAAAGAAATCACGAATTCCTTTCGAAAGAATCTTATTATATGCATAGATTATTGATTCAGGATCATCAATGTACAGAACTGCATTTATTGCTTCAGGATTACTTTTGTCGCAATAAGTCAACCAACAGTCAATTACTAACTTGTCTGTAATTTTTCGATATCCAGTTACTTCTATATACTTTTGCTTTACATCCTCAGTAAAGCTATTAAAAGTACTTGCTAACTCTCTAAGTTCCTCATCATCCTTAAGTGCATAGTAAAAATTTAAAGCAATCTGTTGCATTTCACTATCCTTAGTTCCCATAAGTGCTCTTGCAGCATCTTCCCAATGTTTTATTACACTTTCATCGAGTTTGTTATTTTCAACAAGTCCTTCAAGTATAGCATAAATATTGGTTAATTGTATCTTGTTAAGCTGGTCAGAAGAAATCTTTAATATAGTATTACAACTAGAAGTATAGCATTCTTGTATTAAATTCTGAATAGGACCTCTCCATTTAATGTATGCCGGTACACTCTGATAATGTTCAAATAGATTTGAAAACAACTCTTTTCGTTGCTGAACTCCAAGAGTAGATGGATTAACATATCTTAGAAGCGATTCGAAAGTTTCGTTCTCAAGATGTGATTCATAGGATGTAATGAGCTTAAAAACATTAACGAATGAATCACTTCTGCCCTCCGAATATGAAAGATGAGGAATCACATCATACCAATTAGGATAAATATGCTTTAGTTCCTTTTGCACAGCGACATCGTAAAGCACACTTTCTATATTTTCTTGTCTACCAAGCTCCTTAGCTGCAAGATATTCTTGTATCTCTGAATTTCCAAATTGTAATATTCCATTTGTTTCTTTCAATATACGACTTTCAAAGAAAAGAAGGTCAAAATTGGCTACAAGCATATGTGCCATATTTCCCTTTAATTCATCTATAATCGTGTACAAGTCGTCTTTTGAAATTTTGTCTTTACGACTTATTTCCATAATGAAAGCAATTTTTTCTATGACCCTTTTAATAAGAGCCTTAAAGTTTTCTTTCCTAATAGGTTTGTCATATTTTTTTAGAGTTTCATCTATTGAGCTGTCAACCATAAACTCAAAGAGTTCTCCAACATTTGAGATACTCCCTCTTTGTTCCTCATTTTCCAATAGATACATCAAATACCTAGGTATAGATAGAAGTTTCCTTAATTTTGGACTTTTAGTTATATTTTCTTTTGTAACGTTAGAACATGTGTCAATAATTTTTATTACTTCTCGATCTTCTAATCTATTTACTTCTACAAAGACTAATTTAGTACAAGAAGAGAAAATACTTGCATAAGATACAACATAGTGTTTTCTACAGGAGAACATAACTTTCACATCCTGATGTTCCTCCTTATATTGCTTTATAAGTTGTAGTGTATAATTGAAATCATTTCCATCAACTTCATCCAAGGCATCCACAATACAGTATTCAACATCTGACGGAATTACTTGTGTTTTAAACTCGGACGCATTACAAAAAGAAAGTGGCTTTTCTGTAAGACATGTCTTTATTTCAGAAATAAGCCTACTTTTACCCACACCTGGTTCGCCTACGATACAGACAAAGTTTTCGCTCAACAAATCATCAATTGACAAAAAGTTTTCTATGTCAAATAAAGACGGAGTTTTACTTTCGTTCTTTAGCAGCTCATCGATATTTGAGTATTTAGTTATTTGAGGTACGATATAATTCATCATCACATTCTTTTTAATGTTATATGGTATTTTTTGCTTCTAACTAGAAAAACTGATAGGAAGTGTCACAATAAAAACTTAATTAATTGATTTTAGCTTTTTTATACACCATATTCATATAAATATAATTGCTATGGTAATTTTCCTTGTTCCAGCTTGAACAGGCATTACATTTTCAAATCTCATCTTTGAAAAATCAAAGCCAAGCAATGATAAATAGGGTAAAACGATATGTATTTTTACGTATTCTTCTGTCTTGATTTTACCAGAGAAGTCTGTAATATTCTCAGAACCCCATTTCTTTAAATCCATATTGTATAATGTATTATTTCAATTCTTAAATTGTTACTTCTTCATATGACTATACTTAATAATATAGATAGAGAAAACATTGTTAATCATTTTCTTCATAATAATAAGAATAGTCGATACCTTTCGTGAACATTTCTCGGTCATCAATCTTAGTGGTGAGAGCAGGCTTTACCAAAGCTTTGATGTGTGTACTATCAGAAACACTCTCACGCATTGCTGATAAATATTCGTTCTTATCTATCTGACTCCAATCCACACACTGCTTGAGAGAACGCTTAAACATCAGATCAAGCCAAATACGGGTGCTGCGACCATTACCCTCCATAAAAGGATGGGCTACGTTCATCTCTACATACTTATCCATAATCTCATCAAAGGTTGTTTCGGGCATTCGTTCTATTGTTTGCAGGGTTTCAGGGAAATGCATACAATTAGCAAAGGTAAAACCACCTTTTGAAATATTCTTGGTACGGATTTGTCCTGCAAAGTCATACAGTCCTCCAAAGAGATAAGCATGTATTTGTTGTAAACATTTGATTGTACCTGGGTCTACAGCCTTTAAGATACCACTTTCAAAGAGTTGATAAGCTTTTTTCTTACTCTGCCCATCAATGGTGTTGTCGCTGTAGGTAAACCAATCAAGAAAGTCATTAGCACGATTGTTGGGGTAGTTCTTTGCCAACAATACAACATTCTCACTATTAAGAACATCTGCCATGCGTAACTTCCCATCAGGAGCTTCAAACTTGAAGCCGTGAGTGGCACTCACGAGTTCAACATCTTTTTGCTTCAACTTCTTTTTAAGCCATCGCCAATAGTTACCTGCTTTAGTATAGTCCGGTTCATTGTTAATGGCACGAACAATATCTGTTGCTGAAAACCACCAACAGTTTTGTTCCTCGTCCCACACCGCCCTAACTTCACGGTCGTTGAAAAAGCGGATAGATGTTTTATGCTCTGCCATAATAAAGTTACTTATCTGGGGTGTTAATCAATTCCTTTGGATTAACCTGCAAGATCTCTGCTATCTGAAATAGCAATTCTAAGCTTGGCTGTCGACGATTGCAAACGTAGGAGTTCACAATAGTGAAACTCTTACCGAGTTTCTCTGCAAGCCATGTTTGCTTAATCCCTTTCTCGATAAGCACCTCTTTAATTCGATTGGTTGGACTTTCCATAAATATCATCTGATTGTTTGCAAATATAGTAAATTTTCTTGTATAAGAAATAAAAAAGAGGGTGTGTCAAAATAGCCACACCCTCTTTTTTATGCACAAAGCCCCGACTTTCTCAAGCCAGGGCTTTGCTATTTCCTAAAGTTTTTGTACCTTTAGGCATACAAAAAAATCTCATTATGCCAAAGGTACACTTTCGTTCTTACATACACAAGAAAATGATTCTTTTTCCTCAAAGAATCGATAAGGACATCGCAGAAGATGATCCTGTTCGTCTTTTAGACGCCTTGGTGGATAATCTTATGTTGGATAATGTCTACAAGCTTTATAAGCCCAGTGGTCGCAAGCCTTATCATCCACAAATGATGCTCAAGGTGATTCTTTACGCCTATATGAATAATATCTATTCCTGCCGTCGTATAGAGTCGCTTCTCAAGCGTGACATTCATTTCATCTATCTGGCAGGATATGAGCAGCCTGATTTTATTACCATCAATCGTTTTCGTAATCGTGTGAAAAAGGAAATCAACAATATCTTCACACAAGTGGTATTAGTACTTGCAGCCAAAGGTTTGATAAGTCTTGACGTTGAATATATTGACGGCACAAAAATAGAATCGAAAGCCAACAAGTATACCTTCGTTTGGAAGAGAACCGTGGAAAAGAACCGCGCCAAGTTGCAGGAACAAATACGCACACTCTTGCTTCAGGTTGATGATGTCATAGCGCAGGACAATGCCGCTAAGACAGAAGGTGTCGAGTTTACTGCAGCTCTGCTCGATGAGATATCCGAGGAATTGAACAAGTCTTTGGAATCATCCCCTGAGCCTAAGACAAAAGAAGAGAAGCAGGCTGTTAGAACCAAGAAAAAACAGCTTAAAGAGCTTGAGAAGAAACGTAATAAACTCCAAGAGTATGACCAACACCTTGAGATTATGGGGGAGAGAAACTCCTACAGCAAGACCGACCTTGATGCTACGTTTATGCACATGAAGGAGGATGCTATGCGGAACGGACAGACTAAGCCTGGATATAATCTGCAGATAGCAACTGAGAACCAGTTTATCATCGACTTTGCACTCTATGCTAACCGTACAGATACGCTTACACTTCCTTCTTTCTTGGAGTCCTTCAACTCACGTTACCATCGTTATGCCAAGACAGTCGTAGCCGATTCAGGGTATGGCTCCGAGGAGAACTATCTGTTCATGGACGTACATAATATGGAAGCCTATGTGAAGTATAACTACTTCCATAAAGAGCAGCATCCACGCTATACACCTAACCCATTCTGTCCTGCAAGCCTTTATTATAATAAGGAACAGGATTTCTACGTCTGCCCTATGGGACAGCATATGAAGCGTATAGGCATGAAGCGTTCCCTAACCTCTAATGGATTCGTTACTTACAGTGTACGTTATCAGGCAGAACGCTGTGATGGTTGTCCGTTGAGAGGCTCATGTTTTAAGGCAAGAGGGAACAGAATTATAGAAGTAAACCATCAACTACAGCACTATAAACAAAAGGCACGGGAACTACTGACCTCGGAAGAAGGCATCAAGCATCGAGGACGAAGGTGCATAGAACCTGAAGCTGTTTTTGGACAAACAAAATATAATAAAGTCTACAAGAGATTTAGGCATTTGGGAAAAGACAAGGTCAATATGGACTTTGCCTTCTTTGCTATTGCCTTTAACATAGGAAAAATGTGCAAAAAAAATAATCTCAAGGAGCTAAAAGCTATTATGGAGGTACTTTTAGTCACCTTCAGATGCTCTATAGAAGTTTATATAAGCTATTGGAAGCCCAACAAATCATTTTATATGAAATTAGCGGCATAGCTGCAGTAAATAACGAATTATGCGGTAGATGAAGTAAAGAGGAGTAGAAAAGAGGATGTGTCCATTTTGACACACCCTCCTCTTTGCTATCAGGAGAGG
Source organism: Prevotella veroralis (assembly GCF_018127765.1). NCBI lineage: Bacteria > Pseudomonadati > Bacteroidota > Bacteroidia > Bacteroidales > Prevotellaceae > Prevotella > Prevotella veroralis. The sequence goes on along the minus strand of NZ_CP072330.1, from coordinate 325,062 downwards.
CTTTCCTTGCAGTGAGAAAGGCGTTCCCTTAATTCTTATATAAATTATACTATCGTCTTTCGGAATAACTTATAGATTCCAAGAGTCATTCTGAAAGCTCTATACTCTTCACTTTCTTGAATAGATCTGATGCGAAGACGAGGTCGTTCAACTTCTTATTACGTGATGAGATGACTGAATCCTTATCACCTTGCCACTCCTTCCTGCCGTCCGCAATGAAGATAATATTCTCGCCAATACCCATCACAGAGTTCATATCATGCGTGTTGATGATGGTCGTCATATTAAACTCTCGAGTGATACTTGTCAATAGCTCATCAATAACCAACGATGTCTTAGGGTCGAGACCAGAGTTCGGCTCGTCACAGAAGAGGTATTTCGGGTTCATAACGATGGCTCTTGCTATGGCAACACGCTTCTGCATGCCCCCCGAGATCTCACCCGGATACTTCTGTTCTGCGCCTGATAGGTTTACACGATCAAGACATTCCTGTGCTCTTTTGTCGCGTTCAATAGCCGACATATCCGAGAACATATCGAGTGGGAAGCGTACATTCTCTAGCACGGTGAGTGAGTCGAAGAGGGCAGCACCCTGGAATATCATACCCATCTCACGTCTCATGAGGATCTTCTCCTTCTTTGTCATATTCACAAAGTTGCGTCCATCATATAAGACTTCGCCCTTTGTGGGGTCTATGAGTCCCGTCAGAGAACGCATGAGCACGGTCTTTCCCGCACCACTTTGTCCGATGATGAGATTCGTCTTACCATCTTCAAAGACTGTATTAATGTCCTTCAGCACTTCTTTGTCACCGAATGACTTGAATAGATGTTTAACTTCAATCATAGTAGGGGAGCCTCTCCCAGCCCCTCCGAAAGTAGGGGAGCCCATATACTAAGGGTGGGATGTGGGAGAATTGTTAGCTTTCTTATTCTTAATGATACTATATGAAAAGTTTTCCCTGCCGTTTCTAACTAACTTCCGTTAGGCACTCCCCTCCTTGGGAGGGGCTGGGGGGAGGTTTTTATCTAACTCAACATCTGCGTTAGGAACACATCGCTAAAGAGAATCAAAACGCTCGAGCAGACCACGGCATCAGTGGATGCTTTGCCCACTTCGACACTTCCGCCCTTCACGGTGTAGCCCATGTAAGACGATACACTTGAGATGATGAAGGCAAAGAAGAAGCCCTTAATAATACTCATCCACATAAACCACGGATTGAAATCATGCTGCAATCCAGCGGTGAGATCTACTGGTGTGATAATATGTGCGAAGTAGGCTGTGGCATAAGCTCCGATGATACCCGTTGCAGCAGAGAATATTACGAGGAACGGCATGATGGTCATCAAACCGAGAATCTTTGGTAATATCAGATAGCTGGCAGAGTTGATTCCCATAATCTCAAGAGCATCTATTTGCTGAGTCACACGCATGGTGCCAAGCTCTGAGGCAATATTTGATCCTACTTTACCCGATAGAATCAAACACATGATACTACTTGAGAACTCCAAGAGCATAATCTCGCGCGTCACATAACCAGATACCCAATGGGGCATCCAAGCACTTTGTACGTTGAGCTTTATCTGAATACAAATCACAGCTCCTATAAAGAACGAGATGAGCAACACGATTCCTATAGAATCGACACCTAGTTGTGACATCTCTTTAAGATATCTTTTAAAGAACATCCTCATGCGTTCCGGGCGACTCAATGAGCGTCCCATCAGCATAAGATAATTACCGAATGTATTCAGCCACTTAATGATCAGCATGATTACCGTATTTAGTTTTGTGACTGCAAAAGTAGGCAAATAATCACAGATATAGGCAGGAAAGACATTATTTAATAGTCTTTCTCGTGTGGTTCTTGTGGGTTATAGAGCATGAGTGAAATGTCTGAAGAATGGCAAGAGGGGAGTGGTGTGCTGACTATAAATAAGCTATATTCAATGTGTTAATGCCACCGTATATATATAAGACCGATATTTATTTTCCTTGTTTACTATCAGTTTAATATCTTTTTGTTTGCATAATTCAAATAAAATAACGAATATTGCAGAATGATTGCCACATATTCAAAGTGTCATCTATTTGCTTTCTTTATTTATTTAAATAACCCTATAGCGTTCCTTTTACGCTATAATAAAACAAATGTGTATGATGAAACAATTACTTATTTCAGCTTTATTCTTAAGCTGTGTGACAATTTTAAGAGCTCAAACTATTCCTAATGAGAAGGTAGTAATCAGTGTGAAGGCTAATACCGCCTCGGTTTCGTTTGCAGTGCGTACGCTTGCTAATGCTCCTGTCGTATGTGATTTTGGCTCGGATGAAGGCATTAAATCTTTTCCATCAAATACTGATGGAACCTTTACTAAGGTAGAGTATCATTTCGTTAGTCCTTCTACTTCCGAGCGTACCTTTACTATTGCTGCCGACAAACTAATGACTTTGCGCATTGTACAGAGGCGTGAAGTAAATGGTGTGGTAGAGGTGAATTCAAATGCTCTTCGTAATCTGAATGTTGATTATGTAGACCTTACTGCGCATGACAAGGTGGATGTATCTTTATGTCCTAACCTTGAAGTATTGACCTTGAGTGCTAGTGGTGTTGGCGAGATTGTACTTCCGAAGAGTGATAACCTTGTGTCGGTGCAGGCATCTCCAACCCTTCTTGGACAAGGATCACTGCGCCAATTGAATAATCAAAACGCAAAGAATCTAAAGCAGTTAGGTGTTACGGGGGCTTCTATTAATACTCTTGATGTAAGTAATAACCTTAACTTAGAGACCTTGGTATTTGCTAATCCTAAGAAAGTTCTTCGTGAGATTAATGGAGCGAAGGCTCTTCGTAAATTGCAAATGCTTGATGTTCGAGGAAATGCACTAGCTTTTGATCAAATCCCCGACCGCTATATTCAGGATTCACCAATCGAGAACTTCCGATACAGTGGACAGACTTCTTATCTTGTTCCAAAGAGTAAGGTGCAAGGATTAACAGTAGACCTTTCTTACCTTCTGTTTGCTCGTGGCATCTCAACAGCAGCCGAACGGACGGAGTTCACATGGATGTATAAACGTAATGAAACGGCTAAGTATGCTCCTGTTCCTGCTGACAAGGTGACCAATATACTTGGTGTTTTTACCTTTGATAAGTCTTTGTCGGAGGATGATGTTGTGCGTGTTTATTGCAAGATGTCGAACCCTGGCTTCCCTGGTATCGGCAAGAAGAGCAGCAATACACTTGGGACTTATATGATAAAACTCAAAGCCATCCCTGATGGTATAACTTCTGTTACGGCTTCGGATGCTGCTTTACATGTGATAAAGACTGATGATGGTTGTCGTATAGAGACTGCTACACCACAACAAGTTATGGTTTTTGATGTGAATGGTAAGACTATTTGGACAGGAAGGACACCATCAAATATAGAATTGAAACATGGTGTTTATATTGTTCGTTCAGTGTCTGGTGAGGTTGTGAAACTAATCAAGTAATACTCAGATGTGATTCTTTGTCTCTTAAAAAACACAAACAACAAGGTGCTATATAGCCTTGTTGTTTGTTGTTTTATTAATATTTTGCTACATTTGCAAACTATAAGGAGAGGCAAGATAACAGCAAACTCGAAAGAAAAGAATAGCTATGTCAGAGACAGATAATATAGTTGTGCGTCCAGAAGAAGAGGGGAGTATCCTGCATACGGACAAGTTGGTGAAGCGGTACGGAAAGCGTACTGTGGCGAATGGTGTGAGTATTAGTGTGCGACAAGGAGAGATTGTCGGGTTGCTCGGACCGAATGGTGCAGGAAAGACAACATCGTTCTATATGACAACGGGACTTGTTGTTCCTAACGAGGGGCATGTTTATATTGACGACAAAGAGATTACTAATTATCCGGTCTATAAGCGTGCGCGGGCGGGTATAGGCTATCTTCCACAGGAAGCAAGTGTCTTTCGCAAGATGAGTGTCGAAGACAACATCATGAGTGTATTAGAGATGACGAAGCTAAATAAGCAGGAACGCATTGATAAGATGGAAAGTCTTATCCGTGAGTTCCGCCTTGAGAAGGTGCGTAAGAACTTGGGTGACCGCCTTTCTGGAGGTGAGCGTCGTCGTTGTGAGATTGCTCGTTGTCTGGCTATTGATCCAAAGTTTATCATGCTAGATGAGCCTTTCGCTGGTGTAGACCCTATCGCTGTCGAGGATATTCAGCACATTGTTTGGCGATTGAAGTTCCGTAATATCGGTATTCTCATCACCGATCACAATGTGCACGAGACATTGAATATCACCGATCGAGCTTATCTCTTGTTTGAAGGACGCATCCTTTTCAAGGGGACACCAGAAGAGTTAGCCGCCAATAAGATTGTTAAGGAAAAGTATCTGGGTACAGACTTTGTGCTGCAAAAGAAGGACTTCCAGTTGTTAGACCAGCGTAAACGGGCACAGCAAGAGAGTGCAGAATGATGGTTGTTATAGGTTGAAAACAATGGCAAAGATCTATCTTCTCATGGTATTAATTATCAATAACAAAGAAATTCACCCTTTAATAATTTGTTGTTTACATCATAAATGCTTACTTTTGCACAGCATTTAGCAAGGAAGTATGGCAGAGTGACCGAATGCGCTGGACTCGAAATCCGGTATACGCCCATAGGTGTATCGGGGGTTTGAATCCCTCTACTTCCGCAGAGTTATTCGATAAATAGTGACGTAACCGCATCTTATGTGTATCACAAGATATGGTTACGTCTTTTTTAATTAAGGCTTCGTTCAAGGCTTCTTTCCGAATGGAAAGGGAAGAGAATGTCTTTGTTTACAAACAAAGAAAGCGTTTCCTTAATACAAGGAAAGGCTCTCTTCTATATGAAGAGGAGGGTGTGTCAAAATGGACACATCCTCTTTTCTACTCCTCTTTACTTCATCTACCGCATAATTCGTTATTTACTGCAGCTATGCCGCTAATTTCATATAAAATGATTTGTTGGGCTTCCAATAGCTTATATAAACTTCTATAGAGCATCTGAAGGTGACTAAAAGTACCTCCATAATAGCTTTTAGCTCCTTGAGATTATTTTTTTTGCACATTTTTCCTATGTTAAAGGCAATAGCAAAGAAGGCAAAGTCCATATTGACCTTGTCTTTTCCCAAATGCCTAAATCTCTTGTAGACTTTATTATATTTTGTTTGTCCAAAAACAGCTTCAGGTTCTATGCACCTTCGTCCTCGATGCTTGATGCCTTCTTCCGAGGTCAGTAGTTCCCGTGCCTTTTGTTTATAGTGCTGTAGTTGATGGTTTACTTCTATAATTCTGTTCCCTCTTGCCTTAAAACATGAGCCTCTCAACGGACAACCATCACAGCGTTCTGCCTGATAACGTACACTGTAAGTAACGAATCCATTAGAGGTTAGGGAACGCTTCATGCCTATACGCTTCATATGCTGTCCCATAGGGCAGACGTAGAAATCCTGTTCCTTATTATAATAAAGGCTTGCAGGACAGAATGGGTTAGGTGTATAGCGTGGATGCTGCTCTTTATGGAAGTAGTTATACTTCACATAGGCTTCCATATTATGTACGTCCATGAACAGATAGTTCTCCTCGGAGCCATACCCTGAATCGGCTACGACTGTCTTGGCATAACGATGGTAACGTGAGTTGAAGGACTCCAAGAAAGAAGGAAGTGTAAGCGTATCTGTACGGTTAGCATAGAGTGCAAAGTCGATGATAAACTGGTTCTCAGTTGCTATCTGCAGATTATATCCAGGCTTAGTCTGTCCGTTCCGCATAGCATCCTCCTTCATGTGCATAAACGTAGCATCAAGGTCGGTCTTGCTGTAGGAGTTTCTCTCCCCCATAATCTCAAGGTGTTGGTCATACTCTTGGAGTTTATTACGTTTCTTCTCAAGCTCTTTAAGCTGTTTTTTCTTGGTTCTAACAGCCTGCTTCTCTTCTTTTGTCTTAGGCTCAGGGGATGATTCCAAAGACTTGTTCAATTCCTCGGATATCTCATCGAGCAGAGCTGCAGTAAACTCGACACCTTCTGTCTTAGCGGCATTGTCCTGCGCTATGACATCATCAACCTGGAGCAAGAGTGTGCGTATTTGTTCCTGCAACTTGGCGCGGTTCTTTTCCACGGTTCTCTTCCAAACGAAGGTATACTTGTTGGCTTTCGATTCTATTTTTGTGCCGTCAATATATTCAACGTCAAGACTTATCAAACCTTTGGCTGCAAGTACTAATACCACTTGTGTGAAGATATTGTTGATTTCCTTTTTCACACGATTACGAAAACGATTGATGGTAATAAAATCAGGCTGCTCATATCCTGCCAGATAGATGAAATGAATGTCACGCTTGAGAAGCGACTCTATACGACGGCAGGAATAGATATTATTCATATAGGCGTAAAGAATCACCTTGAGCATCATTTGTGGATGATAAGGCTTGCGACCACTGGGCTTATAAAGCTTGTAGACATTATCCAACATAAGATTATCCACCAAGGCGTCTAAAAGACGAACAGGATCATCTTCTGCGATGTCCTTATCGATTCTTTGAGGAAAAAGAATCATTTTCTTGTGTATGTAAGAACGAAAGTGTACCTTTGTCATAATGAGATTTTTTTGTATGCCTAAAGGTACAAAAACTTTAGGAAAATAGCAAAGCCCTGGCTTGAGAAAGTCGGGGCTTTGTGCATAAAAAAGAGTGTGTGGCTATTTTGACACACCCTCTTCCTTATATCAACAAAACGCTTTCTTTACTATGAAGAGGTTCCTTCATCAGATGAAGAGAATACTCAAAAGTAGGGACAGATGCCCTCGTATGTCCTTACTTATGGCACCATATAGATTGGGAAAAGTCCATTCCAACTGGCTTCCGTTAGGAACTCCTCCCCCTTAGGGGAGGCAGGTTGGGGTTTCCAGACAAGGACTTCTGCCTCGACTTTATGACGATCTACTAGTCTACAAATAGCATTGTTCACACTCCTCTCCACTCGAAGAGAGTATAGGGGTAAAGTCTCTTCTCTCCTCTTTGGGAAAACTATGAGAGATTATCGGGAAGTTCGGAACAGTTTCGAGAGACTATCGCAAGATCCACTTCCCATGCTCTTTCACCATCGGAACAACCACCTGCTCTGTGGTTTTATCACCATAATAGAAGAGGAGAAAGACACTGGCAGTATTGTCCTTAGCAGAGAAATGGGATGCTCCGAGCGTTATGGAGTCTATCCCATGATGCACACTATCCTGCTGAGCCACAAACTGCTTAAGATTGAGCAATAGCTGCTTTCTGTAATTATCAGGCAGGTTATTGGTTCGATTCTCATTATTGAGGAACGCCTCGTAATCGCCTTTTAGGAGTTGCTCGTAATAGTGTTTAGCCGCTTTGGCAGCTAGTTTTCCTTGATCAACATTCTTCTTCTTCCCACCGCAAGCTGCTAATAGTAATGCAACAGCAATGAGAATACTTAATGATACCTGCCTCATAGATATTCTATTTACCAATTACTTTTGACGAATGAAGATGTTGATGGGGCAGCCATGTAGGTTCCAATTCTCACGTAACTTATTCTCTAAGAATCGACGATACTGCTCCTTAACATATTGCGGAAGGTTCGCATAGAAGACAAAGGATGGTATCTGTGTGTTCGGAAGCTGTGAACAATACTTTATCTTGATATACTTGCCCTTGACTGACTGTGGTGGGGTAGCCTCAATGATAGGTAACATGACCTCATTCAACTTGGTTGTTCCAATATGAATCTTACGGTTCTGATAGACCTCCTTAGCCGTCTCCAACACCTTAAAGATGCGCTGCTTAGTGAGCGCGGAAGCGAAGATAATAGGGAAGTCAACGAATGGTGCCATACGACTACGGATAGCATTAACGAAGGTGTCGATGACCTTTTGATTCTTATCCGGCACCAAGTCCCACTTATTAACCACGACAACAAGGCTCTTATTATTACGCTGGATCAGCTGGAAGATATTCATATCTTGCGACTCAATACCACGTGTGGCATCCAACATAAGAATACATACATCGGCATTCTCAATACTTCGGATGGAACGCATCACACTATAGAACTCGAGGTCTTCCGTTACCTTATTCTTACGTCGAATACCCGCTGTATCAACGAGATAGAAGTCGAAACCAAACTTGGTATAGCGTGTATAGATACTATCGCGAGTGGTTCCTGCGATCTCTGTAACGATGTTACGATCCTCACCAATGAAGGCATTAATGATGCTAGACTTACCTGCATTAGGTCGACCAACGACTGCAAAGCGTGGGATGTCTTCATTGATAGTCTCATCAGGTACATCCTTTAGCTTATCGAGGAGCGTATCGAGCAAGTCGCCCGTACCACCTCCTGTGGCTGCACTAATACATATTGGATCACCTAAACCGAGCTTATAAAACTCAGCAGCTTGGTAATATTCTCCGCTATTATCTACCTTATTAGCAACGAGAAGCACGGGGAGTTTCGTGCGACGAAGTATCATGGCAACATCTTCATCCCAATCAGTAACACCCGTCTCAGTATCTACTAAGAACAGGACGAGATCGGCCTCTTCGGTTGCAACTAACACTTGCTTACGGATTGCATCCTCGAATACATCATCCGATTTAACTACCCATCCGCCCGTATCAACAACGGAAAACTCGCGCCCATTCCACTGACATTTACCATACTGACGGTCGCGCGTTGTGCCTGCCGTATCGCTCACAATAGCGTGACGAGTTTGGGTTAAACGATTAAAAAGAGTGGACTTACCAACGTTAGGGCGTCCTACAATAGCTACTAAATTTGCCATTTTTTAAATTGGTCTTCTTTCTTCTCATAATATCAAACATTGTAATTTACATTATAAGAAGACGCCAGATGTGGTCAAGCATCCGATGAATATTTGCCGAGGATGACCACTCCCCAGCCCTCACAGTATGTGAGAGTGTGCCCTACTAAGCAGTCAGGGCGATTGTCTTCTTAGTTATCAAGGGGGGAATTTAGCCTAATTAAATCTATTAACCTTATTAGGCTAATTAGCTCAATAACCTTATCCTCCCATCTCTCCCCCCCTCTCACAGGAGTTGGAGGGGCATTTACTCTGGATTATAACCAAAGTTATTCAATTCCTTCTGAGAGTTACGCCAATCCTTATCAACCTTAACAAAAGTCTCAAGAAATACTTTCTTATCAAAGAAGCGTTCGAGACTCTTGCGTGCTTCCGTTGATACTTTCTTTAATGCCATACCCTGATGACCGATGATAATACCTTTCTGACTGCTACGTTCTACATAAATAACAGCATTGATGTGAATCTGTCGGTCGTCCTCCTTAAAACGCTCAACGACGACCTCAACAGAGTAAGGTACCTCCTTATCATAGTAACGGAGAATCTTCTCACGGATAATCTCAGACACAAAGAATCGGGCTGGCTTGTCCGTTAATTGGTCTTTATCGAAGAACGCGGGACTATCTGGTAACAACTCATGAATACGCTTCATTAAGATGTCTGTACCAAACTTATTCTTTGCAGAGATAGGGAGTATTTCTGCATTAGGGAGCAACTTATGCCACCGTCCCACAAGGTCGCCAAGTTTCTTCTGGTCGCTCTCATCTATCTTGTTAATAAGCAGAATGACAGGGATTGTCATCTTTGAGACCTTCTCTAGGAAGTCCATATTCTTCTCTGGGTTCTCAACGACATCCGTCACATAGAGCAAGATATCAGCATCAGCTAAGGCCGATTCAGAGAACTGAAGCATCATCTCCTGCATCTTATAATTAGGCTTCAATACGCCAGGAGTATCAGAGAAGACTATCTGTGAATCGTCTGTATTGACAATACCCATAATACGATGGCGTGTTGTCTGTGCTTTAAAGGTGGCAATACTAAGTTTCTCACCAACGAGCTGATTCATTAATGTACTCTTACCAACGTTCGGGTTACCAACAATGTTTACGAATCCTGCTTTGTGCATAATGGTTACTTCTAAAAAAACGCATCAATCTTATAGGAAAAGAAAGATGCGTTTCAATTATATGATAACTTAGAGTCTTACTTCTTAACCGCTACTGACTTTCCGTCGTATGCCCACTTATAATAAGATGCACCATTGACGAAACCAGCTCCGAATGCCGTAAAGATGATATTATCACCTTTCTTTAGCTGTGACTCAAAATCCCAAAGGACGAGAGGCATGCAGGCTGCACTGGTATTACCATAACGCTGTATATTTACCAATACCTTGTCCATTGGAACACCAATACGCTTTGCCACTGCTTCTATGATTCGTAAGTTAGCCTGATGACAGACAACGTGATCAATGTCATTCTGTGTCAAACCATTACGCTCAAGCAATGTTGCACAATCATCACCCATTGCTGTTACAGCATAACGGAAGACTGTACGACCTTCTTGATAGGTATAATGCAAACGATGATCAACAGTGAAACGAGATGAAGGACAGACAGAACCGCCAGCCTTAACATGCAAGAATGGAAGTCCCTTACCATCTGTACGATGATAAGAATCTATCAAACCGATTCCTTCCTCTTCTGTACCTTCAACCATAACTGCACCCGCACCATCACCGAAAAGCGGACATGTCGCACGATCACGATAATCAGTAATTGACGACATCTTATCTGCACCAATAACGATAATACGCTTATGACGACCGCTTTGAATCATGTTGCAGGCTACATCAAATGCATACATGAAACCACAGCAAGCTGCAGCAAAGTCAAATGCGAAAGCATTCTTCAAACCCAACTTACCTAATACAATAGAAGCTGTAGATGGGTGAGGATAATCAGGGGTCGTAGTGGCTACAATGACAGCATCAATACTATCAGGGTCTGCACCTGTCTTCTTCATCAGAAGTTTAGCAGCCTTTCGAGCCATATAAGAAGTACCAAGTCCCTCCTCTGTTAGGATTCTGCGCTCCTTAATACCTGTACGTGTGGTAATCCACTCGTCGTTGGTATCAACCATGCGTGACAATTCCTCATTATTGAGGACATAGTCTGGCACGTAACCTGCGACACCCGTTATGATCGCATTGATTTTACTCATATTTATTCAGCCGTTTCCTTTACGACAGCAACTTTACCACGATAGTAACCGCAAGTAGGGCATACTGTGTGATAAACATAATAAGCACCACAATTAGGGCATACTGCCAATGTAGGAGCTACTGCCTTATCGTGAGTTCTTCTCTTGAGTGTACGAGTCTTTGACTGTCTTCTTTTTGGATGTGCCATAATTCTTTAAACGTTTAATATATTATTCTTTCAATTTTAATAGAGCTTCCCAGCGCGGATCCATTGGCGTCTCGTTTCCCTCCTGACCACTTCGGGTGGCAGAGTACTCCTCAAGAGTACGTATCATGGCAGGGTTGCATTTTCCAGGTGCATGCACATGCTTGATAGGGATTGCGAGGGCAATGAATTCGTAGAGGTACCATGTAATATCGAGTATTCCTTCGTCCTCGACCACCATTACAAGGTCATCCTCTTCTGAGTTTTCTGTTCCTAATTTTACTTCGAGACGTTGTGTTGTCTCTATGGACTGCTCCATTGGATCGAGGCAAATATCACATGGAACCATTACCATGCCTGTCTCATGGAAGTTCAGAGTAAAGAAATCATTTCCTGTACGCATAATATCCAATAAAACACGCACCTTACCCTGGCTCACTTCAGGAGCTTCAACAGCCTTAAAGTAAGTATCATCAAGGTCAAACTCAAGGTGATTAGCACCTTCATTAAGACCTTTCAAGTCGATTTTAAGGGTTTCTAAGTCCATAATCGGGTTGCAAAGTTACGAATATTTTTCTGATTATAAGCAAATTATAAGTAAAAATGTAAAGGTATACAGGCGTAAAGACTCGGGAAAAGGACATACTTATCACGGCTGCCACCCGTCTTTAGTCCCCTTATTTAAATAGTTTATCTGAATATAGAAAGGATAAAATCAGCTTTTCTTCAGTTCAATTCTAAAGGTTGTACCATGCCCTATCTCGGAACATTTAACAAAGATCTTACCATGATGATAATCCTCAACTATACGTTTGGCAAGGCTCAAACCAAGTCCCCAACCACGCTGTTTTGTTGTAAAACCAGGACGAAATACATTCTTAATGTTCTTTTTCTTTATTCCTTTACCAGTATCTGATATTTCAACAACAACTTTATTATCAATTTGTTCAAGATGAAGGACGATCTGACCACATTCTCCTCCCATCGCATCTACCGCATTCTTACAAAGATTCTCTATGACCCATTCAAATAACGAAGCATTCATTTTTATAATAACATCCTTGTCTGGCAGATCCGTTATCATCTGTATCTTCTTGGAAGTGCGACGGTCCATATAGTCGATAACATGGTATAAGACCTCATTCATACTAGCTGGGACAGGTTCAGGAACAGAACCTATCTTAGAAAAGCGATCTGCAACAAGCTGTAATCGTTGTACGTCCTTATCTAATTCCGGGAGTAATTTATCATTGGGATATGTCTCCTTCAAAATAGCTAACCACGCCATTAAAGAGGATATAGGGGTACCCAACTGGTGGGCTGTTTCCTTACTTAACCCCACCCAAACCTTATTCTGTTCTGCCCTTTTAGATGTCAATAATGCAAAGATAGCAACGACAACAAAAAGCATTACAACCCCTAATTGTATATAAGGATAAATAGCTATTCGTCTCAACATGAGTGATTCATCATAGCAAACTTCTATATAATCATTATGATTATTTGCCAATGGAATTCGAATAACCTGCCCTGCGGCTTTCATCTGCTGTGCTACTTTATTTACAATTTTCACACTATCAGATGCATCATTAGCACTTATTTCCACATTTCTATACTCCGTGACCGTACCATCCTTGCCAAGTACAACCACAGGTATCGTATTATTCTCATCTAAAACTTTTAATACTAAACTAAGGTCAGCATTATCATCAGCTTCACTCAAAGTCCTCATAGCTTCAGCCCAGACCTCCATCTTACTCCTTTCTTGTTGCGCCAAATCACGTATCAAAGAATGTGAGATAAGCAAAGAGGCAACAGCTATAAAAATAGCTGCCAAGACTAATAAGATCTTTACCTGTCTGATTCTATCTGTCCATTGCATATATCTCTCATAACGGCAACATGGGCAAATTATTGTATAACGTCAAGAAACGATGACGTAAGAAGAATCTGGAGCATCTTCTTAGAGAGAAAGAAATACCTAATTATTTTGTATTTTAGTTTGCTGTCACTTTTAACATTCCTCTGTATGATTTTTATAATCAGTGTTTTATGAGAGATAAAGGAGTGATAGGAGTGACAGCAAGCAAAATAAGTTTTTCGATAAGTACTTTATATAGTAATCAAGGTTGAAATGATGTAATTCGAATTTACGATAAGAGAATAATAAAGGATATTTGGCGATCTTAGATCTTCCAAATGTCCTTTATTTAATAAGTAAGTCTTGGTTCTTAAATCATATCATGGAGTTACTCATAAACGAAAGTAAAATCCTTCTCTGCCGTTAGCGTATTGCCAACAAAACAAGTCTTGCGAGCGATATGCTCAAATTTCTTGCGTTGTTTATCGTCGAATGATGCCTTCAGATGGAAGGTGATTGGAATACGTGAAACAGCGAAAGTCTCCATATCTTCTTCTATCTGACCAATCTCAGCATAACAACCAGAAAAATCTACATCACCACGTTCTGCTTGCAACCCCATCATCGTCAGCGCACATGCAGCCAGTGAATTACCCAATAACTCAACAGGGTTTTGATTCTCACCCAATCCCCCTACAGCCTTACCAGCATCAGTGTTTATGGTTACAGCAGACCTAACGTGTGTTGCTTCAACTCGCCCTTTCCCTTGATAAATTGCTTTTGTAACTGTCATAATTGTATCTTTTAAATTAGTAATAATACTTCGGTTTGCTAATAACATCTATATGTTTCGACAAAGGTAGTAAAAGGGAATAGATAAAACAAGGAATTATTTATTTTGCTGAAAATTAGTTTGCCGTCACTCCCGTCATTCTTATGGATGTATAAATGATAGCCCACTTAGTAATTTATCTTTAGATGTTAAAATGATAGTATTAGTTTTTGAAAGTCCTTTACATTCAAAATTCTCATTATAGAGTAAATAGCCCATTATTATACGCGAGTTCGGGTTAAGAAAGTCCTTTTAAAAGTTGGTAATCTCGTTAGTTTTTTGTAACTTTATATTTGAAAATCAACAATTTACAAAACAACCAAGCGATGATTACCAAAGACAAAGTTACAGAAAAACTTTAGAATGTATAACGATAATCAGCAAAAAGGGTTAGGCGTTTAAGTTTACGTTTACATACTTTCTTGCAGACTGCATGGTGTTTTTCAGCGACATGATACTATCATCATTTCTTTGTTTAGTTTGCTGTCATCTTTATCATTTCCAGTATTATGCTATCCACCAGTCGCTTATGATAGATGTAGGAATGATAGAAGTGAAAGCAAACTTTAGATTGAAACGGAAAGGGGGAATCCCTTTCAAGCGTTTTATAGAGTAATATGTTTATTTTAGGTAAATAAAAAGGCGACTATCTGTTGAGATAGTCGCCTTCTGTTATCTTATCTTTAGAATTCAGCGTTCTTTGGAGTACGTGCAAATGGGATTACGTCACGGATGTTTTGCATACCAGTAACGAAGAGAATGAGACGCTCGAAACCAAGACCGAAGCCACCATGTGGACAGGTTCCATACTTACGAGTATCAAGGTACCAGTCGTAAACCTCACGTTTCATACCGCGATTATCGATCTCTGCAAGCAACTTATCGTAATTCTCTTCACGGACAGAGCCGCCAATGATCTCACCGATATGTGGGAAGAGGACGTCTGTTCCCTGCATTGTCTTGCCATCAGGGTTCTTCTTCATATAGAACGACTTGATTTCGCTTGGATAGTCGGTCATGATAACAGGACGCTTGAAGTATTCCTCAACGAGATAGCGCTCATGCTCACTGCTGAGATCCATTCCCCAACCAGTGATTGGGAACTCGAACTTCACACCATCAGCAACTGCCTTCTGAAGAATCTCTATACCTTCTGTGTAAGTTAGGCGAACAAAGTCCTCCTTGAGTACACCCTCCAAGCGAGCAATCAGTCCCTTGTCAATCATCTTGTTAAGGAATTCAAGGTCGTCCTTGCAGTTCTCCAATGCCCAGCGAACGCAGTATTTGATGAAGTCTTCCTCAAGATCCATCAGTTCGTCCTTATCAATAAAGGCTACTTCGGGTTCAACCATCCAGAACTCTGCCAAGTGACGAGGTGTATTAGAGTTCTCTGCACGGAAGGTAGGGCCGAAAGTATAGATAGCACCCAATGATGTTGCACCGAGTTCGCCCTCAAGTTGACCAGATACAGTAAGGTTCGTGCGCTTACCAAAGAAGTCTGCGCTGTAATCAACTTCACCATTCTTTGCAATGCGATCCAGGTCGAGTGTCGTTACTTGGAACATATTTCCAGCACCCTCTGCATCACTACCCGTAATTAATGGAGTGTGGAAATAATAGTAACCATGGTCGTGGAAGTACTTGTGAATAGCAATTGCCATGTTATGGCGAATGCGGAAGACAGCACCGAAAGTATTGGTACGCAGACGCATGTGACCATATTTACGCATGTACTCAAAGCTCTGCCCCTTCTTCTGCATAGGGTAGTCGCTTGGACAAAGACCGTAAATCTCAATCTCTTTACATTGAATCTCTGACGTCTGACCAGCTCCTTGACTCTCTACAAGCGTACCGATAACGCTGATACAAGCACCTGTTGTAATGCTCTTCAGTTTCTCTTCTTCGATTGTAGTAGGGTCAACAACCACCTGAATGTTCTTGATAGTAGAACCATCATTCAGTGCGATGAAGTCAACAGCCTTGCTACTTCTATGTGAGCGAACCCAGCCTTTTACATTAATATCTTTACCAAAGTCGGTGCAAGCAAGTGCATCGACGACTTTTGTTCTTTTCATCTTTGTATTATAATTAGGACTTCTCAACAAGCTCAAAGGAAAAGGGATAAAGAGGGAATCTCTTTACACATTCTTTCCTTAGAAGTTTATTGTAGAAGTCTTTATCCTCGTTTATCCTCTCACCCCCCCTCCCTTCGGAGGGGCTTGGGGAGGCTTCTATTCAAACGCACCCATGCGCAGCATATCGACTTCCTTCTCTGTGAGGAAACGCCAATCACCACGACGTACATTCTTCTTTGTTAGACCAGCGAACTGTACACGATCAAGCTTTACAACACGATAGCCAAGGCTCTCGAAGATACGACGAACGATACGGTTCTTACCGCTGTGGATCTCAATGCCAACCTGTGTCAAGTCGTCAGGACTAGCGTACTCAATAGCGTCAGCCTTTATCTCTCCGTCTTCAAGCTCGATACCATCAGAGATCTTCTGAAGGTCGTTTGCAGTAACAGGCTTATCAAGGAATACATGATAAACCTTCTTCTTTAAGAACTTAGGATGTGTGAGTTTAGAAGCAAGGTCGCCATCATTTGTAAGAAGCAATACACCTGTTGTGTTACGATCAAGGCGTCCTACAGGATAGATACGTTCAGGACAAGCACCCTTAACAAGGTCCATTACAGTCTTACGCTGTTGTGGGTCATCGCTTGTTGTAACATAATCCTTAGGCTTGTTCAATAGAACATACACTTTCTTTTCCAATGATACTGGTTTATCCTGAAAGAGTACTACATCAGTACGTAAAACCTTACTTCCGAGTTCCTTTACTACCTCACCATTAACGGTGACAGCACCTGAA
Organism: Prevotella veroralis; assembly: GCF_018127765.1. NCBI lineage: Bacteria > Pseudomonadati > Bacteroidota > Bacteroidia > Bacteroidales > Prevotellaceae > Prevotella > Prevotella veroralis. The sequence goes on along the minus strand of NZ_CP072330.1, from coordinate 308,214 downwards.
AGGATAAATTCATCAGCTTCACGACGTGAACAGACACCAGCATTTGCAAGATACTTATTCAATCGGATAGGTTCGTTTGGATCGAAGTTCTCTTCCTTATATTCAATGCGTTTCTTCATTGAATACTTTGCATTTGGATCATAGTCTGCCGTGCGCTGACGATAACCTCCTTGGTTATAACCACCACGATTATTATATCCACCATGGTTATTATAACCACCGCGATTATTGTACCCACCGCGACTCTGATAGCCTCCACGATTGTTATAACCACCGCGATTGTTATATCCGTTGCGGTTCTGGTAACCACCTTGATGTGGCTGATAGCCGCCCTGGTTTACTTGATAACCATTGTTGTTCTCTTCTCCTTCTGCGTTAGTGTTGTTGTTATAACGTGGACGGTAACCCTGTGACTGGTACCCACCTTCTTCGTTGTTATAACGTGGACGATAGCCACCCTGCTGTGGTCTGCTTTGATAGCCACCACGACTCTGGTATCCACCTTGACGTGATTGAAACCCTCTCTCTTCGCCATTGTTGTTGTTATAACGTGGACGATAACCACCTTGTTGAGGGCGACTTTGGTAACTATTACGATTGTTGTATCCGCCACCATAGTTGTTTTGACGTGGGCGATAACCACCTTGTTGAGGGCGACTACTGCTTTGTAAGCCAGAACCAAAGCCCTCCGGACGGAATCCACCTTCGTTGTTTCCGCCATTAGCCCTATCACTGCTGTAAGCACGTTGAGTGTGAATACGTGGACGTTGTGGGCGTCCTGTGCCACGGTACTCTCTTTGGTAACCACTTTGTTCAGCTGCAGAATAGCCCTCACGGCCATTGTCATTCTGTTCAGACTGAACCTCTTTGTTTTCGAATTCTTCTGCCATAATTGTAGTTTTCTTTAATGTTAACTACTGACCTCACGATCAATGAGTAATAAAGTTTATTATTGTTTTATTCTTATTGTTAGTTAAGGCTCCCATAATAGGAGCTACTCAGTTTTATTAATAATATCTTTTTCTTAGGGTTTTGTTGGTTTATTAAATTCCTGTATAGTTGTGTGGAGTGATTGCCATGAGCTCTGCCTTCACGCTATCACTGACATTTAACGTCTGTATAAACTCATGAATTGTCTCCTCTGTCATCTTCTTATTGGTGCGAGTAAGAGCCTTTAATGCCTCGTATGGATGTGGATAAGCCTCACGACGAAGGATAGTTTGGATAGCTTCAGCTACTACTGCCCATGTGTCATCGAGGTCTTCGCGTAGTTTCTCTTCATGGAGAATGAGTTTACGTAAGCCTTTCAATGTACTTTGAATAGCGATGACGCTGTGCCCAAGAGGTACACCCACATTACGCAAGACAGTCGAGTCTGTCAAGTCGCGTTGCAGTCTACTAACTGGTAACTTCTGTGCTAAGAACTGCAAAATAGCATTAGCGATACCAAGATTCCCTTCGCTATTCTCATAGTCAATAGGGTTCACCTTGTGTGGCATAGCACTTGAGCCAACCTCGCCCGCTTTGATCTTCTGCTTGAAATAATCCATCGAGATGTACATCCAGAAGTCACGATCAAGGTCGATAATGATGGTGTTGATACGACGAATAGCATCAAAAATACTACCCATGTGGTCGTAATTACTAATCTGTGTAGTCCATTGTTCACGTTCCAAACATAGTTTCTCGCTGACAAACTGATTGCCAAAAGCACGCCAGTCATACGTTGGATAGGCTACATGATGTGCATTGAAATTACCTGTTGCACCACCGAATTTAGCTGTAAACTTACAACTGCGTAGGGATTCCAGTTGCTCGCTAAGACGATAAACATAAACCTCAATCTCCTTTCCTAATCGAGTAGGAGAGGCTGGCTGACCGTGTGTCTTTGCCAGCATTGGGATATCTTTCCATTCTTCAGCATACTCTTTTAGCTGCTGAATCAGTTCCTCCACTTGTGGATAATACACCTCTTCGAGTGCCTCCTTGATAGACAGCGGAACACTTGTATTGTTGATGTCCTGTGAAGTTAAGCCGAAATGGATGAACTCCTTATACGCATCTAAGCCCCCAATCTTGTCGAACTCCTCCTTAATGAAGTATTCAACCGCCTTGACATCATGGTTAGTTGTCTTCTCAATCTCCTTTACTCTTGCTGCTCCCGATTCGTTAAAATCACGATAGATAGTGCGTAACTGCTCGAATAAGTCACGGTTGAAACTTGCCAACTGAGGTAGAGGCAATTCACAAAGCGTGATGAAATACTCAATCTCTACACGTATTCGATAACGAATAAGAGCATACTCTGAGAAGTAGTCTGCTAAGCGTTCTGTCTTGCTTCTGTAGCGACCGTCAATTGGAGATACGGCTGTTAATGTGTCGAGGGTCATATCAATGGATGATTAATATAGGTGCAAATTTAGCAATAAAATCGGTAAACACACAAGGATAAGTAATAATAAAACAAAAAAGAATACACCTTTTATACTATAAAAAGAAAACTCCGTAATATCTATTACGAAGTCTTCTCTTTTACTGATAACCATTAGTGGGCGTTGACGGATTCGAACCGCCGACCCTCTGCTTGTAAGGCAGATGCTCTAAACCAGCTGAGCTAAACGCCCTTGAAAAAATCCCTGCAACCCCGAAGAATCACAGGGAAACACCCCTTGTGGGCGTTGACGGATTCGAACCGCCGACCCTCTGCTTGTAAGGCAGATGCTCTAAACCAACTGAGCTAAACGCCCCTACTATCTGTAAGGCGGGTGCAAAGGTAAGTGTTTTTTTTGTTTCTAGCAAGCAATTAAGAGATTATTTTAGTGTAGAATGATATTATTTATCTCTTTAATAGGCTATGTTTGTTATCCTTTTATTATTTGTTTGTTGTACTCGTAAAAGGTTAGCACACCTCTCATATATGCTTTTCTTTTGTTCTGTCTATCGTCTTTTAACAGGGAAATGTGGCTCACCTTTATTCGAGAAAGGTTTTTATTACTTGGAAAAATAGATTATTTTTAGTTGGAGTTAAATCTGTTTTTGTCTAAAAAATAATCTATTTTTTCTTGCAAAAGGTATCCTTTTTTATTATATTTGCAGCTGTTTTACAAGATAGGTTAGGCTCTATTGGTAGAACAAAGAGCCTTATTTAACCGACAGAGTAACTAAGTAAAGATAATATTATGTCAATTCAAATCAGATTAGAACAGAGTAAGTTCAAAGATAAAAAGGGGGCCGGACATTGGTATGCACGTACAGTTAGTGCGGGCGAAGTATCTACTGAAGAGTTAGCTGATGCCATTCAAGAGAACACATCCTTTACTCGTGGTGATGTTCGTGGGCTTGTTATTGCCCTCATTGATGAGATTTCTTATCGCCTTCGACAGGGTGAGACGGTTGTTCTTGATGGCTTAGGACGTTTCCACCTCAGCGTAGAGAGCGAACCAGTGGAGAATCCTGAAGACTTCAATCTCAAGCGAAATATCAAGGGTATAAAGTGCAAGTTTGTTCCTTCTGGTGCCCGTGCCGGACGGAAGGGGAAGAAGATTCAAGACATGGCATCGGGTGCCCGTGTTATTTGGGCTGATGTTGATGATGAATAATGAGGGTGATTAATGATAGGTCAGACCATGAGGTTTCAATGTTGACATGTGTATATAGAATAAAAAAGAGCTAACCATCAATAATGCTTAGCTCTTTTTTGTGCGCCTAACAGGACTCGAACCTGCACAACGTAAGTTACTAGATCCTAAGTCTAGCGCGTCTACCAATTCCGCCACAGGCGCATAACGAGTGCAAAGATACATAATGTTTTGGATATAACCAAATGTTTGTGAATTTCTTTTTAACGTTTAGTTGTAAACGGCCAATAGTTTTCTTCATTTTATTGTTATTGTTATCTGTGTATTTTTGTAGTCCCTTCTCTTTCTCTGTAACTATCTGTGATAGGGGTATGTTGTCGTCAAGTCTAAGCTATATAAGTTTTTCTTGAGAATGAAGAAAAATATTTTTCCTATCATTCCTGTCATCTTGTTAATACGAATAAGGTGTTGATAAATAGATAATTAATGCAAATGTTAAATGTGACAGCAACTAAAATTAAAACTAAAACTTGTGTTTGGTGGTTTTAAGATGGAGATTATTCTTTTATAAAACCAACCCTTCAAGCTCTCCTTTCGGGAGGTTGAAGGATTGGTTCAATTACTTTGCAATGAGTTGACGAGCAAACTCGATAATTGTATCCTTGCCTTTTATGAGATCCGATTCAGTGATGTCTACTTTGTAATCAGGATCAATACCGAACTCTGTCATTTGCTTATCTCGATCATACATGGGGCATGCGGAGAAACGAACAGACCATCCATTGGGTAGTTCGGAAGAGAAGGGTAAACCTGCTCCGCCACCTGTTTTATCACCAACGATGTGGACGTTTGGGCAACACTTCATATACTTCACGAACTCGTTGGCAGCAGAGAATACACTACGATTAGTCAATACAACGACTGGTTTCTGCCATCGAATACCCTTTCCGGGAGTGAGGTATTCGGGTTGAAGTGATGAGAAGTCGTTATGATTGGGACCTGTTTTATGCTGGATATAACCGACAAGCTCCTCCTTATTCGTGAACCTTGCTGCCAGTTCTTCAGCATTACTTAACTGTCCACCTCCATTGTTCCTTACATCGATAATAAGCCCGTTGCAAGGTTGAAGATGCAGTAGGATGTCATCTAAATTACCAGCCCCAATAGGATTTTGGAAACTCTCGCAGCGTATATAACCAATGTTGTCATCAAAGACAGTATAGTCTAATCCGCTTGCAATGAGATAATCACTCTTCAGGTATTTACGCTCCAGCGAGTCAGAATAATTCTTTGGATAGTTGTCTCTCCACGCCCAATAACGTCCGATATTAAAAGAGGTATAAAGATTGACATGCCCATCTTTGAGTTCTGAAAGCATATTCGTTAAAACTTCAAACTGTTGTTTCTCATTCATGGATGCGTCGAACTGTTTGGCATAACGTTGATGAACATCTTGCCAATCTATTCCCTTTTGTGAGAAAAAACAATAATGTTCATCCATGATCTTCCATAATGCTTCAAAGTTTCCACGTGGATTGTTGGCATACTCTTCATTATCAATGCAGCTCGTAACAGAGCACAACAAGAGAATCAGAAGGAGGCTCGTTGTGATATAGCTGATGGTAGATAGGATTCTTCTCATGGCAATATTTTATTGATAGAAAATGTTCTTACGATACCCAATACAAATAAATTGCTCCACGTGTGTTGGCGTAATCCGTTCATCTTAGCCTGTTGGTAATCGCCAAGATAGCCAAGACGGAGGGTGGTGTGATGCAATGTAAAATCAATTGCAACCATCTGTCGGAGTGAAGGAGCATTGATGGGAGTTGTGAAAACGAGGTTATGATCGTAATTACCTTTCGTGAATATCTCATAATAACTTTGCCCATAATTAGGTGAGAAAGCTAATCCAATGAGTGGTATTTGTAATTCATAACGGAGACAGAAAGGCTTGTTCCAAAGGTGAAACCGATAATCAGCTGTAACATTAGGAGCGATGTTTAGTTGCCCATAAGCTTGTGCTGGATTATTGGCATTACTTGTGTTGTAAAGGAAACCAAGCCTTGTGTCAATTCCTCCACCAGCTTTCAAGCGTAAGTCTCCATTGCCGATAGTCCATTTGTTGATGACATATTGCCAGTTATATTGGAAGTTGTAATAACCTCCTAATTCGTTATTATTGTCTCGTCGATTGTGTGCATAGAGTAATTGAGCTTGATGTATCAGTTCTCGTGACACCCTGCTACCATTCTCACGTACTGTATGTGAGATGTATCTAAGCTCTGTTCCGTTGTATTTCTCTTGTGATAAGTAAGTGTCGAGGACGTTAGCTGTACCGATACCCAACATTTGTGCATTGCTTATCACCTTATTATCATATAAGGTGTCTTGGGCTTGTAAGGTTGCTGAAGAGAGTAATAGAAACGTTATAAAGAAGTTCGTTTTACGTAAAAAGAGAGTCTTTAGTTTCATAGGCATAAGTTTCGTTAAAGCGAAAATCCCACTTATAGAAACATTCACATCAGGTCTCTATAAGTGGGAATATCATGTTATTCATCTGTAAACAAGTTGAGTTGCCCAGTTATCTCATCAATCACTTGTTGTTGAGACTTACCAGCATCAGGGTCGAGATTCTCCTCCATTGGAGTTGTTGTAGGCTCTTCTTGAGTATCATCTCCATTATCTTCCTCATCGTTATTATCCTTCTTCTCTTCTTCTGGGAAGCGTGTTGGCTCAAGTTCCTCAATCTTATCTACTTTCCAAGTGGTAAGTCGTTTACCCTTAGCTTTGAAGCCTTTGATACCAACAAACTGCTCTGCATCAAACTCTTCAGTACCTCTTGAAGCATCCACTCCGCCGTATGTCACTTGAATGCGAGGGTAAGCAACGTCCGTCAAGAGTACCATTTGTGAGTTAGGATTATCTCCTATGAAGTTCTGATGACGCTTTGTTGCCTCCATTTGGAAGCGTTTCAGGTAAGGATAACCTTGATTGTCTGCATCATAGATAACGGCTGTCCATGGTTTATCTGCAATGAATTTCTCTATGCGAAGGATGTTATCTTCGTAGTGATTGCTTGCATCGAAGTTCGTAATATAGAACTCCCCATTCTTCAAGACGACGAGTATATTGTCTTGATCAGCAAACTCTCCGAGGAAACGACCATGCTCTTCGTAATTGATTCGGTTGATATCTGGATCAAACCAAACCTTTCGTCCGCCCAGTGTTGAGTGTCCGTGACTCTTCAATGAGATACGATGAACGTTCTTCTTTGTGAGTAGCTTGCCCTTAGCAGTACGTCCCTTGATAAGTACAGAAGCAAAGTCATACTCAACGAAGATGTTTTGTTTGGGCTTGTTAGGGTTCGGATCAAGGGTAATCTTTATCAGTTCGGCCTCGCCGTTAGGGTTAGCTGTGAAGTAGATGATCCTTGATCCATCTGTACCAGAGGTTAAGTCATACTCTTTGTCACGTGTAATGGAGGTGACATTAAAGCGTTTGATATAGTAAGGACCAGTCTTTCCATCACGATAGACAACGTTATAGATGGTGCGTTTATCATTCTTCTTGAATACCTGAAGATATATAACACCTTTACCCACAAACACCTTTTCGGCAATACGAATTACCTTATACTTACCATCGCGATAGAAGATAATGACGTCATCAAGGTCTGAACAGTTTTGAACAAACTCTGCCTTCTTGAGTCCAGTACCAATGAATCCAGCCTTACTATCTATGTATAACTTCTCGTTAGCATCAACTACTTTCGCTGCAACGATGGTATCGAAGCTCTTTATCTCTGTGTGGCGAGGGTGATCCTTTCCATATTTCTCCTTCAAATGAGTGAACCATTCGATGGTAACGCGCACCATCTCGCTAAGATCCTTATCTATTTCTGCAATCTCAGCCTTTATCTTCTGAATGAGTTCGTCAGCCTTATCTTTATTAAATTTCAGTATTCGCTGCATCTTAATCTCCAGTAAGCGGAGGATGTCCTCACGGGTTACTTCGCGAATAAAGGTCTTCTTATAAGGATCTAACTTAGCATCAACAAAGGCTACAACTTCATCTAAGTTCCTTGCTGTCTCAAACTTCCTCTCCTTATAAATACGCTCTTCAATAAAGATACGTTCCAATGAATTATAGAAGAGTTGTTCCTCCAGTTCGTGTTTGCGAATCTCTAACTCCATCTTCAACAACGCCTTTGTATGTTCTACGGAATTGCGAAGGACATCGGAGATAGTCAAGAACTTAGGCTTATTGTCTTCAATGACACAACAATTAGGAGATATGTTTATCTCGCAATCAGTGAAGGCATAAAGGGCATCAATGGTCTTGTCACTGGACGTACCAGGGGTGAGGTGGAGTTGAATCTCAACCTCAGAGGCGGTCATATCCTCCACTTTGCGAACCTTTATCTTACCTTTCTCTACAGCTTTGGTGATAGACTCTTGAAGTGAGTTAGCCGTCTTGGTGAAAGGAACCTCACGTATGACGAGGGTCTTGTTATCAAGTTTCTCTATTTTGGCACGCACCTTTAATACACCACCACGCTGTCCGTCATTATACTTCGCAGCGTCAATACTTCCGCCAGTAGGGAAGTCTGGATAGAGATGAAAGTCCTCATTCCGTAAGTATTGCACAGCTGCTTCACAGATATCGTTGAGGTTGTGTGGAAGAATCTTTGATGATAAACCAACGGCGATACCCTCTGCTCCTTGTGCAAGAAGTAATGGGAACTTCACAGGAAGTGTGATAGGCTCTTTGTTACGACCATCGTATGAGAGTTGCCATTCGGTTGTCTTAGGATTAAAAACAGTTTCCAAGGCAAACTTGGATAGGCGAGCTTCGATGTAACGAGGCGCAGCTGCACGGTCACCAGTAAGTATATTGCCCCAATTCCCTTGTGTGTCAATGAGCAAATCCTTCTGTCCTAACTGCACCAAAGCGTCTCCGATGGATGCATCGCCATGTGGATGGAACTGCATGGTATGCCCAACAATGTTCGCAACCTTATTGTATCGTCCATCATCCATGCGCTTCATCGAATGAAGAATACGGCGTTGAACAGGCTTCAAGCCATCTTCGATATGTGGAACGGCACGTTCAAGGATTACATAACTGGCGTAATCTAAAAACCAATTCTTATACATACCAGAGAGGTGATGCACTGCAGCAGCGTCAAACCTGTCGGCAGGCTTGTAGTCAGAATGAGTTTCCTTTCCTTGCACCTCATCGGCAGGAGTAAGCTCGTCCATGTCTTTTATTTCGTCATCCATATTGTCGTTGTTGTTGTGTCGTAGCTTAGCTATATAAGTTACAGATGACTGCAAATGTACAAAAAAAACTGAATATAAGCAAATCAGAGCCCTTTCTCATTTTATAAAGTTTCACGCTATTAATGAACTTATTCGACTAAAAAGATGTAACTTTGCGACAAATTTATAAGGAATAAAAAGATAATTATGGCACAAGAGGACGTTTTTAAGAAGATAGTAAGTCACTGTAAAGAGTATGGTTTTGTATTCCCCAGTAGTGATATCTATGATGGTTTAGCAGCCGTATATGACTATGGTCAGAATGGTGTTGAGCTTAAGAACAATATAAAACAGTACTGGTGGCAATCAATGGTATTGCTTCACAGCAATATTGTTGGTATTGATGCTTCTATCTTTATGCACCCAACTGTATGGAAAGCAAGTGGTCACGTTGATGCCTTCAACGACCCTTTGATTGATAACCGAGACTCTAAGAAGCGTTATCGTGCAGATAACCTTATCGAGGATCAGATAGCTAAATACGAAGAGAAGATAGATAAGGAAGTAGCAAAAGCAGCGAAGAAGTTCGGTGCAGACTTTGATGAAGTAAAGTTCCGCGAAACCAATCCTCGCGTCTTAGAACATCAAAAGAAACGTGACGAATTGCACGCTCGTTACACCGAAGCAATGCAAGGTCCTGACCTCGAAGCATTGAAGCAAATCATCCTTGATGAGGGTATTGTTGATCCAATCAGTGGTACAAAGAACTGGACAGATGTGCGTCAGTTCAACCTTATGTTCTCAACAGAAATGGGCGCATCTGCCGATGCAACCAATAAAATCTACCTACGTCCAGAGACAGCACAGGGTATCTTTGTAAACTTCCTCAACGTTCAGAAGACGGGTCGTATGAAGCTTCCTTTCGGTATTTGTCAGATAGGTAAGGCCTTTCGTAATGAGATTGTAGCACGTCAATTCGTGTTCCGTATGCGTGAATTTGAGCAGATGGAGATGCAGTTCTTCTGCCAACCTGGAACAGAGATGAAGTGGTTTGAGTATTGGAAGAAGCACCGTTTGGCATGGCATGAGGCTTTAGGTATGGGCGACGATAACTATCGTTTCCATGATCACGAGAAGTTAGCTCACTATGCCAATGCGGCTACTGACATTGAATTCCGTATGCCATTCGGCTTCAAGGAGGTTGAAGGTATCCACTCACGTACCAACTTTGACCTTTCACAACACGAGAAGTTCTCAGGAAGACAGATAAAGTATTTCGATCCAGAGCGCAATGAGAACTATGTTCCTTACGATGTTGAGACATCTATCGGAGTAGATCGTATGTTCTTATCAGTGATGTGTCACAGTTATACAGAGGAACCATTGGAGAATGGATCAAGCCGTATTGTATTGAAACTCCCCGAGCCTTTAGCACCTGTTAAATGTGCTGTTCTACCATTGGTAAACAAAGATGGACTTCCAGAGAAGGCTCAAGAGATTGTTAACCAACTGAAGTTCCACTTCAATACACACATGGAGGCGAAGGACTCAATAGGTAAGCGTTATCGTCGCCAAGACGCTATTGGTACTCCATTCTGCGTGACTGTCGATGGTGACACATTGAATGATAACACCGTTACTCTGCGTTATCGTGACTCAATGAAGCAGGAACGTGTACCAGTTGAGAAGCTCCGTGAGATAATAGAAGACCGTGTTTCAATCACTTCTCTATTGAAGAAGATTGATATTGATTAATAAGAGATAGGTTAGTAGAACTTACTTGTTTAACATCTTATCAATGGATGTATCAGTAAGTGCTACTAACCTTTTTTGATATAAAAAGGCTATGACTAAAACGATAAAAACATTCTTTCGCCATGTTGTAAGTATGCTTTGCTTAGGCGGATTGCTGCTTGCTTCAATGAGCATTGTGTCTTGTTCCGAGGATAAAGACGATGTTGATGAGTTTGCCAATTGGAAGGCTACGAACGAGAACTATTGGAATAAGCTCTATACAACTACTGAACAGAAGATAAAGGGAGGTGATACTTCTTGGAAGATAATCAAGAATTACACCTTAGACGGGCAACATGCTGTTGGTAATGCACAGCTGAACTATAAGCCAGAGAATCATATCATTGTACATGTATTAGAATCTGGTTCGGAGACAAAAAGTCCTCTTCTTACCGATTATGCATCGGTTCACTATATGGGGCGTTTGATACCATCAACAACCTATACTGCTGGTTTGATCTTCGACAAATCATGGTCGTCTAACACCTTCAATGCGCTTACTTCTCGTCCAACACACTTTGAAGTAAGAGGTGTGGTAGACGGTTTCGCCACAGCCTTACAGCAGATGCATAGAGGCGACCATTGGGTTATTTACATCCCTTATCAGTTGGGTTATGGTGCTGTAAAGGCAGGCGGTGGTACGATTCCAGCCTATTCTACGCTTATATTTGATGTGCGATTAGTAGACTTTGCACATGTAGAGAAGAATCTAAAAGATAAATAAGAGTAAGACAACTAACTGTTTTTTATCGGTTGAATAGCCGAACCTTGTACTTGTAAGTAGGGACACACGTCATCATAAGAACTTCTTTTCATGTGTGATAAAGAGTCTTATGAGGCGCATGTCCCTATGTCTTTTTACTTCAAATTATTGATTAATTCGTATCCCATTGCGTATCTCCTTTAGTAAAAACATAGCCGATGCCCTTCTTTCAAAGATTCGAGAAGGAGAAGAGATGACGACGAGTGAGAAGTTTAATCTTATCATTCAGTTGAGTATTCCGTCGATTCTTGCACAGATAACAACCGTCCTGATGTTCTATATTGACGCTGGAATGGTTGGCTCATTGGGTGCAGAACCAGCAGCGGCAATCGGTCTTGTAGAACCCGCAACATGGCTTTTCTTCTCTTTAATAGGTGCTGTTACAATGGGATTCTCTGTACAGGCAGCTCACTTCATAGGTGCTAAAGACTTCTCAAAAGCACGCTCTGTAATGCGTCACGGATATGCCTTTGGACTCTGTTTTGCATTATGTTTTCTACTTGTTACAGTACTTATTGCACCCTATCTCCCTATATGGTTAAGGGGCGGAAAGGATATTCAGCACGATGCGTCTACTTACTTTCTTATCTTCTCTTTCATCATTCCTTTCCACCTTCTGGAGGTAATGTCTGCCTCCATGTTGAAGGTTTCTGGCGATATGCGACGCCCCAGTTCAATGGCGATACTGATGTGTGTCTTGGATGTAATCTTCAATTACTTCTTCATCTTCCCAACGCATGACATCACCCTACTTGGGCTACAAGTAACAGTGCCAGGATGGGGTGCTGGCGTTGCAGGAGCAGCCTTCGGAAGTCTCTTAGCATTTATTGCTGTTGCATTACCATTGGCTTATTACGCCATATTCCGTAGTCCAATCCTTGCGTGGAAGTTGGATGTTGAACGCTTTGTGTGGCGTTGGCAATACATTTGGAATGCGATGAAGATAGGTAGTCCTATGGCTTTGCAATATCTATTGATGAATGGTGCTCAACTCGTATCAACGATGATTGTCGCTCCATTGGGTAATGTCTCGATAGCTGCCCATTCGTTTGCAATCACAGCCGAAAGTCTTTGTTATATGCCAGGCTATGGTATTAGTGAGGCTGCAACCACTCTCGTTGGACAGAGCGTAGGGGCGGGCAGGCGTGATCTGCATCGTAGTTTCGCATGGATGACCATATTCTTAGGAATGCTCGTGATGGCATTCATGGGTGTAATCATGTATATTTTCGCTCCCGAAATGATAAGTTTATTATCGCCAGTCGCCGATATACAAGCTCTGGGAACATCCGTTCTTCGGATTGAAGCGTTCGCCGAACCCTTCTTTGCAGCAGCCATCGTCGCCTATAGTGTGTGCGTAGGAGCAGGCGACACATTGAAACCCTCCTTCATAAACTTGGGTTGTATGTGGCTCGTCCGATTGACTCTTGCCTATGCGTTAGCCAGTGAATACGGATTGAAAGGCGTATGGTTTGCTATGGCTGTTGAACTTTCTTTCCGTGGAATCCTGTTCTTGCTCTATCTCTTTATGCACCTTCGTGGAAAAGCGAAAATGGTTAGTACATTAAGTCGTTAGTACGTTATCATGGTTTATCCAATATTCTTCTCAAAATAAAGAGACGCCCTCTTTGAATCAAGGAGACGCCCTCTTCATTGCAAGGAAACGCCCTCTTCATATTGAAGAAAGCGTTCCTTTATTTAAAGAGCATGCTAACCTGTAGGGACAGACGCCCTCGTCTGTCCGCTATAGCACAGCCAGATAAGACCCTACCCCAAGCCCCTCAAAAGGAGGGGATGTCGCCTAACGGGATGTTATTTAGGGATTTACAAGCGGACAGACGAGGGCGTCTGTCCCTACTTTGTAGCCTCACCTTCCAGCTCCTCTCCGAATGAAATAACCCCACCCAGCCTCCCCGAAGGGGAGGAGTGCCTAACGGGAGCCGGTTAGGAAAAGGCATTCTTAATACAAAGAGGGCGTTTCTTCACATCGAAGAGACGCCCTCTTTGAATGGAAGAAAGCGTTCCTTTATTTAAAGAACATGCCAACCTGTAGGGACAGACGCCCTCGTCTGTCCACTATAGCACAGCCAGATAAGACCTACCCCAAGCCCCTCAAAAGGAGGGGATGTCGCCTAACGGGATGTTATTTAGGGATTTACAAGCGGACAGACGAGGGCGTCTGTCCCTACTTTATAGCCTCACCTTCCAGCTTATCTCCGGACGGAATAACCCCACCCAGCCTCCCCGAAGGGGAGGAGTGCCTAACGGGAGCCGGTTAGGAAAAGGCATTCTTAATACAAAGGGGGCGTTTCTTCACATCGAAGAGACGCCCTCTTTGAATGGAAGAAAGGCTTTCCTTATATCAAGGAAACGCCCTCTTCAAATGAAGATGATGTTTCGCTATCAGTTTCTCATCGAATGAAAAGAGGGGGAAATAGTGTTTTTAACAACTTAAACATGGGTCTAATGGCGCGTAAATTAATCCTCTTATAGTTTCAGCCAACCACTAGTTTACATCTAATTTATTTGGCTTTTTAGGCTATTTAGCGTATCTTTGCAACGCTATTCACATTATTATATAATGTTAAACGATAATAGATTCGACCTTTTAAAGACGATACAGTCACCCGCAGACTTACGTAAACTTAGCTTAGAGCAGTTGCCTAAGTTATGTCAACAACTGCGTGAAGACATCATAGAAGAAGTAGCTGTTAACCCTGGGCACTTGGCTTCGAGCCTTGGTGCAACAGAGATAACTGTGGCTTGTCACTATGTCTTTAATACTCCAGAAGACCGCATAGTTTGGGACGTTGGGCATCAGGCTTATGGTCATAAGATACTGACTGGCAGGCGTGAAAACTTCTGCAATAACCGTAAATTAGGTGGGTTAATGCCTTTCCCGTCGCCTTATGAGAGTGAATATGATACATTCACTTGTGGGCACGCATCCAACTCTATATCTGCAGCTTTGGGTATGGCGGTAGCCTCGAAACTGACTAAGCAGCATCGACATGTTGTAGCCATTATAGGTGACGGAGCGATGAGTGGCGGTCTAGCCTACGAGGGTTTGAATAATGTTTCGAGCCAACCTAATGACCTGTTGATTATCCTCAACGATAACGACATGTCGATTGATAGGGCAGTAGGAGGTATGGAGCAATACCTATTAAACCTAGATACCAACGAGACTTATAACCGTCTTCGCTTCAAAGCGTCACAGTGGTTACATGCCAAAGGACTATTGAATGAGGATCGGAGAAAAGGCTTACTTCGATTGAACAATGCCCTTAAATCGGCTCTTGCACATCAACAGAATATATTCGAAGGGATGAATATTCGGTACTTCGGACCATTTGATGGTAATGATGTAGGAGAGCTTGTTCGCATCCTAAGACAACTGAAGGATATGAAGGGACCTAAGCTCCTTCACTTACATACAAAGAAGGGTAAAGGATACGAACCAGCCGAGAAGAGTGCTGTAGTATGGCATGCTCCAGGTAAGTTCGACCCAAAGACTGGCAAGCGAATCATACATGAATCGCATAACGAACCACCTAAGTTTCAAGACGTATTCGGTAATACTCTCTTAGAGTTAGCACGCAAGAATCCACGTATCGTAGGCGTTACGCCAGCTATGCCAACAGGTTGTTCGATGAACATCATGATGAAGGATATGCCCGAAAGAACATTCGATGTAGGTATTGCCGAGGCGCATGCTGTAACCTTCTCTGCTGGTATGGCGAAGGATGGGGTACAACCTTTTTGCAATATTTATAGTGCTTTCTCTCAACGAGCTTACGATAGTATTATCCACGATATGGCAATCCTCAATCTGCCAGTTGTGCTCTGTTTGGATAGAGCCGGACTAGTGGGTGAGGATGGTGCGACGCATCATGGAGCCTTTGATATGGCTTTCTTGCGCCCTATCCCCAACCTAACTATCTCTTCACCGATGGACGAACACGAGTTAAGAAGGCTGATGTACACAGCCCAACTACCAGGTAAAGGCTCTTTTGTGATACGTTATCCACGAGGAAAAGGTGTGCTTACGGATTGGGAATGTCCGTTGACTGAAATAAAAGTAGGTACGGGTAGGCGTCTGCACGATGGTTGGGATGTAGCCGTGTTGAGCATTGGTCCGATTGGAAATGACGTAGAGAAGGCTATAAACCTCATCGAGTCAGCCAACTCACCATCGACTCAAGAGCATTGTCCTAGTATTGCCCATTATGATATGAGATTCTTGAAACCATTGGATGAGACCATTCTTCAGGAGGTTGCCGAACGCTTTTCTCGCATTATAACTATCGAAGATGGGGTGCGTGACGGAGGCTTAGGTACTGCTGTAACAGAATGGATGAGCGATCATGGATATACACCTCATATAACCCGAATGGGTATGCCCGACCACTTTGTAGAGCAGGGAACAGTTGAACAGTTGCGTGCTCTTTGCGGTATAGATATTGATGGAATAAAGAAACAACTGACTTCCGTTGAGGCATAGTGAACCCTTATCTGTATAAGAGAAGGTGGTTAAAAGACTTACAAAGACAGACAAGTTAAAGCATAAAACATGAAGATTATCATATCAGGAGCATATACTATTGGCTCTTATCTAGCCAGACTCCTCTCACGTAACAAGCAAGACATTGTGCTCATGGATGAGTGCTCTGAGAACCTAGAGAAGATTAGTAACGAGGCTGATCTACTAACGATGGAAGGCTCAACAACCAGTATCAAGAATCTTAAAGAGGCTGGGGCTGAAGATGCCGACTTGTTTATTGCGGTTACGCCAGACGAGTCGAAGAATATTGCGGCATGCGTTCTTGCACACCAATTAGGGGCTAAGAAGACCGTTGCTCGTGTAGATAATCCAGAGTATGTAGAGCCTTCTAATCAAGAACTCTTCCATCAGATGGGAGTAAGCAGCATAATTTATCCAGAGCTTTTAGCCGCTAAAGACATCATCAATGGATTGAAGATGTCATGGGTACGTCAGCGTTGGGATGTGCATGATGGAGCGTTGGTCATGTTAGGTATTAAGCTGCGGGAGAGTTGTGAAATACTTGATCGTCCATTGAAAGAGATTAGTGGTCCGAATGATCCTTACCATGTAGTTGCTATCAAGCACAACGATGAGACGATTATACCAGGTGGTAATGATACCTTACAACTATATGACCTTGCTTATTTCATGACCACTAAGCAATATATACCATACGTACGCAAGATAGTGAGAAAGGAGCATTATGTTGACGTGCAAAACGTTATCTTCATGGGAGGAGGTAAGACGGCTGCACGTGCAGTGAGGATGTTGCCAGAGTATATGCACGCCAAGATCATAGAGCAAGACCCAATGCGTTGCGAAGAGTTAAACAATATCTTGGACGAAGACACGCTCGTTATCAATGGTGACGGACGTGATATTGGATTGCTGCAAGAGGAGGGTATCCGTAATACACAAGCCTTTGTTTCATTGACATCGAACGCTGAAACGAATATTCTTGCTTGTCTAACTGCAAAGCGAATGGGCGTTCGCAAGACTGTAGCAGCCGTCGAGAACTTTGATTATGTGGGCACTGCTGAGAGCCTAGATATTGGTACTATCATCAATAAAAAGGCTGTTGCAGCCAGTCATATATACCAGATGATGTTGGATGCAAACGTTGAAAACATCCGATTCCTTATGTCCGTCAATGCCGATGTGGCTGAGTTTGTACCCAGCCCAGACGCTAAGATCACACGAAAAGTAGTCCGCGAACTCAACTTACCACGTGGAGTTACCATCGGCGGATTGGTTAGGAATGGAGAAGGAATGCTCGTTTCGGGTAACACGCAGATTGAGGCTGGAGACTCAGTAGTGGTCTTCTGTTACAATGTAGATATGAAGAAGGTAGAGAAACTATTTATGTGATTATGTTGAATCTGAAACTTATATCCAAGATTCTGGGCTCTCTCTTGTGGATAGAGGGAGTGTTGTTGCTGTGTTGCCTCTTTGTTTCTATATGGTACCAGGGCGATGATATACTACCATTTGTGTGGAGTATCTTAATCACAGTAGGCTCTGGATTCATCTTCCGAATCCTTGGTCGCAATGCAGATAACCTATTAGGACGGCGTGATGCTTACTTTGTTGTGACCATATCATGGATACTCTTCACCTTGTATGGCACGCTTCCTTCTATGATCAGTGGCTATATTCCGAGTTTTACTGACGCTTTCTTTGAGGCTATGTCAGGCTTCACAACTACGGGAGCAACCATCCTCGACTTCCCCGAGAAACTACCAAAAGGACTGCTCTTCTGGCGTTCGTTGACACAATGGATAGGTGGTTTAGGTATCGTGTTCTTTACTATTGCCATCCTTCCTTCTCTAGTGGGTGGGTCGGTAAAGGTGTTTGCTGCAGAGGCAACAGGACCTATTAAGAGTAAGTTACATCCGCGTATCAGCACCAGTGCTAAGTGGCTTTGGATAGTCTATTTAGTGTTAACTACCGCCTGCATCCTTAGTTATAAGGTTTGTGGAATGGGCTGGTTCGATGCCTTCAACTATTCTATGACGAGTACAGCAACAGGTGGCTTCGCTACGGAGAGTGGCTCAATTATGACCTTCCACTCGCCTGCGGAGGAATATGTCTGTGCTTTATTTTGTTTCCTTTCAGGCGTAAACTTCACCTTATTATATGCATCAGTTATAGGGATGGATATTAAGAAACTCTTTAAGAACAGTGAGTTCCGTCTCTATACTATCATGGTTCTTTCCTTTGCAATCTTCATCACTTTCGAACTCGTTTGGCGTAATCACTACGACATAGAACACGCTTTCCGCAGTGCCATCTTCCAAGTTGTTTCGTTCATAACAACGACTGGTCTCTTTAGTGATGACGCTGGTAAGTGGCCTCATGTCACGTGGGTTGTACTCGCAGCGTGTATGTTCTTCGGTGGATGTTCAGGTTCGACGAGTGGCGGACTGAAGAGTATTCGAGGTGTGATGTTGCTTAAAGTAGTTCGAAATGAGTTCCGTCAGATCCTCCATCCGAATGCTGTTCTACCCATGAAGATCGATGGTGTGAATATCTCGCAATCGAAACGTGTAACCTTACTAGGCTTTGTTGGGCTCTATCTCATCCTAACTCTTTTCTGTGCATTCACGATGATTGCCTTAGGAATTGACAATACAAACGCTATCACGATAACGTTAAGTAGTCTTGGAAATGTCGGTCCGACGCTAGGTATGGAGATTGGTCCTACGATGTCATGGGCGCAACTTCCCGACTTAGCAAAGTGGATTTGTTCGTTCTTAATGCTTGTTGGTCGACTGGAGTTATTCACTGTTCTCGTTCTCTTCACACCTGCTTTTTGGAAGAAGAATTAGCCCTTTAATAATTCAAAATTCATAATTCACAATTCAAAATTATGATTAGGTAGAGTTGACGAGTGGACAGGTTGACGAGTAAACTGGTTATTTGTTCTATAGAATATAGTACCACAAAGTAGGGACAGACGCCCTCGTCTGTCCGCAAAATACTGCCAATAAAAGCCTCCCCAAGCCCCTCCAAAGGAGGGGATGTAGCCTAACGGGATGTTATTTAGGGATTTACAAGCGGACAGACGAGGGCGTCTGTCCCTACTTTGTGGTACTATATAGATAAGGGAAGATATGTCCATACAACATTCTGTGAGGCACTCCTCCCCTTAGGGGAGGCTGGGTGGGGTTTCCAGACGAGGGCGTCTGTCCCTACTTTGCAGCATTATATTCAATAGAGATAAATAATGAGTGGAATCAAAGAGAGGCTTTCTTTAATGCAAAGAGGGCGTTTCCTTGATGCGAAGAAAGCCTTTCTTTGATATGAAGAGATGCTTTCTTTGTTTTTAGTAGTTATCAGGCTCAATAGCTGTTAAGTTTTCTTATGCTTGTAGTTGAGGCTTTTTGAGGGATAAGCAATCAGTGTTTTACATTTTATTTAACAGTATTTTGTTCTGTAATAAATAATGAATGTGTAACTTTGCCAACAATCACTTTTGCATAAAGAAACTAACTAAAACATAATAAAATGAAGAAGAATAAACTATTACTGTTACTTATTGTGCTCCTTACGACAGTGTCTTTAACATCTTGCCTTGGCGATGGTGACGATAGCGGTAGACCCCAACTTCCAACAAAGGAAGAGAGAGATGCAGCCTTTAATGTTATGAAAGGTAACTATCAAGGAAAGCTCATCTGCTTTAGTCGTAACCAACAAACAGGTGGCTGGACAAAGACAGATTCAACCGATATTCATTGGGAGATGACATCAGATACATGCTTACTTGTAAAGCAATTCCCTACTAAGTATCTCGCAAAGAGTGTAAAGAATGCGAGCCTAAAGCAGGCTATTGAGGCTTTACCAGCACAGGATCTGAAGTTCAAATTTAGTATTTATTGGGCGAAGCCAACCGCTACGGGCTTCTATGTTGTACCACTCCTTGCTGATTTAGGTAACCTTACTTACGATGGTGCAAGCCATCGGATCGCTGTTAGATTTATATGGAACAGTACGGTAAGAGGACTGTTTGATCCTTCAACAAAACGCATGGCTGCACAATTTATAGAGAATGGTATCTATGTTGATAATGCACTCAAAGATGATGTGTACTTCGATGGTAACATCTATCAAGTACGTACAAATTGATAAGTTAAAAGCATTCTTTTAAGATAAAATAAGCGTAAGGCGGTAGTGTCAAGGATGATACTACCGCTTTATTCATTCGCTGTTTCTTCTTGTGTAGATTGTCTTTCTAAGAACAATCTAACATCTTCTTGCAGTTTTCTGAAAGGTTCTGCGTTTCTGTACCCTACGTTCCTTCTCAACATGGAAACGATTGTTTCAACGCTATGACTGTAACTTGATAACTCGTTCCGACGCTGCGTATCATGCACCGCATTGCGGTTTATCTCCTCTTCTCGCTCTCTGATCAGTCGGTCGCAGACACGTTTAAGGATGGGTACAACAACGTTGTCGAAGAGATGATGCCCTTGTATATATAAATAGGTGGTAGTAGGTGTAACGCCAAGCGCGCTTAGCTCTCTCTTTAGTTGTAGGTAATCCTCCTTTGCATAAGGGTTCTCCTTTTGTAATTGGCGTATCTTCTTTTGTACCTTATGATGCAGTCTTTGTAAGGATTCAGCAGCATTATAGATAGAAAAGTGCCCTATTTCGATAACTCTATTGAAGTCGGTTATAGTGAATTGGCGGTACTTCTGGTGTCTATAAGTCCATATACTCCAAACAAAGAGAGGATAGATTATCTCGCTATATTGGCTTAGGAAGGATTCAAAGTCAAATATGGCGTGGTCGTTAAGGGTAACAGCTACGCTCACATCATGCAGACTTTGGGCGTAACACTGTAGGTTTTCAATGGCATAAGCATAGGTATGAAAGACGTAAGGGTTAGTGATGACTTGTGTAGAAGTAGCTGTTTCGCCTTGTAAAAGATAGTCATAATCCGCATCAACGCACGCTATCATGTTCTCTCCCATTTGATTTGAAATAAGGTTCATAAGCACCGACTTCTTCCCTTTCGTTAGGTTCAATCGTGACGGAAGCATAACTTCAAAGAAGCGATCATTGCTTTCGAAGCCACTTAACACCGTCCTCCAAAAGAAGATATCATCGTATGCCTCGACGTATGCAATAATCTTTCTGCGTGCATGCTTACCATTAAGTTGATTGGCAGCATTGATGTATGCCGATGATAGATTGTCGCGGAGTCGTCTGCTCATAGTGCCTCCTTCCCTTGCTATTATTTGTCAGTAATATCCGAAACTTCCGTTACTCGGTCTATCCAACCATTCATTATCACAGCCGGACTATGCGTACTTAGGATGATTTGAACATTGGGATTCAGTTCAAGAATGAGGTCAATTAGTCGTTTCTGCCAGTCTACGTGCAGGCTAACTTCTGGTTCGTCCATAAAGAGAACGTATGGTTTATTATCTTCAACGAGTACTGTCAAGAGGATAACCAATATCTGTTTCTCTCCGCTTGAGAGCTGATAAGGATAGAGCGTTTCGCCTATCTGTGAGAAACGAATCTCATTCTCCGTGCGAATGATAGTCTTTCCTGTTTCGGTGAAGAGGTCGTCTATCATATCTTGGAATCGCTTTTTGGGAAGGGAGATGTGCTGTGCCTCTTCCGTAGCATTAGGTTTTCCACTCTGTAGAGTAGCAATGATTCGGTTGCCAATGTTCACTTGGTAATCCAGATACTTGCGTTGCAACTGAAAGAGCTGCCAGTCTAATTCAGTGGAAAGATTGCCATCCATCTTACTAACACTGTCCGAATTTAACAGCGGGCGATCGAACGAACGGATAATATCATAGCGTATCCATTTGGCATCGGAAGGGTTCACTTTCAACCGAACGCCCTTTAGTAGATGACTGGGAAACTCTCCGCCTTGTGAAAAAGAGCGTACCACTTTATTTATAATAGTACTTTTTCCTACGCCATTGATACCACTTAAGATATTAACTTGCCGATCTAATGTCCATCGAATGTGCTTCTTTCCACTCCAAAGGGAGTCGATTTCAATCTCTTCTATATAATTGGCATATTTCTGCATAAGGCTTTCTTGTAGTATTATAACACTATCGCAAATATAGTGCTTTTTATCTGTTTGACGATAGAAAAGGCTCTTTTTAACGTAAATACCATAATTGTGGTATGCGAAATAACACAAAGTTAGTATTTTAAAGACCAATGTTTCTCCGTACCTTTGCACCTGTGAAAAAGAAACAAAACACTTAGAACTTGCGGTGATAAGTGTTTTGATTGGTAGATGAAACGAATAATTAAAGGTAACGGATATGACAAAGATTGCAAAGAAACTCACAGAACTGATTGGGAATACACCCTTGTTGGAATTAAATAAGTTCTCTTCTTTGAAAGGACTTGAGCAGCCAATTATAGCAAAGATAGAATCGTTTAACCCTGGTGGAAGTGTCAAAGATCGTGTTGCACTAGCGATGATTGAGGATGCAGAAGATAAAGGACTTCTGAAGCCAGGAGCCACTATCATCGAGCCAACGAGTGGTAACACGGGAGTTGGTTTGGCATTAGTAGCCGCAGTGAAAGGCTATAAACTCATCCTTACTATGCCAGAAACAATGAGCATAGAACGCCGTAACCTTGTAAAAGCTTATGGTGCTACTGTGAAGTTGACGAGCGGTAAAGAGGGTATGAAAGGGGCTATCAAAGCAGCAGAGGAATTGCGCGATTCGATTCCAGGAAGCATTATTCTTCAGCAGTTCGAGAACCAAGCTAATCCGCAGAAACACTATGCGACAACTGGTAAAGAGATATGGCGTGATACGGACGGATCGGTTGATATCTTCGTTGCCGGTGTAGGAACTGGCGGTACAATAAGCGGTGTTGGCAAGTATTTGAAGGAGCAGAATCCGAATGTAAAGGTCGTTGCTGTGGAGCCAGCAACATCCCCCGTGCTAAGCGGCGGACAAAGTGGTCCGCACAAGATACAGGGTATTGGTGCTGGTTTTATACCTTCTACATACAACAGCAAGTACGTTGATGAAATCTTCCAAGTCGATAATGACGAAGCGATACTCACGGGTCGTCAGTTGGCACAGAGCGAAGGCTTACTTGTTGGTATATCATCAGGTGCAGCAGTCTTTGCGGCTATTGAACTTGCAAAACGCCCCGAGAATAAAGGTAAACACATTGTTACTTTGCTCCCAGATACGGGTGAGCGTTATCTCTCAACAGTATTATATGCCTTTGAGGAATATCCCTTGTAAGAAAGAAAGGGGCTTATTTAATAAGGTTGGATTATAACTACAATTATGTAATTATACAAATAAGAAATAATTAAAGAAGGTGTGTCAGTATAGCAACGACACACCTCTTCTTTTATATATTACGTTGTTTTTAAGATGAAATAAGCGTCTAAGGATGTCTCTTCCTTGATGGCTTCTATCCTGTATTTCTATTTATTTTACCCTTATAAAACCCTAATTTACTTTTAATTTAGTTTGCTGTCACTTTTAACATTTATACTAACATATTAGTTATCAGTGTTTTGTTGATATTAAAAGAGTGATAGGAGTGACAGTAAAACAGATTTCCTTTAGATTCAATAAGATTATTCAAACCAAATGAGAGATAGATATTAAAGCCTTGATGTTCTATGTCATGTTCTGAAGCCTATAAGACCTTCAATAGAGGGAACGCTTCTTTCGATATGAAGAGAGCCTTCTCTTGAATCAAACAAAGCACTTCGTTAATATTAGGGGATACTTTCCTCTATGGATAGAACTGCAGAGGTTGAGGACAAGTCTACTTTAATTAAATATTAAATAATAGATAATGGGCATTCTATTTATTGTTTTTCTGTATTTCTTAATGGTTGTCATATCAAAATAGCAAGTATATGTCTATATTTTAAAGAAAACCAATATTTTTTCTGAAAAAGATATGGTCTATTCAAAAAAAATACTAACTTTGCACCCTAGAATTAGAGATCGCTAAAATCAATACATTAATATTAAGCATTTATGAAAAAGTTTTTGATTGCACTTTCAATGCTCACAATGGGCATTAGTAGTATGCAGGCTCAAGTAGCTTATGAGAAAGCTAAGCCATTTGATAACGTCTATTTAGGTGTTGAGGGCGGTGTAATGGGTCCTATGAGCTTCAAGCATTTTGCTCCTCTTAACGCTGCTGCAGGTCTGAAATTAGGTAAGCAGTTTAGCCCAGTTTATGGTGCTAACCTCGAAGGTCTTGCTTTCTTCGGTGACAACCGTTGGGAAACAGGTTCTTTAGGTTTTGCTAATAGTCACACTATCGTTCGTGGTCTTAACCTCGGTTTGAATGGTACTATCAACTTCACAAACTTGTTCTGTGATTACAATCCAGAGCGTCGTTTCGAAGTAGGTGCAGAGGCTGGTATCGGTTACTGGATTACTTTCGGTGATAATAACCTCATTCAGGCTAACAATGTAGGTGATGATACAGAGTTGACAGCAAAGACTGGTCTTACATTCGCTTATAACCTTGGTAAGGACAGAGCATGGCAGCTTTATGCAGAGCCAGCAATCCTTTGGAACCTTACACACGGTCCTGGTGATGCTATCCAGTTCGGTCGTCAGGCTGCTCAGCTTGGTCTCTTCGTTGGTTTGAACTACAAGTTCAAGACTTCTAACGGTACTCACAACTTCAAGGTTTGGAATGTTGGTGAGTTGAACGATGAGATTAACTCTCTCCGTGATCAGTTGAACGCTAAGCCAAAAGAGGTTGTTAAGGAGGTTGTTAAAGAAGTTGTTAAGGAGGTTCCAACTCAGACAACTCAGACTCTTTGCATTGATAACTTAGTATTTGTAACATTCGCTCAAGGCAAGTACTTCCTCACTAACGAAGCTAAGAAGGCACTTGACTCTGTTAAGTCTGGTCGTCACGTACAGATTGTTGGTACTGCTTCTCCAGAAGGTTCAAAGGAGTTCAATGATCGTCTATCACAGAATCGTGCAAACATTGTAGCTAAGTACCTTGAGGGTCGTGGCGTTGTTGTTGACGAGGCTAAGGGTCAAGGCGTACAGGGTGTAACATCTAACCGTTTGGCAGTTGTTTACGTAAAGTAATCAAGTTAATCGATTAGCTCGAATATAGCTAATTATTAAACAAGAATATTAGTAGGGGTAGACCAGATAAAGGTTTACCCCTACTTTTTTTCTATAAGTTTCCTTTTGGAGGTTTGATGTATGTAAGTCTTTCTTTGTAACTTTGTAATCTCAAGACTAAATATAAGTATTTCTGATACTTACTAACTATTTACAATGTTCATATAAGATTATAGAATGATATGGTAAAGTACGCTTTTTCTATAATAATGTTGCTCTTTACATTGAATATTTCGGCACAAATTAGACCAGAAGGACAGTTTGAAACGAAATATAATGCCGTTCCCGATGGCTATAACTTTTGGATATATACGCCTGATGAATACAAGGAGAACAAGCATCCGTTACCGCTTATTATCTTCCTACATGGTGCTAGTCTCTGTGGGAAAGACTTGAACAAAGTGAGGCGTTATGGCGTTCTTGATGCTATTGACAAGGGCAAGATTATCCCCATGTTCGTGGTTGCTCCACAGAATCCAGGTGGTTCTTGGAGTCCAAGGAAACTAAATAATATATTGGAATGGATGATGTCTCACTATTCCATTGATGCAAGTCGTGTGTACGTCCTAGGCATGAGTCTCGGTGGTTATGGTACAATGGATTTCGTCGGAACTTATCCCGATAAGATTGCAGCCGGCATGGCTTTGTGTGGTGGGACGACGTTAAAAAACATGGATGGGCTCGGTGAAGTGCCCCTTTGGATTATGCATGGAACAGCCGACAGAGCCATTTCTATAAACGAATCAAAGCGTGTTGTCAATTATTTACAAGCCAATCATCGTGATCAATTACTGCGTTATGATTGGTTACAAGGTGGTAGTCATGGGATCTTGGCACGTGTTTTTTATCTCCAGAAAACATACGATTGGCTGATTACTCACTCATTGAATGACAAACCAAAGACGATAGATAAAGATTTCGATATCACTTGGGACGACATAAAGTCAACCTATCAAAACCTAAAGAATTTGCCCCAGATGTATGATAATGATTAATTGATACCTCTGATTAAAACCCTAAAATAATATAACGTGAAGCCCCGAAATTACTATCAAACGGTGCTGGCTGTATCCTTACTGGTGACAGCCTTATCTTGTCACGATGCTAAGAAGGTTGAAACTCAAAGTCCACTTACAGATTCCGTTGCTGTTGAATCAAATATAGAAGACCATTATTTGCCCGACACGATGTATGCTTCTGCCAATAAATTGAAGTGGTCTATAGATGCAGAGGGCAATTCGGAAAGTCTGTTGAAAGGAAAGGTTTCTGACTACGAAAGCGCTGATATCCTCACATTCCGTAAGGATCCATTACGCAATGCGGACTTCGGAGGAGTAGTGAAGGGCACTCCTGATACCATAGAAGTAGCCTGGAAGTTTGATACCTACTATAACACAGAGCACACACGCTTTGGTGTCTGGGGAGGTGGAAGTGGCTGGACAGGACAGCCATTGTATCTTAGTAAGAGTAATGAAATCATCCTGTCATCCCTTTGCAGTCGCACTTATTTCATTGACTTTATTACTGGTAAGGCATCAAGACCATCCGTAGATGTGCATAACACCATCAAAGGGACACCCTCTATTGACCCTTTTTTCAAGAACTTATATGTAGGTCAGGGCATCCCTAATCACCTACCAATTGGACGGTTAGTAATCGATCTGAACAAAACCAAAGACTCGCAATTCATTGATCGTGACTCACGTGCCTTACGTCATTGGTATGCGTCTGATGCTTCGCCAATAGAGGTAGGTGGCTATCTTTTCTGGCCTGGTGAAGATGGCAGTTTATACAAGTATAGCCGTAAGCAAGGGTACTTGAGACTTGTAAGTGCATTGCGTTACACCATCAATGACTCTGCCCCTGGTATTGAAAACAGCCTTTGTGCCTATCGTAATTATGGTTGGTTTGGTGATAATCATGGTAGTATTATCTGCGTAAATCTCAACACCATGAAGCCAGTTTGGTATTACGACAACCACGATGATATTGATGGAACAATCGTCTGCGAGGTTGAGAATGGTACACCTTATATATATTGTGGTTGTGAAGTAGACAAGCAAGGAATGAGTGGAACTTGTTACTTTGTTAAGCTCAATGGCTTGACTGGTGAGCAAGTATGGGTGCAGACGATTCCTTGTAATCGAATACAAATAGGAGAGAAAGTGCTTGATGGTGGAATGTATTGCACCCCTTTGTTAGGCAGAGGAGATGCGAAAGGTTTTATTTTTGCCAATATCTGCCGTAATGGAGCCGATGGAAAGGGTAAGTCATCAGGTCAGTTAGTAGCCTTTAATACCACCGATGGCAAGATTGCTTATACAACTCGTTTGAATCAATTTGCATGGTCGTCACCTATTGGATATATGAATGAAAAGGGCGAGCAGTTTATCTTTACAGGTGATTCAGGTGGTATGGTCTATCTGATAAGAGCAAAGAATGGTGAACTACTCTATAAGCATCATGTAGCAAGCAACTTTGAGTCTTCACCTATAGCAATAGGTAATACAGCTGTTGTTGGGTCTCGTCAGAATGGAATCTATAAGTTTGTTATCAAATAAAACGAATCCATTTCCTTATAACAGAACCCTATTCTTGAATTCAAGAGAGCCTTTCTTACATTTAAAGAAAGCCTTTCCTTGATACCAAGAGAGCCTTTTCTCGCATTGAGGAAAGCCTCTCTTTGATACCGCCCATTATTTACCTCTATTGAATGTAATGCGGCAAGGTCGGGATAGAAGCCTTCGTCTTTCCTCATAAGGGATATTTTCACAAAGAAATAGGGAGGTTTAGTGGATAGACGAGGGCGTCTGTCCCTACTTTGCGGCGTAAACTCGTTAACTTGTCAATTAGTCTACTCGTAACTTGAACGAATCTATTTTTTAATTACATCCAATGCTTTTCTCTATTTCTGCCAATATGTCAGTCTTATGCCATTGGCACATCCTTTGTTTAATAGTAGGCGTATGACGCTGTGAAAGCTAGCTAATCTAGCCCAGCGAGATAGCCTCGACTGTCTTGAAGACCAGCGTGTTATAGTATTTAAATAGTAAATAATAATAAAAGAATATACGATTATGGGAAAGATTATTGGAATTGACTTAGGAACAACAAACTCTTGTGTTGCTGTATTTGAAGGTAATGAGCCAGTGGTAATCGCTAACAGCGAGGGTAAGCGTACTACACCTTCTATCGTTGGCTTCGTTGAGGGCGGCGAGCGTAAGGTGGGTGACCCTGCTAAGCGTCAGGCTATCACAAACCCAGAGAAGACCATTTACTCTATTAAGCGTTTCATGGGTGAGACTTACGCACAGTGTCAGAAAGAGGCTGAGCGTGTTCCATTCAAGGTTGTTAACGAGGGTGGTTATCCACGTGTTCAGATTGACGACCGTAAATATACTCCACAGGAGATTTCTGCAATGGTATTGCAGAAGATGAAGAAGACCGCTGAGGACTATCTCGGTCAAGAGGTGACAGACGCAGTTATTACCGTACCAGCATACTTCTCTGACTCACAGCGTCAGGCTACTAAGGAAGCTGGTCAGATTGCAGGTCTTAACGTACAGCGTATCGTGAATGAGCCTACTGCTGCAGCGCTTGCTTACGGTGTTGACAAGGCGAACAAGGATATGAAGATTGCCGTGTTCGACCTTGGTGGTGGTACGTTCGATATCTCTATCCTTGAGTTTGGTGGCGGTGTGTTCGAGGTACTTTCTACCAATGGTGACACGCACCTGGGTGGTGACGACTTCGACCAGGTCATCATCGACTGGCTCGCTAACGGCTTCAAGGCTGATGAGGGTATCGACCTGACAAAGGACCCGATGGCTATGCAGCGTCTGAAGGAGGCTGCCGAGAAGGCAAAGATTGAGTTGTCAAGCTCTTCTTCTACAGAGATCAACCTGCCTTACATCACAGCAGAGGGCGGTGTTCCAAAGCACTTGGTAAAGACCTTGACCCGTTCACAGTTTGAGCAGTTGGCACACAACCTCATCCAGGCTTGTCTCGTTCCTTGCCAGAACGCTATCCGTGATGCTAAGTTGCAGACATCAGATATCGATGAGGTGATCCTCGTAGGTGGTTCAAGCCGTATCCCTGCTGTGCAGACCTTGGTGAAGAACTACTTCGGCAAAGAGCCTTCAAAGGGTGTTAACCCAGATGAGGTGGTTGCTGTCGGTGCAGCTATCCAGGGTGCTATCCTCAACAAGGAGAGCGGTGTAGGCGACATCGTATTGCTCGACGTTACTCCATTGACCCTCGGTATTGAGACGATGGGTGGCGTGATGACAAAGCTCATCGATGCCAACTCTACTATCCCTTGCAAGAAGAGTGAGGTGTTCTCTACCGCAGCCGACAACCAGACAGAGGTTACTATCCACGTTCTGCAGGGTGAGCGTCCAATGGCAGCACAGAACAAGTCTATCGGTCAGTTCAACCTGACAGGTATTGCTCCAGCTCGCCGTGGTGTTCCACAGATTGAGGTAACATTCGACATCGATGCCAACGGTATCCTCAACGTATCTGCTAAGGACAAGGCAACAGGTAAGGAGCAGAGCATCCGCATCGAGGCTTCAAGCGGCTTGAGCGAGGAGGAAATCAACCGCATGAAGGCCGAGGCTGAGCAGAACGCCGAGAACGACAAGAAGGAGCGTGAGAAGATTGACAAGCTGAACCAGGCAGACTCAATGATCTTCACCACCGAGAACTTCTTGAAGGACAACGGTGATAAGATTCCAGCCGACCAGAAGTCAGGTATCGAGTCTGCTCTCCAGCAGCTCCGTGATGCTCACAAGTCAGCTGACGTTGCAGCCATCGACACAGCTATCAACAACCTCAACACCGTAATGCAGGCATCATCACAACAGATGTACAGCCAGGCAGGCGGTCAGCAGGCAGGTCCTCAGCCAGGCGCAGATGCAGGTCAGCAGGAGCAGCCAAAGCAGGATGACACCATTCAGGATGCTGACTTTGAGGAAGTGAAGTAAAATAACAACAATATAATCGCAGTAATCCAGTAATGGGTTGCTGCGATTATTTTTATAACCTTACAATTATGAGTAATGAACAAACAAAAGTTTCTCATAAAGACCTGCGGGAAACATTTTACAGATTGAGAGACTTTGAAATATCAAACCTTTGGCAACGATCTATATTCTTATCAGCTTTATTAGTCTTGTTTTTCCCTGCTTATGGTGTTTTAGTATCAAAACTACTTGAGAGTACAAGCAAGCATATAATATATCATGAGATTTGTTGTGCACTGGCATTATGCGCCATTATCTTTTCAATAATATGGATTATGATGGCAAAAGGATCGAAGGCTTGGTTTGAAGTATATGAGCAGAAAATTTGTAAAATAGAAGATGAGGAGGATTTAGGAATTAAGAGAGAATATTCTATGCTGAATATGGGAAAAGTACCTTGGAGTTTAGATTCCAGATTGTTGTCTGGTAAAGCTGGATGCTACTCTGTTTCTAAATTAAATATTTTAATAGGGCAATTTCTTTTTATTCTTTGGATAATAGTTTTTATTATCCATTATGTTGGGATAATAATATCTTTCCTCAACATGCATAACGGCTGTGTACCTCATACGATCATATTAACGTTGCTGCCCATATCTGTTATATTTATTATTGTTACAGCAAGTATGAATACGTGGGCAAAAAGTGGTTGTCTACAAAAGCCGTAATTCTATGACCCAAGAAGAATACAACCAATTATCCTACGATTACGAACACTGTGCTGGCACTCACTGCGAGAAAGCCAGCCAGTGTTTGCGCTATACAGCCTACACGATGCTTGAGTCGGGTGGGCGGGAACGGTATATGATGTTGAACCCGAAAGTGGTAACGGGTGCACAGCCGTGTCCGTACTATGAACAGAAGCGAAAGAAACGTTTTGCGTGGGGCATCTCTCGCATTTACGATAATGTGCGGATGGCTGACTTGAAGCGTGTCCGTCACGAAGTAATGATGTGCTTTGGCTCTGAAGTTTACTACAAGGTTAAGCAGCAACGCCGTGCCATAACTGAAGAAGAGCAGAAGATGGTTCGCCTTTCCTTTACTGAAATGGGTTATGACGGTAGTGCCATCGAGTTCGATCGCTATGAAGAACAATATGCCGCTGTGATGCGGCTGGCAAGATACAGTTAGATATCTGCACACATTTGCTTGACATTCTCTGACAGTTCTTCATTAGGTTCTTATAGAAAGGTATATAGCTTATAGAATTGGACACGTTAGTCCTGTGAGTTGGACAGAAGTGTCCAATGAGTTGGATTAGTCAGTCCAATTGATTGGATTAGCTTGTCCAATTCTTTAAATGAACTTATTTAATGTCGTTGGTTCACAAGAAATCATTTAGTAATATGAATAGACAGAAGATTGCAAACATAATAGACAGGAAGTCACATACCGATTGGATGTGTACGGCTTATGACTGGTTTATGGTTCTGACCATTCTCGTAAGCCTTCTTCCGCTGATGTTTATGGGTACGTACAAAGTGTTTTGGTTTACGGAAATGGCTTCAACGCTCGTGTTCATCATTGATTACCTGCTTCGCTGGGGTACGGCTGATTTGAGAAGCAACAATCGTAAGATAGCGTTTCTCACCTATCCGTTTTCTTTTATGGCAATCATTGACCTACTGTCTATCCTGCCTGCCGTAACGCTGCTTAACCCTGCATTCAAGCTCTTCCGTTTCACACGCCTGTTGAGACTGACAAGAGTCTTGAAGATGTTTGGAATATCAAGCAAGGTGCGTTTGTTCATGTCCATTCTCTATAAGGAGCGTCAGGTCCTGTCTTCTGTCTTGGTATTGGCTCTGCTCTATATCTTCGTGACGACACTCATACTGTTCAATGTCGAACCCCACATTAACCCATATACAGGTCAACCTACCTTCCGCTCTTTCTTTGATGCTTTGTATTGGGCAACCGTGACACTTACCACGGTAGGTTATGGCGATATGTGCCCTGTCACCGACGTTGGTCGTTTCGTAAGTATGCTTTCGTCCTTGTTCGGTATAGCTGTTATCGCTTTGCCCTCTGGTGTTATCACCGCCCGCTATCTTGATGAGTTGCGAAAGGAGAAGGCATGTTAAGTAAGTGATTAAAGATGCGGAAGTTGGAACCATAAAAAGTCATCTTCATGATGATAGAAGAAAGGCACTATACCTATTGTACAAAGCCTTTCAGACCGCCAAATCACAGAATAACACACAAACCTATTGTGTTTTTATAGTGTTTCTTCAGTGTCTTAGGACACAGAGGTAACACTTTTTTCATTTGCACCGTAAAAATCAATAACGAGTATTATGGTACAAAATGAAATCACTTTTGAGAACTTGCCAAAGGCCGTTGCTCACTTAGTCAGCGAAGTTGCTGAAATCAAGAATTTAGTATGTAAAGGACAAACACCTGTTGTCCCTCCCAAACGTATTCCTATTGGAATAGATGATGCGTGTAAACTTATAGGGAAAGCCAAACCCACGGTTTACACCTTAGTACGTAAACGCTTACTACCTTGTTATAAGAATGGTAAGCATCTCTATTTTTTTGAAGATGAGTTGTTAGCATGGATTGAAGGAGGTAAAAAAAAGATTGTTGCCGAAATCAACGAGGAGGCAAAAGCTTTTATCTCTGAGAAACATTCTGATTCTTCCCTTTTATAACTATATGCATTATGGAAAAGGAAAGAACTGAAGGGCGAGCCAAGCAATCTAAGAATGAACGCATAGAGCAATTCTTGAAAGAACATTATGCTTTTCGTTTTAATACAGTTAAAAGTAGAACAGAGTTTCGAGAACAAGATTCTAATACTTCATTTCGTCCTCTTACTAAATACGATATTAACTCTATGCGTCGGCTGGTAGATGGGACTTTGGGAATATATACTCCAGCTGATAATATTCGAGCAATATTGGAGAGCGACTTTTGCAATAAAGTTAACCCGATTCGTGAGTATTTGTTGAATCTTCCAAAGCCTAAAGGTGAAGATGAATCTGAAATTATAAGGTTGGCAAATTGTGTTGTGGTGAGAAATCCTGATAAATGGAAACACTACTTTGTAAAATGGTTGGTTGCTGTCGTAGCCAATGCTATGGATGATTTACAGTGTCGTAATCATACATGTTTAGTTCTTACAGGTGAACAAGGAAAATTCAAAACAACTTTCCTTGATTTACTCTGTCCAGAAGAACTGAAGAGTTATCTTTTCACAGGAAAGATTGACCCACAAGGAAAAGATGTACAAACACTGATCGCAGAATATCTTTTTATCAATATTGACGACCAGCTAAAGGCACTCAATAAGAGAGATGAAAATGAATTGAAGAATCTGATAACGACACCAAGAGTAAAATATCGTAGACCATACGACACTTACATAGAAGAGTATCCTCACTTAGCAAGCTTTATGGCATCTGTTAATGGTAATGATTTTCTAACAGATCCGACAGGCAGTCGTCGCTTTCTACCTTTTGAAGTTGAACATATTGATATTGACGCAGCTAAAGAGATTAATATCAATAAGGTGTACTCCGAAGCAGTTGAATTGTGGAGAGTTGACTATCATTATTGGTTCAATGAAGAGGAAATAGCTGAACTGCATCAAGAGAACGAAGGGTTTCAAGTGCAGACTGTTGAGTATGAAATGCTTCTTAAAGGCATGGAAAAGCCAGCAGCAACCGAAGAGAGTTATATGACACTTCTGAAATCCTAAACTATTTGCGTGGATACACAACGCTTAACCTAAGTGAAAGGAGAATGGGAGAAGCCTTGAAAAAGGCGGGTTTCTTGCGGAAATCCAAAAGGATAGGTGGCAATCCAATGTATGTTTACCATATACGCAAGATTGTTCCAAATCCCTTTATTCAAAGTTACAATACAAATTATTAATACTACTTTACTACAAAGAGGGATAAGGCATTGAAAGAAAAAAGGTTAGACCGTAGTAAATAATGATATAAGGTATTACTACCTCATTACTACCAACCTATCATATACAGATGCAATGATTACTACAAAGATAGTTTGTACTACATATTTTCCTTTCATTGTCAATGACTTACAAAACAATAACATTGTAGTAAGTAATAGGTTTAAAAGTTACAAGTATGACAATAAATGAAATTAAAGCAATATCAATTAAAGATTACTTAGGTAGTATGTCTATATATCCAACAAAGAATTATGGCTATTACGGAATGTATAAAAGTCCATTCCGAAATGAACATACTCCAAGTTTCAAAGTTGATTATAACCAAAATCTATGGTATGACTTTGCACTTGATGAAGGTGGGAGTCTTATAGATTTAGTTATGAAATTACATAATTGCAGTTTAGTACAAGCTATAGAGTTGTTTAATGGCAAACAAAATAACCTGCCGAAATTATCCATAGCTAATAGTAAAACAAATTCTCCAAGCCAATCACGTATAGAGATTATCAGCTCTACCAACTTATGTCATCCGAATCTCATGGAATATTTCACACATAGAGGAATCAATCTGAACATTGCGAAAAAATATTGTAGGGAAATCCATTATAGAATTGGTGATAGGAGTTTTTACGCAATAGATTTTCCAAACAATTCTTATGGGTATGCGTTGCGCAATCCATACTTCAAAGGGTGTTTGCCTCCTTCCGATATCTCGTATGTTCCCAGTCCTTCAGAACAAATCAATCTGTTTGAAGGTTTTATGGATTATCTTAGTTTGCTTACGATGAGTCCAGATGAAGAGAAGAAAGCTGCACTGATACTTAACTCGATTAATAATATCAAAAAATCAAGATTTTTTCTTTCAAAGCACAAGCTCATCTGTTCATATTTAGATAATGATGAAGGAGGAAAGCGAACTTTAGAACAACTCAAAAGAGACGCTTTTGATGTTCAAGACTGCTCTTCCGTATTCCAGAATTATAAAGACCTAAACGACTATTTATGTGCTGAATTCAAGCATTCAGAGAAAGCAGAAAATAAGAAAATCAAAGGGATTAAGCTATGATTACAGGAATAGTTTTGCATCATCTATCTTTCGGAGAGCAAGTTTATGTTTTGGGCATACCAAAACCACTTGCTCTACCTCCCGACACTCGGCGCAGAGGATTATCTCGCTGGTCTCCATCAAATCAAATTAAAAAAACAAGTATGATAAAAACAGAATATAAAAAAGGTGGTCGTCCAACCAAAGGTGCAGCCGAAAAGAAGAAATACCGTATCACTGTGAAACTGAATACGCAAGATTACTATACGCTCAAAGGCAAAGCCAAAAGCGCAGGAGTAACCATGAGTGAGTTTGTAAGAAAAGTTCTTGATAAAGGAAATGTCATTGAACGACTGACCGTAGAGCAAGCAGACTTCATCCGCAAGCTGTGTGGAATGGCAAATAATCTCAATCAGTTGGCACATCGTGCCAATGCGGAAGGGTTTCATTCAGTTGCTCCTTTCCATAAAATCATCATTAGCAAGATTGATGAAATCCTAAATCTGATACGAAAATGATTGCCAAGATAATGAAAGGTTCAGGCTTCAAGGGTGTTATTAATTACATCCTTGACCCGAAGAAAGGAACAGAACTCATAGACAGTTCCGGAGTGAGAACAGACAGTATCAACCATATTGTTCAAAGTTTCATCGACCAAACAGAACTGAATCCACGAGTGGGTAAGGTTGTAGGGCATATCTCCTTGAGTTTTTCGATACAAGATTCTCCCAAATTAAGCAACGAGTTCATGGCACAGACGGCTCGTGAGTATATGGAGAAGATGGGGATAAAAGATACACAGTACATTATCGGTCGCCATTTCGATAAGGAGCACCCACATATTCATATCGCTTTTAATCGGATAGATAACAACGGCAAGACTATCTCTGACCGTAACGACAGGTTCAGAAGCGAAAAGATTTGTAAGGAACTGACCGCCAAATACTGTTTATACTTTGCTGGTGGCAAGGAGAAGGTCAAGGAACATCGCTTGAAAGAACCTGATAAGACCAAGTATGAAATCTATCAGGCGTTGAAAACTGAAATTACTCGGTGCAGGGATTGGAAAGCGTTACTTGTTCATTTGGAGAGAGAAGGGATTGATGCCCGCTTTAAGTATAAAGGTAACTCACAGGAAGTACAGGGGATTATCTTTGAAAAGAACGGTTATCATTTCAATGGCTCTAAAGTGGATAGGAATTTCAGCTATTCTAAAATAGACTTTGCCTTGCACCAGAATAACAGGGAACACGAACAACAGATGCAAGGAGTGGTAAACCTCATATCCAATGTTGCAAGTGTTACGAGCAAAATAGCCAACGAACTCATTGAAGGAGGATTGGGATTGTTCCAGACTCACGGCACTGTCCCTGCGGAGGTTTACAACACACTCGATAAAAAGAAGAAAAAGAAAAAACGTAAAATACATTTATAATTATGGCAGATAATAATACATTCGTCCTCTTTGAGGAAATCAAAAACAAGTTGGAGACAATTTACAGGGAACTAAAGGAACTGAAAGAAAAGGAGAACGGTTCTGTTTCTCTCCCTGTTCCATCTACATCTGTACAACGTGACGAACAACAGGAACAAGAATTGCACAACAAGTATGAACAGCGTACAAAAGATGTGATTAACAAGTACATTGGTGTACAGGTGCGTATCAAGGATGAAGAAGCTAAGTCCATTGACGAATTGGTGGCAAGTGTCTTGACTATGTTACACGAGTGGGAGGAGCAGAAAGAGCAGCCAAAGCAACAAGAACATATCCATAGGCACAGTTTTGACATCAAGTCCTCGAAAGTCTTTACTATTGTGGTGGCAATGTCTGTCCTCTGTCTTGTTTCTTTGGTCGGTAATTACTTCTTGTGGCAAAGCAAACTGCAATACAAAGATGACGCCTTGGAATTCCGTATCATCAGAGTATGGAGAGGTTGTAGCCCAAAAGAAATCCTATGGCTCAATGATGTGTTTGACATTCATCGCAATGCTGCAATGATTAAAAGAATCAAGAAGCATGCAGATGATTATAATATGGAACTAAAACCAAAAGCAGACAGTCTAATGCAGAATAATCTACAAAATAAGAAAGGCAAATAGAATTGTAGATATAAGACTTTTGAAGGAGGGTGTGTCAAAATGGACACATCCTCTTTTCTACTCCTCTTTACTTCATCTACCGCATAATTCGTTATTTACTGCAGCTATGCCGCTAATTTCATATAAAATGATTTGTTGGGCTTCCAATAGCTTATATAAACTTCTATAGAGCATCTGAAGGTGACTAAAAGTACCTCCATAATAGCTTTTAGCTCCTTGAGATTATTTTTTTTGCACATTTTTCCTATGTTAAAGGCAATAGCAAAGAAGGCAAAATCCATATTGACCTTGTCTTTTCCCAAATGCCTAAACCTCTTGTAGGCTTTATTATATTTTGTTTGTCCAAAAACAGCTTCAGGTTCTATGCACCTTCGTCCTCGATGCTTGATGCCTTCTTCCGAGGTCAGTAGTTCCCGTGCCTTTTGTTTATAGTGCTGTAGTTGGTGGTTTACTTCTATAATTCTGTTCCCTCTTGCCTTAAAACATGAGCCTCTCAAGGGACAACCATCACAGCGTTCTGCCTGATAACGTACGCTGTAAGTAACGAATCCGTTAGAGGTTAGGGAACGCTTCATACCTATACGCTTCATATGCTGTCCCATAGGGCAGACGTAGAAATCCTGTTCCTTATTATAATAAAGGCTTGCGGGACTGAATGGGTTAGGTGTGTAGCGTGGACGCTGCTCTTTATGGAAGTAGTTATACTTCACATAGGCTTCCATATTATGTACGTCCATGAACAGATAGTTCTCCTCGGAGCCATACCCCGAATCGGCTACGACAGTCTTGGTATAACGATGATAGCGTGATTTGAAAGACTCCAAGAAAGAAGGTAGTGTGAGTGTATCGGTACGATTGGCATAGAGTGCAAAGTCGGTGATGAACT
This sequence comes from Prevotella veroralis, assembly GCF_018127765.1. Classification (NCBI taxonomy): domain Bacteria; kingdom Pseudomonadati; phylum Bacteroidota; class Bacteroidia; order Bacteroidales; family Prevotellaceae; genus Prevotella; species Prevotella veroralis. The sequence continues at coordinate 270,170 of NZ_CP072330.1, read as the reverse complement.
GGTTCTCCGTTGCTATCTGCAGATTATATCCAGGCTTAGTCTGTCCGTTCCGCATAGCGTCCTCCTTCATGTGCATAAACGTGGCATCAGGGTCGGTCTTGCTGTAGGAGTTTCTCTCTCCCATAATCTCAAGGTGTTGGTCATACTCCTGGAGTTTATTACGTTTCTTCTCAAGTTCTTTAAGCTGTTTTTTCTTGGTTCTAACAGCCTGCTTCTCTTCTTTAGTCTTAGGCTCAGGGGCTGATTCCAAAGACTTGTTCAATTCCTCGGATATCTCATCGAGCAGAGCTGCAGTAAACTCGACACCTTCTGTCTTAGCGGCATTGTCCTGAGCTATGACATCATCAACCTGAAGCAAGAGTGTGCGTATTTGTTCCTGCAACTTGGCGCGGTTCTTTTCCACGGTTCTCTTCCAAACGAAGGTATACTTGTTGGCTTTCGATTCTATTTTTGTGCCGTCAATATATTCAACGTCAAGACTTATCAAACCTTTGGCTGCAAGTACTAATACCACTTGTGTGAAGATATTGTTGATTTCCTTTTTCACACGATTACGAAAACGATTGATGGTAATAAAATCAGGCTGCTCATATCCTGCCAGATAGATGAAATGAATGTCACGCTTGAGAAGCGACTCTATACGACGGCAGGAATAGATATTATTCATATAGGCGTAAAGAATCACCTTGAGCATCATTTGTGGATGATAAGGCTTACGCCCACTGGGCTTATAAAGCTTGTAGACATTATCCAATATAAGATTATCCACCAAGGCGTCTAAAAGACGAACAGGGTTATCTTCTGCGATATCCTTATCGATTCTTTGAGGAAAAAGAATCATTTTCTTGTGTATGTAAGAACGAAAGTGTACCTTTGTCATAATGAGATTTTTTTGTATGCCTAAAGGTACAAAAACTTTAGGAAATAGCAAAGCCCTGGCTTGAGAAAGTCGGGGCTTTGTGCATAAAAAAGAGTGTGTGGCTATTTTGACACACCCTCCTCTTTGTATATAAAAACAATATAGTCCTATTGAAAGTGACGGAAGAAAGTAGGAATAGATGCCCTCGTCTGGAAACTCCTCCCAGCCTCTCCTAAGGGGAGGAGACGTTTTACGAGAGCCAGTTGGGAACGGTATTTTCGATTGGAGATAGCACCACAAAGAGGGTGTTTAGAGGATATATCTACCTATCAGAGGGGCAAATGGGGAATTGTCGGAACCTATGATACTTATTGTTTCAGGCTTTGAGACGTAGAGTTTCAGGCTTTGAGACACACAGTTTCAGGCTTTGAGACACACAGTTTCAGGCTCTGAGACACACAGTCTCAAGCTCTGAAACACACAGTCTCAATGCAAAACCTCATTACTATGCGTTGGTATAATCAGTTATACAGTATGGTATAACGGATTATCAAATAGGTGAAAATGGAGTGTATAAGGCTACAACGAAGATAGTCTTGACTGTATCGTTCTTTGTGAGCTATACTTTAGATGCGGATAAGAGGAGTATTAGTTCTTACTAAGTCATTATCATATCATTCTGTATCAATCATAATCTTAGGCAGAAGTAACTGAAATTATAAAGAAAGCCTACCTATGGTTAACGCTCTAAGAGAGGTACTATAGGTAGGTTAGAATGGCTTAATAGATAAAGAAACTATCGTTTCAAGTTTGAATTCTTCTCAACATCTGCACCCGGATAAGGCAAGTAATTCATGTTATCATTCCATGTTCCTGTGACCGGAACACTCTCTGTTGCAACGAATCCAGCAGCTACGGTGAGCGGTGTATTCGCCTTGCGATACTCGAAGTTCTTACGTAGAATGTTCATACGCAACTCATCACTTCGGCGTGTAGCAAGGGCAACCCAGTTACCAGCAACTTCCCATCCATGCTCTTTAAAGGCGGCTTCTGCAAGCTGGTTAGGGGTCATAGCATCAATAGCAACACCATCAACGATTGTTGCCGCAGCCCCATCAACAGCGCGAGCACGCACTTTCTTCAAACATTCCTTAGCCAGTGCGAGGTTGCCACCACTGCGTGCTGCACTCTCTGCATACCATAGTAATACCTCTGGATAGCGTATGAGTTGATGGCGAGTGTCGGTACACATACCCTTGTAAGGCTTCTTGGTGTAGTCGTAAGGTGCTTTAATCTCCTTGCCATTATCGTCTGCATTGATGGTAAAGATGGAGAACATTGGGTGACGCTCTGCCACAATAGGCTTACCGCTACCATCAAGTGCCCACCAATCAACGAGCGTTCCATCCTTTAAACGTATTTGTGGATCATAGACGGCACGCTTACGTGGACCATCAGGGAAGTCTTTCCAGAACTTAATCTCACCCCATGCATCGCCCCATCCACCGATACTCTCAAAGAAACAACAGCTTGAGAACTCTGAATCAGTCGACCAATTCTTTGTCGGGGAGAAGTTGATTCCAAGTATAGTCTCCTTGTTGTAGTTGTTACCATACGAATAGACGTTACGCCAATCAGCATCCATAGTAGCGTTATACTTGCCGCTGTTCACACCATCAATAACCTCCTTTGCCTTTTCTGCAGCCTTCGCATAATATTCCTGACCCTTGTTTAGAGGATAACCAGCCATTGACATGTAGACTGCGGATAGTGTTGACTTCACCGCCTGTTGCGTTACATAGACGTCAACACCGAAGAGTTGGGCTGGAGCTGATGTGTAATGTGTTGGCAGATTGATAGCATCAACAGCCTCCAGATCCGATACGATGAGGTCATAGACGCCCTGAACATCAGTTAACTTAGTTGGTCTGTTGTCATCTTCATTGTGTAGATTGATGGGAAGAGGGCCGAACACACGCACAAGATAATAGTATGCGTATGCACGCCAGAAACGTGCTTGAGCGATGGCAAGGTCGATGTTCTCTTTAGCAACAGGCGTCTTCTCTGCATTGTCAATGATGTAGTTAGCTGCCTGAATGAGATTATAATGCAGTCTCCAAGCATCCCTTACACCCTTGTTGTTATCGGACACTTGGAACTTATCTATCTCTGCACAAGCCTGCTTATTAGAGCCTGGATTAGCCGTAATATCGTCACCTTGCCATTGAGGATAGCCTGGATTGGTGTAGTTTTGAGTATGATTCACCTGCTCATAGAGGGCATACAGACTTTCATCAAGGTCGTTTTGTGAAGCGAAGAAATTACCAGGGGTATGCTTACCTTTTGGGTCTTCGTCGAGAATATCACTACATGCTTGTAGCGTAAGGGCTGAAGCAAGGAGCATACAGCCATAGAATATATTTCTTTTCATATCGTTATTTTGTTAGAAGTTAAAGCGAATGTCGAATGTAAAGGTGCGTGGATTAGGATATGTGCCCATATCAATACCATTATCCATGTCGACGTTGTTGTTAGAGAAAGACATACCTGCAGGGTCAGCACCCTTGTAGCCTGTGATCGTAAAGAGGTTTTGTACGCTCAATGCCAAGCGTATATCAGCAAATTGAGTGTACTTGCGAGCAATGTTGTATGCTATGCTTATGTTCTCACAACGGAAGTAATCTGCATTCTCAATCCACTTGCTTGAGTTTCCAAGGTTATTGTTCCCTACAGCATTAAGAGCAGGCATTGTCTTACCAATCTCACTGATGTAATCGGCTGCAGTAACAAACTTTGAAGCACCTACCATGGAGTTCATTGCGAAGCGAACAAGGTTCAGTCGTTGTGCTCCAAAGGCACTATTGAAGAAGGCATTGAACTCCCAATTCTTATAGGTAATTGAGTTGTTCCAACCCATTGTGAAGTCTGGATTAGCACAACCGAGTATCTGTCGGTCTGCACTTTGGGGACTTGTGGTGATGCTCCCATCGGCTGCATAGTAGCTGTCGAGACCATTTGCGTTTAGACCTGCCCACTTGTAACCATAGAATGTACCAATAGGTTGCCCTTCCTTAATGATAGTTGAAGGTTCAACTGTGCCTGGAGAAGGTGAGCTACCATAGAGAATTGGATCTTGTGATGTCAACTTTACGACTTTATTCTTTAGATAAGAACCATTGATAGTAGATGTCCATGAAAGTTCTGGAGTATCTATGATGCGTGCTGTAAGCGCAATATCAAGACCTTTGTTGGTAATTTCACCAGCATTAACCCAGTATTGTGTACCACCGAGATAATAAGTACGTGACTTCTTTAATAAGGCATCGGTGGTCTTCTTATTGAAGTAGTCAATGCTCAACTCCAGTCTGTTATTGAGGAAGCTAACATCCAATCCAATGTCAAACTGTTTCGACTTCTCCCATGTTAGGTCTGGGGTTGCAATGTTTTTAGCCCAGTAGCCTGTGTAAGTAGTTGATGTTCCGAAGTCAAAGTTAGTAGCGGTCATGGTGCCTAAAGTTGCATATACGGGTACTCCTTGGTTACCGATAAGACCATAACTAGCACGGATTTTCATGTTACTAATCCATGTGATCGGCTTCATGAACTTCTCATTACTGATGGTCCAAGCCGCAGCGATAGAAGGGAAATAGCCCCACTTCTTCTTTGAGAAACGTGAACTACCATCGGCACGGAACGTTCCTGTTAGCATGTAACGGTTATCGTAATTGTACATTACACGACCTACCCATGAGAGAAGTCCCCATTTGCTGTAATCGTTTGAACCGCCTCGGTTGGTTGCATTGTTATAGTCCCACCACCCAACAGATTCAGTTTGAAGGTTGGTACCATTGAGCCCCATCATGCGAGTGGTACTCTGTGTTGCCTCGAATACACCTGTTGCTGTGAGGTTATGCTTGTCCCATGCGCCCGTATAAGTAAGGTTGTTGGTAGATTGTAAGGTGGTACGTTGACGATCGTTATTCCCCATACTACTCTTAGGGAATACCCTTGTCGTTGAGAAACTATAGCCTTTTCCATCAAAGTAATCAAATCCATTTGTACTAGTAAAGGTAAGTCCTGGAAGAATATGGAACTTAAGATCAGCATGACCAGTGAGTATATCTGTGCGGAACTGACTAGCATTTGCAGTCAAAATACCGTATGGGTTGGCCTGAATAGTGTTATAAGGATCCTTCATAAACTTGCCTTTCTCATCATACATCTCCATGGTTGGAGAGTAGTTTTGTGCGATCCATAGAGGGTTTTCTTGCGACACATCAAAGCCACCTCCAGTACTCTTTCCATGGCTGTAATCGAGGTCTCCAGTGATTTCAAACCATTTGTAGAGGCGAGAGTGTATGTTGATTTTAGCTTGATAACGTTCAAATTGAGTATTCTCAACGACACCTTTATTCTTTAGGTAGCTGCCACTCATGTAGTATTGTGTGTCGGCATTACCCTTAGATATCGTAAGTTTATAGTTCTGAATAGTTCCTGTGCGGAGAATCTTATCCATCCAATCAATGCCAGGCTTCGTACCATCGAGGTAAGGTTGTAGCTCTGCTTGGTTTGTAATCTTACCTCCATCAAGTAAAGCCTGTGCATATTGCTTTGTGTTCATCACCTTAGGCATGTTGTAAGCGTTGGCAATTCCAAGGCTAGCATCAAACATGATACTCTGTTGACCTTGTTTTCCTTGCTTGGTCTGAACGAGTACAACGCCATTTGAACCACGGCTACCATAGATGGCAGTAGACGATGCATCCTTCAAAACTTGTATGCTTTGGATATCTTCAGTATTGATACCGTCGAGTCCATTCTCACGTACAATACCATCAACAACATATAGTGGGTCGTTGTTACGATGGATAGAACTCGTACCACGCACACGGATCTTTACGCCACCACCAGGTACGCCACTCTGGACAACATTGATACCTGTTACACGTCCTTGGAAGGCTTCACTAACGTTCTTAATAGGTTGATCTCTGAAGGCTTTATCGCTCATTACAGCTACAGAACCAGCCAAATCGGCTTTGCGAACACTACCATAACCAATGACAACAACCTGATCCATGGTTTGTGTACTTTCTTTTAAGGTAACGTTAAGTGAGCCTCCTCTCCATATAATCTCGTTCTTTTCATAACCAACATAGCTGACAATAATGATTGTACCAGCCTTTACGTTAGATAGAGAAAACTTACCATCAAGATCGGTAATAGTACCATGTGTAGTTCCTTTTGCCATGATTGTTGCTCCGACGATAGGGTCACCATTAGCATCGACAACCTGTCCTGTGCAAGTGTTATTGTCCTGTTGCATGACAGGCAAACTTGTCATAGGTTGCATAGCAGGCTTTCCTGCATAGGCAGATCCTGTAGAAATGGCAGCTGCAACTGCAAACATTCCCAGCTTCCTAAATTGCTGTTTCATATTAAGTATTGTGTCTTAGATGAATAATATCGACCTGGTAAACTTGATTTAAGCTTCTTGTTTGTTTAGGTCGGTTAGTATTTATATTCGTTTAGGTCTATTGTATTATTTGTAGCAAATGTAATACTTTCTTTGAAAAGAGCTTGCTTTAAATTTTAATTTAACATTTAATAATACAAAAGAGATACTATCTGCTCATAAATTCTTATGCTAATTAGATCTTAATTGGGTTCCTTCTTGGGAGGAGTGGGATAGTTGGTAAGGCTTTAAAGAGGCGTTGATAAGCCTGTTTTTAGTCCTTATCTCCTTGGTTAAAAAAACAAATTTCCATATATATATGATAAGGTTGTGCGAAAAATTAAGTATCTTTGCACACCAAATACCCTATGAGGTGCAATGCTCTTAGCATGTATGTAAACATTTGATAAATAATAATTAAACATAAATTCAATAATATCAAGATGAAGATTTCATTTGAAAATCCAGACAAAGTAAATGGTTTGATGACCATTACAGTAGAAGAGTCTGACTACAAGAATGAGGTTGAGAAAACTCTCAAGGATTATCGTAAGCGTGCTAATATACCAGGTTTCCGCCAAGGACAAGTACCTATGGGCATGATTAAACGTCAGTATGGTTCACAGGTGAAGATGGATGTTATCAATAAGATCCTAGGCGAGAATCTACAGAAATATATTACTGATAACAAGATTCAGATGTTGGGTCAACCAATGTCATCAGAGGCTCAAAAGCCTGTAGAGTTGGAGCAACCTGCACCTTATGAGTTTAAGTTTGATATTGCTGTTGCACCAGAGTTTAAGCTCGAGTTGAGCGGTAAGAACAAGATTGACTTCTATGAGATTGAGGTTGATGATAAGCTGATTGATCAGCAAGTTGAGATGTTCCAGAGCCGTGCAGGTCACTATGATAAGGCAGAGACATTCGATCCAGAACAGCGTGACTTGTTGAAGGGTGATCTTCGTGAGTTGGATGAGAATGGTAATACTCTTGAAGGTGGTATTACTGTAGAGGGTGCTTCTTTGATGCCACAATATATAAAGGTTGAGGATCAGAAGAAGCTCTTTGATGGTGCAAAGGTTGGTGATATTATCACTTTCAATCCTACTGCAGCTTATCCAGATAACGATATCGAGGTGTCTTCTCTATTGAAGATCAAGAAGGAAGAAGTTGCTGAACATAAGGGTAACTTCTCATATCAGATCACTGAAATCTCACGCTTCGTAAAGGCCGAGAATAATGCTGAGTTATGGAAAAGCGTATATGGTGAAGATACCGAGATAAAGGATGAGGCTGCATTCCGCAAGGCTATCGCTGATGGTTTGAAAGAGCAGTTGAAGGGTGATTCTGACTATAAGTTCGTTCAGGATCTCCGTGCTTATTGTGAGAAGAAAGTGGGCGATCTTACTTTCCCAGATGCTCTCTTGAAGCGCATTATGTTGGCTAACAACCAAGATAAGGGCGAGGAGTTTGTTGAGAAGAACTATGAGCAGAGCATCAAGGAACTCACATGGCACTTGATCAAGGAGCAGTTAGCACAAGCTAATAATATTAAGGTTGATGATAACGATGTACGTGAGAGTGCACGCCAGATGGCACGTGCGCAGTTCGCTCAATATGGTATGACTAATGTTCCAGAGGACTACTTGAACGGTTATGCTGATGAGATGTTAAAGAAGCGCGAGAACATCGATTCTTTCGTAGAAGCAGCATTGGATCGTAAGCTCGCTGCCGCTATTAAGAAGGTAGTGAAGCTAAATACTAAGACTGTAACTCTCGATGAGTTCAATAAACTTGTAAGCGAGTAACAATTTTAAGAAAAATCTTCTTTTATATATAGAGGTTATCGGTTTTTTTCCTTATCTTTGCTTATAGTAAGCGAGAAGATGCCTGTTTTATGGCATACTCTTTGTGAATATGGCAATAATAAGGGAGGTCGATAACCTCTATTTTTGTCACATTATTATATAAGAAAGGATTACAATGAATGATTTTAGGCGATTTGCCACAGGACACTTAGGGATGAATGGTATGGTGCTAGATGATGTTGTGAAGGCACAAGCACAATACTTGAACCCTTATATACTTGAGGAACGACAGTTGAATGTCACCCAAATGGATGTTTTCTCACGCTTGATGATGGAGCGTATCATCTTTCTTGGTACACAAGTAGATGATTATACAGCTAATACAATACAAGCTCAACTTCTTTACTTGGACTCCGTTGACCCTGGTAAAGACATCTCTATTTATATCAATTCACCAGGTGGAAGCGTAACAGCAGGCTTGGGTATCTACGATACCATGCAGTTTATTTCTAGCGATGTAGCAACTCTTTGCACAGGTATGGCAGCATCTATGGCAGCAGTATTATTGGTTGCTGGAAAAGAAGGGAAACGATCAGCACTAAAGCATAGTCGCGTTATGATCCATCAACCCTTAGGTGGAGTACAAGGTCAGGCGTCCGATATTGAGATAGAAGCAAAAGAGATTATGAAGTTCAAGAAAGAGCTTTATACCATCATTAGTGATCATTCCCATCAGAGCTTCGAGAAGGTTTGGAATGATAGTGATCGCAACTATTGGATGAACGCAGAAGAGGCAAAAGCGTATGGAATGATTGATGATGTGCTTGTCAAGAAACCAACTGATAATGTGCTCAACACACCCGCTGACAATACAGAATCAAATAAGTAAAGGAGTTAATAATGCCCCAGAAGAAATGTAGTTTTTGTGGTCGCAGTGAGAAGGATGTAAAACTTCTCATCACAGGATTGAATGGTTACATCTGTGAAGATTGTGCGCAGCAGGCTTACAAGATAGTTACACAGACAGGCGCATTGGCTGATGATGAGAATACCGATAGTGTTGCTTTTAAGGTAAAGGAGGTTCCTAAGCCTAAAGAAATTAAGCAGTATCTTGACGAATATATCATTGGTCAGGATGAAGCTAAGCGCTATCTTTCTGTTGCAGTGTATAACCATTACAAGCGACTTCAGCAACCGAAGAGCGATGATGGTGTAGAAATAGAGAAGAGCAACATCATTATGGTGGGTTCAACTGGTACTGGTAAGACCCTATTGGCACGTACTATTGCGAAACTTCTCGAAGTACCTTTCACTATTGTAGATGCAACAGTATTCACCGAAGCAGGTTATGTTGGTGAGGATGTGGAGAGTATTCTCTCACGCTTGTTACAGGTAGCTAACTTCGATGTAGCAGCCGCTGAACGTGGTATAGTATTCATCGATGAGATTGATAAAATTGCCCGTAAGAGTGATAACCCAAGTATTACACGTGATGTAAGTGGTGAGGGTGTTCAGCAAGGATTGCTGAAGTTATTGGAAGGAACTATGGTTAACGTACCACCAAAGGGTGGTCGTAAGCATCCTGATCAGGACTACATCCATGTGGATACCCGCAATATCTTATTTATTTGTGGTGGTGCTTTCGATGGCATTGAACGTAAGATTGCACAACGACTGAATGCACATGTGATTGGTTATAACTCTGTTCAGAATGTTGCAAAGATAGATAAAAAGGACTTAATGAAGTATGTTTTACCACAAGACTTGAAGTCCTTCGGTCTCATTCCAGAGATAATTGGTCGTTTGCCAGTGCTTACCTATCTTAGTCCACTCGATCGTGAGGCTTTGCGCAACATACTTATTGAACCAAAGAACTCCATTGTTAAGCAGTATATCAAGCTGTTTGAAATGGATGGAATAAAGCTCACTTTCACAGAAGCTGCTCTTGATTGCATTGTAGACAAGGCTGTTGAATATAAGTTAGGAGCCCGTGGTTTACGTTCAATAGTAGAGTCTGTGATGATGGATGCTATGTTTGAAGTTCCATCAAGAGACGTAAAAGAATTTGAGGTGACGGAACAATATGTTCGTCAACAGCTCGATAAGGCTCATATCCAACAAACGGGTTCAGCCTCCTAAATATATAGGTATAGTCTGCCGATGTGGTGTTTTACACCGCATCAGCAGACTTCCTTTGTTTCTACTAAACCATAAACGGATAGGAAATCACCAGCTATTAACATGACAAAAGAGCTCAATCTTACCGAAAAACTTAAACATTACTTTGGCTTTGAGAAGTTCAAAGGTGATCAAGAAGCCATTATACGCAATCTTCTTGCAGGACATGATACCTTCGTGCTAATGCCTACAGGTGGTGGTAAAAGCCTGTGTTATCAACTTCCATCACTGATAATGGAGGGTACAGCTATTGTTGTTTCGCCTCTTATTGCATTAATGAAAAACCAGGTAGATGTCATCAATGGTATTAGTGAAGAGGATGGTGTGGCACATTACCTTAACTCTTCTTTAAAGAAGGCAGAGATAGATAAGGTGCGTGCTGATATTGTTTCAGGACGTACAAAACTACTTTATGTAGCCCCAGAATCTCTCAATAAAGAGGAGAATATGGCGTTTCTAAAGTCGGTGAAGATAAGTTTTTATGCGATTGATGAGGCTCATTGTATATCTGAATGGGGACACGATTTCCGTCCAGAATATCGTAAGATACGTTATGCAATAGATACTATTGGGGCTGCACCAGTCATTGCGCTCACTGCAACAGCAACCGATAAGGTGCGAACGGACATCATTCGTAGTCTTGGAATAGAGGATTGTGCCGAGTTTAAAAGCTCTTTTAATCGTCCTAATCTATACTATGAAGTACGTGCAAAGAGGAGTGATGACGATACAAGTAAGCAAATTATTAAGTTCATTAAGCAGCATACTGGCAAAAGCGGAATCATCTATTGTCTTTCACGTAAGAAGGTGGAAGAGTTGGCAGCCATCCTTCAAGCCAATGATATAAAGGCTGCGCCCTATCATGCAGGGCTCGATTCGGAAACGAGATCGAAGACTCAAGACGACTTCCTTATGGAGGAGTTGGATGTAATTGTGGCTACAATAGCATTCGGAATGGGTATTGATAAGCCTGATGTTCGCTTCGTTATCCATTATGATATACCGAAGAGTTTGGAGGGATATTACCAAGAGACTGGGCGTGCTGGGCGCGATGGTAAGGAAGGAATCTGCATTGTCTTTTATTCAAAGAACGACTTGAAGAAACTCGAGAAGTTCATGGAAGGAAAGCCCGTAGCCGAACAGGACATTGGTAGACAGCTGTTACAAGAGACTGAGGCTTATGCAGAATCGTCTGTTTGTAGGCGTAAGATGTTGCTTCATTACTTTGGTGAAGAATACCCAAAGGATAATTGCTGCATGTGTGATAACTGTCTGCATCCTAAGAAGAAGATTGAGGCAATGAATCAGCTCTTGATAGTTCTCCAAGCTGTGAAGGCTTTGAAAGAAAACTTCCGACAAGAGTATGTCATTGACTTTGTCAAAGGTAGAGCAACAGATGATCAAAAAGATCATAAGCACAACGAGCTTGATGACTTCGGTGCTGGCGAAGATGAAGACCCGAAGATATGGAATCCTGTGGTCAGACAAGCACTCTTGGCTGGTTATCTGAAGAAGGATGTTGAGAACTATGGCATATTGAAGTTGACCGCAGCAGGCAAACGCTTCATGAAGTCGCCAACGTCGTTTATGATCGTAATGGATGCCGAGTTTAAGGATGAAGAGGATGATGATACACCAATGGCGGGCACAGCAGTCCTCGATCCAGAACTTTTCTCCATGCTAAAGAACCTTCGTAAGAAGATAGCACGTAAGTTAGAAATCCCTCCATACGTCATCTTTCAGGATGTATCTTTGGAGCAGATGGCAATGATGTATCCTATCAATGAAGAGGAACTACAGAACATTCAAGGAGTAGGAGCAGGTAAGGCGAAGCGTTATGGGAAAGAGTTTTGTGAATTGATAAGGCAACATTGCGAAGAAAACCACATCGAACGTCCCGAAGAACTACGTGTGCGAACGGTCGCAAAGAAGTCTATGCAGAAGGTAAAAATCATCCAAAGCATTGACAGACAACTCCCACTTGATGACATTGCATCGGCTGAAGGACTTGATTTCGATGATCTTCTCACTAAGATTGAAGAGATCGTTTATAGTGGAACGAAGCTCAATATCGATTACTTCTTAGAGGATGTTTACGATGATGATACAATCAATGACATCTATGACTACTTCATGGACAGCGAGACAGATAGCCTTGATGTGGCAATGGAAGAGCTTGATGGCGATTATAGTGAGGAAGTCATCCGTTTGGTACGCATAAAGTTTCTGTCCGAAATGGCAAACTGATCGCATATAGAAAATATGATTTTGAATTAGAGGAAGAACTCTCCTTGATTGGAATGAATGCTTCAAAGTAGGGACAGACGCCCTCGTCTGTCCGCAAACACAGCAATGTTTCTATCAAAAAATAGGGACTATGGGCGGACAGACGAGGGCGTCTGTCCCTACTTGTGGCACTACATTCAATAGAATGAATCAGTTGTTAACCCGTTAACTCATGTACTCGTCAACTTAAAGTAATCACAATTTTGAATTGTGAATTATAAATTTTGAATTAAAGGAAGTGCTTTCTTCGATTTGAAGAAAGGCTTCCTTTGACGTGAAGAGAGGCTTTCTTTAATGTGAAGGAAGCCTCTCTTTATTTGCAACCTCTTGTCTGTTGCTAACAAGGTGATACTTCCATAGTTTTCAATCATTCGTTAGAAGGGGGATAATATGTGTAATTCTTTTATGCAGAAGAGCCTCAAAGCACTTGTTACTATGTCTTTTTTCTGTATGATATTACTGACATTCAGCAGTCGTATTAACCTGCCGTTAAATAGCTTTAATTCGATTATAGAAAATGGAGAAAAAGCCTGTCTATTTGATAATTAATTGCTAAATTTGCATGCAATAAATTTCCAAATCATTATGTCATCATTTGTTGCAGAAAAGATCAAGATGGACGGATTGACTTACGACGACGTCCTTTTAATCCCAGCTTATTCGGAAGTATTACCTAAAGAGGTACAGTTGAAAACCAAGTTTTCACGCCACATTGATCTCAATGTGCCCTTTGTTACAGCGGCAATGGACACCGTTACGGAGAGCTCAATGGCGATTGCCATCGCTCGAGAAGGTGGTATTGGTGTGATTCATAAGAACATGACTATTGAGGATCAAGCACACCAAGTTGCAATCGTGAAGAGGGCTGAAAATGGTATGATTTACGACCCACTGACTATCTTAAAAGGTAGAACTGTGAAGGATGCACTCGCGATGATGGCTGATTACCACATTGGTGGTATCCCCGTTGTAGATGAGGATAACCACTTAGTAGGCATTGTTACCAATCGAGACTTGCGTTTTGAACGCCATTTGGATAAGTTGATTGATGACGTGATGACCAAGGAGAACCTCGTTACAACACATCAACAAACCGATCTTACAGCCGCTGCGCAGATTCTTCAAGAGAATAAGATTGAAAAGTTGCCAGTAGTCGATAAGGACAATCATCTTGTAGGTCTAATTACTTATAAGGACATCACAAAGGCTAAAGATAAGCCTATGGCAAGCAAGGATGAGAAGGGGCGTTTGCGTGTCGCAGCGGGTGTTGGCGTTACAGGTGATACCATGGAGCGTGCCGAAGCATTGGTTGCTGCAGGTGTAGATGCTATCGTTATTGATACAGCTCATGGTCATTCTGCAGGTGTTATTGGTAAGTTGCATGATGTAAAGACAGCCTTCCCTAACCTTGATGTTGTAGTGGGTAATATTGCGACGGCAGAGGCAGCTAAGTTCCTTGTTGATAATGGTGCGGATGCTGTGAAAGTAGGTATTGGTCCTGGATCTATCTGTACAACACGTGTTGTAGCAGGTGTGGGTGTACCGCAGTTGACCGCTATCTACGATGTTTATAAAGCGTTGGAAGGTACTGGTGTGCCATTGATTGCTGATGGAGGATTGCGCTATTCTGGTGATGTTGTGAAGGCTTTAGCAGCTGGAGGAAGCAGTGTGATGATAGGTTCTTTGGTTGCAGGTACGGAGGAATCTCCTGGTGACACCATCATATTCAATGGTCGTAAGTTTAAGAGTTATCGTGGTATGGGTTCTTTGGAGGCTATGGAACAGAAGAATGGTTCACGTGATCGTTACTTCCAGAATGATATCCACGATGCAAAGAAACTGGTACCAGAAGGTATTGCAGGACGCGTTCCTTACAAGGGAACAGTTCAAGAAGTTATCTATCAACTTGTTGGTGGTCTCCGCTCTGGAATGGGCTATTGTGGTGCTGCATCTATCGAAGATTTGCACAATGCGAAGTTTACTCGTATCACCAACGCAGGCGTTATGGAGAGTCATCCACATGATATCACTATTACGAGTGAAGCACCAAACTACTCTCGTCCAGAGTAATTAACAGATTAATAATTAACCGCCCTCTTCTCTGTAAAAGCAGTGGAGAGGGTATGTGTGTCTTAAATAATAACAATGAAAATCAAGGCTCTTTTATTATTGTCGCTGCTATCTACCACGATGGTATTTGGGCAGAGTGACCCAACCATAATGACTATCAATGGGCAACCAGTTAGTCGTTCTGAATTTGAGTATTCATATAATAAGAACAATGCTGAAGGGGTCATTGATAAGAAGAGTATAGCCGATTATGTGGATCTGTTCATCAATTATAAGTTGAAGGTGCAAGCGGCTTTGGATGCTCGTTTAGATACATTGTCTTCCTTCAAGCAAGAGTTCCTTACCTATCGAGATCAGCAGATTCGTCCATCGTTCCTTACGAACTCTGATATTGAAAAAGCGGCTCGGGATATTTATCAAGAGACGAAGGAGAGTATTGAAGCGAATGGTGGGTTATGGTGTTGTGCACACATTCTTGTAGGATTAAATCAGCGTGCGACAAAAGAAGAAGAACTGAAAGCTAAGGTCTTGGCAGACTCTATCTATAATGCTTTACAGCATGGAGCAAACTTCGGGGAGCTGGCTAAGAAGTATTCTGCTGATCGAGAGTCTGCACAGAACGGAGGCGAGTTGCCATTGCTCCAAAAGGGGCAAACAGTACAGGAGTTTGAGCATGCTATGTTGGCATTGAAGCCTGGTGAAATGAGTAAACCAACACTTTCTCCTTATGGTTATCACATTATTAAGATGATAGCACATGAAGGATTGGCTCCTTATGATTCGTTGCATGCACGGATCTTACAGTTTATTGAGATGCGTGGATTGCGTGATCAGATTGTCGATAAGAAGTTAGATAGCCTTGTTCAGCAGGCTGGTAAGGGGGTAACTCGTGAGCAATTACTTGATAAACAACTTGCGGAACTGGAAGAGAAGGATGCTAATTTAAAGAATCTTATCCGTGAGTATTATGATGGCTTATTGATGGTTGAGATGAGTAATCGTATGGTTTGGGATAAGGCATCAGCAGATGTTACGGGCTTAGAAAACTATTTCCACAAACATAGGAAACAATATAAATGGACTGAACCACGTTTTAAAGGCATTGCTTATCATGTAAAGAATCAAGCTGACGTTGAGGCTGTGAAGGATTGTGTGAAGCGACTTCCTTTTGCACAATGGAATGATGTACTGCGTAAGACATTCAATGCTGATAGTACACTCCGCATACGTGTTGAGAAGGGAATCTTCCGTAAGGGTGATAATGATCTTGTCGATAAGCAAGTGTTTGGAATGAGTGTTCCTGTGAAAGAGATGAAGGACTTTCCTATTGGTGCAACCTATGGTAAGAAGTTGAAAGCACCAGAGTCTTTGGATGATGTACGTGCTCTTGTGGTTTCTGACTATCAAAAGGAACTTGAGAAGAAGTGGGTTGATTCATTGCGAAAGAAATATAAAGTTGTGGTTGATAAGGCTGTTCTTTCTACAGTCAATAAGCATTAAGTGATAATAAAGAAATCAGATGAAGATAAATAAATGTAAGACAGGTGCTTTGCTAATAGGCGTTACGCTTGTTGCAATGGGTTTGCATGCAGGTGCCTTTCGTGCCTCGGCACCGTTAGTTCTAACAGATTCGGTAGATACGAATCAGGTTGCTAAAGCCAACAATGTAGTCGATGAGGTGATATGGGTAGTGGGTGATGAACCGATCTTAAAGTCCGAAGTCGAGATCATGAAACTACAAGGAGAAGCAGAGGGAATGAAGTGGGATGGAGATCCAGAGTGTGTGTTGCCTGAACAAATAGCAGTGCAGAAACTTTTCCTTCATCAGGCTGCTCTTGATAGCGTAGAGGTGACTGAATCAGAGATTGCACAGGGTGTTGATCAACAAATTAACTACTGGATTTCTTTGCCACAAATAGGTTCTAAGGAGAAATTAGAGGAGTTCCAGCATAAGAGTATAGCGCAACTTAGACAAGACTTACACGATGATTATAAGAATCGTCAGTTGGTTCAGAAGATGCAAGCAAAGCTCGTTGGTGATGTGAAAGTATCACCTGCTGAAGTGCGCGAGTACTTTAGGAAGTTACCAGTGGATAGTATTCCTATGATTCCAACTACCGTTGAAGTGGAGATTCTAACACAAACTCCTAAAGTTGAGCCAGAGGAAGTTAATCGCATTAAAAACCAACTACGTGACTATACGGATCGTGTAACAAAGGGAGAAACATCCTTTGCTACGTTGGCACGTTTGTACTCCGAAGACCCTGGCTCATCGCGTCAGGGCGGTGAATTAGGTTATATGGGACGAGGTATGTTAGACCCTGCTTTCGCTGCAGTAGCATTCAACTTGACTGATCCGAAGAAGGTTTCTAAGATCGTAGAGAGCGAGTTTGGTTATCATATCATTCAATTGATTGACCGTCGAGGAGATAAGATTAATTGTCGTCATATCCTATTGAAACCTCGTGTATCAATGGCTTCTATTGATACTGCAAAAGAACGCTTAGACTCTATTGGACGTGATCTTCGCAAAGAGAAGTTCACGTTTGAGGATGCCACCGCATACCTTTCTGATGACAAAGATACGAAGAATAACCATGGACTCATGGTCAACTCATCAGGGGACGAACGCACCTCTCGCTTCAAGATGAAGGACTTACCAACGGAAGTAGCACGAGTTGTTGACACCATGAAAGTCGGTGAGATCTCTGCTCCTTTTCAGATGATTAACAATCGAGGGAAGGTCGTTTGTGCTATCGTGAAGCTAAAGAGTCGTACCGACGAACATAGAGCTACGATAACAGAAGACTTTCAAACTATGCGTGACATCGTTACTGCTCATCGTCGTCAAGAGATAATTCATGACTGGGTAGTAAGCAAGATTAAGAATACTTATGTTCGAATGAATCCTCGCTACAAGGATTGTAAGTTCAAGTATGAAGGTTGGATTAAATGACATTAGAAAACACTTATATATATAAGCTTTGCGGGCATAGAATCATGTTAATCACGATTCTATGCCTGCTTGGGTTATGCTATAACCGCCCTTCTCTGGCTCAGAAAGTGACGGAAAAGAAGGGTAGTAAGTTCTATATAGACCATACCGATAACCTTAGACACAACCAGATGTTGATGCCAGATGTGCAGATTGCAAAGGGTAATGTTCGGTTGCGTTATAAGGGAATGACGCTTAGTTGTGATAGTGCATACTTCAACGAACAGTCGAATTGGTTTAAAGCTTTCGGTAAAGTTCATGTAACTCGACCGGGTGGAGTGACGCTTGATTGTCGTCGTCTTCACTATGATGGCATGTCTCAAATGGTTCATGTTAGAGAAAAGGTTGTGGTTCGTCAGCCTGGAAAGTCGCTACGTTGTGATAGCTTAGACTATAACATGATATCGAAAGTTGCCAATTATTTCGGTGGTCGTGGAACCTTGGTTTACAATGGAAATACTGTTATAGCCGATCAAGGTGATTATAACACAGAGAGCCATGATGCGAACTTCTTTGGTAATGTTGTTATGTTTACTCCTAAGTACAGAATCACAACTCCAGAGGCACATGGTAATACAGAAACAGGCTTGGTACACGTTGTTGGCAAGTCAGTTATTCGAACAGCAAAGGGCGAAGTCGTGCATACTAACGATGGAACTTATAATAGTCGAACTGACAACATGGAGCTTAATGGTCATTCAACGATTACATCTCCAAAGCAAGATGTAGAGGGGGATAACATCGTTTATAACAGTTCGACGGGTGAAGCCGAGGGGCATGGTAATGTAAAGATAGTCGATAAGGCAAATGACAGAACCATAATAGGTCAAGATGTATTCTATAATGAGAAGACTGGTCATAGTACTGCTCGTGGTAATGTGAAGATCGATGATCGTCGACAAAAGAGAGTGATTACTGGTGATGAAGTAATCTACAATGCCAAGTCTGGATATAGTGAGGGACATGGTAATGTGAAGATTATTGATAAGCTAAACCAGCGTACAATCACTGGTCGCGATCTTACTTATAATAGTAACACTCACGAAGGAACAGGGGAAGGGAACGTCTATTATATAGACGAGAAACAGAAACATGCCTTCAAGGGGGACTATCTTCACTATACTGACTCGGCGGCTATTGCTTTTGGTGGAAAGCCTGGTCCGATTGCAAAAGACTTCTCCCAAGGTGACACACTATTTGTTCATGCCGACACAATTAGTATGAAGGGATTCTACATGAACACGCCTAAGATGTATCGTGAAATCTATGGGGTCAACAACGTGAGGGCGTTCCGCACGGATGTACAAGCCGTATGTGGATTCCTTGTTGCTAATACGAAAGACTCCTGTATGACTATGTATGACTACCCGATAGTATGGAGTGGTAACCGTCAACTTGTTGGTGATTCGATTAAGGCATACATGAATGACTCCACCATTCGACAGGCTTTTGTCTATGGTAATGCGTTCTCTATTGAAACACTTCCAGATAAGCAACACTATAATCAAATATCGTCACGTGACATGCGTGCAGACTTTGTCAATGGTGCTGTTAGGCGTGTGGACGCATGGGGGAACGTTGAGGTTGTATTCTATCATACCGATAAAGACAGTACGTTGATAGGGCATAATTACACGGAGACAGATACCCTTCGTATGTTCATAACACCCGAACGTAAATTGAAAAAAATATGGATGTCTAAGGCAGATGGTGTGATCAGTCCAATGACGCAGATCCCTCCTGATCGCCTGACATTGCCTCACTTTGAGCTTTTTGATAATGTTCGTCCAAAGGATAAGAATGATATCTTCCGTCGTGCGGCACGTAAGACGGCAGCTACCAAGCGTAATGCTCAAGTCATCTTGCCACCTCGACAACGTATAGAGTGACCCCTTGTCAACCTATTGTCGTAATCATTTACGACAATAGGTCAACTTCTCTTCACATTATTAACATCATTAACTCCTTTGAAATATGTTCTTCTTTCAATCATCAAAGCCCCGTCGTTTTCATCACGAATACATGTATGTTGACGAACGTAAAGAGTTTCTCTCGGACATAGAGAAGCGTGCGAAAAATGAGTTAGAACAGCAAGATGAGCCAAAGGAGGGGTATCGTGAGGAACTTCAAAGGCGTCTTTCTCATAGCTTGCGACCGCAAGTTTTGACACACAAACACAATCGTTTCACAGCCATGTGGGTGTCTTTGATACTCTCTGCAGGTGTTATAGCACTACTTATCTTATTCTTGTTTATTGCTTAAGCATTATTAATCAATGAGTGATATCATACAACTTTTACCCGATAGTGTAGCCAATCAGATTGCTGCGGGAGAGGTGATTCAACGCCCAGCATCCGTTATCAAGGAGCTAGTAGAGAATGCCATTGACGCTGGAGCAACGTCAATTAATGTCTTAGTAGTCGATGCGGGGCGCACATCTATTCAAGTGATTGATAACGGAAAGGGTATGTCAGAGACTGATGCACGCCTCTCTTTCGAGCGACATGCAACTTCTAAGATACGTAAGGCAGATGATCTTTTCTCACTCCATACCATGGGCTTTCGTGGAGAGGCACTTGCGTCGATTGCTGCGGTGGCGCAGATAGAATTGAAGACACGCATGGCGAATGATGATCTCGGTACTCATCTGTCTATCTCGGGTAGTCGTTTTACGAATCAGGAACCTTGTTCCTGCCCTGTAGGAAGTAATTTCTTGGTTGAGAATCTCTTCTTCAATGTACCTGCACGACGCAAGTTTTTGAAGTCGAACACCACCGAATTGAATAATATCATCAATGCTTTTGAACGCATTGTATTGGTTTATCCGCATATAGCCTTTACCTTATATAGTAATGGAACAGAGCTTTTTAATCTTCGGTCATGCAACTATAGACAGCGAATTGTTGAGGTGTTTGGGAAGAGACTGAACCAAGATCTCTTGTCAATAGACGTTGACACAAGTCTATGTCATATCCATGGCTTTGTTGGGAAACCAGAGTCTGCACGCAAGAAGACGCCCCAGCAGTACTTCTTCGTTAATGAACGTTATATGAAACACCCGTATTTTCATAAGGCGGTCATCACTGCGTTCGATCGACTTATCCCTCAGGGAGAGCAGATTCCTTACTTTCTTTATTTTGAAGTACCGCCTACGAACATTGATGTAAACATTCATCCGACAAAGACGGAGATAAAGTTTGAGAATGAGCAAGCCATCTGGCAGATTCTTTTAGCAGCTGTGAAAGAAGCCGTGGGGCGCTTTAATGATATTCCTTCGATTGACTTTGACACAGAAGGGAAGCCTGATATTCCAGTATTCGACCCTCATTCGGGAACTAAAGCACCGAAGGTTGAAATCAACCCATCGTTCAATCCCTTTAAACAAACTGCCCAACCGCAGAAGCCGAGTGTGCCAGATGGTTGGGAGGAGTTGTACTCTGGTTTGGATGGGAATGCTGAGATACGCCAGTCAAAACTCTTTGAACAAGATGATTTAGATGTTAATACGACTCCAACAGACGAGAGTTTGATTATTTCATCAGCCTCTACAACCTCTACAAACGAGTCGATGATAGAGGAAAAGTCACCTTCGCACTATCAGTATAAGGGGAGTTATATCATGACAGCGGTGAAGTCTGGCTTGATGATTATCGACCAGCACCGTGCTCATATACGCATTTTATATGAGGAGTACTTGCGCCAGTTGTCATCTCATAAGGCTCATTCGCAAAAGGTTCTATTCCCTGAAGTGGTGCAATTTACGGTATCTGACAAGTTAATCATCGATCGCATCCTCCCAGAAATGGCAGAGATGGGCTTCCAATTGGATAGTCTCGGTGGTGATAGTTATGCAGTGAATGGAGTGCCAGCAGGCATCGAA
This sequence comes from Prevotella veroralis, assembly GCF_018127765.1. NCBI lineage: Bacteria > Pseudomonadati > Bacteroidota > Bacteroidia > Bacteroidales > Prevotellaceae > Prevotella > Prevotella veroralis. Next base: position 248,642 of record NZ_CP072330.1, on the reverse strand, counting down.
GGGCTCAATGCTGTTAGTCTTATCCAAGATATGGTGGCGTCAGCTGTGGAGAGTGGGGCAAGTGTGAAAGAAGATATCGATCGTACACTCGCTTTGAGTTTAGCACGTAATGCCGCTATTCCACAGGGTCAGGTGTTGACCAATAGTGAGATGGATAACCTTGTGAATGAGCTTTTCACTTGTGAAAATGTCAATTACACGCCATCTGGCGAACCGATTATTGCGGTTATGAAGCAGCATGATATTGAACATTTGTTTGATAGTTAAGAAGTGTAGACAGCATTATTCGCAACCTAAGTAGCACCCCAAAGTAGGGACAGACGCCCTCGTCTGTCCGCCAAATGTGGTATGTATCAATGGAAACAGGGATTTTGAGCGGACAGACGAGGGCGTCTGTCCCTACTTTGGGGTGGCGTTACAGCCCCCTTGTTCCTATATTTCCTCTATCATAGAAATATGTCATTAAAACAGCATGTCATTATGTCTTTATGTCTAAAAACACGCCTCTTCTATCTTAGAAATATGTCATTAAAAGAACATGTCATTGTGTCATTCTGTCTAAAACCATGTCTGTAAGGGGTGGGGAATAGCCTATTCTCAACCTTGTTTTACCCCTCTGCAGCATGATAAGAAGAGCGAACCAGCGGTCCACTCACCACATGCTTGAATCCTTTCTCTAATGCAATGCGCTTGTAATTGGCAAATTGTTCGGGTGTAATATAAGCTGATACGGGGAGATGGTGGGCTGTTGGTTGAAGGTACTGACCCAAGGTTAGACGCTTACAACCCGTTTTGAGAATGTCATCCATCGTCTCTAATATCTCCTCGTGGGTCTCCCCTAAGCCCAACATAAAGCCTGTTTTGGCTGTAATACCGCACTTCGTAATCTCATGCAACACCTCCAAACTTCGGTCATAGCGTGCTACAGAGCGCACGGAAGGCGTCAGTCGGCGTACAGTCTCCATGTTATGACCAGCCACATGAGGCTTTGTTGCCATCACCTGACGTATGAGTTCGGCTTTACCCATAAAGTCAGGGATAAGTAGTTCGACCTTTGTTTCGGGGTTCAAACGCTGTATTTCCTTGATTGTCTGTACCCAATGTGCAGCTCCATAATCGTCTAAATCGTCACGATCCACCGATGTGATGACGGCATAACGCAGTCCTAAAGCCTTGATGGATTCGGCTACTCTTGTTGGTTCGTTGCTATCTAATGCTCTTGGTCGCCCACTCAAAGTGTTGCAGAAACGGCATTTTCTGGTGCAGATATCGCCCCCAATCATCAGAGTTGCCGTGCGTGCCATCCAACATTCAGCCCTGTTTGGACATAACCCACTCGTACAGATGGTGTTCATGTGGTGTTTCGACAAGATTCCAGCAGTCTCGCCAGTTGACTTCTTCGATGTTAGATCTATCTTCAACCACTCTGGTTTCATCACGTGTGGTTTGCGTCCAAAGAGCAAGCGGAGTAGTTGTGAGAGTTGAAAGCCACGTATGATAGTCGACAAATCAGTGTTTTCTAAAATATTTTCAACAGCCTCTCTCGTAAACTCCACGCCCTTCAATGGTTTTAGAAGAGCGTTATCAATATCTCCAAGGAGGAAATAATCGCCCATCAAATTGATGTTTACAATCGTGTTATTCTTTAGTTCTATGTGCGCTTCCAGTGTTCCCACACCCTCGAAACGATGCTTTTTTACAATAGAATATTTCGGATTTTTGCCATAAACAAAGCTGTCGGAGGCTAACTCCTGTTCGATTCTTTCAATTCCCTGCATATCCTCTTCGGTCAATTCTAACACCTCACTATGGCAGAATTGCTGTTGGGCATAGCGCATGAAGTCAGTTATTTCGATGTCAGTATATTGTGATACGTTGGTAACACGTTGCCTAACAGAATCAATTCCCTTGCTCTTGAGCTTCGCAAGTGAGGGTGTGAGCGCATTTGAAAGATGCGATAGTTGTGTGTTGAAAAGTAATGAATTATGCAGAACACTGCGATTGTTAAGTTGATAAAAAGCACATCCTGAAACCTTTGTATCGTTGATGAGGATGTCATTTCGCCCTGATAACTGTGCGTCGATACCAATACTTTGTAGCAAATTAGTCATGCGATTCATATATTGAACGAAGGCTTCATTCGCATTAGAGAGGCGTGAGATATACGAAAACTGTATGCACCCTTCATCGGCATAGATACATCCTCCACCGCTCTTACGCCTGAATATGTCGATAGAATGTGCCTTGCAATGATCAACGTTCACCTCATTTTCAATCAGTTGATTGCGCCCTAACATTACAGTAGGGGGCACACGCCATGCCAAGAAATAATCATCATCGGGGTAATGATGGGCTACGTATTCTTCGACAGCAAAATAGAAAGGTAGCTGGTGAGGCTTATCTTGTTTAGGTAACAGTATATATTTCATTGTTTGGTATTGATAGATACTGCTTACAAATGTACGAACTTTTAGAAAAAGAGACGAAGTATTAGGAATAAAAAAGCAAATGATTCTGTTGTTGATGGTTATGCCTTGTGATATTGATAAGTTCTTTCTATTTTTGAAGAGATGCCCGTTTATGTGGGTGCGGATGGGTTCCCTATGTTTGAAAAGGGGTTCTCTTGAGTTTATTTTTAGTTTATTTTTTCTTCGTTGTTCGTTTGTTTTCTTATTAAAAATAGACTATTTTTTCTTATAGGGAAGCCTCTTTTACGCTATTTTTAGGTTCTGTCTGCGATATAGAAAGTGGTTTATATGCTTATAAGTAGGTGTGTTCTACCATTAAAAAAACAAAAACATCGTGTTAGAAACATAGTTTTTCGTATATTTGCAAGCACACAGATAACAAATAGATAAAGGTAAAAATAATGTTGAATAAGAAGTTTCTTTCAGCTACCTTCATAGCTTTAGCAATTACAGGTAGCGTTGCTTTTGCTGCAGTCCAGCAGGGAAAGGTGATGTATAAACAAGCAGATGGAACATACGTAGTGAACACCACGACCCTAACTCCAAATGTAAAGGGATTTAAGGGGGCTACTCCTGTGGAGGTTTATATCAAGAATAACAAGGTTGTAAAGGTTGTTCCATTGGCAAATCATGAGTCACCTCGATACTTCAACACGGTGAAGCAGAACCTACTCCCTAAGTTTGAAGGAATGAAAGTGGCTAAGGCTGCAAAGGCAGAGCAGGTTGATGGTGCAACAGGTGCTACATTCTCTTCACGTGCAATAAAGGCTAATGTGGCTGCTGCAGTGGCTTATTACAAGAAGAATAAGTAAAGTTTTATCGACTAAATAAGTAGAAATTATGATCAGATTAAACGCTTTTTTCAAGGTAAAAGAGGGTGTTACGACAACTCAAGTGAAGGCTCTTGCAGACGAGTTAGTGGAAATCTCTCGCAAAGATGAGGGCAACAAAGGTTACGATCTGTTTGAGAGTGCAACCCAACCGGGTGTTTTCATGTTTTGTGAAACATGGGAGAATAAGGTTTGCTTAGCCCATCATGCCCGTTCAGAGCACTTCACTCGCATTGTTCCAGAGATTGAGAAGCTGACGGAAGGAGGCTTAAGTATAGAACAGTTTGAGCGTTAAAAAAGCTTCACCCCCGCCCCCTCTCCGACTGGAGAGGGGAGTAGATAGTACTAAATCTTGCGTTCGTTCGATAGAATAAAGATTATTCCTTTGGGAGGTATCGTACGTCTATTATAAAAGTAAAAGAGTTCATTTGCATGATAGCAAATGAACCCTTTTATTTTATCTATACGTTCCTAACCTTATAAGCAAATGTTTTCAATGCTTGATTTATGTGTATCCTTTCCTCTAAGCAAGTCTTACTAATCACTCCCCTCTCCATTCGGAGAGGGGGCGGGGGTGAGGCTTTTTTTATAGTCTCTACCCTTACTTCACATCCCCCACCTTAATCAGATACTCTGCAATCTGCACTGCATTCAATGCCGCACCCTTACGTATCTGATCGCCAGTAAGCCATAGCGTGTTACCGTTGTCATCGGCCAGATCCTTGCGAATACGACCTACATAGACATCGTCCTTACCAGCACTCTCGAGTGGCATTGGGTACACATAATGCTGCGGATCATCAACGAGTGTTACGCCAGGAGCCGCCTTCAATGCCTCACGAATCTCCTCAACAGATAGCGGGCGTTCGGTTTCGAACCATACAGCCTCCGAATGGCTGCGGAGTGAAGAGACGCGAACACAGGTCGCAGAAGTGCGTACATCGGAGTGCATTATCTTACGCGTCTCATTAAACATCTTCATTTCTTCCTTCGTATAGTCGTTTTCTGTCATCTTATCTATTTGTGGGATGACATTGTAAGCGAGCTGGTGTGGAAACTTCTCAATGGTCTTTACCTCGCCAGTCTCAACCAGTTCCTTGTATTGTTGTTGCAGTTCTTGCATGGCAGCAGCACCCGCGCCCGATGCACTCTGGTAACTACTGACATGCACCTTCTTGATATGACTGAGCTTATCGATAGGGTTTAAGACAACAACCATCATAATCGTTGTACAGTTAGGGTTGGCTATAATGCCACGAGGACGTATGAGGGCGTCCTCCGGGTTGATCTCTGGAACAACCAAAGGAACATCTGCTTCCTGACGGAACTGGCTGGAGTTATCAATCATCACAGCACCGTATCGGGTGATCGTATCGGCAAACTCGGCTGAAGTACCACCGCCTGCGCTGGTGAAAGCAATGTCTACATCCTTGAAATCATCGTTATGCTGGAGTAGTTTTACTTCATATTCTTTACCCTTAAAAGCGTACTTCTTGCCTGCAGAACGCGTTGAACCAAAGAGTACAAGGTCGTCCATTGGAAAATTCCTTTCCGCTAAGATGCGTAGGAACTCCTGCCCAACTGCACCACTGGCACCCACAATTGCTACTTTCATATACTTTGTTTTTATTGTTTTCAATTAATCACTTGTACTTGCAAAAGTACTATTTTTCTTGTAATACAAGCTACAATCTGTCTTTCTTTTAGCCTTTGGTGGGTTATATTTGCCTATATTCAACTTCTTTTGTAACTTTGATCTCGGATTTAATAGAGTACATCTATAACTAAAAACACTTGAGAAGAAGAGAAGTAAGAAGGCTTGAGTTGAACAATCTAAACGATTATAACAATGAATAATACTACACAAGAACCCGAACTTCCAAGCAAAGAGCATTTGTTTGAAGAGAGTTGCTTAATCATCGATGAGGCGCAACATGAGGCGTATCATGCCGTGAATATCGCCCTGCTGAAGCGTAATTGGCTGTTAGGAAAGAGGCTGAATGAGGAGCTATTAAAGTATTCCCGTGCTGATTATGGTAAGCGAGTTATACAAGAGTTAAGCGGTCTGCTTGTACAGAGATATGGTAAGGGTTTCTCTAAGAGTAACCTTTATAATTACATACTTTTTAGTCAACTTTACCCAGACATATTCCAGTTGTCGATTGGAAAATCGGCTCTACATGACATTCTCCAGTCGGTGACTGGAAAATCTTCCATTCGTCTCACTTGGACGCATTATAGCGTATTGTTGCAGGTTCGAGACGATGAGGCAAGGGCATGGTATGAGCAGGAAGCAGTTACAGAGGGCTGGAGCGTTAGAACACTCCAGCGTAACGTGAGTAGTCAGTACTACTATCGTCTATTACAATCTCATCATAAGGAACTGGTAAGAGAGGAGATGCTGGAGAAAAACAGTCCACTTGTTGAGAAGTTGGAATTCATTAAAAGCCCTGTTGTTGCAGAGTTCTTAGGATTCACACCGAATACTTCTTTTACGGAAACAGACCTAGAGAGCAGTATTATCAGTAATCTCCAGAAGTTCATCATGGAGCTAGGAAAGGGCTACGCATTCGTTGGGCGTCAGCAACATATCCATACGGAGAAGGAGGATTATTACATCGACTTGGTCTTTTATAACTACTTCTTAAAGTGCTTCGTATTGATGGATCTAAAGACATCAAAGGTTACGCACCAGGATGTGGGGCAGATGGATATGTATGTCAGGATGTTTGATGAACTCAAGCGGACGGATGGCGATAACCCAACCATAGGTATTCTTTTATGTTCGGACACAGATGAAGACATCGCACGATACTCCATACTCCACGATAGTAAACAACTTTTTGCAACAAAGTATAAGCTTTATCTACCCACACAAGAGGAACTGAAGGCAGAGATAGAAGCACAGAAAGCGCAGTTTTACTTACAATTTAAAGGGCAAAATAAGTAGTGATAATTACGCTCCGGCATATATATAAAGGGTGTAAAATGGGTTTCATCTCTTCAAGCAATACACCTGTTTAATAGTTAGAAGCACTCTTTACCTATTGTAAAGCACAAGCAGTGGAATCGAAATATATATGTTTAGCATTTCTTTTCTGCTGCTTTTCTTTTTGTTTCTTCGGTGTTCTGTATTGTTTTGAAGCGTAAGTAATTGTATTATCTAAGTGTGATAATTAATTATCTAAGCGTGATAATTAGTTATCTAAGTCTGATAATACTTTATCACACTTAGATAATAAGAAAAGATACGTATTCCGTGAATGCAGAATACGTATGTAAAGAATACGGGAGCCGTAGGAACTGAATGCGGAAAGCGTATGTAAGTGTGGGGAACAAAGCATATGGACTTAAATTTTGGCTCATATAATCTATGAATATATGCTAAGATGGAATGTTGCCAAACTTTTTTAGTAACTTTGCAGGCAATAAGTTAATAGACATTCATGTTGCATTTATCACAATATTTTCCTATAGCTGACCCGACACTAATATTCTTTGTAGTGCTTTTGATGATACTTATTTCACCTATCATCATGGGTCGATTGCGCATACCTCATATCATTGGTATGGTGTTGGCGGGAGTTATCGTTGGTAAGTACGGACTGAATATCTTGGAGCGTGACGCTTCATTCGAGTTATTCGGGCGTGTTGGCTTGTATTATATCATGTTCTTAGCGGGGCTTGAGATGGATATGGAGGGGCTGAAGAAGAATCGTAATCGGGTGATGATCTTCGGGCTGTTAACCTTCCTTTGTCCGTTTATTATGACTTATCTGATGGGCGTTAGCTTGTTGAGTTATACACCATTAGCCGCATTGTTACTCGCAGCTATTATGGCGTCGAACACGCTGATAGCCTATCCTATTGTAGGAAGATATGGACTGACACGGCACACTAGTTCGACGTTGAGTGTTGGTTCTTCCATGATGGCACTCTTCATTGCTTTGATCGTAATGGCATCAATTGTCAATAGCTTTCATGGTGGTGGAGGAGTTGGTTTCTGGTTGTTCTTCGTTGTGAAGTTTGTTGTTTATTGTGCTGGACTAATCTTCTTTATACCCCGTCTTGCACGTTGGTTCTTGCGCCGTTATTCTGATGCTGTTATGCAGTTTATCTTTATCTTAGCGGTTGTATTCCTTTCGGCTTCTTTATCTGATGCTGTAGGCTTAGAGGGCATCTTTGGTGCATTCTTGTCTGGTTTGATCCTAAATAGATATGTTCCGAAGGTTTCTCCGTTGATGAATCGCATAGAGTTTACGGGTAATGCGCTGTTCATTCCTTACTTCCTAATTGGTGTGGGAATGTTGATCAATGTTCGTTTATTATTCTCTGGCACCAACATCTTATGGGTGGTCTTTTGCCTTGTTGTCTTTGGAACATTGGGTAAGGCAGTGGCGGCATATATTGCCGCAAGACTCTTTAAGATGTCGAAGATGTCGGGGCACATGATGTTCGGTCTTACGAGTGCGCACGCCGCAGGGGCTATTGCCATGGTGATGGTGGGGCGTCGCTTGGAGGTTTCTCCTGGAGTTTACCTCTTTGGAGATGAGGTGTTGAATGGTATTGTGATTATGATACTCTTCACCTGTATCATATCAACATTGGTTACAGAGTGGGCTGCTCAGCGCATTCGTTTGCAAGAGAAAGAGGAACCAGAGATGGTGAAGACGCTTAACGATGAGAAGATTCTTATTCCTGTGAAGTATCCTGAATACGCTGAGAGTTTGGTCTCTATGGCTATAATGATGCGTAATCCACGACTAAAGAAGGAGCTTGTCGCCCTAAATGTAGTGTATGATGATGTAAATATGCGGCATAATCAAGCGGAGGGGCGGCGTTTGTTGGAACAGATTCATCAGTTAGCTAGTTCTTCAGATGTACCAATGACAACGCAGGTGCGCATAGCGGCGAATATTGCCAATGGTATTAAACATGCCTTTAAAGAGTTTCAGGCATCTGAGATACTTATGGGGTTGCACTTTCATAAGGATATAAATAAGAACTTTTGGGGTGAGTTCACACGTAGTTTGTATAATGGATTGAGCCGACAAATTATCATTACTCGTATTACCCAACCCCTGAATACGATAAGAAGAATACAAGTTGCAGTGCCTTCTCGTGCAGAGTTTGAGCCTGGTTTCTATCGTTGGTTAGAACGATTGGCACGTATGGCAGGTAATTTGGAGTGCCGTATCGTGTTCCATGGTCGCCGCGAAAGTTTGCAACTCATAACGGAGTTCATTCGTAATAGATTCCCTAGTGTGCGTGCCGAGTACGAAGAGATGTATCATTGGAAAGAACTTCCAGATTTGGCAACACGTGTGAAAGCTGATCAGCTATTTGTGATCGTCACAGCTCGTAAGGGTACAATTTCTTATAAGAGTGCGATGGAACGATTACCAGAAGAGGTGAATCGGTACTTCAAGGGTAAGACGCTGATGATAATATTCCCTGATCAGTATGGTAATCGTATGGACGATATGACGTTCGCTCAACCACAACACACAGAGGAGCGCAGTGCTTACGAGGCTGTGAGAGAGTGGATTCATAATAAGGTGTAAGAGGGTATTAGGCTAATAAGCCCAATAAGGCTAATAGCCCCAATAAAAGAATAGCATTATGATAGATATTAAGAACATAACCAAGAGTTTCGGTTCACTGCAGGTGCTGAAGGGTATCGACTTGCATATTAATAAAGGAGAAGTGGTGAGCATTGTCGGACCGTCAGGTGCTGGTAAGACAACCTTATTGCAGATTATCGGTACCCTGGATAAGCCTGATAGTGGTTCTGTCATTGTCGATGGAATTGACGTTGGGAGTCTTTCAACGGGGAAGTTGAGCGACTTCCGTAACCAACATCTTGGCTTTGTATTCCAGTTTCATCAGCTCTTACCAGAGTTCACAGCCCTTGAGAACATCATGATTCCTGCCTATATTGCAGGCAGAAAGACGAAAGAAGCACGTCAGCGTGCAGAGGAGTTATTAGCGTTTATGGGTTTGAGCGATCGTGCAAGTCATAAGCCCAACGAACTATCAGGTGGTGAGAAGCAGCGTGTGGCAGTGGCTCGAGCATTGGTAAACAATCCAGCAGTCATCCTTGCCGATGAGCCTTCTGGTAGTTTGGACACAAAGAACAAAGAAGAGTTGCATCAACTCTTCTTCGATCTCTGCGATAAGTTCGGTCAGACTTTCGTCATCGTTACACATGATGAGGGGCTCGCACACATAACAGATAGAACCATACATCTCAAAGATGGCATGATAGAAAGCCTCCCCCAACCCCTCCGAAAGGAGGGGAGTGCTACTGTCAAAATAGAGAATGAGTAGATTCTTAGAATGAGATGTCAGGTACTTAAAGAATATTGTTCTTATGTTACTTTGTCTTATAAGAAATTATCTTGTCTTCAACTATAAAGGGTTATTATGTCTAAAATAAAGCTCGGAGCATACAACACGCTCACTGTATTAAAGATTGCCTTACGTGAAGGCAATGGAGAACCATTTGGACTTTTCCTCGATGGAGGACCAGATGGTGATATTCTTATGCCTCAGAAGTATGTACCAGAGGGTACTGAGATTGGTGATGAGATAGAAGCGTTTGTCTATCTTGATCAAGAGGAACGCCCTATTGCTACGACCGAAGAACCTCTGGCGCAGGTAGGCGACTTTGCTTACTTGGAGTGTTCGTGGGTCAATGAGTATGGTGCATTCCTTTCGTGGGGTGTGATGAAAGATCTCTTCTGTCCGTTCCGTGAACAGAAAAAGCGCATGGTAATAGGCAATTCATATATTGTGCATATCCATTTGGACGAGGATAGTTATCGCCTTGTGGCGTCTGCTAAGGTGGAACATTATCTTGACGAACGTCGACCACGTGATTATAAGCATGGACAGGAGGTTGATCTTCTCGTATGGCAGAAGACTGATCTTGGCTTTAAAGTGATTGTTGATAACCAGTATCCAGGTCTTATCTATGAGGATCAGGTGTTCCAATATGTTCACACTGGCGACCGATTGAAGGGTTACATATCCACTGTTCGCCCCGATGGAAAGATTGATTGTACACTTCAATCCACAGGGCAGCAGTATGCAGAAGATTTTGCAGAGGTGCTCCTCCAGTATCTCCGTGAGCATAATGGTATCTGCGACCTTGGCGATAAGAGCGAAGCAGAAGATATCAAGCGTCGTTTCCAGGTGTCGAAGAAAGTTTATAAGCGAGCTATTGGCGATCTTTACAAGCGCCGACTCATCACTGTTGAACCATTATCTATACGCTTAGTCAGCGAGCAATGATCTTTCTGACTTGCTTTCTTTGCAGCCCAAATAAAGGATAATAAATACAATGCAGAATCAATTCTCAAGAACACAACTCCTCCTTGGTAAGCCTGCTATTGACACCTTGAATGGTAGTCGCGTGGCAGTCTTTGGTGTTGGAGGCGTTGGTGGATATGTTGTGGAAGTCTTGGCACGCAGTGGCGTGGGTGCTATTGATGTTATTGATGACGACCGTGTTTGTCTGACGAATGTCAATCGTCAACTTCTTGCCACCACTCGAACAGTGGGGAAGCATAAAGTAGATGTAGCAGAAGAGCGCATTCACTCCATCAATCCTCGTTGTATTGTACGAAAATATCAAACGTTTTATCTTCCAGACAATGCTGATCAATTCGACTTCTCACATTATGATTATGTCATTGATTGCATTGATACAGTAACAGCTAAGCTTGATCTCATCTATCGTTGTCATGAGTTGAATATCCCATTGCTCTCTTGCATGGGTGCAGCTTATAAACTTGATGCCACGCAGTTTCGTGTGACTGACATCTTCAAGACTATCAACGACCCACTGGCGAAGGTGATTCGTAAGAAACTTCGTAAGACAAAGATTAAGCATCTTAAAGTAGTATATAGTCCTGAAGAACCACTTGAGAGTATAGAACAACCAGAAATCTCTTGCCGTTTTCATTGTATCTGCCCTGACAAAGATATGCGTAAGTGCACCGACCGCCATACTATCCCCAGTTCTAATGCGTGGGTTCCAGCCACTGCAGGGCTAATTGCAGGTGGAGAAGCTGTGAAAGATCTTGTCAATCTAGCCCACACTATGCGCATCCGCCCTGAAGATGAGGCTACTAGCGAGCCTGCCCGTATCGCTCGTGAGCGTGCTGTAAAGATGTTGGAAGAATATAAAAGGCTCAAAGCAGAGAAGGCAGTAGTAAGTAAATAAATTTCTCTATAAGCAATTTATACGACATCGTGATTGATATTCGGTAATTCGAACTTACGGAAAGAAAATTATAAAGGACATTTGGCGATCTCTTATCTTCCAGATGCACTTTATTCATAGCAAGTTTCTAAGTTTAAGACAGTTCTATCAGGTCAAAACACACTAACATTTGCAATTTTTGTCCGCCTATAGCCCTCTTGGACGAAGGTGTTAAACACCCTTGATACTCATCCAACGTTTCTCGGTAATAACTCTCCATCAGCATTACTTTCTTGCGGACGGGGAGCGATCGTTCGGAGAGGATTGGGGAGAAAGTTGGGGAGAGGATGGGGAAAGAGTTGGGAGGAACTGTTGAAGGGGATGGGGCGATGAGAGTTAAGAGGTATGAGGTTGAAAGGTATGGCATTGAGAGTTATGGCGTTGAGAGCTATAGGATTGAGAGTGGGACAAACAAAAAAAGAGAGCTTTGAAGAGAAATCTTCGAAGCTCTCTAAAGTGAAAGAAGGCGGCGACCTACTCTCCCGCATTGCATTGCAGTACCATCGGCGCAGACGGGCTTAACTTCTCTGTTCGGAATGGGAAGAGGTGGAACCCCGACGCAATAACCACCTAATGTCTTGTTCGGTTGACTGGTTTTGAAGTTGACAAGTTAACTAGTTGTTTGTCTTTATTCTTGTCTTCCTTCTGTCTTCTTATCAGTAGATTCGTTATTAAACATTGTCCTTAGAACTAATAACTTGTTTACTCGTTCACTTTTAACTCGCTTTCTTGTACACTTTTAACTTGTCTACTCGTATACTTGTTAACTCGTCTACTGACTTGTCAGCCGTATAAGGTGACGTATTTCCACAAGCAAAACATTATAGAACTTTTCTACTTCTATCAAGAAGATTACACAGCTCAAAGTCTGAGTCACTGGTCCCCGCTCTCCACTCTAGGGAGGCGGGAGACCCGAAGAAAGTTTCGGGCAATTAGTAGTGCTCGGCTTTGACGTCACCGTCTTTACACCTACACCCTATCAACGTCATCGTCTATGACGACCCTTATGAGGAGTTCTCATCTTGCGGCTGGCTTCGCACTTAGATGCTTTCAGCGCTTATCCAATCCAGACTCAGATACCCAGCGGTGCACCTGGCGGCACAACTGGTAAACCGGAGGTCTGTCCAACACGGTCCTCTCGTACTAGTGTCAGCACCACGCAAAACTCCAACGCCCACGATAGATAGAGACCGAACTGTCTCACGACGTTCTGAACCCAGCTCGCGTGCCACTTTAATGGGCGAACAGCCCAACCCTTGGGACCTTCTCCAGCCCCAGGATGTGACGAGCCGACATCGAGGTGCCAAACCACCCCGTCGATATGAGCTCTTGGGGGGGATCAGCCTGTTATCCCCGGAGTACCTTTTATCCTTTGAGCGACGGAGTTTCCATACACATCCGCCGGATCACTATGCCCCAGTTTCCTGCCTGCTCGGCATGTCTGCCTCCCAGTCAAGCGCCCTTATGCCATTGCACTCTATGAGACCGGTTACCAATCGGTCCGAGGGCACCTTTGGAAGCCTCCGTTACGCTTTTGGAGGCGACCACCCCAGTCAAACTACCCACCAAGCAGTGTCCACACCATAGGCGTGTTAGACCTCAGACAGCCAAAGGGCCGTATTTCAAGGATGGCTCCACGAATGCTGGCGCACCCGATTCAAAGCCTCCGGCCTATCCTACACATCGGATGACCAAGGTCAATGCTAAGCTGTAGTAAAGGTTCACGGGGTCTTTTCGTCCCATCGCGGGTAATCGGCATCTTCACCGATACTACAATTTCACTGAGATCATGGTTGAGACAGCGTCCGGATCATTACACCATTCGTGCAGGTCGGAACTTACCCGACAAGGAATTTCGCTACCTTAGGACCGTTATAGTTACGGCCGCCGTTTACTGGGGCTTCAATTCAATGCTTCCTATTGCTAGTGACATCTCCTCTTAACCTTCCAGCACCGGGCAGGTGTCAGGCTGTATACTTCATCTTTCGAGTTTGCACAGCCCTGTGTTTTTGTTAAACAGTTGCCTGGACCTATTCTCTGCGCCTCATATTGCTATGAGGACCCCTTATCCCGAAGTTACGGGGTCAATTTGCCTAGTTCCTTAACCATGAATCTCTCAACGCCTTAGTATATTCTACCCGACCACGTGTGTCCGTTTGCGGTACGGGTCGCAGTAACATTAAGTTTAGCGGATTTTCTCGGAAGTATGATTACCTGCACTCAACGCTTCCCGAAGGAAGTGCTGTACTTTCGTGTTTCAGCTCGAATGGTGGATTTGCCTGCCATTCTCATAACCTAAGCACTTAAACGCCCTATTCCGTCAGGGCGCGGCAGTGTCACTGCTCCGTCTCCACATCACTGATACTGCGAGTTGCGGAATATTAACCGCATCTGCCATCGCCTTCGCCGTTCGGCTGAGACTTAGGACCCGACTAACCCCGGGCTGATTGGCATCGCCCGGGAAACCTCGGTCTTTCGGCGAAAGGGAATCTCACCCTTTTTATCGTTACTTATACCTACATTTGCTTTTCCATAAACTCCAGGATCAGTTACCTTCACCATTCGACGTCGATGGAATGCTCCCCTACCGATACTTTTAATTTACATTACTATCCCGCGCCTTCGGTATCTGACTTATACCCGATTATTATCCATGCCCGGACCCTCGACTAGTGAGCTGTTACGCACTCTTTGAATGAATGGCTGCTTCCAAGCCAACATCCTAGCTGTCACGGGGACCAGACTTCGTTAGACTAACTTAGACAGAATTTCGGGACCTTAGACGGCGGTCTGGATTCTTCTCCTCTCGGGGACGGACCTTAGCACCCGCCCCCTTACTGCACATCTGCTGTCCATAAGCATTCGGAGTTCGTCAGGTCTCGATAGGCGGTGAAGCCCTCTTGACCTATCGGTCGCTCTACCTCTTATGGAGATCGATGCACGCGGCACCTAAATGCCTTTCGGGGAGTACGAGCTATCTCCAAGTTTGATTGGCCTTTCACTCCTACACTCACCTCATCGGGAAGCTTTTCAACGCTTATCCGTGCGGTCCTCCATTCGGTGTTACCCGAACTTCAACCTGGGCAAGTGTAGATCACTTGGTTTCGCGTCTACCCCATCTGACTTGACGCCCTATTCAGGCTCGCTTTCACTACGGATGCGCATCTCATGACGCTTATCCTTGCCAGACATGGTAACTCGTAGGTTCATTATGCAAAAGGCACGCCGTCACTGAATTAACAGCTCCGACCGCTTGTAGGCGCATGGTTTCAGGAACTATTTCACTCTCCTCATCGGAGTGCTTTTCACCTTTCCTTCACAGTACTCGTTCACTATCGGTCTCACGGGAGTATTTAGCCTTACCGGATGGTCCCGGCGGATTCGCGCAGAATTTCACGTGTTCCGCGTTACTCAGGATACCACTACGTCTCGTCATGCTTCGAATACGGGATTATCACCCTCTATGATTGTTCTTTCCAGAACATTCTTCTCACAATCTAAGTACGACAGCGTGGTCCTACAACCCCAGTGGCGCATTGCTACGTCACTGGTTTGGGCTATTCCCCGTTCGCTCGCCACTACTAGGGGAATCATTAGTTTATTTTCTCTTCCTAGAGGTACTAAGATGTTTCAGTTCCCTCCGTTTGCCTCACTACGTCTGTAGTGATAGCAGGTCTTCAACCTGCTGGGTTGTCCCATTCGGAAATCCTTGGATCAATGGTTATTTGCACCTACCCAAGGCTTATCGCAGCTTATCACGTCCTTCGTCGCCTCCGTGAGCCAAGGCATCCGCCATGCGCCCTTTCTTACTTTCTTCGCCTTCTTCGTAATTACTTACAAAGAATGTAGCTCATACTTTCAGCTGTTGTGTGATTCTAAACATTTTGAAGCTATTGCTTCAATAATTAGAATGCTAATTCTTCCCATTAATAGAAAGAATCGTTCTACTTTACAGTCTTGCTTGTGTCAATATGTCAAAGATCTTGTGCTGTATAAACAGCGAAGTGGAGAATAAGGACTTGAACCTTTATGTGAGCCTTTAACTCTAAACTCCTACATTTATATAATACAGAGTGCAGTGAGTACAAGAAGAAAAACGAACCAAAGGTTCTATTTTATCTCTTGATTACCATTAACTCGTCAACTCATATACTTAAATACTTGTCAACTTACTAACCGATAAACATCCTCTCCAGAAAGGAGGTGTTCCAGCCGCACCTTCCGGTACGGCTACCTTGTTACGACTTAGCCCCAATCACCAGTTTTGCCCTAGGCCGATCCTTGCGGTCACGGACTTCAGGCACCCCCGGCTTTCATGGCTTGACGGGCGGTGTGTACAAGGCCCGGGAACGTATTCACCGCGCCATGGCTGATGCGCGATTACTAGCGAATCCAGCTTCGTGGGGTCGGGTTGCAGACCCCAGTCCGAACTGGGACCGGCTTTCAAGATTGGATGCAATTTGCATTACACCGTCCCTCTGTACCGGCCATTGTAACACGTGTGTAGCCCCGGACGTAAGGGCCGTGCTGATTTGACGTCATCCCCACCTTCCTCACACCTTACGGTGGCAGTGTCTCCAGAGTGCCCAGCATCACCTGATGGCAACTGAAGAGAGGGGTTGCGCTCGTTATGGCACTTAAGCCGACACCTCACGGCACGAGCTGACGACAACCATGCAGCACCTTCACAGAGACCCCGAAGGGCGTCATTATCTCTAAATCCTTCCTCTGCAATTCAAGCCCGGGTAAGGTTCCTCGCGTATCATCGAATTAAACCACATGTTCCTCCGCTTGTGCGGGCCCCCGTCAATTCCTTTGAGTTTCACCGTTGCCGGCGTACTCCCCAGGTGGGATGCTTAATGCTTTCGCTTAGCCGCTGATACCAGGTACCAACAGCGGGCATCCATCGTTTACTGTGCGGACTACCAGGGTATCTAATCCTGTTCGATACCCGCACCTTCGAGCTTAAGCGTCAGTGGCGCTCCCGTCAGCTGCCTTCGCAATCGGAGTTCTTCGTCATATCTAAGCATTTCACCGCTACACGACGAATTCCGCCAACGTTGTGCGTACTCAAGGAAACCAGTATGCGCTGCAAGTCAGACGTTGAGCGTCTACATTTCACAACACACTTAATCTCCGGCCTACGCTCCCTTTAAACCCAATAAATCCGGATAACGCCCGAACCTTCCGTATTACCGCGGCTGCTGGCACGGAATTAGCCGGTCCTTATTCGTATGGTACCTGCAAACAATCACACGTGATTGACTTTATCCCCATACAAAAGCAGTTTACAACCCATAGGGCCGTCGTCCTGCACGCTACTTGGCTGGTTCAGGCTCTCGCCCATTGACCAATATTCCTCACTGCTGCCTCCCGTAGGAGTTTGGACCGTGTCTCAGTTCCAATGTGGGGGACCTTCCTCTCAGAACCCCTACTGATCGTCGCCTTGGTGGGCTGTTACCCCGCCAACAAGCTAATCAGACGCATCCCCATCCATAACCGATAAATCTTTCATTCTCTTCTGATGTCATCGAAGAATTACATAAGGTATTAGTCTGCCTTTCGGCAGGTTATCCCTTAGTTATGGGAAGGTTGGATACGCGTTACTCACCCGTGCGCCGGTCGACGTCCGAAGAGTGCAAGCACTCAACGCCGTTTCCCCTCGACTTGCATGTGTTAAGCCTGTAGCTAGCGTTCATCCTGAGCCAGGATCAAACTCTCCATTGTAAAATATCATTTGTGACAACTTATATAAATACAAGCCATCCGTTTGTCTCTGTGTCAGAATGCCTATCCTTAAGTATCAAGTTAAAAAGCACCTACTCAATTAATTGATCGGTTCGTTTCTTTTACCCATCTGTTTGATTCATAAACAAACAGACGCTTCTTGTACTACTTCTCTGTTTATGTAAATCTTTTCAAAGAACTCTTTTCTTATCACTCTATACGTTATAAGCAAACCGCCTATTTCGTAAAAGCGAGTGCAAAGGTATAGACTTTAAAGCAAACCTCCAAATCTTTTGAAGAAAAAGTTTCAAAAATATAGTAATTTTTCTTTTTAAAGGTAACAAATACAAGTCTAAGGAAGTATTACACCATATTATATATAGCAAGCAAATAAATTACTAAAAGTCAAATATTATCCAATCTCGGGGATAACATACGATAAAACACGTAAAATTTGCCCACGCGTAACACCTTCACGAATGGCAACAAAGATCGTATCATCCCCTGCGATTGTACCTAAAATAAGATCCGAATCACTCGCATCTATATCGTATGCAATTGCACTCGCATACCCTGGACGAGTCTTTACTATCGCCAATTGGTCAGATATTTTCACAGAAATATAACCGCTACGTTGTAACATCTCCGTAGCCTTTCGGGGTGTGGTAACACGCTTATACATAGTTTCATTTGGCAAAATATACACATACTTACCATTCATTGAAGCAGCCTTAGCTACCTTCAATTGCTTCAAATCACGACTAAGTGTTGCCTGTGTCAATTGAAAACCTTCTGTTTTTAAAGCTCTTAAGACCTCCTCCTGTGAACTAAGTTCCATACTGGATATCAACATCTTCAAAGCTTCTAATCTACTATTCTTTACTTTCATACGCGCATATTTATACCTTTAACGCAACAAATATAGATATTTAATTTATAAAAAGCAAGTACATTTACATAAAAGTAACGATAGAGTTTAATTTTAAGTCATAATATTACAGAAGATTACCAACAACATGCATAAAGCACGAAATAGTATTCACTAAAGTAATAAAAGCCCTTCCTCAATAAAAAAGAAAACTAAGACAAAGGCACATAAGACCTCCTTATAAATCACACTTTAAAGCCCCTATATATAAAAGGTGTACCACAATGCCTGTCGCCACACTCCTAAAAGATGCAAAAAACAATTATTATATTTGTCAGACTCTCCCCTTTCAACTATATTTGCATTCGAATGGCATAACGTTTGTATATCAATTGAAGCATAGATAAAAGTATTGAGAGCCATTAGAGACCTTCCTCTATCAACAAGAAATAAACTGAAAACAAAATAAAAGAGACATGAATATGGATTTCAACAACTATTCAAATGTGGTTAACAACCACGATCGCGAATTAGAAATGTCACGTGCATTCCCAGCACTGATGCGTAAAGTATATGTATGGATGGCAATGGCACTTGCCATTACAGGTATCGTTGCTTATGGCGCAGGTAGTTCTCCTGCACTCATCCAAGCCCTCTACATTAGCAAAGGACCAATACTTATTGCTGCTTTAGTAGAGTTTGGTATCGTATGGTACCTATCATCCCGCATCTATAAACTATCCCTTGCCAGTGCAACCCTATGGTTTATCCTCTTCTCAGCCATCAATGGTCTGACCCTCGGATGGATATTCGCTGTATACAAGATAGCCATCATTGCCAAAACATTCTTCGTCACTGCGGGAACCTTTGGGGCAATGGCTTTGATAGGATCAACCACGAAGAAGGATTTAACAAAGATGGGCGGAATACTCTTCATGGCATTAATTGGTTTGATTATAGCAAGCCTTGTCAACATGTTCCTACAAAGTTCTACGATGGATTATATCGTTAGCATCATCGGCGTAATCGTTTTCACTGGGCTAACCGCATGGGACGCACAGGCAATCAAGCGCAATCTTCTCATGGCACCTGACGCTGGCGAATCAGCTCAAAAGATAGCACTCCTCGGTTCATTGAGTCTTTATCTCGACTTTATCAACCTCTTCCTCTATCTCCTCCGATTCTTTGGAAATAACAGAGATTAGACCACTCAACTATCATAAGGACGATTTAGAAGATCGTCCTTTTTTAATAAAAGAAAGTCTATGAAAACTTGACTATTCAAAAGAATATCTATATATTTGTGACAATTTAACTTTAACAAATAAAATAATTCATGATGAGAAAGAGATTTTACAGTGTATGTATTGCCACATTACTCCTTGCCGGAGCAACACCAATGAAGGCACAGTTCAACATCGGGAAGGCAGCAAGTGGAGCCGTAAAAGCAGCTAAAGCCGTCACTTTGACAGATGCTGACATGGCAAATTATGTAAAGGAATACGTTGCTTGGTTGGATAAGAACAACAAAGTTTGCGATGCCCGCAGCCCTTACACAAAGCGTCTAAACAAGCTAACGCAAGGTCTCACTAATGTTGAAGGAATCCCTTTGAACTTCAAAGTGTATTATGTCACAGACGTTAACGCTTTCGCCTGCCCTGATGGAAGTGTACGCGTATTCTCTTCTCTGATGGACATTATGACCGACGAGGAACTTTTGGGGGTTATTGGACATGAGATTGGTCACGTTGCACACAAGGACTCTAAGAAGAGATTCCGCACTTCCCTACTCACCGCAGCACTCAAAGATGGACTCGCAGCTACCAATGGTAAGGCTGCAGCATTGACAGATTCGCAACTTGGCGAACTTGGAGAATCGCTCCTCAATGCCACTTATTCACAGAAACAAGAGAGTCAGGCCGATGCTTACGGATACGAGTTCTTAAAGAAGAATGGTAAGAATCCATGGGCTATCGCACTATCTTTCGAGAAGTTAAAGAAGTTAGAAGAAGACCAAGGCATCCAAAAGGAGGGTAAATGGAAGCGTATGTTCTCGTCACATCCTGACCTTGACAAGCGTATCAAAACTATGAGTAAGCGCGCAATGAAGGATGGTTTCGCTCGCCCAGAGAATAAGATGCCAGAGAAGATAAAACCAGAGAAGACTACATCTAATAGTCAGACAACCAACAAGCAAGGTACAAACAAGACTTCTACTGGTAAGAAGGCTGTAGGCAAGAAATCAGCTTCTAAAGGAAGAAGAAGATAATAAAAGTATATTCTGACATTGTCAGTAGTATGCTTATACATTAATTTATTAACAGAAAGAGAGGCAGTTATCAAGATGATAATCTGCCTCTCTTTTATCTTTAAAAGGACTATTTCAATTTTAATTCTAAGTTCTTTAGCATATCAACCGTCATGGATTCCAAATCAAACTGTGGTTTCCAATCCCATTCCTCACGTGCGCAAGTATCGTCCAAACTGTCTGGCCAACTATCGGCAATGCTCTGTTTGAGTGGATCAACATTATATTCCATCTCAAAGTCGGGCTTATGACGCTTAATGACATTGAATATCTCTTCAGGATCAAAGCTCATCGAAGCAATGTTGAAGCCGTTACGATGAACCAAACGGGATGGATCAGCTTCCATCAAAGAGATCGCTGCACGCAAGCCATCGGGCATATACATCATATCCATAAGTGTACCTTTCTTAATTGGGCACACGAACTTCTCACCACGAACAGCCGAGTAGTAGATATCAACGGCATAGTCAGTTGTACCACCACCGGGAGGTGTCACATAAGAGATCAAGCCTGGAAAACGCACCGAACGAGTATCTACTCCATACTTATTATAGTAGTAGTCACTCAACAACTCTGTGGTCACCTTCGATACACCATAGATGGTTCTGGGACGCTGCACCGTGTCTTGTGGCGTCTTCGTATGAGGTGTACTCAAACCGAAAGAGCCAATAGAACTCGGTGTGAAGACCGCACATTGATTCTCACGTGCCACCTCCAAGATGTTCCAAAGACCATCAATACCAATCTTCCAAGCTAACTGCGGCTTATTCTCCGCCACGACAGATAACAATGCTGCAAGGTTATAAATCGTATCAACATGATACTTCTTTACAACCTCCGCAATCATTTGCGGGTTTGTAACATCAGCCTCTGCACAAGGACCAGCATCCCTTAGTTCGCCCGTAGGTTCAGCCCCTTTAATATAACCAGCGACGATGTTCTCATTGCCATAACACTTTCTCAATTCCCTGGTAAGCTCTGAGCCTATCTGCCCAGTAGAGCCTATCACCAAAACATTTTTCATATATATAGATAAGTTGATAATCTATTTCGATGCAAAGTAAACATATTTTTGTCGAATAGAGCTCATCGATATCTTAAAATTATAAAAAATACTGATTCTATGACAAAAAAGCATTGTAAAACATCCTTATTCTCGTTTTTTATACCTTACTTTGCCCTTAATAACAATTAAAGAATCTAATGTTATGTATGGAAAGATGAAAGAATATCTCAGCAATTCACTTGCAGAGATAACAGAAGCGGGGCTTTACAAGCAGGAAAGAATCATTGAAAGCCCACAGAGTGCAGCGATTGAAGTAAAAGGCAAAGAGGTTCTTAACTTCTGTGCTAACAACTATTTGGGGCTTTCCAATCACCCTCGTCTGATTGAAGGTGCCAAGAAGATGATGGACAAGAGAGGCTTCGGTATGTCATCAGTGCGCTTTATCTGTGGTACACAAGATGCACATAAAGAGCTTGAGAAAGCTATCTCCGAGTACTTCAAGACAGAAGACACTATCCTCTACGCAGCATGCTTTGACGCTAATGGAGGTGTGTTCGAACCATTGTTCACAGACGAAGATGCAATCATTTCGGATGCGTTAAATCATGCCTCCATCATCGATGGTGTGCGCCTTTGCAAGGCTAAACGTTATCGCTATGCCAACGCAGATATGGGCGATTTAGAGCGTTGTTTGAAAGAGGCACAAGCACAACGTTTCCGCATTATTGTTACTGATGGCGTGTTCTCAATGGATGGTAATGTGGCTCCAATAGACAAGATCTGCGACCTTGCAGAGAAGTATGACGCCCTCGTAATGGTTGATGAATCACACTCAGCGGGCGTTGTTGGTGCTACTGGTCATGGTGTTAGCGAATTGTGCAAGACCTATGGTCGTGTGGACATATACACTGGAACCTTAGGAAAAGCATTCGGTGGAGCATTGGGAGGATTCACTACTGGACGAAAGGAGATCATTGAAATGCTTCGTCAACGCAGTCGCCCATACCTCTTCTCCAACTCTCTTGCACCTTGCATCATCGGTGCGAGCCTTGAAGTATTTAAGATGTTGAAAGAGAGCAACGCCCTTCATGACCAACTGGTAGAGAACGTTAACTACTTTAGAGACCACATGCTGGCTGCTGGCTTTGATATTAAACCAACGCAAAGTGCCATCTGTGCCGTCATGCTCTACGATGCCAAGCTGTCTCAAGTGTATGCAGCTAAATTGCTCGAAGAGGGTATCTACGTTACAGGTTTCTACTATCCAGTGGTTCCAAAGGGGCAAGCTCGCATTCGAGTTCAAATCTCCGCAGGTCACAACCGAGAGCAGCTTGACAAGTGTATCGCTGCTTTCATCAAGGTTGGTAAAGAGCTGGGCGTACTGAAGTAAACGTATATACGCATACAGAAAACCATATATTAAAATCAAGGAAAGCTGTATCTCAATTGCGATACAGCTTTTCTTATGTCCGAAAAAAGGCTTCCTTGAATTAATTTTTAGTTTATTTTTTTCAGAGGAATAGCTTAATTCAGAATAATTTTTAATCTATTTTTTTGAGTAAGAAAGTATGTTTTCAAACAGAAATAACCTTTATCTTATATTTAGAATAGGGTTCAGAGGATAAAAGAAAGATAGTTTGTAAACAATGAGAAACAATGTGGTGCGACAGAAAGACATACCAAAAGGGATGTTATCAGAAGCATTTTCTGACCATCCCTTTATATGTATTGATGTCTAAAATAATAGAGTCTCCGGGCTGAATGTCCGTCATTGGCATACTAACAAACACACGTGAACTATAATACTCCGGTACTCCGTTCTGCGCATGATACAATCGTAAGTAGAAGTTCCGACCACCATCTGCCCTTTTCTTCACTGCATCAGCGACCATTGCTAACGATTGTACGGCTTTCTTATCCTCTGCCCTACCCGTCTTCAAAGATAATCCTAAGTTCAGATAACGGCGATTCTTACTTATCCAAGCACTCTCAAAAACAACGGGATCAGTATGCACAACATCAACATTAAGAGCTAATCTCATGCGCAGAACAGGTACTTGACTCACCTCAATAGCCTTCGTCTTGCCATCAACAACCTTATCATAATAAAGCAAAGCACGATAAGTTGTATCAGATGTCATCGCCCACAATTTCTTCAAATGAGGTTGCAACTTCAAGAGATCACCCTTATCTGTGACAGCCTCAACCAATTCGGCAGCCTCGTTTGTACGCACTTCTACAAAGTCAGTGTTGAGGTATGACAAGCCAGAATCACCCTTCTCAAAGAAGTCATGCTTGCAGGCAACAAACATAAGTAATGTTACGAGCAACATTACTATGGTCATTCTGCCTCTTATCTTACGATGATTGCTTCTGCTCACAGAACTTTACTTCTTAAAAGTAAGACGATTCAACAACGATTTTAAACGCCCGCTTTCAGAAGATGCATCAATGTAATTCTTAGCAGGATAAGCGTATTGAGTGAGCAAGCAAGTGCGCAAGAACTTATCATCTCGGTTCTCAATATTGATCTTCTCAATCTGTCCTGCGAGGTAAGCATCGAACTTCTCGTAATCAGCCTGCGTGTAATACTCTTCGTAAGCCTTTGTGTCTTGAATCATATCAAGGGCTACGTAATTGACTGGATAGAGCTTATAGTTGCAATGGATTTCGTGATCAATATGCGAAGCGATCGCATCGAAGAGCTTATTCTTTGGTAAATCCGTATCCAAAGTATCGAGCCATTCGTCAATACACGGCGCACAACTATAGAAGATATGCCCCTTAAAACCTTTGATTCCAATCAACATACTCTCTAAGTCGTCTTCGGCTGTTTTCTTCCAGAAAGGTATGTCTCGGCGCAATTGATACTCTCTTGCCTTGAGGTAATCACATGGGTCATACTCATAAGAGATGGATAGCGGAACGATATGCAACTGCTTCAAACGCTCAATGATACTTCCTTCTCCGCCCATAACCATCATTTTCAAGATGGCAGGTTGGGTGAGATCGTTAGAGTTCTTAGCACGACCTTGACGCTGCGCAATCCATACATTCTCGTTTTTCTCAGCCACTGCGAAGTGGATGTATTCGGACATTCTCTTGCTGGCACGCAACATCTCTACCGAATGTAAGGCTCTTTCAACTGTAAACGACTTATTGATACGCACCAAATCACGTATCCAATCAGCAGAGAGGAGGTTGTCTCCGATAGCAATCTCGCATGTCGTTGAGAAGCCAACATCAATCAGTAGCTTGTCCAAGAGGGCTGAATCGAGGACAATATCACGATGGTTGCTAATGAAAGTGTACCTTTTATGAATGTCAATGTTCGTTGCGTCCATGCTACAACCTAAGCTCAAGGTTGTCACCAGACGCTGCAAGAAAGGATAGCAAAAGGCTTTCTGGAACTCAAGATTCGTCTTGCAAGCACGCATCTTCTGCTCCAGTATTGCCATAGGGACATCAGGGTAAAGATATGCTAACACCTGTTGAAACTGCTTATCAGCAAGAATACGATCATAGACTGCCGGTAACTCTTCTGGTTCAAAGGGGCGAATAGGATCAAACTCCGATGGTATCTTCATAATTATAAGTAATTTGTTTGTTTCTATTTAACTTGTACAAATATAGGTAAAACAGCCCAATCTCTAAAACAGAAGACCATCGTTTAACAGAAGATTAACAATTCTTTCAAAGCATATAATAGCTCAATTCACTTGCAGTTCACAAACAAAGTGTTATCTTTGCAACGTTATGAAGTACAGCATTATAGTACCCGTTTTCAACCGACCAGACGAGGTTGATGAGCTTTTAGAGAGTCTTCTCCATCAAAAAGAGACTGATTTTGAGGTGGTCATCGTCGAAGATGGCTCGAAAGTTCCATGTAAGGACGTTTGCAACAAGTATATTGATAAGTTCGATCTACATTATTATTATAAGGAGAATTCAGGTCCCGGTCAGAGCCGAAACTATGGTGCTGAACGGGCGAAGGGGGAGTATTTACTCATCCTCGATTCCGATGTTGTACTTCCAACGGGGTATCTACAAGCTATTGACGAGGAACTTCTGAGAGAACCTGCTGATGCATTCGGAGGACCAGACAAAGCACATGACTCATTCACAGACACACAGAAGGCAATCTCTTACTCAATGACTTCTTTCTTCACAACAGGGGGCATTCGTGGAGGAAAGAAGAAGTTGGATAAGTTTTATCCACGCTCCTTTAACATGGGTATTCGTCGTGATGTTTACAGGGAATTAGGCGGTTTCTCCAAGATGCGCTTTGGTGAGGATATCGACTTCTCCATACGTATCTTCAAGGCTGGGAAACGCTGTCGTCTCTTCCCAGAAGCATGGGTGTGGCATAAAAGACGTACCGACTTCCGTAAATTCTGGCGACAGGTTTACAACTCGGGGATCGCTCGCATCAATCTCTACAAGAAGTATCCTGAGTCGCTGAAGATTGTCCATCTCTTGCCAATGGTATTCACACTTGGGGTCATCTTCCTTACTTTGATGATCCTTTGTGGGCTTCTTGCGATGGTTTGCACATCAGCTAAAACTTTGGGTTGTAGCCTCTTCGTCTTAGGCATATTGCCCCTATTCCTTTACAGCACCATCATCTGCATTGACTCAACAAAGCAAAATCACAGCTTGAAGATAGGCTTCTTAAGCATCCGTGCAGCCTTTTATCAGCTCATGGGCTACGGCTGTGGCTTCCTCAACGCATGGTGGAAACGATGCGTATGTAGCCACGATGAGTTCGCAGCCTACGAACAGAACTTCTATAGTTAATTCAAAATTCATAATTCAAAGTTCCCCTATTAAAATATAACAACCGCCTATCTACAATCATCAAAACCTATCACTATGAATGAAGCAATTTGCCATAGTAGGGACAGACGCCCTCGTCTGTCCGCCAAAACGCCCCTGTTTATCAAGGGACTTCATATAATACCACGGACAGACGAAGGCGTCCGTCCCTACTTTGTTAGCTGTTACGAGAACATTTGATATACCTTATTAGGAGAAAAGAATATTATATTAAACTATGAAAAGTATATCCATTAACAACTGGGCAGAGGCTGACCGCCCACGTGAGAAACTGGAGAGACTGGGAGCAAATGCGCTTAGTGATGCCGAACTGTTGGCTATCCTCATTGGTTCCGGAACGGCAAATGAAAGTGCTGTCGATCTAATGAAACGAATCCTAAAGGACTGCAATAATAATCTAAACACATTGGGGAAGCTATCCTTGCATCGCTTGGAAGAATACAAAGGAATCGGTCCGGCAAAGGCGATAACGATACTTGCTGCATGCGAATTGGGTAAACGGAGGCAACGTGCAAAGGTAGAAGATGCACCCTTACTGAATAGTGCCGAAGCCATTTACAACTATATGCACACGACCATTCAAGACCTCAACATCGAAGAGGGTTGGATACTGATGATGAAGCAAAACTTCCGTCTCATTGAGGCGAAACGTATCTCGATTGGTGGACTGACAATGGCTCCGATAGACATTAGACTTATGATGAAAGAGGCGTTGATGAAGAACACTACCATCCTTGCCTTTTGTCATAACCATCCCAGCGGGAACACTTCTCCCAGCCATGAGGACGATCTTCTCACCACTCGCATACGGAAAGCTTGTGAACTACTAAGCATTCACTTTGCCGATCATGTTGTTCTCACGGATGGGAATTATTACTCTTATCGGGAGGAGGGAAGACTGTAAGAATTCTATCGAAGCACAAAAACAAACAATAGTCTACCACTCCCACCAGTTCTTTCTTTCCACCTCGTGCCACTCACCTAAGGGCTCTACACTCCAAACTAGACCAGAATTCCGCCAATAAGTAATTCTCACCTTATTATAATGCTCTAGTTCCAAGTAATGTGCATAGCTAATAAGATGCTCTGGAGAAGAGGATAGGGTGTCACCTTCCCATGTAATAACATAATTGGTAAAAGAACGCCTGTGAACTATTGTGTCTAGCGTAAATGAGCCTTCATAAGTAACAACATCATTATCTACAAAGTCCTTTATATAAGCTGTAACACCCCTAATAATAAGGAAAAGAGAAGTTATCCCCAAAATAGAAAAACCAATCTTGGTATACCATTTATACTCCTTAACACGCCAACAAAAGATGCCAAAGATGCTAACAGCTATTCCGAAAGAGAACAGAAGAGCTGTCAAAAAGAGTCCACAATAACCTTCTCGTGTATGTAAACCAAAGTAACTTGGATATATGCAAAGAGGTAACAAGAAAATAAAGAGTGCTACGCCAAGCGAAACAAGCAGTTTGGTACGCTTTTCATTAAAATTAAGTTGTCCCCAAATCTTCCTTCTCTGTACTTTAGAAGTAGCCTTACTCTTTCGCGCACTCTGATTAGCTTCAGCCAAGATAGCATTCCACTTAGCACTGCCAGGCTGTACCTCATGTGTTCCGAGAGTGTCCCGAACAGTAATCCTTACAGGCTTCTTATTTTGATAAGTGATATTCCAACTATACCAATCGCCCATGATAATCATCCTTCTTTATCATTGCACAAATATACAATAATATGTTTGTAAAACCAAGATAAATGACCTTCTTTCCTTAGCAAGCTATTGTGATTATTATTTAAAATTACTATCTTTGCAAAAGATAGGTAACATCTGGCAATTTAAAAACATTTTTTATTGCGCTTATTAACACTATCTTTACAAGTTACACATTATAAATTAACACCCAATTAAATATATGACACAAGAAGAAAAGACGCAGATTGAGGAGAAAATCGTTGATGTTTTGAAGACCGTCTATGACCCAGAAATACCTGTAAATATCTATGATCTTGGAATGATCTATAAGATTGATGTAGACGAGAAAGGTAATCTCGACATGGATATGACATTCACAGCACCATCTTGCCCTGCTGCAGATTTCATCCTTGAAGATGTACGCACAAAGGTGGAAAGCGTAGAAGGGATTAAGTCTGCTAACATCAATCTCGTCTTTGACCCAGCATGGGATCAAAGCATGATGTCCGAAGAGGCACGTGTTGAACTAGGCTTTGAATAAAGCCTCTCAACACTCCTAACACCCCGTTCACATAAATTTCAAAGACATGAAAAATATCTATTTTCTATCTGACGCACACCTTGGTTCGCTAGCCATCAAGCACAGGCGTACACAAGAACGTCGCTTGGTTCGATTCTTGGATAGCATTAAGAACAAAGCAGCAGCTATTTACCTGCTTGGGGATATGTTCGACTTTTGGAACGAATATAAGTATGTTGTTCCAAAAGGATTCACCCGCTTCTTAGGGAAAATCTCAGAGTTAACGGACATGGGAGTAGAGGTGCACTTCTTTACTGGCAATCATGATCTTTGGACTTACGGCTACTTGGAAGAGGAATGTGGCGTCATCCTGCACCGTCAACCCATCACTACTGAGATATATGATAAGGTATTCTATCTTGCACATGGCGATGGACTAGGTGATCCAGATCCAATGTTTCGGCTCTTGAGGAAAGTCTTTCACAATCGTGGATGCCAACGATTACTCAACTTCTTCCACCCTTGGTGGGGCATGCAGTTGGGATTGAATTGGGCAAAAAAGAGCCGATTGAAACGTGCCGATGGGAAAGAAGCACCCTACATGGGCGAAGATAAAGAATATTTAGTGCGTTACACAAAAGATTACATGCGCACGCATAAAGACGTAGATTATTACCTCTATGGTCATCGCCACATCGAATTAGACCTCACCCTATCACGAAAAGTGCGCATGCTGATACTTGGCGATTGGATAAATCAGTTCACTTATGTTGTCTTCGATGGTGAGCATTTATTCCTGGAAGAGTACGTTGAAGGCGAAAGTAAACCTTAACAAAAGCAAAAATAAGGCTATTATCAAGATAAAAAGTTATTTTTTAGCTATAAAAACTCATTTTCTTTAGAAAGTATTTGGATGTTACAAAACAATCTCGTATCTTTGCATTGTCTCTTAAGAGATAATCTTCTCACATAAAGAGATCTATCAATTAGACATAACTGATAAGTTAAGTAGACAATAAGAGATTCATAATATAAAATTAAAACTCAGGTTTGTAGATTAAGTTTAGTCAAAAGAAAGGTGGTTGTCGTGAGATAACTACCTTTCGCTTTTTATAATAACTTCATCTTACAAAACAGTCTTCTTTATCCTTTACATCCATCTATCAATAACAGCAGATAGTATAAAAGAATCCAACCATATCATAGTTTTATTTTTATTTCGGTTGCTGTCACTTTTAACATTTCGGTTAACTGGCTGTTTACAAACTGTTTATAGGGCTGGGAAGAATGACAGAAATGACAGCAAAAATAAAAATGATAGGCTATACCAAAAGTCCTCATCCACAAAAAGTCATAGTGAAACATGATTGTGCAAACACACTATGAATGAAACTATGGATGAGTCACAACAATCGTAACTCAACTTTTGATATAGCCTATCAGCTAATATTATATATCCGAGAGAAAACTCAAATATTACTTCTTCAAGTCCTTAACAAGCTCTTGAGTATCACGTGCAATAACGATCTCTTCATCAGTTGGGACGAGAACAACCTTTACCTTTGAGTCATCAGTAGAGAGGATCTGCTCTTCGCCACGCACCTCATTGCGCTTCTTATCCAACTTAATACCAAGATACTCCATGTCTTGACAAACATCCCAACGCAATCCGGTCTGGTTCTCACCAACACCTGCTGTCCATACAATGATGTCTACACCATTCATAGCAGCAGCATAAGCACCGATGTACTTCTTTATGCGGTAAGCATACATCTGTAGTGCCAAATGGGCGAGCTTATTGCCCTCGTTGTCTGCATTCTCTATGTCGCGCATATCAGAACTGATACCCGTAATGCCCAAGACACCACTCTCCTTATTCAAGAAGTCTGCCATTTCCTGCGGTTGCTTACCGAGCTTCTCCATTAAATAAGTAACTGCAGAAGGATCAATATCACCAGAACGAGAACCCATCATCAAGCCTGCCAATGGCGTTAGCCCCATTGATGTATCAATGACCTTACCGTTCTTAACAGCTGCAACAGAGGCTCCATTACCAATATGACAAGTGATGATTTTCTGTGTCTTGATGTCTACACCCAACATTTCACATACACGGTGTGACACATAACGGTGGCTTGTTCCGTGGAAACCATAGCGACGAACATGATACTTCTTATATAGATCATAAGGCACAGCATATAGGTAAGCATAATCAGGCATAGTGCTGTGGAAAGCATTATCAAACACTGTTACCTGTGGCGTGTGAGGCATCAAAGCGTCCACAGCACGCAATCCGCGCAAGTGACCAGCATTATGAACAGGAGCTAAATCTATGAGACTTTCAATACCGTCTTCTACTTCTTTTGTAACGATACAACTCTTCTCAAAGAGGTCACCTCCTTGCACTACTCGGTGTCCAACAGCGTCTATCTCATCAAGACTCTTTAGAGCACCAATCTCTGAATCAAGCAATACCTTGAACACAAGTGCTACACCTTCTTTATGTGTAGGAAGGTCTGCCATGATTTGTTTCTTCTCACCATTAGGGAGCTTAACCTTTATGAAAGCCTCATCAAGACCAATGCGTTCTACACCACCTTGAGCCAACACTGACTCGTCTTTCATATCGTACAACTTGTACTTAATAGAACTACTTCCGCAGTTCAAAACTAATATCTTCATATTTTGATTATAGGAGTTAAAGGAGTGAAGGAAGTGAAATGGAGTTAAGACAAATGCTTTGTCGGATATAGGGTGATACACTAACATTGCTTATAGATAGGTAAAACCAACCCACTAATTTACTATCTTCCCTTACTCGTTATTGATTACTTAATTACTTAGGAGCATCCCCCTCTATACATACTACTCCCCTCTCCATTCAGAGAGGAGCTGGGGAGAGGTTTTTTTATAGCTTTTTCGCATCTTGGGCTTGGCATGCTGTGATAGCTACCATATAGTAGATATCATCTACACAACAGCCACGAGACAGGTCGTTAACAGGGCGAGCAATACCTTGGAGGATAGGTCCTATCGCCTTAGCACCACCAAGACGTTCGATTAACTTGTAGCCGATGTTACCTACTTCAAGGTTGGGAACAACAAGCACATTAGCCTTACCTGCTATCTCCGAACCTGGTGCCTTCTTAGCAGCAACAGCAGGAACAAGAGCAGCATCAGCCTGTAATTCACCATCAACCTTCAGTGTTGGGAACTTCTCCTTGGCAATCTTTGTTGCCTCAACAACCTTATCTATAATGTAAACACTCTTACCCGTCTCACGGTCGATGGCGTCTTTTGCCGATCCCTTAGTAGAGAAACTCAACATAGCAACATGTGGGTCTTGGAATCCAGCAACGCTCTTTGCGGTCTCAGCAGTGGTATAAGCTATTTGAGCCAACTGATCGGCAGTTGGGTTAGGAGTAACTGCTACATCACCCATAACGACAATACCATTCTCACCATACTGCTGTTCGTGAGTGAGGATGAGCATAGCTCCACTCACGCAAGTGATACCTGGTGCACATTTAATAATCTGCAAAGCAGGGCGAAGCGTGTCACCAGTTGTAGAGAGTGCACCTGAGATCTGTCCATCAGCACCCTCTGTCTTAATAATCATACAGCCCAAATAGAGATTATTCTTCGTCACCAACTCACGTGCCTGATCGATGGTCATACCCTTTTTCTGGCGTAGTTCGGCTAACTTAGCAGCATATTCTTCGCACTTAGGGTTATTCTCTGGGTCAACAATGGTTGCCTTATCAATGTTCTTAAGTCCCCACTCTGTGGCGAGTTTATGTATGTTGGTGGGGTTACCAATGAGGATTAGATTGGCAATGTCATCGGCTAATACCCTATCAGCCGCTCTAAGGGTTCGCTCCTCTTCTGCCTCGGGGAGCACGATACGTTGCTTATCGGCTTTAGCGCGTGCAACGATTTGCTCTAATAAATCCATAGTTCTTTCTATATTGTAATAAATGTATTTCGGTCTTTAAAATGTCTACCTGCAAAGATAGTTAAATTAACTTAGAATCCCAAACAAGACCCTTGTTTTATATGAGAAAACAGCTATCCTCTTGCCTATCCCAGCTTTTCTACATATCTTTGTAGCCTAACAATAATATAGACAACATGATTAAATTCCACGATGTAAAGACGTCTGATCGCGAACTAATACAAAGCTATACTCTTTGTGGAGACCGTCAGAACTGTGATTTAAGCTTTGCAAATATCATCTCATGGAGGTTTCTTTATAATACACAAATCGCTGAAGTCGATGGCTTCTTAGTGTTCCGCTTTTATACAGGGCACCATCTCGCATACATGGCACCAGTATGGAAATGTGCATGGGATGAGGCTATGCGCGACCGATTTGCTGCCGTTGTCCGACAGATGAGGGACGATGCTATCACCTTAGGGCACCCTTTCTTAATGTTAGGTGTATGCAGTTATATGGCGGAAATACTTGAGACTACCTTCCCCAACACCTTTGATATCAAACCAGACCGTGACCACTTCGATTATATCTACTCACGTGAAAAGCTCGCAACACTATCCGGTAAGAAGTTACAAGGTAAGCGAAACCACTGCAATAAGTTCCGTAAAACATTCCCAAACTACGTATATAAGGACTTAACAAAGGACATGATTCCAGAGTGCATAGCTGTGGAAGAGAACTGGCGAGAGGTTACGAAGGAGGATACCGAGGGCGATGAAGAATTGTCGGAAGAGCTTCGTTCAATGACGCGTGTCTTCGATTTATGGGATGAAATCGGTGCTATCGGTGGCACAATATGGGTAGATGATAAGTTGATAGCCTTCACCTTTGGTTCACCTATCACCAACAAGGTGTTCGATGTATGCGTTGAAAAGGCAGATACAAGCTATGAAGGGGCTTTTTCTATCATCAATCAGGAGTTCGCCAGACACCTCCCTGAGCAATACGAATATATGAATCGTGAGGAAGACCTTGGTATTGAGGGCTTGAGATATGCCAAACTTTCATACAAGCCAGACATTCTTTTAGAGAAAAGTGCAGTCATGGAGAAGTTCCCTTTGGCGCAGGAAGAGGATCAGCAACGCATTAAGGAGGAGACAATCAACCTATGGCGAGACACTTTCCATGATGTGGAACCATTCATAGAGCTATATTTCTCACGTGTATTCAAGCCCGAATATAACATCACTTGTCAGGCTGATAAGCATACAGTTGCAGCCCTTCAAGCCTTACCCTATACAATGAAATACTACGACAAGGAGGTGCGCACGGCTTATATCTCTGGTGTTAGTGTGCGTGAAGAGTACCGAAAGAAGAACATGGGAGGCAATTTGATGTCGCAAGCTCACTTCCGCCTCTATCATAAGGACATTGTGTTTGCAACGTTGATACCTGCCGAAGAGTGGCTATACGACTGGTATGAACGATGCGGATATGCACGGCGTATCATGGTAACGGCACCGCCTACAGATGTTGACAACATGGACTTTGATTCGTTCGACAAGTGGCAACGTTCCAAAGATTGCGTTCTATTGCATGATGCGGAGGGTTTCGATATTATCAAGGAGGACTATCGTATTGAGCTTTCTATCGACCCAAATGCTAAAAGACAGACGGAGAATATACAAGGAATGATACGTGTTATCAATGCTGAAAAGGCGTTGCAGCTTTATGCTCAACGGCATCCTAATCGCATAGAGAACCTCCGTGTGTATAATGACTCGGATATTCCGAAGAATAACATGTACTTCCAAATAAAGGAAGGGCACGTTTGTCATACGAATCAACCACTGCCGAACACACGTTCATTGACAATCAATGAGCTGGTAGACTATATCTTCAAAGATGATAAATTAGAGATGAATCTAATGCTGAATTAGGTTAGCTCGAATATAATCTAGCGGTTCTTGTCTACAAGGGACAGCATAATAAGAAGGGAAGACAGAGTAACAAAGTAAGAAAGACAGAGTAACATAGTAGGGACAGACGCCCTCGTCTGTCCGCTTAATGAGCTACATATCAATGAATAACAGGGGTGTTGGGCGGACAGACGAGGGCGTCTGTCCCTACGCTGTGGGGTGACATTCAATATAAGAAGGCGTTTCCTCATTACAAGGAGACGCCCTCTTTGATACAAAGGAACGCCCTTCTCGTATTGAGAAGGGCGTTCCCTTGTTTTCATTCCAGCGGTTCTTGCCAACGAGGGACAGCATAATAAGAAGAAAAGACAGAGTAACAAAGTAAGAAAGACAGAGTAACATAGTAGGGACAGACGCCCTCTTCTGTCCGCTAAATGAACTATATATCAATGAATAACAGGGGTGTTGGGCGGACAGACGAGGGCGTCTGTCCCTACGTTGTGGGGTGACATTCAATATAAGAAGGCGTTTCCTCATTACAAGGAGACGCCTTCTTTGATACAAGGAAACGCCCTTCTCGCACTGAGAAGGGCGTTTCCTTGTTTTCGTTCCAGCGGTTCTTGCCAACGAGGGACAGCATAATAAGAAGGGAAGACAAAGTAACAAAGTAAGAAAGACAGAGTAATATAGTAGGGACAGACGCCCTCGTCTGTCCGCATAAGGGAGTTTGCTTGTAATGTAAAGTAGAATGTTGGGCGGACAGACGAGGGCGTCTGTCCCTACTTTGTGGCACTACATCCAACAGAACTAATAACTTGTTAACCCGTTAACTCGTGTACTCGTCAACTCTACCTAATCATAATTTTGAATTCAAGACAGCACCATCTCCTTTGTCAAGATACTCTCCAGTTGCTCGGCAGAGAGGCGCAGTTGAAACTCACCATGTATGGCAACACTAATGCGACCAGTCTCTTCTGAAACGATGATAGCCAACGCATCCGAATCTTGCGAGATACCCATGGCAGCACGGTGACGCAGACCTAACTCCTTAGGAATGTCTTGCTTGTGGCTTACAGGCAATATACATCCTGCCGCCTTAATGCGTCGTTTGGAGATAATCATCGCCCCATCGTGCAGAGGCGAGTTCTTAAAGAAGATATTTTCGATGAGTCGTTGATTGATACGAGCGTCTATCAAGTCGCCAGTCTCCACTATATCCTGCAGCATCACACCGCGTTCAATAACAATCAAAGCCCCCACCTTGCCACGGCTCATACTCATACAAGCCATGACAATAGGCATAATTGCTTCCTTATCGACCTCCTCTTTGTTTGTTTTCGTAAATAGTTTAATAATGTTTTTCACCTTCCGATGTGCACCAAGGCTATACAGGAAGTGGCGAATATCTTCTTGGAAAAGAACGATAAGACCAATAACTCCCACAGAAACCAGCTTATCCAAGATACTACCCAAGAGCCGCATCTCTAAGACTTGACTTACTATAAGCCATAAAATCACAAACAACATGATTCCGATGAAGACGTTCAGAGAACGCGATTCCTTCATCACTCGATAGATATAATAGAGCATCAATGCTACGAGTACGATGTCGATTACATCCTTTATACCAAATGGAAAAAACATAAAAGAGGGTCTTTATTATTTCACTTTACAGTATTTTGTCGCATTGCACCAACGATCTTCACAGCCTCAACCGCCTCACGAACATCGTGCACTCGCAGTATGTTTGCACCTTTCAGCAGGGCGATTGTGTTCAAAATGGTTGTTCCGTTCAGACTTTCAGCCGCGGTAATCCCCAAAAGTTGATGAATCATTCGCTTCCTACTAATACCTACAAGGATGGGAAGTTCCATTACTTGCAACCGTTCCATGACGCTTAATAGCTCGTAATTGCCCGCTACAGGATCCTTACCGAAGCCGAAACCAGGGTCGAGAATAATGTCTTTTTGCCCCAAATCGCGCAATTCTTGCACCTCACGAGAGAAGTCGATAAGCATGTCATGAAGGTTAGCAGCAGTAGACATAAGGATATAAGGTGCCCCAAGTTCGGCTACAGTACGGAACATTTCAGGGTCTTTACCTTCCTCAACATCGTTGATTATATCTGCACCGAACTCCTCAATCGTCCTTCGGGCAATATCAGCATGGAAAGTATCAATGGATAGTATGGCATCAGGCTCGGCTTCTTTGACAATCGGGAGAGCGAAAGCCAATCGCTGCATCTCCTCTTCTGCACTGACAACAACGCCTCCGGGACGTGTTGAACAGGCTCCGATATCAATAATCTTAGCCCCTTGAGCAACAATCTGATGGGCTCGCTGGCGGATAGCCTCAGCCGTTTGCACTCGACTATTAGCATAGAATGAGTCGGGCGTAACGTTCATGATTCCCATCACCAGCGGTTCGCCCAAGTCGATGAGTTGCCCACGAACGTTGATAGTATAGCTTATGGGCGTTCCATCACCCAATGTTTTCATCTTCTCCATAGGCACAAAGGTAATGTAAATATTGCACATTTATATCAGAAAAGCCCAACCTTTTTAGCGAAAAGCATAAGTTTCAGTAGGCAAACAGGCGATAGTTCCAATGCTTTTCACCAACGATTAGACTTCAATCGAACGTTCAGAAAGGGCGAAAAGAGCATTCGAACCAATGGTATAGATAGGACGAAACCAGCGGAAATGACCTACTATATTTGTAAAGAAATACTGCTAAAATCTATGCTTATAACTGCGTTTTTATCGAAGAGCACCCTCCTTTGGGCCAAATACGCGCGTTTTGAAGAAGTTTACGAACAATCGTGTAACTCATTAATAACCAATGTTTTACGCAAATCTTGCATTCTTTTCAATCGAAAGTAACCGACCATCAATGGAAAAAATAGCCTATTTTTACCTAAAAAGTACGTACTTTTCACCCAAAACGTATATACGTTTCACTAAAAACGGATATACATTTCACCAAAAACGTATATACGTTTCACCAAAAACGGAGGTACGTTTTCTAAAAAAGGTATATACGTTTTTATTTTGAAGAATATCGCTTCCTATTTGGCTCTATATCGATAATTAAATTTGTAAAAGATATTCTTAACAAATGATAGAAGAATCTGGGAAAAAAAAAGGATGTGCCCAGTTGGACACATCCTCCGCGTTTTATAATAAGTGGTTAAGTGGCATCAAAACTGGTTATTGACCATAACCATCGTTCTGCTTAATATTCTTGTTTGCATCCGTCTCATAGCTTGGTATAGCTGCAAGAGACTTGTAGTAATCACGGTTGTAACTGCGTACTTCCGCTGGAAGAACAGAGTTCCAACCACGATCGGATTCGTTAGTATAACGTGTGATCGTCTCATTGTTGCGGATAGCATCAAAGAAACGTTGTCCCTCGCCAACCAATTCCTTGCGACGTTCGAGTGATATGCGGGCTGCCGTGATAGTAGCTGCTGTAACAAGACGAGACGCATCTGTGGTTCTATTCTTCAGTAACTCATTTAAGTACTGGGCAGCTTTTGCAGTGTTTCCAGCCTTGAATGCCGCTTCGGAAGCTATCAAATAAACTTCAGAAAGACGCAACAATGGGACATTTGCATAACGAACATCACCATTGTAAGCAGGCATCTTA
This sequence comes from Prevotella veroralis, assembly GCF_018127765.1. NCBI lineage: Bacteria > Pseudomonadati > Bacteroidota > Bacteroidia > Bacteroidales > Prevotellaceae > Prevotella > Prevotella veroralis. Next base: position 210,610 of record NZ_CP072330.1, on the reverse strand, counting down.
TTCAAATAAACCTTTGCACCATTGAACTTATTTGCAGCATCTTTGCTTGGCGCAAGGAACACATCTGCACGAACGTCCTTAGGGTCTTGGGCAAGGAGATCAACAAACTGCTTGCTTGCGACAACATCACCATAACCGGGGATATCAGAGCGATTCTCAGCATACATATAAGCTATACCTTCACGGTCATTCCAGTCGCTCGTATTGGTGATAGATAACTCGAAAAGCATCTCTTTGGCGTGTGCTGCATCGTCTTTCTTCCATGCCTTGACATACTCATTAGTAGTCCATAAACTCCTACCAGAGTTATTGATGACATCTTCCGCAGTGCTAAGTGCATTAGCCCAATCGCCCTTTGTCAGATAAACACGTGCTAAGAGAGCCTTCGCCGCATAGAGACTAACGTATCCAGGAGTAACCTCTGTTGACAATGCGCCAGAGCTAATTGCTTCATTCAAGTCCTTGATGACTTGTGTATAACACTCTGCCACGGTGCTACGAGCAGGCTTAACATTCGATTCCAAAGAGCTTGTTACCACTGGAACTCCCAGTGAAGCACCATTATCCTCTGTATAGGTCTTGCCGTAAACACGGGTCAGATCGAAGGTTGCCATAGCGCGTAGTACCAATGCTTCTGCACGATCCTTAGCAATCTCAGCTGCCGCATCCGTCTTATCAGTCAGCTTTCCTCCGTCAGCAGCCTCAATGATTCGACAAGCGCGACCTATGACGATATAAGGTGTACGCCATATCGCATTGTCACGATTAAAGTCGGATGCTGTGGTGTAACTCATCAAATAATAGAAGTTCGCACGATTACTTCCGTAGAACGTATTATACTGTAAGTCTTCACCGTGCAGATCGCCATATAGGAACATTTGTTGCCCATAGTAATCAAACAACTTACTACTTCCTTTCAAGGCAGCATACATTCCCGTATAAGCCGATCCAAGGTCACTACTATTCTGTATAGCCTTATCTGCAGGAACAGAATCAGCTGGTTTCTGCTCGAAGAAGTCATCACCACAAGATGACATACCCAACAGGACGGTGCCTGCGAGCACCAAGCCATATATGTTCTTATTATATTTTCTCATAAACAAAAATTCTACAATTAATAAATTAGAAGCCTAACTCGACTCCAAATGTGAATGTTCTCAAGGCTGGAGTCTCGAATACACATAGACCACTTACTGGCATCTCGGGATCAACATAGAGATCTTTTGACTTCAAAGTAAAGAGGTTTGAAGCAGAGAAATAAAGTCTTGCCTTTGCCAAACCAATCCTTGATACCCAGCTGTTAGGTGCAGTGAGACCAAGTGTTAGACTCTTTAAGCGCAAGTAGTCTGTAGGCATCAACCAGCGAGAAGACTCTATCGTAGCTTCTTTTCCATATTGGAAAGCAGGGAGAGTAGCCTTTGTGTCGCCAGGACCTGTCCACATCTTGTTGATGTCATAATAGGCTGGGACAGCACCACCATATAGGAAGTTACCACCGTTACTGTGCTGCCATCTTGCTGCATCGTAAGCCTTTCCGCCGAATGAGAAGGTAAAGTTCAAACCGAAGTCGATGAATTTCCATTTGATATTGTTCGTCAAACCACCTTCCAAAGTAGCTTCATGGTCACCTACGATAACCTTCTTTGCAGCAGCAGGGTCGGTTGTTGTCTTACGTGCATTGGCTGTTCCATCATTGATGTAATAGGATTCCTTACCTGTAGTTGGGTCTACCCCAGCATACTCAAGAGCGTAATAGCTGTAGTAAGTATGACCCACCTTGTGAATCAATCTACCACTGATAATCTCGTCCTGAGAACCATTGAGCTTGGTAATCTTATTATGGTTATGACCGAAGTTCAGCATGGTTGTCCATGTGAAGTCCTTTGTGTTAACGTTATTACTTTGTATCGTAAACTCGTAACCAGTGTTGCGTAAGGAGCCAATGTTCTTTGGTGTGGTCGTACTATATGTATCTCCAGAATAATAGCCAGGCACAGCTGACACTGGTAAGTCATAGATAAGATCACTGGTGTTACGCGTGTAGTAATCGAAAGTCAACGAGATTCTATCGAAGAAAGTGAGGTCTAAACCAACGTTAAAAGCACGGTTCTTCTCCCATTTCAAGTCTGGGTTTCCAATGCCAACGATACCCATTCCAGACTTACCATCATAATACTGACCGAACTGGAAGAGGTTCATATAATCATAATAGCTGTTTGGCAAGGTTCCATTCACACCATAGCTGATACGTAACTTACCATCACTTAGGACGCTCTTAGCCGTTTCCATGAACTTCTCAGCACCGAATCGCCATGCACCAGACACTGACCAGAAGGTTCCCCAACGGTTTGCTTTTGCCAAACGACTACTGCCATCGCGACGGAAACTGACACCTGCATAGTATCTGTTATCGTAGTTGTAGTTCAAACGACCTAACCAACTTGCCATCGTGTAACCCTGTGCATTACTAGAGCCACTCGTTGTTCCTGCATTAGAAAGCTCGTAGAGATCTCCCGGATAATTGGTTCCTTGGATGTAATTGTACTTGTAAGTGAACTTCTCTGTTTCGTATCCTAAGAGCGCATCAACGTTGTGCAAGCCAAAAGACTTCGCATAACTGAGCTGCGTCTGACCATTCAATTGAGTGATAGCACTCACTACGCGCTGTAGAGAACCACCAGGAGCTCCATCGTTAGAGTAGCGATCCCAGAGGACATTCTCTACTGATGACGTATAGTCGTAAGTGAACTTTTCACTCAAGTGGAGCGCATCCCAGATGTTCCAATCGAGCTTCAGAGAGTTGAAAGCACGTCTTACGTCGTTCTTATCACTTGAATGTTTGTACTCATACAAAGGGTTAAGTTGTACATAAGAGCCTGTTTTCGTACCTGGTGCCAATGAGCCGTCAGGAAGATAGGCAACAGCTGAAGGGCTATCATAGAACGCATAATGCGCAATTGAACTGGTATAAGAAGTACTCTCATTAGCCAACTGCTGGTTTATTTTAGAGAACAAGCCAGAGTATAACAAAGTAAATCTTCCGAACTTATGAGTAAGGTTTGCATTACCAGTAAAGCGTTCCAAACCTTGGTTAGCGGTGATACCTGTCTGCTTCATATATGACAGAGAGGTATAGAACTGTGTGTTATCACTACCACCACTAAGGCTTATTTGATAGTTCTGATGGTGTCCCGTCTTAAAGAGAAGATCCTTCCAATTGGTCCAACCATAGATTGGTTTGTTATTAGCATCGTATCCTACGACTGGTTTAGCAGCGTAGTCATCAATCTGATCCTTAGCGAATGCAGCTGCATCAGCCTTTGATTTGCCCTCTTTATATATGGCATAGTTCTCCAAACCACGTGAGAGAACAGCACGACGAGCGTCACCATCCAGCATTGGACGATAATTGATAGCCATGTTAGAGAAGCCCCAGTCACTACGGAAGTCTACATGCGTCTTACCTTTCTTACCGCTCTTGGTTGTGATAACTACCACACCATTGGCAGCACGAGAACCATACAAAGAAGCTGCAGCAGCATCCTTGATGACCGTTATTGACTCAATGTCATTGCTGTTCAAAGTGGCTAAGATGTCCGTACCAGTATCATTGAACTGACCCTGACCGAATGCGTTAATATCACCAGATACCATTGGTGTACCATCAATAACATACAATGGATCATTGCCAGCATTGATAGATCCCATACCACGGATACGTATATTGCTTACAGCACCAGGCGCACCTGATGAACTAGTAACCGTTACTCCAGGTACAGAACCAGACAGTTTATCCTGCACAGAGGCTACTGGTACGTCTGCCAACTTACCTGGGTCTACGTTTGCAGCAGCACCTGTAAAGCTTGATTTCTTAAAGTTTCCATAACCAGTAACGATAACTTCTTCAAGCGAGCCAGCGTCTGGTTTCAACACAACCTTCATACCATTTTTTACAGGAACAACCACAGTTTTGAGTCCAACATATTGTACTCTTAACTGCTTCTTACCCTCTGGAACTGATAGATGGAAGTTACCATCAATATCAGTGACAGTACCCATCTGTGTCCCAACAACAAGTACGGACGCACCTACAATAGGCTCTCCATCTTCTGAAGACACAACAGTTCCAGAGATCTCACTCTGTGCCATTGCTACACCTAAGCATAGGAACAGACCAAATAAAACCATTGACAATCTTTTAACCATAAGCTTAATATATAAAATGTGACTATTTCTTATTAAATAAGTGCAAAGGTATAAAGAATTACTTAACAAACCAAAAAATCGTAACTAAATTGTACTTTAAACTCAAAAAGCGTTACAAAACATTATAAATATTCGATTTATAACGATACTTCAAAAGCTTAGCTGCATCACAGCTGTTACACCTTATATATATAGGACATCGGTGAGCAGCACTCTTGCCAAAGCCTAACACTGATGGAGAACAATAATTGTCTATCTGTTAAAAAGGTTCTCTTTGCTTTGCATTGTCTGCCTTTTAGACTATCTTTGCACCATAGAATAAAGTTGAATTCATGGACATACAGGAGATTTATAAGATTTATCTAAGTCACCCAACAGTGACTACTGACAGTCGATACTGCCCTGAAGGAAGTATCTTCATAGCATTGAAAGGAGCATTATTCGACGGTAATAAGTTTGCAAAAGCTGCTTTGGACAAAGGTTGCAGCTATGCTATTGTTGACGAAAAAGAGTATGCCGACCCCACTGATAAGCGTATTATCTTAGTGGAGGATGCCCTCGTTACTTACAAAGAACTCGCTCGCGAGCACCGACGTCAGTTCTCTATCCCCGTCATTGGCATTACAGGAACGAACGGAAAGACCACCAGTAAGGAGCTTATCTCTACTGTCTTAGCTGAGAAATATAAGGTTCATCACACGGAAGCGAACTATAACAACGATGTTGGTGTGCCTCGCACATTGCTCGGAATAGGCTCTGATGATGAGATAGCTGTCATTGAGATGGGTGCATCTCACCCCGGTGACATCAAGAAATTAGTAACTTATGTAGAGCCAACGTGCGGTTTGATTACAAATGTCGGTCGTGCTCATCTACAGGGATTCGGCAGCTTTGAGGGCGTAAAACGTACCAAAGGCGAGCTATACGACTATCTAAAAGCGCATGACGCCTTACTCTTCTTGAACGAAAGTAATGCCGACCTCACAGAGATGGCGGCGCAACGTGAATTCGACCGCATTATCACTTACGGGCAAGATGATACTGCCGACGTACAAGGAAAGGTAATCAGTTGTGCTCCTTTCCTCAAATTCGAATGGCAGTCGTCAAGCCTCAATAAGCAGCAACCAGCCAATACAATATACGAAGTACAGACTCACCTCATCGGCTCGTACAACCTTGATAACATGTTGGCTGCTATCACCATCGGTCTACACTTTGGTGTAACTCCACAGCAGATAAACCACGCCTTAGAGAGTTACATCCCTCATAACAACCGTTCACAGCTCACAGAAACTGCCCACAACAAGCTCATTGTGGATGCTTATAACGCTAACCCGTCCAGCATGGCAGCTGCTATTGAGAACTTCCGACTTATGGAGGTTGAACACAAGATGGCTATTCTCGGAGACATGAGAGAGCTTGGTGCAGCTTCAGCAGAGGAACACCAAAAGGTTGTAGAACTGCTCAAAGCAGCAGGGTTAACGAATGTTTGGCTCGTAGGAGAGGAATTTCTGAAGACCAATACAGACTTCCGTAAGTTTAAGAATGTCGATGAGGTGAAAGCGGAAATAGCCCATCATCAACCAGAGAACCACTATATCCTTATCAAAGGAAGCAATGGAATAAGACTCTTCGAACTGCCAGACTTGCTCTAAGTCAGTATAAAAAGAGAATAAAACATTGCACTAGTTCCGAAAAAATAACTACCTTTGCAACTGCTTGCAAAGGCTATCGGGATGTAGCGCAGTTGGTAGCGCACTACGTTCGGGACGTAGGGGTCGCCAGTTCGAATCCGGTCATCCCGACTCGAAAAGGGGAAGAGTTATGATGGCTCTTTCCCTTTTTTTGCCTCCTAACAACCTCCTCCACTACCCCTCCCAGCCTCCCCAAAGGGGAGGAGCGCCTAACGGAAGCTAACCATGGGATGGTTGGTTGATGTGTAACAAGGCAATGCCTCATTAGTCGGAAATGCTAAAGACAAAACAAGGAAACGCTCTCTTCGCTTTGAAGAGGGCGTTTCCTTGCAATGAAGAAAGCCTCTCTTTGATACAAAGGAACGCCCTCTTTGAATGGAAAAGATACAAATCTGTAGGGACAGACGCCCTCGTCTGTCCGAAACACCCTACTTATATAGCGGACAGACGAGGGCGTCTGTCCCTACTTCAAGGCATTATCTCTGATTGGAAATACCTATTCTAACCAACTACCAGTAGGCACTCCTCCCCTTGGGGGAGGCTGGGTGGGGTTTCCAACGAGGGCGTCTGTCCCTACTTCAAGGCATTATCTCTGGTTGGAAATACCTATTCTAACCAACTACCAGCAGGCACTCCTCCCCTTGGGGGAGGCTGGGTGGGGTTTCCAACGAGGGCGTCTGTCCCTACTTTGTGGGGCTACATCTAACAGAACTAATAACTTACAACCCGTTAACTCGTGTACTTGTCAACTCGAACTAATAACTTGTTAACCCGTTAACTCGTGTACTTGTCAACTTGAACTAACAACTTGTTTACTTGTCAACTCGTCAACCCGTCAACTAAAATAAACCCTTCATTCTTTAGGAATCTCTTGCTGTTTTCAATACAAATCATTATATTTGCAGAACGTTAAGAGGTTTTACTACAACGTATTATACGATAAGAAAGAATGTAATTTATTGATAAGTAACAATAGAGGCTATGAGTATAAAGAACTTATTTAAACGGCAATTAAGAACTGTCATAGAGTGGAAAGACCAAGACAGCAGGCTACTTTTCCATCAGTTGGAGACAACGACTGACGAAATAAAGGATGCTAGTAAGCTCATTATAGCACCCGGTCAGGGCTGCATTATCGTCTATGATGGGCAAGTGAAAGGTACGCTTACCGAGCCTGGGATCTATGAGATGGAGACCGATAATCATCCTTTTATCACCACACTGCTTAACATTGCGCAGCAAGCAGAGAGCGAACACAAGATGAGGTTCTACTTCTTCCGCACGGCAGAGATGGTGAATATCCTTTGGGGAACAGCCTCGCCAGTGAAGTATATAGAACCCTATTACAACATACCTGTGGCACTTGGAGCCTGCGGAAACTTCTCCGTAAGGATTCAAGACGCATCACAAATGTTTGTTACGGTGCTTGGTACCGTCGCAAATTACTATGTAGAGGATGTGCAGGAACTTGTTTCTTCACGCATCATAACGCCACTCACCAACTTTCTGGCAGTCAAAGCATACCCTTACAAAGAGGTGGATACGCACTTAGAAGAGCTTTCTAATGAACTACGAGAGAAGACGTCAGAGGAGTTATCACGCCTTGGTTTAGAGTTAACCGACTTCCGTATTGCATCAGTCACATTCGATGACGATACGATGGAACGTATTGGGCGCATTGCAAATATGGCTACAGAAAAGCAAGCAGCAGCCGAAGTAGACCTAGACTACACCGAGTTGCAGAAGTTAGGAGCCTTGCGTGATGCTGCAAAGAACCAAGGTGGACTGGCAGGAGCTGGTTTGCAAATGGGTGCCGGACTGCAGTTAGCACAAGACATATTCAAATCGGGAGGTGCAAGCAGTGACCCTTCTCAACGCTTGCGGAAGCTCAAAAAGTTACTTGACGAGCAGCTCATCACAGCAGAAGAATACGAACAAAAGAAGAACGAAATACTTTCTAAATTATGAATAAAGTCCTAATCCCCGCCATAGCCGTCCTCTTTGTCAACATCATTGCAGGTCTGGTTCTCTCTGTTTACCCCTTAGCAAACATGCTCTACACGAGTGCTGCCATCATTGTTAACACCCTGTTGGTGGTCATGTTGTTTGCTCTTGGTGCAGAACGAACACATCGTTTGAGTTTAGGAATGCTCTTCCTCTTTGCCAGCATCATAGAGTTTGGCAGTGGACTAATGGCTCCGAGCAGCGTAAAAGACAACTGGTGGATTATCCTCTTCGCTATCTTTACGGCTGTAGAAGGCATCTTGAGTTATTTAGCCATCCACTATAAGAAACAATCATAAGCACTGATTCTGTAAAAAAATGTCAACAAAGATAAGACCTATAAAGTGTCCGAACTGCGGTAGTGAGAAGCATATTCAACTGGATGAAAAGCTCTATCGCTGTAAAAACTGTGGAACGGAATACTTCTTAGATGACGATGATATAACCATTCATGTTAAGCATCATTTTGACGATGGGGGCTTCACGCGCATTAAAGGAGACGCTAACGTCTCTATGAGCAATGCGATACAAGCATTCGTCATCATCGGTGGTGTCTTATTCTTTCTGTTCTGTATTATGCTCTTCGGATTCCACTCTTCCAGTCCAGACCTTAGTTCAGACGACTCCCTCGAAGTAGATGACACTTATAAAGCCATCGTCCCTGTGAAGCATGACGGACGTGTTTGCTTCTTCTATCTAACCGATCGCCGTTTCCATAACACATTCTACAACAATAGAACCTCATCGAATGGTTACTATTATGGATTTATCGATCCGGATAGCGGAAAGGTGTTAGCTGACAAACTTCTCATCAGTGATGACGATGCGAGGAAGATTGGTATGACAGCTTTCCACATGCTTGATATACAACATCTGAACCAAGCCAAGAAGTGGTATATCACGATTCCTAGCCAGTTTATACTCGAGATTGACGCACAAACACTCACGCTAAAGAATGTCTCAAAGACTATCTTCGCCAAGAAGAAAGCGATGTCAAGTGGTATCTCATCAGTAGAGTTTATCTCTGATACCTACGAAGACCACGCAAGTACGGCGGGCGTAGGTGAGGGGTTCAAGGTCACCAACAATATGGCAGAGACCTATTATTACTTTCCCGCCACAGACCGTCTTTATACGAAGGAAGCCTATGAATACGCCCAGCAACTACCTGCTTCTGAACTCAATGGAGAGGTTCATGATAGTGTGTTCTATATATTAGATCGAAAGGAAGCGAGCGAATCCTCTAGCCAAAAAAGCCTAAACCGATTATGGAGAATACGCTTCATGTATCACTTAGGAGACCCTCAAGACGCTGGTTACTTCCTATATGGTGTGACAGATACTCCGCGTGGTGACGGTCGAATGATTAGTCATAACGCAATAACAGATTGGTTTGCTGGATTCAATTCAAAGATTGATTACCAAGACTCGAAGTATATCCTTATAGAGTATAATGCTAGTATCTCGGAGGATGCGCCAACGGTTCTTCAACTTCGAAACACTAATGGGGTGATTCTTTGGACACACTCTCTTGAGCTTCCAATGAAGATAGGTGGCGTTATAAGAGACAATCAGAAGATATGGTTCAGAGCGACCAAAAAGAACAGTAATACTGATGATGAACACTACATCGCAAGCCTTACTTTGAAGGAAGGCTACCTGAAGTATGAGTATAAGTTTGCGACTGAACACAAGATACTAAAGCAATGAGTATTAAGCACGAGTATAGTATGAGAAAGATTCAAGTTCTTCTGCTCCTCCTTATCGCACTACCTTTAGCGTGTAACGCACAGGTGAAGAAGATCGTAGAAACCTATGACAACGGACAGATAAAGTCGATTACTTATAGGGATAAGAAGACGGGGTTATTAGAAGGACACTGTGTTTCATATAAGGAGAACGGGAGCCTCTCCATGGAAGAAGACTATAAGGACGGTCTAAGGGATGGGCAGGTGAAGTATTACGATGCATTTGGTAACATCGAAAGTATCGTGAGTTACAGCAAAGGGAAGAAGCAGGGTAAGCTCATCAAGTACCAAAAGATGAATCGTCCCTGTGCAACTCCTTATCTTGAATACATTGAGAACTACGAGAATGGACTACTACAGGGAATGACCTACGTGTACGATGATACTGGGCAAAAGATTATCGAACACGCACGTTACGATGATGGTCTATGTGTCGAAGATACTGTATATCTCCCTAAAAGTACATTCTATGCGTATCGGACGAAAGGACCTAATGGTACTTATGTTGGTGGTGAGATGAAGAGCAGAATAGTACCCAACAAGAAGAATGCAGCTACTCATCAACCTACGAAGAAAGCTCCCGTTAGACAACAGACAACGGCACCAAAGCCTGTTAAAGCTAAGCCTGTTCCACAACATAAACCTGCTCCTGTAAGACAACAGAAGCCTCAACCAGCTGCACCACAGCTCAAGCCGCGATTGAAAGTGAATAAGGATGGAACAATAGAAGTGGGTTAGCACATATATATAATATGGGTTAGCACATATATAATAAGGTGTAATTGGAATACATCTAACCTAAATACTTTGCCACTATTGGCAATACAAAAAACCCTTTGTTAAAGTACCTTCTTACATTGCAACACATAGTAATTACCATATTTAGTCGCTGACAGATACGCATTACGCTGCCGACAGATACGTATCTAACCGTTGACAGATGCGTATCTTGTCGCCGCACTCACCGCATCTGGCAACAACGCTCACCGCATCTAACAGTGTGGAAATATGCATCCTGCGGCAGCGCAATACGCATTCGACAAAGAAAAGATAAAACAATCATGGTATTTACCCTTTCTCTTACTCACGACTTCTTTTATATTATTTTGATAATTTAACAATCGGGGGGGGTAAAACAAGAAGAATATACGTACTTTTGCAGCCGAATTATAACTATTTGAAGTAGTTTCTTTAAAAGAGGAATGTCGTTATGACATGATAAGAACAAATGATGCCTCTATGTTGATCAGGGAGAGTCCTCCCTTTCACCACAGGTAATTCATACTAAAACTATCCACTATAACCATTTAAACCAAGATAACAATGAGTAAAGAACAAACAAAGAAAATTTATCAGAGACCCAAAATTGAAGTGATGTATGCTTGTATCGACAGTTCGATACTGGAAGCCTCCTACCCTGGAGACCACCAAAAAGGCGACCACAAAACAGGTCCTGCGGAAGAATCAAGCAGTGGTGCCAAGCGTTCCTTCTTCTCCAGAAGTGGCGAAGAGAATGTACCAACGACATGGGAAGACTAAAAAGGCAAAGCTAGAGACAACAAGAAACATAAAACACCAAAATGAATATCAAATCATATTATCAATGGACTATGGCAGCTCTGCTGCTAACAGTTGCAGGCTGTTCAAATGACGATATACAGACAGCGAACAGCACAAATACTGGTGAAGAAACTACGGAAACAGCACAGACAAGTTTCGTCACAGGAGAGGAAAGCACAACACGCACATCGTTCAATTATGGCAAAGGAGACTTCTACTGGGAGGCTGGCGACAAAATCTTTGTAAAAGATGATGCAGGTACGTTTCAGCAAAGCAGTAATACGGTGTCGGGTACGAATGTGCTTGCATTTAAATTCAAGATGCCTGGCACATATACCCAAAATAAGTACAGAGTTTATTATCCTGGGGCAAACGGCACTGGAAACAATGTAACCATTGCTTCCGAACAGGAGCAGAACGGCCCTGACAACACCCTCCACTTCGGAGTATCGGGCGATTGTGGCTCGGATGAAGCCGTAAGGCAGCCTAGCGGACAGTACAAGTTCAAGCTAAAGCATGCAGCCGCCTATCTTTGCTTCAATCCTACTTACGATCACGCGTTGACCAATGTCTATGTGACAAAGATTGAGGTGACAGCCGACAAGAACATTGCGGGAGCCTACACACTAAACACGAATGGAGAGCTCACTGGCTCGGGCAGCACGAATACGATCACACTGACACCCAAAGTCTCAGGCAGCAATGACGGCTTCATCATGCAAAACGATGCTTTGGGAAAAAAATGTGAAGCGGGGCGAATGTTCATGGTTATCATGCCCGGTAAGTACAAGCTCACCGTGAAATATTACGTCAAGGACAAAGATACGAATGTATCAGGTGCCATCACAAAGACTTTCGGCGAGTTCACGTATGATCCGAACGGCTACTATGACATGCCTGCCGCGCTGTCCATCAGAAGCTATGAGGACGATTACTATATGTGGGACGCCAAACAAGAGTACTGGTACGGACACAAGGGCGAACAGCCGAAGAAAGAAAATGTGCCAGGCACCAACATCCCAACCAGTTCTGACGCTGACCGATGGTACAACGCAGCCACATTCCCAACAGCAGCCAGCAAAACGGCGAAGGACTGCCCTAACATCAATGAACTTATGTGGTACTGCAAGAAAGGTGACCCACACTGGGACAACACAACGCTTTGGTCAGTTTGGGGACATCTGTACACTGGCGGTATATGGCTCAAGAAAGCGAGTGTGATTGCCCAAAAGGAAGGTAAGACCGCTGCTGATCTCAAGACCGCTTCTCCTGATGGACAGAACCGTGCCAATAAAAAAGTTTATGAGACTCCGCCATCCCAAACTATAACACAGGGAACTCCAAGTAAGCTCAACGACTATTTCTTCCTACCGGCCATGGGGCGTTATTCGGGAGATGAACTCATGTATTTCAGAACCTGTGGAGACTACTGGACGAGTACACCTTACCCCTACAATTCTAAAATTTGCTATAATCTGCACTTTGACAATGGCACGCTGACGGTAAGTAACACCAGCGAAAGGCGCAACGGATACAAACTGTGGAAGACTGAATAAACTTCCCCAGATATCTACTAACAACAGGTGTGTAGAACACGGAGTTATCTCCTGTCTGCACACCTGTTTACTTTTCCTATCAGAAGGGCAGGAAAAGCCAGTACTAAGAAACGCAGAAAAGAGTTCGCGAACTTTTCCCGAATTGTTCGCGAACTCTTCCCGAATTGTTCGCGAACTCTTTTCAAATTGTTCGCGAACAATTTCGATTTTGTTCGCGAACTATTTCCAGATTCTTCGCGAACAATTTTATGCGTCCCTTTGATGTCGACTTTTAGGCACCTAAAAGGTCCTCTACCAAGAGTGTTTAACACCTTTGGTCAAGAGTGTTAAACACCTTTGATCAACAGTGTTAAACACCTTTAGGCAACAGTGTTTAACACCTTTCATCGTAAGTGTTTAACACCTTTGAATAAGGGGATTGAATACCATTGAGAGGAAGGGAACAAAGTTTTGTTCGAAACGTTAGTAGATATTCATTAGAAGGTGAATAGGACTTGTGCCCCACGGGTGTACGACTCGTGGGGCACGGGTCCGACACCCGTGCCCCACGAAAGTACATTTCGTCGATGTTAACAGTTACACCCCTTTGCTTAACAATTCTTTACTTACAGGGTAAAGTTCTCCAAAACTTTCAAAGGAGGGAATATCCTGACAGATTATTGTTTAAGAAATGAGTAGTTTCTTCATATTCCTTTACCTCTTTTCAACGCTCTGCCCAATCGCTTCTATCCAAGTTTCTATAACCTATCGCCTCGGCTATGTGCTGTGAAAGGACAGCCTCCGAACCTTCTAAGTCGGCTATTGAACGAGCCACCTTTAGTATTCGGTTGTAAGCACGTGCCGACAGTTTCAACCGCTCCATAGCATTCCGAAGCAACTCCATAGAGGCTGCGTCTGGTTCAGCAAACGTGTGGATGAGCCGCTCGGACATCTGTGCATTACAGTGAACATTGCGGTATTCGCGGAAACGCTCCGTCTGTATGGCTCGCGCTCGGATAACTCTTTCACGAATAACAGCACTCGATTCGCCCGCAGCTGCTTGTGAGATGTCTTTGAAAGGGAGCGGAGCTATCTCGCATTGGATGTCAATTCGATCCATGAGAGGCCCTGATATCTTCGCAAGATACTTCTGTATCTGCCCTGGAGTACACACACAATGATGCGTAGGATCGGCAAAGTAGCCACAAGGACAGGGATTCATACTCGCCACGAACATGAAACTACAAGGGTAAGTGACCGTGTATTTGGCACGAGAAATCGTTATATGACGATCCTCCAAAGGCTGTCGAAGAACTTCTAAGGTATGCTTATTGAACTCAGGAAGCTCATCGCAGAAGAGTACACCATTATGTGCTAAGGTGATTTCACCCGGCATTGGATTGGCTCCCCCACCAACGAGTGCAACCTCAGAGATGGTGTGGTGCGGACTTCGGAAGGGTCGCTGCGTAATCAATCCAGCGTCTCTACCTAACTTCCCAGCGATGGAGTGTATCTGAGTTGTCTCTAAGCTCTCTGCAAGGGATAGCGGAGGAAGGATGGAGGGAAGCCTCTTTGCCATCATACTCTTACCACTTCCAGGTGGTCCAACCATAATGAGATTGTGCCCACCAGCGGCTGCTACCTCCAAAGCACGCTTCACATTCTCTTGCCCGCGGACGTCAGCAAAGTCGAGATCGAAGGCATATTGATGTTCATAAAACTCTTTTCTCGTATCGACATAACAAGGTTCTGGATTGGTTGTACCATTCAGGAAGTCAATAACCTGCAATATGTTCTCCATGCCATAGACCTCCAATTTATCCACAACAGCTGCTTCGTGCTCATTAGCTTTCGGCACAATAATACCTTGGAACTTATCTGCTCGTGCCTTAATAGCAATCGGTAGCACACCTTTCACAGGTTGCAACGTACCATCAAGACTTAATTCCCCCACCAGCATAAAGGCTTTCAAGCGGTCATTACTCATCTTGTCATTGGCGGCAAGGATGGCTATTGCCAATGGAAGATCAAAGCTGGAACCTTCCTTTTTGAGGTCGGCTGGCGCAAGATTAGCCGTGATGTCGGCTACAGGAAACTTGTATCCAGTATTGAGAAGGGCTGCTGCAATACGGTCGTGGCTCTCCTTTACCGCGGCATCAGCAAGTCCGGTAAGATGAAACAAGACGCCTCGTGTAATGCTTACTTCGACTGTCACGGTGGTAACTTCCATTCCGTTGACAGCTGCACAGAATGTTTTTACAAGCACGTTAGTAGTTTTTATTCAACGCCA
Organism: Prevotella veroralis; assembly: GCF_018127765.1. Classification (NCBI taxonomy): domain Bacteria; kingdom Pseudomonadati; phylum Bacteroidota; class Bacteroidia; order Bacteroidales; family Prevotellaceae; genus Prevotella; species Prevotella veroralis. The sequence goes on along the minus strand of NZ_CP072330.1, from coordinate 195,573 downwards.
TAACGCTGACGTATGGTATTGGCAGTAATGTTTCTCTCTGTTACTTTACCATTGCGTATGACGATATTATCAGGTATCATAGTCAGTCCGAACGTCTTTAACAATGGTGAACTCAGCATTTTTCCATCGCAGACATTGGGAAACTGGATGTCATCACGTACCAGTGATTGGCGCACCTCCTTAGGGTTTGCATCCACACAAATGCCTAATGCGGCTATTTTACCAGCCTTCACAGCATCGTTCAAGGCTCGTTGTATATCCAAACTTTCATAACTCCACGTTGCCCAAACACTGATGATTGCAACGTTCTTATTGCTGTACATTGCATCATTCACAGCCTTTCCGTTCACGTCTTTAGCTGCAAAACGAGGCAACTTACTACCCACCATCACATTACCTAAGTCTTTTATTTGCCGGTTAAGACGACCCAAAGCAGTGTTCTCGGGTTGTTCCTTCATCAAAAGAGGGAGCAGTTGGGCTGCCAACTTATAGTCGGGAGATTCTGTTTGAATAAGATATCGGTTTAATAAATATGCGCTTACAGGCGACTCGGGATGGTCTTTAATAAACTGAATAGCGTATTTGAGTTCTTGAGGAGGAGCCACACTCGCAATCTGCTTACGGAACTTTGTCATCAGTTCATTAGCCTCCGTACCCTCCACCTCCATCTCTTTAAGGTGTGAAGCATCGGCTTTCACCTCCACAGCCTCACCTGATTCTGCGAAGATAGGTTGCGTTGAGTAATTGGGAAAGACTATAACAAGAGTGGCAGACCTGCTACATGGTATCTCATAAGAAAAACGCCCAGTTTCCACCTTGATAGTATCTACTCCCTTGATACCACCATCTGGACTGTACACGTAAAGTTCGCCTTGATTTATATGCAGGAAGCGTCCCTCCATCTTGAAGTAACCACTGCGAGTACCACAAGAAACCAATAGTAAGGAGAGTAAAAACATATAAACTATTCGCTTCATGCGCATAGAGATTTAAGAAGAAGTGCCGCGAGCGGGACTCGAACCCGCACAGCCATTACTGGCCAAGGGATTTTAAGTCCCTCGTGTCTACCAATTCCACCATTGCGGCAAACCGTTTGCAAAGATAAGGCTAAATCTCCGAACTGGCAAAAGATTTACTTGTTTTTTTGATTAGAAACTATCTTTTTGAGCACTGATAAAGGTTAACTCCTATCCAAATGGTGCCACAAAGTAGGGACAGACGCCCTCGTCTGTCCGAAACATCCTACTTTTATAGCGGACAGACGAGGGCGTCTGTCCCTACTTCAAGGCTTCATCTCTGGTTGGAAATACCTATTCTAACCAACTACCGGTAGGCACTCCTCCCCTTGGGGGAGGCTGGGTGGGGTTTCCAACGAGGGCGTCTGTCCCTACAGGTTTGTATCTTTTCCATTCAAAGAGGGCGTCTCTTCATGGTCAAGAGGGCGTCTCTTTGATATGAAAAGAGCCTCTCTTCGAATCAAAGAGAGGCTCTTCTTATTTTATCACTCATATTAGGACGATTCTAACTAACGCCTAATACCCCAAAAGGACCAGTACTGTTGGCACGATAACGGGTTAGTTTTTTACCCGATGCACCGCTTACAATGTTACCACCCGTATTGAGATTATACCTGCGATGACAGTGATTACAAGTGGCAACACCCGTGTTGCTGACTGTTAACTCATAGCTTCGTAGGGGCAAATCGTGCATGTCGAAGCAGTTAGGACATTGAAGATCATAGGCGAAAAAAACGGCTGGGTTATCTAAATTCCCATAACCAACAATGAGTCCATTGTTCATCCCTACATGCTTCCAAGACTCTAATCTCATATCGATGGCATCGAACCATACGGGTGCAGAAGAGCGTAGTCCTTGATTGTTCGAGAACTCAAAACAATACTTCCCACTCGTCTCTGACGACTTGATGACACAGAACACTCCCGGTGAAAAAGCATTCATGGCAGTTGCAAGGATAGCATCGTTATGCGTGCCATTGTTGAACGTGAAGTAAGGATGATAGTTGCTGTATTCGTAATCGAAGTTGTCCCCACAAGAAGAGAAAGACAATAAGAGCATGAACACAACATACTTAATAATACCTTTCATAGGCTCTGTTTTATTCAAAAGGAATCATTGCCAACGCATCAGCAATCTTCTCTATGCCCTCTTGCAAAGGCTTTGCAACCATCGACTTAGCAAAGAATGGGATGTCTGCATCAATAGTTAGCTTCATCTTAGAAGACGCCTCCGTTACTGGTAGGACTTGTATCCAGAACTTGAAAGCAAAGGGCGACTTCTCACTCTCCAGCTTGATCATCTTGGGTTCATCACGCTCTATGATACGCATTGAAACTTGCCCAATTGGATCCACGTTGATCGATAAGGAGTCTTGGTCGAAACTAAGGTTCTTGAGTTTATCCTTTACCTTATTCATCTCGTCGTTATCGGTTGCCTCCTCTGGAAGATGGTCTTTCAAACGTTGTATGTTACTAAGATCACTCAACATAGCATACACGCTTCTCTGTGAGTGAGGGATTTGTTTTATACCGCTTTCAAACTTTGTCATTGTGTTTATTGATTATTTTTTCTTAGTCTTTCTGCCAATTCGCAGGATCCTTGCGCCACTCATGTAGCATAGAGACATCGGCTTCTTTGATGTAACCAGTCTCTAATGCCTTTTCAACAACATGCTCATAATCGGTTAAGGTGACGAGCTTCACACCTGCTTCTTGGAATGCTTTCTCAGCAACGGGGAAGCCATAAGTATAAGAAGCAACCATACCTACAACATCAAAACCAGCTTCTCTAAGAGCAGCAACAGCCTTTAAAGAAGAGCCACCTGTTGATATTAGGTCTTCAACAACAACCACCTTAGCACCAGCGGGAAGCTCTCCTTCAATCTGATTCTTCATTCCGTGATCCTTTGGCTTTGGTCTTACATAAGCATAAGGCAATGTTAGTTCGTCAGCAACAAGCATTCCTTGCGCAATAGCTCCAGTCGCCACGCCAGCAACAGCAGTAGCTTCTGGGAAGTTCTTCAGCACTGCATGCACCAGTTCTAACTTCACAAACGAACGCACATCATGGTATGATAATGTCTTGCGGTTGTCACAATAGAAGGGAGACTTCCATCCACTCGCCCACGTGAAAGGGTCATTTGGTTGCAACTTGATCGCTTTGATCCTTAATAACTTGCCTGCAAAGGCTTTCTTTAAATCGCTCATCTTGATAGTTTATGGTTATATTCTAAATGCAAACTTACGCATTTTTTTGATATTAAAGGGCTAAAGATAGGAAAAAGAATAGCTCTTTAATTGTTCTTGGCAAAGCCTAATGAGAGCACACTCAACTTCACGTTCTCTCCTTTGAGTAGCTCTTGAGCTGCCGAAACAAGGGTTGCACCAGAGGTTATAATATCATCTATCAAAAGGATATGGAGCCCTGCTATGCTGGAGGAGTCTGTTAATCGGAAGGCTTTCTCTACATTCTCATTGCGTTGCCAATGGTCTTTTTGTGTCTGACTACCATGGAATGTAACACGTCGGAGAGCTTTTTCCAATATTGGAATACCCGTAACAGCACTGATGCCACGTGCTATCTCCATACTTTGATTGTATCCTCTCTCGCGTAAACGTTGCTTGGCTAAAGGTACAGCAACGATGGCTGTAATTCCATCAAAGTATTGATCAACATTGAACTCATCTGCGATAAGGCGTCCCAAAGCCTCTCCTATCTCGGGATGATGCCCATATTTAAGCTTATAAATCAGTCGACTTGTATCGGAATGGGGCTTATAAAAGAAGAGAGAAGCCCCTTTCTCTATTGGTATCAGCCCCCAAAACAAACGCACTAATTCGTTATCATAGGGTGAATGGACATATCCTGTACGGGGAAGTCGTAGGTTGCAAGCCCCGCAAAGGATCTCTTCTGACATGGACAAACGCTCTCCGCACACTGCACAGGCACGTGGGAAAAAGGTGTCTAAGAGTCTGGAAAGAAAGCTAATTGTCCTTTTCATTCTTCTATGAAGTCTACATCTCCATCGCTGTCAACCACTCCTTCATCAATACACCGCCGTATCAAGTCCATCGTGAAGCCACGTCCCATGGCAAACTTAATCAGTTTCATCGAACGCTCGTAATCGCTTTCTGCCTTAATAGTGCGGTACTTACTAGCCATTAAGGGGCGTAAAACCTCTAAGTACTCAGCATCATCAACAGCATCCAAAACGCTTGATGCGATGTTACTATCCACTTTCTTCAACCAGAGAGCCTGCTCTATTTTACGTCTACCCCACCTGTTGTAACGTATTTTATCATGTACAAAGAACTGTGTGTAACGCTCGTCGTCAACATACTTCAGGCTTATCAATTTCTCAAGTATGCGTGTTTGTGCATCTTCGGAAAGCCCCCATTTGCGCATCTTCTCAATCATCTCACCAGAACAATGCTCTCCTTTCGCACAAAGATCGGCAAGTTTTTTCAAGGCTTGAGGCTCTAGTATAGGTCGTTTCTGTATCATCCTCTCATCGCTTTAACGAACCTCTGTTTGCCAAACTGGTCTTCCTTCAGTTCTATCTGTTTATATCCTAGATTGCTTAACATGTCTTTCACCTTATATATATATAGTGGATTGGTCTCAAAATAGAGCTTCCCGTCATCGGTCAAAGCCGTTACACCATATTCAGCAATAGCCCTATAGAACTTGATCGGATCGTTATCAGGAACGAAGAGGGCTGTTTCTGGCTCATACTTCAGCACATTTTCCGCCATAGAAGAGCGTTCTTTATCGCAGATGTAAGGTGGGTTACTGACGATGATGTCCCACTTCTGTTCCTTAGCAGTAGCCGAAATCGATAAGATATCCTCCATCTGTAGCACCACAGAAGAGTCCCATCTATGTACATTGTCACGTGCTATCAGGAGTGCATCAGCCGATATGTCCCATGCTGTAACAGCCGAGTTATATAGATCTAAAGCCAGTGTCACAGCGATACAACCACTACCTGTACCCACATCTAGCACTTGCAGGGGTACAGGAGGTTGTAAGGCGCAATACGGATGATTGTTATCTGCTTCTATCCAATGGCACAACACTTCCGTTTCCGGGCGTGGAATCAATACACCAGGGGCAACTTTAAAGCTGCGACCACAGAATGTTTCCATGCCTAACACATACTGAACAGGCTCCGAAGAAGCAAGTCTTTGCATGATTTTATCGAGTTCCTCCGCTGCATCTCGGGATATTTCATTAACTTTGCCAGTATATATATCGGTTAAGGAAAGCCCAAACTTCACTTCCAAAACTAATCGAATGATAGCTTGTGCTTCGCCTTCTCCATATAAGGGAACAAGTCTGTGCCATAAATCTTGGTATGTCATAGATGCAAAGATATGAATTTAAATGATATGAAACAAGCCGATATTGACGAAAAATACATGCGTCGTTGTTTGCAATTAGCCTACAATGGGATGCTAAAAGCTAAACCCAACCCTATGGTGGGGGCTGTTATTGTAAGCAAAGAGGGTAGGATTATTGGTGAAGGTTACCATGTGCAATGTGGTAAGGGGCATGCCGAAGTGAATGCGTTTGCCTCTGTTAAGGAGGTTGACAGCCATCTCTTACATGATGCGACACTGTATGTTAGTCTCGAGCCATGCTCACATTATGGTAAAACACCACCTTGCGCCGACCTGATCATACGCAAGGGTGTACACCGAGTAGTATGTGGCTGTATTGATCCCTTTGCTGAGGTGCATGGCAGAGGAGTACAGAAACTGCGTGACGCAGGTATTGAAGTGACCGTAGGAGTACTCGAGAAAGAGTGCTTGGAACTAAACAAACGTTTCATAACATACAACACGCACCATCGTCCCTACGTCATCTTGAAGTGGGCACAAACGATGGGTAATCCTGCATATATAGGTTATCTACCAAGCAAAGATTACCATCCTTTGAACATATCAACGCCTTTCACCAAGATGTTGGTACATAAGTTAAGGGCGGAGAATGACGCTATTCTTGTTGGAAGAACTACTAACGACTTAGAGCATCCACAACTTACTGTAAGGGAGTGGAGCGGTAAGAACCCCGAAAAGATAGTTCTTTCACAACAGAAATCCACCTCATCTGCACAATACCCAAGTCCCCAATCTGTCCTTGACCATCTATATCAAGAGAAGAAGCAAAGCCTCATTGTAGAAGGTGGAGCAAGTACTTTACAGAGCTTTCTAGATGCTGGTTTATGGGATGAGATACGTGTTGAGACTGGTTCCTTATTGGTTGACAAGGGTGTAAAAGCCCCTCAAATGCCTTCGAATATACATATAACTCGTATCGAACAATGGGATGACAACAAGATTGTAACCTATCAACGGGAAGAGAGATAAGCCCTTAGTCACACTTATGAGTCATAATGTTCAACACCATATCATCGGTATTGCACATCGCTTCCTTGCCTATACTTGTAAGGTTAAGGATAGACTTATCAACGTCATCATCGATGATTCCCTCCGCAGCTGTCACATGTTTGCCTTCCATGGAGAGCGTTGCTGATAGTATAGCAGTGGATACTCCAGATGAAATCTTCAGTGAACAACTAGGCTTCGCACCATCACATATCATCCCAGTAAGGTTTGCGATCATGTTTTTCACCGCATGGCAGACATTCACGTAATCGCCTCCCATGAGGTAAGTAATGCCACAACTGGATCCAATACTTGCCACTACGCAACCGCAAAGGGCAGAGAGAGCACCCAAACTCTGCTTTATATAGATAGCAGTTAGGTGACTTAACGTAAGCGCGCGGATTAGTTCTTCACGCGTATTCTCATTCTCCTTAGCAAAAACAGCTACTGGATTCGTTGCACAAATACCCTGGTTTCCAGAGCCACTATTGCTCATCACAGGTATTAATGCACCTCCCATACGAGCATCACAGGCTGATGCTGTCTTCGAGATGATATGTGAATAGATACTGTTCCCGAATATTCCTCGACTCAAAGGACGGTCCATTATCTTCCCAAGGCAGTGTCCGTAATTACCTTTCAAAGCCTCTGCTGCAGCACGAATGTTATATCGCTTCGCTTCAAGAATGAACTCGATCTCCTCAACGGGAGTAGTTGTTGCAAACTCCCAGACTGTTTGTAAGTTCAGATCAACGCCTTTGCAAGCAGCAACAGAACCACTCGGACCACGCTTATCCATACATACCTTGCCATCGACACTCTCGTAAACAAAGTTCGTATGACTACATGAGATGATGGCAACCGATTGGTGTTCTTCAGCCTCACAGATCGCTTCAATGTATAGTTTCTCGGTGATTCCTTCCTTCAACTTAATGTCTATTCGATTCTCACCAATAAACTTCTTGCCTTCTTCCAAGCCCTTTGGAGTAAGCTCCTTAATGACTTCCAATTGGTATTCGGACTTCCCTATCAATGCTCCCAAGGCAATAGCAATAGGCAAGCCTATCATCCCTGTACCAGGAATACCCACTCCCATGGCATTCTTAAGGATATTCGCAGAAAGCAACACACGCACTTTCTCGGGTTTAGAACCTAGTAATTCGGCGGCACGAGCGACGCATAATGCCACAGCCATAGGCTCTGTACAGCCCACAGCTGGTACCACTTGATGATGTATCAAGCTGATAATTTGTTCTCTAATGTTTGTTTCTAGCATAATGATTTATATCGGTTTAGCCTGTTTATAGCATTTGATTTAAATGAAAAACACACCCTTTTGTCATTCTTCTCACTAACAATTCTCTGAGAGGAGGTTCCCCAATTCATGCCTCATAGCCTCCATCTTCTGTTGTCTATCTATAGAGAATGTAGTGCCATGAGCCTCTACGTAATCAAATAACAGATAGGCTTTCTTCTGTAAAAGAGAGCGCAAAGGATCACTCTTATAACTTGCTTCAGCATAAAGAAGCTCTGCCACCATATCAATGCGGTCTATCCTCTCGTTCTCATCCCATTGTTCTTTCGCATACAACAAAAGCTCATCAACGGAGAGATTACGCAAGTCTTCATATTCACCAACATATTGTTTATAAAGGTCTTTTAGCTCTTTATCACGCTTCAAGTCATCTTCCTTTTTCGTTAGAAAGCGTGAGATTGCTGCGCTAAACTCCTCTATTAGTCTAATGAAATAATCTCGTTGCAACATAGTGTACTTCTTTTTATGTCACAAAAGTAAATAAAAAAAACATATAAAAGCTCTTTTCTCGAAGAGAATATACAAATAACTTGAAAGGAGAACAGCACTACTCCGCCTGCTCTATGCTCTCCCATAACTTCTTATAGAACGGATGCTGCGTCATTGTTTGTACGTTTCCAAGGATGATAAGTTTCATCCTTGCACGCGTAATAGCCACATTCATGCGACGCAAATCACGCAAGAATCCTATCTGTCCAGCGTCATTTGAACGCACTAAAGAGATGAGTATCACATCCCGCTCTTGCCCTTGAAAGCCGTCAACTGTGTTTACGCTAATCAAAGAACGGTATGGTTTAAAGAACTCGCGCTTCTTAATTAGCCCCCTCAAGTACTGTACCTGCGCACGATAAGGCGATATTACACCTACATCAATACGCTCATCTAAGATGCGTTGTTTGCCTATCTTCGTAAAATAAGATTGTAGTGTTTGCAATGTCAATTCGGCTTCTCCCTTGTTAATACGCCCAAATGACTCACCAACAAATTGCTCTTTGAAGATAGATTTATCCTCATTTTGTCCCCCTTCTGATTGATTCTCTAGACTCGAATCGGACGTATCTATCCACACCATTGGGTTGTCGTAATCAAGGATACCACGGTATTTTATCTGTGGCGCACTCTCTACTTGCCCTCCATAGAACCAGTTGGACGAGAAGCGCATAATCTCTTCATTCATCCTATATTGCACCTTTAGCAATGTTACAACCTCTGGTTTGTTCTCTACGACACGCTCCATTAATGTTTTACCCAGTCCTGCATGCAAGGCAGCTAAGCTCTTCACCGTTGGTGGTAATTGGCAATGATCACCTGCAAAGATAACTCTTGATGCCCTACGAATGGGTATCCAGCATGCCGCCTCAAGTGCTTGTGCAGCCTCATCTATAAATAAGGTGGTGAACTTCTGACCCTCCATTACCCTACTATTTGCCCCTACTAAGGTCGAAGCAATCACCCTCGCCTCACCAAAGAGTTCGCTATTAATCCTAATTTCAAGCTCTGTGGCACGACTTTTTAGGCGTTCCATCTTCTGATGATAATTCTCTGAACTCCGCTTACGATGGTTTCTTAACTCCCGAATAGCCTTACGAATAGACCATAATTGAGGGTAGTCTGGATGCGCCTCAAACTTCCTTTCGTAGGTAAAACCAAGCATTTTATCATTCACACGAGTAGGATTACCTATGCGAAGGACGTTGATTCCACGATCAACTAACTTCTCCGATATCCAATCGACAGCCATGTTACTCTGCGCACAAACCAACACTTGACTCTCACGCATGAGTGTTTCATTGATTGCTTCGACCATTGTCGTGGTCTTACCTGTGCCTGGAGGACCATGCACAATGGCTACATCTTTTGCCCACAACACTTCATTAACGGCCTTTTCCTGCGTTGGATTCAACCACGGGAGACGGATAGGAGCAAAAGAGAACTTACCCACTTTTTGTCGAGAATAGAACAAGTCACGCAAGTAAGCAAGCCTATTACCCTTAGCTTTCATCGCTCTTTCTAAAGCATCAAACATCATTTGATAACTCGTCTCATCAAATCCTAGCTGACAACCAACCTGCTGCTGTGCTGATTGGAGTTCGAGTAAAGGAGCCGATTCGGGCACTGCAACAACCATTCTATCGCCATCCACATAAGAAACAGAGCCTGTAAAACGGAAATATTCCAGCTTATTTGCGTTCGTACCAACGCCCACTCCTTTTGCAAGAAACTTGAAGAACAAGACAGGGCGACCGCTTTCAAAGTTATGTTCAATATCTCCGTCTTGCGTTCGAAACACCTCAATACATAATTGGTTGAGCCCATTATAAAAGCGTTTACCCACTCTTAACGGGAACCAAGCATCTCCTCTTTTCACCTTCCTATGCATACCTGTCGCCTCAGTTTGCTTCCTGAAGGCTTCCTTCTCAGCATAGTATTCCATCTGAAGTAGCATCTTTTGCCGTTGTAGTGCTTGTATCGGAGATTCCTGTGTCATCGATTGTCTATTATGTTAAAAACATATTTCTGCTCGTTACAAGACGAACATTACAAAGATACACATAATATTCCAATAAGGCAAAATAGTGTCATTAAAAGCCTCCCCAAGGAGGGTGTGTCAAAATAGCCACACACTCTTTTTTATGCACAAAGCCCCGACTTTCTCAAGCCAGGGCTTTGCTATTTCCTAAAGTTTTTGTACCTTTAGGCATACAAAAAAATCTCATTATGACAAAGGTACACTTTCGTTCTTACATACACAAGAAAATGATTCTTTTTCCTCAAAGAATCGATAAGGATATCGCAGAAGATAACCCTGTTCGTCTTTTAGACGCCTTGGTGGATAATCTTATATTGGATAATGTCTACAAGCTTTATAAGCCCAGTGGGCGTAAGCCTTATCATCCACAAATGATGCTCAAGGTGATTCTTTACGCCTATATGAATAATATCTATTCCTGCCGTCGTATAGAGTCGCTTCTCAAGCGTGACATTCATTTCATCTATCTGGCAGGATATGAGCAGCCTGATTTTATTACCATCAATCGTTTTCGTAATCGTGTGAAAAAGGAAATCAACAATATCTTCACACAAGTGGTATTAGTACTTGCAGCCAAAGGTTTGATAAGTCTTGACGTTGAATATATTGACGGCACAAAAATAGAATCGAAAGCCAACAAGTATACCTTCGTTTGGAAGAGAACCGTGGAAAAGAACCGCGCCAAGTTGCAGGAACAAATACGCACACTCTTGCTTCAGGTTGATGATGTCATAGCGCAGGACAATGCCGCTAAGACAGAAGGTGTCGAGTTTACTGCAGCTCTGCTCGATGAGATATCCGAGGAATTGAACAAGTCTTTGGAATCATCCCCTGAGCCTAAGACAAAAGAAGAGAAGCAGGCTGTTAGAACCAAGAAAAAACAGCTTAAAGAGCTTGAGAAGAAACGTAATAAACTCCAAGAGTATGACCAACACCTTGAGATTATGGGGGAGAGAAACTCCTACAGCAAGACCGACCTTGATGCTACGTTTATGCACATGAAGGAGGATGCTATGCGGAACGGACAGACTAAGCCTGGATATAATCTGCAGATAGCAACTGAGAACCAGTTTATCATCGACTTTGCACTCTATGCTAACCGTACAGATACGCTTACACTTCCTTCTTTCTTGGAGTCCTTCAACTCACGTTACCATCGTTATGCCAAGACAGTCGTAGCCGATTCAGGGTATGGCTCCGAGGAGAACTATCTGTTCATGGACGTACATAATATGGAAGCCTATGTGAAGTATAACTACTTCCATAAAGAGCAGCATCCACGCTATACACCTAACCCATTCTGTCCTGCAAGCCTTTATTATAATAAGGAACAGGATTTCTACGTCTGCCCTATGGGACAGCATATGAAGCGTATAGGCATGAAGCGTTCCCTAACCTCTAATGGATTCGTTACTTACAGTGTACGTTATCAGGCAGAACGCTGTGATGGTTGTCCGTTGAGAGGCTCATGTTTTAAGGCAAGAGGGAACAGAATTATAGAAGTAAACCATCAACTACAGCACTATAAACAAAAGGCACGGGAACTACTGACCTCGGAAGAAGGCATCAAGCATCGAGGACGAAGGTGCATAGAACCTGAAGCTGTTTTTGGACAAACAAAATATAATAAAGTCTACAAGAGATTTAGGCATTTGGGAAAAGACAAGGTCAATATGGACTTTGCCTTCTTTGCTATTGCCTTTAACATAGGAAAAATGTGCAAAAAAAATAATCTCAAGGAGCTAAAAGCTATTATGGAGGTACTTTTAGTCACCTTCAGATGCTCTATAGAAGTTTATATAAGCTATTGGAAGCCCAACAAATCATTTTATATGAAATTAGCGGCATAGCTGCAGTAAATAACGAATTATGCGGTAGATGAAGTAAAGAGGAGTAGAAAAGAGGATGTGTCCATTTTGACACACCCTCATGTGCCTAACGGAAGCTAACTTGGAGAGGCTGGGTTAATGCATAACGAGGCTTTGATTCGGTATACAGAAACGATGAAGACAAAACAAGGAAACGCCCTTCTCCATTTGAAGAGGGCGTTTCCTTGCAATGAAGAGAGCCTCTCTTTGACATGAAGAGACGCCCTCTTTGAATGGAAAAGATACAAACCTGTAGGGACAGACGCCCTCGTCTGTCCGAAACATCCTACTTTTATAGCGGACAGACGAGGGCGTCTGTCCCTACTTTGAGGCATTATCTCGGGTTGGAAATACCTATCCTAACCAACTATCATTAGGCGCCCCTCCCCTTAGGGGAGGCTGGGTGGGGTTTCCAATGAGGGCGTCTGTCCCTACTTCGAGGCATTATCTCGGGTTGGAAATACCTATCCTAACCAACTATCATTAGGCGCCCCTCCCCTTAGGGGAGGCTGGGTGGGGTTTCCAACGAAGCCATCTGTCCCTACTTTGTGGTGCTCTATTCCACAGAACAAATAACCAGTCTACTTGTTAACCAGTCCACACGTCAACTCTCCCTAATATGAATTTTGAATTAAAGCAAAGCCTCTTTTATAGTTTTTTGTATGACCTTTTGCGTTGCTTCTATCAATTAATTACTACTTTTGCCATTAGATAGAAATTCGCAATTAAATACTTTTAAGCTTATGAAAAAGACTAATATGCAACAAAAGCAGAGCCTTCCATCAGAGTGTACAACCATCATCATCGGACAGGAACAGACTGTAGACGGATCAATGATAGTAGCTCGTTCAGAGGATTGGGACGCTATGGTAGCTAAGAACTATGAGATCTTTAAGGATACAGAAAACGGCTCTAAAGAGTTCGTGGCACTTGATAGTCCATTCCGTTGTGAGCTTCCTTCTAAGGCATTAGGCTATCACGCACTCTCTCCTCACCATCTCCACCACCATTGGGGAAGTGCTGGTTTCAATACAGCAGGCGTTGGCATGAGTGCAACTGAGAGTATCTTCAGTAGCGATGAGGCGTTAAAATACGATCCATTGGTGGAGAATGGCGTTGCAGAAAACTCTGTTTTCAATATCACCTTACCATATATTCATACTGCAAAAGAGGGTGTTGAACGTTTGGGAATGCTTGTTGAAAAGTACGGAATAGCCGAAGGTTTCGGTATAGGTTTCGTTGATAAGGATGAAATCTGGTACTTTGAAACAGCTTGTGGACACCGTTGGTTAGCCTGTCGTATGCCACGTGATCAGTACTTCGTTACAGGTAATCAGAGTCGTTTCCGCAAGTATGATCCAAATGACAAGGACAACTATTTAGCATCAGCCGACCTCATAGAGTTTGCCGAGAAACATGGTCTCTACGATCCAGCTAAGGGCGAGTTTGACTTCCATGAGGCTTATGCTCGTGATGTAGAGTTGGATACCACTTATAATTACCCACGTGTATGGGGCTTGCAACAGTTATTCTCTCCAGAGATAAAGAACGATGTTACGAAAAACACCTTCCCGGTCTTTGCGAAGCCAGCACATAAGATTTCACTGACCGATCTACGCACTGCTTTCCGCTTCCACTACGATAATACAGAGCATGACCCATATCTCCATAGTAATCCAAAGGAGGTTTATCGCCCTGTATCTATCTTCCGTACGACTCAAACTCACCTCTTGCAGGTACGTCCAGAGCTGCCTCAAGCCATCGGATGTATCAACTATGTCGCAATGGGAATGGCTGATCTTGGAGTCTTCCTTCCACTCTATCAGGGTGTGACGTCATACCCAGAAGCCTATACAAAGGGCACCAATGAGTCAAGTGCAGACTCTGCTTATTGGAAGTTCCGCAAGGTAATGGCACTGGGAATGACCAACTATAACAAGTATGCACCAGTCATCAAAGAGGCTTACGCAGCCTTTGAAGCAGAGACAGACCAGCGTCAACGCGAAATGGAAGAGGAGTATCTTCGTATCTATAAGACACAACCTTTCCATGCACAGGATATGTTGCAAGCCTTCTCAGATAAGGTTCTCAACGATGCTTTAGCACTATCCGATCAATTACAAGAGAAGCTCTTCACGCTGCTTACTCAGGACATCCAACAGGAGTATCTCTTCCATGGTGCATAAGAGAAAAAGCCGTTTTTGTGCTTAGGAAATAAATAAAAGAACTATTTACAAAGGTATATAAGTTTTTTTTCCTACCTTTGCAGCAATAAAGAAGATGCCCTCTTATAGGACAACCATTCTATAAGAGGCATCTCTATTAATGGTTTGCTCTGATAGTTCAATGGATAGAACGGAGGTTTCCTAAACCTTTGATCCGGGTTCGATTCCCGGTCGGAGTACTCTTAAAGACTAACCTAAACTATTATGATTGGCGCTATTATTGGAGATATAGTAGGCTCTCGCTTTGAATTCGGAGCGGCTCCAAAAGAAGGATTCGACCTATTCACAGAAGATTGCTCATACACAGATGACACCATTTGTACTATCGCTATTGCTGATGCGATACTAAATGGTCGTGATTATCAAGATAGCTTACTCGATTGGTGCAAACGCTATCCTGACCCTATGGGAGGCTATGGCTCTTGGTTTGACAAGTGGTTACATGCCGAGCACCCACAGCCTATGAACTCCTATGGAAACGGTTCGGCAATGCGTGTCAGTTCGATAGGCTGGCTCTTTGATGAGTGGGAAGATGTGATCGAAGAAGCGGCTAAGAGTGCACGAGTTAGTCATAATCATCCAGAAGGAATAAAGGGTGCGCAATGTGTTGCCGAGGCTATTTGTTGGTTGCGCCTAATGCGTTTCTCCAAGGCAGATGTTGAGAAGAAAGTACACAAGTTCTATGGTTATGAGCTGCCATCCATGCGTAACATCCTCAAGATTGGGGCTGAAGGTCACTTCGATGCAACCTGTCAGGAGACTGTTCCAATGGCGTTACGTTGCTTTATGGATTCTAATAGTTTCGAGGAGGCGATACGCTTAGCTGTGATGTGCGACGGCGACACTGACACCAAAGCATGTATAGCTGGTTCTATTGCAGAAGCCTACTATCAGGTGCCAGAATGGATGATTGAGAAAGCAATCGACTATCTCCCTGCCGATATGTTAGATATCTTGGGACAGTTTTACGAGCGTGTTAAGAACCTTTGCCAACCTTGGAAAGCAACTCGGTAAGCTGTGGTTGAAACTGCTTCCCTGTCTCTTCTCCAATACGAATCATATCCTTTATTGCTTTAGCATTGAAGTCTTTTACACCATAAGAGCCTAAGTTGGGATTGATGTAGATGTCGGCTTGGGTACGATTAACATTATATTTCTTTATATCAGGGCGTTCCGCCAACCAATCCAGCACACCACCCATTCCCTTCAAAAAGGCTAATGGCGAATGATAATCATCGTGTTTATCCTGTTGGAGATCAATGGCAATAACAATGTCGGCACCCATCTTGCGCACAACATCTACTGGGAAGTTATTGATCATACCGCCATCAACAAGCGTCATAGTATCTAATGGAATCGGTTTGAACACTCCCGGAATAGCCATACTAGCCCGCATATTACGAGCCAAAGAACCTGTATCAAGCACTATCTCTTGCTGTTTCCGAATGTCGAAAGCCACACAAGCAAAGGGAATAGGCTTTTGCTGTAATCCACGTTGCACGGGAGAATGAGCGACAAGAGTATCTAAGAAATTATAGATATGGTCACCATGCAATAGTCCGAAAGCCTCTTTAGCCCCTGTTCCAGCCTTTCGACGAACGGGAAAACCGAACAGATAGCACACACCATCCTCTTCTTTGAACACCTTTCCCATAAGAGTTGTATCGCGATCAGCCATCAATGAAAGCCAATCTTGCGAACGGAAAAGGGTGTCAATATCATTCGCACGATAGCCCTCAGCATAGAGTCCGCCGATAATTGAGCCTATACTTGTCCCAGCGATATAGTCGATAGGAATGCCCACACGCTCTATCTCTTTCAAAACACCTACTGCCGCTGCTCCTTTCGCACCGCCTCCTCCGAGCACAAGTCCTATCTTTGGACGACTTACGGGAACCTTCGTAGTCTGTTGGGCAATACTGTTCAGTCCACAGCATATTATCATTAGAAATACAAAAAATACCTTCTTCATAAGGACAAAAGTAATGTTTTTCTAAAAGATTAGCGTATTTTACGAGTTTATTCTTCATTTTATTAGTTCTAATTAAAACCTATCAACACCCCCAATTACCAATAACTCTTTTTCTCGTAACCCCGCTCATTTGTCTACTTTCCCATCAACTTGTCTACTTGTAAACCCGTTTACTTGTCAACTTTTCCTTACCTTTGCAGCATGAAGTTCCACCCGTTAGTAATAGACACGCCTCTCCCCGCCTACTTCAATAATCCTTTTGATTATGAACCAGACGCAATCTGTCGTGCTGCTGCTGCTCAATTACAGGCTACATTGCCCCCGACACCTATTGAGGGAAAGATGTATGGCGTATTAGTTGTTGAACATCAAGGACAAATAGGATACCTACAAGCCTATTCAGGACAGATGGAGAAAGAAGGAGAAGACTATGTTCCCGCAGTATTCGACTATCTACAACCGGGAGAATACTTCAAAGTTCACGAGGAAGAAATAACTCTTCTCAACAAGAGAATAGCGCAGTTGAAAGCCTCAACAGCCTATAAGGAGACAAAAGAGAAGCTCTCTCAACTTCAGAAAGAGGCGACAGAAGCTATTGAGCAAGCACGCAAGACAATGCAAGAAGCCAAACGATTGCGTGAAAAGAGACGCAACGAGAACGCTGTAATAACCGATGTTGAACAAGCTGAAATGATAAGAGAAAGTCAGTTTCTAAAGGCTGAATTGCATCGAACAAAGGTGTTATATACGGAAAAACTCACGGCTGCCAAGGAGGAACTGGCTCACTATCAAGAGAGGATAACTGCATGGAAAAGGGAGCGGAAGATGAAGTCGGACCACTTACAACAATGGCTCTTCTCACAGTTCAATTTGCTCAATGCTTGCGGAGAGACGAAGAACTTACTCACAATCTTCCGTGAGTATTATCTAAAGAATAGTCCAGCACGTACAAAGGCTGCACATCTATCGCCAGCCACCGAGAGCCTCGCTCCATCATTACTTCCACCTGCTGGTGCAGGAGAATGTTGTGAACCAAAACTCTTGCAATATGCCTTTCTACACGGATATAAGCCTATTTCAATGGCAATGTTTTGGTGGGGAGCGTCGCCAAAGACTGAGATTCGACAGCATGGAAACTATTACCCAGCCTGCAATGGGAAGTGTAAACCTATATTAGAATGGATGTTGAAGGGTTTACAAACGCCTTTGTGTGAAGAGAAGATAGTGCCGAGTAATAAGAAAGAAGCTGAACGGATAAAGTTAGAAACACTTTACGAGGATGATTATTTGGCTGTTGTCGTAAAGCCATCAGGCTTGCTTTCTGTTCCAGGAAAAGGTGATAAACCTTCTGTTTATAGTCTATTAAAGACACAATGGAACGGTAAGAGTGATGTATTCATCGTACATCGATTGGACATGGCGACGAGTGGTTTGCTCGTTGTGGCACGTTCATTGGAGATTTATAAGGCTTTGCAAGCTCAGTTTATACAGCGTTCTGTAAAGAAGACATACGTTGCTTTGCTCCCAATGTCTTTCCTCGATAAAGCTTATCCTTCGTCGGGTAGAATAGAATTACCCCTTTCCCCCGATATCAATGACCGCCCACGACAATGCGTCGACTATCTACATGGAAAACGAGCAATCACTGATTACCATGTAATTGGCGAAACCTCCTATGGTAAAGAGAATCTACCAGCTGTAAAGATAGAGCTTCATCCACTAACTGGACGTACCCACCAATTACGCATCCATTGTGCTCATCCAGACGGATTAGATACGCCCATCATTGGTGATAACCTTTACGGACAACGTGCAGAACGCCTTTGGCTACACGCCGAGCACTTAGAGTTCACTTATCCCATTACTCAAGAAAGAATGGTATTCAATGCTCCTTTATAAGAATAAGACAAAAGATGAATTAAAGTGTGACGTAATTATTTAACGTATTTTTAGCCTTTAATGAGGCAAGATATTATGACTCTCTGCTTTTAATAAGCGACATGAGATGATAAATCTTTAGTTTTAAACCGATAAATAATTACAAACATGGAAATGAAAATGAATTTCAAAACAATGATGATGGCAGTATGCTGCCTTGGTGCTACAATGTTCGCTTCTTGCGACAAAGACGACAACAAAGATTCTCACCTGAAGTTTAGTGCCGCTAAAGTTGAGCTTGCACCGGGTGCTACTACCAATGTAACCATTGGCAACGGAGCCCAACCTTTTACAGCAAAGTCAACTGATGATAAGACAGCTACAGTCAAAATCAACAAGAACATTATGACCATTACTGGTGTAAAAGAGGGTAAGGCTTCTATCATCGTTACGGACAAGAACAAGATGACAGGTACTGTTGCAGTAAACGTGGTAAAACCTCTTTCTTTTGACAAGCCACAGGTGACAGTCTCTACCGGCAAAGAGGAAGTGGTTAACATCAAGTCTGGAAAGGCTCCTTATACAGTACAGGTAAAGGATACAAAGATTGCTACAGCCACTGTAAAAGATGCTAAGATTACCATCAAAGGTGTAAAGGCTGGAACAACAACTATCAGTATCGTTGACAAGGATAAGCAAGCAGGAATGATCACTGTTACCGTAAGGTAAACCGAATCTTCTAAATTATAGCAGGACAGGGAAGCTGTTTTACTCACCTTCCCTGTACCTTACAAGGCTAAAGCTTTTCATAAATATTCATACTTTGGTAATATAAATAAGATGGAGGAATCATTATGAGACACATTTTAAGTTATCTTCTCGTTTTAGGAGCAGTGATAGGTTCGTTGTCTTTGCAATCGTGCGAAAACGATGATAATTACGACTATTCCGTCAATTACCCAAATGCACTTGTCACAATCAAGACCAATAGCTCCACAGGACAGGTGTATCTCCAGTTGGATGATGAAACGACGGTTCTTCCAACAAACATGAAGACTTCGCCTTATGGAAACAAGGAATTGCGCGCACTAACAAATCTGAAGATTCAAGATGGACAAGGTGGGCACTATTCAAAAAGTGCGTATGTAAATTGGATAGACACCATATTAACAAAGAACATGGTGCGTAGCATGGGGGCTAAGGATGACGAAGTATATGGAAAGGATCCCCTGGAAATAGTCAAGAACTGGACTACATCTGTAGAAGATGGTTACCTCACATTACGCTTCCGCACATATTTCGGCAATGGAACAAAGCATGTCGTAAATCTTGTTAAGGGCGCCCAACCTTATGAGGTAATACTCCATCATAACGCCATGGGCGACACGAAAGGATATGTTCGTGATGGACTTGTAGCGTTCCGCCTTAGTGATCTCCCCGACACACAAGGGAAGACTGTTGACTTGACCTTGAAATGGCAGTCGTTCTCGGGAGCTAAGAGTGTTCACTTCAAATATAAGAGTCGTAAACAACAGTGATTGCAACGTCTACTCATAAACACGCATGATCTTACCGGGAAACAACAAAGAACAACATATCATAAGCCTTTTCGCAAAGGGTGATACTCTCGCCATGGATAAACTCTATGGCGAGTATGCAGATTATTTAGCAAAGGTGTGCTTACGATATATTGGTAACCGAGAGGACATGCATGACGTACTGCAAGAAGCATTCATCAGGATCTTCACCAAGATTCATACTTTTGAATATCGAGGAAAAGGGTCTCTGAAAGCCTGGCTCACGAGGATTGTTATTAACGAGTCTCTACACTTCCTCAGAGAGAATGATGCAAGTGCTTTTATTGATAAAGAAGTTGATTTACCTGATGTTGTTGCAGGCGAGCCAGATATAGACAGCCTGTCCATAACGCAGATAACCGATACTATTCTCAAATTACCACCAGGATACAGAACTGTGTTTAACCTGTTTGCCATAGAGGGCAAAAGTCATAAGGATATAGCAGAACTCCTCAACATAAAACCAGACACATCTGCTTCACAATTCCACAAAGCAAGGAACATGCTTGCACGAATGCTAAAACGAAAAGAACAAAACTAATAATGAGGTAAGCAATGAAGGAAGAATGGCTTGACAAATTGCAGACTCGTATTCAACATGAATATGACGTAAAGGCACCAGAAGGTCTACTCGACGATATTAAACGTGAGATGGCACATCGCGGGGTTACTCCTGCGCATTCTTCTACCCAGAAGCATGCACGTATAATCCCTCTATGGGGCTATCGTGCCGCCTCCGTTGCAGCCATAGTTGCCATTGGCTTGTACCTAGGGTATATACTCGTTGACCATTCCTATTTGCCTAACCAAACAGCAACTACGCTTGGAAACAAGATAACGCCTGCATCAAAAGTACAAACCATAAGTTCAAGCATTAACAACTCTACACCAAGTATCGCCAAACTTGTTGCATCTATCTTCAAAGAGACCCCGAAACATTTAACGCATCACACCCAACTTGCATACGTCCCCAACAACACGATTGAAGAGGGAATAACAGCCAATGACAAGGTTATTGAAAGTCAGCAAGTGACCAATAACACAGAACAAGAAACGCCAGTAACTACTGACAACCACCAGCCTACAAAGCAACAGTCACGGGGAAAGCAAGGAACAAGCAGCATATCACATACAGGAAACAATGCCCCTTCGTCTCGATTCAGCTTTGGGACATCCTACAATGCCACCGCAGGGACGACCACCAGTGCTGAACGCCCATTCCTACCTGTTGCCAATCCATACGGTGACTACAACCCTGTTTTCGCTGGGAATAACATACAAGGAACCGAGGGGGCGAGAACCCACACGAAGCATCACCAACCCATTAAATACGGCATATCTGTACGATACAACATCAATAAGCATTGGAGCGTACAAACTGGTTTAACCTACAGTTACCTTAGTTCGGATTTCTCGCACGGTAACGAGGGCGAGAGACGTGTAGCAGAACAAAAGCTACATTATGTAGGTTTGCCAATAAATGCAAGTTACAGCTTCGTCAAGAAACACAACTTTAATGTTTATGCCACTGTGGGTGGCGAGGTTGAGAAGCTCGTAAAAGGTGAGTTAAAGCAAGCGGTAGATAGAACCAATCCAACCCTTTCACCCAACACGACAATCAAAGAGCATCGCCCCGTCTTCTCTGTTAATGCCGCCATTGGCGCAGAATATAGGGTTACGAAGGATGTCAGTGCCTATATAGAGCCTGGAGTGAGCCACCATTTTAACAATGGTAGCGACGTGGAGAATATCTATAAAGCCAAGCCCACCAACTTCAATCTCAATATCGGAATAAGAGTCAACCTAAATAAGTAATGCGTTAAAGAGGCTGAATGATGTCTTCCTCACTGTAGACCGAACCTCTTTACAAGACCTTCCGAATCTATCCTCATACCTAAAATATAAAAGACTGTTAAGTTCCAGGGCGTAACTGTTAACATCGACGAAATGTACTTTCGTGGGGCACGGGTGTCGGACCCGTGCCCCACGAGTCCGACACCCGTGCCTTACAAGTCCTACTTAACTTCTAATGAAGATTTACTAACGTCTCGAACAAAACTTTGCTATCTTCCTCAATGGTATTAAACACTCTTGACCAAAGGTATTAAACACTCTTATCCAAAGGTGTTAAACACTCTTGCCTAAGGGTGTTAAACACTTACGATGAAGGGTGTTAAACACTCTTGCTCAAAGGTTATGACACCTTTCTAGAATCCTCTAAAGTGATCAAAGCAAGTTACTCGGCATCTTCCTCTATCCTTTCAACTCTAGGAATACCATTCTTCGCTTGTTTTGCATGTGACCTCACCACTAGTGGAACATTCTCTATCAAAACATTACTTGTGTTCAATCCTAAAGAACGGGTCATACTTAGTTTCAATCGGTCAATCCATTCATAAGCATCCATGATAAGGCGCTCCTTAAAAGAGAAGGAGGTGAAAGTGGCATAGAGCCTATTAATCAGTACAAAGACAAAGTTTCCCATAACATCATGCTTAGCTAATGACGGATAAGATGACGCTAGTGAAAAGCCATCTTTAGCCACCATATCCTCGATTATCTGCCTGAAATAACGATTAACAAGTGGATGAACACGGAATCCTAAACGTAAGTTGATGCGGTAAAGAGTATCAGGAATCAGCGTCGTAACATCATATTCCAGTGTTGAAGGGCTGTCCTGATAGTCTATATGCAGCAAGAAATAATGATCAGCACGCATTGGGTGCTTATTAATTATCGAATAGAGAATCTTCTGTTCGATATCATATTTACCACCAAGTTTGCTTAGATAGACTATATTCGTGGCATACTTGGGAATAGAATCATCGTTCTTTATATCGGAGATGATACTAAATGATTTGCGAATATCACGTATCTGAATCTGTGCGTTACGAATGGTTGTGGCGTTGTACCATACATACATGATGATTATCATCACACTTGCAAGAAGCATGGTAACCCATCCACCATTCATAAACTTTGCCATATTAGCTATAAAGAAGATACTCTCTAGCCCCACAAAGACGATGAGGAACAAAGATATTAGCCAACGATTTACACGACGAATAGTGAGATATGCACTCAAAAGGAGTGTTGTCATCAGCATGGTTATCGTAATAGACAAACCATAAGCAGCCTCCATTCGCTCTGAACTCTCAAAGAAGAGAATAACAATCACACATAGAATATAGAGTGACATATTGACAAACGGAATATAAAGCTGCCCTTTCACATCAGTAGGATACTTAATCTTCTGACGTGGCCAGAACTTCAAGTTCATCGCTTCACTGAAGATAGTAAACGACCCACTAATCAATGCTTGACTTGCAATGATTGCTGCTATCGTTGCCATGATAATGCCAAAGAAGAGCATGCCGTGGGGCATGATGGCATAAAAAGGGTTCATCTCAGGATTCAAACTATCTGTATGCGCAATTATCCAGGCTCCTTGACCTAGATAGTTGAGGATGAGCATGACTTTTACAAACGCCCAACTGGTTCGGATATTATTGATTCCACAATGTCCTAAGTCGGAGTATAAAGCCTCAGCACCAGTCGTACAAAGGAAAACCGCACCTAAGATTAAGAACCATTCAGGGTTGCTTGCCAACAAATGAACAGCATGTAAAGGGTTAAAAGCCTGTAAAATGGGGATGTAAGCACCTATATTTGCAGCTCCGAATACACCTAACATTGTGAACCATAGTAACATCAATGGACCAAAAAGCTTACCTATAGCATTTGTACCGAACTGCTGAATAAAGAACAATACGGTGACTATACAAAGGGCAATAGGTACTACTGGAGTCTCTGGCTCATAGACTTTCAAACCTTCAATAGCCGAGAGAACAGTGATAGAAGGTGTTATGACACCATCAGCTATCAGTGTACTGGCTCCGACAATCGCCAAGAAATAGAACCACTTACGACTATGTCGACGTATTAAAGCATACAAAGCGAGTATTCCACCCTCCCCTTTATTATCAGCACGAAGTGCAATTAAGACATACTTAACCGTTGTTTGGAGTGTTAACGTCCATATAATACAGGAGACAGCGCCTATGATATACTCCACATTAACAGGATTCCCTGCTCTTACTATTGCTTTCATCACATACAAAGGAGATGTTCCTATATCTCCAAAGACAATACCTAATGTCACAATCACGCCTATCAAACTAAGTTTATGACGTGTTGAATTGTTACAATTGTTATCCTGAGTCATTATAACTAAACCTTAAAACGACTGCAAAGGTAAATAAAATCAGGATAACGACACCATCAACCATTAGCTTTTATCTATATTTCTTTTGCCGTCTACCTTATTTACAGTAACTTTGCAACCTATAAATAACAATCAAACATATATGGAAGAAAAGAAATTCAAGCGCACTACTGTTACGGCTGCATTGCCTTATGCCAATGGTGGTGTACATATAGGACACCTTGCAGGTGTATATGTTCCAGCCGACATCTACGTGCGTTATCTTCGTCTAAAGAAGCGTGATGTGATCTTTATCGGTGGTAGTGACGAGCATGGAGTACCTATTACTATTCGTGCAAAGAAGGAAGGTATCACTCCTCAAGATGTATGTGATCGCTATCATAAACTTATCAAAGACTCCTTTGAAGAGTTCGGAATATCATTCGATATATATAGTCGCACAACAAGTAAAACGCACAACAAGTTTGCTTCTGACTTCTTCCGTAAGTTATATGATGATGGTAAACTCGTTGAACAAGAGAGTGAGCAATATTACGACGAAGAGGCTCATCAGTTCTTGGCAGACCGCTATATCATGGGAGAATGCCCTCATTGTGGTAACCCCAATGCGTATGGCGACCAATGCGAGAAGTGTGGTAGCGACCTTAGTCCTATGGAATTGAAGAATCCTCACTCTACTATCTCTGGTTCACAACCCGTTATCAAGAAGACAAAGAACTGGTACTTGCCCTTGAACAATTACCAAGAATGGTTGAAGCAATGGATTCTCGAGGATCATAAAGAGTGGCGTCCAAACGTTTACGGACAGTGTAAGAGCTGGCTGGATATGGACTTGCAACCTCGTGCAATGACCCGTGACCTCGACTGGGGAATCCCAGTTCCTGTAAAAGGAGCTGAAGGCAAGGTCTTATATGTTTGGTTTGATGCACCTATCGGATACATCTCAAATACGAAAGAGTTATGCGATAGCGACCCAGAACACTTTGGTAACTGGCAAAAGTGGTGGCAAGATCCAGAGACAAGGTTGGTTCACTTTATCGGAAAGGACAACATTGTCTTCCATTGCCTCATCTTCCCAACAATGTTGAAAGCCCACGGCGATTACATACTACCCGACAATGTCCCTGCAAATGAGTTCTTAAACCTTGAGGACAATAAGATTTCTACAAGCAAGAACTGGGCTGTTTGGCTCCATGAATACCTTCGCGACTTTGAAGGGAAGCAGGATGTTCTGCGTTACGTGTTGACAGCCAATGCTCCAGAAACTAAGGATAACAACTTCACATGGAAAGACTTTCAAGAGCGTAACAACTCTGAGCTCGTTGCTGTCTATGGTAACTTCGTGAACCGAGCATTGCAGTTAACGAAGAAGTATTGGAATGGTATCGTACCTGCTTGCGGTGAATTACAGGAAGTGGACCGCCTAACGATACAAGAGTTTAAGGATGTCAAGGCAAAAGTAGAGGCTTATCTCGAAGTATTCAAGTTCCGTGAGGCACAGAAGGAAGCGATGAATCTTGCCCGTATCGGTAATAAATACATCACAGAATGTGAGCCATGGAAGGTTTGGAAGACTGATCCTAAGCGTGTGGAGACAATTCTCTATATCTCACTTCAGCTCGTTGCAAACCTCAGTATTGCCTTCGAACCATTCTTGCCATTCTCTAGTAAGAAGCTACGTGAACTCATTAATATGACGGAGTACGACTGGAGTGAACTCGGCTCAACCGATCTCCTCCCTGCAGGTAAACAGCTGGCAGAACCAAAACTCCTCTTTGAGAAGATTGATGACGAGGCTATCGAGGCACAGCTTCACAAGCTAGAAGAGACCAAGAAAGCCAATGAAGCTGCATCCTACAAGGCTGAACCAATTAAGAAGGAGATTCCTTTCGAAGACTTCGAAAAGCTCGATATCCGTGTAGGACATATCATCAAGTGCGAGAAAGTGAAGAAGAGTAAGAAGCTCCTAAAGTTCACTATCGACGATGGTTCTGGTGTTGAGCGCACTATCCTTAGCGGTATTGCAGCCTATTATGAGCCAGAACAACTCACAGGTAAGGACGTTCTCTTCGTTGCCAACTTTGCTCCTCGTAAGATGATGGGCATTGAAAGTCAAGGAATGATCCTCTCCGCTGTCAACTTCGACGGCTCACTTACGGTTACAACAACCATGGGTGAGGTGAAACCAGGAAGCCAGGTAGGATAGGAGGAAGCCTCCTCCCTACCCTTTCTCATAAAGGGTAAAACTAGCAAATGCCCTCTTTTGTTTCCTATACCATAAGGTTATGAAGCAAAAGAGGGCATTCTTTATCCAGTACTTCCCTCACTGAAGAAGAGTGGCTAAGCCTGAGGCTACTCAATCCTCACACTCTTTCCATCCTTATAACAGGCGATGGTGCGGTTACCTTTCTTATATATATCTTCATTGCCGGGCATATCCAACGTAAAGCCAGCAGCTTTGACTTGCGCTACAAGGTTATCGTATGCAGGCTGATTGAATACTGCGATAATCATTGCGCCATCCTTGAAAGCAATGTAACTAGACACACCCTTACGCATTGGCTTTGGATAGTCCTCATACTTATCAGCGGTGAGGAGC
Source organism: Prevotella veroralis (assembly GCF_018127765.1). NCBI lineage: Bacteria > Pseudomonadati > Bacteroidota > Bacteroidia > Bacteroidales > Prevotellaceae > Prevotella > Prevotella veroralis. Next base: position 168,977 of record NZ_CP072330.1, on the reverse strand, counting down.
TTTGCTAAAGCACAATTCTTATAGTACATCTTAGAGAACTTATCGAGTCGATAAACCTCATAATTAGTCTTCAATTTATAGCCATACTTCTTGGTAATAGCAGCCGTCTTATCTGGATTCTGGAACATATCCAGTGCCTCAGCTATACTGATTACGTCCTTTATGGGTTCAACACTTACAACCGTATCAGTAGTTACAGGCTTCGAAGTGGGCTGTGTTGCACTTTGCTGCGTACCACAACTACTAAAACTAAAGGCTGCCACAACAAGGGCAATTGCTATCCATACATTCTTCTTCATAATCATTCCTTATTTTGTCGTATTGATTCTTTCATGTTTAACTGATAATAAACACTATTCTATTTCCCAATTATCTCCTGCATCTCTTGCCTCACCTCAGCAGCTGTAACAGTATGCAATGAGCCTCCTTGCACCTCCAACAAACAATCAGCAAAGCGCATAGCCAATTCCAAATCATGTGTAGAAAGCACGATGAGCTTATCTTTCTCATGCGCCATGGAGCGTAACAACTGAAAGGTCTCCGCCTTAGAAGGGAAATCAAGAAAGGCAGTTGGCTCATCAAGGAGTATGATGGGCGTTTCTTGTGCAAGTGCCTTTGCAATCATCACCTTTTGTCGCTCGCCATCAGAAAGCGTCTGAATCATCCTATGCCGAAGTGGTTCTATCCCCACAGAACGGATAGCATCATCAACAACAGCACAATCTCTAGCACGCAACTTACCAAAGAAACCTGTGTAAGGGGAACGCCCCAACCCAATAACCTCTGCCACTGTCAGATTCTGCACATCAGGCTTCTGCGTCAGGACAATGCTTATCTTTCGTGCCAATGCTTGCTGTGTAAAGGTCTCTATGCCTTGCCCATCTAATAGAAGGTCGCCCGATAGCTTTGGAAGAAAGCCTGTCAATGTCTTTAGGAACGTAGACTTACCGATACCGTTCCGCCCTATTAAGCAATGTAATTGACCGCTTTGCAACTCTACATTCACATCAGAAACGAGTGCTTGCGAAGCCGTATAGCCTACTGAGAGATGTGACAGGGAGATCTTCATAACGCCGTCAGACAAAGAACATCACCAGCACTTGGGCTATGATCACACGAATAAACATACCCAAAGGATAAACGGTTGCATAACTGATGTTGCTTGTTTCGCCATTAACGGTATCGTTGGCATAACCCAATGCCATTGGGTTTGCCATCGAGCCGCATAGGATTCCACAGATAGTACCAAAGTCGAACTTCTTCATGCGGAGCGCAACAACACCCACAATGATCACTGGCAGTACCGTAAGGACAAATCCTAAGCCTATCCAAAGTAAGCCTTCTGGACGCACAACCGTTGCTAAAAAGTCCTTACCTGCATCCAAACCGAGGCATGCAAGATAAAGGGCTAGTCCTAACTTACGCAACATCAACGATGCACTACGGGTGGCGTAAGCGATGAAGTGGAAACGAGGACCGAACGCACCGATGAGGATTCCCATGATAATAGGACCTCCTGCAATTCCTAAATGGATGGGCGAATCCATACCAGGGAGCGTGAATGGGATTGTTCCTAACGCCAAACCGAGTAGCATACCAAGGAAGATAATAGCCAAGTTAGGCTCATTGAGCGTCTTAACAGAGTTGCCCAAGAACTTCTCTGCATGGTCGATTGCTTCTGGCTGACCCACTAATGTGAGGCGATCACCATAGCGCAAGACAAGATCTTCCGTCGCCAAGAGTTTGATATCACTACGAAGAACACGACTAACATTGACGTTATAAGCATCACGAAGGTGCAACTGACCAAGTCGCTTGCCATTAAGAACGCTCTTTGACAATACTATCACACGGCTCTCCACCTTAGAGTCTAAGTGATTCCAGTCCACTTGTTCCTTATTCAAGTCACGCTCCACACGCTTACCAAAGAGCAATTCCATCGCTGGCACTTCCTCTTTCTTCGTTGCCACAAGGAGGTTATCATTCGTCTTGAGTTCGGTTGTGCCCTTCGGTACAATCACTTCATCACCACGCCAAATGCGAGAGATAATAAACTTGCGGTGCGTGCCCTGCGCTATGTCTGCAATGTACTTACCATTGATAGCAGGGTTGACTACAACGAATTGACCAATAAAGGTATGGTCGTCGCTGCTACTACTCTTCACCTCCAAATCACTGGGCTTGACAAAGAACTTACGGATGAATATCATTGCAAAGATAACGCCTACAACACCGAGTGGATAGGTAACAGCCGTTGCCAAAGCAGCTCTAGCACCGCTCACACCAACATGCTGCAACGCTTGCTGACCTGCACCGAGGGCTGGCGTATTCGTGGTTGCACCGCAAAGAATACCTATCATATCCGACATAGGCACCTTCATGATATACGTAAGGGCTATTGCCATTGCCGTACCAAGGATGATGACTGCCAGAGACCAGATATTAAACGAGGTTCCCTCATGCCTGAAGGAACCAAAGAAGTTAGGTCCCACGTGCAAGCCTAAGGTATAAACGAAGATAACCAAGCCGAACGTCTCACAATAGTTGAGCATTTGGTCGTCTACCTTCAAGCCGAGACTTCCCGCAGCGATACCAACGAAGAATACAAAGGCAACGCCTAACGAGATACCACCAAACTTTATCTTACCCAAGCCGAGACCAACAGCACAAATGAGCGATATAACTACTACGCCTTGAAGCGCTGAAGGAATGGAGAAGAGTCCATTGATCCAATCCATATTATCGTTGTTTAGTTATTATCCTTTATAATAATCCCAAGTATTGCTCCAAAGGGATTCCCCTGTTCTTATCCTCGTTATCCTTATTACGATCTATCAGTGCGTAAACGCCGTCCATCGCCTTTTGTGTACTCGGGATGAGCAGTTCGCCATCCAGCAAGTGACCAATAAGAATAGCAGAGAAGATATCGCCTGTCCCTGGGAAATGGACGGGGATTTCGGTATAAGGGAGACTGAAATACTTATCTGTTACATGATTATACCCAGCTACGGAAGGCGTACCATCAATAAGAATGGAGGTGATTAATGCCGACTTCGTACCTATCAAACGCAAGCCATCGAGCAAACGCTTCGCCTCATCGAAGTCTACTCCATCTGTATTAAACTTGCTTGATGTGAGGTAACAAGCCTCCGTGTAATTAGGGAAAGTGAGGTCGGCAACGCTTATCATCTCACGCATTGAGTTGATAGTAGCAGCTGTCACACCGTTATAGAGCTTCCCTTCATCGCCCATTATCGGGTCAACAAAGATGGTTGTGCCGCGTACAGCTTGCTCACGACAATAGGCTGAAACTAATTGTGCCTGACGTTCTGATGCGATAAAGCCCGTCGCTATCGCATCGAAACTGAAACCTAATTCCTTCCAAACAGGGAATACATCCTTGATATAATCAGTTGTCTCTAAGATCTTAAACTTACCATAGTCGAGCGTATTTGAGACCAATGCCGTAGGGAGGTTATACACGGGATGCCCCAAATAAGACAAGATAGGCAGCATTGCGGCTGTAGCCACTTTGCCATACCCTGCCATATCATTGATAAGAAGTATATGTTTCTTACTCATTAATTATGTTGGTTAATGGACTACAAAGGTAGTGTAAACCGCATGAACAGCAAAATAAAAAGTGATAAAACACGTGTTGGCTATCACTCAACACAGAGTGTTCAACAAGCAAGGATAGCCTAATATTATATCAGAATAGTTACATAAAAGTAGGGACAGACGCCCTCGTCTGTCCGCCAAACTCATAAATCCAAGTTAATTGATAGAGGGAGGTGAGCGGACAGACGAGGGCGTCTGTCCCTACTATTGCACGGGGTTTAGAAAACAAATTTTCCCTTTTCAGAAGAATACAACAGCCTCTACTTTCCCCCTAAAAGTTATAGCTAACAGCCAAGAAGATGCCATGCATGCACTTCTTCTTCGGATAGAAGTCATTGAATCGGACGTTGTCATAGACCAGATTGCGCCGCAGGGCATACGTATCAAGAGTAGAGAACTTATAGCCAGTCCAAATGCTCATATCACCCACATCAACGCTCAGTCCCAGCTTGCAATCGAAGGCATACCACGTACCCTTATTCGTATGCACATTCACCACATCCTTTGGTAGATTGTAATTCCCCAACAAATCAACAAAGACATTACCCAAAGGTATATTCATCATAAAGCCTGGTTCGGCAAATAACTTCAACTTCGCATCAGCTATCTTCAATACGGTTGGAGACACAAGACGCAGCGAAGGGCGAAAGAAGAAGTCCTCCGCTTCCCTATAGTCTGACGAGACTATCCATCCATTGCCTTCGGGAACTCCATGATAAGAAACCTGCTTCCACATTCCCACCGATGCGCCTACGCCCACATAAGGGGTAAACATTCGATGATAGGAAACATCTACTTGCCAAGTGCCTTGTAAGGTTAGTTCGCCCCCCAATGCAATACTATTCTTATTAAACGAGTCATTGTCTTGGGCACTCGCAACTAGCACCGAGCCTAACAAATAGAGTAACGTTAGAATCTTCTTCATCATATTTTGTCGAATTAAGTCAGGTGCAAAGGTAAACAAATAATACCTATTTCTATTTCATCATACCCTACTTAATGACCATACAACCGCCCTACCCACCGTTTCTAACCTGTTTCCACTTCTGTTATAACCCTTTCGAGGATGGTTCCTTATATGCGTTCAGCTTGTTATTCCCCTATCTCCGAGTTGCCACGCACGTGTGTTTCGTTCGTTACACGCCTATGTTTCATCTCTTAGACACGTGTGTTTCATTCGTTTCATCATGATGAGACATAAGTTTCACCATGGTGAGACACAAGTTTCATCATGGTGAGACACAAGTTTCATCATGGTGAGAGATGAACTTCACCATGGTGAGAAACAGACTTCACCATGGTGAAGATAATAGAACATACGTCAGAAAAAGACGCAAAGCATAGGAGAAAGCAATCGAAGGCAGGCGAGAAACGAAAGGGAATCGTATTACGCAAGGCGGGGATACGAGGGAGAAAGAACAACAAGAAAGGGCAACGGGCGAGAGAGAACAAGGCGGTTGCGGGAAATGAAACAGCCCGCTACCAAAGGGTAACGGGCTGCTTATATATATAAGGTGTAAACCTTATCTGTCTTTGACCTATTGATTAAGCCTCTACTGTAGCCTCTGCAAGTTCGTGTGAACGCCTTTCAATCTTCTTACCTAATACGAGGTAAGCAACTGGAGATGCGATGAAGATTGAACTCAAAGTACCAATGATGATACCAATAATCATTGCGAATGAGAAGCTGCGGATGCTATCACCACCGAGGATGAAGATAGATACGAGCACAATCAATGTAGAGACTGACGTATTGATAGTACGTGAGAGGGTCTGGTTGATAGAGTCGTTAAATATCTTCTGAATATCTGCCTTGGCAAGATTATGCTTATGTTTGCGCAGGTTCTCACGGATACGGTCATATACAACCACCGTATCGTTGATATCGTAACCGATAACGGTCAAGATGGCACCGATGAATGTCTGGTCGATCTCGAGAGAGAAGCCTATCCATCCATAACATAACGAGAAGCAACCGATAACGATAGTGGTATCGAGGACAAGTCCTACGATTGAACCAACAGAGAAACCGATATTGCGGAATCGCAAGAGGATGTAGAGGAAGATGAAGAAGATAGCCAGCAAGACGCTCATAAACGCATTGTAGGTAATGTTCTTTGCAATAGAAGGACCCACCTTTGCGCTCTGGATGATTGAACCACCCTCACGGATGTCTGGGTTCTTGAAGTTCGCTACATTTGTCTGACTAACGAATCCGCCCTTCTTCAGCGCATTGTAGAGAATAGTCTCTGCTTTGTCGTCTTCCATTGGGTCGTTAGAATCGATGTTATAGTTGGTTGAGATACGAACAGTCTTCCCGTCTGTACCAAGCGCAATGACGCTGGTTGTAGCTGGCTTACCTGCGTTTTCGCCTACAGTATTGATGAAGGCACCGGTCATCACCTTACGAACATCCTCAACTTGTGTAGGCTTATTCAGTGTGACAACATAGTTACGACCACCAGTGAAGTCGATACTACGGCTCAAACCACGTACTACGAAACTACCGATACATACCAATACAGCAATGCCCCAGATCGCAAAGGTCGTCTTATACATACTAAGGAAGTGGTGGCTCTTGTCCTGCATGAAGTTCTTAGAGATACCTGTTGTAAAGGTCAGATTCAACCACTTATCCTTACCAACGCGGTTCTCGAATATGATACGTGTGAGGAATACGGCGGTGAAAAAAGAGATTACAAGACCGATGATCCATGTTGTTGCGAAACCACGGATAGGACCTGTACCTGTAACAAGGAGGATAACACCTGTTATGAGTGAGGTGAGGTTAGAGTCGAAGATAGCAGAGAATGCGTTACTGTAACCTTCCTTCAGAGCTTGCTTCATGCCCTTGCCGAGCTTCAGTTCTTCCTTGATACGCTCATAGATAAGCACGTTAGCATCCACAGCTGTACCCAAAGTCAATACGATACCGGCAATACCTGGCATGGTCAATGCCGACTGGAAAGATGCGAGGACACCCAAGGTGAAGAAGAGGTTGGCAAGCAATGCCAAGTTAGCCATCATACCTGGGATGAAGTTATACATCAGAATCATGTAGAGCATTAGCAATACAAAGGCGATTGCGAATGATACAAGACCTTGATGGATAGACTGCGCACCCAACGTAGGACCTACTACTTCCTCCTGTACAATCTTAGCTGGTGCAGGCATACGACCTGACTTCAATGTGTTTGCTAAGTCTTTTGTATCCTCAATCGTGAAGTTACCAGAGATAGATGACTGACCACCTGTAATCTCACCGTCAACACGTGGAGCTGAGTAAACAACGCCATCGAGTACGATTGCGATTGCCTTACCTACATTTGCCTTTGTCAAAGCAGCCCACTCACGAGCACCTTCTGAGTTCATTGTCATGCTAACCTGAGGGCGACCGAACTGGTCGAACTGGTCTTTAGCATCTGTAACAACGTCACCTTCCAATGGAGCACGACCATCAGAGGTTGTGACCTTCAAGGCGTGAAGTGCATATACGTTCTTCTGCTGTAAGCCTTCAGCTGACTTTGCACTCCAAAGGAGTTTCAAGTTGCTAGGCAATACTTGCTTTGCGAGCTGACTATGGATGAGCTTATTAATAGCGGCTGTGTCACGCACATTTGCATAACCTACGAGGCTCAAGCCTTCGCCTGGCACAGTCTGTAACATTGAGAGTAATGGATGTTGCTTCTTAGCAGCAGCCATCTGTGCAGACTCTGTTGATGTGGCTGCAGTCTTACCTGCATTCAATGTTAGTTTAGCGTCTTTGTTAGGCTTTACAGCCTTTGTAGAATCCTTTGCTGTAGCATCGCTCTTTGAATCACCATTAGCTAAACGCTGGTCGAGCTGGGCTAAGTAAGGAGCAACCTCTTGGCTGTTGTAAGTCTCCCAGAACTCTAGATTAGCTGAACCCTGGAGCAGTTTACGCATACGCTCAGGCTCACGAATACCAGGCATCTCAACCATCAAGCGACCTTCCTGACCTTCCAACTTCTGGATGTTAGGCTGAACTACGCCGTACTGGTCAATACGATTGGTAACAACGTTGTAAGAGTTATCGATGGCGGAAGCAACTTCCTCACGGAGAGCCTTCTCTACATCTGCATCAGAACTCTGTGTTGTAACCTTGCCTTTCAACTGTTGTGTTGCAAAGACTTCTGCCAGCTTATGACCTGGAGCTACCTTGTGATAAGCATCAATAAAGAGGCTGATAAAGTCCTTCTGACTTGTCATCTCTTCCTCTTTTGCTTCTGCCATAGCCTTCTGATAAGCAACATCCTGCTTGTGGTCAGCCAATACATCAACAACGTCAGGTACTGAAATCTCAAGTACAACGTTCATACCACCTTTCAAGTCAAGACCTAGACCGATCTGTGTTTCAAGGCACTTCTGGTAAGAGTAGATACCCAAATACTTAACAGAATCTTTATAATCCTGTCGCGCAATAGGGTCTTTAATCTCCGCTGCCTTGCTATCGTAGTAGCTTGTCGCCACTGAGAAAGACAGGTAGAAGATACTTGAGAGCGTCAACAAGACTGATACGCAAATTACTAATCCTTTGTTTTGCATTTTATTTGATTGTATTTAATTATAGTTTCGCTACGCTTAATAGACGTGCAAAGATAAGCATTTTCTCACACTTTGGGAAATTTACACCTTATAAATGTGTGCTTTTTAAGGTTTGGGGCGGTATTTGAGCCAACAATAAATGGGATAATGGTCGGATGCGGTCACACTATTGTCGACGTGCGCATCGTATGGCTCAAAGTCGTCAGAACAGAATATGTGGTCTATACGGAAGTACATCCCGCTACGATGATAGCTGATTCCAGGACCATTACCACTCGCTACAAAGCAATCTATCAGTTCCTTATCTATGACTCGATGAGTGTAACTTAGTGGGTTATCATTAAAGTCGCCACAGAGTATTATGGGCACTTTCTTATCGAGATATTGCTTAACATAACGTGCCACCATATCTGCTTGTGGAGCACGACGCATTGAGACCTTTCCCAACTTGCGCAATAGGTGCACGGATTCTGACTTGGCTTTATTCGTCCGCATACGCCCTTTCACGAGTGACTTAAAGCCCGCTTTATCATCATTGGACAATCCGTTACTCTCAAAATGGTTATTCACAACAAGCGTCTTTGTGCCTTTTATGTCTACCATATAAGCCACACTTTGGTTAGAACTAGAGCCATACGGGATGGTATCTTGCCAAAGAATTGGATAACGACTCAGCAATACCATGTAATCAGCACCGGGCTTTTTCTTCACCATCAACTTGAAGTATGGATAGTGTGCCTTTAGTCTTTTATAGATTCCTCCATTCTTATCACCATCGCCTTGGGCTTCTTGCAAGCAAACCAAATCAGCCTTACTGTCAATGATATAGTTGACAATGGGGTTGGTCTTAGGATTGGTCTCTTCCCAAGAGTCAAACATATAAACATTGTAAGACAGGACTTTAATAGCACCATGGGGCTTATCCTTTGGAAGATTAAACGGGCAATAGATTCGGATAGAGGCAAAACAAAGGATAAAGCCCAATACGGGAAGCCATATTGTACGCAATCTCACAAATGCCCAAAAGACAAGGAAAGCGAAGTTAAACGCAAGGAGTATAGGATATCCCAATCCTAAATTAGCAAGCAGAGGATAATCAACAGGGTTCAACCAGTCGATATTGCCAATTAGCAACATCAACAATATAACAAGGATATTACCTACAAAGAGTGCTCTGAATGTGAACTTCTTGAAATTCTTAAGCATCATAAATATACGCCCATAAGTCTCGTTCAGGACATCTGCCCATGCTAATTACAATTACACTTAATTCTTGCTACTATCGAAGAGCTTTTGCTTCTCTGATTTAGAAAGACTATCATAGCCGCTCTTGCGAATCTTGTCTAAAATGCGATCTATCTCTTCTTGCTCTCTATGCTTCTGCGCATTATAATCCCAATCACTATTCTGTGTTGTCGAGTTATGCTGTGAGGAGGTTCCCCAAGAGTTATTATTCCCGTCTGTTCCAACCTTCCCTGTATGCTTTTCCCAACTATCTTTCATACGATCAAAGAACTGATGCCCTTTGTGCATACCCATATTTCCATATCCTGAATACGGATGTCTCTTCCAATACATAATAAGTAAGAAACCCGTCAAAGCACCTCCTACATGCACTACATGGGCAATATCGGAACCCGGACTGAACGATGAGAATATCTCAATAGCAATCATCCCTGTTACCAACCATTTAACTTTTATTGGAACTGGTATCGGTATAATGAACATTCGCTCATTAGGGAATAACATTCCAAAAGCAAGTAACAAACCAACGACAGCACCGGATGCTCCAATTGCCATTGTCTGTTGGAGATAGATAACAGATGGTATGTCAATACTCACCCCATTCCTCGTCACAGTAATCGTATCCATTACGAAAGGCATACAATACCACGCTAATTCCTGAAGGATACCGCCTCCAATGCCACAGATAATGTAATAAAAAAGGAACTTTCTCGATCCCCACACATACTCAATGACTGACCCAAACATCCACAACATAAACATGTTCGTGGCAATATGCATAATGTTAGCATGCATAAACATGCTGGTGAGGAACTGCCAGACGCCGAAGCTAGAAGAACCAATATAGAATAAACCAAAGAGATTATCTAAGTCAAGACCAATAACTCCAAACACATAAGTGGCAACGAACACCAAGACATTAATGATAAGGAGGTTTCTTGTAACTACAGGGATATTCAGCATATTACGAATTTACTAATTTTCTTATTGTAAACCATTTACCTTTAAAACGTTGCAAAAATACGAAATAATCCCGTTATAAAGCAGGAAAGAGAGAGGATAAGGGCTTATTTTTGTAATTTTCTACACTTTTCCTTTGATTTTACTTGTTATATAAAAGGAATCAACTATATTTGCAGCATAATCGAAAGTATCATTCATAAATTAATCAACAAATAAATCGGAATTATGAACAAGACAGAGTTAATCGAGAAGATTGCGGCTTCTGCTAATCTAAGCAAGGCTGACGCAAAGAAGGCATTAGATGCAACAACTGAAGCAATCAAGGATGCACTTGTTGCAGGAGATAAGGTTCAGCTTGTAGGCTTCGGTACATTCTCTACCAATGAGCGTCCAGCTCACGAGGGTATGAATCCAGCAACAAAGCAGAAGATTCAGATCCCAGCAAAGAAGGTTGCAAAGTTCAAGGCTGGTGCTGAATTGTCAGACGCTGTAAACAAATAAATTGTAAACTATTTGCAAAGTATAAGAGGCGAGCCTTGCAAGGTTCGCCTCTTTCTGTTATAGGAAATAGTTTCTTCTATGAGAACTTGGATTTTCTATGAATCCTATGCGAGCTGGAAAAGATTAGAAAAGCTATATTTCCTAACCAATAACAGCACCTTACATGATTCCAGTCTGCTTATCTTCTTGACGTTTTATTCGCTTTTCTATCTGCTTATAAGCCTTACCCTTCGACAATCGCCACGTAAAGTTAAGCCCGATCATATTACCTAAGTCTCTATTACGGTCTATTTCACTCTTATGTAGATATTCGTTGAGGAGTTGTGACTTATACATTCGTGGATGCTGTTGGAAGACGTGTTGCACATCGAGTGAAAGGCTGCAATTCCCCCAACTATAGCTTATTGCCAAATAACTAAACGCTCCATTATGCCCTAATCTCTCTCCTTCTAAGAACCTCCAACCATTATCGGCATATCCTTGCAACGTCCATTTACCAAGGTAAGCCTGCACACTCCCACCATAAGTGTAGCTGGTGAGATAATGACGATAAAGACTACAAACATTAAAACAGCGGTTAATTCCACCCGTCAATGTCACTGATAAGTGTTCGGGAATAAGCTCATACTTCAAATTATCTTGCACATAGAACAAGCTAATACTCCCCATGTTCTGTTGCGAATAAAGGAACTCATCCGCAGGAGTTCGCTCATATCTTGCCATGTTACAATGCAAGTTTCGCCGATAATCCATGTACATACTGTTCGACACCCGATTACCATAATAATCAAAACTCATCGTATGTTGAATGACACGTGAGGGCTTCAAGGCAGGATTACCCACTGTCCATTCACGACTATTATTCCTTATTCGCATATCAGAAACCATTACGTAAGGCGAAACTCGACGATAAGTCTGAAAAGCGTAACCCACATTTAGTCCTTTCAGAAGCATATACTTTAATGTAACCTTCGGTCGGAACGTCCAGTAATTATAATCATAACTGGCTTGAGAATAGGTTTTGTTTGCCACTCCAACGCCCAGAGAATAACTCAACTGCTGCCACTTTCCTTTTAACTCAGAGAAAAGATAGAGTTCACCAAGGTGCATCTTATTCAGTGCATCAACATCCCCTGTATAATGATTACGCGTGTATTTCTGCATGTGTTGCAAGCCAGCAGAGAGTGTGAAAGGCTTCAATTTGTTTTCATAAATAGCCTCACTCTGAACCGACCAAGTATCTCCATCTACATTATAAGTATAAGGTGTTCCCTCACCCTGCCTCACATACTTATCCGTGTAGATAGCAGTTCCAACAACATTCGCCGTTACACTCTGATGATTCCCTAGCTTATGAAAGAAGTAAAGATCGATAACTGGCGTAAAACGACTCGACCTATTCACATCTTGATAAGCCTGTGTTAGCGTCCCATCCATTAATTGATAATCAGAAAAACAACTAGGAGTATTCATTCCAAAGGTCGATAACGTGGCTTGGAAAACATAGGAGGCTGAATCAGCAAGGCTATACTTCATCTGAAGTCGATTGCCCAAAGCTCTATCCCTACCAGCCATTTGCTTACGTGTAACAAGGTAATGACTACCATTATTTAATAGGTAATCTGCCGTCTCTAAAGTACGCCCTTTGCGGAAGTCCCGGTAGGAGAAGTTATAAGAAAAGGACAGCTCCGAATTTTTATGATTTAGCTTTGTATAGATGGTATTATCCGTATTCCACGCTGTTAGCGTGTGTGTTAAGTCTACGCCAACGACATATCCACCTGTGTTCCTTTTCGTTTTTATATCAATAACATAAGCTATATTCTCCCCATATCTGACACCCGGATTATCGATGAAATCAATGTTTTTCACAAGTTTAGGGTCCAAGGAGAGCATTTCCTCCTTATCTATTACAACTCCATTCAGCCTTAACTGCACCGCACCATTATTCATTAAAGCGGTAACAACGTGGCTCACAGGATCTACCCGAACGTGTGGTAACGATAGTTTACTTAGCAAACTATATCCATTCGTGGATGCTTTACGCTGTGTATCAGACGGAATAATCAACAGACCATCTACCTTTGTTACCACTCGAGCAGCCTCAACAGTAACCTCGTTCAGCTGCACCTCCTTCGGTTCCTTTGCATTCTTCACCTCTTCTTGGGCTCCAATTGGTAGCACCAAGAAGCCTAACAGCAATGTACATAATACTTTCTTCATAGCTTGAATATTTTGAAGCAAAGGTAATTCCAACGCTGTTCAAGTGCAAAAAATAGGACTGACATCTGTCTGACAATAGCTTTTCTCTATTGCCTCTAACACTTCTAAGGATTATTCACCTTATAAGTGTTTGAGTCGATATCCGCCTCCCTTCTCTGCCGTAATGGTCAATCCGCAATGCTCACTAACAACAGGCTTCAAGCGACGAATCAGTGTGTAAAGTGTCTCACTGGCATCAGGTTTCTTCGGCCAAAGGCTTTCACAAATGGTAATCTTTGATAGTTTCATATCATCAGAAGCCATAAACAACTCCATCAACTGGTGCTGCATAGGTGTAAAAGGAATCTCTTTCCCCTGCACATCACGAAAGGAATGCTCCAAAGGGACGTAGGTCATACTTCCAAAAACCATTCTCCCAGCCCCATTCCGATGCCAATAAACAACAGAAAAGAGCATCCATAACATGGCAGATAAGGTGAGGAACAAAGCTAAACGTTGGTCAGATAATCCCCAAATAGTACCAAATGAACAATCAGCATAGCTTTGGAACATAAAAGAATGCCGTCCTTTCTGCCATTGATAACGCTGACTACACAAGGAATAATCGTTCTTTTCGAGTGCATAAGATACAAATGACCGACTCTTCAAGTCCTTTATTCGCAAATGCTCACGGTAGTTTTGTATCGTATCAGGCGTTATCCATGCTTCACGCTTCACTGCAAGTGTCTTCTCCAAAGCCTGATTCATGTCCTGCACAATAGCTGTTTCTGCACAACGATAACTGTTTATGCTCGTACACATAGCTGACAACACCAATAAAAGAAATACTATTACGGAAGAGATAGGTTTCATAAGTGAAGGAATTAAATAACTGAATAACAGGCATAAAAGCATGTGATTCGCAAAGATAAGCGTTTTCTTCTTTATCTCCAAATCTATCCAAAGGAAATGTCGCTATATATAAATAGGTGTAACAAACAAGCACATACAAGGACAGAACACCAATAAAAAGAATCGTTAAGAGTTGCTGATAATACAAAAAAACATTACCTTTGCACGTGTGATTGTCCTATGGTGTAATGGTAGCACTACAGTTTTTGGTTCTGTCAGTGGTGGTTCGAATCCGCCTGGGACAACTCTTTTAGATAAAAGTTCTTTGAATATCAGTACCATCAAAGAGCCTTATCTCAAGTATAATTAACTAAATCCATTAATTACCTAAAGTAATAACTCGTGAACTCTCAACTATTGTGTAAGATGGTTATCTAAATCTTCTTGAATCAAAATAAGCACATATAAGACTGTTCACACCTATAAGAAAGAAACAAATAATAAGCTCTCTGAATAATTAAGTCACACATTTTTATAACCCTTAAACACCTACAACAATGTCACAAAAATTCTGTTCTAATTGCGGAGCACCTCTTTCTCCTGGTGCCAAACATTGCTCTAGCTGTGGAAATGCTATACCTTCAGAAAATACTGCACAGCCTTATCCACCTGTACAAGATGCGTATCAACGCCCACAATACACCCCACAGCCATCTGGCAATAACGACATGATCAAAGTCTTAATTGGTATTCTTATTGTCCTTGTCATGGCTGGTATCGGTCTTGGAATATGGCTTTTTGCAGGAAAGAGTAAGGAGCCTGTGTCACAGGAAACTGATGTACAACAAGAGACTATCAAAGAGATGAAGGCTTCAAACGACTCTATGAAGGCTTCATACGACCAACTGAAGAAGCAGATAGAAAAGAAGAGTAAGGAGCCAGCAAAGGTGCAATACGTAAAACAGAAACCAACTTCTGTTCCACCATCAGAGGCTACTCGTGTCGTTATCAATGGTGTTGGCGTGCGTATGCGCATAGGACCTGGAAAGGAATATGGCTTTTTGCAGTATTATAATGGCAAGGCTTACACAGTATCAAAGGGAACTTCTCTACCCTTCTTAGGGGCATACGGAAATTGGTATAAGGTGCTTTTCGAAGACGGGGAATACTATGTTTCAGCCGACTTCGCCTACCTTAGATAATAAAGAACATGATATTTATCCATCAAATAACTGCGGTCGGCAAGAACAAAAGATGCTCTTTCCGACCGTAATAGTATATATCTATCAGGAATAAAGGTCATCATTAGATTATTAAAACATGCTTCTTTCCATTCTTAGGAGGCATGAATAACATACTCAAAAAAGGTTTTATACAAAATGAGAAAGTCAATGTTTATGGGTCTTTTAGCAGCTCTAACAGCTGTATCTATCGTTTCTTGCGATGGGAAAAAGGACAAAGAGAACAATAACGAAGGGCAAGGTGCATCCATGAGCGTCAATGCCAATGGGCTTGCTGTTGCTAAAGACGACAAGACAGCAATAGAAGGTTTACCTTATTCAGGCAATGCTATCAAGGAAGAAGTAGTACTTGATTATGGCAATCGCACCATTCGTACAACGCCTGACACAAGCCTTAGCTTTAAAGATAAGGTCAAAGACAAGAAGAAACTCTTCATTGTTATGTCGAAGAAAGACTATTATCTCTATGTTTACGAGCCACAAGGTAAGGACACAACACTCATTGCTCGCTATGATTGTGCCTTCTCTTTGAAGAAAGGACAAAAGGAGAAAGAAGGCGATATGCGCACTCCGCATTGTACGATTGATAACCCTTTCCATGTTCAACAGATTGTGTCTGCCTCTAACTGGGAGCATGACTTCGGTGATGGTCGTGGTAAAATCAAGAGTTACGGGGACTATTTTCTACGTCTGAAAACGCCTGGGCACAGTGGAATAGGTATCCATGGAAGTACAAATAACCGTGAGAGTGTACCCGGAAGGGCTAGTGAAGGCTGCATAAGACTAAAGGATGAGGACATAAAAGACCTATCCGAAAACTATGCAACAGAGGGTATGAAGGTTGTTATCAAGGCTGAAAACGTAGACGATTACCCCTTTGAAATCCATGCAATGAAGCGTCAGAAGATTGAACGTAAGCGTCACTTCGATGCTACAAAGACATTGACCAACGAACAGATAGCAACTGCCACGGCAAAGACTGGACGTGTGAAGACTTCAGATAAGACAGAAGTAAAGGAAGACAAGAAGCCTGTCTCAAAAGAAGAATTGCGTATCGGTGGGGGGAAGATTCCTAATGAGAAAGGTGTACACATTGGTGGTGGGAAACTCACTGCACCAGAGAAAAAGTAAGAATATGGGCTTTTTAAGAAAGATTTTCATATTGTTCTCTGTTGCTTTCTGCCTTAGTATCGAAGCGCAGACACTCCCTTATTCACCCGACAACATCTGCGAGAAACAGGTGGTTGTGCATGGACTGAAAACGACACGGGCACCAGCTGATATCTCCATATCGCTCGGTGCAGAGAATAAAAACAACTGTTTCATCGTTATATCGAAGAAGGATTACTACTTATATGTTTATGAGAAGAGGTTAGATGACACTGTTCTTGTTGCAAGATACGATGCTTGTTTTGCAGTAAACAGGGGCAATAAGACTCGAATAGGCGACATGCGCACTCCGCATTGCACACCTTCTATTCCTTCCTTCAGCATATCACAGATATGTAATGCAGCCTCTTGGAAGCACGACTTCCGTGATGGTCGAGGCAACATATTGGCTTATGGTCCTTATTTCCTGCGTTTGAACATAGGGACGGGGAACCGAAGTATAGGCATACATGGCAGTACGAATAACAGAGAGAGCGTACCGGGATTAGCCAGTGAAGGCTGTATAAGACTGAAAGATGAGGATGTTCGAGACCTTCGAAACCGATATGCTTTTGTCGGGATGAAGGTGATCATCAAGGCAGAAGATGTCGACGACTATCCTTATGAGGTACGAGCGATGGAACAACTGGGCGAACCCCGACTGCGACACTTCCGTCCACAAACAATCAAAACATCAACAACAAACACACAAAAACAGCTTCCGCAAGGTGTACTTATTAAACAATAACAACAATGGTTCTTAACTATATCTGGATTGCACTATTTGTAATTGGCGTCCTCGTGGGCGTTATCAAACTTGTATTCATGGGTGATTACGATGCCTTACCAGCAATGATGGACTCCACATTCGAGGCTTCGAAGGTTGGATTTGAAATGACATTAGGACTGACAGGCACACTTACTCTATGGATGGGAATGTTGAAGATAGGCGAAGATAGTGGCTTGGTGCAACGCTTAGCCAACTTTCTTAGCCCTGTACTCACCAAACTCTTCCCTGATATACCTAAGGGACATCCTGCGTTGGGATCGATATTTATGAACTTCTCTGCCAATATGCTGGGACTCGATAATGCAGCAACTCCAGTGGGACTAAAGGCTATGCAGGAGTTACAAAGCCTTAATCCGAAGAAAGACACAGCAAGTAATCCGATGATAATGTTCCTCGTTTTGAATACTTCTGGTCTAACGATTATCCCCGTATCTATCATGGCTTACAGGGCAAAAGCAGGTGCTGCCGACCCGACAGATGTGTTTATTCCAATGTTACTCGCTACCTTGTGTTCCACACTCGTGGGACTTTTAGTCACGTCTATATACCAGAAAATCAATCTATTCAATAAGGCTATCCTCACCGCAGTGGCTGTTGTTGCAGCATTGGTAGCAGGACTCTTCACAGCAATTCATGGTATGGACACCGAACAAACGCAACATTTTTGTCGAATCCTCACCAGTTGCATTATGTTAGGAGCCATCATTCTCTTCATCTATGCAGGCTGGCGGAAGAAGTTGAACGTCTATAACTCATTCATAGAAGGAGCCAAAGGCGGATTCAAAGTGGCGGTTACTCTGATCCCTTATTGCATAGCCATCCTCGCAGCAGTAGGCGTTTTCCGTGCATCAGGAGCACTCGATATGTTTCAAGACACCATTAAAGCAGGTGTAGAAATGCTCGGAATGAATAGCGATTGGGTAAGTACTCTCCCTGTAGCATTGATGAAACCACTCAGTGGACCAGGTGCGCGAGGGATGATGTTGGAATGTTTTAACTCATTCGGAGTCGACTCTTTCATCGGACATACAGCCAGTATCTTACAAGGAAGTACGGACACAACCTTCTATATCCTTGCTATCTACTTTGGAAGTGTGGGTATTAAGAAATACAGATATTCAGTTGTTTGTGGCGTAATGGCGGACGTTGCAGGTATGATAGCAGCCGTTCTCTTCAGCTACTTCTTCTTTGCTTAATGCAAGAACATGGCAAAAAAGTAGGAAGAATATTTGATTATAACACACAAAAGCATTACCTTTGCACCGCAATTGTCCTATGGTGTAATGGTAGCACTACAGTTTTTGGTTCTGTCAGTGGTGGTTCGAATCCGCCTGGGACAACGTTGAGATCCGTGGATTCTACTTGAGTCTGCGGATTTTTTTGATTACATTAACAACCTAAATTACTATCTTTTATGAATTACCTAACAAGTAAACTCAACAAGACTTTTTTGTTTTTAACGATGTTATTAGGCTGTTGTTTGAACTCATCAGCAGGCAATCGTGACTCGTTAGCACTGACTCCTCCAATGGGATTCATGACTTGGAACAAGTATGGAGAGGATATTAACGAGCAATTAATACGACAGATTGCAGACAAGATGGTGGCTGATGGCTATGCAGATGCAGGCTATCAATACATCTTTATTGATGATGCTTGGCAGGGAGGACGTGACAAACGCAATAACATTATACCTGATCCTGTGAAGTTCCCAAGCGGTATGAAGGCTTTAGCTGACTATGTTCATAGTCGTGGATTAAAGCTCGGTATCTATTCGGATGCGGCTCCTTTGACCTGTGCTGGCTATACTGCAAGTTATAACTTTGAGGAACAAGACGCAAAGACCTTCGCTGAGTGGGGAATGGACTACCTGAAATACGACTATTGTCACGCTCCTTCTGATAGCGCAGTTGCCCACGAGAGATACAAACGAATGGGTGATGCACTGGAGAAATCAGGGCGAAAAATAGCTCTCGGAGTGTGCGAATGGGGACAACTCAACCCTGAACTATGGGCAAGACAGGCTGGTGGTTCGTTGTGGAGAATAAGCTATGACGTGCGAGATATGTGGAAGGACATAGTGAAACAAGGTGGTATGGGCATTTTAGACATCATCGACATCACCGAACCTCTTTACTCTTTTGCAGGTCCGGGGCACTGGAATGACATGGACATGCTGGTTGTTGGACTTGAAGGGAAAGGCGGTCCGTCAAGCGATTTAGGTGGTATTGGCTGTACATATACGGAGTATCAGACCCAAATGTCTATGTGGTGCATGTTCGCCTCGCCCTTGGCTATGAGTCACGATATACTCAATGAGAATGCAGCAACACGTCAAATCCTACTCAATAAAGAGATTATTGCCATCAATCAAGACGCTCTTGGCAAGGCTGCTCGGCTTGTTCAGCGCATTGGAGAGTGCCGTGTTTATCATCGTCAACTGACGAATAACCGACAGGCAATAGCTATTATGAATCCTTCAGACAAAGCTCAACGCATTAGCTTGCCCTTATCTTTCCTTGGCAAGAGTGCCAAATATGACTTTAGAGATGTTTGGGAACACAAGAACATATCGGTTAAGAAAGCATGGGAAGGTAAGTTAGAAGCCCACGAAACAAAAGTATTTATCATTACAGAAAAGTAATATTCTAACCATAAGAAAGGCTTGATACGAACTCGTATCAAGCCTTTTTTTATTGCAACAAATACTCCTTTAGAATCCGTCTTAACCATCTACAGGATTATTACAAGTGCTTTGGAGAAGTATTACAAAGCACTTGGAGAAGTATTACAGATGCCTTGTAATAATCTGGAGAGGCATGAATTGGATTAGAGAACATAAAGGAATGGAGGGATAAACACGATGTTTACCCCTCCACTGTCATATTTCATAATGTTTAGTCAACCTATAATCGCAAATGAGAGAATTAGATTTTACCAACGAGATCAATGCTTGGCTTCAATGTCTTTGCGCCTCTCGTCCATCTTGCTGGACAAACTTCTCCATCGTGAGTAGCGACAAATTGAGCTGCTTCAACCTTACGCACTAACTCTTCTGCATTGCGTCCTATGCTGTTATCTTGTATTTCTGCAACCTTGATACGGCCTTCTGGATCCACTAAGAATGTGCCACGATAAGCCACACCCTCATCCTCTTTGTAAACACCAAAGCCACGGCTCAATACGCCTGTAGGGTCAGCAAGCATGGTGTACTTAATCTTCTTGATGCTTTCAGATGCGTCATGCCATGCCTTGTGAACGAAGTGTGTATCGCAACTAACCGAGAATACCTCAACACCCATAGCCTTTAATTGCTCGTACTTATCAGCAAGATCCTCTAACTCAGTAGGACATACGAATGTAAAGTCAGCTGGATAGAAGAAGAACAAAGCCCACTTGCCTTCGATATCCTTGCTTGATACGCTCTTGAACTGTCCGTCTTGGAAGGCTTGAACACTAAATTCTGGTGCTAATGAATTGATAATTGGTTCCATATATGAATATACTTTAATTATGAGAAAATGTTTTGTTTCGTGATGCAAAGGTAGAATTTGTATTCGTTGTGACCAACTGATTATTTCTATCAGATGATAGAGAAAATCTATAAAGGACGTTAGGAGCATTGATAATGAAGTACTTACAGCGTGTTAGTAGTCGTCAATAATAATTGAGAATATTGATACCTATAAATCATGATTATCACTTGTTTTTAGATTTATTACAGACTAAGTCAATCCGAGTTCGGCTTTTTATTCCTATATTTGTTGCATTCTTTATAGCTCAATAAGACGATGACACTACAGCAATTAGAATATGTTATGGCACTGTATCGGCTCAAACATTTTGCCAAAGCCGCCGATGAGTGCAATGTAACACAGCCCACTCTGAGTTCGATGATACAAAAGTTAGAGAATGAGTTGGGCGTTAAGATCTTCGATAGAAAACAGCAACCCATACAGCCAACAAAGGCCGGTAGGGTGGTGATAGAGCATGCGTGGAAGGTTCTCACACGTGCAAAGAAACTAAAACAGACGATAGAAGAGGAGCAGAAAACGCTTACGGGAACCTTTGAAGTGGCTGTTTTGCCAACAATAGCACCTTATCTTATCCCACGATTCTTCCCCCAGTTGATGAAAGAACACCCTGAAATGGACGTGAGAATAACGGAGATGAAGACGGATGAAATGTGCCGTGCGATTAGAAAGGGGAATATTGATGCAGGGATATTGGCGCAGGTGAGTGGTTTGGAAGAGATGAATTGCACCACACTCTACCATGAACAGTTCCTGGCTTATGTAGCAAAAGAAGACCCATTGTACGCTTGTAAGTTCATACGACCAGCCGATTTGTCAGGAGAATACCTATGGTTATTGGACGAAGGGCACTGTTTTCGAGATCAACTTGTTAAGTTCTGCCATCTTAAATCGGCTTCATTGAGCAAGAAGAGTTACAATCTCGGGAGCATAGAAACCTTTATGCGCATTGTTGAAAATGGTAAAGGGGTGACCTTTATACCGCAATTAGCATTGCCACAACTCAATGAAGAGCAACGCAAACTGGTGCGTTCTTTTGCCCATCCTGTACCTTCACGTGAGATAGTTATGATGACTTCGCCTAACTTCATACGGCATACATTGTTGGAGATGCTGGTGAATCGCATCCGAGAATCAATACCTGAAGAGATGAAGAAATAGAGATTTTGAACTGACGAAAATAGACTTTTAGAAACGAAAAAGGCTGTATCAAATATCCAACAAACGATTGGAAACATTTGATACAGCCTTGTTCTTTATAGATAGAAAATGCGTTCTTGTGAATTACTTGAACTGATTTTCAACAATTTCACTCAATACTTCCTTGATATCTAAGCCTGCTGCACGCACCTGTTGAGGGATGAAACTGGTGGCAGTCATGCCTGGTGTGGTGTTAATCTCAAGCATATTGATAACATCATTGCCCTCTTTATCCTTCGAGATGATATAGTCAATGCGGATGATACCATTGGCATGAAGGATGTCATAAATGCGACTGGTTTCTGCTGCTACACGCTTTGCAGTGTCGGGATTGATACGTGCTGGGGTTATTTCCTGCACCTGTCCGTTGTATTTCGCATTGTAATCAAAGAACTCATTGCTGGTTACTACCTCCGTAGCAGGGAACACAATGGACTTATCTTTAGTCTTATAAACACCTTGCGAGATCTCTGTTCCATCCAAGAAACCCTCTATCATGACCTCATCACTCTCCATAAACGCAACGCGAAGGGCTGGTGCTAACTGGTCAATGTTCTTTACCTTTGATACACCAAAGCTACTTCCATCAGCGGCGGGCTTAACGAAACAAGGCATACCAAGACGTTTTTCGATTTCCTCCTCATTGTATTCTTCACCACGACGAAGCAATATGCTGTCTGCAACATTTACCCCGAAACCACGGAGATAATTGTTCAGAACGTACTTATCGAAGGTTAATGCCTCGACTAAAACGCTTGATGTTGAATAAGGAAGGTGTATCAAATCGAAGTAACCTTGCATGATTCCATTCTCGCCAGGGGCTCCATGAATGGTAATATACGCATAGTCGAACTCTATGTGTTTACCATTTTCGATAAAAGAAAAGTCGTTCTTATCAATAGGAGCAGATGTCCCATCCTCTAACTCAACGTGCCAATCAATGCCTTTAACATCTACGATATATATATTATAACGCTCCTTGTCAAAGAAAGAATACAATCCTTGTGCTGAATGCATTGATACATCATGTTCTGATGAGTCACCACCACATACGATGGCAATCGTTCGCTTCAAATCTTTCATTATACCTGTTTATTTAGTTCTATCTAACTGTTCCTGTCGTTCTCATTATGTTTTTGAGAGATAGAAACCTGTTTTACTTATTTTATCATGTACTATTACTGATTGTCAATGCCTGTATGACCATTGATAAACTCACGCCACTTCGTTATCAGTGAGGCTAAGTCTTGAGGCAAGTCACTCGTGAAATCCATTTGTTGACCAGTAACCGGATGGACGAAACCAAGGGTTCGAGCATGGAGTGCTTGACGATTACAAAGGGTCAAGCAGTTGCGTATGAAGGCTTTATAAGAGCTTGATCTCTGACCGCGAAGAATCTCAGTTCCACCATAACGTTCATCTCCAAACAGGGGGTGACCGATATGTTTCATGTGTGCACGAATCTGATGTGTACGTCCCGTTTCAAGTACACATTCGATGAGAGTTGTATAGCCGAAACGCTCAAGAACACGGTAATGGGTGACGGCAGGCTTGCCTATCTCTGAATCAGGAGGGAACACTGTCATGCGAAGTCTGTCCTTAGGATCACGCGCAATATTACCTTCTATACGCCCTTCATCAGCTGTTAGATTACCCCAAACGAGGGCATTGTAACTGCGATGGGTAGTCTTATTAAAGAATTGTTTACCTAATATTGTCTTCGCATCAGGGGTCTTCGCAATCACCAATAAACCGCTTGTATCTTTGTCAATTCGGTGCACTAAACCAACCTCTGGGTCGTTTGGGTCAAATGAAGGTAAGTCCTTCAAGTGCCAGGCAATAGCGTTAATCAATGTTCCATGAAAGTTCCCTGCACCTGGATGAACGACTAATCCTGCAGGCTTATTGACCACCATTAAAGCATTGTCCTCATATACGATATCCAACGGAATATCCTCTGCTTCAATGGTGTTATCATGCTTCGGTCTGTCAAGCATCAGTGTGATGGTATCCTCTGGGCGTACCTTGTAATTGCTCTTAACAGGTGCTCCATTCACATGAATGAAGCCCGCATCGGCTGCTTTCTGAATACGATTACGACTGGAGTGTTGCATACGTTCGAATAGAAACTTATCTATTCTCACTGGCACCTGACCTTTATCAACCTCTACACGGAAGTGTTCGTACAACTCGCCATCACCCTCTTCTGACTCTGTGGAAGTCAGTAAGTCATCAGATAGCTCATCGTCATATAGCATTTCCTCGTCCGTTCTCATCATTCCTTATTCTGTCGGTTTCGTTGATGAAGGGTCTGCAGGTAAACCTGATTGAGAGGACGACTTAGAACTACCAGAGCCTGACTTCCCTCGTTCATCCTTTATTTCATTGCCGTTCTCATTGACTGGTACTTCCACATACTCATATACTTCATCATACTTCGGACGCTTCTGCTCCACTTCTACATCTTCATATTCAGGCTCGTTCAAACCTGATGTATCAGTTATTTCTCGTGTACCATCTCCTACCTGTAAGACGATCACTGCATCAGCAGGTACACGATCGCCAGCTTGCACATGTTTGCCATTTACAAGAATACCATATATCCAGTCTTTCTCTCCTGGTATATATTCTGGCTCACCAACTTTGAATCCCATAGATAATAACTGGGCTTGCGCCTCACGCAATGAGTTATTGTCTATGATGTCAGGAATAACCAATGAAGGTGCACTGGCAGCGTTAATTGTAACATAGATAACGTGTGTGGACTTAACGCGCTTACCACCAACTGGAGATTGCTCAAGTATGCAATCAGGGGGAAGATCCTTAACATATCCAGTGTCGGTAACCTCTATCTTTAGTCCAACCTTGTCCATGATATCAACCGCATCATCGTATTGTTTATGAATAACGTTCGGCACCACGATGGATTCACCGTGTAAGGTATAGTAGTCAAGACCGAACCTAACTCCTATTGCCAACAATAGAACAAGTATCACGATAGCAAGGATATTGCCCCAGATATATGTGCTATTAAACTTATGGAAGAACTCTCTTGATGTCATCAATCTAATTAACTGACCTTAATAATAGATGCGGCAAAGGTAGACAAAAAAACGGAAAGAAGCAAAGATTACCCTCTACTTCTTTCCGCTTCTGCGCTAATTCCCTAAGGGGACAGCGTCTCGTTCTTACTTACCGTGATGTTCGTCAGAAACAGTTAACTTCTTACGACCCTTGGCACGACGTGCTGCTAATACGCGGCGACCGTCCTTTGTAGCCATTCTCTCACGAAAACCGTGCTTGTTTACACGACGACGATTGTGAGGCTGAAATGTTCTTTTCATTGTTCTTATCCTATTTTATTGTTATTATGCGAACTCTTTTCGACAGGATAAGACCTGTCGTTACGGGTTGCAAAATTACTTAATCTTTTTGAATTAACCAAAGAAACCATGTTTTTTACGCCTTTTATTTATGTTTTTCCTATAATTTCTGTAACTTTGCAGCGCGTTAGGTAGATGAAAAAGAACAAAAAGTAACAAATTAGATATTAGTAAATTATGATTAATTCACAGGAGATTAAGATTGGAACTTGTATCCGTCTTGATGGCAAGATTTGGACTTGTATCGACTTCCAACATCGTAAGCCAGGTAAAGGTAACACTGTCATGATTACCAAACTGAAGAATGTTGCAGATGGTCGAGTACTTGAGCGCACATTCCAGGTAGGTTTCAAGCTCGAGGATGTACGCGTTGAACGTCGCCCATATCAGTACCTTTATCAGGATGCAACTGGTTACATCTTCATGAATCAGGAGACTTTTGAGCAGATTCCTATCCCTAAGCACCAGATTACAGGTTCTGACTATATGAAAGAAGGTGACGTTGTTGAGGTTGTTACTGATACATCAGATGGCACAATCCTTCTTGCTGAAATGCCTGTAAAGACAACGCTTACTATCACTCACAGTGAGCCAGGTGTAAAGGGTAACACTGCAACAAATGCAACTAAGCCTGCAACACTTGAGACAGGAGCAGTCGTTCGTGTTCCATTGTTCATCAATGAGGGTGAGGTTATCCAGATTGATACTCGCGATGGTAGTTACCTGGGACGCGTTAACGCATAAGCATCTTCTGCCTCGCAAGAGATAAGAGAACGAAGTAGTTAAGGATTAATAGTATAGGAGATAAAGATCATTGAAAGGTTTTTATCTCCTATTTTCGTATATAATGGGCTAGCACATCTTCACTCCATAATCAGCTTATTGTACGAAGTTATTAACCACAGAACAAGAACTATTCGACCAACCACTCCAAAACTCGTCAGCTTCTTGAAGAAATATAGAAAGCATTTGGGAGAATCACATTCAATCATTTCTAGATTGAGAAAAACAACTGATTTCATAAGAGTCTATCCATTATTAAAACTCCACATAAGGGCGAAGATGATCAATAGCTTCGGCATTGAAGTCCTTTAAGAGTTGGAGTTGTGACAGACTGGTGAGCTTTCCTTTTAATCGACGATAGTCACAGATTGCCCGTGCCTGATAGAAGTTTATGTACGGATGACTGCGAAGCTTGCCCAAAGAAAGCGTGTTCAAGTTTAGCTTTTCAGGCTTAGGATTGACCACAGAGAAGTAAGGTAACGCCTCTTCGGGGAATCCCTCAATCTCAAGCAGTTGCCCTGTAGCAACATAACCACCTAATCGCTTGCCATAATTAACGATTGCCTTTGCCCACCCAGAGCCTATCCCTGGCACTTTCTTCAACTGATTTGTATCTGCAGAGACTAAGTTTATATGCTCGCCCAACTTTATTTTCAAAGGGTAAAGGACCGTATCTCGAGTAGAATGGACATACGGCTTGTACGTATTCGTTGCCTTATATTGTTCGTAAGCCTCATGTGCTGCTTGCTTATCTGCCTCCTTTTGCGCAATATAAGATTGTACAGAAGCAAGCGTTGAAGCAGGTTGATAATCGTCACCTATTCTTATATAAGGTTCTAACTCACGATACTGCTTGCGTGTAAGACCATAGAGACGGGCGAAATCCATCGGTGCTCGATATACACCGCCCTTACTTCTATATTTCAAGATATTACGCACCTGAAACTCAGATAATCCCAGTTGCAGCAATTCCTCGGCTGTTGCTGTATTTGGATCAAAGGCAAAAAGTCTCTTTCCTGATTCTGTCACTACCTCATAAGGAATGCCTTGTTGCGAACGAGCAGAATATCCTTTCCGCACCAAACTATCTCCGGCTACAGCTGAAGTTTCAGTCACTTGCTCACCAATAAAAACGGATGTGATAAGGCAGAGCATAATTAATATGACCAAACTAAGAATGACTTTCCGATCAGACCGTTGTAAATAAAAGAATGATTTAAGGCTCATAGCGTATTTATTATAGGTTTTCAATCAAGGTAAAGGTTGTCTGCTTATGTCTTCTCACACCACATTAAATTGGTGTAAGAAGATCATCAATATAGCTAAAGGACATACATAACGCACTAAGAAGTAATACACTCCAAAGAAAGTTCCACGTATTGTGCCCCAGTTCGTGAACTCATCTTTTACAACCTTCTTCGGTACATACCAACCCAAGAACAGGCAAGTTAACAAGCCTCCAACGGGTAAGAAGATTTGTCCAGTCACAAAGTCGAACACATCAAAGAGGTCACGACCAGCAATATTAAGGAACTTCCATTGTCCTAAAGACATCGAACAGAGGACTCCAATCAATGTGCAACAGCCCGTAACGATCATTGCTGCGCGCGAACGGGATATGTGTAACTCCTCTTGAAAGAATGCGGTACTCACTTCATGGAGCGATATCAGCGATGTAAGAGCAGCCAATGAGAGTAGGATATAGAAGGAGAATGAAACGAAATATCCTATTATTGGCAATCCACTGAACGCCTGTTCAAAAACATTGGGTAAGGTAATAAAGACGAGCGAAGAACCACTACCAGGATTGACCCCCACAGAGAAGGCTGCAGGAAAGATGATTAAACCTGCTAAAATAGCCACTAATGTATCTATAGAAGCTATCTGTACCGCTGAATTTAACAGCTTTGTCTGCCTACTATAATATGAAGCATAGGTACAAATACAGCCCATGGCAATACTTAAAGAGTAGAACGACTGCCCAAGCGCACCAAGAAATACATCCTTCGTAACCTTTGTAAAGTCTGGACGCAACAGGAAGTCAACACCTTTCCAGGCTCCTGGTAGCAAGCAAGCAGCCACTACTATCACCAACAAAAGAATGAATAGCACTGGCATCATAATCTTTGAAGCCCGCTCAATACCATTTCTTACACCATGAATAATCACATAATGCGTTATAAAAAGGATGACTATGACCCACAAGAGAGGCTTCCATCCACTTGTGGAGAAGTCTGCAAAGTAAGACTTAAAGAACTCTGGCGTTCCATGAAGGCTATTCATTGCTGATGCCGCACTGTATTGTAAGCACCAACCAGCCACTACTGCATAATAACCTGTTATTAGAAAGCCCGTGAGAACACCTAAGAATCCAACCCATTTCCACGCTGTCCCATTTGCCAACTTACTATAGGCACGAGCCGTATTAGATGCCGCATGACGCCCAATGATGAACTCACTAATCATACAAGGAAGCCCTAATAGAAGGATACAAGCCAAATATATAAGGATAAAAGCGGCTCCACCATTCTGCCCTGTCATATAGGGAAAACGCCAGACATTGCCTAACCCAACTGCACCTCCTGCTGTTGCAAGAATCATCCCCAGCTTACTTGCAAACTTAACTCTATTTGATTGTGACATAAAACTTTCTCTTTTAGATGGTACAAAATTACTAATAATTATCTACCTTTGTATCAATCTAGAAGTAAAATATGCTTTTTATGAAGAATTTACTAACTCATTACCGATTCAGTTGTACGTTTATTGTGATTATCTGGATTCTTTGCTTCATACCAATCCCCGATAGTCCATTAAGCCATGTGACGTTAATCGACAAGTGGACACACGCTGCCTTGTATCTAGTATTAGGTCTGCTCATATTGACGGAACAGCTCCGAGCAATGAAAAAAGCCAAACTCAGCAGCCTTATTTACTGGATCTGGCTCTTTCCAATAGCCATGGGAGGCATTATAGAAGTGTTGCAAGCCACCTGCACAGGCGGTAGACGCAGTGGAGAATGGCTCGATTTTGTCGCTGATGGGATTGGTTCTACCCTCGCATTGCTTATCGGTATTCTTCTGGCAAAGTATTACGCCAAAGGATAAAAGGGGCTCTCCGCATGTGAGAATTATAGAATCTACGATCGCCCGTAACCTCTTTTCCTATGAAATCGGGCTTTTCAAAGGCTTCATCCTCACGCTTCAATTCCACCTCCGCCATAACAAGTCCTTCGTTATCTCCGTGGAACTCGTCCACTTCAAACGTGTGTCCAGCATATTCAATAAGGTATCTATGCTTATCAATAACGCCTGGTTCGCATAGAGCCATAAGTTGTTGAGCCTCTTGATAGCTTATTTCTTTCTCAAATTCATAACGAGATAAGCCTCCATCACGCGATGGTCCCTTTATAGTAAGGTATCCCTTATTGTCTCGAATACGCACACGAACAGTATTGACAGCCGCAAAATAGCCTTGTTGTATATGACTACAACTGCTTGCAAGAGACTTCCAATCCATCCGCTTATGCACTAAGAACTTTCTTTCTATCTCCAGTCCGCTCATCAACTATTAACTGTTACAACAATTACATACGCTAACGTAAGAAGAATCAAGACTGCACCAATCCAAAAGACAACACGCTTTGCTTGCTTTTCTTGCTTCGCTTCACGAGCCTTACGGTTCACTTTACTTCTTTCACTCATAGGTATTCAATTTTAAAAGACCTACTTTTGTCGACACGACCTATTCGGTTTATCGAACAGCAAGCGGTCAAAGGTTCATATTATATAGGATAACTTTTTCACTCATCATTGCCCTTCAACGGGGAACTCCATCAAGTAGGCTTTAATGAAATCATCGATCTTTCCATCCATAACACCATCCACATCAGAGGTTTGATAGTTGGTTCGATGGTCCTTTACTCGTCGATCATCAAAGACGTAACTACGTATCTGACTGCCCCACTCTATCTTCTTCTTTCCAGCCTCAATCTTGGCTTGCTCCTCCATACGCTTCTTCATTGCGCGGTCATAGAGTTGCGACTTTAAGAGCTGCATAGCCTTTGCGCGGTTCTTAGGTTGGTCTCTTGTCTCTGTGTTCTCGATAAGGATCTCTTCTTGTTCTCCTGTATCAGGATCCTCGTACTGATAGCGTAGGCGCACACCAGACTCAACCTTATTGACATTCTGCCCACCGGCTCCACTTGATCTAAAAGTGTCCCAACTAACACGTGCGGGATCGACATATACCTCTATAGTATCGTCTACCAGTGGCGAAACAAATACACTGGCAAAGCTCGTCATACGCTTTCCCTGTGCATTAAATGGACTAACGCGAACGAGGCGATGGACGCCATTCTCGCTCTTTAAATACCCATAGGCATACTCTCCACCTTCGAACTTCATGGTCACACTCTTTATACCGGCTTCATCTCCTTCTTGTATATCTGAGATAGTAACCTTGTACCCGTGAGCCTCTCCCCAACGCATATACATACGCATGAGCATTGATGCCCAGTCCTGGCTCTCGGTACCTCCTGCACCAGAGTTAATCTTCATTACGCACTCCATCGGGTCTTCCTCTTGACGGAGCATATTCTTTAATTCAAGGTCCTCTATCGCTTTTAACGCTTTGTTATAAGCGGTATCAACCTCCTCTTCAGTTACGAGATTGTCCTTATAGAAGTCGAATGCCAACTGTACTTCATCAGTCAAACTGCGAGCCTCATCATAGCCTTTTATCCACTTCTCAATGTCCTTTACCTTCTTCATCTGCTCCTGCGCACGCTTCGGATCATCCCAAAAGTCGGGTGCTTGTGTGCGTAGTTGCTCCTCTTCGAATTCGATTCGCTTCTCGTCAATACCTAAGTATCTATGTAGTGCGTCAGTACGTTCTGTTATGTCTTTAAGCTGATCTGCTGTTATCATCGTTATACTTTTATTCCCTCAACTGTCTTCTTCTAACTCACAAATATAGGCTACTTGCCTTACTCTTCATACATCTTATCTATCACAGCCTGATAGTTTTTATTCACAACCGCACGTCTTAGTTTCAATGTGTTGGTCAATTCGCCACTCTCCATAGAGAAATGATGTGCCAATAAGGTGAAGTGTTTTATCTGTTCATAAGAAGCCAGTCTCTGTTGCAAAGTATCGATACGCTCGTGCATCATCTCATTCACTTGCTTATTTGCACACAACTCCTCACGACTCTCAAAGGTGATATTCTGTCGCTTAGCCCACTCCTCTAAGACTGTAAACTCGGGGACAATAAGAGCTGAAACAAACTTCCGCTGATCGGCAATAACAGCTACTTGTTCGATAAACTTATCAACTAAAAGCATTGACTCTATCATCTGTGGTGCTACATACTTACCATTAGATGTCTTGAAAAGATCCTTTATTCTCTCCTTCAAGAACAACTCTCCATCCTTCAGATAGCCCGAGTCACCTGTATGGAAGAACCCTTCAGCATCGAAGGCTTCGGCATTTAGAGCCTCACGACGGAAGTATCCGGGTGTAATCGTGTCTCCTTTGAGCATCACCTCACCCTCATCACTAATCTTAATCTGTATGCCTTCGATAGGACGACCTACCGAACCAACCGTGAAGGGCTCGCCCTTATGATCGCAACTTACCGTAGCAAGGCTCTCTGTCAGTCCATATCCTACTATCATATCAATACCAATGCTATGTACAAACTCCTCCACCTCTGGCGACACGTATGCACCTGCTGTTGGGAAGATATTAGGGTTCTCCAATCCTAACTGCTTACGCACCAAACTGAGAATAGTCCTGTTTAGCACTTTATATTCCATCTCTAATGCAAGAGGGACACGCTTTCCACGAGCCAGATAAGTGATATTACGTTTCCTACCAACGTTCAGTGCATGATAAAAGAGCTTTCGCTGCATTGCACTTGAGCTTTCCATGCGGGCTTTAACAGCAACATATACCTTCTCCCAGAAGCGTGGTACAGCCGACATACACGTTGGATGAGTCTCTCGCATACTATCTTGTATCTCCTTCGGATAGGTATTCACAATCAGTTGTGCACCTTCCGACAAACACAGATAAGCCCATCCTCGTTCAAAGACATGCGTCAATGGGAGGAAATTGATCACTCGATCTTTCTCAGTAACAGGTACACACTTGTTATTAGCGACCAAAGCTGCATGATACATCTTATATGTCAAGACTACGCCCTTGCTCTCTCCTGTGGTTCCACTAGTGTATAGTATGTTACAAATATCATCGTAGTTAGCCTGTTGCCAACGCTCTTCTACCTCCGATTGACGTGGTAAACCTTCACCTAATCTAAGGAAGTCTTCAAAGTAGATACTATTTGGATCATGCGAACTAATGCGTACACTTGAGTCGAAGATGATTATCTTTTCAAGCGAAGGACATAGCGTTGCGATTCGATGTGCCTTGTCGTACTGCTCCTGTTCACCAACGAAAAGATACTTAACGGCAGCATCTTGAATCATATACTGTATCTGCTGCTCGGAGCTGGTAGCGTAGAAAGGAATACTAATTACCCTCACGCCATAAGCACCAAAGTCCGTGTACAGATACTGAACACAGTTCTGTGCAAACACACCGATGGTCTCCTGCGGATTCATTCCTAAGTTTAGTAAAGCATTGGAAACCTGCTTTACACGCATAGAGAACTGATTCCATGAAATGGTTCTCCACTCCAAACTACCGAAGTTACGGAATGTCAATACTGGTTTAGAGCCGTATTTCTTGGCTTGCTCATGTATAAGAACGGAGAGATGACAGTTTGTTTGCATTGCTATTGGTATTTTTTTATACTCGCAAAGATAAACATTTATCTGCAAAGAAGGAAATAATTGGATAATAAATTATATTTCCTTCGCTCGCAGTATTCGAACGATTAAGGTTGAGAATAGAACAATTAAGTTCTGAACAAGAACATATCTCTTATACACTTAGAGCCTCTCTCTAAATCAAAAGGATGATGAGATAAAGTTGACGAGTTAACAAGTTAATGGCTAAACGAGTTATTTATTCTGTCGGGCGTAGTACCACAAAGTAGGGACAGACGCCCTCGTCTGGACCCCCCTCCCAGCCTCCCCTAAGGGGAGGAGTACCTAATGATAGTTGGTTAGGATAGATATTTCCAATCAGAGATAATTCCTCGAAGTAGGGACAGACGCCATCGTCTGGAAACCCCACCCAGCCTCCCCTAAGGGGAGGAGTGCCTAATGGAAGTTAGTTTAGATGATTCTTTCTATCCAAATGGATACCACAAAGTAGGAACAGACGCCCTCGTCTGTCCGAAACATCCTTCTTTCATAGCGGACAGACGAGGGCGTCTGTCCCTACTTTTTACCACTGTTTTCAATGGAGATAGGCAATAGATAAAAACAAAGAGAGCCTTTCCTTCATGTGAAGAAAGGCTCTCTTCATATCAAGGAAACGCCCGCGTCAAATGGAAGAGGGCGTTTCCTTCTATACACTCCATGTATTCCTGCTAACAAGGCACTGCCTCATCACCCCCGACACTCGTACCTAACATGGCACACAACCTCGTTCCGTTAGGCACATCCCCTCCCTTGAAAGGGCTTAGGAATACATTACCTTATATTATCTTAACCACTGCTCTGGATTCAACTTAGCCGTCTCTTTACGCAATTGGAATTGGAGGATACCACTTGACCCGACCGTTCCGATTGTCTGACCAGTACCAACTTTCTGTCCTCGACTAACGCTGACAGAACCTAAATTGGCATATACCGAAATGTAAATACCATGTCTGATCATCACGACACTCATTCCTCCTGCCATAAAAACACCGCTCACCTCGCCCATAAAGACACTGCGGACGGCACTTCCGGGAGCACCTTTAATGTTGATACCATCGTTATGCAGGCGTACATTCGACATCCCCGCTACATTGTATTGACCGAAGTGACTAACGATGTGACCCGATAGTGGCATTGGCAAACGACCGCGGTTATTGGCGAAGTTACCGGTCATTGCACGGTCGGCAGAGCTTAACATCTCATTGTTATTATTAGCTGACGCCCTTGCTGCTGCAGCCTCTCTCTCTGCTCGCTCGTGGTCGGCTGCAGCCTTACGTTCGGCAGCTGCACGGTTCGATTCAGCCTCGCGGGCAGCCTGATCAGCACGTGCTTTATCGGCAGCAGCCTTTGCCTCAGCCTTTGCCTGTGCTTCACGAGCAGCAGCCTCACGCTCTTCAATCTTGCGCAAAGCTCGCTCACGAGCAGCTGCACGCTCCTTTTGCAAGGCTTCCTGACGTGCCTTTTCTGCTGCAGCACGCACAGCTTCCGCCTTTGCAGCCGCCTCTTGACGTGCTTTCTCAGCTGCTTCTGCAGCAGCCTTAGCCGCTGCCTTCGCTGCAGCTTCACGTGCTTTTGCTTCTGCTATACGCTTTGCATTCTCACGCGCAGCCGCTTCTGCAGCCGCTTTCCTGCGTGCTATCTCCTCCGCCCGCTTCTTAGCTTCAGCTGCACGAGCGGCAGCTTGCGCCTTAGCCTCTGCTATGGCACGAGCCCGAGCCTTCTGTATTTCTATCTGAATAAGGCGGTCTATCTGTGCATTCAACGCTTGTTGCTGTTGGCGGCGTTGTGCTATCACACCTTCAAGAACCTTTTGGTCTTGTTGAAGAGAGGCTACAACCGTCTGCTGTTCAACACGCTTCTGCTCCATTTGGGCATGTATCTTCTTATCCTTATAGAGTAAGGTAGACTTATCAACGCGCACCTCCTTCAACTGAGTATGCTTCTGATCGATTTGTTGTTGTTTAGCTTTTATCAACTCACCTTGTGCCCTCTGATAAGCTGCATACTCCCGAACGAAACGCAAACGACGATACATTTGCGTCAAACTATTGGCTGAGAAGATGAACATAAGCTTATCTTGAATGCTACGATGGCGTGCCATGTAACGCATGGAACGGATGAAACGAGTGCGACGCTCGCCTAATTGTGCCTCTAAAGACGCTAACTGACCTTTCAATATACCGATGTTACTGTCCAAGCCTTTGATGTCTGTGGCGATAGTATCAATCGTTCTCTGATGCTGACCAATCTCTGTATCGAGGCGAACGATCTTCTCCAATCGTGTATCAACATCCTTTTGCTTGACCTTCATCTCCTCTTCATGCTCCTTAATCTCCTTTTGCAACTTCTGATTCTGCTGTTGCAAACCTTTGATCTCTTCGGTGGTTACATATCCAGGAGACTTCACTTTGTGCTTTACGTTACGCCCGTTACGAGGATTCACCTTGCCGTGTAAAGGTTGTTTCGCAGGTATTTGAGCAGCCTGTTGCCCCTTTGCTGGAATTGGTTGATGCCCTTTTACAAGCACAGGACGTTGCCCTTTTATAGGAGTCTGTTGTGCTTTTACGGATTGTTGATGCCCTTTCGCCGATGCTTGCTTCTGCTCTTTACCAACAGAAGGCTTGGCTTGTACGGGTTGAGTTACAGCCGTTTTCTGCTGCACCTTATGCTTTTTAGTATGTTGCGCATAGCTTGTCAACATACCCATTGTCGATAATAAGAATAAAAGATAAAGACGTTTCATTTAAAAGTTCATTAGTTTGCCGAGTATCTCTTCCACGCTTACTTTAGTGTACTTATCTGATGGTTGGGTAAAAGCCTCCCAACCGCTTGCATCGCTAAAGTCGTTTAGTTCAAATGTAGCCGATAGTTCCTTAGCTGGTCGCGAACCAATAGCTGGAGTTTTGATTGTGACTGAATGTGTAGCAGGGAACATCTTTGAGCCAAAGGGCTTGAAGTCTCTATAAAGCCAAGAGAGTTCTGATGTTCCATGAGTTGAGCTCTTATACGTTATAAGAGTGTTGTAGATGTAACGGTATTCAGCGGGTATTACCCAGTCATAAGACATCTTCCCATCCTTCAAACGGATGTGCGCACTACCATCAACTTCCCACCTTTTGGCATCAACAGAGAACTTCGACATATCAGCCTCTGCAACTCTTTGCTGACGAGGAATGAATAACTGGTTCCAAAACAACGCTTGGAGGGTATAGAAGTTAATACCATTATCGCGCAAGAAGCCCACTTCATCGTAGCTTGCCTTTACGTATTGCTTATGGATGCGGTCGATGAAAAGAACGTAATCTTTCGTAAACTCAATGCGTCCCACTTCACTGCGAAGGAGCGGAATAAGCAGTTGTAAGCGTATAACCTCATCCTTCCTCATGTGCAAGATACCGGGAACTGTGATGTCCTTGCGCCCATTGTTAATAGTAAAAGAGAGGTTTGACACCACGTTCTTTTGGTAGAGAGCCAAGTCAGCAATATTCTGCACAAAGGCTAACTTATACTTCGTGGAATCAACTGACGCACGAGGAGTCTCGCTGGGAGTCGTCTTCAAGACTGGTTGTTGCCTTACTATGGCTTTATGTGTACCGCACGATGCCAACACTAAAGTTGCCATGCTTGCAAGTAATATCTTAGTTCTTTTCATCCTGCTATGTATTTCTTTTGTTGTAACTTATCCTTCAATACTTTGCTATCATTGCCTTTCTCTATTGCTTTCTGCCAATACTCCAATGCTTTCTGTGTATCGCCAGTTTTCATATAGATGTCTCCCACATGCTCGAGCACAACCCCACTTGGGTCTTTGTCATTGCGTAGTACCTGATCAATGTATATCTTTGCCTCCTCATAACGTTGCTGTTGGAAGAGAATCCAAGCGTAGGTATCAAGGTAAGTAGCGTTATTGGGCTCTGCTTTTATCGTCTTGTAGCTCATCTGTTCAGCCCGTGGAAGGTCTTTATTCGCCACACTTAGATAGTAAGCATAGTTATTCAGAGCACCATAGTTATCCGCTTTCCACTTTAAGCAACTATCGTATGCTGCGAAGGCTTCAGACGTCTTTCCTTTCTCATGAAGGATATCTCCAAGGATTGCATAAAAGTCTGACACAATCTCTGGATCACTATCTTCTTTTATTTGTCCTACACCTTTCTTAAATGTTTCAAGTGCCGCATCAATGTCGTGCTTTTGGAACTCTGCCATGCCTTTGAAGTAATAGAAAGCCATCTCATCAGGGTTATATTCAATGGCAGGGCGGCATATCTCTATTACCTTATCATAATCTTCTGTTGCCCAGATATTCTGTATCAATGCCAATCGAGCACGTGAGTTATCGGGTTCCACCTCAATGGCTTGTTCGTAAACATGATTAATCTCTGCTTTAGGCATATTCTTCATTGCCATATAAGCAGCTTTCATCATAATCAAGTCCGCATCCTCTTGTTTCGTAGAAAGTGCCAGAGAGAAGAGACTCATGACCTTTGCACTATCGGAGATATTCGCTTGTTGGTCACTCGAAATGATGTCTCTTAGGAGTGTCATCTTCGTCTCTTTCTCTGTCTTAGGAGACTGTAGTAATTCGTTGGTAAGCTCATCTACGGTTGCTTGATCTTTAATGGAACGATAGTAATCAAGCATTGATAGCTTTGCAAGTGCATTATTGGGTTCTTCCTTCAAAACACTCTTATACTCCTTTAAAGCATCGTTCTTCTTACCATTCTGCAGTAGCCAATTACCGAACATCACACGATAGTCAAGCTCAAGCGGGTGCTCATCAACGAGCGACTTTAGCGATTCATACTCCTTCTTCTTATCGCCCATCTGCTCGTAAATCTGCATCTTACTCAATGAGATCTGCTCGCTACTCCCCTCAAGAACTTCTATACGATCAAGGACGTTAATCATCTTCTTGTAGTCGTTTTGAGAGCCGTATAACTGAAGGAGAAGTTGCAAGACATCAACGCGAGTCTTATTGGAGGAGTACAAAAGCTCGTATGCTTTTATGGCATTCGGATAGTCTTTCTGCGTGATATATAACTGTCCGAGCTTCTCTTGATAAGTGGCATTCTCTGGATCCAGTGACGCTGCCTTCTCAAAGTAAGTACGCGCTAAAGCATCGTTCTTCATATTGACATAGTAGCCAGCCAACTGATAGTAAACCGCTGCCGAGCGTGGATTCAAGTCATGTGCATGCCTAAGAAGATCGTAAGCAGCCGTTAGATTTCCCATTTCCTGCTGTCGAAGCCCTTCGAGATAGAAGTAGTCTGCAATGGTAAGACTATCCTTCTCTGCTGCTTGTGTAGCCACCGAGCCACCCAGCAAAGCCAATGCAAGAAGTGTATTACGCATGTTAGTGGTTATATATCTAAAGTTATCAAACATGAGATCTATCCTTTCCTTTACCTTACTTTACCCCCGTATGACCATAACCGCCTTCTCCTCTCTCTGTCTCGTCAAGCTCTTTAACTTCCACGAACTCCCCCTGCTCGTGACGAGCAATGACCATTTGGGCAATCCGCTCACCATCGTTAATGGTGAAGTCATCAGCTGAGAAGTTCACTAACAAGACCATTATCTCACCACGATAATCAGCATCTATGGTACCAGGAGAGTTCAGAACAGTCAGTCCATGCTTCAAGGCTAGACCACTGCGAGGGCGTACCTGCACTTCATAACCAACTGGCAAAGCGATATGCAAGCCTGTTGGAATGAGCCTGCGCTCCATTGGGTGCAACACGATTGGGGCTTCAATATTAGCACGGAGATCCATCCCCGCGCTCTGAGAAGTAGCATAAGCAGGGAGCTGCTGATGCCCTTTATTGATTACTTTAATCTTTATCATCGCTATATAATAAGGTACAAAATTAAGCAATTAATGCCACATTCATACATTTTTAGTACGTAAAAAGATGGTTTTTAGCCAATTTTAATTACTTTTGCGAATGCCTTTTCGGGGCATAACAAGCGGATAGATGCATTGTAGAACATCTATCGCTCTATTGCAAACATTCAATATTCAACACCCTTAGAAACATGTCATTAGCTTCAAACCAACCACAAACAAGCCTCATGAACTGGCTACAACTCATATCCAACAAGCGTCTTGGACAAGAAAGAAGACATGCGTTAAGGCACGACGACCGCTCTGAATTTAAGCGTGATAGCGACCGCCTGATTTACTCCGCACCCTTCCGTCGACTGCAAAACAAGACCCAAGTGTTCCCACTCCCAGGTAGTGTCTTTGTGCACAATCGTCTCACTCACTCGCTTGAGGTGGCATCCTTAGGCAAATCGCTCGGTGATGACGTGGCGCATAGACTAACGGAACTACATCCAGAGTTGCGTGGTACGCTCTTTGAAGAGATTGGAACGATTGTCCAAACGGCTTGTTATGCGCATGACATGGGTAATCCGCCGTTCGGACATAGTGGTGAGAAAGCTATTCAGTCGTTCTTCACTGAGGGTAAAGGCAAGGCGTTGCAGGAGCATGTGAGCCCTCGTTTCTGGAATGACATCACCCACTTTGAGGGTAATGCCAATGCTTTCCGCTTATTGACGCATCGTTTCCTCGGGCGAAGGGAGGGCGGCTTTGTAATGACATACACCACCTTGGCAAGTATTGTGAAGTATCCTTTCAGCTCGTCTTACGCAGGCAAACATGGGAAGTTCGGCTTCTTCCAAACCGAACAAGACACTTACAAGAAGATAGCGGAGGAACTCGGTATCATACAGAAGGAATGTTCTGCAGAGGGTATCAAGTACGTGCGCCACCCATTGGTCTACCTCATGGAGGCTGCGGATGATATCTGTTACGAGATTATGGACATCGAGGATTCACACAAACTCAAGCTCTTATCCTTTGAGGAGACCACCGACTTGCTATTAGGGTTCTTCGACGAAGCCACGAGGGCGGCGATTCGTAAGAACATCAAGGAGGAAGGTGTGACCGATAGGAACGAGCAAGTGGTTTACTTCCGAGCACGTGCTGTTGGTTTATTAGAGGCTGAATGTGTCAAAGCATTTGTCGAACACGAGGCGGAGATACTATCAGGCACCTTCAAGGGCTCGCTCATCGAACACATATCAGAGCTTCCTCGACAGGCTTACAAGCACTGCTCACAGGTGTCAGTAGACCGTATCTATCGCAGTAAAACCGTCCTTGACGTAGAGTTATCAGGCTATAAGATAATGGAAACACTGATGGAGGCACTCATTGGAGCGGCTGTGGAGCCTAACCACTTCCACAGTCAACAACTCATCCGGAGCTTCTCCAGTCAGTATGACATCCAAAGCTCGGATCTTGAAACACGCATTATGGCTGTCTTAGACTACATCAGTGGCATGACAGACATCTATGCCTTAGACATCTACCAGAAGATAAATGGTATCAGTCTGCCCATCGTTTAGCCCCCTCCCCCGCCTTTCCACAAGGCAAAGAGGGATGACACTCCTAAGTATCACGCCCCTAACTCCTAATAAAGAACAATGGAAAATCAATATAAAAAGACCTTCCCCGACCTCATGGTAGGGAAGAAAATCATCTATGTACACGGCTTCATGTCAGCCGGTTCCACCCACACAGCACAAATACTAAGGGACTATATGCCCCAAGCAACCGTCATTGCACCCGACTTACCCATACATCCTGAAGAGGCAATGACGCTTCTTAGGAATCTTGTTGACGCCGAGCAACCCGACTTAATCATAGGTACTTCCATGGGCGGAATGTACACCGAGATGCTATATGGCACCGACCGCATTTGCGTGAACCCTGCTTTTCAGATGGGCGCAACCATCACCGAGAGCAATATGATGGGCAAGCAAGTATTCCAGAACGTACGTCAAGACGGAATACAAGAGGTCATCGTGACCAAAGCTCTCGTCAAGGAGTACAAGGATATGACGGAGAATCGCTTCAAGCAGGTTGACGCCAAGGAGCAAGAACGTGTCTTCGGACTATTCGGCGACGCTGACCCTATCGTACACACATTCGATCTCTTCAGCGAGCATTATCCACAGGCTATCCACTTCCATGGTGAACATCGGCTCATTGAGAAGGCTATCTTTCATTATCTCATGCCTGTTATCCGATGGATTGACGACCGACAGGAGGGGCGCGAACGGCGCACGGTTCTCATCGACAAGGATACGCTTGCGGACGCATACGGCAAACCGAAGTCGAGCTTACACAAGGCTTATGAACTATTACTCGACAATTACAACGTCTATTTCGTTTGTCCTGCGCCCACCAATCAGCCCTCTGCAATCAGCGAACAACAGGCTTGGATAGAGGAAACCTTCAGTGCGCCGGCATGGAATCACGCTATTTTCACCAACCAACCGCAGCTCCTATACGGCGATTACCTCATTAGTAGCACCGCCCATGACGACTTCCTCGGTACGGCACTCCGCTTTGGCAGTGACGAATTTAAGACGTGGGAAGACGTTATCACTTACTTTGAACGATTGGGCGGACAATGATTTAGGCGCACTACCAACGTGTTTCCGATTCATTTCTAATATGCTTGCGATTCGTTTGGAACGTACTTCTCGTTCGTTTC
The DNA here is from genome assembly GCF_018127765.1 of Prevotella veroralis. Taxonomy (NCBI): domain Bacteria; kingdom Pseudomonadati; phylum Bacteroidota; class Bacteroidia; order Bacteroidales; family Prevotellaceae; genus Prevotella; species Prevotella veroralis. Next base: position 127,552 of record NZ_CP072330.1, on the reverse strand, counting down.
CAACGTACTTCTCATTCGTTTCTAACGTGCATTATTGTTGTCTCATCATGATGAGACACTCGTTTCATCGTGAAGAGACACAAGTTTCATCACGATGAGACACTGGTTTCATCACGATGAAACTAACACGGGAAGCACGATATTCGATTGGGAAACGTAATAGAAACGATTGCGAAGCGTATGGTAAAACAATCCAACTCACACACAGGAAAAGGGCAAACCATATTCCGCAACATCATCAACAACAACAATCAGAGAAACAAGAAAGGCTTATCAACGATGGCACACGAACTCTTCACACGTATTGCTGATATTCTCACGGCTCCGTCAGAAGCCCAAGCACGCATTATGCATGAGACGCTTGTCATAGCGTGTTACGAAGGATTGAAAGAGACGAAACATGGTTTTGGAAACCTCTCATCGCAGGTGGAGGCTCTTTGCAAACTGCATCACATTGCGCCGAAGGACGTTGTGGCGATTCACAAAATGCGTCGGCACAGCAATTCCGCAGCACCTATTCTGCCCGACGACATCGCTTATGATTGTCGAGCACTCGCCCTCTTCGTCTCTGCCGTATTCCAGGAAGCCATCCCCGATACGCTTGTGGGCAAGCTGCCAACGCACGGGCGCATCACGGAGAACATACAGATTGCGAACTACCGATACATCCGTTGCATTGTTAGGGAATGGGATGAGCAGACGATACAGGTTGCCGTAACCAATCAAGACAGCAGTGAGGAGTTATTGATGGTGGACTATATGAACACAGCCGAGTATGTGGACTTTAGTTATCTGCGCTCTCTTCTGCGTGAGGGAATGCAACTCAACTTACTTGATTGCACTGTCACACGCAAGAAGGTGGTTCCACGTCTGATAGTCGTAGAGCCTGATTATCTCGTAGACATATCCTCCATCGCTAATTGCTTTGAGAGTTATGGGCACCACCCACTGCTCTTTACGGTAAAGCGGATGGGCGAGCGACCTAATAACAAGCATATCGTACTGGGTAACTTTGCGGGTTCTGCACTCGACGATATCATCAATCATCCCACAGACTATACCATCAAGGACACCTTCCGTTCGAACTTTCGAGAGAAGGCGTTGGACTTTGCCACCTGTCCCGACTTCAATGCAGTGGAGTTTAAGCGAGCCGCTGAACAACAGGTTACGAATATTCAGGAGATAGTCAACGAGTTATTCCAGTCGTTCGAGCGTGAGAAAGCCATCTTGGAGCCGTCTTTCGTGTGCGAACGATTAGGTTTGCAGGGACGAATAGACCTCATGACAACCGACTTAAAGCTGTTAGTTGAGCAGAAATCTGGTAAGAATATCTTTATTGAAAGGCAGTATAAGAATCCGCATGGCTCGCTCCATGTGGAGAAGCATTACGTGCAACTCTTGCTTTACTATGGTATATTGCAATACAACTTTCAGCTGAATCCAAAGGATGCACACATAGAATTGATGTATTCGAAATATCCTCTCCCGAACGGACTACTTGAGGTTGAACCGCTACAAAAGCTCATTCGTGAGGCGATAAAGTTCCGTAATCAAGCCGTGGCAACGGAGTATTGGATGGCGGAGAATGGCTTTCATCGTTTATTGCCACTACTGACTCCGCAGGTGCTGAATGTTGAGAAGCAGAATGATGCGTTCTATCAACGATACCTCTTACCGCAACTTATGGAGGTGCTCGCACCCCTTCATCAGCTAAGCGAACTGGAGCGTGCTTACTTCACACGTATGATGACTTTCGTTATTAAGGAGCAACTGGTATCGAAGGTGGGCGCACAAGAGGGTGTGGGGAATAGTAATGCCGACCTTTGGAATATGCCTCTGGCGGAGAAGAAGGATACGGGAAATATCTACACAGAGCTTACGATAACGGATAAGAGCTGTAGTAGCTCGTTCAACGGATATGATACTATTACGCTCAACGTACCGCAACAGGGCATAGACTTCCTCCCGAACTTCCGTAGGGGGGACATGGTTTATCTCTATGCGTATAAGAAGAATGAGGAACCGGACGTGCGTAAGAGCATTCTCTTCAAAGGCTCTTTACAAGAGATACATACTTCGTCTATCGTAGTGCACCTCAACGACGGGCAACAGAACCCGAATCTTATAACAGGAGAGTGCTTTGCCTTAGAGCATGCAGGGAGCGATATTGGGGGCACATCGGCTATTCGTAGCCTCTATACCTTCATCACCTCTGATGTGGAACGGCGGCAGTTACTCCTTGGACAGCGTGCGCCACGTGCTGACAAATCCCTTGTTTTGTCGCGTAGTTACCACCCCGATTACGATGATATCATCTTGAAAGCAAAGCAGGCACAGGACTACTTCCTCTTGATTGGTCCTCCTGGAACAGGTAAGACTTCGCAGGCTCTGCAATATCTTGTGCGTGAGCAACTGGCAGAAAAGCCCAAAGTTCAAAGTACCAAGCCCAATGATCAAAGTCCAAAGGTCAATGAGCAAAGTTCTATCCTTCTCCTTGCTTACACGAATCGTGCTGTTGACGAGATATGCAATATGCTTTCTGAGCACGAACTAGATTACATCCGCATTGGTAACGAGTACAGTTGCGATCCGAAGTATAGTGACCATCTCTTGCAAGAGGTGCTTGATGAGAATACAACCCTCAATAGTATTAAGTCCACCCTATCAGAGGCGCAAATCATTGTAGCCACTACCTCGACGATGAATAGTCGTTCGGCTCTCTTTAACATCAAGCACTTTGACCTCGTCATCATTGATGAAGCGAGCCAAATACTAGAGCCGAATATCGTGGGAATACTGACTGCCCGACAGGAGGAGGGGCGTGCGATAGATCGGTTTATACTGGTAGGCGACCATAAACAATTGCCTGCGGTGGTGCAACAGCAGGGGGAGGCGGATGTGGAGGAGACATCGTCTGTACTTGAGAACATCCATCTTTCATCGTGTGCCAACTCCTTATTTGAACGCCTCATCCTCACCGAAAGGGCAGCTGGAAGAACCGATTTCATAGGGACACTACACAAGCAAGGACGTATGCACCCCGATATTGCCGACTTTGCTAATCGTAAGTTCTATGCAAAGGAACAGCTGGAATGTGTGCCGTTAGCCCATCAGTTGGAAACAGAGTTAGCTTATAACGAGGAGAGCAAAGATGCTTTAGACAATGCACTAAAGGCACATCGCATAATTTTCATTCCTTCTATGCCTTGCAAGCAACTGAACATTTCAGAAAAGGTAAACACTGACGAGGCACGAATCATCGCTGACCTATTGCGCAGATTGTTCCGACAAATGAGCAAGGACTTCGATCCACAGAGGTCGGTGGGAGTCATCGTTCCATACAGGAATCAGATTGCTATGATTCGAAAAGAGATAGAGCGGCTGGAGATTCCAGCTCTGGAGGGTATTAGCATAGACACAGTGGAACGCTATCAAGGTAGTCAGCGTGATGTAATTCTCTATTCCTTCACGATTCAGAGTCGTTATCAACTCGATTTCCTAACGGCTAACACGTTCTATGAAGAGGGGCAAGCAATAGACAGAAAGTTGAATGTTGCTATCACAAGGGCACGCAAACAACTCATCTTAACAGGCAATGAGTCTACATTAAGACAGAACCAACTCTTTGCCGAACTGATTGATTACATAAAAGAAAAAGACGGTTATGTAAGGTTTCACTAAGATGAGATAAGGACTCATCTTAGCGAAACTTTACTTGAAATACAGATTAATTATTCTGATTACGACGAGCCAGGTCTAACGCATCCTTGCGTGTTGTCACCTTGCCCTTGTACTCTCCACTCTTCGATCCGTTCTTCCATACGAACTTAAAACGCATCTCGACGTGGTGCTCATCAATGCGACGAAGATAGACATAGCTGCCCTGCTGGAAGAAATGATCATCGTAGGTATAGAGTCCTTTTACGACAGATCCACCTACTGTCCAGTCTCCTGATTGGGTCAAATCAACCTGCTTTCCCAGCTGACTCAATGGAATGGATATCCCAACAAACTCTCCCGTTAGGCCAAGCGGACAATTGATAGCGGCTTCACCATTAAACTCACTGTAAAGTACTGGACTGATTTTGTTGTCGTCATCGTCATCACTACTGCAAGAAACAAAGCTGAAACACATTGCTAATGTGAAGACACTGGCGAGGAGGGCATAAGCCCATTTCTTTAAATCTTTAGACATAACGTTAATTATTTAGAAGTTAATTATCGTCCACAAAAGTACAACAATAAATTGAATAATGGGAGGGAAATTGGGTATTAATTATCATGAACCATGAAACAAAACCGATTCTTATAAAGGATTCGAGCCTGTGAATCGTGGATAAAACCCATGAATTATATACTAAAGAACGATTATTCGACTGATTTTCCGTAACTTTGCAAACAGAATAAAAACGTATATAAAGATGAAGATAGAAGCACAAATTACCGCTGCGGCACGAGCAGCTGTCAAGGAGTTATATGGTGTTGAGGTGCCAGAAAAGATGATTCAACTACAGAAGACACGTAGTGACTTTGAAGGGAACCTTACACTTGTCACCTTCCCTCTACTGAAGACTTCACACAAGAAGCCTGAAGATACGGCACAGGAAATAGGTGAGTACTTGAAGAAAAATTGTAAGGCTATCGCCGACTTCAACGTTGTGAAGGGTTTTCTTAACCTCGTTATTGCTCAAGCAGCATGGGTTGGTTTATTGAACGACATTAATGCGAATGAGAAGTTCGGTGAGAAGTCAGTGACTGAGAACAGTCCGCTTGTTATGATTGAGTACTCTTCGCCTAACACGAACAAGCCTCTCCACCTTGGACATGTGCGTAACAACCTCCTCGGATGGTCATTGGCTCAAATCATGGAAGCCAATGGCAATAAGGTTGTAAAGACGAATATCGTCAATGACCGCGGTATCCACATTTGTAAGTCTATGCTTGCTTGGCTGAAGTGGGGCAATGGTATCACCCCTGAAAAGGCTGGCAAGAAGGGTGATCACTTGATTGGTGACTTCTATGTACTATTTGATAAGCACTTCAAAGAGGAGTGCAAACAACTGCAAGAGCAGTATGAGAAGGAGGGAATGACACCCGATGATGCAAAAGCAAAAGCCGAACAAGAGGCTCCATTGATAAAGGAAGCACACGAGATGCTCGTTAAGTGGGAGCATAACGATCCAGAGGTTCGTGCCTTATGGGAGAAGATGAACAGTTGGGTTTACGCTGGATTCGATGAGACTTACAAGGCTTTGGGCGTTGGATTCGATAAGATCTATTATGAGTCAAATACCTATCTCGTTGGTAAGAAGAAGGTGGAGGAAGGACTTGCCAAAGGGCTCTTCATTCGTAAAGAAGACAACTCTGTATGGGCTGATCTCACGGATGAAGGCTTAGACCAAAAACTCCTTTTGCGTAAGGATGGCACATCTGTTTACATGACACAAGATATTGGTACTGCCGAGATGCGCTTCAACGACTTCCCTATCGATAAGATGATTTATGTCGTTGGTAACGAACAGAACTACCACTTCCAGGTGCTTTCAATCCTCTTGGATCGTCTGGGCTTCAAGTGGGGTAAAGACTTGGTACACTTCTCGTATGGTATGGTTGAATTGCCAAATGGTAAGATGAAGAGTCGTGAGGGTACCGTTGTTGATGCCGATGACTTGGTAGCATCAATGATAGAGAACGCAAAGACACTCAGCGAGGATAAGGTGAATAAACTCGAAGGAATTACCGAGGATGAGAAGAATGAGATAGCACGTATCGTTGGTATGGGTGCGCTGAAGTACTTTATATTAAAGGTGGATGCTCGCAAGAATATGCTCTTCAATCCAGAAGAGTCAATCGACTTCAATGGTAATACAGGTCCATTCATCCAATACACCTACGCTCGTATCCGTAGTATTCTTCGTAAGGCAGAGGCACAGAGCATTGCTCTTCCAGCATCACTCACCGATGACGCACCATTGAACGAGAAAGAGATTGCGCTCATTCAGAAGCTCAACGACTTCGGTGCAGCTGTTGCACAGGCTGGTATAGACTATAGTCCAAGTGGTATTGCTAACTATTGCTACGAACTGACCAAGGAGTTCAATCAGTTCTATCACGACTATAGCATCCTCAATGCAGATACCGAAGCAGAGAAGATCACCCGCCTCGTACTGGCTAAGAACGTGGCTAAGGTTATCAAAAACGGCATGGCACTGCTCGGCATAGAAGTACCAGAAAGGATGTAGAAACCTCACAACAAAGGAACACGAAGTCTGGACATATATTATAATAAAAGGTAACAATGGTTAGGACTGAGTGTTCCCACTACCTTTAGAAACCCTTTAATGTTTTATTCATACACGATATGAGATATTTTTTCGCTCCCTTGTTATTCTGCTTGTTACTGATTCCAACATATAGCTCTGCACAGAATAACGACTCATTAACAATATCAGACAAGGAATATCGGGCAGCTGTAGAAAGGCTCGTAATGGTATCTGGCGGTCGGAAAGCACTTGAAACAAGCTATCCACTACTAATGGAAAGCCTAAAGAAGATGTGTTATTACGTCCCAGATGAGATTATGAAACAAATAGAAGAGAAGTTCAGAACCGTTTTCTTCGATAATATAAATGAGCTATATGTGCCTGTTTACAAAAAGTATTATACGTTAGAAGAGCTGAAGGCATGCGCTGACTTCTATGAAACTCCATTAGGGAAAAAGGTGGCAGCAACGACACCTCTACTTACAAAAGACCTATTCGAAGCAAGTCAAGAAGCAAGTAAAAATATTATCAAAGAGGTTCTCAAGGATCTAAACTTAGATGAAAAGGAGTCTTCAGAGAAGTGATATTGAATTGTTTATAAGCTGATGAACACTTTACACAACCCTCCTTCGTATCGCAACGACACTGTACTTCCACTACCAATGGGCGTTCGGGCTTCAGCTTGGGCTGTTGACGCAGCCTGTTCTGGCAACCCGGGACCTATGGAATATCAATGTATTGACTTACAAACAGGGGCTCAAATCTTCCATTTCGGACCAGTACAAGGTACGAATAACATTGGTGAGTTCCTCGCTATTGTGCATGCTTTAGCCTTGATGGAGAAACAGGGAATCAGGGATAAGGTCATCTATAGTGATTCGTATAACGCCATTCTGTGGGTTAAGAAGAAGAAGTGTAAGACAACATTAACCCGTAATTCCGCAACAGAACAGCTGTATCAAATCATTGCACGGGCAGAACAATGGCTCATGACACACAACGTCACCATTCCTATTATCAAATGGGAAACAAAGCAATGGGGCGAGATTCCAGCGGACTTTGGTAGGAAGAAGTAATAATATCAGCCTCGGCAAGAGAAGGGAATATCTAACAACAATGTTTTAGATAATACGTGACTGCATTAGGGAATACAATCTCACCAGTTACAACAAAAGCTCCAGTAAGTCGAAACTTGCTGGAGCTTTTACTATATTATAAGGTGATAAGTAACCCTATCTTATGGCTTTCTATTTATCCGTAGATAATGTTGCCGTTCTCGTCCTTGTACTCATCAAGACCCTTCTCGTATGTTGCCATGGCACGAAGACTCATACCAACATTAGAGAAGCCACCATCATGATAGAGGTTCTGCATCGTAACCTTACGAGTGAGATCAGAGAACATTACAATACAATAGTCGGCACATTCATCCGCACTAGCATTGCCCAATGGAGACATGCGATCGGCAAAGTCGAAGAGTTTATCCATACCCTTTACACCAGAACCAGCGGTTGTCATGGTTGGTGACTGCGATATGGTATTGATACGAACATGGTGCTCACGACCATAAATATAGCCAAAGCTACGAGCTATACTCTCAAGTAAAGCCTTTGCATCAGCCATGTCATTGTAACCATAGAACGTACGCTGAGCAGCTACATAACTCAATGCAACGATTGAACCATACTCACTGATCGCCTCGAGCTTCTTAGCACTTTGAATCATCTTATGGAATGATACAGCTGAAATGTCAAGTGTTGTATCAAGCAACTTATAATCCAAATCATCATAAGTGCGGTGCTTACGAACGTTAGGAGACATACCGATTGAATGGAGTACGAAGTCAATCTTACCGCCAAGTATCTCCATTGAACGCTTAAACACGTTCTCCAAGTCTTCTACATTAGTAGCATCTGCAGGAATAACCTCGCAATTTAACTTCTCAGAAAGAGCGCTCACCGTACCCATTCTCACAGCGACAGGAGTGTTAGAAAGGGTAATTGTTGCACCTTCTTCTACTGCTCTTTCAGCTACTTTCCATGCAATTGACTTGTCATTGAGGGCTCCAAAAATAATACCTCGTTTACCTTTTAATAAGTTGTAACTCATATTCTTCGTTGTTCAAATTTGGTGTAAAGGTAAAAAGAAAAGGTCGATTTGCCAAGAGTTTATAGATAAATAACGTCATTCGTATTATATAGATAAGACAAATCAAGTGGTTACATAACATTAATAATGGTGTTTATGTTCTCGGTCGTATGCTGTAATCACACGCTTAATCTGCTCTATCTGAGCTTTATCGTAAGGGGGAAGATCGGATTCTTTCAGCTTCTTCTCGACCAGAGATAGCAGTGTTTCTTTATTTTGATAGAACGTTAAATGCGGGTTAGCACCATGTTCCAAAAGACAGACAACGATGGGATAATGCTCGCTTATCATCGCTAGAGCAACAGCTGGAGCATCGTTATAAGTGATATTATCTATCGTGTATTGGCTCTGAAAGTTTACATCTGCACCATAATTCAACAATAGCTTTACCATAGGAACAGTGCTCCATGAAGCAGCCGTACTCAATGGTTCAACGCAGGTCGTGTCGCCTGCATCGGGAGAAAATATCCGTTGATACTCTTTCAACTGAACACGCATTGGCTTCACCATAGCCCCATGACGCAGTAATTCCTCTGCTATCTTGAGTTGCTCTTCAGTGGGATTCTCCTTATTGCAAAGGCTTATCAATGCCGTTTTACCTTCTAACCATTCATAGAGGTTAGGGTTGGCACCATGGCGCAATAAGGTTCTTACTATAGCTAAATTACCATCCATGCAAGCAAACATCAACAGACTTTGACCATAGATAGTGTCCTGATAATTCACAAGTGTTGGTTGAGTGGATAAGATACGATTGATCTCCATCGTATCATTAGCCTGCACCGCAGTGGCAAGTTCGGCAACAGGTGTATTGCGGAATATCCTATAATCATACTCATCCAATGTAGAAGGATCAACAGGACGAAGACTTATCCAGATTATTAATAAGCTGATAATCAATGTGAAAAGGACGTGAGGAAGAATCGAGATATACACTTTATGATAGCGTCGATACAGAGCACCACTCAACTTAACAACGCCTATGAGCCACAAAGAATAGGAATTAATGAGGAAGAATATACCGAGAGCCTCCAATTCACTTGGCGGATTGTCAAATAAGAAGATAGACCCATAGAATACTAACGGAGCCAACAGAACGGGCGAAAGGAATGCCCAAGATAGGATTCTTAGCCATAGAGGAAGGTTTTTGTCAACGATACTTTTTTCCATAAAACGATATGAATTATCTGCAACAAAGATACTATTTTCTGCTGTATATCTATACTATAAACGTTAGGAAAAGGTTGCTGTCAATCTTAAAATATAGCCAATATTGTGAGGAAAGAGCATTTAGAATGACAAAGAAAATGACAGTGTGACCGCAAAATTCAAAACGTTTGAATAAGAGCTAAGCCTCCCTTTTCCTTCACGAAAGGCTTTCCTCCCTATGAGCTAAGCCTCCGCTCCACTGGTGCTAAGGCTCTCTTGCTGAAGACATGCACATACCTTATTAATTAGATAAGCAAAAGGTATCGAAAAACTATATACCAGTTTGCTTCTTTTCTTCATATTCTTGCTCACTAATCAGTACTTCTGTTGCTTCTTGTTGCTTGTTATCTTCTTCATTATCAGAGTACAATAAGAGGAAATCATAGTCTTCCAAATCACAAACGACACCCTTATCTATACAGAACGAATCTGTGACATTCCCCGCCTCATAACGCAAGTAATAGTTTACACCATTACACTCTCCATGGATAAATTGCCTGACTTTCGATAGTTCATATTCATCTACCATGTGTTCCATGAAGGCCTGCACCTTAGGGAGATAAGACCTTGCATTACCAGTGGACATTATCAAACTAATGTGTAAATAAAAATACTTTGCATGTGGATTGAAAGTTAGCTTAGAATCTCTAGACCCCAACTCATGGTGAAGATAATCCTCTAATCGCTCAATGATAGTCGCACACAAATCCCTTGCCGTGGCTTCAGGCAATGACAAACAAACACTCCAAACCATCACTGGACTAAATTGCCAAGTATTCATAAAATCAACTAATGAGCAAACATAACGTACCCGATTCCGCAAGAAACTATGGTAGACTAGCTTCTTATCTGTCACCTCCTTATCCAATGATCGCACAATCTTTGTAAACTCCCGCTCGGCATTTGTCAACGACGAGAACAATATAATAAGAGCTATCAACACCATCTGTATCAATTGTCCCCAGTCTTCTACACCCAGCCATGCCATCACTTTCCACAGCAAGAACACCATTATAATAAGCATTCCTACCAACTTAACCACTCTTAAAAATATCTCTTTCACCATCTCTTAACCCTTTGAACTGAAGGAAACCATAGTTAACACACAACTAATGGACACAAAGGTATATAAAAAAGCTTGATAATCAAGAGACTATCAAGCTATCTTCTGTACCCAGACCCGATATTGTACCCACTTATCAAAGTGTACCCATAAGAATGTAAGTGAAACAAAATCAGAGGTAGCCAAAAAGGTATATTAACCCTTATTTTCATAAAAAAGACTATGTTTTTCTATTTTTGGCTACCCTTTGGCTACCCGTATTAAAAAAAATATCTATCTTTGCAAATAAGAGAAACTAAAAGAAAAAAATAATATGGCACAGAAAAAAGACATAAGGAGTGATAATACATATATCATTAGTAATGACGGCACAGATAACCCAAAGTTAGGTGCAAAAATATTATCAGATGGACGGGAGAGCCTTTTTTTAGATTATTATTTTGGCTATCAAATGGTATATAGTGAAAAACTTGATAGAGAGGTAGCAAGAAAAGATAGAAAGCGTGAATTTCTTAAACTCTACCTCTGGCAAGCACCCAGAACACCGATTGAACGACAGCAGAATAAGCAAACGTTGGAACTTGCAAAAAAGATAAGGTTTGAACGTGGGCAAGAATTGTTGGAGAATGTGGAGGGTTACAGGCTTAAAAAAGAACGTGATATTAACTTTCTTGATTATTTTCAAGATTACATTGACAAATACACAAAGAAAGATATTAGAATGCTGAATATAGCATTAAGACGATTTAAGGACTTCCTTAATGATACACCAGAATACAAAAAGTTTACAAAGAGAATTACACCAGAGCAAATAACAAAGGATATGATAGAAGCATTCACAGAGTATTTGCAGGGTCGTAGTGTTGGAGAGGGTGCAAAAAGTATCTATGCACGTTTTAAGAAAGTAATAAAGTATGCTATAGAACACGATGTAATAACAAAGAACCCGTGTAACGGAATAGTTATAAAAGTAGATGACCAGATACTAAAGAAAGACGTACTTTCACTCGATGAGATACAACAACTTATTGCAACACACGACGAGAGGCAAAACCCAGAAATTAGGAGAGCCTTTATATTTTGTCTATATTCTGGTTTGCGCTATTGTGATGTTAAAGACTTAACATTTGCTAACGTGGACTATTCTAACAAGCTGTTAAAGTTTGAACAAAGTAAAACAAAGGGGCATTCATCAAGCAGTGGTGTTATAATTCCACTTAATGATGGATTATTGAGGCTTATAGGAGAACCTACACCAGCACAAACAAAAGACAGCTATATATTTAATCTTCCCAGCTATGAGATGTGTCTTAAAAGCCTCCAAAGGTGGGTTAAGAGTGCAGGCATAAATAAGCATATTAGTTGGCATTGTGCAAGACATTCTTTTGCCGTTAATATTCTTAATAACGGAGCAAATATTAAGACTGTAGCAAGTCTTTTGGGGCATAGTGGATTAAAGCATACAGAGAAGTATACCAGAGCAATTGATAGCCTTAAACAGGAAGCAATAAACAGTCTACCAGAGTTAAAAATGGATTAACATAACTAATGATTAATTAATGAGATATGGAGAAGAAAATATCAGATTTAACCATCAGTGAATTTACTAAACTTATGGAAGAAACCTTTATTAAAGTTTTAGAGAGTAAATCAAAGCGTCCACTACGGGAGCGTGGAGTTTTACCAGAGGAGTTGCAGTCAGATTTTGCAAAATCAGTTCTAAAACGTGGTATTAGATTAAAGATATTAGGAACTGACTATATGCCACTTAATGGAGTAACCAGATACCAATTAAAAGAGTTTGCAGATTTAGCAAGTGAATTGTTAGGTATTAAACGGAATAAATGGTCTATATTTGAAAGTTTCTGGGGATTAAGAAATATGTCACAAATTAGGCAGGTTGAGGCTAATATAAAAGAAATGGAAAAAATATGGGCTGAATTTCCAGAGTTAGGGTACGGTAAAATGATTAGACCTAAGGGGTTTGTAAAAGTTAAATAACGTGCTAAATAATTGTACTAAGTAATTAACGATACAACAATCATGGTAACCTGTGGTTGTTGTTTTTGTTTAATTTTGTTTCTTATCTTTGCATTGTGTTTCCAATGTGTGGAAGTGTAAGACATACAAAAGAAAGCGCACAGGCAAAGACGGGAAAGCCTTACACCTTATCCCAGACAGCCAAAACCTCTAAAAACAACGTAATGGCAGAGGACATGAAGCAGGTAGCCGACCTTATAACGGCAAATATAATTAATTGCAAAAAAGAAGTACTAACAAGCGATGAAGCAGCCAAATATATGGGTATCAGTAAAAGTTATCTATATAAGCTTACAATGAGAGGAGAAATACCACATTATAAGCCAATGGGTAAGATGTGCTATTTTAATCGTGCTGAACTTGAGGAATGGTTGCAGAGAAATAGAGTATCAAATAATATAGAGATAAGCCAGCAGGCAGCCGCCTATTGTATGAAAGGAGGGAAGCGATGAACACTCCATCTATATTATATTATGCCAGAATGGTGTACAGCACCGCCAACGGCAAGAAAACTCCAAAATATACAATTGTAACCCAAGCAGGCTATTATCCTCCTATGGAGCAATTAAAGGGGCGAGACGGCAAAATATCATTTAACCTTATGGAAAAGTTAAAGGAGGGAAATTCTGTGCCGTCTATGAGATTGCAGGGCAAAAACTCCCTAAACTTTACAGGTCTGAAAGATTGGTTTATAGATGGCAAGTTAAGCGGTTATGCTTATGGTTACCCACTTGAAAAGCCAACCTACAGCGGCAAGGAAAAACCAAACCCGTTTTATGAGTATAAAGATGATGGGTATTTATTTATTGTTGAGGCTGATAAAAACGACCAGAACAATATAATACCCACTGCAATAGAATTAGTAGTGTTACAGGGCGCAAAAGTGCTTGTTAGTGCATATTGTAAGCAGTTAGTTATGGGTGGTTTTGATGAGGCTTTGGATATGTTAAGAAAGCAATCTAATATGTAAAGTGTTACCAAAAAGTGGTAACAGATAACGGGGATAACGTATGTATGATAAAGTTAAAATGTGGATTGACAGGGCGGTAGTTGGTTGTGATATATCAACTATTGCCAACTATCTGGACAGAGCCAGCCAGCAGATTGATTTAGAAACAGGAGAAACAAAAACCTTTGGTATTCTGGAGGGGTTAAAAGTTTCTGTTTATGTTAATGGTTTATCTATTATTGGCAGTTTGCCCAAGTTTCTGTACGGGAGCAACGTTTACCCCTTAGATAGGCGCACAAGTGCTAACGCTGTAGAAAAGATTAGTGATACTTTACATATAGATATTTTTCAGGCAGACATTACAGGGATTGAATTTGGCACAAACTTTTTAATGAAGCACCCAGTAACCGATTATCTTTCAAAATTAGGAGAGATGCCAAGATTAAGCCGTTACCACTTTGACCCAAATACTTTGTATTACAAAGGAATGGGGAGGCTACAACCCAAAGTATTTGCTTTCTATGACAAAATAGCAGATGCAGCGAGTAAAGGTTTAAGTTACCCAGAAGACATGAAAGGTGCTAATCTTTTACGCTATGAAATGAGGCTTAACGGCAGGTTATCTCATCAACTCAACGTATCAGATGTTAGAGCCTCAACGCTATCAGATGTTAGATTTTACAGGTTATTGATGAATCGATACCAAAGTAGCTATTATTCAATCAGAAAACAGGGGCAAGTAAAAACAGATATTATGAGTGATATAAAAAACGTTTCAGACGCTTTTAACGTATTAGTGGCGAGGCTTATCAACCAAAGCGACCAGAGCCAAATTTTAGGCTTTGTTGATGAATTAAGAGAAGCTGGAGTATTTGCAGATAGAAAGTATTACAGCAGGTTGAAAAAGAAAATACAAGAAGTAGCATCAAAAGCTGATATTTCTGTTTCTGATGAACTGATGAGAGAATTAGATAACGAAATTAAAAATTGTGGTGCTTATGTGTAGTGTGCAATTTTGAAAAAGCCGTTTTGTCTTATAATAAGGTGTATTTTGTTACCAAAATTTGGTAACAGGTAGAGAAAAATAAAACAGAGTGTGCAATAGTCTAAATTAGATTTTTTTAGAGTATGAGAGGATTAAAAACAGGAGGCAGAAAAAAAGGAACTCCCAATAAAATTACATCAAACTTAAAGGAGTTTATTAAGGGTGTTATTGATGAAAACAGAACCCAGATAATATCCGATATGAGAGATTTAGACCCATACCAGCGGTTATTATTCATTGAGCGGTTAATAAGTTATGTTTTGCCAAAGCAAGCGTCTGTAGATGTACAGAGCCAGATAGCAGCAGAGTATAACGCATTGGAGAGGCTTATAGACGATGCCCCCGATGAGTTTATAGATAGAATAACAGATAAGGTTTTGAGGCTACAGGAGGAGCGAGAAAATGAACGACAACAGGGATAAATTAAAGCAGCTTGCAAAGGGTTACAGCAACCTTACAAGCGATGACATCGGTTTTGATATAGACCTTTGGCAGTATCTGGATAGTGGAGAGTATAATAAACGTGCTGTAGATGCCTGTATTAGTTTGTTAAGGTGGTACAGGCAAGAGAACGGGAGAATAGACCGCCAGAGCGGTTTTTATCAATATATACAACAATTAAAAGAACAAGGCTATGACATTAAAATTTAATTCATAGCAAATTAAGTTTAACATTAAAAATATAAACGTATGAGTAATTACAAGAGTATGGTAGCAGAACGCTACACAGACGAGAAAGGGAACGTTTGGTTTATTAAACCAGATGGCACAAAAACGCTTTTTAAGGCTGTTTTATCTCCAGAGGAGAAACAGACTATAGCCGACCAGATTAACGCCCAAACTGCAAAGATAGTTGCAGACAGGAAAGAGGCAAGAATGCAGGCAATTGCTGATAACTTGAGTTACATAAAAAACCATATGGGTAGATAATGAAACACGATGTATTAACGGCCGCTATGATTGAACGTGCCAAGCAAAAAGCCAAGCAAAAAGCCTTTTTTGAGCGACAAAAGCAAGAGTATGAGAAAAACGAACAACAAGAAAGGCAAAGATGCATAAAACGTCTGCAAATGGAACGGGAGTTTATCCACGATGCTCAACAGACCATAAAGGGGATAAATGATGCAATTATGGCACATTTTGGCATGAAAGAGTAAAAAAGTGCATAAAGGTTTGGCAGTCTGAATATGATTGCCTACCTTTGCCAACGCTTAACATTCATATTTTCAGTAGGTGGACGATGCCACCTTTATAGGGTGGTTTTATTGTTTCCACAGGTATATCCAGATATTGGCGGTGTGTACCCCCGTGTAACGTCTATAATGGACTTACAGCCTACTGAAATGGTGTTAAGCAGCGGGACAGGCACACCGCTATTTTTTGTGCCTATGCTTAAAATATTTCAGACAATGGAAGCAGATGTAAAAATGGAGTTAGTACCAACAACAGCAGGCACAGCAGTATCAAGAGTTGAGGCTGTAAACCTAAGTGGTGTAACAAAGAATCTTATAAAATGCCGTGCAATGGTTAGCGACTTATGGGAATGTGTGGTAACAAGTTATGCCCAAACGTTCCCAGAAACAAACGATGTTAACGATAACACATTAGATACTTTCAAAGACCTTTGCGGTAGGTTAGGTATAGAAATAATGAATCTAACCAGCGATGTAATGGAGGCAACAATACTTGATACCAACTTCAAAGAAATATAATATCTTTGGATAAATACAGATAAAAGGAGCGTTTACCATGTTGGTAGACGCTTTTTTGTTTAGAGCCTCAACGATTATTTTTCTAATAAATAGGGTGTTTTTAAGGTTAAAAATAGGGGGTGTTGTTGCTTTTGGCTACCCTTTGGCTACCCAGAAAAACAAAAACAGCTGTTAATCAATCGATTAGCAGCTATCTTCTGTACCCAGACCCGGGCTCGAACCGGGATGGGTTACCCCACTGGTGTTTGAGACCAGCGCGTCTACCTATTCCGCCATCTGGGCTTGGCTCGTTGTTTAAGAACAACGGGTGCAAAGGTAGATAGATTTTCTGAATGTGGCAAATTTTTAAGTAATTATTTCAAGACAAGGGTGTTATAAATTAGAGTTTAGGGTATTTAACATTGAAAGACTTGGTAGAATAAGATATAAAAGGTATCTTTGGAGAAAAGACATAAACAGGTTAGCTTAAACAGATTATGACTACGACACAAACTAACTATTGTGTGATACTAGCTGGAGGAAAGGGTCGTCGCCTATGGCCAAGCAGTCGGGACAATTATCCTAAGCAGTTTATTGATTTCTTCGGAGTGGGTCGCACACAGCTTCAACAGACCTTTGACCGGTTCTCTCAGATTCTTCCTAAAGAGAACATATACGTCAATACCAGTCGCGATTACCTTGACATTGTACGTAAACAACTCCCAGAAGTTCCGCTCGACCACATCATGGCCGAACCAATCCACCGCAATACGGCACCAAGTGTAGCATGGGCTGTACATCGCATATCGATGTTTGATCCACGTGCAAACCTCATTGTATCTCCTTCCGATCAGAATATTATCAACGAAGAAGCATTCCTCCGAGATATCACCGAAGGCTTATTATTCGTAGAGGAGAATAATGCTCTCCTCACCATGGGAGTAAGCCCAACACGCCCAGAACCTGGTTACGGCTATATTCAAAAAGGCGTGTATACAGGACAGAACGATATATATAAGGTGCAAGCCTTCACTGAGAAACCCGACAGAGAGTTTGCCCAACTATTCATGACAACTAAGGAGTGGTATTGGAATACGGGCTTGTTTCTATCCAATCTGAACTATCTTTGGCAATGTATCTCCAACTTTCTTCCATCGATTCTACATAATGAGGAGCAAACGAGAAAGATAATGAGTATCGAAGAAGAAGACGCCTTTATGCAAGAGAACTTCTCACTCTATCCGAACGTTTCATTAGACTATGGTGTACTCGAGAAGTCGAATAATGTCTATGTAAAAAAGTGTCATTTCGGGTGGGCTGACATAGGCACCTGGCATGGAATCTACGAAGCAATGAGTAAGGGGGAAGGTGATAATGTCATCATAGACTCGGATGTCATCTTGGAAAACTCCGCCAACAATGTTATCAAACTACCGAAAGATAGACTCGCTGTCATCAATGGGCTTGATGGTTACATAGTAGCCGAAAAAGATAACGTGCTGTTCATCTGCAAGAAAGAAGACTCCTCCGCACTCGTAAGAAAATATGTCAATGAAGTTCAGATGATGAAAGGAAAAGACTATATATAGCCCCACCCTATCCCCCAACTTGTCTATCTTTTATCTATAAACAACCCCTTATAACAAGAAAAAACGAGGACATATACCTTATTATATATGCCCTCGTTTGTTTTATCTATTTAATCCGTAAGCTCGAATTAATCTAATTCCTGGAATGCTTTAAATATCTTTGCTGCAATCTCCTGCTGCTCATCAGCCTCAACCTTAACATGGTGCTTAAAGTCAACATCAGCCTCATTATTCATTGGCAATAGGTGAATATGAGCGTGATTCACCTCTAATCCCAACACAACCTGTGCCACCTTCTTACAGGGAAAGACCTCCTTAATAGCACGAGCCACCTTCTTTGCGAATACTTCAAAGGCTGCCAAATCCTCATCACTCATATCGAAGATGTAGTCAACCTCCTTACGCGGAATCACCAAGGTATGCCCCTTTGTTACAGGATCAATATCTAAGAAAGCATAGAACTGGTCGTTCTCTGCACATTTATAACTAGGAATCTCGCCCGCTGCAATCTTACTAAATATCGTCATACTAACCCTCCTGAAAGATTAAGCCTCAATCGAAATCTTATCAATACGCAACTTGATAGTACCGCGAGGAATCGTTATCTCAACCTCATCGCCCACCTTCTTATTCAGCAATCCCTGTGCAATTGGAGTCTTGATGGATATCTTATTTTGCTTCAAATTAGCTTCCGTTTCACTCACAATAGTGTATTTCATCTTAGCCTTAGTCTTAACGTTTGTCATCTCAACTGTGGACATGATCTGCACAGCCTCAGTGCTCAAACGTGACACATCGACAATCTTTGCCTGCGCAACTGTCATCTTCATCTCTGCAATACGAGCCTCCAAGTGGCGCTGAGCCTCCTTTGCTGCATCGTATTCAGAGTTCTCACTCAAGTCACCCTTATCAGCAGCTTCAGCAATAGCAGCCGATGCCTTTGGGCGTTCAACAGACTCTAAATACTGCAAATCAGCTACGAGTTTATCGTAACCTTCCTGTGACATATAAGCCATAATATCTCTTTTTAATAATTAATACGTTTTTCAACGAACATAAAAAACACAGAATTCCAACATAACTTACCCATGCTGGAATCCCATATCCTTAAATGCTCTAATCTTTCTATTTGATTGCAAAGATAGCTCTTAAATGTGAGATGGCAAAGTTTTAGAGGTTAAAAATTCTTTTAAAGGATTTTTTCTATCTTGCTGTTAACCAATGACTACTATCAATCTAACATGTTTGCGGTGTATAAAAGAGGGCTTTTGTGTCAAATCGAAGATATATAATAAATTTTACTTGATATAAGTCAATAAATCAAGAAAAGTACAAAAAAGACATCAAAAAACTTGCAAATATAAAGAATACTACCTATCTTTGCATCGTGTTTTTCATAGTATTAGATTTAAGGTTAACAAAGGTTGGACTACAGCGGTAGTCCTTTTTTTATGCTCTTAAGTCTCATCTCCATTCCAAAACGCCGATTTTAATACTCCAACCAGACTCCACAAAAGGGAGAAGTGCCTAACGGAAACTAAACAAGAGAGCGTCTCTGATAATTCAAAATTCATAATCCAAGATTCAAAATTGGGATTTGGTAAAGTTGACGAGGAGACGAGTTGACAAGTAAACAAGTTGTTAGTTCTGTGGGAAATGATGGTGACTTAATAATTCAAAATTCATAATTCAAGATTCAAAATTGGGATCTGGTAAAGTGGACGAGGGGACGAGTTGACAAGTAAACAAGTTATTAGTTCTGTGGGATAGAGTGTCACAAGTAGGGACAGACGCCCTCGTCTGTCCGTAAAACAGATGAATCCTTATTAATTAATTAGGGTATGTGGGCGGACAGACGAGGGCGTCTGCCCCTACATTGTAGGACCTCGTCCAATTAAGGGAAATAATGGGTAAAAACAAAGAGAGCCTCTCTTCACATCAAAGAGGGCGTTTCCTTGATGTGAAGAGGGCGTTTCTTCATATTGAAGAAACGCCCTCTTTATATTCTCTCATTATCTTCCTCCATTAGAACCAGATACCACAAGTAAGAACAGATACCCTCGTCTGTCTTACTTTGTACCTCCATTTCGATAAGAATAAACTCATTCTAACTGGCTTCGTTAGGCACACCTCACCTTTCGAAGGGATAGAGGAAGGCTTCCAACTTATCTATTCCTAACGATATTCAAGAAGTACTCATGCACGCGAGTGTCTATATCTAATTCAGGGTGGAAAGCCGTCACCAACTGATTTTCTTGTCGTGCAGCAACGATTCGATTATCCACCTTTGCTAATACTTCCACAGCCTCCGTAACTTCTTTAATATAAGGGGCACGAATAAAGGTCATCGGTATCTTACCTTCAATCCCTTCAAACGTTGCCTCCACATGGAAGCTACCTAATTGTCTGCCATAGGCATTTCGTGCCGTTGCTATCTGCATTGTGCCCAACCGGGGAGGGGCAGGAGCTGATGTACTATTCCCTTCCACGTCACGAGAAAGGAGTATCAAGCCCGCACAAGTGCCAAAGACTGGTAGCCCATGCTCGATCTCCTCACGAATAGGCGACAATAATCCTAACTCGTCCAAGAGCTTTCCTTGCGTCGTACTCTCGCCTCCTGGGATAATCAAAGCATCTTTCTGTTGCTGCCAATCCTGCTTTTGACGCACTTCAAAGCAGTCCACCCCTAGCCTGCGGAGTATCATCTCATGTTCAAGGAACGCCCCTTGCAGAGCGAGAACAGCTATTTTCATTGTCCACGTTCAGCCATGAGCACCTCTATCTCATGCTCGTTGATACCCACCATAGCCTCACCTAAGTCTTCAGACAACGCTGCCAAAGCCTTCGGATCATTATAGTTTGTAACGGCTTTCACTATGGCTGCGGCACGCTTAGCAGGGTCTCCACTCTTAAAGATACCCGACCCCACAAATACACCTTCAGCACCCAGTTGCATCATCAAAGCGGCATCGGCAGGTGTTGCCACACCACCAGCTGCGAAGTTAACCACTGGTAGTTTGCCATGCTCATGCACGTATTCCACCAAGTCATAAGGCACCTGCAATTGCTTAGCAGCCTCATACAACTCATCCTCACGCTTGCTTACCAGTTCACGAATTTGGCTCTGCATCAATCTCATGTGACTCACTGCTTGCACCACATCACCCGTTCCAGGCTCCCCTTTCGTTCGAATCATTGTAGCGCCTTCAGCGATTCGGCGCAATGCTTCTCCTAGGTTACGAGCACCACAGACAAACGGTACATCAAACTGGTTCTTATCGATATGATAGATGTTATCAGCAGGTGACAACACCTCACTCTCATCGATATAATCAATCTCAATTGCTTGCAGGATCTGAGCTTCAGCAATGTGTCCAATGCGACACTTAGCCATCACAGGGATAGTAACTGCTTGCTGAATACCCTTGATCATCTTAGGGTCACTCATACGAGAAACACCACCTGCTGCACGAATGTCAGCGGGTATTCGCTCCAAAGCCATTACTGCACAAGCACCCGCAGCTTCGGCTATTCGCGCCTGTTCAGGTGTAGTTACATCCATGATAACACCGCCCTTTAACATCTGAGCGAGATTACGATTTAATTCTTGTCTATTAGTCATATTGATTTGATATTAATGTTTTCTCCATTCTGTCGGAGCCTGTCCCATCTGCTTCTTAAAGAACTTTGAGAACTGAGCTTGCGAACTAAAGCCAAAGTCATAGGCTATTTCTTGGATAGTTGATTGCGTTGTACGCAACTGACAGGACAATGCCTCTGCCAGCGTGTGATCGATGATACTCTTCGGCGACTTGCCTGATATGCGATGAGCCACTTGTGAGAGATAACGTGGCGAAACGTTCAGACAGTCTGCATAAAAGGCTACATCACGGTTTGTTCGATAGTGCTTCTGTACTGCTTCTAAGAACTCGTTGTACAGCTGACTACTGCGCCCACTTAGGTCGCTCTTGCGTGCAACGAGTGTTCGGATGTATTCCTTTGCATGCTTTATAGCATCTTCCATCGTTTCATCTTGGCTTAGATAAACCGCAAGAGCTGATGAGAAACTATTTGAAAGACCATGCTGTAACACTTCATCCAGCACTAATGAGCGTACACCTTGCTTATTAGCACTTAGCGAAGCTGTCGTTTCAGAATCCTGTAATGAGGTACAATTAAAAATGCGTTCGGCATCACTTTCCCGCAGAATAACCATAGAACAAAGGGGCAATAAGCGATGGCGAATCTGCATAATAACGTCATCTGTCATCAGTCGGTCACCATTGCTTGCCGTCACAATGGGGTCATAAATAATGTGATGAGGTCTATATTTCGATAGAGCTTCTACAATAACAGCAAGCGTCTCGGTCGTTCTTATCATTCCAATCTTTACCGTATCGGGCTGCATATCGTTGATAATTGCTTCAATCTGACCCTTTACGATGTCAGCAGGAAGATCATAGAAAGCCTGAATGCCCACGGTATTCTGCACCGTAATTGACGTGACAGCAGACACGGCATAACCACCCAATGCGGCTATTGTTCTGATGTCTGCTTGTACACCAGAGCCTCCCGTACTATCCGAACCCGTTATTGTGAGTATTGCTTTCAATGGTCCACTAATTATATTCTGACTACAAAGTAAAGAGAAAATATCCGTTCCTGCAAGACATGTTCCTATATTGACAAGAAAAACTAAAGTTATGACCTCTTCTGTTACTAACACCTATTACTATTGTAACGCAACATTGCATGAATGGGAAGCAATATAACAACTATTAAAGAGGTAATGGTTATCAGCAACAAAGCATAATACCTATAAGTAGGTATTGTGGCATTAACTAAAAGCAACTAAATTTGCGCTTAGTTTACAAACTAAATACAATAATGAATAAAATCTTGATGTTTTTGGTTGCTTTGATGTGCTCGCTCGCATCTATGGCACAAGGAACCGATGCAATGTTATTCGGTGACGTAAAAGCAAAAGAGGGTGGACAACACCTTCCACATGCAACAATTAAAGTGAAAGGTACAAACCTTAAGACCCAATGTGATGGTACAGGGCACTTCAAGCTAAGTAACCTACCGCTCGGGAAACAAACTATCATCGCCACACTGGATGGTTATCAACCACAGGAAAAAGAGGTGGAAATGATGGCAAATAAGGGTGTTGGAGTTTATTTCGAGCTTGAGAAAGATCCATTGGAACTTAGTCAAGTGGTGGTAACAGGTACTCGCACGAGTCATTTTATCAAGGATGTGCCTATCAGAACAGAGGTGCTTACATCGCAGGCTCTCACGAAAAAGAACGCTCAAAACCTCTATGAAGCTCTGGAAGGTGTACCGGGAATACGCGTAGAACAGCAGTGTCAGTTCTGTAACTTCTCTGAAGTACGCATGCAGGGACTGGGTGCAGAGCACACGCAAGTGCTGATTGACGGCGAACCAGTGTACTCTGGACTTGCTGGAGTGTATGGACTTCAGCAGATGGGAACGAATGATATTGACCGACTTGAGGTTGTGAAGGGTGCAGGCTCTGCCCTCTATGGAAGTAGTGCAGTAGCTGGTGCCATCAACATCATCTCTAAGGAGCCAACGTTCGAACCAACTGTTAATGGTGACGTGCAGTTCGGCAATTATGGTTACAAGGGGTATAAAGGCTCTGGTTCTATGCGTTACAACAACATTGGTATCAGCGTCTTTGCACAGAGAGCGGAGATGGATGCTATCGACGAGACGCAAGACGGACTTACTCGTAAGGAGGTGAAGCATAAGGATGGAGTTTCTGATCGCGTAAACGAAACGATGAATAACCTTGGTTTCAACCTCTACTTCTATCAGCCATTCACAAAGAATGATAAACTCATATTGCGTGGTAAGGCCATAGACGAGCATCGATTCGGTGGAGTTATGACCAATAATCAATACTTAAACCCCTATACTGACCAGACAGAGGACATCCGCACGAATCGACTCTCTGCCGACATGACTTACAATCTGCCCATTGGTGCACACTCAGAGTTAAACCTTGCGGCTGCATACGTCTATCACAAGCGTCATGCAACGAATGACACTTTCCTCCACGACTACATGGATTCGCATAAAGATCCAGCACATCCAGACCAAGACGGAGCCACTCCTCCGGTAGAGATGATGCGCCCTTACATTGCTAAGGAGCACACTGTGACACCTTCGCTCACCTTTACTTCTATTCTCAAGAACCACACCTTGCTCGCAGGTGTGCAGGCTTACTTCACTCGTCTACGTGAGACTGGACTCTATGTTATCTCTGCCGAGGACGAAAAGGCAAGTCCTTATTATGGCGTACCATACACCTCTATCGGTAAGAAGCACGCTAACGAGGTTGGTTTCTTTGTACAGGATGAATGGAACGTAACACCTAAGTTGACCGTTGTTCCTGGTATTCGCCTCGACTCTCACAGCTCTGGTGAAGAATATGCTACCAGTGTGAAGGTATCAGATAGCGCTTTCCCATCAACGAAGTTCAGCAAGACTACCATCAACCCACGCCTTGCTGTGAAGTATGAAGTCACCCCATCGCTCATCCTCCGTGCAAATATTGGAACTGGATTCCGCGCTCCTTACGGCTTCTCGGAGGATCTCCACCTATGCAGTGGTTCGCCACGTGTATGGAAATCGTCTAACTTGAAGGGCGAACGCGCCATCAGTTATAACCTTTCGGCAGACTATTATAGCAAGCGGTATCAGTTCAGTATAAACCTATTCCGCACCAACCTAAAGGATAAGATACAATTCTCTCCAGCCGATGATGAGGTTAAGAAGTTCGGATACTCCTATCAGTGGGAGAATGTAGACGACGCTTATGTACAAGGAATAGAGCTTGGTGCTAAGGCAAGTATCGCTCGTAATCTCACAGCAGGAGTCAACTGGACATTCAATCAAGGTAAGTTTAAGCACGAGCGTGCTGAGTGGTCTGACCCTAATGATGAGTCAGTAAAGGAGTTCCCACAGCGATTGAAATACGCAAAAGAGAGTCGTTACATCTCTCGTTTCCCTGGCATGACAGGCGACTTCGATATCGACTACACTCCTGGCACATGGACTTTCTCTCTCACGAGTTCGTTACAAGGCAGTATGTACATCGACTATAACTCTGAAGATGCAGGTCAGAACTCTAAGATCAAGAAGACATCTACGTTCATGCTATTCAACTGTCGCGCTTCAAAACGCTTCGGAATGTGTACCGTCTATGCAGGTGCTAAGAACATCTTTAGCTATATCCAAGACGAGAAACACACGGATGATGCCGCCTTCATGTACGCTCCAGTCTATGGTGCAACATGGTACGTCGGTCTCAGTGTAAAGCTATAACTCTCTGATCATTTATATAGTAAGAGCCGTATTGTCTGGTTGACAATACGGCTCTTTTTTGTTGCTATTACATACATGTAATATCCATCAAGACATTCCACTTTATGGGAGTAAACTAACTAATTCAAGCCTTGAGACTATGTGTTTCAGAGCCTGAGACTATGTGTTTCAGAGCCTGAGACTGTGTGTTTCAGAGCCTGAGACTGTGTGTTTCAGAGCCTGAGACTGTGTGTTTCAGAGCTTGAGACTATGTGTTTCAGAGCCTGAGACTGTGTGTTTCAGAGCCTGAGACTCTATATCTCAAAACCTGAAACAATAAGTGTCATGGTTTGAATCCAATTTGAATAGGTGCATAAAAAGACATAAGACGCATGAGAAAGGAAACAAGGGAGAAAGAATGCGGAAACGTATTAGACAAAGAGCGCGAACAGGATTCAAAAGGATTTAAATAAGAATAGCTCCCCCTCCGAACGGAGAAGGAGCATTTAATGAGTATGCCTTAAAGCATTAATGCGTTGCCCGATAATAGGGTGAAGCGGCAAAAGCACTCGTCACTTTCGTGTTCACTGAAGGGTCGGAAATGGTGATACCAGAGTAGGTGTTGATGGGATAAACTGTACCACTAGAACTGGTAACAGCCGAGAAATAGGACGGTGTATGTCGTTTGTAAGGGACAAGCAGATTGAGCTGATTGCGGAATTGAGATAGAAGGATAGGCTCGTTAACTGCCCTCTTCTCAACATAATCTCCCATATCAAAGAAGATAGAGGGATTGTATCCATCCATCTGCTGAATACTAGTGGGTGGCACCAAGACAAGATTACTTGACTGGTTGATTTGTCGCATGATATTCACCATCCCATCCGCTTGAGAACAATCAATGACACTGATTGTTCCGTATGGATCAGTGTAGGTGCTATAGAAGTTATAGAACTCGTCTACAACGTTCTGATAGTTTGGATTACTCTTAGAAAGCTCATTCCACAGCTGTTCATAAGGCATGCCATGCGCCATAATCTCCGTTGGGCAACCAATAAGATAATGCGCACTATGTCGCAACTCGTAGGCTACCTCTATCGTTGACATATAACAATCATCAAAGAGGATATACTGCATTTTGCCTATGCCCGATTGTGCAATACCTCGATCTAAGATGGAAATATCAGTCTTGTAAGTATCACCACCAAACCAACGGGTCAACGGAACAGACTCTACATCACGCCGTCTCCTGCGCAAGGTGTTCGAGAAGCTGCTGCGTGTTCCGGCATAGGACGGAAGCCAACCCATACCATGACAGCCCACTATCATTGAGTAATTGCGTGCTGGTGCGTATGATTTCACACGGGTGAGAAGACTACTTATCCAGCGAGATGTATTCAGTTGCTGATTGGGCTGCGTGTTATCAAACTTTGCCAATGTATCATCGACACACTGACCACTTTGATACTTTACATTGATCAATGCGCCCTTCTCTGGGGCTTCGGATATAAAAACAATCAATCGTTTATTGCCTAATCCGCCCTCGTTCACTATGGCTTGCTTCATGTCATGCAGGTTCGTCTTAAAGTAATCATACAAACTATAAGGGTCGCCCGACCATGGCATATAAACGATGATGGTATTCTCTACCTCATTAGTACCGCCACCATCTGGTAGAGGGTCATCAGTACAAGAAGCCAACACAAAGAGCGCTATCAGCTGTAAGAAAAAGATGAGTCTCTTCATTTTGTCATTATTAAAGCTCAAAATAGATAATCTTTATCCGTAAGGGTATGCGTTTTCAGCAACGCTGTGACCCCTTTCCTTTTATAAAGGGAAAGCCTTGCTGCATCACGGGGAATGTGATAAGGCTTTCCATAGTCGTATTGAGAATAAGTCGAATGAACTACTTTACAATAATCAAAGAGTAGTTCTTCTTACCTTTCTGAACGAGAAGATACTTACCATCAATGAGGTCTTCGGCTGTTACTGGCTGGTCGAAAGCTGCGAGCTTCTCCTTATTCAAGGATACACCACCACCTTTCACGAGCTTGCGCATTTCGCTCTTACTTGGGAAGATCTGCATGCCTTCCTGGTTGAAGACATCAACTGCTGGCTGCCCCAGAACGTCCTTTGACACCTCATAGTGTGGTACATCCTTAAAGACATCAGCGAAAGTCTGCTCATCTAACTGCAATAGATTCTCCTTCGTACTCTTACCGAATAAGATATTAGAAGCGGCGATCGCCATATCAAGATCCTCTTGCGAGTGAACCATACGGGTAACTTCTTCAGCTAAGCGACGCTGCAATGTGCGACGACCTGGGTCTTGGCGGTGCTCTTCGATAAGCCCATCAATGACATCCTTCTCTAATGATGTGAAGATCTTAATGTACTTCTCGGCATCATCATCGCTCACATTCAACCAGAACTGATAGAATGCGTATGGCGTTGTGCGGTTACGATCGAGCCAGATGTTACCACTCTCTGTTTTACCAAACTTCTTTCCGTCAGCCTTAGTAATTAGTGGACAAGTAAGGCAATAAGCCTCAGCCTCGCTACCAAGAGTACGACGAATAAGCTCGGTACCAGTGGTCATATTGCCCCATTGGTCATTACCACCAAGCTGCAACTTAACACCGAATTTCTCATATTGATATAAGAAGTCGTAACCCTGCAAGAGCTGATAAGTAAACTCCGTAAAGCTTAGTCCGTCACGAGCCTCACCATTGAGACGCTTCTGAACACTGTCTTTAGCCATCATATAGTTGACAGTGATATGCTTACCCACTACACGAGCAAAGTCCAAGAAGGTGAAGTCCTTCATCCAATCATAGTTATTCACCATCTCTGCCTTATTGGCTTCGTTGCCATCAAAGTCTAGGAACTTACTAACCTGCTTCTTGATAGCCTCTTGGTTATGATATAGTGTTTCAGCATCGAGGAGATTACGTTCCTGGCTCTTACCTGACGGATCACCAATCATGCCCGTAGCACCTCCTACGAGTAGATAAGGCTTGTGTCCACAACGCTGCAAATGGCGTAGCATCATAATACCACACAGGTGTCCAATATGCAACGAGTCAGCTGTTGGGTCTGTACCTAAGTATGCGGAAACCATCTCTTTCTGGAGTAATTCCTCTGTACCTGGCATTATTTGAGCCAGCATACCACGCCAACGGAGTTCTTCAACAAAGTTCTTCATCTATATTCTTTATTTATGAAAAGGGTAAAAGACATAGGGTGATTGGAAACCAACCAATGCTTCAAATCCCTTATCCTATATTGATATTCTATAATTATTACGTATTGGTAGCCTTGTTATTGTACCTTAGTAGTATTCTTTCTTACGGCACTGGATCATATCCGCTGCCGCCCCAAGGGTTGCACCTTAGTATTCGCCATATTGCAAGAGCAAGTCCTTTGAAGGGTCCATGCTTCATTATTGCTTGTCTGGCATACTCTGAACAGGTGGGGGTAAAGCGACAGGACGGGGGCGTGAAAGGTGAGATAAACTGGCGATAGAACAATATCGGGAGTATTAACAACCATGACAAGCCATGCGAAAGGAGGTGCAAAAACTTCATTATAGGGTTCTTGCTCTGCCTTGTTTGCTGTAACTGCTCGTCTTCTTGTCTCTTCATTAGATACGTTCTCCTATTCGATGAAGTAAGTTCTCCACCTTTTCTTCAACAGTAACAGAGCTTGTCAATTCATTAGAGAGCCAAATAAAGGCTATGAGTAATTGCTTATCAGCCATCTCCGCCATACGTGGGAAGAGCAACTGCTTATGCTTCCGATAAGCCTCACGCACCTGCCGCTTCACTCGATTACGCTTCACGGCACGTTTGAAATGCTTCTTGGGAACACTAACCAATATCTGCACATCTGCTCGAGAAGAAGCCTTCCCCATCTGCAATTCACCATCCGTTGCATCCGTCCGATCAACCAGTCGATACACAGCCTTCAATGGGAAAGATGTCATAGCATGGCTACCACCTGTACCAAAGAGCGTCTCGATGAGCTTCCTACTGCACAACCGCTCCTCTTTCTTCAGTCCTTCTCCTTGCTTTGCCATACTACTCTGTTACGTATATCGGCACCCCTCCCATTCAAGACATGAGGAAAGAGCCGTCTATTACTTACTCTTCTTTTGCTTCTCCAAGTAGTCTCTCAACGCACCAGTCATAGAGGTGTGCTGCGTAGAAGGAGCCTGCAAATCTAACTTCAAGCCCTGTGCTTCCACCTCTTTAGCCGTTGCCGGACCGAAAGCAGCAACCTTAACGTCGCCTTGCTTGAAGTCGGGTATATTCTCTTTAAGTGCCTTTACACCTGTAGGACTAAAGAAGATGAGCATGTCATAATCGAAGTTCTTCACCTCTTCGTCCGTCAATCCGTTGCTGACCGTACGATACATTACACACTCCTTATGCTTTAGTTTATTTACATCTAACAATGCCGAGATAGAGTCATTGTGTACAGAACTTTGCGGAACGAGGTACTTCTCGCCCTTATGCTTCAGCATTGTCGGAATCAAACTATCAATCTTTCCAGTGGTTCCGAAGAACACCTTACGCTTACGATACTGTACATACTTCTGGATATAGAGTGCGATTGTCTCGATAACACAGAAGTACTTCATATCTTCTGGTATGGTGATACGCATTTCCTTGGCTAGATTAAAGAAGTTATCTACGGCATGTCTTGATGTAAAGACTACTGCGGTATAATCTAACAGATTAATCTTCTGCTGACGGAACTCCTTCGCTGTGAGTCCTTCTACCTTAAAGAAAGGTCTGAAAACTAGCTCCACTCCCAAATCAGAAGCTATGTCGTAATAAGGTGACTTATCGCTTGATGGCTTTGGTTGTGAGACCAAGATCTTATTTATCATCGTGTCCTAAAAGTTTATAATCAAATAGTTATCTGTAATTACCAATATACCCCATAATACCATCATCGGCATTAGTTCTAGCGCACAAAAGTACAAAATTATTTGCAGACTGACAGCTCTTCTCTTGAAAAAGATGGCATAACCCTTATAAAGAGTAAGCATTTTAACGAATAAAACAACAATTAGTGCATAAACGAATGCTGCTTGTAACGACAAGGAGAAATATATCTGCAACAACACTAAAGGGAATAACAACACGCCCTCAAGGGATGAGAGAAAGAGCCAAGTACGCCCCCACTGTCCATTACTTTTACTATCGAAGAACACCCAGTTAACGAGTTTGTAAAGCAGATTCTTTATAAGGAAATAACCCATAAAGATGCCAAAGAAGCATCCTATCACGCTTAATTGAGACTCTGACTCGAGCCCTCCATGACCGCTTCCATGCGCAAAGAAATAATAGAGAATACTAAGGAGTAGCGACGTCTGGACTATCAAGAAAATCTGAAACCGAACCTCGTATGCAGTCTCCGTGACCACATCTTTTCTCCTCGCAACATGGAAGAAACTCTTAATCTGCTTTTCAATGAAGTTGCGAGAGACTGCGAATGCAATCATCGCCATCACAAAACAACCTAAAAGTAAGGCTGTCACCGTATTGTCATTGCTAACAGCATAGGGCGAAAGAACGCCTTGCACACCATCAGCATGCGCATACCCTCGTCCCAGCTTGAAGTATTTATTACCTTTAAAGTAACCCTCTTCTGCAAAATGAATATCCGTCAGCTGAAACGTTTTCTGCTTCTTTGGGCACAATAAACCCAGCGAGTCAGCCTCTTGACTCACCTTAGCCACAGTATCAGTCTTCGCTTTCTTCGTTGCTGCCAAAGTCGACTTCAACAGCAAAGAAGGACGAGTTATAGAATCAGTTGTCGGCATCTGTCACTTTAAAGTCCGAACGTTTTCTTGATTTCTTCTATACGATCTAGCTTCTCCCAAGTGAAGAGTTCCACCTCAATCGACTTACTTTCATGGTAGCGACTGGTGAATGTCTTCGTTACAACCTCGTTTTTTCTGCCCATGTGTCCATAGGCTGCTGTCTCCAAGTACATCGGTTGGCGGAGCTTTAATAGGCGTTCGATAGCCTTTGGACGAAGATCGAATAGGTGCTTAATCTGCTCTGCTATCTCGGCATCCGAAGCCTTTACGTGTGAACGACCATAAGTATTTACGTACACGCTAACAGGTTCTGCAACTCCAATAGCGTATGCCAACTGCACAAGCATCTCATCGCTAACACCTGCAGCAACCATGTTCTTTGCAATATAACGGGCTGCATAAGCAGCAGAACGGTCCACTTTACTAGAGTCCTTACCCGAGAATGCACCTCCACCATGGGCTCCCTTGCCACCGTAAGTATCAACGATAATCTTACGACCAGTCAATCCGGTGTCTCCATGAGGACCACCGATAACGAACTTACCAGTAGGGTTTACCAAATACTTGATACCATCGTTGAACAGAGCCAATACCTTTTCGGACTTGATTTGAGCCTTTACACGCGGCATAAGAACCTCCAATACATCCTTACGAATCTGCTCAACCATCACTTTATCAGCCTTCAACTGCGCTTCCTTGCTGTCATCAGTAAGTTGAATGAAGTCGTCGTGCTGTGTAGAAACAACTATCGTATCAATACGTTGAGGAATGTTATCATCGCTATACTCCACCGTTACCTGACTTTTAGAGTCTGGTCTAAGGTAGAGCATGTGCTTCCCTTCCTTACGAATATCGGCTAAAGTGCGCATAATTAGGTGTGCCAAATCGAGTGTAACAGGCATGTAATTGTCGGTTTCATTGCATGCGTAACCGAACATCATACCCTGATCTCCAGCCCCCTGATTGTCATCGTCACCATTATCTACACCACGATTGATATCGTCACTCTGCTCATGAATGGCGGAGAGAATACCACAACTGTTACCATCAAACTGGTATTCAGCCTTTGTGTAACCAATATTATTGATTGTCTTACGGGCGATTGCCTGCAAATCAACATATTCTTTTGAACGCACCTCACCCATGATAACAACCTGACCAGTGGTATTGAATGTCTCAATAGCACAACGAGCATGCTCATCATAAGCCAAGAATTGATCAAGCAAAGCGTCACTTATCTGATCGGCAACCTTATCTGGATGTCCCTCAGATACCGACTCTGAAGAAAATAAATATGCCATATCTTTACCTTATATATTATTACCTTATTAATTACCTATCATTACATTAGGGGCACAAAGTTACTGCAAATTGGGCGGATAACAAAATAAGGGCATGATATTTATACATTATTATAGTGGTAGAAAAGCTCTTCCCCTCCCTTACTAACGCCGAATCCTAATGCTTCCAGACTCTCAAAGCAGGGACAGATGCCCTTGTCTGCCTGCCCGCATCTGGTTGTTTTTCGGACAGACGAGGGCATCTGTCCCTACTTTGAGAGGCCTCATCCATTTGACGAAAGCACCTTTTTCATTTGAAGAGGGCGTTTCCTTGCTATGAAGAGGGCGTTTCTTCACATTGAAGAAACGCCCTCTTTGTATACAGATAGTGCCGTTCACTCCTCTCTCCAATCGGAAAGAGAATGAGGTGGGACACCTTTTCCTTATCCTAACTGGTCTTTTAAGATCGCCACCATACGCTTCTGATGCTCTAACATATCCTTATAAAACCATTCTTGCCCCGATGGACATACCCCTTCATGAGCATTATCTTTACACTTCTGCATCATTATCATGAGTTTCAAAGACGCCACACTCACTTGAGAGATCTTGCCAGAAGCATCCAAGTAATGATCTAACTTCGACTTAGGAGACCAATTCGAACCAAAAGAGTTTATATCGCTTCCTATCATCGCATAGTTTCCGAAGCAATTAATCTCATACTCCGTGATCTGCTCATTCACGTTAGCTTGTGGAAAGAAGTGCTCTAACGAACGTCGTGTTCGTGAAAAATAGAACTGTTCGAACACGGTTAGTCCAAAGTCAGAACAGCCCAGTTTCTTAAAGAACTCTCGCCTTTCCCTATCACTTTCCTTCAGTTTCTTACCAGATAGTTTATCGGCATACATACTCCATAAGAGATAATCCATATAATTGAAAACAAACAATGGTATGCCCTTTGAAGCCTCTTTGCCATTACCGTAAATACCATCAAAATCAAGGGACGTACATCTTATGTTAAGGTCAAACTGCCCATCTTTCAATACCGTACCATCGAATGCACCAGGCATAGGAGTATTGATATTGTTCAGATTCCCAGAGTTTGCATAGACATCAAAGAAGTACTTATCCGCTAAAGCCGATAGGAAATCAACATAACGATTGAGGTCTGTATCATTGAAAAGATGGTACAAACAATAGAATAGATAGTTCTTTCGCTGGCGTGGAGTAAATGATACTTCAAACATGGAAAGAAGCTGTACTAATCTTGCTTGTAAGTATCCATCAGATGAGAGATTCTTAGTGTTATACGAGCTACTCTCGCATTGGTACACCTCCAACTGCCATGGATTACTCTCTTGCGTATCGTCTTCGTAAGAGTGATGAACCACGTAATTATCCAAGAAATAACGTGCTTTTAAGAGATTAAAAGCAAACACCTTCGCAAAAGCTCGGTCTGGTTTAGCCTCATCAAAGGCATTAATTAGTTCCTTATCATCCAATATGAACTTATCCAAGTCGAAGTTTGTTCGATTCATCAAAGTTATCTTCAACACGATAAGGAGGAAGTTGGGAAAGTCAATGATAGGCTGAAACATTCCTGTACTCTTCACCTTCTTTTGTCGTCTCTCGGTTGCTTTTATGCCCTTGATAAAGTCATCCAAGCTATAAGACTCCTCACTTCCACCAACAACTGGTAAGTCTTTAAAAGACTTAATACTCGGTGAGAAGATGCGGAGAGAATCCACAAAGACATTCGCTGCTTGCACATATCTCGATTGCACATAGACATTCATTTCGCTACACGCCTGCCATATCTCAGCAAAGACATTACGCTCATCTTCATCCAAGAGTGCTATGAGTTTCGACTTGACAATCTCATGTTTCTCCAGTTGTTCTCCACGTGAATTCATTACCTCGAAATAGTGATTTAGGTTCACATCTCGTGGCACTCTATAATGGATGATATGCACTTGTGCGAGCAAATACTTAGTAAAGTTCTCCTTATTCTCTGTACCAACAATCTCATTGATAGCATTCTCTACCACCTTAAAACCACGTAGAATACCTAAGTCTGGATTATCTTTCTCTTGTATAGGAAGTTTATTAATTGTATCGTTAGAACGCTTCCTTGAACGATAAGTTAACTTACTTTTTACTTCGCAATCAAGGCTCTTTAAGATCAGATAAAGTGTCGTTAAACGCTGCTGACCATCGATTACCTCATACCGATTATCACCTCTGTCGTAAGTGACAAGTGTTCCAATAAAATAAGTTCCTTTCGACTGACAATAAGCATCCCACACGTCATTGACCAATGCAGTTATCTCTTCGTTCTCCCACGCATAATTACGTTGATAGATTGGAATCTCGTATTTCGTGTTTCCCTCTTGATTAAATAAGTCTTGTATAGAAAGCTCCTCTAAGGGAAAGTTCTGATGTGTGTTCATAATCTATTTAATGTAGTATTTGTTCTCAATAAAGTAATGCAGGAAGTTTTGATAAACAGCTTTCTGGTCTTGTTCTTCTATCCCTTCTTTACTGGCTTTAACCCTGTCTTCAGTTAATGGATGTATACAATCTGCCAGTTCACTAAGCAATGCTGAAGGTGAAGAAGACTCTGCTATCTTCTTATAAAGATTGAAAGCATTAATGCAATAACTCGTTCCCATGACGTAATTCTGTGCTGATAACCATCCTAAATTATAATACTGTGCACGTAAAGAATATGCCCATATAAAGTCCATGACGATGAACTGTTCGAAGAGATCAAGATCCGTTCTTGATGGAAGATCAGGGCAGAAACAATCAACATAGAGCAATGCTGCAAGATCAAAGAGCAGACGTGTTATCCTATTACCAACACCGTTTTTATATTTTCTTAGGTCTAATGTCTCTACAATCTGATTGCCATTAATGAAGTAGCCAACATACTTATCATTATTTTGAATGTCCTTCAAGATATTGAAATAATGGTTTGTATAATCAAAGAAAGGCTTCCCTGCAATAATAGGAGCAACTATCTGAAAGGGGCGCATATCGGTCATTCCCGATACAAAAGGCACCGCAGAGCGATTGAACATGTCGGCATAAGCGTATGCACCTTTATAATATTGAGCATACGGCAAATTGTCCTTCTTGCTAAGACCTTTGAACTTATCGATGTTGTGTTCATCTAACTCCACAGGTCGATTATCACATACCCACTCACGCAACCGATAGAGATAATCACCAAAAAGACTTGCTAATGTACTCTGACTAACATCCTCCCATCGTCTCACAATAGCCTCTGTCTCCGTCTCACTCACATTATCCATTTCACGCAAATGATAGGCTTTCAGTAGGTCATGTGGGTATAGTTTCTTACCACGGGCATTCTGTGAATCGAAGAATTGGAAGGCTTCTGAGATATCATTTGTGACAACTACTATTAGCTCGCAACGCATTTCTATAAACTCTCTAAGCTCCTTTATTACACGGTCATCATATAGTTCCTCTTCCGTACCTTTAACCTTTGTACGCAATTCAGCCATAGCATATAAACGACGTTCAAAAGCCCTGTAATTACTTGCGATATTCTCCCTTGTATAAGGATTATCGGTTAGTTTCTCTTGTAAGAAGGTGATATTCTTCACACCAAGAGCCTTTAATAGCAAAGTAAAGGTAATGACTCGCTGCTGTCCGTCAACTATATTATAGCACTGCTTACTAAAGTCATGATGCAGAATAAGCGTCCCAACACGATAAACCTCCTTGCTCTCTTGCTTTGCTTCTATGATGTCGTCCAATAATTGAATCGCATTCTTTGCCGTCCACTTATAGGGACGTTGGTAGTTAGGAATTGTCAAATTCACATCCTCATGTGCATGCTTATCAAATACTGTGGATATCCTTTTGCGTATCAGCAGGTCGCCAATACTGGTAATACCTAACTGTAAACTTATCACATTACTCATTATCTTCTTTTCTTTACAATATAATTAATTCGATTGGTTAAGTTCGTTAATTCTAATAAATAGCACCCTTACATAGTTCCGTTTAGGGACACGATCGAACGATACAACACCTGTTCTGCTAATAGTTATGACGTGTTATAATGTTCCTTTCTATAGTATCTGCAATTCGTTTAGCCTTATTGCACATTACCATCACCATGGTGATAATTAATCCTCACCACGGAGATATTATTCTCTTACCATGGTAGTAATATATTATCACCATGGTGATGTTGATATGTAACACATACAAAGATAATACAAATCCTGCTTCTTTGCAAGTCGGAACCATACTTAAAAAGATATTAGCCCTATGAAATTCTTTCTTTTTCACATATCTCAAAGTATTCTTATTGAGCTTACATTGATTCATCGTAAATGCCTTTAAGCGAGAAACTGGACATGCTTTACAACCAATACAGACACAGAAAACGGGCAAAAGGGAGGTGAGATAACTCTCGTCCTTTTGCCCGTTAGCTTATAAACGATACTTATTTCAGAGCGATTACTTCGCTGGTGTCATCACCACTTCGGCGTGGTTACCAGCTGCAACGAGGCTCTTCAAGTATGCTGCAATTTTAGCTGGTGTGAGCGACTCGACTGCTGCCTTATAGCCAGAGTGGAGGTCTACGCCAGTTGAGATATACTCGTCAATAACGTCCATCCAGTAGCTGTTGTTCTTCGCTGATAGCTCTGCTTGCTTCAACATGAAGTCCTTTACTTTCTGAACCTTATCCGCATCCATCTTCATCGTGTTATCCTTCATGCCCTCAGCCAAGAGCTTCAAGGCAAGGTCGGACTTGTTAGGATCCATTGGGCAATAGGCTTGGATGAGAGCGACCGCCTTATCGCCAAAACGCGTCAAATCGCCACCTGCGCCAACAGAATAAGCCGCACTTGCGTCCTCACGAATGTTCTTTAGGTAGACCATAGACAATACCTGTGCTGCAGCATCAGTCAATACCTTGTTCTCAACATTGTAAGCTGCAGGCGCATGCCACAACTCGAAGGCAATAGCCTTTGGCGTTTCCGACTTGCGGGTGAACTTATTAACGATGTTACCCTTTGCATATCCGGGTAATTCTCGCCAATTCTCCGACTTGCCCTTAGGCAGACATGCGATATACTTCTCGATCAGTGGGCGCAGAGAAACTTCATCGAAATTGCCCACGAAGTAGTAAACAAACTGTCCTGGATTGGCGAAACGCTCCTTCCAAATCTGTAAGATACGATCATAGTTTACGCCTTTCAAGGTGTTCAAAGATAATGGCGCAAAGCGAGCTTCATGCCCGTAAATAGTTGTTGTAACCGAGTCGGAATATACGCTCTCGGGAGAGAGATCCTTGTTCTTCAAGACTAATTCCATTTGAGACATCATCGCCTTGTAAGACGCCTCATCCTTTGCAACCTTTGTGAAGTTGAGGTAAAGTAACTGAAGCATGGTCTCTATATCCTTTGGAACACATGAGCCAGAGAGCGTCTGATAATAGTTACCAAGTCCACAAGAGATGGTTGCCTGCTTACCTGCAAGAGCTTTCTGCAACTCCTGGTTAGAGAAGTTACCAAGTCC
Source organism: Prevotella veroralis (assembly GCF_018127765.1). NCBI lineage: Bacteria > Pseudomonadati > Bacteroidota > Bacteroidia > Bacteroidales > Prevotellaceae > Prevotella > Prevotella veroralis. Next base: position 89,545 of record NZ_CP072330.1, on the reverse strand, counting down.
GCTGTAAGCTATGACGTTATTAAACAACCGTAAGTTGTTGTAGTCAGCCTTGCCATATAGTCCCTTACCGCCCTTTGCGACAGCCTGGAACTGTATCTCGTTATCCTTAAAGTTCGTCTTCTTCAAGATGACACGTGCGCCATTGCTCAATGTCAACTCCTTGTATCCGAGTGTCTTGTTCTCCTTCTCGCTGACAATCTTACCAGCCTTGGGCAATGCCTTCTCATCGAGTAAAGGCTCTTGTTTCACATTGTCAACATAAGCCTTAATCTGCTCACCACGCACGTTAGCGATGGTTTGCGCCATCTGCGCCTTCGTTGGGTAAACCTTGTTAGCCTTCTCTTGTGCGAAGATCTGAATAACTAAGTTGCTATCCTTATCCGTGATGAGATCCTTTGCAAACTCATTAATGACATTGACGTTCAAAGCAGGCATCTCGACAAGTTGTTTCATAATCTGATACTCGTCTTCCTTGCTTGGGATGGGTTCGTTTGATAGGTAATGGTCGCGCAACTCATCGCCATACTGATCGTTCTTTATCTTATTGCGGTTGACATAAGCCGACTCTAATTGAGACAAGAACTCGTCCTTTGCACGCATAAATTCAGTAGCTGTGAAGCCGTGCTGGTGTACACGCTGTGCCTCTCTATACAATGCGGCAAGCGTCTCAAGATCCTTACCATCCTTCGCATTAGCCTCCATGCTGAAGGCGTCTTTCGTTCTTGAAAGCATGTAGGTACCATCGCCTGCATACGCTCCAGTAAATGGGCAGTCTGGCTTCTGGGCTAGTTCTGCCAAACGCTGGTTCAGCATCATACTGATTATACGCTTAGCATAAGAATCGATGAAATAGCTCTGATCGGTCTTTGCCTCGTCTGGGAAAGCGTCATGCTTCATATAAAGAGCCACGTCACTGAATGGCAATTCCTTGTCTTTACCAAAGATGTAAAGGGCTTGGGCATTATCAGGAACAGGCTCTGCTACAACCTGAGCGGCATTAGCAGGAACGACTACTCCATTCCAGAGTTGCTTGATCTGATTCTCGATGTGGTCTACATCAACATCGCCCACAACGATGATACACTGGTTATCTGGGCGATACCACTTCTTGTAATAATCGCGCAGTGCTTGATAAGGGAACTTATCTACAATCTCCATCAAACCGATTGGCAGACGCTTACCATACTTAGAGTTAGGATAGAACTCTGGTAACACCTTGTCAAGGATACGCATCTGGGCTGACTGACCTAATTGCCACTCTTGATGGATAACACCACGCTCCTTATCAATCTCCTTATCAGCTAATGTCAATCCATTTGACCAGTCTTTGAGGATGAGTAAGCAAGAGTCGAGAGCTGTCTGGCGTGTTGTTGGCACATCGCAAACACGATAGACAGTCTGGTCAATGCTCGTGTAAGCGTTTAAGTTACTACCAAACTCTACGCCCAAAGAACGGGTGAACTCCAGCAGAGTAGAGTCAGGGAAATGCTCAGAACCATTAAACGCCATGTGCTCCAGGAAGTGAGCCAAACCACGCTGATTCTCGTTCTCTTGAATAGAACCAACACGCTGCGCAATGTAGAAATTGGCTACATGCTCAGGCCAATCATTGTGGAGAATGTAGTAAGTCAAGCCGTTGCTAAGCTTACCCTGCCTTACATTCTTATTCACAGGAATAGGTCCCATCTGCTGTGCAGAGACCATACCAGTGATGAAAAGTAAGGCGATTAAGAATAAATGTTTGAGTTTCATCTTAAACGTTGTTTAATTATTTAATATCAGATATTACCTCGCAAAGGTACATAAAATATTGTATCTCTATTGCCTTTTATCGTTTTTTATAGTTAACGTAGGCGATAAGAGGATTCAAAAGTGTTAAAATTAAAATCGTATGCCATTTGTCTTATATTCGTTGGCTTACGTATTCTGTGGGACAGAGAATCTTTCAGCCACATAGAATAATTATGTGAATTAAATTATTCAAAACAAATAATTTGATTTGCATAATTAGTGCTTAATGCTTATCTTTGTGCTATCCTAAGACAGAGAAAATATGACAATAGACATTAATCCTTTCATTGTTAGTGGTCAAATCCCAGCTCAATACTTTTGCGATCGGCAGAAAGAAGCAAAGTTATTACACGACTATTTGTGCAATCAACAGAACGTTATATTATCTGCAGAACGCCGAATGGGAAAAACGAAGTTAGTAGACTTTGTATTTGACAAAGCTGACATTGATAACGAGTACACCACTATTTTTGTAGATATACTTGAGACAGGTACCCTTAATGAGTTTGTTTACACTTTCGGCAATACCGTCTTTCGTCGCGTAGCTTCACGTAGTGAGAAGATGATGCGACTATTCTCAATGACATTAAAATCGCTCAGTGCAAGTTTTGGTTACGACCCTATACAAGGAACCCCTACCTTTGATATCAAACTAGGGGACATCGTTCAGCCTGATTACACGCTATCGGAGATATTCGAGTTCATTAATAAATCTGATAGAAGATGTCTTATTGTTATTGATGAGTTTCAGCAAATAACCCATTATCCAGAAAAGAACTTCGAAGCAACCCTACGTACACATATACAAAAGACAAGCAATGCCAATTTCGTATTCGCAGGGAGTCAACGGCGTATAATGGACGAAATGTTCGGTTCTAAAGGACGCCCATTTTATAATAGTGCTAGGCTTATTGAGTTGAATGCAATCCCTTTAGACATATATACAGAGTTTGCACAAAGGAACTTTCATGAGGCAGAGAAAGACGTAACAACAGCTGCTATTAAAGTTGTATATGATATGATGAAAGGTGTGACACTCTATAATCAACAAATCATGAATGATGCCTTTGCCTGTACACCCAAGCATGGTATCTGCGATGAAGAAATGACAAACTTGTTAATAAACAGGCTCCTTAAACAAAATGATTACCGGTTTAGAGAGATTCTACAAATGCTTAGTGAGCAACAAAAGGCAACTCTCTTTGCTATACACGAGGATTCTCCTGCCTCAAAGATAACATCTGCTAATTTCACAAAAAAGCATCGGCTCAAATCTCCAAGTTCCACACAAGCGGCTCTCAATAAGCTTCTTGACATAGATTTGGTTACACGACAAGATGGTTGTTATAGTCTCTCTGACCCTCTGATGAATCTTTGGTTAACCCGCAGAGACAGACTTTGATGTTCATTCGGACAAAGGATCTGCTTGGTGCTCTTCATCGTATTTGATATTGCGAGGATGGTGCTCAAGTATCTCCTGACGTAAGGTTGTAGTGTCAATGTGCGTGTATATCTCCGTCGTACCGATGCTCTCATGTCCTAACATGGCTTGAATAGCACGCAAATCAGCTCCACCTTCAAGCAAAGAGGTGGCAAAAGAGTGACGAAGGGTGTGCGGAGAGATTGTCTTCTTTATGCCCGCTTCTACCGCATAACGCTTAATCATGATAAGAATCATAGTACGGGTGAGGTGATGTCCACGCCTATTGAGAAAGACATAATCCTCTTCACCTGGTTTTATATCCATTTTATTACGGTCATCAAACCAATAACTCAATTCCTCTAAAGCCCTAGGAGAGATGGGGACAAGGCGTTCCTTTGACCCTTTTCCTAATACTCTGAGATATTGCTCTTCGATGTATAGATTAGACAAAGTAAGGTGGGTAAGCTCGGAAACACGTAAGCCACACGAGAATAGCACCTCAATAATAGCACGGTTACGATGCCCTTCCCACTTAGAAAGATCTATGGCTTGTTCGAGGAGATCGACTTCTGCAGTGGAGAGGACTTCGGGTAAGTGGTTAGGTTGTTTCGGAGATTCTAATAGCTCGGTAGGATCTACCTCCAAGTAACCATCCAATACAAGGAAACGATAGAACTGGCGCACACCGCTAAGGATACGCGCTAAAGAACGAGGTCCGATACCGAGGTCGGATATTGAGGCTGCGAAGAACTCTAAGTCTTCCAGTTTTACCTTCAACACATCTATGTTCTCTGCCGCAAGATAACGTAAGAGCTTATCCAAATCACGCATATAAGCATCCAAAGTGTTGGCAGAATGCCCCTTTTCTAACTTCAGATAACGGCGATAACGACTGACAATATCATTTGAATTCTTGTCTGTTTCCATTTAAATTCTTATTTTTGCATACAGCTTATCTTATGCAAAGATAATGTAGAAAAACGATATTTAAGCAGGAAAGAGAGATGAAAGTAATTATTATCAATGGGCCGAATCTGAACTTACTCGGCGTTCGTGAACCTGGAATCTATGGCAAAGAGTCAATGGAGACGTATCTCCAACAGCTCCGTAAGGATTATCCGAACGTCGAAATTGAGTATTATCAAAGCAATATAGAAGGCGAACTAATCAATAAGTTACAGGAAGTAGGGTTCGCTTATGATGGTATTATCCTCAATGCTGGAGCTTATACGCATACAAGCATAGCCTTATTGGATTGCATTCGCTCACTACAAACTCCCGTCATCGAAGTACATATCAGCAACGTCAATGACCGTGAGGAGTTCCGTCGTCATTCAATGATAGCCCCAGCTTGTAAAGGTACTATTCAAGGATTCGGCATGAATAGCTATCGGCTGGCAATAGAAGCATTCCTCCTTTAAATATCGTGAAACAGACTTTGAACATTTGAATTTCATGATAACAAGTAACACTTCTCTCCATTTGGATGAAGAACGAGAGAAAGCATACGACAATTATCTCTCGGCGCATATTGACCCCGAAAGTGATTACCTCTATCGGCTTTATCGTGCGACAAATATCCACACTATTCATGGTCGAATGGCTAGTGGGCACCTGCAAGGACGCTTATTAAAGATGCTCGTACAAATGATTCGCCCTAAAAAAATCCTTGAGGTTGGAACATTCAGTGGCTACTCTGCTATCTGTATGGCGGAAGGATTGGAAGAAGGTGGCAAAGTGTATACGTTCGAGATAAACGACGAGATGGAGGACTTCACACGCCCATGGATAGAACAATCCCCCGTTGCTAACAAGATTGACTTTCGTATCGGAGATGCTGCAAAAGAAGCTCCTAAACTCGGAATAACGTTTGACATGGCATTTGTGGATGGTGACAAGCGTACATACGCAGAGGTGTATGAGAAACTACTACCTATTATCCGCCCTGGTGGATACATCCTTGCAGATAACACGCTATGGGACTGGCACGTCATTGATCCAGCTTATGACCACGACCACCAAACCATTGGTATTCGACAATTCAATGATCTTATCGCCAAAGATGAGCGTGTAGAGAAGGTTATTCTGCCCTTACGAGACGGACTAACACTGATTAGGAAGAAATAAGTTTGTTGATTCTTCAAACTTTCAGTATCTTTGCATGACGTAGAAATCATTATAAACAAGAATATGCAGGAAACAAGACAAAACCGTATATCACGCCTCCTTCAGAAGGAATTGGCAAGTATATTCCAGACACAGACACGCATGATGCATGGCGTATTGGTGAGTGTTACACGCGTGAAAGTAAGTCCAGACCTTAGTATCTGTACTGCTTACCTCAGTATCTTCCCATCTGAAAAGGGAGACGAACTACTAAAGAACATCAATGCTAATGAGAAGACAATCCGTTACGAATTAGGTCAGCGCGTACATAATCAACTGCGCATTATACCAGAGTTACGCTTCTTCATCGATGACTCACTCGACTATATAGAGCGCATTGACGAATTACTTAAGAAGTAAGAATCCCGCAATCACTAGCATATAACATTCTGCATACAACATTCGAAGACATGAATTTTCCCTTTTACATAGCCCGCCGTTACCTCTTCTCAAAGAAGAGTACACATGCAATAAACGTCATCAGTCTTATCTCCGTACTCGGTGTGGCTGTGGCAACAATGGCTTTAGTGGTTGTGTTAAGTGGGTTCAATGGATTCTCCGACTTAGTAGCTTCGTTCTTTACTAACTTTGATCCGCAACTGAAGATAGAAGCAACGAAAGGGAAAGCGATGCCTGCCGATGACCCTTTACTTGTAAAGGTTAAACACCTCCCTGGCGTTGAGGTCGCTACCGAATGTGTACAGGATCAAGCACTGGCTGTCTATCACGACAAACAGGCTATGGTAACAGTGAAAGGTGTGGAAGACAACTTTGATTCGCTCACACATATAAGTAATATCCTCTATGGTGACGGCGATTTCACACTGCATGTAGCCAATCTACAATATGGTGTAATTGGTATAAGACTGGCACAAGACCTTGGTACTGGGGTGACATGGCAGGATTATTTGCAGATATATGCGCCTCAAAGGGAGGGACAATATGATGCTTCTAACCCTACAAATGCCTTTGTGAAGGACTCACTAGTGTCTCCGGGAGCATTATTCCAAGTGAAGCAAAGCAAGTATGATCAAGGTTACATCATTACGTCAATAGACTTTGCTCGCCGCATATTTAACCGCCAAGGAGAGATTACATCACTAGAGTTACGCATGAAACCGGGCGTGGATATTGACAATGCGAAGGAAGAGATACAAGCAATGTTAGGCGATAAATATAAGGTACTCGACCGCTATGAGCAACAAGCTGACACGTTTAATATCATGCGTATAGAGAAGCTCTTTGCTTATGTCTTCCTCACGTTTATCCTTATGGTTGCCTGCTTTAATATTATAGGTTCGCTCTCCATGCTCATTATTGACAAGAAGAATGACGTTATCACCCTGCGCAACCTCGGTGCTACTGATGGGCAGATACGCCGCATCTTTCTCTTTGAAGGACGCATGATATCGGCTGCAGGAGCTGTAATTGGTATTGTACTCGGTCTCATCCTATGCTGGTTACAACAAACTTATGGGCTTGTTCAGCTTGGCGACCAGGCTGGCAACTTCGTTGTCAACGCCTATCCTATCAGCGTTCATCCCGAAGACATCCTCCTTATCTTCCTCACAGTTATCCTCGTTGGATGGCTTTCCGTATGGTATCCCGTGCGTTATATGAGCCGTAAACTGACGAAAGAATGAGATAGAAGAAACGATCTAATACCAGAACACAAGTTCTGCATTTCTAGCATAAAACACGAATGGTGAATCATCACACTTACGAATAACTAAACATCTAAACAATATGACTGAGAATCTAAATGACAAGATCATTATCTACCAAAGTGAAGATGGTAAGACCCAACTTGATGTGAAGTTGGAAGGAGAGACCGTGTGGCTTACACAGGCACAAATGGTTGAACTCTTTCAATCCAGTAAAGCAACGATTAGTGAGCATATAAAACACATCATAGAAGATGATGAACTCGATGCTAACTCAACTATTCGGAAATTCCGAACAGTTCAACAAGAAGGTAAACGGCAAGTTTCTCGTATAGTTGCTTATTACAATCTTGACATGATAATCTCAGTTGGTTATCGAGTCAATACAAAGCGTGGTATCCGTTTCCGTCAATGGGCTAACAGCGTTCTCAAGCAATATCTTGTAAAAGGTTATGCCATTAATGAGAACATTCGCAAGCAGCAGATTGCAGAATTAAGGCAGCTGGTGCAAGTCGTTGGTAGAACCATTCAGCAACAACCAGCGAAGTCTACTGACGAAAGCAATGCCCTCTTTGACGTGGTTGTAGATTACACCTATGCGCTCGATACTCTCGATGATTACGATTATCAACGACTACATATTGCACGAATAACTAAGGAAGAGCCCTTCCATGCTACATACGAGAATGCAATGCACGAAATCGACCTCCTCCGTCAGAAGTTCGACGGTTCGGTACTCTTCGGCAACGAGAAAGACGAATCATTCAAGAGTTCCATTGGACAAATCTATCAGACGTTTGGCGGCGCAGAGCTCTATCCAAGCGTAGAAGAAAAGGCTGCCATGCTGCTCTATCTTGTCACCAAGAACCATTCTTTCAGCGATGGTAACAAACGTATTGCCGCCACTCTCTTCCTCTGGTTCATGAATAACAACGGCATCCTCTATCGCCCTGATGGTACCAAGCGAATTGCTGACAACACGCTCGTTGCCCTTACGCTGATGATTGCAGAGAGCAAGACGGAAGAGAAAGACATAATGGTGAAGGTGGTGGTAAACCTTATCAATCAAGCGAACTGATAAATCCATAAACATAATTATAAACTAAAACAAAAGAGTATGAAAAAGATTCTATTATCCTTAACGCTACTCATGCTATCCGTAGCTATGTATGCACAAAATGAAGTAACCAAGTTCTTAGGTATCCCTATTGATGGGACTAAGGCTGATATGATTCAAAAGATCAAAGCAAAGGGATTTAGTTACAACGCCCAAGAAGATTGCCTTGAAGGAATATTTAATGGAGAAAATGTATATATCTCTATACTGACAAACAAAAGCAAAGTGTGGAGGATTGCTGTAACTGATAAAACTGGTCGTGATGAAGGACAGATAAAAATAAGATTCAACGATCTATGCCAACAATTTGATGACAATCCCAAGTACTATTCATTAAAAGGAACACAAAAGCTATCTGATAATGACGATATCTCATACGAAATGACTATACACCATAAACAATTTGAGGCTGTCTACTACCAACTACCACATGACAGAGCACGGAATAGGAAAGTTTGGTTTATCATAGGAGAAGTATATGGTAAATATCGTATACTCATATTTTACGATAACAAAAGAAACCAGGCTCATGGCGAAGACTTATAACCTTAACAGAACATCATTTATCAAGTCAAGCAGATAAGTAACGACAAAACTACCAACATACGACTCCCGAACCTTTCTCATAGGTTCGGGAGTCTTTTTTATTATGTTCCGACTTGCAAAGAAGCGGGATTTGTATTATCTTTGTATGCGCTAAGTATCAACATCACCATGGTGAGAATATATTACTACCATGGTGAGAGAATAACATCTCCGTGGTGAGGATTAATTATCACCATGGTGACTGAAATGTGCAATAAGGCTAAATGAATTGCAGATACTATACAAAGAAATATTATAACATAGAATAAATATCAGTGGGACGGTATATATCCGTTACTACAACAGCTTACTAATATAAAACAAAGGCTATGGCAATATTTTATAAACTAATGAAGACAGGGGGCAATCTACCTAAGAATGCCGAATTAAGAATCGTACCTATACAATATCAAACCGTAGGATTAAGGCGCATCAGTAAGAATATAGTGCAGGCTACATCACTTACTGCTGGTGATATTACAGCTACGATTCTCTCTTTAAAGGAGGAGATAACAAGAGAGCTAAAGGATGGTAATAATGTACACTTACCTGGTATAGGATACTTTTCTGTTGCTCTGAAAGGTGATATCTACAAAGACCCGCGCTCACACAAACCACGATTACGTAATGCGGAAGTACGTACCATAAAGTTTCGACCTGACAAGGAAATCCTCCAAGAGATGACCATGATAGAAGTGAAGAACGTTACAGAGGTAGAAGAACTGGCATCTGCTCCAACACCAGAGGAAATCAATAGTACTATTGACGAACTACTATCCAAGCAAGGAATATTCACGGTTAGAAATTTCCTCTGTAGCCTTAACATTTCCCAGTCGACGGCTTATAGGCTCCTTGCCAAACTAGAGTCTGAAGGGAAGATCATTAACATAGGTTCTCGCCGTTGCAAGTTATTCAGAAAGGCATAGCGTCAGCGCAAAAGAAAAGGAGCAAAGGTATGTTTTTATAAATATAATTGCTATATTTGCAGCATGAAGAAGGATAGAAGATATTTCAGAAAAGAGACGCTGTCAAAGCTCTACTTAGAAGCAAGTAGATATAGTCTTGACTTGTCAAAGCTAATCTTTGGCGGTATCATCCTTTCGGGTATCATGGGAATGCAGATAGAGAAGGCGTATCTGTTAATTGTCGGACTCATAGCTGTTATTCTCACAGCACTCTTCGGATTCATTATGTTTTAAAAAGTAGAAGTTATGGAATTAATCTATTTTCTAATAGCTGTTTCGGCTATTGCTGCACTTGGCTGTATATGGGGTATCATTCAACTCAACAAGACGAGCCACGAAGAAACAGGAAATATAGCTTGAGCCAAATTAATTGTGCATAACATGGAAGAGGATATCTTTCTCTCTTTCGCAGACTATCCAGTATCAATAAAAAGCCATTCTCAACACTTGATTGAGAATGGCTTTCTTATTATGTATATGCCTTATCTGTCTTAGCCAATCCACTTCACATAAGCGAAGTCCTGACGGTGAGGCAAGAGACTGTTCTTAGGGAACATTCGGACTGCATATTTGTAAGCACCTGCCTCGGTTGCATCGAAAGATGCTTCAAAGGTATAATGGTTACCCTCTGTCTTCACGAGCTTGAATGGGATTACCTTATGGATATTTACATCGTCAACTGGGGCATGCTTCAAGAATACAAGCTCCAAGCCGATAGCATCTTGCAAACCTTGCTCGTCAAGGGTGTAAGTTACCTTTATCTTATGACCTGTTGCTATATCTTGCAATGCCTCCTCATTCTTTGAAACGACATAGATGCTGTCCCAACGCTCGGCAACAGACTCTTTCCACAGAGCTATCTCCTTAGCGAGATGATAATCATTCTTCTGCAATTCGTGTGAACGCTTAGCCTGACGCTCGTAGAACTTATCGTAGTAGTCATCCAACTGACGCTTCATTGTATAGTGAGGAGCGATAGTTGCGATAGAGTTCTTTACAACTTTCACCCAGTCCTCTGAGTAACCCTTCTTCTTATCTTTGTTGAAGTAGAGCGGTGCAATCTCATTCTCAAGCAAACTATAGATTGTAGCAGCATCAAGCTGATCTTGATAAGCTTGGTTCTGATAGGTACGCTTCTCTGGCAATGCCCATCCAGCTCCCTCACGGTAGCCTTCAACCCACCAGCCATCGAGAACAGAGAGGTTAACAACACCGTTCATCTCTGCCTTCTCACCAGATGTTCCACTTGCTTCGAGTGGGCGAGTTGGTGTGTTCATCCAGATATCAACGCCAGATACGAGGCGACGAGCCAACTGCATATCATAGTCTTCGAGGAAGATTATCTTACCGAGGAACTGTGGCATACGAGAGATTTCAAAGATACGCTTGATCAATCCCTGACCTGCGCCATCAGCAGGGTGTGCCTTACCTGAGAAGAAGAATAGAACAGGACGCTCTGGGTTATTAACGATCTTCTCTAAACGCTCAAGGTCAGTAAAGAGCAAGTGTGCACGCTTGTAAGTAGCAAAACGACGACAGAAACCAATCATCAATGCGTTAGGGTTGATACGCTCAAGGATAGAAACTACCTTAGCTGGATCACCCTGATTGCGGAGCCACTGCTTAGTAAACTTATCACGGATATACTTGATGAGCTTCTGCTTCAATGCCATACGTGTCTCCCAGATTTCTGCATCTGGAACGTTATAGATTGCATGCCAAATGCTCTCGTTGCTCTGATCGCTCATGAAGCTCTTATCAAAGTACTTATCGTAAACCTTACGCCACTCTGTTGCTGTCCATGTTGGGAGGTGTACACCGTTGGTAACATAACCTACAGCGTTCTCCTCTGGGAAGTAACCCTTCCACAATGGAGCAAACATCTTCTGGCTTACCCAACCGTGAAGTTTTGAGACACCATTGATTTCCTGACAAGTGTTACAAGCAAAGGTACTCATACAGAAACGCTCGCCGTGGTCATCTGGATTGGTGCGACCCATACCGATGAACTCATCCCAAGAGATACCAAGCTTTGCAGGATAATCACCCATATACTTGCCGAATAGCTCCTCGTCGAAGTAGTCGTGACCTGCTGGCACTGGGGTGTGAACGGTATAAAGTGAAGAAGCACGTACAAGCTCCATTGCCTGATTAAATGTCAAACCACCATCGATATAGTCACAAAGACGCTGAAGGTTGCAGAGTGCTGCGTGACCTTCATTGCAGTGGTAAATATCTTTCTTGATTCCGAGTTTCTTCAAAGTAAGGATACCACCGATACCGAGCAATATCTCCTGCTTCAAACGATTCTCCCAGTCACCACCATAGAGAGAGTGAGTGATAGGGCGGTCGAACTCTGAATTCATATCGTTGTCTGTATCGAGCAAATAGAGCTTAATACGACCAACATTCACACGCCATACAAGTGCATGCACCTGATAGTTGCGGTAAGGTACGTCTACAACAACTTGATTACCGTTCTCATCAAGCTCACGCTCTATAGGAAGAGAGTTGAAATTCTGTGCGTCGTATTTAGCAATCTGCTGTCCATCCATTGAAAGGCTCTGTGTGAAGTAGCCAAAACGATAGAGGAAACCTACAGCGCAAAGGTCTACATTTGAGTCAGATGCCTCCTTGAGGTAGTCGCCAGCCAACATACCAAGACCACCAGAATAAATCTTCAATGCCTGATTCAGACCAAACTCCATACAGAAGTAAGCAACAGAAGCACGCTTCTTATTTGGCTTAACGTCCATATAAGTACGGAACTTCTTATAAACATCACTTACCTGTTTCATCAGTTTCTTGTCCTTTACGATAGCTTCCTTGCGGTCGTAGCTAAGACGCTCAAGAAGCTGAACTGGGTTATGCCCCACTTCCTCATAAAGAGTCTCGTCAAGTGCCTTGAACATGTTACGTGCTTCGTAATTCCATGCCCACCACATGTTGTGAGCAATCTCATCAAGACATGCCAATTCTTTTGGCAAGGTTGATTTCACAGTCACCTCTTTCCACTGAGGCTCGTTGGAATAATCTGACTTAATTTTCATAAATTCATTTAGTTTTTGACTATTTATCGTTTATCGTTATCAAAGCAATCATCGCTTATTACGTTCTGTTGCTTTACGTAGAGCTATGTCGTATGCCTGCTCATAATAGCGAATGAACTCACTCCATAAAGCTTTATGTGAGAGTTTCTCCGCATTACGGCGACATTTATTTACGATTGAATTATTAAAGTTCGAGTAGCGAACAACTGTATCCTTAATACCATCGGCCACTTCCGAATAATTGTAATCGGTGCGGTGCAACACTTTCACTCCATCTTCTATTTCGCTATATGCGCCCTTCTCTGTATTTGCCCACAAGCCAAAGCCTGCAAGGTCAGTTGTAATACAAGGTACCTTAAAAGCAACCGCTTCCAATGGAGTGTAGCCCCAAGGCTCATAATAAGAAGGATAAACACAGAGATCATTCCCTAATACAAGGTCGTAATAGCTCATATTAAGGATGCCATCATCACCAGTTAGATAACAAGGCACAAAGATAAGCTTCACCTTGTCAGCCTTTGCATTACAAATACCAAGCGACTGTGCCATATTCATCACATTATCATGCTCCTGTTCGTTGAGCCAGTGCGTCAAGAGTGGCATATCAAGGGGAGTATCAAAACTCTCTCCACTCTTCAGACGCTCAATAAGGTCTTGACGCGGACTATTTACCCATCCAGGCACTTCTATAAAGGCTACGACCTCTTTCTTTAGATTCTCATCAAAGCGCAATCTATTCATCGCTTCGATGAACACATCAATTCCTTTATTACGGAATTCATAACGCCCACTGGTTGAAACGATCAATGTATCGTCGCTAAAATCAGAACCAGTAAGAGCATTTGCTACATCTAATAGACGCTTACGAGCCGCCTTACGCTTCTTTGTGAAGGTCGTCCCCTTAGGAACAAAGTCATTCTCAAAGCCATTCGGAAGAACTGCATCTACAGGCTTCTCAAGTAATTCCTTACATTCCGTAGCCGTTATATCACTCACCGTGGTAAAACAATCAACATAATGGGCAGTCTGCTTTTCAATAGAATGCTTACTTTCCACATTCAGCTCGGAAGCCATCTGATCGCCATTATAAGCCCACAAATATTCGTATAGCGGCTTATTATTGCCTGCAATACTACGACCAATGCAAGTGGCATGAGTCGTAAAGATGGAAGCAATCTGGGGCATACGATATTGAAGAATGAGCGCAGCAAAACCCGTTTGCCACTCGTTAGCATGAAAGATCACCTTATCTTTCTCACTAAGATAGAACTTATAGAAACTCTCTACAACAAGAGCCGTAGCGTATGCAAACATTGCTGAATCGTCATAATCTCCGTATGCATGAAGACTATCAACACGATAATACTCCCATAGCTTACCATACAATTCTTCCTTATGCTCAAAGCATGACTGAAAGTCAACGAGCATAGCGATTGGCTCACCGGGAATATCCCAACGACCAACCTTAACCTTTAAACCATCAGCCAATGCCCTTTGTTGCCAATCGGCAAAAAGACTATCATCTTGCTTGAAATAAGGAGATTGAGAATCATACCAACAATCTGGACCAAGGAATATCACATGATCCTTTATCCTGTCCTGTAATGTTTTTGCGCGAGTGGAAAGTACAGTATAGATACCTCCGACCTTGTTACATACCTCCCAACTAGTTTCGAAAATATAATCCGGAAACAACATCTTTCCTTTTAAAAATTTGATATATATCGCATACAAAGGTAATACAAAAACATATAAAACACAACTTTAGCTCTTACATTTTTGTCCTCTATTGATAAATTAATCGCTATTTTAATTAACTTTGCATATATCAAACATTTAGAATAATGGAACATAGAATTGCAATTGCGATATTAGCTTTGTTGTCCCTAGGGCTTAACATGAATGCTCAAAACGTAACAGGTGAAACGAAGAAGATTGAGTGTCAAAAGAAAGAGGGGAAAGATAGTATCTTCAAAGCACATCTTGTAAACAATGAATATCAAGTTTGGTTAGATATCAACTTCTACGATAACAACATCATTGTACCGCGCCAGGAGATATTCGGCAAAGTACCCGGTTACTTCGGTGCAAAGCGTGATACCCGCAAATGGATTATTTCTGATGCAACCATCAAAGGCAAGAAAGCGATACTTACCATCATCAACGATTACGGAAGCGAAGATTTAAAAGCTGAATTGAAACGTAATACAGACGGGAATTACACGCTTACACGCTTAGAGGGAAGTGTGATGAAAATCGTTGTTGACAACAAATGGGTAAAGATTCCGAAGGAGCTTACTTTTAAATTCTTTCCTTATAAAAAGTAAGGAAGAACAACCTTATAATGAACTTTATTCATCCTCTTTTCCACAAAGATTCGACTCCTCTACTTCTTCAAAGTAAGACCGCTTTGATAATTGAGGAGTTGTCCCTCCTGTCGTATTTGCTTTTCCTAGGATACCTCTTTGAGGTGATCCACTAAGAAATACCGTTTCTAATAAACATTCATTTACTCTAATGATTGGTTGTACATAGCTTTTCATGTCGTTATATTTAGGTTATTGTTATTTCTTTAAATATTTTTTTCCATTCATTATAATGATACCTTTATAATCTTTAGATACACGTTGACCAGCAAGATTATAAATCGATTCATCCTCACCTCGTCTATCACTGATTGACAAGGAATGAATGTTTGTTGCTGTATCAAAAGCAAAGAATGGCTTTGCAGACGCAGAAGTTGCTGGTGGATTATAGGCAATATAAGCTTTATGTGCTCCATTCTTGAAAGAATGTCCATCTTCATTCATCCAATAAAAGCCAACACCATTAATACCACCGCGGAATGCATAGTAGATTTGACCACCCTTTGTTTCCTCTTCTTGGTCGCTTCCTTTTAATACATTATCTTTATCTTTTACTCCAGTCTTAGCTGTCACTACAAACTCATAAGTACCCTTATTTGCTTCCAAAACAACAGCCGTTCCATTGGGAATGATGTCATTTCTATTATACCGATGACTTTTCTCTAAGCTATTATTAACTATCTTGTAAGTCCAAGCAACAATACCAGCAGGAACAACTAGAGACTTATCACTATAATAAAGGGTGGCACGTTTAGCTTCAGAAATACTTATCGTTAAAGGCAAATACTCATAGACTATCTTGATAGATTTAATATAAACATCTCGAGTAGTAACAGAAGTTAAAATAAGCTTTGAGCAGAGTGAAGATTCATCTAAACGATAAAATGAGTATTTAATATTCTTGTTTTCCGCATTATCTTTATTCGTGAGTACTTTATTAAAAGGCTTTATAATCTTTAAATCAAAATGCTTTTTCTGACAAGTAAAAACTACCTCTTTCAGTCGGATATTATTCCCTGAGATGTGCAACTCGTCAGTAGATTGAAACCTAAAGAATCTATCATCTTTATCTCCTAAAAATACTGGACTATAAGGCATCCCATTTGAATTAGAAACCTCCAAGATAATATCTCCTTGCTTATATACACCTTTAAAATTCGAAATATTAGATAAATCTATTTTCTCACTAAAAACCTGTGCGTAGCACACTATAGGTAAGAAAAATATAAAGACACAGAGTTTTAAGTTTTTAAACATAGACATTACCTATCTTATTTTCCATTTAGCATTAAAAAATACAAGCATCCATCTTCTTCATTATTACCACATAAAAATTGCAAAGACATGTAAATAAAATATGAGAATTAGAAATACTATCATTAAAAAAACATACAAATATACAAATAATACGGCAATAATAAAAGGCTTACAGTACAAACCAGCTAACAAAAAAGACCAACAAAGAAATTTAAACGACTGATAAACTTTATTTAAAGATAAACTTCTATTACACATAGCTTCGACAGCACCACTTGTATCGATCCTTAACTCAACTAGTACTAACCATCAACACCAATCATCAGATACCCTTGCCTAATACAACTAAAATCATCTTCTCCTCCCCCACTACGCATCTATCACATCCAGTAATCATGAGTTCGCTATTAAACAAATAACACAGGACACTCAAAAAATTGTTTGCGAACAATTTTTAGCCTGCCTTAGAAGTGCTTCTTCTTGGTTCTATCATAAAGTCTTATCGACGTAAGATTATTAAGGTTAGGCTCGAATTGTTAACATTGACGAAATGTACTTTCGTGGGGCACGGGTTATACTTCCGTGCCCTACGGGCCGTACAGCCGTACTCTATGAGTCCTACTACTCAGATAAGGGTATTAAGCAATCGTGGATAAAGGTGTTAAACACCCTTAGGTAAAGGTGTTAAACACTCTTAGGCAAGGGTGTTAAACACTCTTGGGTAAGGGTGTTAAACACTCTTGGATAAGGGTGTTAAACACTCTTGGGTAAGGGTATTAAACACTCTTGAGTAAGGGTGTTAAACACTCTTGAGTAAGGGTGTTAAACACTCTTGAGTAAGGGTGTTAAACGCTCTTGGGTAAGGGTGTTAAACGCTCTTGGGTAAGGGCGTTAAACACCCTTGATGCACATCCTACGTATCTCGGTAATTACGCTCTATCAGCATTACTTCCCTGCGGACGGTGAGCGATTGTTCGGAGAGGAGTAGGGCGATGAGGGTTAAGAGTTATAGGGTTGAGAGTGGGACAACAAAAAAGAGAGCCCCGAAGATTTCTCTTCAAAGCTCTCTCATATTAAAGAAGGCGGCGACCTACTCTCCCGCATTGCATTGCAGTACCATCGGCGCAGACGGGCTTAACTTCTCTGTTCGGAATGGGAAGAGGTGGAACCCCGACGCAATAACCACCTAATGTCTTGTTCGGTTGACTGGTTTTGAAGTTGACAAGTTAACTAGTTGTTTGTCTTTATTCTTGTCTTCCTTCTGTCTTCTTATCAGTAGATTCGTTATTAAACATTGTCCTTAGAACTAATAACTTGTTTACTCGTTCACTTTTAACTCGCTTTCTTGTACACTTTTAACTTGTCTACTCGTATACTTGTTAACTCGTCTACTGACTTGTCAGCCGTATAAGGTGACGTATTTCCACAAGCAAAACATTATAGAACTTTTCTACTTCTATCAAGAAGATTACACAGCTCAAAGTCTGAGTCACTGGTCCCCGCTCTCCACTCTAGGGAGGCGGGAGACCCGAAGAAAGTTTCGGGCAATTAGTAGTGCTCGGCTTTGACGTCACCGTCTTTACACCTACACCCTATCAACGTCATCGTCTATGACGACCCTTATGAGGAGTTCTCATCTTGCGGCTGGCTTCGCACTTAGATGCTTTCAGCGCTTATCCAATCCAGACTCAGATACCCAGCGGTGCACCTGGCGGCACAACTGGTAAACCGGAGGTCTGTCCAACACGGTCCTCTCGTACTAGTGTCAGCACCACGCAAAACTCCAACGCCCACGATAGATAGAGACCGAACTGTCTCACGACGTTCTGAACCCAGCTCGCGTGCCACTTTAATGGGCGAACAGCCCAACCCTTGGGACCTTCTCCAGCCCCAGGATGTGACGAGCCGACATCGAGGTGCCAAACCACCCCGTCGATATGAGCTCTTGGGGGGGATCAGCCTGTTATCCCCGGAGTACCTTTTATCCTTTGAGCGACGGAGTTTCCATACACATCCGCCGGATCACTATGCCCCAGTTTCCTGCCTGCTCGGCATGTCTGCCTCCCAGTCAAGCGCCCTTATGCCATTGCACTCTATGAGACCGGTTACCAATCGGTCCGAGGGCACCTTTGGAAGCCTCCGTTACGCTTTTGGAGGCGACCACCCCAGTCAAACTACCCACCAAGCAGTGTCCACACCATAGGCGTGTTAGACCTCAGACAGCCAAAGGGCCGTATTTCAAGGATGGCTCCACGAATGCTGGCGCACCCGATTCAAAGCCTCCGGCCTATCCTACACATCGGATGACCAAGGTCAATGCTAAGCTGTAGTAAAGGTTCACGGGGTCTTTTCGTCCCATCGCGGGTAATCGGCATCTTCACCGATACTACAATTTCACTGAGATCATGGTTGAGACAGCGTCCGGATCATTACACCATTCGTGCAGGTCGGAACTTACCCGACAAGGAATTTCGCTACCTTAGGACCGTTATAGTTACGGCCGCCGTTTACTGGGGCTTCAATTCAATGCTTCCTATTGCTAGTGACATCTCCTCTTAACCTTCCAGCACCGGGCAGGTGTCAGGCTGTATACTTCATCTTTCGAGTTTGCACAGCCCTGTGTTTTTGTTAAACAGTTGCCTGGACCTATTCTCTGCGCCTCATATTGCTATGAGGACCCCTTATCCCGAAGTTACGGGGTCAATTTGCCTAGTTCCTTAACCATGAATCTCTCAACGCCTTAGTATATTCTACCCGACCACGTGTGTCCGTTTGCGGTACGGGTCGCAGTAACATTAAGTTTAGCGGATTTTCTCGGAAGTATGATTACCTGCACTCAACGCTTCCCGAAGGAAGTGCTGTACTTTCGTGTTTCAGCTCGAATGGTGGATTTGCCTGCCATTCTCATAACCTAAGCACTTAAACGCCCTATTCCGTCAGGGCGCGGCAGTGTCACTGCTCCGTCTCCACATCACTGATACTGCGAGTTGCGGAATATTAACCGCATCTGCCATCGCCTTCGCCGTTCGGCTGAGACTTAGGACCCGACTAACCCCGGGCTGATTGGCATCGCCCGGGAAACCTCGGTCTTTCGGCGAAAGGGAATCTCACCCTTTTTATCGTTACTTATACCTACATTTGCTTTTCCATAAACTCCAGGATCAGTTACCTTCACCATTCGACGTCGATGGAATGCTCCCCTACCGATACTTTTAATTTACATTACTATCCCGCGCCTTCGGTATCTGACTTATACCCGATTATTATCCATGCCCGGACCCTCGACTAGTGAGCTGTTACGCACTCTTTGAATGAATGGCTGCTTCCAAGCCAACATCCTAGCTGTCACGGGGACCAGACTTCGTTAGACTAACTTAGACAGAATTTCGGGACCTTAGACGGCGGTCTGGATTCTTCTCCTCTCGGGGACGGACCTTAGCACCCGCCCCCTTACTGCACATCTGCTGTCCATAAGCATTCGGAGTTCGTCAGGTCTCGATAGGCGGTGAAGCCCTCTTGACCTATCGGTCGCTCTACCTCTTATGGAGATCGATGCACGCGGCACCTAAATGCCTTTCGGGGAGTACGAGCTATCTCCAAGTTTGATTGGCCTTTCACTCCTACACTCACCTCATCGGGAAGCTTTTCAACGCTTATCCGTGCGGTCCTCCATTCGGTGTTACCCGAACTTCAACCTGGGCAAGTGTAGATCACTTGGTTTCGCGTCTACCCCATCTGACTTGACGCCCTATTCAGGCTCGCTTTCACTACGGATGCGCATCTCATGACGCTTATCCTTGCCAGACATGGTAACTCGTAGGTTCATTATGCAAAAGGCACGCCGTCACTGAATTAACAACTCCGACCGCTTGTAGGCGCATGGTTTCAGGAACTATTTCACTCTCCTCATCGGAGTGCTTTTCACCTTTCCTTCACAGTACTCGTTCACTATCGGTCTCACGGGAGTATTTAGCCTTACCGGATGGTCCCGGCGGATTCGCGCAGAATTTCACGTGTTCCGCGTTACTCAGGATACCACTACGTCTCGTCATGCTTCGAATACGGGATTATCACCCTCTATGATTGTTCTTTCCAGAACATTCTTCTCACAATCTAAGTACGACAGCGTGGTCCTACAACCCCAGTGGCGCATTGCTACGTCACTGGTTTGGGCTATTCCCCGTTCGCTCGCCACTACTAGGGGAATCATTAGTTTATTTTCTCTTCCTAGAGGTACTAAGATGTTTCAGTTCCCTCCGTTTGCCTCACTACGTCTGTAGTGATAGCAGGTCTTCAACCTGCTGGGTTGTCCCATTCGGAAATCCTTGGATCAATGGTTATTTGCACCTACCCAAGGCTTATCGCAGCTTATCACGTCCTTCGTCGCCTCCGTGAGCCAAGGCATCCGCCATGCGCCCTTTCTTACTTTCTTCGCCTTCTTCGTAATTACTTACAAAGAATGTAGCTCATACTTTCAGCTGTTGTGTGATTCTAAACATTTTGAAGCTATTGCTTCAATAATTAGAATGCTAATTCTTCCCATTAATAGAAAGAATCGTTCTACTTTACAGTCTTGCTTGTGTCAATATGTCAAAGATCTTGTGCTGTATAAACAGCGAAGTGGAGAATAAGGACTTGAACCTTTATGTGAGCCTTTAACTCTAAACTCCTACATTTATATAATACAGAGTGCAGTGAGTACAAGAAGAAAAACGAACCAAAGGTTCTATTTTATCTCTTGATTACCATTAACTCGTCAACTCATATACTTAAATACTTGTCAACTTACTAACCGATAAACATCCTCTCCAGAAAGGAGGTGTTCCAGCCGCACCTTCCGGTACGGCTACCTTGTTACGACTTAGCCCCAATCACCAGTTTTGCCCTAGGCCGATCCTTGCGGTCACGGACTTCAGGCACCCCCGGCTTTCATGGCTTGACGGGCGGTGTGTACAAGGCCCGGGAACGTATTCACCGCGCCATGGCTGATGCGCGATTACTAGCGAATCCAGCTTCGTGGGGTCGGGTTGCAGACCCCAGTCCGAACTGGGACCGGCTTTCAAGATTGGATGCAATTTGCATTACACCGTCCCTCTGTACCGGCCATTGTAACACGTGTGTAGCCCCGGACGTAAGGGCCGTGCTGATTTGACGTCATCCCCACCTTCCTCACACCTTACGGTGGCAGTGTCTCCAGAGTGCCCAGCATCACCTGATGGCAACTGAAGAGAGGGGTTGCGCTCGTTATGGCACTTAAGCCGACACCTCACGGCACGAGCTGACGACAACCATGCAGCACCTTCACAGAGACCCCGAAGGGCGTCATTATCTCTAAATCCTTCCTCTGCAATTCAAGCCCGGGTAAGGTTCCTCGCGTATCATCGAATTAAACCACATGTTCCTCCGCTTGTGCGGGCCCCCGTCAATTCCTTTGAGTTTCACCGTTGCCGGCGTACTCCCCAGGTGGGATGCTTAATGCTTTCGCTTAGCCGCTGATACCAGGTACCAACAGCGGGCATCCATCGTTTACTGTGCGGACTACCAGGGTATCTAATCCTGTTCGATACCCGCACCTTCGAGCTTAAGCGTCAGTGGCGCTCCCGTCAGCTGCCTTCGCAATCGGAGTTCTTCGTCATATCTAAGCATTTCACCGCTACACGACGAATTCCGCCAACGTTGTGCGTACTCAAGGAAACCAGTATGCGCTGCAAGTCAGACGTTGAGCGTCTACATTTCACAACACACTTA
Organism: Prevotella veroralis; assembly: GCF_018127765.1. Classification (NCBI taxonomy): domain Bacteria; kingdom Pseudomonadati; phylum Bacteroidota; class Bacteroidia; order Bacteroidales; family Prevotellaceae; genus Prevotella; species Prevotella veroralis. Next base: position 67,413 of record NZ_CP072330.1, on the reverse strand, counting down.
ATCTCCGGCCTACGCTCCCTTTAAACCCAATAAATCCGGATAACGCCCGAACCTTCCGTATTACCGCGGCTGCTGGCACGGAATTAGCCGGTCCTTATTCGTATGGTACCTGCAAACAATCACACGTGATTGACTTTATCCCCATACAAAAGCAGTTTACAACCCATAGGGCCGTCGTCCTGCACGCTACTTGGCTGGTTCAGGCTCTCGCCCATTGACCAATATTCCTCACTGCTGCCTCCCGTAGGAGTTTGGACCGTGTCTCAGTTCCAATGTGGGGGACCTTCCTCTCAGAACCCCTACTGATCGTCGCCTTGGTGGGCTGTTACCCCGCCAACAAGCTAATCAGACGCATCCCCATCCATAACCGATAAATCTTTCATTCTCTTCTGATGTCATCGAAGAATTACATAAGGTATTAGTCTGCCTTTCGGCAGGTTATCCCTTAGTTATGGGAAGGTTGGATACGCGTTACTCACCCGTGCGCCGGTCGACGTCCGAAGAGTGCAAGCACTCAACGCCGTTTCCCCTCGACTTGCATGTGTTAAGCCTGTAGCTAGCGTTCATCCTGAGCCAGGATCAAACTCTCCATTGTAAAATATCATTTGTGACAACTTATATAAATACAAGCCATCCGTTTGTCTCTGTGTCAGAATGCCTATCCTTAAGTATCAAGTTAAAAAGCACCTACTCAATTAATTGATCGGTTCGTTTCTTTTACCCATCTGTTTGATTCATAAACAAACAGACGCTTCTTGTACTACTTCTCTGTTTATGTAAATCTTTTCAAAGAACTCTTTTTCTTATCACTCTACACGTTATAAGCGGATCGCTTATTCCGTAAAAGCGGATGCAAAGGTATGGATAAAACTAATACCTTCCAAATGTTTTGAAGAGTATTTTCAAGAAAAGTGGGAATTATCTTATAAAAATTGATATACATCAATAATATTAGCTAAAAAGGAGTACTTTTGTATGCAAACATCGATAAATAGAATATGAGACATCAAAGACAAATAATAGAGATAAATGGTCATACATGCATAATTCACAGCGAAGATAATGCAAAGGATTTTCTAATTCAGCCCGTGGATAGTCATGATACGGAAGAATTAGAGCACCAGATTGACTATATAGAAGAACATTCATCAGCAACATTCACCCACATTGCCATATGTATAGAGAAGTGGAATGCAGAATTAACACCATGGTCAGCTCCACCTGTATTCGGTAAGATTCCCTTTGGAGATGGTGCGAATCACACCTTATTATATATAATACAACAACTGATTCCCAAATTACAGCATCTATACAACTTATCCATTTGCGCAGAGAATACATTTCTTGGTGGCTATTCCCTTGCTGGGCTATTTGCTTTATGGGCTTCTTATCAAGCAGAGATACCCTTCAATGGTATTGCTGCAGCATCCCCATCCGCATGGTATACAGGTTGGCTTGACTATGCAGAGAGTCACACTCCACAAGTAAAGAACGTCTACCTCAGTCTAGGAGATAAGGAAGAAAAGACAAAGACAAAACTCATATCAACCATCAGTAAGGACATTCTCCGACAAGAACACATATACAAGGCAAAAGGAATAAACTGCAAGATGGAATGGAACGAAGGCAACCATTTCCAAGACAATGGTATCAGAATGGCAAAAGGATTTGTATGGCTTATGCAGAACCTAGACTAATAACATCTACACATAACTAGAGATTAAATAAAGGAAGCGTCTCCCTCATAAGATTTAATCACAAAGGAAGACGCTTTTATATTCTGCCTTATCATTGGGAAGACGCTTATAACCTAGCAAGCGACCTCATCCGCCATCAATCACCAAGCCCTGCAAGTCGGCGAGCTTCAGGCGTAAGAAACTTCGCAATACTTTTATAAGGAATCGTGAAAGTAGGCATACCATGCACATAAGGGGCAATTTCATATTGTCCATAAATAATCTCTACACCTTTTTCTACTAAACAAGGAGTAATAGAGGGTTTAGGGATTACCCCATTTCCAATGAATAAATCATTCATGTATTCTTGTATTGCAGCAGGCGAAGGTGTCTCTCCGTTATCTTTTAAAAAAACATAGTAATATTCCCTCAATCCCTTTCGAAGCAACGGCTGAAGTGCTTTTATATTCTTAAAGTTCACAGGATTCCCCAACTTCTTACCCGTCTGTTTGTCAAAGGTAGCACCATATTGAGTCGCCATACCATGTGCTCCACCCTCATACAGATAATAGAAGGAATAATAAGTCACAAACAGCTTCGTTTCACTGTATTTCTTGACAGACATCGACAACTCACACGGAGCAGCCCCTTCTACAGTATCTCCACAAGATTCAGTTAAGTTATGGAATGCCTTTTCTGCATAATATTTCAACATCCTCCTACCATCAGCAGGGTTACTAAAAGGCTTAGCCTCCTTATTATCGACACCAAATATCACCGTACATCCTCTCATTTCCGAAGAGAGATAAGCACGAAGAGCATTGACCAAAGGTTGTGGTCCTGATACAGGAAAGGAATAAGACATCTCTACACTCCCCACTTTATTGCTAATCTTCTTTCCCATAGAGTCTGTAACCAAAGCTACTTCCTGATCAGCTACGGTGCTATCCACCTCCGAATGAGTACTCGAATCCGACACTTGCCCTACTGGATTATTATCCACAGGTGTTTTACGCCCATCACAGCCAGCCAATATACCAACTGCTATAAGGCACGTCAATAATAATAGAAATCTTTTGTTCATAATAGTTATAAAGCTTGTTAACAGACCACAAATATAGTCTTTTCCTATATTATCTGCAAAACAATTCCTACTTTTGTTACGCTCTGAACACATCATAAACATCAATAGAACAACATGAAGATAAGTATTATAGGCACAGGAATGATAGCCACCGAGGTTATCAAGATGCTAAAGAATGAGGCGAAAGGTATTGAGATAACAAGTATCTTTTCACATAGCAACAAGGAGAAAGCACTGACGCTTGCAAAGGAGAACGACATTGACCACGTATATACCGACTATGCCCAACTATTAAAAGAAGACGATGCCGACTTCGTCTATATAGCTTTGGTCAATAACGCACACTACACTTACGCGCGACAGGCATTAGAGGCTCAACGCAACGTTATTGTTGAGAAGCCCTTTACGAGTACGCTTGAGGAAGCGAAGCTACTCACACAGATGGCACGCGAACGTGGACTTTATCTCTTCGAGGCTGTCACACCCCTTCACACCCCCAACTTCCAACTCGTAAAGCAAAGTCTCAAGCGCATTGCTCCCATACATTTCGCACAATGTAATTTCTCGCAATACTCCAGTAGATACGAGCGTTACCTACAGGGAGATATAGCCCCCGCATTCAATCCAGAACTAGGTGGCGGAGCCTTGAACGACCTCAATGTGTACAACATCAACATCATCGTAGGGCTATTCGGAGAGCCTATCGCCAACCAATATTTCGCTAATCACGGGCACAATGGCGTTGATACCTCGGGCATTATGGTGCTCACCTACCCCAATCTCACAGCCTCCTGCGTTGCAGCCAAGGACTCCAGTAGCCCTTCCTTCATCTTAATTCAAGGCGAAAAAGGATGGGCGCGTATTCCAACTACAGCCAATGAGTTCGGCAAAGTGGAGATTATGGAACAAGGAAAGCTCACCAGCTACCAACGAAACGCATACGAGAGCCGCCTCACCCATGAGTTTATGGACTTCAAGGATATATGGGAGTGGAAAGACTACAAGCGTATGGAGGAATGGCTAGAAACATCACTTACGGTCATGAAAGTGCTGAGGAGTTAGAAAGCAGTCAAAGAACTCAAGAGAAACTAAAGAACGTGCAGGATGATAGAGGCGTGAAAGTCAACATAACTCATCCCTTATCCCTATTACAAATAACAATGAAGAAGAAGTTCTCTATATATCTTATCATCGTATTGCTCGTGGTCACTGGCACGCTGGCAGCTACCACCTCTTACCTCCTGAAGTACATGCTTGAGGAACCAACCCACACTTACGACTATCGTTGGGCAAAATTACATCAACGCTATCCAAGCCTTACTCCATGGTTAGACAGCCTCAAGACCACCCACCAACTGCGTGACACAACCATCCTACTCAATAACCACTTGCGGGCGCACGCCTTCTATCTTCGTGGTGATTCAGCCTGCGGGCGCACGGCAATATGCGTCCACGGATACAAAGACAACGGGCTGGGACTCCTATACATCGCACATATATATAATAAGGTGATGCGCATGAACGTACTACTACCCGACCTTCACGGGCACGGGCAAAGCGAAGGCAACTCCATACAAATGGGCTGGAACGACCGCAAAGACATAGAGCAATGGATACCCGTTGCCGAACGGATGTTCCGTGACAAACGCCACCCTAGTCAGATGGTATTACATGGCGTCTCCATGGGAGCAGCAACCATTATGAACGTGTCAGGCGATGAGAAGATCCCAACATACGTGAAAGCATACGTGGAGGATTGCGGTTACACCAGCGTATGGGACGAATGTACCGACCAGCTAAAGGCGCAGTTCAACCTCCCACAATTCCCCCTCGTCCACCTAGCCTCAGCCCTCTGTCAAGTCAAGCACGGTTGGAATTTCCATGAGGCGAGCCCATTGGAACAAGTCAAGAAATGCCACCGCCCCATGCTCTTCATTCATGGCGACCACGACACCTATGTCCCTTCATGGATGGTATATCCCCTCTACAAGGCAAAACCCCAGCCCAAGCAACTATGGATAACACAAGGTTCTGAGCACGCATATAGCTATCACGACTATCCAAAACTATATGAATCCAAAGTGAAGAACTTCGTTAGCAAATACTTCAAATAAGTGGGCTAACGAACACCTCCCACGCTTTGGAAACACCAAAGATAGCCCTTTCCCCATCTCCATCATACGTCTACCGCCCCCTTTCAGCCATACTCGATACCGCATACAAGTATGGTTGATTTCGTTTGCAGATATGCTCAATGTTGCTTACAAGTATGTTCAATGTCGATTACAAGTATGTTCGATATCGATTACAGCTATGCTCGGCATTGTTTACATATACATCTGCCATCCTTTACACATACGCCTCATAGTATTTTCACCATGGTGAAGATTATGTTTCATCGTGATGAGACACTCGTTTCATCATGATGAGACACAGGTTTCATCATGATGAGAATAACATGAGACATACGTCTAACGAATCAAAGATGCACATCTAACGAATAGAAGACATACATCTAATGAATGGAAGACATATATCTAACGAACCAAAGATACACATCTAAGGAATAGAATATATACATCTAAGGAATGGGGAACATAAGTCGGACAAAGCAGAGACTGGCACATAATCAAACGAAGACGCACGACCTGCGTATCCACTTCCATATCTTTCACCAATGCGAAACAAAGATTATAAAAAGTGTAGACAGACGTGTTACGGGTGATAATAATTTTGTAATTTTGCATCACATTAAGTAATAAATAACCAGATTATGCAAGACTTAGTAATTTACAATACACTGCATCGTAAGAAGGAGTTGTTCCAACCTATCGCTGCACCTAACGTAGGTATGTATGTCTGTGGTCCTACTGTTTATGGCGATCCACATCTTGGGCATGCGCGTCCTGCCATCACTTTCGACCTCTTATTCCGCTATCTGAAGCATATCGGGTATAAGGTTCGTTATGTTCGTAACATCACTGACGTGGGGCACTTGGAGCATGATGCCGATGAGGGGGATGATAAGATTGAGAAGAAGGCACGGCTTGAGCAACTCGAACCAATGGAGATTGCGCAATATTACACCAATCGTTATCACGATGCTATGCGTGCATTGAATGTTTTGCCACCAAGTATTGAGCCACATGCAACGGGTCATATCATTGAACAGGAGGAGCTGGTGAAGCAGATTATGGACAATGGTTATGCTTACGAAAGCAATGGTAGCATTTATTTCGACGTGGCTAAGTATGACAAGGACCATCATTATGGCGTATTGTCAGGGCGTAATCTCACCGATATGATTAATAACTCTCGTGAGTTAGCAGGTGTTGGTGAGAAGCATAATCAGGTTGACTTTGCATTGTGGAAGCGTGCTATGCCAGAACATATCATGCGTTGGCCATCGCCTTGGAGTAATGGTTTCCCGGGTTGGCATTGTGAGTGTACAGCTATGGGACGCAAGTATTTGGGCGATCACTTTGATATTCATGGTGGCGGTATGGACTTGATATTCCCGCATCATGAGTGTGAGATTGCACAAGCTGTAGCTTCACAGGGCGATCAAATGGTGAAGTATTGGATGCACAACAACATGATTACGATCAATGGACAGAAGATGGGTAAGTCGTTGGGCAACTTTATTACGCTCGAGCAGTTCTTTACTGGCAAGCATGACACGCTCACGCAGGCTTACTCGCCAATGACAATTCGTTTCTTCATCCTATCTGCTCACTATCGTGGGACTGTCGACTTCTCTAACGAGGCATTGCAAGCTGCAGAGAAGGGATATGAACGTTTGATGAATGGTATTGAGGACTCGGCACGCATTCAGCCATCGGATGCATCGGACGATAATACGAAGAAGTTTGTTGCTAACTTCCGTCAGAAGTGTTACGATGCAATGAATGACGACTTAATGACGCCTGCTGTCATCTCTAATCTGTTTGAGGCTTGCCACTTGGTAAACGTTCTTATTGATCACAAGGCACAGATTTCTGCCGATGACCTAAAGGAACTCACGGAGGCTATGCAACTCTTTGCTTTCGACATCTTGGGGCTCAAGAACGAGCGCAGTGCTAATAACGATGCACGCGAAGAGGCATACGGAAAGGTTGTAGACATGGTTCTCGATCTTCGTGCAAAGGCTAAGGCAGAGAAGAACTGGGCGGTCAGCGATCAGATCCGTGACGCTTTGGCTGATGCTGGTTTCCAAGTGAAAGACACTAAAGATGGCGTTACTTGGAAACTTGACAGATAAGAGGAGAAACATAACACACTTACGTTAGTAAAACTCATCCTATAAGAGACACACAAAAAAGTTCGCGAACTCTATTTGAATTAGTTCGCGAACTTTTCTCTACCTGCATGTTTCTTCTGTATAGAAACACGATAACAAAGTAGGGACAGACGCCCTCGTCTGTCCGCATACTAATATATGAAACAACAATAAACAGGGATGATTGAGCGGACAGACGAGGGCGTCTGTCCCTACTTTGTAACATCATCTAGATAGAAAAAACTCATCCCAATTAGCTTCCGTTAGATACTCCTCCCCTTGGGGGAGGCTGGGAGGGGTTTCCAGCCGAGGGTCTCTGTCCCTACCTCGTGGCTATTTATACGCTTCAATTATAACCTTCTAATACTTAAACGAACTACCACCAAGGAACTCACGAAGCAATGAGGTTGGAGGGAGCGCACGGAAAGGCAGGGGAGAGAAGTACTTGAGGAACTTGCGTAAGCGATAAGCCTCGGCATATTCTTCACAATTCTCTGGTACTTGCTCGAGCACCTCCTCTGCTTGTGGCTTTATGACTGCAAGTTCGAAGAGCATAGCTGTATTAAACATCACATCGGCTTGCTCCTGATAAGGGAATATCCATTTATTCTCACCAGAACGCACACTAGGCCATCGGCGGATCGTTTCTTGTGCTGAACAACCACGATACTTATAATCACGAACAATGCGTCGGAGCAATCGATTGTCAGTCGTTGGGATATAATTGTGATTATCCAATAGGATGGTAGTAAGCGCAGAAGCATAGATCTTAAACTTCTTGTCGTCGGGAATCTGAGCCGTGAGTGTTGGATTAAGGGCGTGAATGCCTTCTACAACTAACACGTTATTCTCCTCCAAATGCAACTTATTCCCACTCTTCTCACTACTTCCTGTTTGGAAATTATACTTGGGTAATTCCACTTCCTGACCATTGAATAAAGCATTAAACTGCTCATTGATGAGTGGAATATTCAGTGCATAGATACTTTCGTAATCATATTCTCCCTGTTCATCCTTCGGTGTTTCTTCCCGATTAACGAAGTAATCATCGAGTGAAATCTGTACGGGCTTCACACCACTAGCAAGTAGTTGCACAGAAAGACGTTTGCAGAATGTGGTCTTACCACTTGATGATGGTCCAGCAATCAGTACCACCTTAATATCTTTCTTTGCTGCAATCTTATCTGCAATCTGTGATATCTTCTTCTCTTGCAAGGCTTCGCTGACATTAATTAGATTAGTGGCTTCACCATTGCCGACCGCCTCATTAAAGTCACCCACCGTCTTTATACCTAACAGACTCTGCCAACGATGATGCTCTTTAAACACTTCAAACATCTTATCCTGCCGTATCAAAGCACCTAATTGGGATGGATCTTGCACGGAAGGGATGCGCAATAACACACCATCAAAATAAGGTTCGAGTCCGAAGAGATATAGTTGTGACGTGTTCGTGAGCATTGAACCATAGTAATAATCCTTATAGTCATCCAGAACGTAATAAACAGTATAAAGCGTTCCACTACTCTTGAGCAACTTTGCCTTTTGTTCGTCACCGAGTTTAGAGAACATATCAATAGCCTCTTCTGTTGTTGTTTCAAAACGTTGGATAGGTAGATGAGCATTGACAATCTCCTGCATTCGTGTGCGAATACGGTTTACATCCTCAGCAGTGATAGCATGCCCGAGTTTCAAATTACAATAGTAACCATTTGAAACAGGAATATCAATGATCACTTCGCTTCGCGAATAAAGATCGTGGACAGCCTTACAAAGAACGAGAAAAAGCGAACGAGTGTAAGTGCGAATACCCGATTGCGTATGCAAATCAAGGTACTCCACATCCTTATTATGATAGACCCTGTAATGCAATCCCTCAACTTTATTATTCACTTTAGCACTTACAGGACCATAAGGCATTTGAAGATTTATTTCCTTGAAAATGTCAGAAAGTGTACTTCCCATTGGGACTTTCAGACTTTTTTTATTATTTTTGCAGCGGATATGCAGTAATTGTGTCATAAGCATTTACGTGTTAAATGTAAGTCAGTGGACTAAATCGTTCGTCAATAAAAACGAATGGTAAAGGTAGAGAAAGTTATGCATATACACAAGAGATAGTCGTCACAAATTAAGTTATTATATGTCGATTTGGATTTTTTTTAAGCTCATTGGAGCCTTAGCGTTACTAATGTTTGGTATGAAGGCAATGAGCGAAAGCCTGCAAAAGATGGCAGGACCTCAATTGCGTCATGTCCTTGGTGCAATGACAACTAACCGCTTCACTGGTATTTTAACAGGTACATTTATTACCGCAGCCGTACAATCATCAACGGCAACAACGGTCATGACGGTTAGCTTCGTAAACGCAGGATTACTTACCTTGGTACAGGCTATCTCGGTTATTATGGGAGCCAACATCGGAACAACCCTAACGGCATGGATCATGTCAGCAGGCTTCTCGTTTAACATTACCGACTTCGTTTGGCCTGCTTTCTTCATTGGTATTGTGTTGATCTACTCTAAGAAGCGCAAGCTAATTGGCGACTTCCTCTTCGGCATATCATTCATGTTTCTGGGCTTGGGAACGCTGCGCCAAACGGGTATAGACATGGATTTGGCACACAACCAAGCGGTACTTGATTTCTTCAGTCAGTTCGATCCACAGAGCTTCTTCACCACGATTGTATTCTTACTCATCGGTAGCGTGCTGACAATGTGTGTGCAAAGCTCCGCTGCAATCATGGCTATTACGATGATTCTCTGTTCGACTGGCGTGCTTCCAATCTACCAAGGAATAGCACTCGTAATGGGCGAGAATATCGGTACAACAGTTACCTCTAACCTTGCCGCATTGACGGCAAACACGCAGGCACGAAGGGCTGCCATGGCACACATGGTGTTTAATATCTTTGGTGTTATTTGGGTATTGTGTATCTTCCACCCATTCATTAATATGGTCTGCGGATGGGTTGGTTATGACGTGACGATGCCTAAGGGTTCAGCTGGTTTCGTGGCTAATGCTGCCAAACTAAGCTTTGTATTGGCTGCATTCCACACCACGTTCAATGTTACCAACACGCTTATCCTTGTTGGTCCCATCAAGTACTTAGAAAAGTTAGTATGCTTGATTATCAAGCCAAAGGCCAACAAAGACGAGGATGAGTTCCGTCTTCATTTCATTCAGGCAGGCATCATGAAGACGCCGGAGCTATCTGTTTTGGAAGCATCTAAGGAGATCAAATCGTTTGCCGAACGCATCCAACGCATGTTCGGAATGGTTCGCGAACTGCTTGGAGAGCGTGACACAGAGAAGTTCACGAAGCTTTATACGCGCATAGAGAAGTACGAAGGAATATCTGATAACATGGAGATTGAGATAGCCAAATACCTTGATCAAGTTTCAAATGCCCATCTAAGCGATGAGACGAAAGATAAGGTGCGTTCGATGTTGCGTGAGATTTCGGAGTTAGAGAGTATTGGTGATGCTTGTTACAACATCGCCCGTACAGAGAGCAGACGCATCCATGGTAAGGAAGACTTTACAGAGGAACAATACGACCACATACATCAGATGTTCGATCTCACCGATGATGCTCTCACGCAGATGAACCGCATTTTGGTGGGACACAGAGAAGACAACGATGTGAATCGGTCGTTCAACATTGAGAACGAAATCAATAATTACCGCAATCAACTGCGCTCACAAAACATCAATGATGTCAACGATCATAAATACACCTATGCGATTGGTACGATGTATATAGACATCATTCAGGAGTGCGAGAAGCTCGGCGACTATGTTGTCAATGTGGTAGAAGCACGCATGGGTGTGCGTCAGCAAGATGCGTAAAGGGCGTAACACCAAATAGCAAGAGGGTGTATCAAGTAGGTTAAGAGTATAGAAACAAACGTTCTTGTCCGTCAGTACGATCGCAAATACTGGACAGATGAGGTCATCTATACCAAAGAGTTTAACCTTTGATACACTCTCTTATTTTATACAAAGCCTATTACGAATACCAAAAAACACGTCTGTGTTACCCTTCAAGAACCCAACTAATGCCTTAAACAAACTACTTATAACAGCGTTTTCATAGCTTGAGACTGTGCGTTTCATGTATTGAAACCCTGCGTTCCATATACTGAAACCCTGCGTTCCATATATTGAAACCCTGCGTTCCATGTATTGGAACTGTGCGTCTCAAGGGCTGAAACACTGTGTATCATGGGCTGAAACACTGTGTATCAGGGCTTGAAACACTGCGTCTCAAGGCTTGAAACAGTGCGTATCAGGGCTTTGGTATATCAGAATACATTAGTTTCTTTAGTCTAATAACATATACAAAGTAGGGACAGACGCCCTCGTCTGTCCGCTCATTTATTCCTACACGACACTCCGTCAGGCAACATCTCCTTCTTTGGAGAGGCTTGGGGAGGCTTTCATTGGTGATATTGGAGCGGACAGACGAGGGCGTCTGTCCCTACTTGTATGATATCGTCTTCGTATGCAAACAATACTATCTACTCCCCTCTCCATTCGGAGAGGGGCAGGGGGTGAGGCTTTTTTTCCTTTTACTTATCAAACCCAATGGGACGGAACTGATGCTGCTCCTCGCTATAAACATAGCCTGCCTTGAGCAGAGAAGCCTTGAGTTTATCAACGTCCTCATTGAAGTTGTAGCAAAGAGACTCTAGTGAATCGAACTCTTTATCACGCAGTAGCATGTTTGCACTGCTTACCAGTATTGCGGGATCTTTTGGTAGATAATCCATAGCTTAACGATGTTTTTAAAGAATAATAACCTACTCCATTGACTCTCCAACGAACTGGAGAGGGAGCAAGTCCTTGACTGTATCAATAACATAAACGCCTGACGTCCCGTAAAGAAGGATACGAATGGGCTGGTTATAACGACTTTCTATCTCTAAGATAACCTGTCGGCATGCGCCACAAGGTACGATTGGGTCACGCATCAAACCATACTCATTAGCCGCAGCTATCGCCAAGAGGGTGATAGGTTGGTCTGGATAAGTGGACTGGGCAGCAAAGATTGCGGAGCGTTCAGCGCATAATCCTGAAGGAAAAGCCGCATTCTCTTGGTTCGCTCCCATCACTTCTACGCCATTCGCAAGCAACAATGCTGCACCCACACGGAACTTGCTGTAAGGCGAATAGCTGTTACCTGTAGCCGAGATAGCTGTTTGGATGAGGTGTTGCTCTTCTTCTGATAGCTCATCAAGTTGGCAGAATCCTATCTTAATACTTAAATCTATTGTCTTCATTGTTGATATTTGTTATTGGTTATTGGGCTTATTAGCCTTATTAGGCAAATAGGGCTAATTAGGCTAATTGGGCTAATTAGATTAATGAGCAATCAGCTCATAACAGCCAATATCTGGTTTATTACCACGCTGCTTACCATCATGATCGGTTGTGAAACGTGTATCTGTTAATACTCGCCCTGCATCAATAGCAGGTGAGAGAACATTATTCTCTGGCTTTTTAAGGTGCAAGTCGTAGTCTTGCTTATCGGCATTGACCTTGACAAATTGCTTATCTCCACCACCCGGATAGTCCTTTGTGTTCTCCCAAATAACGTCCGTAAAACGTGCGAGCAAGGCTGTATCCTTTGGCTTTGGCGTGCGTAGCAGACAATGATCGAACTGATAATTGGCTGTTACTCCGTCCTTGTTATAAACCATGAGTACGTCTTCTGCATAGCCTGTTACCAACGAATTAACCATGTTGAAAGCCTGTAAAGGATAGTCCTTATCGCCTTCGTGATTGCCAAGACTTAATGCTGCACCGCGGTTACTATCGAAAGGATAGAACTGAGCAAAGGTGCAATGAGTCAGCGTAATGTGCCCACCAAGGAAGGAGGCGCAGTCCATCAATGTGTTAGAGAATTGTGTATTATAGGCTTCCACCTTACAGTTTACAGTCTTCAAACCATATCCTTGACAATTATGTATGGTTGAGTTAGCCAGTGTAAGTTTGTTTTGTGAGGTGTTGGCAGCGTCACACACGATACCATTATAGGCTGAATGGAGGTCGGTATGACTAATTACATTATCGTAACTATCGGCATGGAAGTGTATTCCTTGCCATTGTCCGCTCACATGGTCATAGGGAAGATAAGGGAAGAGGCGGTCTAATCGGTCACCACGTAACACCACGGGATGATCCGCCGTGCCCTCACATCGCAACGAGCCATACACTTCCAGCGATGCTTTCTGCGAGAAGTAAAGCGTCGTCCCAGCTGGTATTGTAAGCGTTGCACCCGCTTCCACCTTCAGAGTATCTTGTAAGACAATGGGCTTAGAGCCTGTTAATGTCATATTACTGGTGACCTTCAAACCCTTTAGAAGTTGTGCATCCCAGCTGTAAGCACTAAGGACTACACGTTGCTGGACGCCACTCTCAAGCGTAAATATAAGATCATCTGTTATCTTCTGTGGGCTTGTTCCATTATTCAGAGGCGATGTCATTTCCACAAAGACACGAATGCTATCCTTGTTTCTCACCTCTAAGTCTTTCACTTGATAGCCATTAGCAGCATTCAACTCGTCTCCACTAACATTCACACGGAACCCCGTTTGATTGCCTTGTGATAGTCGGACATTCGTCAATCGAAGCCCAGCTCCCGAGCGATTATACACCCAGAAGGTTCTTGTGGATGTAGGGACACTTGAGAAGAAAGTATCTAACTTTAACGTATCAGTTGAGAATGATAACAAGTTGGAACGTGACGTAGTGAATGTATCATCGTCCGAACATGCTGCCAGCAGTGCTACTATCGACAGGAGAAATAGTATGGTTAATTTCTTCATTATATATCTTTTTGGTTCTTATCTAACGATAACACCCTTGCTTTTATTGCTTTATTCCAAATCAACATGCTCTACATTCACCTCGTCATGGATGAAGATTTGAGCGTTCTCTTTGAACTTCTCGGGGTTCTCTGTCGTTAGATACCTCACTGTTGCATGTTTCGTGCAACGCTGCTCCATGTCTGGATGGCGTCGCAAGTAGTCTTGTAAGCTCTCTGCAACATACTCGCCTTGTGGGACGATACGTACTCCACGGGGCACATACTTGATGATCTTGGGCATAAGAATGGGGTAATGTGTGCAACCAAGGATGAGCGTATCAATCTCTGGATCTATCCGCATGATATGATCAATGCGTTTCTTCACAAAGTAATCAGCCCCTGGACTGTCCGCCTCATTGTTCTCTATGATAGGAACCCATAGTGGACATGCCACGCCCGTAACCTTTACATCAGGCCATAGCTTTTGTATTTCTATGTTGTAGCTTTGGCTTTTCACTGTGCCTTCAGTAGCCAACAAACCCACGTGATGAGAGCGAGTTAGTTTGCCAATAACCTCTGCTGTAGGACGAATCACACCCAACACTCGGCGCTGGGGATCAAGCTTTGGTAAGTCATTCTGCTGTATGCTGCGTAGTGCCTTGGCTGATGCTGTGTTACAACCAAGTATCACTAACTGACAACCAGACTCAAAGAGTTTCATTACAGCTTGCCGTGTAAATTGGTAAACAACATCGAATGAGCGTGAACCATAGGGTGCACGGGCATTATCCCCAAGGTAGAGATAGTCGTATTCAGGCAATAATTGGCGGATACCATGCAGTATGGTTAACCCGCCATAACCAGAGTCAAACACGCCAATAGGACCTGGCTGTTGTGAATATTGTGACATTATCCTCTTTATCAAATTGTTATAGAATAGGCTTTTAGGGCTCTATTGTTTTGCTTATTAATGGTCTCAAACACTTGAATACAGCCTATTTAAGCGCAGAGATAAGTGCATCTGTAATGTCTTCACCTATGGCAGTGTTCACAAAGGGAAGGTTGTTATTGTCTGAGTTAAGAATGAAGGCGTACCCACTCTCCTTACCCATCTCACGAACCGTATTGTCTAGTTTCTTACGAACAGGCGCATAGAGATCTGCTTCAGCCTTCTTCAAGAGGCGGTCAGTCTCCTTACGAAAGGCGATGTTGCGGTCCATCAACTCCTCTAACTCTGCTTGACGCTTGCGAAGAATAGACGGTTCTAACTTGTGCTGAACATCAAGGAAATCCTCATAACGGTTGTTGAAGTCATCAGCCGAACGCTTTGTTTCTGCATCATATTTCGCCTTTAAATCATTCAAACTACGTGTTGCTGTGGCATAGTCAGCCATTGCGTGCAACACCTTCTCATAACTAAAGTAACCGAACTTTAGGCTTGGAGTAGTTTGTTGTGCGACTGCCAAGAGTGGTAACAACACCAAAGCAAAGGAAAAGAATAGCTTTTTCATTCTACTAATTATTATCTCTTCTATATGTAAATACAAATAATGAGGTCAACGCAAGAATACTAATTCGTGCGGTGACCTCACCCTTATCTCCTCTTGAGAGTCGACTCTCAAGAGGCATATTAACACGGGCAAAGACTCCCGTACATGCTTTTACTTCATCTTAGCCAATTGAGCCTTAACCTCAGCTGTTACATCCTTGCTGAGTGCCTCATTGATATACAATGGCTGACCATTAGCTTTCTCCATGATGTAAACATAGTTCCCTGCCTTTGCAACTGCTGCAATTGCATTGCGAACTTTCTCAAGTACAGGACCGAGTTGCTTCTGCTGTTCCTCGTTGAAAGCCTTTTGGTTGTCTTGAGCGGTCTGCTGAATCTTTGTATACATATCCTGTAGATTCTTCTCTGTCTCAGCCTGCTTTGTTGCGTTCATAGTGCTCTTTGCTTTGTCATAAGCCTCGGCTTGGCGCTGCAATTCTGCTTGCATGTCTTCCAATTGCTTCTGGTATTCCTTACCCTTAGCCTCTAACTTGCTCTGAACAGCTGTAGCCTCTGGAAGAGACTGGAGCAGTGCTTGTGAGTCAAGGTGACCAAACTTCTGTGCAAACAAGGTCATTGGTGCACAGAGCATCAACATCAAAAATAACTTTTTCATTGCTTTTATTGTTTTAATAGTTTATGTTTTTGTTTTCTTATAAACGCTCTTGTGGTTCTATGAATATCGGTTGTCTCACCTTATATTATCGGTAAGCATAACCCAACTTCTGTAATACTTCATTGCTGATATCAACCTTAGGTGACCCATAAATAATGCCAGAAGCATTGCTAGAACGGTCGATAACAAGACTATATCCACGCTGATCGGAGATGTCCTTAACGGCATTATAAATCTCATCTTGTATAGGACTTATCAAACTGGTGCGCTTCTTGAAGAGCTCACCCTCTGGTCCGAAGTACTTACGTTTGAGATCGGATGCTTGCTTCTCTTTCGCCAAGATAGCATCTTGTTGCTTCTTCTTCTGGTCTTGAGAGAGGAATACTACTTCATTCTGATAGTTCTTGTACATGGTAGCAGCTTCTGTATTCAAAGCCTCAACCTCTGCTTGCCACTTCTTACTAACCTGATTCAACTGCTCATTCGCACGTTCGTAAGCTGGCACATTCTTAAGGATATACTCCATATCAATAAGTGCAAACTTCTGTGCAGAGGCTGATAAAGGTAAAAGAGTGAAAAGGTAAAGAGGTAAAACATACCTCAATACATTATGTAAAATCTTCTTTTTATCCATCATTTTTCTTATTGTTTAAATTAAATCTAACGTTTCTTTTTTATGAGAACAATCCCTTCAACGCTCAAAGCTCAACATTACAAGGTCAATAATCAAAGACCAATGTTCAAAGAGTCAAGCCTTAGAATTCCTGTCCAAGGATGAAGTGGAACTGGCTTCCACCCTTCTTTCCAAAGACAGTATCAAATCCGTATGCCCAGTCGATACCCATCATACCAACCATTGGAAGGAATATACGAACACCAAGACCAGCAGAACGTTTCATATCAAATGGATTGAACTTACTTGTCTCTGACCATGCATTACCAGCCTCAACAAAGCCCAAGCCATAGATAGTTGTATTGCCTAAGAGGAACGGATAACGCAACTCTAGAGAGAAGCGGTCGTATGCATAACCTTGTACTTCGTATGAAGGTGTGAGTGCTCCATTCTCATAACCACGTAATCCGATAGTCTCTTCTGCATAGCCACTGGAGTATCCACTCATACCATCACCACCCATATAGAAGGTTTCAAATGGGCTCTTCTTATTCCTGTTATAGCTGCCCAATAGACCTAACTCAACACGAGTAACCAAGACGAAACACTTCTGACCGCTACTAAGAGCTGTAAAGGTTCGTGCCTTAAACTTCCACTTGTGATACTCAATCCAGTGATACTTCTCTTGTTGCTCCTTAGAGTAATTAGGTGAATTAGGATTCGTTGCCAAGTGAGCATAGTCCTTTCCATCCCACTTAGACCATGGCGGAGTAATCGTCAAAGATGCCGAGAACTCTGAACCACGACGTGGGAAGAGTTGGTTATCAGTAGATGTTCTATTTAGTGATACCGTCAAGTTCAAGTTGTTAGATGTACCTGTTGGCATGAGGAAGTATCGCCAGTTACGTAACATGTAACGCTGATATTGTAACTGTAAAGACAATGTGAAGTAATCATCTGGCCAACTCAAACGTTTTCCCCAACCAGCATAAACACTCAACAACTTAATGTACTTGTCTGGATCATAATAGTTTTCATAACTGTTGTAATTATAGTTTCCGTAACCGTAACGATAATTGTTATAGTTGTTCAACAGCGACTGGTTGTAGTAATTACTTGATACATCGGTCTGCTTTGAATAAGAGACACCCACATTGAATTGGATAGGACGCTTACCACCCAACCAGTTGGTTGAATACTGAACATTGTAAGATTGGTAATAAGTACCATTCGTCTGTGCTCCCAAAGACAATGTCTCACCATCACCGATAGGCATGATACCACGATGTTCACGGTTTCTACGGAAGAGATTAGCCATTGAGAAGTTGGTTAACTTCAAGCCTACTCGACCGATAACACCTGTCTGTCCCCAACCCAGTGAAAGCTCAACTTGGTCATTAGACTTCTGTTTCAAATTATAGTTGATATCCACAGTTCCATCTTCGTAATTAGGTTCAGGAACAGGGTTGATAGCTTCTGGATCAAAATAACCCATTGATGCTAACTCACGAGCAGAACGCTGAAGAGCCTCTTTAGAGAATAGGTCACCAGGCTTTGTACGCAACTCACGACGAACAACATTCTCATAGAGTCGGTCGTTACCATTAATCTTCACACGATTAATATGTGCCTGCTGTCCTTCCGTGATACGCATCTCAAGGTCGATAGAGTCGCCGACAATGTTCACCTCAGTTGGCTCAAGTCTATAGAAGAGATAACCATTATTCCAATACTCATTACCAACAGCATCCTCATCTTGTGAGAGTCGCTTACTTAGATAAGTCTGGTTATAAACATCACCTTTCTTCATTCCAAGCAAACGAGAGAGGTAATCAGTTGAATAAACTGTGTTTCCGACCCAAGAGATATTACGAATATAATACTTCTTACCCTCGTTTACCTTTACATAGATATCCACATGCTTTGGATCAACATTCCACACACTATCCTTCAAGATAGTGGCATCACGGAAACCAAACTCATTGTATTTGGTAATGAGATTCCTCTTATCTTCAGCCCAACGCTCGGGTGTGAACTTCTTTGACTTCAGTAAATTGCCGAGCTTTCCTGCTTCATGTGTCTTAGCGAAAGCACCCTTTGAGAAGAAAGAACCCTTGATCTTCTTTATTGGAAGTTGCTCATTTCCTTCAATGATAATATTGCGAACCTTTAGCTTCTCCTTCTTATCTACATTGATATCAAGTATGACCTGATTCTTATTCGCAACATCATCACGCTGGAGAATATTAATATCGGCATTCTTATATCCTTTATCATCAAAGTACTTCTTAGCAAGTATCTTGGCACGACTAATCATGTTAGGAGTAATCTGACCACCTTTCAGTAAGCCCAACTTCTTCTCCATATCATCCCGTTCACTCTTCTTCAAACCATTGTAATTGATGGTTGAGACACGTGGTCGTGGTAAGAGATTAATTCTCAAGTAAATCTTATCACCGACGATAGAATCTGCACTGATGGATACATCAGAGAAGAGTCCATGCTTCCAATAACGCTTCACAGCATCAGTGATAGCCGTTCCTGGTACCTCCAACTCCTGCCCAATGCTGAGCCCAGAAATACCCGTAAGTACATAATCCTCATAACCATCAATACCACTGACTGCCAATCCTGCAAGCTTATAAGTATGCGGATTACCAGAATAAGTTATATCTGGATTAACGATCTTCTCTTGTCCGCTCACCGTTAGTGTCATTCCAGAAGTGAGAGCAAGAAGCATCAACACCTTATTTATATTCGTCATCTATATTGCGTAACTTATTTGTTTTCGTTTTCTTCTATCTGTCTCTCTGTCTTTCCAAAACGACGTTGTCTCTTTTGGAAACTATATATAGCATGTTGTAAATCGTCTTCCCCAAAGTCTGGCCAATAGGTATCACAGAAGTAAAGCTCTGAATAGGCAATCTGCCAAAGAAGGTAATTAGAGATACGAAGCTCACCACCTGTCCTTATTAGAAGGTCTGGATCAGGCATAAAGTTGGTTTGCATGTGCTTACTGAGTAACTCTTCTGTTATCATCTCAGGGCGTAGCGATACTTTTTCATTACCCTGATTTTCTGCAATGATATCCTGTACCGCTTTAGTTATCTCCCACCGTGAACTATAACTAAGAGCGACAACCATTGTCATAGCAGAGTTCTTCTCCGTATGTTCTTCCGTCTCTCTGAGCTTCTGTTGCACCTCTATAGGCAATCGACCTATATCCCCTATCACACGGAATCGCACATTGTTCTTCATAAAGATTTCATCTTCTAAAGAAGTTAAGACAAGCCCCATCAATGCAGCAATCTCATCAGAAGGCCGACTCCAATTCTCTGTAGAGAAGGTGTAAAGCGTTAGATACTTCACACCCAGACGTACACACTCAGAAGTAATACGGCGAACCGTCTCCACTCCTGCCTGATGCCCATAAGAACGGGGCTTATTACGCTCCGTTGCCCAGCGCCCATTACCATCCATAATGATAGCAATGTGTTCTGGAATCCGTGTCATGTCTAATTCTTCCACCATGATAATATATGAAGAAAATAACCTTTCTTACTGTTCTTATATAGCCATCTTATTCATCTTCATTGTGACATGTCCGGCACTTGGTCATAAAACTATAGCTGAACGTCAATTGAAGTGTTGAATAGCTATCTGTATTCTTGAAGAGTCCACTACTCTTTATTCCGTAGGGATCTCTTTGTCCATCTAATTCGTCAGAGAGTGTGAAATGCATCGCCCACTCTATTCCGATATTCGTTCGCTCACCAACCTTATACTTAACGCCAACGCCTATAGGAAGGTTAGCCGAGAATGCGGAACTACGATTACCATTCTCTATCTTAACATACGTGGCACCCAGTCCTATTGTTACATAAGGTGATAAACGTTGTGCGCCACGATAATCTTTACCTGTTCCGTATGGCAAGAAGTTATATTCATAAGCCACGCCTACATCTACCAAAGAGTTATTGAATAGATAAGGTGTTGTGGCAAATCGAGGATAATAAGTCTTCACATCAGCTGAAGAACCTTTCATCTTGCCAAAAGATACATTCATCTTCAAGCCCATATAAGGATCGAAATTATATCTGGCAAGCACCGTCCCCATTGGTTGCAAGTCCTTTGTTAAAGACTCATTGAAGTCGCCAAGATAGCCCATCAAGCCAACACCCGCTCCTAACTCCATCTTATATTCAGGGTCACTCTGTGCCCACAAAGATGTTGTTACTAAAAGGAGAAGAACGCTAATGATGGCCTTTTTCATCTTACTCTGCCTTAGAACTTACTCTGCAGCACGCTCTTGATTCAACTTCCAACCCACTCTATTGAGCCTTCCACGCCAAACCTTACTACCGCTAATCATCCAAATGTAAGCATCTGCGTCGACTGTTGCCGTAAATGTATTAGCCGGTTGCGCATTCTGTGGGTAGCTGAAATCTTTATCGCTATTCCATGCAATACCAGCATCACGGGACAATAACATAGAGCCGAATTTACCGCTATTATCCACACCCATAGCTAATGCAGCATCATCATAATTGACAACTGTAAGATGGCGATAAGCAGGCAATAGGAATTTAGTAGCTGCATTCTCTACATAATTCCACGTATCGTCCGCCGTTGGACGATTCTTATAAGATAGCTTTGACCAAGCAACGGTCTTGTTTCCACTAACTGCTGTTCCCACTAATAAAACACGACTCCTATCATCAGTGCCCTTGTTGCTTAGCAAGACATAATTGATATTGCTTGCAGGAAGAAGAGAAGCATTATCATCCAAAGTCTCTGTATTCCATGTCGCCCCGTTATCTTGCGAACGAACTAAACTCCCAGCTGTTGTCAAAGCGAATAGCTCTGAAGAAGATGCAGCCACTAACTGCTCCAAGCTCGCATTCGTACCCGTTTGAGTCCAAGCGTTACCATCAGTAGAACAAAGGATTCGTCCACTATCTAAGATAAATAACTTATTCTCTTTGACCAATACGCTCTGATAAGCCTGTGCAGAGAAAGACTGAGACAACAAAGCCCAATGGTTACCATCGTTTTGCGCCGTCACATACCCCTTCGTCTGTGTTCCATTCGTACCAAATACAAATATCTTATCCTTAGTACTTACAGCCTTTATCGCCGTGAAAGCAGCAAAATTACTATTACTCTGCATGCTTGTCCAAGAGAACACATCACCCTTCTGCTTATGCGCATTCACCGATATCTTATAATCACGATAAGTATCGCGTGCATTAGAGTAGATACGGAACGAGCGTGGAGAAGTGAAATCGATTGAATCTTTCGGAGAGAAGTAAGTCTGCTTGTCCCCCGACTGATTAAGAATCGTCACAATACCAGAGTTCTTGGTTGTTATTGTAGCCAAAACGTGCGCTACATCAGTTCCATAAGGCAGAGAGTCTACATTGTAAACCAATCCCTGCGCCTGATCTATATAGAACCTAACTTTCTTTGCATCATACTTAGCATAGAAAGTACTATCCTTCCCAGACTTCGTAAGCGTATCACGTTTTACTTTCAGATTCCCAAGAGTGAATCCAGTAATAGCCGTATCTCTAAAACTTAAACCTTTACCATCATTGTCGTCATCCTTCAGACAAGATGTCATCACCAAAGTTGCCAATGCAAGGGCAACAAGAGTATATATCTTATTACGCATCAGATACTAATAATTGAATTTAGCTGCAAATTTAATCAGAAATCTTCAGACTAAACATCTTTTACGGGGTTAATTATGTAAAATATATATTTAGACGTCAGATTTTTAAGTTTGTTTAGTATTATATAGAAGATTCGTATTTCTAGGCTATTAGAATCGTCAATATCGAAAGGGAACGCGCCCAAGTACCAACGTGGGAACGACAGCAACGCACGTACACGATCAGCGGAAACCCCTATAGCCATCTTAAAGAATAAGTAGTAATAACGAAAGATATACGTATTACCATTCCTTTTCCTTGCTTTCCGATTATTTTTTCATAGGTTTCGCATTGCTTTTGTACGCATCTAATGTTATTATCTAAGTCTGATAATTAATTATCTAAGCGTGATAATACTTTATCTAAGTCTGATAATACTTTATCACGCTTAGATAATACAAAAACATACGTATTCCGCAAATGCGCAATACGTATAAAAATAAAACAAGATACGCATAAACTCAACACAGAATGCGTATATAAGTATAACGATATTAGCTCCTGTTAAAGCTAAAAGCTAATATCAAGACGAAGAGAGAGGGCAAAACTAGGTGCAAGTATTAGGTTACATCAATCCATATTAGTCGTAACGAAAAGAGGATGTGCCAAAGTTGACACATCCTCCAATTATTTATTCAAAAGTATTTTTGAACGATTTAGAGCTGTGGACCAGCTGCTACGAGCGCCTTACCAGCCTCGTTGTTCTCGTACTTCTTGAAGTTCTTGATGAAACGAGCTGCAAGATCCTTAGCCTTCTCATCCCACTGAGCTGCATCAGCGTAAGTGTCACGTGGATCGAGGATCTCTGTTGCAACACCTTCGAGCTTTGTAGGAACTGTGAAGTTGAAGTAAGGAATCTGCTTTGTTGGAGCAGCATCGATTGAGTGGTTCAAGATAGCGTCAATGATACCACGAGTATCGCGGATAGAGATACGCTTGCCTGTACCGTTCCAACCAGTGTTAACTAAGTAAGCCTTAGCACCGCTCTTCTGCATCTTCTTAACCAACTCTTCAGCATACTTTGTTGGGTGAAGCTCCAAGAATGCCTGACCGAAACAAGCAGAGAATGTTGGAGTAGGTTCTGTGATACCACGCTCTGTACCAGCCAACTTAGCAGTGAAACCAGAGAGGAAGTAGTACTTAGTCTGCTCTGGAGTCAAGATTGATACTGGAGGAAGAACACCGAATGCATCAGCTGAAAGGAAGATTACCTGCTTTGCAGCTGGACCCTGTGACTCAGGACGCTGGATGTTCTTAATGTGATAGATTGGGTAAGAAACACGAGTGTTTTCTGTTACGCTCTTATCAGCGAAGTCAATCTTACCATTAGCATCAACTGTTACGTTCTCAAGGAGAGCGTCACGTGTGATTGCGCCGTAGATGTCTGGCTCTGATTCCTTATCAAGGTTGATAACCTTTGCATAGCAACCACCTTCGAAGTTGAAGACGCCCTTGTCATCCCATCCGTGCTCGTCATCACCAATGAGCTTACGCTTTGGATCGGTAGAAAGAGTTGTCTTACCAGTACCAGAAAGACCGAAGAAGATAGCAGTATTCTCACCCTTCATATCGGTGTTTGCAGAGCAGTGCATAGCAGCCATACCCTTCAATGGCAAGAAGTAGTTCATCATTGAGAACATACCCTTCTTCATTTCACCACCGTACCAAGTATTGATAATTACCTGCTCCTTAGATGTTACGTTGAACATAACACAAGTCTCTGAGTGTAAGCCAAGCTCTTTCCAGTTTTCAACCTTTGCCTTTGAAGCATTGTAAACAATGAAATCTGGCTCCTGCTCGAAGTCTGCCTCTGACTTTGGACGGATGAACATATTTGTTACAAAGTGAGCCTGCCAAGCAACCTCAACGATGAAACGAATCTTCATACGTGTATCCTTGTGTGTTCCGCAGAAACCATCAACTACGAAAAGACGCTTGTTTGAAAGTTCCTTCTTTGCGATATCCTTTACTGCTGCCCATGCCTCCTTAGTTGCACGGTGATTATCGTTGTGGTACTCCTCTGAATCCCACCATACGGTGTCGTGAGATGTCTCATCATCAACAATGAACTTATCCTTAGGAGAACGACCAGTATAGATACCAGTCTTAACATTGATTGCACCGAGTTCTGTCTCCTGACCTACCTCAAAGCCCTCAAGCCCTTCTTTTGTCTCCTCGTTGAACAATACCTCGTAAGAAGGATTGTAAAGCACTTCTGTTGTACCTGTAATTCCGTACTTCTCAAGTACGCTCTTATCAAACTTTGCCATTTCTTATAAATGTATTTAGTTGAAAATTGATTTTAACATCACCTATTATATCTCTTAAATAGACACCGCAAAGGTAATATAATTATTAACTCCACACAAAAAAACGAATAGAAAAAGTATCAAAGTATTCAGCCTTATGGTTAAAGTTATTAAAATTATTATAGGCACGAGTATATTTGCAAATTAGACTTTGCAAACCTACAGATTATTTCTTACTTTTGCCGAAATTTTGTACTGCAAGTCGCAAGTTTGCTTGCTTATAACACCTAAGATAGAAAATGGAAATCATTAATTTTTCAGAACAGAACTCCATCATCAACCAATATCTGGCTGAGATTCGTGACAAAGACTACCAAAAGAATCGTTTACTCTTCCGCAACAATGTGATGCGAATAGGAGAGTTTGAAGCATTTGAAATCTCTAAAACACTAAACTACGAACCAAAGGATGTTGTTACCCCATTAGGTACTGCGCAGGTCAATATCCCAACGGACAAGATTGTCCTTGCAACTATTTTCCGTGCTGGATTGCCTTTCCATAATGGTTTCTTAAACATATTTGACCATGCCGGCAATGCTTTTGTCAGTGCTTATCGTGAGTATAAAGACGCTGCACATCACGAGGTTGGTATTCATGTTGAATATCTTGCCACACCTGACATCAATGGTAAGACACTTATCATCGCTGACCCTATGCTGGCTACTGGTGGTTCTATGGAGCTGGGCTATAAGGCTATTCTTTCAAAGGGAACGCCTCGCCATGTGCATGTAGCATGCTTGTTAGCTACACCAGAAGGTATCGCACACATCAAGAAAACTTTCCCTGAAGACTCTACGACAATATGGTGCGCAGCTATTGATGAGGGCTTGAACGAATATAAGTATATTGTTCCCGGCTTCGGCGATGCCGGCGACTTGTGCTATGGTGAGAAGTTATAAAGATACTCTATAAATCTTCAAATCGGTTCATTAGAGAAATATAGAAGCTGATTTCATAAATCCTTTCGTCTAACATATGAAGCACTTACAACTCATATTTTAGCCTCAAAAGGAAGTCTATGACCAATCAAAGCTTTCTCTCTTATGAACCGATTTGGCATTATATTACTTTTACATAAGTGCATTATGAAGAAGTCTGTTGTGTTGATGATTGCTGCCTTGGGACTAATGGTATCTATATGTGCAGTGTTTGCCCTGAATAGATGGTATCCAACGCATGGGCATGCAGACTGGGATGAGGTTCAACAATACACTGCAGACAAGATTCCTATTGACCACAAAGACTTCCGAAGTGATTTTGAAGAGATATTCGAACAGATCAAAAAGAAGTACCCATATACTACAAAGAAACACATCAACCTTGATTCGATTCACACCACATGCCTTCAACAAATTGACACCATGCAATTGAAAGTGGCTTATTCATTACTTATAATGGAATTCTTTGCCAACTTGAAATGCACTCATGCAAATAGTGAAAGCATACTATATCCTTGGTTCATACAAGGGGATAATATCACAGTCATTGAGAATAGTGTGTTTGTTAATCACCCTTCGGTCTTTGCTATAAAAGCAGGATTGCAAGATAAAGACGAGATTGTAACTGTTGATGGTGTACCTACAAATAAATGGGTGATGTGCAATAGCAAATATGTCTCAGCTTCAACAGATGCCACTCGCTATCTACTATCAGCTTTAACCATACTCTGTAGTTATACAAGTCCTATAAAGACACTTGGAATTATTCGCCATGGAAGACCCATAACTATCACCATTCATCTACAATCGAAGTCTTTTCCCACAAAGGAAGAGGAACAAAACGTAACCTGGAGAAAGATTTCTTCAAAGGTTGGATATATAAATATGAAAAGTATGCAAGATAATGCTGATACTGACTTCAGCAAAGCTTTGAAGCATCTAAGCAAACTTCCATACTTGATAGTTGATGTGCGTCAGAATGGGGGAGGCAATAGTTGGATAGGAGATAATATTGCGCAGAATTTAATAAAAGGTAAACGACGTAATTGGAATGGGTCTACAATATCTCCTTCTACTAACAGCTATAAGGGAAAAGTAATCATCTTGATGGGTAATTACTCCTGTTCTTCCGCTGAGACCTTTCTCATTACAATGAAAGAAAGTGGTGATGCCGTGTTGGTCGGTACATCTTCAGCTGGTGATACAGGTGGTGTTATTTGTCTTTTTAAGACTTCACACGGAATATTCTATCGACTTCCTGTAGGACATTCGTCAGGTTCTTCTCCCAAAGGATTCCCATTAGAAGGGAAAGGAATAAGCCCGAACTATTTGGTACCAATGAAGGTCAACGACTTCTTATCAGGGAAAGATACTCAACTTGATTATGCCCTTCAATTATTTAAAGAATAGCTGTCAGCACCTGAAAGTTTATGTGTTTACTTGTTTTCGACCTTATTATCGAACTTAACACCCTCTCTTTAGTTCTAATCAAAACCTCTCCTTACATAAACAAAGAACGATAGAAACCATAACTTCTATCGTTCTTTTATTTTACCTTTACTACATTGCAATAAGAGGCACTCTAAATTCTTCGCGAAGAAAATAGAAATTGTTCGCGAAGAAAATCGAGAATCTTCGCGAACAATTATATAACTTCTCTTTTATACCTTCGAAGCAATATGCCGTCGATAGAGGTCTAGATGGCTTTTCTGAAGTATTTCTCCAATATGATTTAAACGTTGCTTCTGAGAAATATTTGCTTCTTCTTGTGTATTATCTTCGCGCATGAGAATACGCCCATTACCAGCTACAGGTAGGTATTCATCCCATTCCACGGGTACATTATGATACCTACCATCGCCACCATATTTACTAATATAAGTTAGGCGACGCACACTTCGGTAACCATAAGCCGTCACTGTCAACAGCGTACTGCCATCCCCTTGCTGTTTCTCTTCTGTCTTTAAGATGCAATTCGTAACACAATCGGGATGTTTGAAATGATCTTGCCCCCAGAAATTAGCTAATGCCTCATGTTCCCAGAACGAACTCTTCTGTTGCATGTCTTGACCATAAATTGCTGACTGCGGACGTATCTGTTGATACATAGGCACACAAAGTAAAGGAGCGAAAGCAAAGTATATAGCACGGAAATAGATTGCATTGATTCTATGAAAATCCTCTTGTGCCTTATCATAATCGAATCCTTGATACTGCCTAGGGTTCAAATCGAGGTTTAAGTCCTGCATGTGATGCGCCATAATGACGTTGATCATCTTAGCTTTGTTAAAGTCGAAATCATCACCGAAGGCTGTTTCCTCATCCTGCAATAGCTTCATCATACTCTGTTGAGCCAATGGCGTAAAGAGTAGAGCATATTGCTGATTATTATTTCGATTACTTGTATTGAAGGCAACTTCAAACTCCTCATTCGTTAGCATTGCAAAGTCACCATCTTTCAAGTTACGTGCTTTACGATGTAAGCGATACTTATCCCATTTAAAACGTAGCGAGCCTTCTTTTCCTGCCAAGCCATTTGGTTTGCGATAGAACACTAAGTCAGGCGCAGCAGTATTACCATAGATGAGCCTTGTTCGTTCAAAATACTCTGGATAAGGTGCCGTCACACTGGCATGTAAGGTTTCCGAACGTTGCACCGTCCGCCTATTACCATTTCCATCCGTCACCGTCTCTGTCCAATAAATAGTCTTTGAGCCATAGTAAGTCTTTGTTCCCATCTCCATCTTACGTGTTCGACAGATAACAAAGGGGTTTCCATTGATTAGTCCAGAATGGGAATAAACAACAGAACGCTCTGCATTGAAGGAATCATCCCAACCATAACTCTTGCGTAAATCGGCTAGACGTTGGGTCGTAAAATAAGGATCGAACTCCAATCTAGGCACAGTCTTCGACATCATTCTCGTCAGAACATCCCAGTCATAGAGCCTATTCAGCGGTGCCATCTGGCTCCACGCCTCTTCCTTCAAACGGGAAAGTATAGCCGAAATATTATTCCGTTCATGCTTGAGATCAGACAACCTCGGGTGTACCTTCATCAACAAAAAGACAAGCGAGAGTACTGACACGGCACCAGCTATTAAAAGATTCTCTATTGGCCAGTTCTCATGTTGTACCAAGATCGCCAATACTCCGCCAATCACGAGCAACCATAGCACAACACAAAGAACCGTCCACCATGTAATCCGATTCTTTACTTCTGCCAAGACTGTCTCATTATCATAGACCTTCCGGCACGTCTCTCGATTAGCTTCTACATCAATAGCCGCCTCACGAGCCAACTCCTCAAAGGTTTCTTCACTAACCTTCTTGAACTTGTCACGAAAGACATTGATGTACTCATCGAGTGGATCGTAAATATCTTCAACCATCTTTTATCCTTAGAAGAACTTACTTCTTGCAGCTTCACGTATTTCAGCCGATGCGGTGAACGGTATACGAGTAGTGTAGCCCTGCTGAGCTGCAACAATCATCTTCGTTGGCCATGAGAATATATCAGTGTTCCATTGGGTCACCCTACTATTATATACGGTACGGGCAGCTGTAATTTCACGCTGAAGATAATTGTTCTGCTGCATAGCATCAGCGATGGCACTATGTGCTTTCAACTCTGGATAAGCCTCAACCTGTGGGAACAAGCGACCTAAGGCAGAACCTACTTGCGCACTCACCTCGTTACGATTTGTCTCATTGACACTACCACCACGTAGAGCAGCAACGGCTTTCATCACATCTTTATCTAAGTCGATAGCACGCTCAACAAGTCCAACAACGTTCTGAAGAATCTGCACACGTTGCTCTAGATAGTTGTCGATGTTTGATGCCTCAGCCTGAATACGCTGCTCTAATTGCTGGAAATAGTTGCGAGCCGATATCTTCATAAAGATAAAGATTACACCAGGAAGGATTCCAACAAGACAACCGACAACTGCTACTAACAACGGATTCTCCATCGTACTACCCATTATCGCTACAAACAGGAGCACCAATACGGGTATTACCACCCACAGAGCAATCTGAAATAGGGTTGACCCTGTACCAACAGTCACTGCCAGTTGCTTGTCAATTACATGTACGTCACGACCTGACTCATTAACAGGTCCCGTCACTTCATCTAGTAAATTTGCCATACGTTAAGTATTAGTTGTTTCTTATAGAAATGATTTATTTAGGTCTCAAAGGTAATGGTTTTCTAGTAAATGAGCAAACATACTTACCTTATATTTCAATGGAAGCATGCTTATTAATGACTTCTATCACTACCAGGGATTACTCCCCAGCAGTGATAGATGTATGTGTATGCGCTACTTTATTCCACAAAGGTTCATCAATTCCTTTCCCCATGAAGGCAACAAGCCCTGTGGTTGCTCACTAGCATAGAGTTGCTTGATGGTTGTCAATTCCTTTGGTTCGTTCATACTAGGTTGCCCAGTAATCTTACTCATGTTATCAAAGAAGATGTAGAGGAGCAAATGTGCACGTGGATTATCAGGATTTACACCAATAGCCGACTTGTAATTGATGATTGCATCCATATAATATGACTTGCCATTCACCATAGGATTCTGTACAATGAGTGCCGTGTAATAGAGTCCTTTAAGCACTAATGCCTCCGAACGGGCTACACGATCAGTCGAACAGAGTGCTTGTAACGCCTCCAAATCAGGCTTTGCTGACTCAAGGAATAACCCTGAATGACTATCTTGTGGGAAGTGAACAGCATACTGAAGAGCAAAGAGAGTCTTGTAATAAAGCGGTAACCATTCGTTAGGATACTGTTTCGTCAGTCGATCCAAAGCATCCATACCAATGACAATAGACTCTGCATTTTCTGCATTTACTTTACTTAGCGTATTGCTCAAAGCCTTTTCCATAGGCTGAACATCAGCTGCGTAAACACTAGTTGCGCACATAAGGGCAACGATAACGACGAGTTTTGAAATTAAAGTTCTCATAAGTCCTAATTTTAAAAGGTGAAACATATTGTCTGCTGCAAATGTAGTAAGCCTTTTAGCAAGCTCCAAATATTGGGGACAGACGACCAAGTTATGGGCTGTATAACTATGTGCTCAGCTGAAATACTAGTTTTTGGGACTAATGACTAATCGCTTTTCAATCCGTGCGAAGTGATGTATAACAGGAAGAACGACGAAGGTAAAAATGTTAAAGAAAACTATACCTTTACCTATACAACTGAATTTTTCGTATCTTTGACAGCAACTTAAAAACCAAAGCTATGGGGCTATTCAACTATTCAAGTAAACTATCCGACGAACAATTACGTCGTATCTCCCTAAGTGCACAATACCAAGGGCAGCAGGGAGGAGACCATTTTACACTTTCATCTAAGATTGGTTCACGTGCAAAAGTACTTCTCGAACAAGGCTGGGGTATCACAAATCGACAAGAATTATGCGAAACCATAGAGGAATTGCTCGGACGTTGCCGCTCACTTGATATTGCTGTTATAAAAGAAGAAATGATGGCAGAGGTACAAGAAGACAGCGGAATCAACACTGAGGTACGACGTATATGGTCAATGGCAAGTATTGTCGATAAACATTACATAACACGAGCTGGAGATTTAAGCGACTTGCTTAATATGCTAACCAACTATATTGCAGCGCAAGATAGTCTACTTGCTAATGAATTGATTACCTCATGGGATGCTATAACAGGAAAAGACGTTATAGGATGGGATATAGGGCGTGCAGCCTATCTCGTGCGTGTTGGTGTGGAAATGAAATACCTCAATGCTGACCAGGCGTGGGACTATCTAGAGAGAGCGTACCAAAGAGCCATCAGCACATTCGACACATGGGAGGAGCTCGGACACTCCTATATCATCGGACGTTGTTGTTGGACTTCTCATCCAGAGGAGCGTGATGTCTTAGGCTTTTGTAACGTAGTGAAATGGCTTTTGAAACATCCCGAGAGCCCTTGGGTAAAAGTTAAGTTGAAATAATTTATCAATAACATATTAAATCTTTCAGATTATGGATCATACTTTTGTTCTAGTTATCATCATGTTCATTGCAGCGAGTATTATTGCCTTCTCGCTTATGTTCTACGTGCGGCAAAAAGGTAAGAATAGTAAGGGAGTCTACACAGCAAAGGCAATGGAGTTCATTACAAAGAAGTACCCTTCTATCAATACAAGCAATATCAAGTGTGTAGAATTTTATATTCCTAAGGGGAGTTTAGGACAAATAGACCCAGCAATTATTGCCTACAATGATGAGGACATGTATATAATATCCGCTCTCGCTCAGCCTATACCAGGCTTCTACAGAATCAAATCTAATGAGCAAGCTGAATGGGATATGTTCTATTATCCTATGACAAGCATAGAGCAGGCTGGCTTTGATGAAAAGCAGAAACACTTCTTTCTCGTTATTAAAGGAGAATCAATTAAACTGAAAATCAGGAAAAGAAATACCTTCCAAGAGG
This sequence comes from Prevotella veroralis, assembly GCF_018127765.1. Lineage (NCBI taxonomy): Bacteria > Pseudomonadati > Bacteroidota > Bacteroidia > Bacteroidales > Prevotellaceae > Prevotella > Prevotella veroralis. The sequence goes on along the minus strand of NZ_CP072330.1, from coordinate 35,349 downwards.
ATCAGCAGGAAGAGTTAAAAGACTTCTTTGCGACGATATCACGCGTACTAAAAAAGAATGAAACATTGAACGTATAAGCCTCAAAGAATACGTCAATAATACACAAACAAAGGTGCATAAAGCCGTAAAAGGTTTTTATGCACCTTATATTATATACCTATCAATGCGCACCTCCACCCCATAAAACGATTATTCTCAACATCCAATACTATGATTTACAAGCTCAATATAGCTTTTCTGCAATGCTTTTACCCATCCTAAAGCTCTCTTTCCAACCTCACTTCCATCTCTTTTGCATATACATTACATCCGTTTCCAACCTCCCTTTCATCTCTTTTGTAGCTACCTTTTTTCAGTTTCATCATGAAGAGACACAGATTTCATCATGATGAAACAAGTGTCTCATCACGATGAAACACAAGTTTCACCATGGCGAAACTAACATAAGGCATATTTCTAACAGATGAAACGCCCCTTAGTTTGTAACACAACTCATAGGAATGAGCATTCGCAATCATACTATTCCGAGCATCATTACATAGGTAAGAGTGCCTCAAGCATAGCCTAACGACAGGAAGAAATGGCGTCAGGCACTGACAAAAACACAATGATTTGCCTATCCAAACTCACTTCTATTAGGGGCATTCCTACTATGAGAAGGGCTTGGAAAGGTTATCAGAAAGGGCTTTAAATAAGGTTGGGTGCGGTTTTAACTAAGGTATTTTCGTAAACTGGGAACAAAGGTGCGGGACACAGGAATCGTATCACGGCACTCCTTAAAGCGCAAAAGATAACCATTGGAGTTACCCTTTGCCGACTCAATATTATTAATGTTTACGAGGAAGGAACGGTGGCATTGAAAGATATTATCATACGGCAGGTCGGCTTTCAAGGCGGTCAATGTGGTGCGAAGTTCCCTACGTTCTATCTTGTCGCCCGCCACGTAGCACACTAATGCGTTATTCTTCTGCGCTTCGATATACAAGAGATTGTTTATAGGCAACGATAGGTCCTCGCCACGCAGATTCTGGTCATGTAATGTAATCATAATTCCTACCTGCTCCTCATTGGTCTTAACCTTCACTTCCTCAAGTCTACTATGCAACATTCGGTTGTAACCTATCAGCGTGGAGATACCTGTCACGAGTAACCAAATTAGGAAAGTCCAGTAGAAAAAGACTAAAAAGAGTTGCCACGAGAGCGGTACCTTAAAGCAGAATGAGGCATAAATGGTCATGGAAACCGCCATGGCTAGTTCGATTGCAACCGAATATATCAGCACATCACCATTGGTAACGAATCCTTTTTTACGCCTTGGTATGCCCAAGAAAAGCAACGAACAGAGTCCTTGAACGCATGACGAGAGTATGCCAACACCCAAACACATCAGAAAGATACTGCCAGAATAGTTACTAATACCAAATGGTTGGAAGAGATAAAGGAGTATAAAAATGCCAGTCCCTAACGCTAACAATGAGCGTAAAGAACTGACATTAGCTTGCAAGGGGCACTTGCTATGTAGGAATTCTGTGAATCTGTGCATGGCTCAACGTATTATTAACCTAAGGGCAAAGATACACATTTTCTATTACAAACACAAGTGCTATAAATGAGAATCACATCACTTTACTTCCCATATATCGTTAGTTTCCAACATTTCCATGAAGGTGTGATAATGCTTCTGCGCCTTCACCTCTTCTATCTGTTGATTCACTGCAGCGTCGTAAGTAGGTGCTTCAACATCACGAATCACTCCGAGGGCTATTGGGAAACCATCTTCATTACTCATCATAGCCAACTTCAGCTGTAGAGTATTGTCTTGGCAGTGGGCATCATGTACGAGGATATCATCTTGCGTAACGCCATTCTCGCCAATCTTAACGACCTTCAAGCCGAATCCCTCTTGCATGAGTCCATACTCCTTATTAGCTCCAAAGATCAAAGGTTCGCCATGCTTAACGTAAATAGCATTCTCTTTACGACCTTGAGAGGTGTAGACTGAGTTGTGACAACCATCGTTGAAGATCACACAATTCTGCAAAATCTCACACACGGCAGCCCCCTTATGCCGGTAAGCAGCCTTGAGAATGGCTATTGTCTCATTGTTGTCGCTGGCAACGCTACGTGCGAAGAAGTTGCCACGAGCACCGAAACAGAGTTCAGCAGGGCGGAACGGATCTTCCGTTGTACCAAAGGGACTTGACTTAGAGACGAACCCGCGAGGGCTAGTTGGGGAGTATTGCCCCTTCGTGAGACCATAGATACGGTTGTTCAACAGAATCATATTCAGGTCGATATTGCGTCGCATGGCATGGATGAAGTGGTTACCACCGATGGCAAGAGCGTCACCATCGCCCGATACCTGCCAAATGGTAAGGTCCGGATTGGTTACCTTTGCACCCGTAGAGATGGCCGCGGCACGACCGTGAATGGTCTGCATGGCGTAGGTATTAGCGTAATAGGGTAATCGACTTGAGCACCCGATACCACTAATAACAGCAGTTTCATAAGGTGGAACACCTAGTTCTGCCATTGCTTTCTGCAAGCTGGCAAGGAAGAAGTGGTCGCCACATCCGGGGCACCAGCGTGGTTGTCCCTTCTTAAAGTCTTGTGCTGTATATTGATTCATAATCTGTTTAGAATTTAAAGAAGTTATGTTTAGGAGTCTTACTGCAATATCTTTGTATAGAACGTGCCACTCTCTTCCTTTGGTAATGGAGCCTTAAGGAGTTTCTCAAACGTTGCGACTAGTTCCGTAACAACGAAAGGCTGTCCCTTTACTTGGTTATACTGATAAGGAGCGAAATGGTTGATACGAATACGTAGAAGGGCTGCTAACTGACCAAGGTTCTGCTCGGCAACCACCACCTTCTTGTATCTTCCCAGTACCTCTGCCGTATTCTTTGGCAGAGGGTTGATGTACTTGAATTGTGCCAAGGCTACCTTATTACCCTTACGACGCAACTCTTCCATTGCAGAATACAAGTGACCGTAGCTACTACCAAAGCCTACTATGAGCAAATCGGCGTCTTTCTCATCACCAAGCACCTGTAGGTCGGGTACAGGAATACGTGCCACTTTATCCCAACGAAGCCTATCCATCTTGTCATGATTCTCTGGATCGGTTGAGATACTACCCGTTTCTCCATCCTTCTCCAATCCTCCTAGGATGTGTGTGTAGCCCTCCGTGCCAGGGATAGCCCAGTAACGTGCGAGCGTCTCTGGGTCACGCTTGTAAGGAGTGTACTTATACTTCTGTTCCTCTGTAGCATAATGTGGATGAATTTCGGGCAACTCTTCGATGTCAGGTAACTTCCACGCAGAAGAGCCGTTAGCAATGAATGCATCGGTCAAGAGCACTACTGGCGTCATGTGTTCCAATGCAATCTTACATGCGTGATACGCTGCATCGAAGCAATCAGTGGGACTTGTGGCTGCAATAACAGGCATTGGGCTTTCACCGTTACGCCCATAAAGCACCTGCAAGAGGTCGGTCTGCTCACTCTTAGTTGGTAAACCGGTAGACGGACCACCACGCTGTACGTCGATAATCACCAATGGAAGCTCATCAATAAGGGCTAGATTCATAGCCTCACTCTTTAGACAGATACCCGGACCAGAGGTTGATGTAGCAGCTAAAGCACCAGCAAAAGCAGCACCGATAGCCGATGCGCAACCTGCAATCTCGTCTTCGCATTGCACCGTTGTGACGCCCATTGACTTGTGTTTAGCCAATTCGTGAAGGATATCTGTTGCTGGAGTGATAGGGTAAGAACCCAAGAACAAACGCAAGCCAGCCTTCTCTGCTGCTGCCATCAAGCCGTAGGCAGTCGCCTTGTTACCCGTGATATCCATATAGCGACCAGCTTCCTTCACCTTAGACTCTATGCGGTAAGTGTTCGGAACGGACGCATGTACGTTGTGACCATAGTCATATCCCGCTCTTACAACACGTTTATTGGCTTCAGCAACAGCTGGTTTCTTCTTGAACTTAGCCTCAAGGAAGTTATCTACTAAGCTCAAATCACGATTGAAAAGCCAGCAGACAAGTCCCAAAGCAAACATGTTGCGGCACTTTAACATAGACTTATTGTCCATGCCCGTATCAGCCAGACACCCCTTCACCATCTTTGTTATAGGGCAAGCAACCACCCTATCGGGGTCGATACCCATCTCACCTAAATAGTCATCACTGCGGAACTCTGCCTTTTGGAGGTCTTTCGCACCAAAGGAATCGGTGTCAATAATGATGGTTCCATTCGGTTTGCAATGCCTGTACTGCATCTTCAGTGCTGCTGCATTCATGGCTACAAGCACATCACAACGGTCTCCCGGTGTATATACCTTGCCTGCTCCAACATGCACCTGAAAGCCACTCACACCCGTTAGCGAGCCTTGCGGGGCACGGATATCAGCTGGATAATCAGGGAACGTAGACACTCCATTACCCACAGTTGCGGATATCGTTGTGAAGATGTTACCGGCTAACTGCATTCCATCCCCCGAATCCCCGGAGAAGTGAACGACCACGTTATCAACTTCTTTGACTTCGATTTGTTCTTCCATAGATTATTTCCTTTTGTTTATGTTAGTATTATCTCTTTTGGTAGACACGTATCCAATCTATCTCTATTTGGTACGTATGAGTAGTATCAACGGGCTTTGCCCAAGAACCGTCACCCACTGATTGGTTAAGAATCAGATAGAAATCGGACTTGTCAAAAGGCCATTGTTCTGGATTATCTGGCTCTTTCTTGTATTGATACACCTGTTTCCCGTCAGCAAAGAAGGTTAAGATACCAGGCTCCCACTCTACTGCATAGGTGTGGAAAAGGCTCATGTCTAATTCAATATTCCCTGAGTGGGGTAAGTTCCCATGGCTTCTTGTCCACGCAGAGTGTACTGTGCTATATGCTATCTGCTCTTGGTCGATCTGCTCAAAGATGTCTATTTCACCGCCTTGAGGCCATGGCAATGTCGTTCGAGGCATCATCCATATAGCTGGGAAGTTGCCATCAAAGGGATTAACACGTGCTCGGCACTCCACACGACCATATCGGAAAGCAAAGCTGTGGCTTGTTTCTATACCGCCCGTTAGCATCTCTTCGCCCGTAGAAGACTTGTTAGAATTAGGGATGGCACGCAAGATTAACTTACCATCTTTGATAAATGCCACCTCTGGAGAGTTGCTCAAGAACCGTGCCCACGTAACTTTTGGACGTCTTCTACAGCTTTTCCACACGCCTGTATCAGGTAGCGTGCCATCTGGCTGATTAAACTCATCACTAAAGATAAGCTTATATTCCGAGCCAGAGGATAAGCGGTCAGTTGTCGAAGTAGGCGTATTCTTTCCTCGACTTGACAGTTGCGCAAAGACGTTCAACACGGATAATACCATTAGAAGTAAGACCACCGTGCGGCGCTTGTTCTCCTTATCTAACATGGTTTTTAGTTACTCTTTCTGTTTACGTTAGTATATCTAAGGGCAAAAGTGCGAAATAATATCGAGAAAACAAAATGTTTTTCAAAGAAAAACACATTATTTACGAACATCGCTATTAGAATGAGTTTCCATAGCACATAGGGGTGACAAATTCCCTTACAGGAAGTCATGTCACCCCTAAGGTTTACTTACTTTAAATCGAGCTTACTTCAGAACGAATCCGTAAGAGACATAGAACACTGCCTTATCTTTGTTTAGGTCGCTGCGATAGTCATTGTATCTAACGCCTAAACCAAGCTCTGAACGAATGCTACCGCTACTTTTCCTAACGTAAATTCCACCTTGATAATACATGTAGCCGCGGTTATGTCCACCACCAATGGTATGCCCTACGCTTACTCGAGGCTGTACGAGCAGACTAAGGACGTCACCAGATGCGATAGAAATCTTACCTATATCATACCCAACTTGCCCACCAAAGGTGGTGAGTAAATCGTGTGTCTTAATCCCTTGAGACTTCATTAAAGTAACGGCTTCTTCGACTCTCAAGCCCGCAGAAAGCCTCTTTGTAATATCATAAGTGGCAGAGATATGAGGGGTAACGATCTTATATGACTTACCACCCAAACCCAAATCAGTGGCGAAAGTCACGTTAAACTTACTCGTTTGAGCACGACTAACACTTACGCAAGTAGCCAATAGTACAAGCATTAAAAGAATTATCTTTCTCATAAGCCAAGCTGTTTAAATGTATATAAAGATTAGTTATCTATTTTAGATATTGGCATCGTTTGTAAATATAGATATTATTTCTTTTACTTGCAACTCATGTTAGGTCTTTTTTAAAAACACATATCTTCGTTAGTAGCAATCAAGAGGCTAAAAAGAAAGAGAGGCTTTCCTCCATTGAAGGAAAGCCTCTCTTCATAGCAAGGAGACGCCCTTCTCACATCAAAGAAACGCCCCCTTCATTTGTAAATAATGCTATTCACTCCCCCATCCATTCGACAATAAGCCTTGGAGAGGGGGCTTTTTATATCTCCTGCATATCGTGCAACTTCTTATAATAACCATTCATCTCCATCAGTTCGTCATGCGTTCCTCGCTCTACAATCTCGCCCTCGTGCATCACACATATCTCATCTGAATTCTTGATAGTAGATAGTCGGTGCGCCACAGCAATGGTCGTTCTCGTTCGCATCAACTTATAGAGAGCATCTTGAACAAGGCGTTCGCTCTCTGTATCCAACGCCGATGTAGCCTCATCGAGGATAAGAATTGGAGGATTCTTGAGGATGGCGCGCGCTATACTCACACGTTGGCGCTGACCCCCCGAGAGCCTTCCTCCACGATCACCGATGTTTGTATCGTAACCTTTCTCACTATGCATAATGAAGTCATGGGCGTTAGCTATCTTCGCAGCGTCCTCTATTGCCTCATCAGAAGCAGTCACTCCGAAGGAGATGTTGTTCTTAAAACTATCGTTGAAGAGGATTGCCTCTTGGTTTACATTACCTATCAACTGGCGTAAGTCATGCACTCCTAAATCCTTCACGTTGATTCCGTCAATGAGAATCTCACCTTTCTGAACATCGTAATAACGTGGTATAAGGTCTAAGAGAGTGGACTTTCCGCTACCACTCTGCCCCACCAAAGCTATGGTCTTACCCTTTGGAATCACCAAGTTAATGTCCTTCAATACCCAATGTAAGACTGGATTGCCGTCTTTATCCTTCTCATCTGTATAAGCAAAGCTAACATGTCGGAACTCAATCTCATGCTCGAATGATTTGAGATGGACAGGTTTTTCACTGTCCTTGATGTCTACCTCCGCTTTAAGAATCTTATCCACACGTTCCATGGAAGCAAGTCCTTTAGGGATATTATAGCCTGCACGGGAGAATTCCTTTAGTGGATTAAGGATGCTATAAAGGATGACAAGATAGTAAATAAAGGTTGGTCCGCTGATAATTGGGTACTGCCCGAGTACCAAAGTACCACCAAACCAGAGTACAACAACAATCATCACCGTTCCTAAGAACTCACTCATCGGGTGTGCCAGCTGCTGACGAATGTTCACACGCATGATGTCGTTGCGGTAAGAAGTATTCACTTTGTTGAAGCGTTCATTCATAAGTGCTTCGGCACAAAAGGCTTTGATGACCCTTAAACCGCCCAGCGTCTCTTCAACCTGGCTCATGGTATCACTCCAAAGACCCTGTGCTGTAATGCTATTCTGCTTTAGTTTACGTCCAACAAAGCCCATGAACCATCCGAAGATAGGAACGAAAACAAGGGTGAAGAGCGTTAATTGCCAGGATATTATTAATAAGGTGGTAAAGTAAATGACGATAAGAACAGGGTTCTTAAACAACATGTCGATAGAAGACATGATGGAGTTGTCTATCTCCTGCACGTCTCCACTCATCCTTGCGATTATGTCTCCCTTACGTTCCTCACTAAAGAAGCCAAGTGAAAGAGAGGTTATTTTCTGATAGAGTTGATTACGTATGTCACGTACAACTCCTGTACGAATTGGAATGATAGAAGCCGATGATAAGAAGTAAGCACCCGTCTTTAAGAAGGTCATGAAAGCGAGTATCAGACCTATAATTAGCAATGTTGTCGTTGGTCCGACACTGGTTATAAAGATCTGTGTATAGTAATCGGCATTATTGGACATGACCTCCTTTAATGACCCAGCATCCCATGACATGTAATGCGTTGCACCTGTTCCTGCATCCACCTTAAACAATATTTGGAGCAAAGGAATCAGTGTTGCAAAGGAAAAGATATTGAGTATTGCCGATAAGACGTTGAATATTATCGACAAGAAAAGATACTTCTTATAAGGTGGAACAAACCTCCGTAATACGTGTAGAAACTCTCTCATAAGCTCATAGTTTATGCTTCATCAACACCATGATCAAACAGATATTCAGGTGAAACATCAGCACCATTAGCCCAAAAGATTGTACCATCAAGTCCAAACTGAATGAATTTGCTCTTGTCCTTCAGCTCTTCAAAGGCGGGATAACTTAACAATGGAGTTAGATCCACACGTTTCTTCTTACCGTTGTTGAATAGACATAGAAGGCTGTAATCCCCTAAGTATTCAACATTTGTTATATTTAGTATCATCCTTCTTATCGATTTATCTTGTTTATCTTCTCACCTCTTTGAGCCTTATCCCATATCAACATCAATTCTTCCTCATGCTCGTCAATGAAAGTATTGATAAGTTTAATGACACGAGAACTAGTCTTTCCTTCTATCAACCTATCCCTTATTGTGATCGTAAACTCACCATCACCACTCTTTACATGGATATGTGGGGGATTATGATCAAAGCCGTAGATATAAATAGATATACCCTGTAAGATAAAGACCGCACCCATAATTTATCCTTTGCAAATATAGTTATTAAAAGCAAAACAACAAACTATTTCTGTGGTTTTGTACATATATATTAGTTTTGTTTACACCTCTTCACCAAATAAGGTGGCACTGGTTGAACCTGTTATACGTACTCGAACGAACTCACCGATGTGATGATTACCACGTGCAATAACGACTGCTTTGTTTTGAGGAGTGCGTCCCATAAGTTGCTCACGACTTCGTTTTCCAAAGCGTTCGATGAGGATTTCAAACTCTTTCCCCTCATCTTTCTTATTCTGTTCGGCTGAGATTTCAGTCTGAAGGCGTATCAATTCATTCAAACGACGAATCTTCTCATCCTCTGAAACATTGTCGGGAAGGTGCTTAGCAGCGTATGTTCCCGGGCGTTCAGAGTATTTAAACATAAAGGCGGAATCGAATCCAACCTCACGCATTAACGACAAGGTCTCTTGATAATCAGCCTCTGTTTCATTGTGATAACCGATGAATATGTCTGTTGTTAACCCACAATCAGGAATGAGACGACGTATCGTGTCCACCTTTCTTAAATAGTCTTCACGAGTATACTTACGGTTCATTAACCTTAGAACCTCATTGCTTCCACTCTGTGCGGGGAAGTGTATATGATTGCAAAGGTTCGGTTCCGACGCTACCGCCTTGATAATGTCTTCGGTCATATCCTCTGGGTTAGAAGTGGTGAAGCGAACGCGCATGTCTGGCACACTTTGAGCCACTTTACGCAAGAGTTCAGCGAATGACGTGCCATTTTCTGGACGTTTCCCGTTTGGCAAAAGACCATAGGAATTAACGTTCTGACCCAATAGCGTCACCTCCTTAAAGCCCTTATCATGCAAGTCCTTAACCTCCTTCAAGATACTATCCACATCACGAGAACGCTCTCTACCACGCGTGAATGGAACGATACAATAGTGGCAGAAATTGTTGCAACCACGCATGATGCTGACAAATCCCGATACACGGTTTCCACCGAAGCGTTGCGGTATTACGTCTCGATAAGTCTCTGTTGTTGATAGCTCGATATCTAATGCGTTGTTCCCATTCTCGCATTGCGCGATCATGTCGGGGAGGTTTAGATAAGAGTCAGGACCGCATACTAAGTTAGCAAAATGGTTCTGAATAAGATCGTCCCTAACGCGTTCTGCCATACATCCCAATACACCCAGAATGAGCTTGCGACCCTTCTTCTGCTCTGCATGTAAGGTGTCCAAGCGATGATAAATCTTGTTTTCTGCATTCTCACGAACCGAGCATGTATTCAAGAAGATAGCATCTGCTTCATCCTCATTATCGCATACATCGTATCCAGCCATCTTCATTACAGAGGCAACCACTTCAGAGTCTGCCACGTTCATCTGGCATCCGTACGTCTCAATATATAGTTTCTTCATTCCTTTCTTATCGATAAAAAACAACTTGCAAAGATACTAAAAAGATCGCAGATAGTCGAAAAGGTACCTGACTATTTGACCTTTAGCACCGGCGAAGATAGGCTTTTTGCAAAACTTACAAAGTCCTTTACGCCCTTTATCGGATATTTTCTGTACCTTTGCAAAGCAATCCTTTTCAGCAAAAGGAACTATTTTTTAATGAGCAGCTCATCAGTATCAACATAACAACGAATAGAGTTATAACATAATAGAAAACAGGCTTTCGCCTCACTGATAGCACCCAGTTCAAGATAATAAACATAATGGATAAGAATATAAACGACTTTGAAATAATGGCGCCCGTTGGCTCTCGTGAGTCATTAGCGGCTGCTATACATGCTGGAGCAAACTCTGTTTACTTCGGAATAGGTAAGTTGAACATGCGTTCCCACTCTGCTAATCACTTCACAATAGACGACCTTAAGGAGATAGCAGAGACTTGCAACGCACAGAACATCAAGACTTATCTAACGGTAAACACAGTTATCTATGGTGAAGACATTACAACGATGCACGAGATTATAGACGCTGCTAAGGATGCAAATATCACTGCCATCATAGCAAGCGATGTAGCTGTAATGATGTACTGTAGGCAAGTTGGCGTTGAAGTCCACCTCTCCACCCAATTGAATATATCAAATATTGATGCCTTAAAGTTCTATGCGCAGTTTGCAGATGTAGCCGTTTTAGCACGCGAACTGAACATGGATCAGGTAAAGGAGATACACGAACAGATTATAAAACAGAACATCTGTGGTCCTAAAGGACAGCCTATTCGCATAGAGATGTTCTGTCATGGAGCCTTCTGCATGGCTATCTCTGGCAAGTGTTACATGAGTCTTCACGATGCCAATCGATCGGCTAATCGTGGTGAATGTGTGCAGATTTGCCGTCGTAGTTATACGGTAACTGATAACGAAACTGGCAATCAGTTGGAGATAGACAATAAGTATATAATGAGTCCAAAAGACCTTAAAACCATTCGATTCATCGATAGGATGATGGACTCCGGAGTACGTGTCTTCAAGATAGAAGGTCGTGCTCGAGGACCCGAATATGTACACACTGTGGTCACTTGTTATCGAGAGGCAATACAGAGCGTATTGGATGGAACCTTCACAGAAGAGAAGAAAGACAAGTGGGATGAACGCTTATCTACAGTCTTCAACCGCGGTTTCTGGGATGGCTACTATCAGGGTCAGAAGATGGGAGAATGGACTAAGGAATATGGTAACAAGGCTACTGAAAAGAAGGTTCTCATCGGTAAGGTGATGAAGTACTTCTCGCGTCTTGGCGTTGCAGAAATAGCCGTTGAAGCCAACACCTTCGCAAAGGGTGACAAGCTACTCATCACTGGTAACACCACTGGAGCTATGTTCCTCAATGCTGAAGAGATACGTTATGACCTCAAACCAGTGGATGTTGCAGAGCAAGGATGGCGTGTTTCTATCCCCGTTCCAGATAAGGTTAGACCGAATGATAAGCTGTTTAAACTAATCAAGAGTGCCAAGAATTAAGGAATGAAAGGGCGTTAAGACAAATGTTCTTGATGGTAGGTTAAGGATATATAAGGCTACAATACCGATTCTTGGTATAGTAGATTGAAACACATCAAGCCGCTTTACACTTGTCTTAACTCCCTTTCTCTCCTTCACTCCTACCACTCCTTTAAATAAAAGAAACTATGACAATAAACGAAGCGCAAGATGCAGTAATAGAAGAGTTCAGCGACTTCTCCGATTGGATGGACAAGTATCAGATGTTGATCGACTTAGGTAATGACCTTGAGCCATTGGCTGAACAGTATAAAAACGAGCAGAATCTCATAGACGGATGTCAAAGTCGTGTATGGCTCCAATGCGATAATGTCGATGGCAAACTGGTGTTTACAGCTGATTCAGATGCGCTTATCACGAAAGGTATTATCGCTCTTTTGATTCGCGTTCTAAGTCATCATACCGCACAAGAGATTATAGATTCCGACCTATACTTCATTGATAAGATAGGCTTGAGACAGCATCTTTCACCTACAAGAAGCAATGGTTTGCTGTCAATGGTTACTAAGATCAAAGCCTATGCAGTTGCTTTTAGTATGAAATAAATGCGCAAGTTACGTACAATAGAGATGAGTCGGCTCTCCATTGAGGAGTTTAAAGAAGCCGAGAAGTTGCCTCTCATCGTCGTTCTGGACGATGTGCGGTCATTATATAATGTAGGAAGTGTATTCCGTTCAGCCGATGCTTTTCGTATAGAAGCCATCTATCTATGTGGTATAACGGCTACTCCTCCTAATGCCGAGATACATAAGACGGCTTTAGGAGGCGAAGATTCGGTTGATTGGAAATACTTTGAACGGACAGAAGATGCCGTTGAAGATTTGCATAAGAAGGGTGTTTTCGTTTATAGCGTAGAACAGGTTGAACATTCAACAAAGCTCCATACGCTCGATCTCAATGCTGAATCGACTACAAACAACAGCCATTATGCCATCATCATGGGCAATGAGGTGAAGGGCGTAAAACAATCTGTTGTTGACATGAGTGATGCTTGCTTGGAGATACCACAGTTCGGAACGAAGCATTCTCTGAATGTTAGTGTGACCGCAGGAATCGTTATCTGGGAGTTTGCAAAGCAACTCTTTACTAAGTAATAAGCCTCATCTATCTAACAAACGACGCTCATCAATAATACTGATAAGCGTCGTTTGTTTTTATTTTTAGTCTGTTTTTATTCTATTATTAAACTATTTTATTCTGCTTTTTAATCTATTTTTAATCTCAAGGAAAAGTTTTCTCCATGATAAAGAGGCTTTTCGCAGTAGATAACTACAGGTTAGTTCCCACTAAGGCAATGGTCTTCATATAGACATAAGGCTCACTCAAGAACATGAAACCATGGTAAGGATTGTCCGTCCCCCAGCTATTTTTGCAAAGAAAGAAGCGTTTACCATGCTGGTCATGGGCTATTCCAACGATCTCCATACAATGGTCGTCAGTTGTTTGAAAGTGCTCAAACGCTTTCTGTCTGTCCTTTTCTGTCCATTGCCGAGCCTCATCATCCAACACTGCATATCCATGTTCAAAGGAGAAGAAGGGCTCTGAGACGTCACCTTCCCAGCACACGGGATGCCCTTTCTTTAGGCTATTTACAATGCAGGGGATAATGTCTTTTGCTGGAATATTTAGGAAAGTATCGTGGAAATAATTATCTGGAACTTCTAAAGGGAAGCTCTCATGTAATGGATGATGTAGGAAACTCGTTACCGCTGTGTACTCATCTGGCATACAAACGCTGCGTGCAAACTCGTAAGGAGTGTATCGCACACCAAACATAAAGACCTGTTTAGGCAAAGTTCCGATGCTCTTATCCAAGAGTTCATCAACCTTCTTCGAACGATCAAGACGCCGACAAAGGACATTATAGTCCATATCTGGCTCACTATGATAGGCATCATAATGCTGTAAACCATAGGTTTTGATGAGGTCAAGTGTCATTGTACTCATACCGCGAGTGGTGATGGGTCGCTCTAAACGAGCCACTCTCTTCGGTAGAAATTGGCGTCTTCTAACCTGCTCATATAGGTACATTCGAGCCACATAATCGGCACTTAGGTTGACAGAATCACCTTGTATGATATGCTCTGACTCAATCGTTGCAAGCATAGCATAGACCCAACAAAGTGAACTAGAGCCTTGATTCTTCACGGGGGAAGTAGGAAGTAAGAGGTCAATGGTGAACTTCTCCTTTGGAAAACTACGTTTTTTTACTCCTTGCGAACAACTGATAATAAGCAAGGGAAGCATGAATAAATAAAGAATTTTCCTCATTTTACATTTCAATTATTGGTAGTCTGGTGCCTTAGTATTCTATCATCTTTTCCCAAGCAGCAACTACTTCCTTATCTAAAGGAGGGACAGAAGCGGGGATAGAGAACGTCCATACATGGTTTTTCTCCTTCTTTATCTGTTTGAGTTCAGCCTCTGTTATCGTCATTCTATCCGATACATAGAATTCACTCCATACATCAATACGATCGTCAACATCCTCTCCTCGATAACGAGCAAAGAAGGTTTGATGCTTTTGGAAGGCGTTAAGAGCATAATTAGAAAGGTAAGTTTCGCTCTCATCAAATTGTGTCATACGAGCCACGATACCATACATACGCAACTGACTCATATCTATTTCATGGTTAGGTTGCCCCACTAACTCATCCATCTCGATAGTTGTCAGCAATTCAGTCTGCCCTTTTATCTTCTGTTTGTCATGCGTTATTTTACCGCACTTATCCGCCCATCGATATACATCTCCATTGTTCCTCGTTGAATACTCTTCGCTATTTATACTCTCAATAAGCGCTTGTCGCTCTAAATTTGGCAGTGACATCCGCACGAAGGTATCGTCGCCATTGGCTTTCGGAGCCTTTCGACGACGTTCACCAAGGAACTTTCGATCAATAAAAGGGGACTTCTTTTTATTGTCAGAGTTGCCTGCTATGGAGTCAGATATGGGTATATAAAACTCCATCATGCCATCTACAAAATAAGAGAGCATGCTATTTGTCGCCTGATAAACACGATAATACCCCTTTAAACGGGTGTATCTCTGCTCTTGCGCATGCGCTATTAGAACAAAGAAAACGCCGAGTAAGAGTAGAAATAGTCGTTTGTTACACATAAAATAGAATCATTTTTCTGTCTTAACTCATAATTCATAATTCAAAATTCATCATTGTGCTTACCATTGTTAAGCTCTCATTAAATTGAAAGTAACCCCACGCTGTAGGGACAGACGCCCTCGTCTGGAAACTACCCCCAGCCTCCCCTAAGGGGAGGAGTGCCTAACGGGAGCCAGTTAGGATAGGTGTTTTCTCGTCCAAGAGATGCCACAAAGTAGGGACAGACGCCCTCGTCTGTCCGCCATTATACCCTAATTTATTAACAAGAAACCATCCGTTTGGCGGACAGACGAGGGCGTCTGTCCCTACTTTATGGTGTCACATCCAACAGAACTAACAACTTGTCTACTCGTCAACCTGTCCCCTTGTCAACTCTATCTAACAACTTGTCTACCCGTTAACTCGCATACTCGTCAACTCTATCTAACAACTTGTCTACTCGTTAACTCGTGTACTCGTCAACTCTACCTAATCATAATTTTGAATTAGAGAAAGGCTCACTTTCTCCTCCTTCTCTCCTTCTTCTTCTTATCTTTTGGTTGCTCTTTTACAGGTTGTTGGGGCGCTTTCACGGGTCGACCATCATCTAGTGTGAAGTCGAGCTGTTTGCGTTCTAAGTTCGCTTTAGCCACCTTTATGCGGATAGGATCACCCAGTTGATACACGTGATGACGGCGTCGCCCCACTAGACAATAGTTCTTTTCATCGAAGTCGTAGTAGTCATCATCAAGGTCACGCATTGGTATCATACCCTCGCAATGGTTCTCATCTATCTCTACATAGATACCGAAGCTCTGGATACCTGATATATGTGCATCGTAACACTCACCGATGTGTTCGCCCATAAACTCAACCATCTTATACTTGATGGAGTCGCGTTCTGCATTCTGCGCAACCAACTCCATATCCGAACAATGCTCACACAACTCCTCATAGTGATCCTTGTTTGCAGAACGACCACCATTCTGGTAACGTGTTATCAAGCGATGCACCATGGTGTCGGGATAGCGGCGAATAGGCGAAGTAAAGTGTGTGTAGTAATCAAAAGCTAATCCGAAGTGCCCTATGTTATGCGTTGTATACTTCGCTTTCATCATCGATCGCAAAGCAATCGTTTGTATCACCTTCTCTTCGCGAGTACCTTGTACCTCATCCATGAGCTTGTTCAACGCACGAGCTGTAGCCCCCTTCGTACTCGAAGACTTAAGTTTATAACCGAACTTAGCACTGAATTCACGTAGATTCTCAAACTTCTGAGGGTCTGGATTATCGTGAACTCGATAAGGGAGAGTCTTTGCTTTCTTGCCTTTAATGGTCTTTCCAATGCTTTCCGCTACTGTTTTATTAGCAAGGAGCATAAATTCTTCTATCAACTTGTTGGCATCTTTCGATCGTTTGAAGTAACAACGGAGCGGCTTACCAGTGTTATCTACATCGAAATGGAGCTCTTCTGAATCGAACTTAACACTTCCGCCCTTGAAACGACGTGCTCGAAGAAGTTTTGCCAAGCGGTCTAATGTAATGATCTCTTCGGCATATTCGCCCTTATAACCATCCTTCCCAGGCTTTGGAGCAGGCTCTCCTGTACCATCAACAACACCATTGTCTTCCAGTAACTGCTGTGCCTCTTCATAAGCGTAACGCCTATTCGACTTGATAACAGTATGTACAATGCGGTAAGCCTTTACATTTGCGTCATCATCAAGATTGAAGATACAACTGAAAGCGAGCTTCTCCTCATTAGGACGCAACGAACAAATGAAATTACAAAGACGCTCTGGAAGCATTGGAATAGTGCGATCCACAAGGTAAACTGAGGTCGCTCTCTGCTGTGCCTCACGGTCTATTATGTCGCCTTCTTTGACATAATGCGATACATCTGCTATATGTACACCAACTTCCCAAAGCCCTTCCTTCTCTAGTCTTCGTATAGAGAGAGCATCGTCAAAGTCCTTTGCATCCTTTGGATCTATCGTACAAGTCCACACGTCACGGAAGTCTTCTCGCTCCTTAAAGTCCTGCTCTGTAATCTCAGCACTTATCTTTTCGGCAGCATCCTCGACGCGTTTAGGATACTTATAAGGCAATCCGTATTGTGCAAGAATGGTGTTCATCTCAACGTCATTATCACCAGCTGCACCCAAGACATCGACTACCTCGCCCATAAGGTTCTTGTGGTTTGCGTCAGGCCATTGTGTTATCTTCACCAAAGCACGGTCACCTGTAGTTCCACCACGCAACTTCTTCTTAGGAATTAGTATGTCATGGATAAAGAGATTCTCCTGAGTTACAAGGAAAGCAATGTCCTTCTCCACTCTTAACTTGCCTACGAAGGTATCTTTCTTGCGCTGCAATATCTCAATGACCATCGCCTCTTTAATATGATTCTGGCGTCTTGCCATGTACTGCACTTTGACATGATCGCCATTTAAAGCAGCCATCGAGTTACGTTCTGAGACGAAGACTGGAGTGCCACCATCGTCTGGTTGAAAGGTATTCTTTCCATTAGCTTTGCGAATGAAAGTACCTTCTTGCACCTGTCCCTTTGTATTGAGAGTATAGGCACTGTCGCCTACCTTTGCAAGAAAGTCGTCCCATGCCATCTCTTCCATCACATCAATTGCTAACATCTTAGCCGGATGTGTCTTTAACTTCAAAGCACGGAATATCTCTTTAAAACTATATGTTTCGTTAGGTTGCGACTGAAAGAAAGAAGTCAACTGTTCGGCTAGTTGCTTCTTAGTTAATCGCTTTCCACCTTTCTTATCTTTCGTCATAAATAATGGAATTAGTATGTTTATATATTCGACAAAGTAACGAAAAAGTTTGTATCTTTGCAAACGTTTGCTAAGATATTTTCGATGAATAAGATATTAATAACAGGTGCTTCGGGCTTCATTGGGTCATTTATAGTGGAAGAGGCAATACGTCAAGGATATGAAACCTGGGCTGCCGTGCGTCGCTCATCATCGAGAGAGTATTTAAGAGATGAGCGCATTCATTTCATAGAACTAGACTTTTCTTCTGTCGATAAATTGACAGAACAGCTTGCAGGGCACGCCTTCGACTATGTTGTTCACGCTGCTGGTGTGACGAAGTGTTTGCATAAAGCAGACTTCTTCCGCATCAATACGGATGGAACAAGCAATCTCGTGAAGGCACTTCAGGCTACTCAACCAGCACTGAAACGCTTTGTCTTCATTTCAAGTCTTAGTATCTTTGGAGCTATCAGAGAGCAACAACCTTACAAGGAGATTGAACCTACGGACACACCAAAGCCTAACACGGCATACGGACAAAGTAAGTTAAAGGCCGAAGCTATGCTCCCCGACAACTTTCCTTATATTATCCTGCGCCCAACAGGGGTATATGGTCCGAGAGAGAAGGATTACTTCTTGATGGCAAAGAGTATCAAGGGGCACTCCGACTTTGCTGTTGGTTACAAGCAACAAGACATCACCTTCGTCTATGTAAGGGATGTTGTGCAGGCTGTCTTCCTATCGCTTGAGCACGGGAAGGCTGGATGTGCATACTTCCTAAGCGATGGTAAGGTTTATCAAAGCACCACTTTCAGCGACTTGATACATGAGGAACTGGGCAAACCATGGTGGATTCGCATTACTGCACCTATCTGGTTGCTGCGCATTGTGACCTTCTTTGGCGACCTAATAGGGCATATCACGGGTAAAATATCGGCTCTTAACAATGATAAGTATCAGATTCTTAAACAGCGAAACTGGCGTTGTAACATCCAACCAGCTATCGACGAACTGGGCTATCAACCGAAGTATGACCTCAAGAGAGGGGTGAAGGAAACGATTGATTGGTATAAGAAAGAGGGTTGGCTATAGATTAGCTAATTATTATTAGGCTAATTGGTCTTATTGGGCTAATAAGCCTAATGGGGCTAATAAATCCAATAACAACAAACAATGAAACAATTCATAACAAACTTATTTAAGATAGAGAAGAAACCTGTTAAGGGTCTTATGGCATACGAATGGGTGGTAATGGCCTACTTGGTATTGACACTTATCATCACATTATTCATGTACACGAGTATCAATAACCCACAAGCTATGATCTACGGGCGCATCCGCATCGTTGCTCTCACGGCTGTTATGTGGCTTGTTTATCGCATTGCACCTTGTCGACTAACACGCTTCACACGTGTAGGAGTGCAAATGGCATTACTCGCATGGTGGTATCCTGATACTTACGAAATCAACCGCCACCTCCCAAACCTTGACCATTTAGCAGCTACATGGGAGCAATCTCTCTTCGGATGTCAGCCTGCTTTACTCTTTGCAAAGGCTCTTCCGGGGCACATCTTCAGTGAGTTATTCGACATGGGATACGCTGCTTATTATCCAATGATAGCTGCAACCGCCGTTTACTACTTCGGTTGGCATTACAAGGAGTTCAATCGTGCTGCCTTCGTCATTCTCTCTTCGTTCTTTATCTATTATGTTGTCTTCATCTTCCTACCAGTCGTTGGTCCTACATTCTATTATAAGGCGATAGGCTTACAACAAGCTGCTGCGGGCGTATTCCCCAACTTGCACGATTATTTCAACCATCATCAAGAGTGCTTACCAAGCCCTGGTTATACTGACGGCATATTCTATCACCTCGTTGAAGACGCTAAGGCGGCAGGCGAAAGACCAACAGCTGCGTTCCCGAGTTCGCATGTTGGCGTGAGCACTGTGTGTATGTTGCTCTTATGGCACGACCGCAACTATCGTCTCTTGGCTGTTCTTGCACCATTCTACATCCTCCTTTGTTGTGCAACAGTATATATTCAAGCACACTATCTCATCGACGCCATCGCAGGCTTCATCACTGCTTGTATCATCTTCGCCATCCTCATGAGACTTTCACGTAACATGATTACAAAGGAGTAAAGACGCTTGACTTAAACCCCTCCCAGCCTCCCCCAAGGGGAGGAGTGCCTAACGGGAGCAAACAAAGAGAGGCTTTCTTCAATTTGAAGAAAGCCTTTCGTTGATATGAAGAGAGGCTCTTCTCACATCAAGGAAACGCCCTCTTCCAATGGCAAATAGTATTCTTTAATTAACTACCATATACTTATTCCCTCCTTTAAGAGGCTCATCAAGAGGCTTTCTATTATGCATACAATCCATTAGAAAGGCTTAGAAGACTTTTATACAAGGCTGTACAATCAATTATACAAACGTGTACAATCAATTATACAGACGTGTAGAATCAGTTATACAAGCGTGTATAATCCCGTTAACAAAGTATCTTGTGGACGAGAGAGATACTATCAAGCGAATAAAAGAGATACTATCGAGTAATTCAAAGAGAGACTATTAAGGCAATGAAAGGGCTGTAACACGAATGATGTTACAGCCCTTTATGATTTTAATTAATCCCATTAGGAACATTAATAACGATAAACAAGCACGGAAGATTACATCCCGACACCCATTCCCATGCCGTTCATCTGCTGGTCGTTCTTCTTTTCTTGGAAGTCGTTAGTTATCTTTGTCTCATGACTCTGGTATTGCTTCTTGGTGTTACCGAAGTTCCATGTAAGTGTGAAGGATACCATCTGGGCAGGAATTGAGATGTTCATACGATTCTCAAAGTCGGCTCCATGACTATACTGCTTTATCTTTATCTTACCAGTGAATGGCACGAAGTACATCAAACTCAAATCGAGTTTATCCTTAATAAGGCTCTTTGATAGCGTTGTATTAAACATATTGAAGCCGCTGTTATAGCCTTGTAGAGAATACTTCTTCGTCATTCCACCCACGAACATACTCCATTTCAAATCCCAAGGGAAGGTTTGCTGCACACCGAGGAATGTAGTGGCTTGCCATCCATAGTTATGTGCATTGAGTTGTTCTGATCGAATATCTCCATAGTCAACATTGGCTGTTAGCATCAGACGAGTCTTATTAGTAACGGCGTAATTCATAAACGAACTGAAGTTCGTCCAACGGCTTTTAACGATGTTGCCATACGTGGTATTCAGTATCGAACCATGCATGAATGAGTACTGTTCTATCTGATTATTGGCAAAGTTCTCACCGAGTGTTACGTTGATCATAAACTTCGGTGTGAAGGAGTTGAAGACTACTTTTATGTTGTGACTCTTCTCTACTTGCAAGTCAGGATTACCATAGCTATCGGCCGTCGGGTTGCTTATGTCGTGGTAAGGATTCAGATAACTGATACCCGGTCGACTGATTCGCATAGAATAGTTGACGCCTAAATTCATACCAGCTGATAGGTTGTAAGTGAGGCTGGCAGATGGTACTAAGTTGCCATAGTGCTTCTTGAAGTTAGCACCAGGACCTACTATGAACTTCACGTTCTCCCATGTATGCTCGTAACGAAGCCCCACCTTAGCACCGAACTTACCCATTGTTGCTGCATATTCAGCGTATTCGGCAAGGATGCTCTGCGTGTTCCTATAATTCACACTGTTGTTGGCATTGTAGACATTAGCACCACTTACGATGTCATAAAACTTCGAGTCGGAAGAGTTGCGACGTGCGATAAACTTCAAACCAGTGCTTAAGGTCTGTCCTTTCCCTATCGGTGTGGTATAGTCGACTTGCACTGTATGCTCCGTTCCACGCGTCTTCGCCTCTGAATAAAGATCCTTTAATGGAATCGTAACACCCGCTGGTAAGGGATCATAAACACGTAAGTTTGTATTCTCGGCAGGCGTTGTTGAGAAGAGATAACTCAATGTCAAACTACTTGTGCGAGCCTTATTAAAGAATCGCTGATAGTCTATGCTACCGTTAAAGGAGGTGTTCTTATTCTTCATGGTCATCTCGTTACCATACGAGAAACCTGTTCCGTAAGGACCACCGGAGAAGGTTGTCATGGGGTGACCATCGTTCTTCATAGCGAAGGAAGTAAGCCCGATGGATGCACCAATATTGCTCATAGAGTCAAGCTCATAGCCCAGACTAAGGTTACCCATGGTGAATGGGATGTGAGTATTGCCCTTTTGACGATAGTCCATACGTGACCCATCACTCGCAGTACGGCTCATCTCGGTCACAGTACCTTTCGACTTTCCCCCACTATACATAATGTTAGCACTGTAAGTCAGCTTTCCCTGTTGTCCACTAAGGAATCCTGACGACCGCCAACCTTTGTTTCCTGCAGAGATAGCAAGGTTTCCGTTATATCCATTCATATTAACGGCACTCTTGCCATTAACGCGGTTCATGATGATATTCAGCACTCCGCCTGTTCCTTCGGCATCATATTTAGCACCTGGATTGGTCACTACCTCTATTGATTTAACAGCCGAGGCGGGCATTGACTTGAATATTTGTGAGGGATTGGAAGAGAACATCACGTTCGGTTTACCATCCACATAAACCTTGAAAGAAGACTGTCCATTGACCGAGATATTGTCTTGTCCATCCACAGTTACCATCGGAACCTTACGCAGCATGTCGAGTACTGTGTTCGTCTTAGCGTCGTTATCAGCCTGAACATCATACGACATCTTATCCGTTTCCATCTTAACAAGTGGCTTCTGTGCCACTACCTCCACGCCTTTCAACTGCTTTGTATCATCTTGAACCAGCAACTGCCCCAAGTCGATAACGCCTCCTGTGGCTGTAAGTTGCACCTTTCGGAGAACCTCCTTACGCCCCATAGCAGTGAAAGAGATCAAGAAGTTGCCTTGTCCTGTTACCTGCTGAGAGAACTTACCATCAATAGCTGTAACCGACATAGCCACCGGTTTATCGCTTTTCTTACCTTTATAAACACGAACGGTAGCGTAAGGTTCTCCCTCATGGGTCAATGAGTCGAGTAGAACTCCCGATATCGTTGAGGTCTGACCATGCGCAGTTACAGCCATAGCCAGCAGTCCTAACGTAATTAGAAACTTGTTATTTCTCATATAATCACATATTTATGGCTGCAAAGATAACAATAAAACATTATTAGACAAGTACTCCTTACATTAATAAAAAATAAATCCCTGCCTCATCAAGACGATAAGATAGGGATTAATATGAGTTAACTAAAAAGGGTTAAAATAGATACATCTTTCCTAAAAGTAGCTTTTGATATACGCTTACTTTAGTCAATAATCACAAAATAGGTTCTTTATATGTATTAATGAAACTCCTCTTTCTTTATTTCACTTCCGCTATTACAGGATTATTAATACCTTTCATCGATGTAAGAAAAGCTTTGGCTGAACCAAACTTTAAGCGCATATCGAGACGAACAGGGATGTGATTCTTATCGTCTGTAACGTAGAAACTTGCTATGTTACGCCACTTTCCATCATCATATTCCCAATAAGTAAGTTTCAAACAACGATACTTATGATCATTATCTGCTTTTATATCTTCCTTACCATTATATATAATACGTGCAGGATCACGGCTGTTTCCATCTACAATAGGGAAGTTTACAACCTCACCTTTCTTCCAACTCTCAGGATTAAAACTCCTGGCACGAAGGAAAATACTCATCATGTCATAACAACAATCATCATAAGTGCGTTCCATCCACTTATGTTTCCCCTCACTATTGACACGATGCTGGCGAAGATGACACTTACCATTAGGATAAGAATAGAATACTTCATCCACCGTATAACGCTTTCCTTCTCTTGCGCCCTTGCGATAGTATAATGGTACCATCTGCTTTGAATTATAAGCAAGGAGCGTATCACGTAATACAAAGTAATTATCGAGCTTACCATTGCCACGCGTTGTCAACGATGCACGATAAGCCGGTGTACCTTTATAATTAGACGAGACTGTGTACCAGGAAGCCGTTCCTGCCTTTACCCAAATAAACTTCCAATTGTAATAGAGATTGTAAGTTAGATATTCTCCACTGCTGAATGCTGTGTTACGAAACGTGCATTGAGCTGAGACGCGCAGGCTAAGAACAGCCAAGAGACAAACTATATAAATCTTAAAGTGTTTCATCTTAACCAGTTTAAAAGTTCAATTCATATTATTTATATTCTTTATTTCTTTTATTGAAAGATAAAGAATGATTTAGTATGATGGGCTGTGGATTGGTGCAGAACTTATCTTCTCTTTTCTTGTTAGATTGCTTATCAACTTGAGAAAGATACTTATTAAAAAGTTATTCGTACTTCTTTTGATTGATACTCAACCTTTATTATGAGTTATCCACACTTTCCACAAGTGGTGCAAAGATAATAAGTTTATATCTTTTTACACTGATAACTTGTGTAAAACTTATCTAAAATGCCGTTAATAACTATGTGGATATCCACTAAGAAGGGGCTCTCTACTGAGGGATGTGGATATCCACAGGGTTATAAAAGGGTTATGAAATGTGTTTTCAACATAGTTTTCAACAGTTTTGTGGATAACTTTTCCTACTTATGAGGATTGTGTTTTTAGAAAGATGAGATACGAGGGATTGCTTTTATATACAATCATTCGGGCAAATCAGAATAGCTGACTTGCCCGAATGATAGGTGTAATGAATAAATAAAATAGCTTTTTAAAGGTCGTCGATAAGAGCTGTACTCTTTGCATAAGCCGTACTTCTTGCTTCAAAGAAGTCGGTTTTCACCATATTAGCGTTCGAGTATTGCCCCACCCACTTCATGTTTTCTGGTTCTTTCTGATTGTCTGGATAGAGGAAACCAAAGCCCAATCCTGACCAACGAAGGTTACCGAGATAACGAATGTAATCTGATACCATCTGAGAGTTTAGACCCTGTACATCATTTCCAATAACGTATTGTCCCCATGCAATCTCTTGACGTACTCCCTCGCGCATCATATCCTCGTAAACCTTT
This sequence comes from Prevotella veroralis, assembly GCF_018127765.1. Taxonomy (NCBI): domain Bacteria; kingdom Pseudomonadati; phylum Bacteroidota; class Bacteroidia; order Bacteroidales; family Prevotellaceae; genus Prevotella; species Prevotella veroralis. The sequence continues at coordinate 10,579 of NZ_CP072330.1, read as the reverse complement.
ACCTTTTCTTCGGTGAACATATCAGGTTCCTCCTTCTTTAATTCGAGGATTATGCTTCTGAAGAGCCAGAGATGCGTGTTTTCGTCCCTATTGATGTATCGAATCTCTTGAGCAGACCCCGACATCTTACCATTCCTACTGAGATTATAGAAGAACATAAAGCCGCTATAGAAGTAGATACCTTCGAGGATGAAGTTAGCAATTAAGGTCTTCATCAAGCTGAATTTATCGCGCTTCTCATGGAATTCATTGTAACAATCACCGATGAATTTATTGCGATTCAGCAAGTGTTCGTCCGTTTTCCACTGATATAGAATGTCGTTTCTTTCCTCTGGAGAGCAGATAGTATCAAGCATATAACTATAACTCTGACTGTGTATGCACTCCTGAAATGCCTGTATATGAAGGCATAGATTTACTTCGTTGGCAGTAATATACTCACTAACTGTTGGCAAGTTATTACTTTGCAAAGAATCGAGGAATACCAAGAAACTAAGAATCTTATCGTATGCTGTTCGTTCGGCTTTATCTAATCGAGGATAATCCTTGAAGTCTTGCGAAAGATTAATCTCTTCGGGAATCCAAAAGTTATTCATTGCCTGACGATACCAATCACTAACCCATGAATATTTCATGTTGTTGAAGTCATTCAGATTGGTTGTATTACCGCCGATCATGCGTCTTAAACGCAAATCCACATCCCCTGAAGGGTTAAACAGGGTGTTTCGTTTTAGTTTATCTTCCATTGCTTTGAGAAGTTATGAATACTTCTTTTTTCTTTATCTATCATTAATAAATATATTTGTCTTCACTCCCTTTCATTCCTTTTCACTCTTGCTTACTCCTAAAATATGTAATACTTTTTCATTGATTGATTATACCTTTCAGATGAAACGAACGTACTTTTCATTAAAAACGGAGGTACATTTTACCAAAAACGGAGGTACGTTTTACTAAAAATGGAGGTACGTTTTATCGAAAATGGAGGTACGTTTTTTCTCAATCTATTATACTTTTCATAACACATTAATTGTTAGACAGTTACAACTGATGGTTGTTGATGACATAATTGCTTGTTTTTATGATGAGAATCATCCGTTAGATACAAATAAAATGTAAGTTATTTTCGGAAAGTTAAGATGCACAACTCTCACATTCCTCCACCTCTAATGACTTACTTCTAACGTAATAAATAGTCTTTACTCCGCTCTTCCAAGCCAATAAGTACAGGTCGAGCACCTGTCTCATGGTGAAGTCGTTGGTGATATATAGGTTCATACTCTGCGCTTGGTCAATATGACGCTGGCGAACACCAGAAGCCTTTATGCTCCACTTCTGGTTGATTAGATATGCACTCTTATACATCCAGTAAGTTTCGTCAGATAGTTCTGGAGCAACGCGGGGGAGCATACTTCCTTTCTTTTCCTCTAAGAAGAATCGCTTCATAATAGGGTCTAATCCAGCTGTAGTTCCTGCAATGATACTGGTGCTACTGGTTGGTGCAACAGCCAATAGATAAGCATTGCGCATACCCTGTAAAGCCACTGTTTTGCGCACTTCTTTCCACTCATCACTATCGTAACCACGCTTGTCAAAGTATAGACCTGTTTGCCAGTCGCTACCCTCAAAGTACTGATAACTGCCCTTTTCTTTGGCTAGATTAGAGCTAGCAAGTATCGCCGAACGATTGATAGTTTCGAACACTTTGTCCATAAATTGTAGGTGTTCTTCACTCTCCCACTTTATTCTTCTCTTAGCCAAAGCATGGTGATAACCGCTAATGCCGAGCCCTATTGAGCGATATTTCTGATTAGTTATTTCTGCATAAGGAACGGGATAGAAGTTAAGACTGATCACATTGTCTAATGCGCGAACTATCGTTGCTACCTTCTCTCTCATCTGTTCTTCATCCTCCAAAGGAAGGCGTCCTAAAGAAAGACTGGCAAGATTACAAACGACGAACTCACCCGGTTTGGTGGTTGTGACAACAATCGTTTCTCCATCCTTCGTTTCTATAGTCTTCGATACAGTCTCTATAGGTGCCATGTTCTGCGCAATCTCCGTGCAGAGGTTAGAACAGTATATCATGCCCTTGTGGTGATTAGGGTTTGCACGGTTAACTGTATCTCGATTGAATGTGAAAGGAGTACCCGTCTCGACCGCAGAACGTAGAACCAATCGGATGATATCCTTGATACTTATCACACGACGTGTGAGTCTTTGATCGTTGACACAATCGAGATACTTGCGTTCCCACTCCTCTCCGTAACAATCTTCAAGACAATATCCTTTGATGCGCATAATCTCATTTGGACAGAAAAGATACCAATTCTGATCCAAGTTCTCATCCGCCATCTTCCAGAAAAGGTCAGGATAACAAACAGCTGGGAAGATGTCATGTGCTTTCATGCGATCATCTCCGTTATTCGTGCGAAGTTGTAAGAACTCTGGTAAGTCCTTATGCCATACATCCAAATAAACCGCTACTGCACCTTGACGCATACCCAACTGATCTACCGCAACTGCCGTATCATTAACAAGTCTCATCCAACGAATTACACCACCAGCAACGCCTTTGAATCCTCTTATATTACCTCCCGTGGCACGCACCTTACCAAAGTACATACCCATACCACCGCCAAATTTGCTTACTTGTGAGAAGTTATCCAAACTGCGATAAATACCATCAAGGCTGTCAGGAACGGTGTCGATGAAGCAACTTGATAGCTGATGATTAGGCTTGCGAGCGTTCGATAGTGTTGGAGTTGCCATAGTAACTTCTAATTTACTAAGCATGTCATAGATGCGATGAACCCACATAAGGCGGTTCTCTTTCTGCTCTGGCATGGCAAGATGAAGGGCTATACCGAGATACATCTCCTGTACTCTCTCTATGGCTTTACCCGCATAGTTCTTGATGACATAACGCTTCAGAAGAAGATCCAAACCCGAATAATTCAATAGTTTGTTACGCTCTTCTTTGATAAAGGTAGCTGCTTCATTGATTTCCTCTTCAGTATAGTTCTGTAGGATATATTCACCATATAGACCTTCGGAAGTCATGTATTTCAACTTATTGTAGAAACCATCTATTCCTATTTCATCTTCCTGTTTCTTTATCTTCTGTTCAGCCCTATATGATAAGATGCGAGCCGATATCATCTCCCATGCAGGAGCTTCAGGAGTGGTCAATTCTACGGCAGCTTTGATAAGAGTGTCTATAGCTTCTTTATGCGACATACTCGGTTTGCAAAGGTTAGCAAACTTCTCTTGAAGAGTCACCATACTATATACACGCTCTCTATACTCACGTGCCACGTCTTGAAGAACAGTGGTTAATTCGGTATCATCAGCCATTCGAGCGATGTCATTGATAGCCTTTCTCTGCTCGTTGCGTTGGTATCTAAAGAGGATGAAGTTCTTTGCTTCGTCATAATGACCATGCATCATGAGATGCTTCTCCACTTGGTTTTGAATCTCTTCAACGGTTCTTTGGTCTGGATTATCAATGATAATCTGCTCAACCTCAGCCACCATTGCGGCTATCTCTTCGTCCTTTATGGGCTTACCAGTGCTGATAAAACTCTTCTTAATGGCTATCGCTATCTTGTTATTATTATATCTTTCCGATTCGCCATTACGCTTTATTATATCCATTGAATCTATTTATAAGTTTTCTATTTTAATCTACTTTTAATCGAATGAACAACGAGTATGTTCTTAATAAACAATTATTTATCAAATAGTTATAATTAATTTGCCATTTTGATATAGGCAAAGTTACCAAAAAAAAACGATAGCGTGTTGTCTATAATGTATAATTTTCAAGTCTTATAGAGTTTTAATAGTTATCTATTTTATGTGTTTCTCGATACTTAAAAAGTTGTTTTTTAAAGCCAATCTATAGCTTGTTTTTATCCTTTATATTGTTGCTTATTAAGGATGTAATTATTTGTTTCCTTTGAATAATGTGCTTCTTTTCTTTCTATTAATGCCTGTGTGTAATCGAGATAGAACTTACCTAAATTGAAGAATACTTCTTCTTACGCTAATAAATAAACTAAAAGAAGAAAGAAAATAGGCAAGAAGAAATATAATAATAGATTAATTTATAGATTAAGAAAGGTTCTCCTCTACCCTATTCGAATATTTTTAATTGTAAAGAAGATTATTTCTTGTTTCATAGAATAGTGTTTGTTATAATAGAAAAAGGCATAAAAAAAGACTATTCCAAATATCAACTATGGTGTATTTAACCGATAGATTGATATTTAGAACAGCCTTTAGAGTATTATACTTTAGTTGGTTTTGCTTTAAAGGAGTGCCTGATAGCTCCTAAACCTATTATAATGAACGGAATACTAAGTATCTGTCCCATATCAATAGGGAGACCTGCTTCGAATGTTTCTTGTACCTCCTTGGTGTATTCAATGAAGAATCTAAAGGTGAAGATAAGCGTTAGGCAGAGACCAAAGAAGAGTCCTGTACCCACTTTCTCAGGGTGGCGTCTATATATAAAGTATATGATTGCGAAGAAACAAATGTATGCTATCGCCTCATAGAGTTGCCCCGGATGGCGTGGATAAGTATCAACTTTATAGAAAATAAACGCCCATGGTACATCAGTAACCTTACCGATTATCTCTGAATTCATAAGGTTTCCAAGGCGAATAAACGTTGCCGTGAGCCCTGAAACAATCCCAAAGAAGTCGAGAACAACCCATGTTGGCATCTTCATACGGTGTATGTAAAGGGATAAACCAATGAGCATTCCAATGACACCACCGTGTGATGCGAGTCCTTGATAGCCTGAGAAAGTCCATGAACCATTAGCTAAATGCTTGATGGGGACGAACATTTCGATGACATGATCCCATGAAGTAAGGAAGTATTCGGGCTCATAAAAGAGGCAATGACCCAATCTTGCACCTGCAAGAATGCTTATGAACATGTAAAGGAAGAGTGGTTCAAACTTCTCATCAGGGTAATTATGGCGTTTATAAAGCCACTTCATCATGAAGAAGCCGAGTGCTAAACCAATCAACCAACACATTCCATACCATCGAATACCTGCTGAACCAATATGTATGAGATACTCGTCTGGTCTCCAAGCAATATAAAGTAACGTATTCATAGTGATGTGAGTTATTGCTTATACATTGAATCGGAAGTGCATGATATCACCATCTTGTACAACATACTCCTTACCTTCTATGCCTAGTTTACCTGCTTCTCTGATAGCAGCCTCAGAGCCATATTTAAGGTAATCTTCGTATTTGATGACCTCTGCACGTATGAATCCCTTTTCAAAGTCGGTGTGAATAACACCTGCACATTGTGGTGCTTTCCATCCTTTATGGAATGTCCAAGCTTTCACCTCCATCTCTCCTGCAGTGATGAAAGTCTGTAAGTTGAGGAGATGATAAGCCTTATTGATAAGACGATTCACACCACTCTCTTCCAAACCAAGCTCTTCGAGGAACATTTGCTTATCCTCATAACTATCGAGAGAAGCGATGTCTTCCTCTGTCTTAGCAGCTATAACCATTGCTTCAGCCCCCTCTTCAGCAGCAATCTTCTCAATCTGTTTGCTGTATTCATTGCCTGTCTTTGCGCTAGACTCGTCTACATTGCAAACATAAAGGACTGGCTTAGTGGTTAAAAGGAAGAGATCGTGTGCTGCTTGTTGCTCTTCTTTGCTTTCGAACTCAACGCTACGTGCATTCTTACCCTGCTCTAGTACTTCCTTATAAGCTTCCAGTACAGATACAAGGATCTTAGCATCTTTATTGCCAGTAGCTGCAATCTTCTGTTGTTTTGCGAGTTGTGACTCTATCGTTTCAAGGTCTTTTAACTGCAACTCAGTATCAATAATTTCTTTATCTTCTATTGGATTAACAGCCATACCACCTTCTCTTACAACGTTATCATCCTCAAAACAACGGATAACATGTATGATGGCGTCACATTCGCGGATGTTACCAAGGAACTTATTACCGAGTCCTTCACCCTTAGAAGCACCCTTTACAAGCCCTGCAATGTCAACAATCTCGCAGGTAGCAGGAACGATTTTTCCTGGGTGAACAATCTCTGCTAACTTATTGAGGCGTTCGTCTGGAACGCTAATTACACCGAGATTCGGTTCGATAGTACAGAACGGGAAGTTAGCTGCCTGTGCTTTGGCACTGCTTAGACAGTTGAAAAGAGTAGACTTACCAACGTTTGGTAGTCCTACTATACCACATTTTAATGCCATGTTCTAATAAACGTTTATATCTTTGATGCAAAAGTACATAATTAATTCGAGACTAGCAAATAGGTAGTAATTGATAGGTTAGTAATGGTGTTAGAGCTGGTATTTTAAGATAAAAGAAAAGACGATGATAATTGACTATCATCGTCTTTTCTTTTATTAAGGTATGATCTTTACTTTTTGAAAGCTTGTGATTCAGCTGCCGCAATAATACTTTCTTTGTCCATCTTTTGTGAATGAGAGATACCCGAGAGATCGAATTCATCAGCCTTAGAATCTTCTTCTTCCTGTTGGAAAGAAGCATTTTCTTTTGTCTTCTTATTATCTGCGGCGGATGTTTTCTCATCGAATACTTCTGTATAGAAAGGCGTTTCCTGCTTTTCTTTTTCTGTATCTGAACTTACGATGAAACTCATGTCTTGCGATGTTTCAGGTACATTTAAGACGGGTTCTTCTTCCATCTTTGTGCGGTTAGCCTTAGCTGAAAAGATCTCTTCAATGAACTGTGGTTCACGACGAAGACGCTGAAGAGTGAGTTTAGCAGCCTCTTGCTGTCCTTCTTTCTTTGAGTAACCACGACCCTCACCACATGCAATCTCTTCCATAAAGACTTGGAAGTGGAAAGTAGGACTGCCCTGTTTGTCCTTCTCATGTTCGATGAGTCGGAACTCCATATTGACCTTATTCTTCTGGCTCCATTCGATGAGCTTTGACTTAAAGTTCACTTCTTTATACGCCACCTTATCTATATTGATGAGTTCACCAAGAATCTGCTTTCTCATAAACTCCATGCAAGCATTGTAGCCATGATCGAGATAAAGTGCCCCAACAAGTGCTTCAAATGCATTTCCTCCCATATAACTATTGTGAGAAGAAGAGTGCCCATTAGAGAGAATCAACTGATTGATTCCCATCTCTTTAGCCAATCTGTTGAGTGTATCACGTTGTACTATTTTGGAGCGTGTATTGGTAAGGAAGCCTTCACGCTTATATGGGAAATGCTCGTAAACAATGTCGCCAACAATAGCATCAAGTATTGCATCGCCGAGAAACTCGAGTCGTTCATTGTTTACAGGCTTTCCCTTTGCATTACGACGTGCTATACTCTTATGCAAAAGAGCTGTCTTGTAATAATCGATATTGTGGGGAATAAAGCCAATGATATGGTACAAAGACAAATAAAGCTCCTTCTCCTTGCGGAAAGGGAGCTTTATTCTATCAACTATATTATTCAGCATATTTCTTGAATATGACACAAGCGTTGTGACCACCAAAGCCGAAGGTGTTGCTGAGTGCAGCACGAACTTCACGTTTCTGAGCTTTGTTGAACGTGAAATTTAAGTTGTAATCCAGCTCTGGATCATTATCATTTTCTTCGTGATTGATAGTTGGAGGAACTATATCATTTTGCACAGACAATACGCAAGCCATGGCTTCTACAGCACCAGCGGCACCGAGTAAGTGACCTGTCATACTCTTTGTAGAAGAGATGTTGAGCTTGTAAGCAGCTTCACCAAACAACTCCTTGATGGCTTTAGCTTCTGAGATATCACCAACATGAGTAGAAGTACCATGTACGTTGATATAGTCTATATCCTCTGGATTCAAGTGAGCATCATTTAAAGCTGCCTTCATGACGAGTTTAGCTCCAAGTCCCTCTGGGTGAGATGCAGTGATATGGTGAGCATCAGCAGATTCACCCTCACCAACCATCTCTGCATAGATCTTAGCACCACGAGCCTTTGCATGCTCTAACTCCTCGAGTATCAAGCAGCCAGCACCCTCTCCCATTACGAAGCCATCACGGCTTGCTGAGAATGGACGAGATGCATGTTCTGGGTCATCATTGCGTGTTGAAAGTGCGTGCATAGCATTGAAACCACCTACACCACAAGCACAGATGGCAGCTTCTGCACCACCACTAACAATGATGTCAGCCTTTCCTAAACGAATCTGGTTAAATGCTGAGGCTAATGCATTAGTAGAAGAAGCACATGCAGATGTCGTTGTGTAGTTAGGACCATGGAATCCGAAGTGGATTGAAATCTGTCCTGCCGCAATATCAGCGATCATCTTTGGAATGAAGAATGGGTTGAACTTAGGACCATTCTCTAAGTGTTGTGCATAGTAAGTAACCTCATCTTCGAAAGTTTTGATACCACCAATACCTACACCATAGATAACGCCAACGCGGTTTTTATCAACTTTCTCCAAGTCGATAGCAGCGTCCTTAACACCTTGCATAGCACTGATCATTGCCAATTGAGTGTAACGATCAAGTTTGCGAGCCTCCTTACGATCAATGTATTCATTGACGTTTAGGTTCTTAACCTCACATGCAAATTGTGTCTTGAACTGCGTTGTATCGAAATATGTAATAGGTGCAGCACCACTCTTACCTGCCAGCATATTCTGCCAAGTCTCCTCTGGAGTATTGCCTAAAGGAGTAACGGCACCAAGACCTGTTACAACTACTCTCTTTAATTCCATGCGTTGAAATATAAGTTAAAACAAGTAACCTAAAAAAAAGCCAAGCAAAACAAAGTGCTTTGCCTGGTGCTTTTTACATATAGGCTAAACTTACTTAGCGTTTTCCTCAATGTAAGCGATTGCATCGCCAACAGTAGCAATCTTCTCAGCCTTATCGTCTGGAATAGAGATACCGAACTCCTTCTCAAATTCCATGATGAGCTCTACAGTGTCCAAAGAGTCTGCACCAAGATCGTTTGTGAAGCTTGCCTCTGGCTTAACCTCTGCCTCGTCAACACCAAGTTTATCTACGATAATAGCCTTTACTTTTGATTCAATTTCTGACATAACTGTAAGTTTTAAATTGTTTAATATTGATTTCTAAATTCTAAAATGCGCCTGCAAAGGAAATATAAATTTTCCATGTATGCAAGTTTTTGACGTAAAAAAGCACTCAAACATGCACAACCCCCTATAGTTTGTGCATGTTTTTTAATGATTTATCACTTTATCTTGCGTTACTTCAAACGATTATCTCACTTCATTCAAATATTACTTATAATATAAGGTAAGTTATTTTTAGCCTTTCTTTGATATAAATTATGTGCTGGATTTATAATAATGTGTTATTAAGAGGAGATAGTTCTTCACTTTAAATTACTTATGGTTGCAATAGAGTTAGTATGAAATAAGTCAAATTCCTTATGTTTTCCATAGTTTTCAAAAGCCTCATTGATTTACTACAAAACCCAAATTATTTTTATATTTCAGTTGCTGTCAGTTTTAACATTTCGGCTAATTCTTTATATAGCAATAAGTTATAACTAATGAAAGCATGATAGGAGTGACAGGAAAATGAAAATATCTCTTAGTAATATTGTTATTATGTCTTTCCGTTTATCCTTTTTGTTATACTCTTATCCAGTAGTTTTGTCCCCTGTATCTACTTATTTCTCAAAATGAAAATACGCCCTTTTCGCATTCAAGGGAGGCTCTCGTTACAGGAAGAAGAGCCTTTTGTTATGGGTAAGTAAGGCTCTTCTGTTTTCTTATACATCCCTACCCTATCTTTTTCTGCACATTAGTAGCTCATGAGAAAATAATCTTTTGCATTGTACGAAAAACATTCTTGTTATTGCTTTTATATCTTTCTTTCCTTTCTTTAAATCCTATAGGCATTAAAAACGTCTGTTTTATTTTGTGCTTTAAGTATTTTGCTTTATATTTGCACAATAATTAAAAAGTAATACCCGAATGTCATTTACAGAACAGTGTAACGAGATCTTTAATCAAGCTATTCGTGATTATCATGTCACAGATAACGTTGATACCCCGATTAATAACCCTTATGACAGGGAGTCGATAGAGAATCGTCTCTATTTGAAATGCTGGATTGATACCGTTCAATGGCATTTCGAAGATCTTATCCGTGACCCACATATCAGTCCAGAAGATGGTATGAGTCTTAAGCACCGAATAGACCGTTCAAATCAAGATCGTACTGATCTTGTTGAACAGATAGACTCTTATTTCCGTCAACTCTACTCTGATGTAACGCCTTTACCGAATGCTACTATTAACACCGAAAGTCCTGCGTGGGCGGTAGATCGCCTCTCTATCCTTGCATTAAAGATATATCACATGAAGGAGCAGACCGAGCGTAAAGATGCATCAGAGGAGCATATAGAGAAGTGTAAGTCGAAGTTGAATATCCTTTGTGAGCAACAGAAAGACCTTAGTTTGGCTATTGATCAGTTGCTTGATGATATTCAGCATGGACGAAAATACATGAAAGTTTACAGACAGATGAAGATGTACAACGATCCTTCAACAAACCCAATACTTTATAAAAAGAAG